>BTWA01000021.1:0-103704 GCA_045863295.1 Candidatus Hydrogenedentota bacterium
CTACCATTAGTGGGTAGGGGTACGCACTTGGTAGGGGATGTTGAAGCGCCCGGTGTAGTATGAGCCGGGCGCGCCTTACTTACCGCGGTATACCCTCCTGTCATGCCGCCTTCCAATCTTCGCCAGCCCTCTGGACAGTCCCGATTCCCTTTTGTACTATGGATTGTCTGAAACTTTGATTCCCGGAAGGAGACTCGTTATGGCTGTCAATCTCATGTCGACAATGAAAGGTACATTGCTCGAAGGATACTTCCCCGAAGGATGGGACCTCGACGCTATCGACAAAATCTGTTCTCGCCCGCCGGAAGCGCTTACCAAACGCGAGGCTTGGTGGAACAAGGGGTTTGAACCCGTTCTGTGTCCTAGCCTGGCCGATTTCGATGTCATGTTGGGTCACGAAATCGCAATGGAAATCAAGAGCGCTGCCGAGGCAAAGAAGCCCATCGCATTTATTCTTCCGGTGGGGCCGATGGGTATGTACCGTTGGGCGGTTTATTTCCTGAAAGAGTGGAAGGTGAACTGCAAGCATGTTCACGGATTCAACATGGATGAATGGAGCGACGCGAAAGGCAATACGCTCCCCGCAAAAGACCCTGCGGCATTTCAGAACGCCATGGAAGAGGCATTTTACGGTCCCCTCGGCAATGCCGCCCCCCCGAAGAGCCAGCGCCACTACGCGACCAAAACCGAACTTCCCAAGTTTGGCGACCAGATTCGCGGATTGAAGAAGAATGGCGCCAAGCTTGTCACGGTATACGGAATCGGGCGGGCTTGCCACATCGCCTTTTGGGAACCGCAATACGCCAAAGAGTATGCTTCCGAGGCCGCGTGGAAGGCGGAAGAATTCCGAATTGCAGCCAAGCTACACCCAATGACCATCGAACAAAATGCCATTACGAGCTTCAAAAGCCGGTCGACTCTGGTGCCCGCCACCGCCAACACGGTAGGTCCCGGATTGTTCCTGAAATCGGACCGTTGCATTGGCGGGGCCGACGGCGCGCTGAGCCGGGGTATGATGTGGCAGGGCATGACGCTGTGGATGACACTCCATCACAAGCCGACTCCGTGGATTACAAGCACGTACATGCCCACGATTCCGGGACGGCTGTTCTTTCTTCAGGAGTTGGCCGGGCCGTTGACTGCGGACTGCCACTGAAGCCATTATTTGGCTGATCGAGATTACATCACGGACGCCCCCCGGCCGCTTCTTGGCGGCAGGGGGGCTTTATTGTGAGAAGACACTTGGAACTCCATCGAATTCAAACGAAAGTATGTTCGTGGGAGTCCAAAGGCCGGGATCGAGTGATGGAATTGGCCTCAGGAGGCCAAAATATCCGAATCACTGCAAGATTGGCCAACTTATGGTGAATTCAGCTCAAGAAGTTTTTTGTACTGGCGTAGGTAGATCCTCGCAACATGTATGGGTGCAGTAGCTTATGCGGGAAATGCCATTTGGCATAATCCTTGCCCTTGCAGAGTGTACGTTTTGGCCAGTCTCTCAAAAGGCGTCGAAGGGGGTATTTCGATCATGAAGCGGGCTACGGGGTGGTCGTTTCTTGTAGGGCTCGCATGCCTGACGACGGGTATCGCCGTTATGGCGGCCTTGATCCTTCTGCGAAAACCTCCGGCGGAGGCCCTGACGCAATCCGAAAAATCCCTCTCCGTTGAGGCCATCATCGTCGAGCCGGAAAGCGTGGCCACGGAAATCGTGGGCTACGGCCAAGTCCGCACGTTGAATGAAGTACCCATAACCGCCGAAGTGGCTGGAAAAGTAATTGAAATCTATCCGGACCTGGAACCAGGGACTCGCATTGCCGCGGGTGAAACGCTGTTTGTGATCGATCCCCGGCCGTATGAGGCGCAGGCCGCCGAAAGCAAGGCGGCCGTCGATCAGGCGGCCAGCACGATAGAACGGATGAATGGTGAGTTGAAGAATGTAAAGGATCGCATTGCCGCTATTGAGCGGACACGCGACCTGGCACAAGCGCAATATGACCGGCTGAATGGTCTCTTGAAAGAGGACGTTGGCACGCAGGCCGACTTGGATCAGGCGGAAAGAGCCTACGTGCAGGCGCGGGACGAGGCCGAAACGCTCCGTGACGAAATTGAGATGTATCCACTCCGCATTGAGGAAATGACCAAAAGCCTCGAAGCGGCCAAGGCCCGGTACGAAATGGCCGCCATCAGCGTGGAAAAAACCCGCGTGGCCTCGCCGTTCAACGCTCGGGTAAAGAGTGTGTCCTTGGAACGCGATCAATTCGTTTCGCCGGGTTCTGAAATCATGGTGTTGGCGGACGACTCAATGCTGGAGATACCGGTCAAGCTGTCCAGCCGCGACGTCCACGACTGGTTACCTTTTGATGCTGCATCTAAAGATGGCGGGGCGTGGTTTGCCGGACTCGAACAAGTCGAGTGCCAGATCTATTGGGTCGAGGCCCCGGATGCCCGAACGTGGACCGGCACACTTTCGCGGGTCGAGTCATTCGATCCATCTGTGCGAACCATAACCGCCGCCATTCGCTTGAATGCCGAGCAGGCTGTGGCGGATGGATTTCCCCTTGTGGAGGGCATGTTCTGCAAAGTATCGATTCCCGGCAAACATCTCGATGCCGTTTACCGCGTCCCGTTGAGCGCCATCACGTTGGACAATTCTGTCTACGTCGCGCGGGATGGCAGGCTCAAGAGCGTGCCGGTTCGAGTCGCCAGAACCCAGGGAAGCCACGCCTATATCACTGAGGGATTGTCCGAAGGCGATACCGTGATTACAACCAAACTGGTCAACCCGCTCGACAACACATTGCTCGACGTGCAAGTGCGCGGCGAGACTTCTGCCGCGGAGGCCACTTCGTGAGATTGCTCGTCGAGAGGCTGGTGGGCAACAACGTACTCGCGAACGTTGTGTTGTCCATTGTCGTCATCGTCGGCATCATCGCCACGCTCAATCTGACCCGTGAGAGCATGCCCGACATCGACATCAACTATATTGCGGTATCGGTGTCATTGCCCGGTTCGGATCCCGAGGAATCGGAAGAGGCAATCTCCCAACGCATCGAAGCGGCAATCGACGGCCTACAGGGCATTAAGCAGTATTCCACCACCTCCTATGAGGGTGGCGCGGAAGTCATTATCGAAGTCATGGACGACTACGACACACAAGAGGTTCTCGATCGTGTACGGAATGCAATAGATTCGATTTCCACGTTCCCGGTGCGTGCCGAGCGCCCGCTGGTTTGGGAGATAACCGACGAAGAAGAGGTCATCGACATTGCCTTGTTTGGCGAATTGCCCGAGCGCCAACTGAAAGAGTGGGCGGAAACGGTTCGAGCCGATTTGCAGCGTCTCCCTGAAATCTCGCTGGCGGAAATCACAGGGATCCGCAATTACGAAATTACGGTCGAGATTTCAAAAGACAAGTTAATGCAGTACGGCCTGACGTTCGAGGAAGTCAGCGCGGCGGTGCAACAGGGCAGTCTGAATCTTCCATCGGGAGTGATAAAAGCCGAAGGCGAAGAAATCAGAATCCGGACCATGGGCCGCAAATACACCGGTCCAGAGTTTGGTTCCATTGTTGTCAAGGCCACGCCGGAAGGCGACATCATTACGCTCGGGCAGGTCGCCAACATCCGCGACGGATTTATTGAATACCGATCCTACGCTACTTTCGACGGCCACCCGTGCGCGTTGATTTATATTGAGAAAGCCCCGGGTGAAGACTCCATTGCCATCGCCGAAGCAGTGCACAAATACGTGGCCGAGAAGAAGAAATCGCTTCCGCCCGGGCTGCAGATCGCGGCCTGCTTCGACGATGCGGAGTTCATTAAGGGTCAGATCAGCCTGCTTGTGAAGAACGGTATTGCAGGACTGATATTAGTCGTCGTCGTGTTGACCTTGTTTCTGAGTCCTCGTTTGAGTTTCTGGATTGCCATGGGAATACCCATCTCTCTGAGCGGTGCGCTGGTTCTCATGTGGCTTTTGGACACGAGCATTAACCAGGTGACACTGATAACATTCATCGTGGTGCTTGGAATCATCGTTGATGATGCCATTGTGGTAGGCGAAGCCATTTACGTGCACCGGAAGAAGGGCCAGCCTCCCATCCAGGCCGCAGTGGAGGGGGTCCTGGAAGTGGGCGCTCCAGTCTTGGCGGCTGTGACCACCACGATTATGGCGTTCATTCCGCTCATGTTTGTGCCGGGGTTCATCGGCCAACTCATGTTTTATATGCCCGTGGTGGTAATCTCCGCGCTCTTGGTCTCTCTGGTCGAAAGTTTATTCATGCTGCCCACGCACTTGAATGACCTGCCGGATCCCAATCTGCCCATACCCCAGGATAGCCGGGTTTCGTCGCGACTGCGCCGACTGCATGCGCGAATTGGCGACGGGTTGGATTGGTTCGCGGAACATGTTGTCGGAACTGGCGCCCGGATTGCGGTCGAACATCGGTACACGACCTTCTGCGTTGCCGTCGGCATCCTGTGCGTCGCGGCAGGACTCGTTGGCGGCAATGTGGTCCGTGTCATTTTCTGGCCCCCGGTTGATGGCAATCACCTGCGGGCATTCGTCGAATTCCCTGTCGGAACGCCACCGGAGGTCACTCGAGACGCAGTAGAGCAAACGCGCCAGGCGTTCGCGCGTGTCGCGGAAAAAACCAAGACTACCAGCGGCGAGCCCCTCGTCCGGCATACATATACACAAGTTTATCAGCCCCATATGGGCCGCATTACGGTTGAGATGCTCAGCCCTTCTCAGCGGGGCGTGCATTCTCAGGATTTGGCCGCGCAATGGGAAAAAGAAGTGGGCGTTATCCCGGGCGCCGTGCAACAGAGCTTTTTAGAGGAAAGCGTGGGTGGAGGCGGGCCCGCCATTGAGCTCTGGCTGCAAGGACGTGATATGGACGCCCTGCAGGCTGCCTCCAATCAATTGAAGGAAAAGCTCCGCAAGTACGAAGGCGTGTTTCAGGTTTCGGATGATGCCCGATCGGGAAAACTCGAAGTCCGCATCAAGCTGAAGCCAGAAGCGCATACGCTGGGATTGACGTTGAGCGACGTCGCCCAACATCTCTACGCCGGGTATTACGGAGCAGAGCCCATCCGCCAACAGCGGGGCAGGGACGACATGCGCGTACGAGTACGCTTCCCCGACGGCGATCGAAAGACGATTTCCGATCTGGAGCAAGTGCGCATTCCCACGCCGCAGGGCCAGAATGTTCCGTTGTTGTCTGTTGCGACACTTGAGATGGCCAATGGGTATTCTCTCATTCGCGGATCGAACGGTATGCGGCGCATCGCCGTTACGGCGGCCGTGGACGCCAACAAGGCCGCTCCACACGAAGTTGTAGGCGATCTGGTCGACAGTGGATACCTGGACAACCTCAAATCGCAGTTTGCACTTGCTTCGTGGTCGATCGAGGGTGCGGAAGAAGAGAACATGGAAACCGTGGGCGGCCTGAAGCGAGGCTTCCTCATTGCCATACTTGGAATCTACCTCATCGTTGCCGCCATTTTCCGTTCGTATCTGCAGCCGTTGATAATTATGGTGGTGATTCCGTTCGGCGTTGCCGGTGCCGTTTTCGGCCACTACCTGGACAACATTCCCCTCACCATTTTGAGCTTCTTTGGTATTGTCGCACTGGCCGGCGTCGTTGTGAACGATGCCATTGTTCTTATTGAATGCATTAATGAGTTGATGGCGGAAGGTATGGCCTTTACCGAGGCGTTATGGACCGGCGCGGTCAGGCGATTTCGGGCCATAATGTTGACAACCGCCACGACCAGTATTGGCTTGCTGCCGCTCATCCTTGAACAAGACTTGCAGGCGCAAGTGGTGATTCCCATGGCCGTATCCATATCGGCCGGTGTATTGTTTGCCACGGGCGTAACACTTCTCCTCATCCCAGCGTTGCTGGCTATCCTCAACGATGCCCGGCGGCTTGTCTACCGAATGATTCGGGGCACCTGGCCCACCCCTGAAGAGGTGGAACCGGGCGCAGGCCGGAGAGCACCCAAGGATGTGCCGGTCGAGAATGTGTCCGGCCAGGCGACGCTTACTTCCTGAGCCACACGCAGTCATTATCCGCTGGCAACCCTGCACGCTTGTAGGGTACACTTGTGAGTTGGCGGTAGGGCATCCCTCACACCCGCCCGGCTAATTACTCTGCAAAGACTTTGAACTGAGACTATCGTGCGTCGAATCCTATTTATTTGTGCCGTTCTGGCTGCCTGGCCGGCCTATCCCGATCTACAAAACTTCGAAATCGGCGGTTCGATCGCCATCCGCGGCCGTTGGTTTCACAATAGCTTCAATCCCAACCGCGAAGTACGCATACCCCGGTTTTTTACGATCGGCCGTCCCCTTGGCCCGCAAGGCGCCAACAGCGCCTACGCTTGGGACAATCACGCTATTGATCGCAAGTTTGTCGAGATGGACACGCGAATTCACGTCCGTGCGGATTTCACTACTTTCACCGCCGCACTCGTTGAGATCGAAAGTTACGACGTTTGGGGTGAGGATTTTCGGTCCAATTGGCAGTTGGGATCCGATTCGCGTTCCGTTTCGGTCAATGATGTGGAAATACTTCAAGCGTATGTGGAGGCGGACGAGATTTACGGCGCTCCCATTCGCCTGAGAGTCGGCCGTCAGCGCCTGAGATTTGACGACGGATGGCTTGTATCCGACAAGGGCAATGCCATACGTGGACTCTCTTTCGACGGCGCTCGACTAACGTGGAGTCTCGATCCATGGTTGTTCGATGCATTCTGGACTCGCATCGGCAACTCCGGCCCAGTGGAATCGGACGGCAACACCGGGTTCGCGGGAGTACGTGCGGAATACTCCGGATTCGACTCAACGGATGTTTCGGCTTATTGGTACTGGTTGCGCGATGCGCGGTCTCAGAATGACACAAATTTCGCCGGTCCTTTAGAGATGCTTGAAGATGTGTTCGGCCTGGACAACTATGACCCGAGCAATCTTCACACCATGGGCATTTTCGTGCGGGGTGATATTGCATCATGGGACTATGCGCTCCATGCGGCGTATCAATTTGGCGAAGCCGATGCCGTCGGTGCTTCGTTCAGGCCATTCCTGTATGGCGACAACAGCGCACAGTTCGACGCATTCGCGGGCGATATCGAACTTGGTTATACGTTTGATGCCTCTTGGAGTCCGAGGCTGTATGTGGGCGGGGCGTATATCGGAGGCGAAGACAATCGCGACCTCTCGTTTCAGGATTGGATGGATCCGTTGGATACGCCGGAAGCCAGCGTTTCTTTTGTCCGGCTGTTTTCTGAAAACGCTTACACCAACCTATTTGACAACGAGAAGTCGCTTTCGAATTTCTGGCAGGTGCGCGCCGGTATCGTTTTGGAGCCGGTGGAAACGATTTCCATCTCTCTCGAAGCGGCCCACTATGAAGTACTCGATCCGTTTGACATGCCGTGGAGCTTCCGCGCAGCCAGGTTTGAAATTCCCATTGCGCCGTCTTTGAGCTTTCTCACCAAGGAAGCATCCAACGAACTTGGCGATGCCGTCACGCTCCGGGTAACCTATGCCTATTCGGACAACGTGACGGTAAGCGCGGGATGGGAACATCTCTTCTCCGGTGAAGCGCTCGGGCAGGGTGCGTTTGTCCGGTACAACGGATCCGAGAATATCGGCGGTAAGGATTCAGACGATGCCGACTACTTTTTCCTACTGGCGGCGCTGTCGTTCTAAAGTGATCGCCTTGATGGCGGCGAGTTTCGTGGGCGTGTGCACGGCAAATGCCGAACCGCGGGTGCTGCTCATTGGCGACAGTTGGGCTGCCGGAATGCTGCTAAACCGATCATTCGATAAGGCCTTTGCCAATTTTGGCCTGGACGACGTCGAACTCTCGGGTCAGAAGACAGCGCTTGGCGGATCCACGGCCCGCGAATGGGCGAAGAACCACGACGGAAAACTCGACGCCATCGCCTCGGAGTTGTCGGCTAAACCTTCCCTGGACACCGCTCTATTGTTTCTCGGCGGAAACGATTTGCTGGGTTGGGCACAAAAGAACGCCTTGGAATCCTCCACGCCTGAACAGCGCGAGAGTCTATATCGTCAGATTTGTGGTGATCTTGAGACGGTAATCCGGTTTCTGAGCGAATGCAGACCCGGCATTCGCGTCGTACTTTGCGACTATGATTTTCTCGATCCCGCGCGCATAACTGAAGTGTATGATCTGGAATTCAAGGGAGACTGCACGCCAAAACTGCTCAACGACGCATTGCTCGAATTGGCGAAGAAGAAAGCAGCGCTCATCGCTGAGTTTTCAAATGGTCTTTTTGTAAGTCAGTATGGCCTGCTGCAACGTCAAGCCGGTATGCAGGCGGCGTCCGACCTGCCAAGTCCGCCGGAACTCATGCCCGACGGCGTTCATCCTTCGCCCGCGGGATTCGATCGCGTTGCCGCGGGTTGCCTGCAATCCATGATGGACGCCGATCCTCCGTTGTTCGCAAACCCCGGAAAGGGCCCGGACAAGTGAAGCCCCAACAGGCCGAAATATGGGATCTTCACAATCACCTGTCCGGTGTCGAAGGACGAACACCCGACGAGCGTATGGCCGCGCTTATACGGCACGCGGATCGAATGGGGATAGAAAAGCTCTGCGTGTTCATGGGTATGGAATGGGACTACGATCCCGATCCGGATCGATTCCGGCGCGATAATGATGAAGTGCTGCAGGCACTCAGCCACTGGCATCACCGCGCGTTTGGTTTTGTCTATTTGAATCCCAAGTATCCGGAGGAATCGTTACGCGAACTTGATCGGTGCGTGGCGGAAGGCCCCATGGTTGGTATCAAGTTGTGGGTTGCAGAGCATTGCAATGTGCCCGGGATCGACCCCATCATTCGGCGTGCGGTGGAGCTGAATGCTGTCGTCTTTCAACACACGTGGATCAAAATTACCGGCAACCTGCCCGGCGAGAGTACCCCCATGGAACTGGCGGAACTTGCCGTGCGCCATCCCGATGCGACGCTAGTTTGCGGGCACACCGGCGGCGACTGGGAGATCGGAATCCGCGCCATACGGGCTTTTCCAAATGTGTACGTTGATCTGGGAGGAGGCAACCCCACGGCGGGCATGACGGAAATGGCCGTCCGTGAATTGGGGGCCGATCGAGTACTTTATGGAAGCGATGCCGGCGGACGCAGTTTCGCTTCGCAGCTTGCCAAAGTCTACGGCGCGCAAATCGATGACGAGAGCAAACGCAAGATCCTGGGCGGCAATCTCAAGCGCATCCTGGGGCCCATCGTGAGAGCGAAGGGCGGCGCATTCTGAAAAAAAGAGCCCCGGCGCATTGACGCGGCCGGGGCCCAGAAAGTCACGCCTTGACTAATTGGTCGCTTCGGACTGGCTTTCCAAATTCTTGTTTGGCTGTACTTCCATCAGACCAAACATCATGTCGGCCTCCGCAGCCACTTCGTGCCCCACCTTCGCGCACGCGCGCACCTTGCATGCATTCCGGCGCATCTTGATAACTTCGGCCTCGATGACCAGTTGATCGCCGGGCACAACGGTGCGACGGAATTTCGCACGATCAATGCCCAGGAAAATGGCCACCTTGCCCGGATCGCCGCCGTCTTCGCCGAAAATAAGTACGGAACTCACCTGCGCCATGCTCTCTATAATGAGCACGCCGGGCATCACCGGCATCACCGGCCAATGCCCTTGGAAATACGGTTCATTGACCGTAACGTTCTTTATCCCCACCACCCGCTCAAACGGCACGTAGCTGAGTATCCGGTCCACCAGCAAGAACGGAAAGCGGTGGGGCAGGATTTTCATGATCATATTGACGTCCAACGCCACGGGCATTGGCGTCACCGTCCGGCCATTTGTCCGTTTGGCACGGCCGTTCGACACACTCTTCTTGATCTCCTTGGAGAACAAGATGTGGGAGGCATGGCCGGATTTCACGCCCACGACGTGCCCTTTGACCGGCCGTCCCAACAAATACATGTCTCCGATCAAGTCAAGAATCTTATGGCGTACAAACTCGTCGGGGAATCGAAGGCTGTCATTCAGGATGGACTCGTCGCCGATGGCCACCGCGTTCTCAAGGCTAACGCCTTTGATCAGGCCGCGCTCCTGCAGCATCTTCGCGTCGCGCAAGAATCCAAACGTGCGCGCCGGCGCAATGTCCTTCGCAAAGGTCTCGGGCGATATGGTATAGGTCGCGTATTGCGTTCCGATTGACACATGGTCGAACGCGATCGTCATGGTAATCCGCAATTCGTCCGCGGGAAGCACGCTCAACGTGACCTCCCCGTTCTTGTAATAAACAGGGTGCTCCACCTTGATGTAGTTGCGTTCCGCATCCTGTTCGACAACGCCCGCCTTTTGCAGCGTGCTCATGAACGGTTCGGCGCTGCCGTCGCCTACAGGAGTCTCATTCGCGTCCACCTCGATGTCGAGGTTGTCGATTGACAGCCCGGCCACGGCCGCGAGCACATGCTCCACGGTGTGAACGATGGCGCCGTCGGCGCCGATGGTCGTGCCGTAGGAGACGTCCACCACATTGTCCACGTCCGCCTTGATGGCGGGCCGCCCCGGCAAGTCGACGCGGTAGAACGTAATACCGCTATTGACCGGCGCGGGCTTGAACGTGATGGTGGTCAGATTGCCGGTGTGGAGACCGATTCCGGAGAAGGAAACGTCTCTAGCAATTGTCTTCTGTTTTTCCATGAAATTTGTTTTCCAACTCGACCAGACGGTCTTCCAGGTCTCGGATGCGGCGAAGGGCGTCGGGCAGGTTGCGAAGGGCCGCATGCATGCGGCGGCCCTTATGAATCTCAACGGCCGGATAGCCGAAAACCACTTCGCCGGACTTTACGGAATTCGTTGTCCCCGAATAGGCGGCCACGATGGCGCGATCGCCTACTTCCACGTGGCCGTTAACCCCTGCTCCCGCTGCAATGGTGACATTGTCTCCCAGGATCGCGCTACCCGCGATACCCGCATTGCCGCACAAAATACAATTTTGACCTATTCGCACATTGTGGCCGATCTGCACAAGGTTGTCAATTTTGGTGCCGCTGCCAATACGCGTTGCACCCATGGTGCCCCGGTCGATTGCCGAATTCGTGCCGACTTCCACATCGTCTCCCAGGATGACGGTACCCACCTGAGGGATCTTGACGTGCCGGCCTTCGTGGGGCAGAAAACCAAACCCATCGCTTCCAATCACCGCTCCACTGTGTATGATGCAGCGGTCACCCAATGTAACCCGTTCCCGCAGAACGACATTGGCGTAAACTGTGCAATCCCGGCCCAAACGCGATTGGCGACCCACGAAAACCCCGGCGCCGATGACCGTGTTTTCCCCTATCGTACATCCGTCTTCAAGTACCGCTTGTGGCCCGACGGATACGTTGGACCCCAATGTAACTCCCTCTCCGAGGGATGCCGAGGGGTGAATTCCTGCCGACGCCGGTCTAAACTCGGCTTCCACTTGCCGAAGCACCATCACCATCGCGGCGTAGGGATTCTCCACCTGTATCAGGGGTTTGGGCGCCTCGGAGATGCTTCGGCCCACGAGAATAGCCGAGGCCTGGGTCGTTCCTAAATGACCGGCATACCGGCTATCATACAAGAACGTCAGATCGCCTTCTGCCGCGTCGCGGATGCCGTTCACCCCGGAAATCGGGATGGTTCCATCCCCTATTACCGAGCCACCCAACCAACCGGCGATTTCTGCCACCGTTGCTTTCATGCAACCGCCTCGCGGAGCGGCCGAAATGGCCACACCCTGCACGGCAATCCGGCCTTACGAACCACTGTTGAGACGGGCAATCACTTGAGACGTAATGTCAACCGTCGGGCTAAAGTAAATCACGGAGGCCACTTTCGGATCGGCCTCAAAGATGATGTGGTAATTGTCCTGAGTGCCTATGGCAGCGATGGCTTTTTCGATATCTTCCATAATCGTGCGCAGAAACTTGCTCGTTTCATTGTCAATTTCGCTCTGCTTCTTTTGCACTTCCGCACGCAGATCCGCCAGACTCGCTTCTATCTGACGTCCCAATTCTTCGCGTTGGCCTTCTGGCGTAGCATCGAATTTATCTTTGTTGGCCTTAATTTGATCGGCCAGGTTGTTAATTTCCGCCTGAAGTGCGTCTTTTTTCTTTTCCAGTGCAGCCATATCCGACTTCTGGCGATTGTAGGCGTCATATACTTTCTTACGATCCACTACGGCCAATTTCATGGGCGCCTGCTGTGCCGTCGCCTGTCCGGCCGCGGCATGGGCCGTGTCGCCTTCCAAAGACGACGCGATGAATGAACCCGCAATCGCTCCCACAAACACCGTAAGGCAGAAAAAGAGCGTATTCTTCACGGCTAACGATCCCCTCTCATGCACCGGCCCGGAGCATCCATCATAGAGTTGAGTTTGGCTGACTTATTCCACGTGTTGACTCGTGGGCCGGCCGGTCCAACACGTTTGCTGACCACATTGAAATGAAGCGAGAGTATACCATCTAAAAGAAACAGCACGCAAACAGACGACACTTGGGGGCCATCCATTCATTTGTTCGGAAGCATAAAGAAGAGCGGCCACGCTCGGGGGCGTGACCGCTCGTAAACACTTGACTAGAACCGGAAACCGCCCTGCAGGTGGAACTTGCCACCGCCTTGATCGTCTTCCGGATTGAGTGGCACGGCGTAGTCCAACCGAATCGGGCCAAAACGAGGCACGTCGAATCCGATACCCACGCCCGCGCCGTACTTCATGTCGCCGAAGCCAAAGTCGCTGGGTTCGAGCCACACACCACCGCCGTCGATAAACCCGTACAACCGCAGCATCTTATTGACTTTGTACTTGATTTCCACGCTGTTCAGCAGCCGCAACTCGCCGCCCACAGCCCGCTCCTCGCCGAAGAAGATGAACTCCTTCACCTTCGGCCCAATATCACGGTTGTCGTAGCCACGCACGGTCGTCGAGCCACCGGCAAAGTAGCGGTCGGACAAGGGGATGACGTCCGAATTGCCCCAGGTTCCGCCAATACCTTGGCGCGACCGGTACGACAACACCCACTTCTTTTCTTCGCCAAACGACCAGTACCACGTGGAATCATGGTCCAGCTTGTAGAAGTCGTTGTCGCCGCCCAAACCGGCAAATTCAATTTGCAGGTCGTGCCGGGCGCCGCGCGTGGCGTCGCGTGTGTTATCCACCGTCGTCCGGTTGATGCCCCACAAGGTGCTGGAGGTCGTATCGCCTCCTAAATAGTCCCGGTACGGGTTAAAGAGCCCGGTGTCGAAATCGCTGTAGTTCACGCTGCGGAACCGGTAGGCCGCGCGCGCGGTGACGTACGGCGACAGCACCTTGGCAAAGCGAAGCTGTATGCCTCGGGACTCTTCCGTGTAGTCCGTGCCGCCGGTGTACTCGACCGACTCGTCAAAGAGGTCAAACCCGAATCCCAGCGGGTATCCCAAGAATTCGGGATCCGTGAAACTGATGTTGTATTCGGTGCGGCGCTGACCCAACGCGAGGCGAATGCGCAATTGCTGGCCGCCGCCGCTGAAGGTCGGCCATTTCATGATGTCGAAGTTGTCGAATTTTAGCTCCGTGTATCCGCCGAAACCTTCATCCGTGTTGTAGCCGAAGCCAAAGTTCCAGAAGCCGGTCTTGCCTTCGTCCACGTCGATGATCAGATTCGAAAACTCGTCATCGCCTTCGATATCTTCGAGATTCATCCGCACCGCTTCGAAATATTCGGTGTTGTTCAGGCGAATTCGCGTGGCTTCCATCAAGCTGCCGTCAAAACGCTCTCCGGGATTCATAAACACTTCGCGGCGTATGACATCGTCGCGTGTAACGTCGTTGCCGGTGATCTTGATTTCCTTGACATACTTCAAGTCGCCTTCGGCCACGCGATGCACGACGTTGGTTGTGTTATTGTCGCGGTTTAACGTTACCTGCGGCGTCGTTTCGGCATTCACGTAGCCGCTGTCCGCATACCCTTTGGTGATCGTCTGGGCATCGGCTTCCACTTGTCCGCGGTTGTGGATGTCGCCGGCTTCAACCTTGAGAAGCCCCATAATTTCGTCGTCGTCAAATACCGTATTGTCCGCCAGTTCAAGCGAACCGACCGAATACTCCGGACCTTCATCGACATAAATGGTGATATTCAGCCCCTTGGCATTTTCCGTGTATTGGAGATCCGCCCGGGTCACTTCAGCTTCCAAGCGGCCTACATCGCCGTACTTATCCTTGATGGCTCCCATGTCCGCGTTGAATTTTTCTTCGTCGTACTTGCCGCCCAGGAACCACCAGCGCCTCTTGGTCGCCATGGAGCGGCGCACCTTGCGATCGCTCAGGGCCTCGTTGCCCTCCACGGCGATCGAGTGAATACGCGCCTTGCGGCCTTCGTCAATCAGGTAGGTGATGCGGACCCGCGATGGGCCGACCTTCTCCACGACGATATCCACGCTTGTGTTCGGTATGCCTTTGGACTCGTACACGCGCAGTACCGCTTCGCGCTCTTCTTCATAGGCCTCGGGCACAAACGTGTCGCCTTCCCGCCACGAAAGGGCGCCCCGGATATTGCGGGTACGGACTTTGTCATTGCCGACAATTTTGACCTCGCCAATGACCTGCTTCTCTTCGACAATGTAGGTGACGATGACTTCGCCGCCCGAGGGCTCGGACGATTCCACGCGAACGGTGGAAAAGTACGTAGTGTCGAAGAGCCGTTTGATATCGCGCGCTATGGCACGATCATTGAACGCCAGACCGGGCTGGATTTCGAGTTGGGACCGGATTACCTGATCGCTGACGCGTTCCAATCCCTCAATGCGGACTTCCTTGACGGTAACCCCCTGCGGCGTCTCCTGTTGAGCATACGCCTGCAAAAGACACACGCCGAGAGCCGCCATACCGAGTACGATTCTCTGTCGCAATGAAGTCCTACCTTCCGCTGGGCGAATCCGTGGTGTCGCTCAGTTGGTTATGCCTTCCGGCACCCGCATGACCGCTTTGAACGTAAGCTTGTCTTCCTCGTCCGAAGTGCGGATTTCAATGTGGTCGCCTGGCCCAAAATTCCCCCGTAGCACCAACTCGGAGAGCGGATCCTCGACATACTGCTGAACCGCACGCCGCAAAGGCCGCGCGCCATATTGCTCGTCGCTCCCCTTTCGAACGACAAACTCTTTGGCATCATCAGACAGGGACAGTTCGAGGCCTTTTTCGCGCAAGCGTTCTATCACTTCCGCCACTTGAATGTCAACAATTCGCACCAGTTCCTCGTGGTTAAGCCGCTGGAATACCACCACTTCGTCAACCCGGTTCAGGAACTCGGGATTGAATACTTTGCGGACTTCGTCCATCACCCGATCTTTCATCGCCCGGTAGTCGTCGTCCCGGGTGTCCCGCTGGAATCCCAGTGTCACATTTTTCCCGATACGCCGCGCGCCGATATTGCTGGTCATCACGATGACCGTATTGCGGAAATCCACCTTGCGGCCCGTGGAATCGGTCATATGGCCGTCTTCCAGAACCTGGAGCAGGATATTGAACACATCGGGATGGGCCTTCTCAATTTCATCAAATAGCACTACCGAATACGGCCGACGCCGGACCTGTTCCGTCAATTGCCCGCCCTCATTGTAGCCGACGTAGCCCGGAGGCGCCCCGGCAAGCCGGGAAACGGCAAACTTCTCCATATATTCCGACATATCAATGGTTATCAGCGCGTCTTCATTGCCAAACAGAAACTCGGCCAGCGTTTTCGCGAGCAGGGTCTTGCCGACGCCCGTCGGTCCCAGGAACAGAAACGAACCCACGGGCCGTTTCGTATTACGCAGTCCCGCCCGCGACCGCTGTATCGAACGCGTGATGGCATCGATAGCCGCGTCTTGGCCAATCAAGTGTTTGTGCAGTTCCTCGCGCATGCGCAATAGCCGCGAAGATTCGGTTTCCTCCAACTTCGTCAGCGGTATGCCGGTCCACTTCGAAACTATGTACGCAATGTCTTCTTCGCTTACGATCATCTCGGAGGAATCGCGCTTCATTTCCCATTCGCGCTTTTTTGCTTCCAAATCCGCGATCAGGGAGCGTTCGCGATCGCGCAGTCCCGCCGCCTTCTCGTATTCCTGCCGGCGGATAGCCGCCTCTTTCTGCTGTGTGACTTCCTCAATTTCCTGTTCGATCAGCTTCAACGCGGCGGGGCGAGTGGTAATCTGCAACCGTGCACGGCTGCCCGCTTCGTCAATAACGTCCACGGCCTTGTCGGGCAAGAACCGGTCGGTGATGTACTGGTGCGACAACTTTGCGGCCGCCAGAATTGCATCGTCGCTGAATTTGACCCGGTGATGCGCTTCGTACTTGTCGCTCAGCCCCTTGATGATTTCGATAGTCTGTTCGACAGACGGCTCGTCTACCATGATGGTCTGGAATCGCCGGGCGAGTGCCGCGTCTTTTTCAATGTGTTTGCGGTATTCGTCGAGGGTCGTCGCTCCGATGCATTGCAGTTCGCCGCGGGCCAACGCGGGCTTCAACATGTTCGCGGCGTCAACAGCGCCTTCAGCCGCGCCGGCTCCGACTATCGTGTGCAACTCGTCAATAAACAGGATAATATTGTCGGCGCGCCTGATTTCTTTCATGACCGATTTCAGGCGTTCCTCAAACTGGCCGCGGTACTTGGTTCCGGCGACAACGCCTGCCAAGTCCAGCGTCAACACGCGCCGGTTCAAGAGCAGGTCGGGCACATCGCCATTGATGATCGCCTGCGCCAGCCCTTCGACGATTGCAGTCTTGCCCACGCCGGCCTCGCCAATCAGTACGGGATTGTTTTTCGTACGGCGGCTCAACACCTGGATTACGCGTTCAATTTCACCGGCGCGCCCTATTACGGGATCGAGCTTACCTTCCCGGGCCAGTTCGGTAAGGTCGCGGCCAAACGTGTCCAGCGCCGGTGTTTGGGATTTTTTTCCGCTCGCCGGCTGCTGGCCGGACTTGCCCTGATCGCCCAACAGGCGGATCACCTCGGCCTGAATTCGATCGGGATCCACTTTCATATCCTGAAGGACCTTCGCCGCAATGCCTTCGCCTTCTTTCACGAGGCCGAGCAGAATGTGCTCCGTGCCGATATAGTTGTGGTTGAACCGGCGCGCCTCGTCCACGGCCAGTTCCAACACTTTCTTGGCGCGCGGAGTAAACGCGATTTCATCTCCCGAAACAACGGCATTGCCCTTCTGCACTTGTTGCTCGATTTCCATCGCCAACGATTCAATGTCCACGCCCAGATTTTCGAGCGCGCGCGCGGCGATACCATCGGGTTCGCGGCAAAGGCCGAGCAGAATATGCTCCGTGCGGACGTATTCGCTCCCCAACCGGGTCGCTTCTTCACGCGCCGCGCTCACCACGTGTTTCGCTCGTTCGGTAAACCGTTCCCACATAGAATTAGGTGTCCTTATTTCCAAGCGCCCGATGACCGGCCCCGTCTTGGCAGCCTGCGCTTCTTTTGTTATGGTTCCTGCCTGCCTCCGGCCGGCTCTACGAAAAACGCTCGCGAAACAACCCCGCACGCTCCAGACGTAACGTAAGGTCGTCGCAAGCGCGGCCCAGCCGTAATTCCAGATGCGCGGCTTGGGACGTCATCATCACGTCGCCGATTTGGCCCAACGTGAATCCTTCCAAATACGACGTGAGCGTGCCCAGGCGCAATGAGGATATTAACGACAAGCCTTCTTCAAACGTGAGCAAATGCGCTCCGCGAGCCACGCCCAATGCGCGCCCCACGCGATCGGCGACGCCATGCGCACCCTCGTTCAACATCAGATCGCGCGACTCGCGCTCTTGCGCCGCCAAATCGGTCGCACGCGTACGAACGTGATATACGACCTCTTCTTCCGATCGACCCATCGTCGCCAGATTGCCTACGGTAAACAAATCGCCCGGCGCATCTTCCAAACGCCCGAAGAGTCCTTCAATGCAGTGATGTTCTTCCCGAAATCGCTGGTCGATCGCCAGAAGCCGCTGCGCCGCCCCAAGCCCCGGCAGGTGCATCACCACCCGAATGCTGAGTCCGGTGCCCAGATCCTCCAGCCGGGAAGCCAAAAAGCCATGGCGGTCTTCATATGCGAAATCCAACGGGCCGGAAAGCAGGGTGTCAATTTGGTCGACGCGATTCCACACTTCCATGCACTGCTGCCCGGGCAAATGGCACGTCACCACTACGTGATCGCGCTCGTTGATCATCAGGCTGACGCCCTGGTCGTCGCTCACAAACACGCCGCGGGGACCATATCCGTACAGCAGTTCACGGCTGATTAGCCGGCGTTCTTCCAGAAACCGCGCTTCTCGAGTGTCAATTGTTTCCAGACTGTAGTACTGGCCGCCGGCGAATAGCCCGGATTGCTCCACCGCCTGTACCACCCGATCCGCCACCACGCGGCGTTCGCTTTCGGAGGCCAGTCCGGGAAACGGCAAATCCGCAAGATTACGCCGAAGCGTCCCTTGCGTAAAGAGCGCGGACTCCGAACCAGGTCCTTTACCGCCCAGCCAGGGCAGTGCCTTATCTCGTAGTGTTTCGAGCATGATCCGGTCCTGGTTCATTGGGCCCAATCATTGTGGACTCCATTTGTTGGATGGTGTCCCGGAGCTGCGCCGCTTCTTCGTAATTCTCGGTCTTTAATGCACTTCGCAACAACGCACGCTTGGCCTGCAACTGGCCCCGTTTTCGTTGACGCTCGTCGTCCAGGTTGGGTTTCTTTCCCCGGTGAATCAGGGCCACATGCATGTCGCGAATCAGGGGATCCAAGTGTTCTTCAAACGTGCTGTAACACGTCGCGCAACCCACCCGCCGCCGATCCAACACGTCGCGAAGCCGAGTTCCGCAGGCCGGACAGGACAGGTTGGGGACGCCCTCCGTTCGCGCACGCTCGCGGCTGGCCTGACTTCGCTTGGGGCGCGGCGCGGCGCCCGACAGACCGAAGCCGGTTGAAGATTCACCTTGCTGGCGCGCCAGACAGTCCTGGCACAGATGCAGATCGGCAACTTTTCCGTCTACAACCTCGGCATAACGCACCGAGGCAAGGTTTTTGTGGCATCGCTGGCACAACATCGAAATGCCCTCAGCAGCCGATTGGGATGTGACGGCACCGCAATCGGCACTATTGCTTACCGCATCGCTTACAATATTGTGACAAGATGACTGCACAACATCAAGTAATACCGGTTTGCCCTGACTCAATTGGTCGCGGCCAATCCATCGAAGGCATGGGTAAAAACGCGGTCTCAATTTCTTCTCAACAAGACGAATGGCACAAAATATTCTTCACGCCATACACGACAGCCAATCCGACGTAAGTTCCTTGAGAACAAACTAAAAGCGATACAGGATAAGCGCAATCAGGGCAAGATTGGGGAGCCGTTCTGTCTTCGGGCAGCCCAATCGCCTGTTAAAGAGCTAACCTGTTGCAATCTATATACTTACAAGAAAAGTCGCTGTCTAGGTTTCACTCGGAGGCTTGCGGCCTTTGTGGGTGGCAATTTGTGCCAGAACGCCGGCAAGGGTAAGTACCGCCCAGCACAAAACCATTATGCCCCGATTGCGGTCCATGGCTAAAGGCTCGCCCAAGGACTGCACCACATCTGGACCGAGGAAGAAATACGCTACGCCACAGACAGTCGCCCATGCCCCGAGAGCGGCGGTCCCGAGGGTCATAACGGGCCTTTCCAATAACAAGGCCACGATGCCGCCGGCAAACGCCCCGCCGATGACCCCCCAAATAGCCCACTCGACATCGCGAACCGACAGAATTTGGTGTGAGATCAGGCCGACGGCCATTGACCCCAGAATGAAAATGCCGGTGCGGTACAGAAAGAAGAGAGCCGCCGCGCCACATCCGCCTCCGAAAAGGGCAAACAGCCCCATAATCAAGGGTTCACCTTTGCTCAGATAGCCCGCGATCAGGCCGGCGACAGCCCCGGCCAAGAGAAATCCGGTTAGTCCAATAACGAATTTCAGGGTTTTGTATCCCAAGAAGCAGTAGAGGAGACCCAGCGCCACCGCGCCAACAACGGCCACCTGCGACCCCGCCAATGGCAGTTCGCTGAGGCGATCCACGGGCAGTGCGGCTGCGTCGGGCAGAATGCCGGTCTGGGCGATGAGAGGTCGTAAGGCTTTCAACTCGCTACCTTTACTGGCCATGGGAGTGCATGGTAAACTTTGCCCCCCGCCGGAACAGAAATACCGGCCCGGTCTGGGTCGTTGGTAACGGCGTACATTGCGTTTTTAAGGAGTGGTACACTATGCCAACCTATACCTACGCGTGCAACAAATGTGGCGCGGAGCAAAATGAATTTCACGGGATCTCTGCCGTGCCGAAGGTGCAATGCTCGGCGTGTGGAAGCAAAAGCATGAAACGCCGCCTGGGCACCGGTTCGGGCCTGATATTCAAGGGTTCCGGTTTTTACGAGACGGACTACAAGACCAAGCGGGGCGAAAACGGTTCAGCCAAGGCCGAAGCCAAATCGGAGTCCAAATCCGATTCGTCCAGCGCATCGAACGGTGCTTCCTCGGCCGAGTCGAAGCCAGCGGCTAAAGCCGAATCGGCTCCTAAGAAGGGCGAGTCCGTTTCGAAAGCCTGAGCAAGGACCGCGCAGGGGCGCGTTTCGTTGGGTGAAACGCGCTCGAATTTTTTTTCGGGCTAGTGGCGGCAGGCGCGAAACTATGCATAGACGGTGGGAAGTAACTTCTTTCCGAGGGATGCATAGGGTCGCGGTCTTTACCGCAAAACGGGAGCACTGCCCATGACCACAGAAGTGTTGCAGGACGCCATGTTTTCGACAGATCAGATCAAGGCTCTACACGAAGCCCATATCCTTAATACGTATGGCGCACGCAAGCTCTCGCTGGTACGCGGGGAAGGCTGCACAGTGTGGGACGCCGAGGGCAACGAGTATCTTGACTGCATGGCGGGCATAGCCGTAGCCAGCCTGGGCCACTGCCATCCGGACGTGACTGACGCCATAGTCCGGCAGGCGCAAACCCTTGTTCACACGTCGAACCTCTATTACATTCAGCAGCAAGGCGAGCTTGCCGCGCTTTTGTGCAAACATTCGTTTGCCCAGAAGTGGTTCTTCGCCAATTGCGGTGCGACGGCAAACGAAGCCGCTATCAAACTCGCCCGGCGGTACTGGGCCCAACAGGGGACCCCCAGACCCACCATCGTCACCATGAATCAGTCTTTTCATGGGCGCACGCTGGCCACCATCACGGCAACCGCGCAACCTAAATACCAAGAAGGGTTCGAGCCGCTGGTTCCCGGCTTCAAGCATGTTGAATACAACGATTTGGACGCGCTTGAGCGTGCCCTTACGCCGGACGTGGGCGCGATTCTCGTTGAACCTATCCAAGGCGAAGGCGGTGTTCGCGTGCCGGATGGCGGTTATTTCAGGGGTGTGCGCGCACTATGCGATAAAGCCAACGTGCTCCTGTTGCTCGACGAAGTGCAGGTCGGCATGGGCCGCACGGGCAAGCTCTTTTGTCATGAACATGACGAGATTGCGCCAGACGTGATTACACTGGCCAAGGCGTTGGGCAATGGCGTGCCTATTGGCGCCATGGGATGCACGGACAAGGTGGCGTCGGGCTTTTCCGTGGGATCGCATGCGAGCACCTTTGGGGGCAATCCGTTAAGCACGGCTGCCGCCTTAGCAACGTTGAAGGTTATGGTGCAACCGGGCTTTCTCGATGCGGTCACGCAAACGGGCAACCATTTTAAGCTCGGACTTCAGTCACTGGCCTCCAAGCACGCTCAGATCGTTGACGTTCGCGGCAAGGGGCTGATCCTGGGCATGGAACTGAACGCTCCGGTCGCGCCGGTGGTGCAGGCCATGCTTCAGAAGAACATCATCATTGGCAACGCCGGGCCCAACACGCTCCGGTTCGTGCCGCCACTCATTATCTCAACCGACGCGGTAGACCGGGTAATTGAAACCCTGGACCAAGTCCTGGGAACCCTGTAAATGTTGCACGATTTCATTTCTCTTGCGGATTGTTCGCCGGACGAAGTCACGTGGCTTCTGGACGAGGCGGCCCGCCTGAAGCAACGCCTGAAAGAAGGACGCATAGACAGTCCGCTGGCCGGCCAGACCGTTGCTATGATTTTTGAAAAGCCCAGCTTGCGAACGCGGGTGACGTTTGAAACCGGCATCTTCCAACTGGGCGGCCACGCCATCGTGTTGGAGTCAGGGCAGATTCGACTGGGCGAACGGGAGTCTGTTCCGGACGTAGCGCGCAATCTCGAACGCTGGGTGAATGCTGTCGTCGCGCGCACGTTCAGCCATGAAGCGGTAGTGGATCTGGCCGCTCATGCGTCCGTGCCGGTCATCAATGCCCTCACGGACAAGCTGCATCCCTGCCAGATTGTGGCGGATGCGCTCACCCTTCGCGAACACAAAGGCGAATTGAAAGGCAAGAAGGTCGCTTTTGTGGGCGATGGCAACAACGTGGCCGCGTCGTGGCTGAATTTTTCCGCGCGCGTGCCGATCCATTTTTCTCTGGTATGCCCCCCCGGCTATGAAGTTGATCCCGCGATTCTTGCGTTTGCGCAGCGGGAAGGCGATGGTGAGATTATCCAGACGCACGATGTAGCCGAGGGCGTCGCGGATGCGGATGTGATCTATACCGACGTTTGGGCCAGCATGGGCCAGGAAAGCGAAGATGCCATTCGCAAAAAAGCGTTCGCACCCTACCAGGTTAATGCCGCGTTGATGGCCAAGGCCAAGAACGATGTTATCTTCATGCATTGCCTGCCGGCCAAACGCGGCTTTGAAGTAACCGATGAAGTCATGGACAGTCCGGGGTCCGTGGTCTTCGAACAGGCGGAAAACCGCCTGCATGCGCAGAAAGCCATTATGACCGCGCTCATGCTGAAAGACAAAGACGGCTTGTGCCCCAAACAGCGCGCGCGACTCGGCCGTACAATTACCAAGGCAACTGTCCACTAAGACAGCTCTCCGGTGCTTCCACCGGTTCGAAAGGATAGGATCAGCAATGTCGACGGAAGTAAAGAAGATCGTATTGGCGTATTCGGGCGGATTGGACACTTCGGCCATTCTGCGCTGGCTTAAGGAAACCTATAAAGCAGAAGTCGTAGCGTTCATTGCCGACGTTGGCCAGGGCGAGGAATTGGAAGAGGCCCGGAAAAAAGCCATTGCCACAGGCGCCTCCGAGGCCGTGGTATACGACATGAAGCGTGAGTTCGTGCGCGACTTCGTGTTCAAGGCCTTGCGCGCCAATGCCATGTACGAAGGCTGCTATCTGATGGGCACAAGCATCGCGCGCCCGGTTATCGCCAAGGGGATGGTCGACGTGCTGCGAAAAACCGGCGCGGACGCCATTTCCCACGGCGCCACGGGTAAAGGCAACGATCAAGTACGCTTCGAGTTGACCGCGTTCGCGATGGAGCCTGGCGTAAAGATCATTGCCCCGTGGCGCGACCCCAACTGGGACCTGACCAGCCGCACGAAACTGATTGACTACTGCAAGAAATTCGGCATACCGGTGGAACAAACCGCGGCGAAGCCGTACTCCATGGACCGGAATCTGCTCCACATTTCCTTTGAAGGCGGAATCCTGGAAGACCCTTGGAATGAACCGCCCAAGGACATGTTCCGGCTTTCCGTCGCGCCCGAAGATGCGCCCAATACGCCCACCTATGTGGAAATTGAATTTGAGAAGGGCACACCGATCGCTGTCAATGGAGAGCGCATGGAGCCGGAAGTATTGCTCGCCAAGTGCAACGAATTGGGCGGCGCCAATGGCATCGGACGCGTGGACTTGGTCGAAAACCGGTTCGTGGGCATGAAATCGCGTGGCGTGTACGAAACGCCCGGCGGGACGATCCTGTACGCCGCGCACCGGGCCGTGGAATCGCTGACCATGGATCGTGAAGTCATGCTCCAACGCGATCAGTTATCACCGAAGATCGCCCAGCTTATCTACAACGGATTCTGGTTCTCGCCTGAATTCAACGCGCTCATGACGTATGTGGACGCTTCGCAGGAACACGTCACCGGCACCGCCCGGCTGAAGCTTTACAAGGGTAATTGCATAGTTGCCGGGCGCAAGGCGAAGAAGACCCTCTTTGATCCGAACATTTCAACATTCGAAGACGACGCTGGCGCATACGCCCAATCCGACGCGACAGGTTTCATCCGCCTGAACGCGTTACGATTGCGCGTGCGAAAAAAAGCGGGATTCGAATAACAATTCGGAGAGGCACGTGCGTTACGCCGGTTGCCCATGAGGCGGACGTGAGATGGATCGACGCGCGCACCGGAATGAGATGGCGCGCAGCAGGAGAATTTCTGGCCGGATTCGTTCGCGCGAGCGGCATGCTCTCCCGATGGATTGAGCCCGGAATTCCGGTCTGTTTGGCCACCCATTCAGTGTAGATGGACCAACCTGTTTCGCTCCGGGACTCTCACACGCATTGAGGACGGCCCACAGGATTCGAGGTCCAATGAAGGACTGCCTCGAATGGCCAAATGTAAACGGCGTTTAGAGAGGTTAACGCAAGAGAGTTAAGGAAGACACGGCCTTTGAAGGGCCGGTCTGCACCGTCTGCTGCATTTCATTGAATGCAGCAGATGGCATTGAAATGGTTACGACAACCGCGGGAACTCGGCAGATTACCATGGCAAAACTCTGGGGCGGGCGATTCGAATCGAAGACAGATGCCCTCGTCGAACAACTCGGCGAGTCGGTCTCGTATGACCAGCGTTTGGCGCCGTGGGATATCACGGCAAGCATTGCGCACGCGCGTATGCTGGGCAAGCAGGGCATCATTTCGAAGAGGGATGCCCAGGCCATTGTGAAAGGCTTGGAATCCATTCGAAAGGACGTGCTGGCGGGTAAACTGACCTATGACTCCGCCCTTGAAGATGTACACACCAACATTGAATCGGAACTGGTCAAGCGTATTGGCGACGCCGGCAAACGCCTGCACACTGGCCGAAGCCGGAACGACCAGATAGCGACCGACGTCCGACTCTGGATGCGCGATCAGATTGACAATATCGTGACCTTGTTGCACAACCTGCGCAAGGCATTTGTCGATTTTGCGGAAGCGCACGTCGATGTAGTGATCCCTGGATATACACACCTGCAGCATGCGCAACCGGTTTTACTGTCGCATCACTATCTTGCATTTTACGAGATGTTCAGTCGCGACGCCTTGCGGTTTTCCGAGTTGCGGAAGCGCGTCGACGTCTTGCCGCTTGGGTCCGCGGCCATGGCGGGTACCCCCTACCCGATCGACCGCGACATGGTTGCCCGGGAACTGGGTTTTGCCGCGCTTTCCGCCAACAGCATGGACGCCGTTGCGGACCGCGACCATCTCATCGAATTCTGCGCCGCCTCGGCGCTCGTGATGATGCATCTTTCGCGCTTGTGTGAAGAACTCGTTTTGTGGTCCACATCCGAATTCCGATTTATTGAAATTGGCGACGCGTATACGACCGGATCCAGTATCATGCCCCAGAAAAAGAACCCCGATGTCGCCGAACTGGTCCGGGGCAAGACTGGGCGAGTCTACGGTGACCTGACGGCACTCCTCACGCTGACCAAGGGGTTGCCCCTGACCTACAACCGAGACCTGCAAGAAGACAAGGAACCGCTGTTCGACGCGTCGGATACGGTCCAACTTTGCGTCGCGGTCGTGGCGCGCATGATTCCGGCGATGACAGTCAACCGGGAAGCGGTAGACCAGGCTGTCAGAGAAGGATTCATGGAAGCCACGGATCTTGCCGATTATTTGGTGGAGAAAGGTGTTCCATTCAGGGAAGCTCATGGCATAATCGGGCGCATCGTGCTGGCCTGTGTGAGTCGAAATTGCCGGTTACCGGAATTGCCTCTGGAAACGTACCGCGAGTTCTCCGGTCACTTTGCGAAAGACGTGTACAGGCGACTGAGGCCACTGGAAATGACAGCCCGACGCAACCAGTTTGGCGGTACGGCCTTGCGCCAGGTAAAGGCCTCCATCGCGCGGGCCAGGCGTAGTTTGGCCCGGCCGGGTGCGTCCGTCTGTAAATAGTGAACTTTCGACTATGAAATGTGATATGCTTCAAAGGGTTTGGGGTATACGAGTGCATTCATGTCCTACGCAAACCGTATTTTGGTTGTAGACGACGAGTCAGTCATCCGGGAACTGTTGAGCGATATCCTTGTCGATGAGGGGTATCCGGTGGAAACCACCAACAACGGTCCGGAGGCCTTGGAGATTCTCCGGGAAAACGACGACTTCGTGCTTCTCTTCACGGACATTATGATGCCCGGGATGGACGGCATTCAGTTGGTCCGCGAAGCCCGAAAGATCCGCCCAGGGCTCATTCCAATCGTGATGACCGGCTTTGCTACGTTGGATACAGCCCGTGCCGCCGTCAAGGAAGGCGCGTATGACTACGTGCTCAAGCCGTTCAGCTTGAGCGAGGTTAAACTTGCGGTTTCCAACGCCCTGGAACGGTATCGGCTTGCCAGCGAAAACGCCCGCCTCCTCGAACTGACCGAGATCTTTAATATTAGTGAGCGCCTTGCGCACATTCACGACGAAACCGAACTATTGGATTACGTGCTGCATGCGGCACTCGACTTGGTCCAGGCAGAGCGTGGTTCCATCATGCTTTCCACGTTGGATGGGGCATGCCTTGAAATAGCGGCCAGCGTTGGCCTCCCGGATAAAGTCGTTAAGACGCTGGTGCCCAAGAGCCAGAGCATTTCCGGATGGGTGGCTGAGCACAATCGCCCACTCTTGGTAGAAAATCTAAAGCAAAGTGCGGAATTTGAAGGTCTTAGCCGGAAACTGGGCGACGATTCCTTCGTATCGCTCCCGTTGGAGCGCAACCGCATCGCGCCTGAAAATCAGAACGGTTCGCCTGCGGACCGCGTGCTGGCTGTGCTTAATGTCTGTCGAAAGACAACCGGAGATGTCTTCAAGGACAGCGACCTGAAAATGCTGAACATCCTTGCCAATCAGGCGTCCGCCGCTATTCAGAATGTCCGGCTTATCGATGCCATCAAACGCGATCACGTGGACACGATCCGAGCGATGGTCGGTTTGGTTGAGGCCAAGGAAGAATACCTTGTCGGTCATCATGATAGAGTTGACTCTATTTGCGCGGCTTTGGGCCGGAAACTGGGCCTGAATCCCGAAGAAATGGAGACTCTGCGGCTGGGAGCCGCCCTTTACGATATTGGCCGGATCAGTGTTGGCGATGACATTCTCAAAAAGCCCGGGCCGTTGAATGACGAGGAGTGGACTATTATCCGGCGCCACCCGGTTGTTGCATGTTCCATTTTGCAACCTATGCGATTTTTGAGTCAGGAACACGTGCAAATCGTTCGGAATCACCATGAACGGTTTGATGGCACCGGCTATCCGGATGGGCTCAAAGGCGAAGAGATTCCGTTATTGGCCCGGATTGTAGCGCTTGCCGATGCCTATGCCGCCATGACCAGCGTTAGGCCATTTCGTCAGGCCTTGGACAGGGACCGGGCCTTGGCCGAGATTCAAAAATGCAGCAGTTCCCAATTTGACCCCGAGATTGCCCGGGCTTTGGTCGAGAGTGAGTTGGAAAACCGACAGTCCCAGAGCAAAGCCCAACCCGCCTGATTGTCTTTATTCTTTCGACCGCCGAATTGCCTGAATCAACTTTAACTCCCCGGTTCAGGACCCATCCTAATTTCCGACACTTTCGTGGAATCGAGTAAAGGCTGGTACAATTCAGAAGCAGTGCTAGGGTAGTTAGACTTTTTCTTGCAAGGACAAGGTTGAAATGCCGCAGGAAAACAACAAAGAGAAACTAACCCAGTACATCGCCGTAGGAACGTCGGTGGGTGTATTAATAATCATGCTCGTGCTGGGCCTTTTTTTCAGGGGCGGAGGCGGAAACGCTATTTCCCGCGAGGCCGCATCGAAGCCGCTCGTAGCGAAAACGACTCGGGCGAATCAGAAAACCATCCAATCAGAAAAGCGAAACGCCAATTACGATAACTTTAAACGCACCTCAACCAACAAACCTCGCGAGACGCCCACAGAAAGGGCATTGGCAGCGGATTCCAAGGAAGACGAGCCGGGCGAGTCTGGACAGAATAATGCCGACCCGCCAGAATCGCAGGGATCATCTGAATCGGAAATTCACGAGGAAATGACGGAAGACGCCCAGAACAGCACCGAGGACTCCGGCGGCGCTTCCGTGGAGTCTCCGGAACAGGCCATTGAGGCCATTGTGGGAGCATTTGATTCGTTGGATCAGGTTGCCAATGCATCAGCGGTCTATCGCACACTGGGGGAACTCTATTTGCAGACCACTCCTGTGCAGCTAGAAATGGCAAGAGTGAGCCTCGCCGCGGCTATTGAAACGGCTGGCGATGAAACCGAGCGGAACGAAGCGGTACTTGCTCAGGCCAATTTGCTGTTTGCAACGGGTGATTGGGCTGGCGCGGAAGACCTGCTTGCCGCAACCCCTATTAAGGAAGAGGCTGAGTCTCTCGACGAGGTGCGTTTGCAGCTTCTGCACGGAGCCTTGCGTGATCGTGCGGGCAACGAAGAAGAGGCCGAGGAACTTTATGCGGCGGCCGTCCGCAGGTCTGAAGCATTGCTCCAAAGCGATCCTGAAGCTAGCGCCGTTTACAGGGAAGGGTGCGTTAAGTTGGCACGTCTCTACAGAAGCACGGGCCGGGGAGAACAAGCCGACCGCATCGCAAATGCAATGGCGATCGCGCTGAAGCCCTAGATTGTATTTGGCACAGCACTTATCGTTTGTGAGCAACCGTGCCGAGATCATTGGAGTGCGAAATGACCGAATAGATTCGCATTGGCTTGAAACTCGCCCGGAATCTGCACACGCACTCTGATGTGGTTGCTGTCTCGACCTCAATCAAGCGATATCGCTGAAATATATCGCGCGTTGGAGGACACACGAAGAGCATAGATTTGTTGCTCTATTTCCCAGTACCTGAATGAAGTACATATAAGGCATTTTTGCCGCGTAATCCTATGCTTCCTTGGCTGCGTCCCTGCAAATCCTCCATGAATGCCAGGCCGATTATGGGTTCTGGAAACGCGTGAATCTCGTCGGCGCGCTGTTGAAATCCTTCGTTGTAGATCCACACCGCCAGGTTTCTAGAATCGGTGCTTCCGGCGAGGTCTGTGCTTCCGTCACCGTTGAAATCGCCAAGAATCAGGTTTCGGATAGGCGTGTCTTGTCCTGAACTGAACCACCAATCCAAGGGCAACATGTTCTCGATCACTGCGACAGCCTTTGGATCGATGCGCCCCTTAGCCGGATTGTACAGGTGTGCCGTCAAACGGACTGGCCACTCACGGCCCGTAATTGACTTCATGATTGCATCGACCGAACTGCCCAGCCCATCCGTGGTCCAGAAAAGCACGTCACCGTAACCGTCACCGTTGAAATCCGGTACCCGATCCGGCACACATACAATGGTTCCCGGATACCTGCGTGCTGGTCCGAGTGGCGTAGGTAGGTTTGCAGCCGCAACGGATTCCTGTCGAATATGTATAAACGTGTGCTGTCCAATGGTGTCGACCGCACAATATGCCTGAATGCGTTCGGCCGTCAGATTCGTGCTCACGCCGAAGCTTGACCATGACTCCGGATCGGATGCCCCCGCGGATCCGACTCGCGTCACATCGCCCCGAATGGCGGTACTCCATGTCAATGGCCTGTTTGCGCGTGCCTCGGTCGGCAGCTTGTACTCCAGAAACGGCCGAAGCCAGACACTGAACTCCAGGCCTTCCCCGGGATCAAATCCCTGCATGGAAGCTACTTGCCAGGTTAGAAACGACCAGCGGGACTTGGTAATTGCCGCCTCCAAGGAAATGGAAGCGATCTCTTCGCCGGCAGCATTGAGATAGACAACCGAGTCGTCTGTGGGTAATGCCAAGGCTGGCGCGCTTTGATACTGCACAACGAGCACACGCGGAAATGGCGACCCTTCATGCTTTGTGTAGACGGAGGATCGGGTGGCGATGTTCCGGGATTCAAAAGGTTCGGTCATCGACACGGACTGTATCTCTTCGCCTGCTATGACAATAACTTCGTTGCGGCCATCGCTGTCCAGATCTGCCACATCGACCGCAGACGTGTGTTCTGGAAGTAATAAATCGCGCTTTGCTCCCGATCGCGGCCAGATTGCAAGCGTATTGCCATTCAAAACGAAAACACTTGCGCCTTCGTCACTTCCAAAACGTGCCAGAAAGATGTGCGGGGAGCCAGACTCAACCGGTACTGTCTGAACGTCGAACAGGGCGGCAAGCGTCAGACTCAAGACACCGACCATCGTCATGGCTTCGTCTCGCGGTTCAAAAACAGTACGCCGGCCGCACCGTCTTGCGTAGGTGAACCCATGGTACGGGCACACACGTCATATCGGCCATCGCCGTCTATGTCGGCCACTTCGGGAAAACTCTCTTCCTCCGTCTTCAAAATGTGCGACGGCTTTGGTTCGAAACCCTCTTTGCCGCCATAGTAGATTCGAATCTCTCGGGGTTTTTCCGCGACACACGCATCGTGATATCCATCGCCATTGAAATCACCGTCCAGGTTTACAAGGCCGCTGGAGCGATACTTCAGAAACCGGCGCGATTCAAACCATGGCCGCTCTTCGAAAGCGATGGAGAACCGGCCAATAATGTCTGGTGTGGTGGAAAACTGATTGCGTTCATCCTGGAGATGGATACGGATTTCGTGCGTCACGTAAGTGCCCGTCAAAAACCTAAGCGCGGTTTCACGTATGCCGCCGTCAAACAAATCGGTGCCGCATAAAACCAAATCCAGTCGATCGTCCCGGTTATAATCCACGAACAATGTGTGGGGCGAAAACCCAACGGTTTGAAAGGACTGAAACGTATTGCCCCCGTCCGTTGAAATGCTTGCCCTGTAAACGGGTTTGGGTACGGCGGACGCTGATGTCGCGGCTTGTTGGTACTCCACAAAATCCACCGTATCCCCTGGATTCAGAAAACACGGTTTAAAGGTGGGGGGCACGGTGCCTTGATTCCGACGTTCTGGTTGCTCATCCCGGAGACGGAACGTGGACGCGTCAATCGAATAGCGGGTCGTCGCATACCTCAATCGTCCGTCGCCCGTGGGTGCGTCCTGTAGCACATGGATGAATCCTCCTTGCATCCACAAGGTGGGTCGCGCCCCCAATGAAGGAAAGCGCCATGCGCGCCGTTCCACAGGCCATACGGGTTGCGCTGGATCCTCGGTCAGAAATACGGATGGGTATACGTCGAGAAGAGAGGCCTCGTAGTACCACCTTTCCCCGCGAGTATAGACATGCAGCCCGTCTTCACCGGGCACGATGATTTCCGGGTCGTCGTCATTATTGATGTCGAAAAGGAACCGGCGGGGCGGAAAATCCTGTTGGGTGAATACATCTTTGGCGGGCCAGACCAATTCCTGAGAAAGTACATGTTGCCACCCGGTCTCCCACCGGAACAAGTCGAGCTTACCTAAGGTGCGAACGTACAGCGTGGCGTGCCATAAGTCCCAATGATAGTCCGTGGGCCAGGTTGGAAGCGGCTCGACGTCTGCCACAGCGTAGCGGCCATTTCGCTGAAACGCGATGCCCTGGTCCATCACCAAATCATTGGCGCCGTCGCCGTCGAAGTCGGCCCTGCGAACGCCGGCGCCCTGTTGTTCCAAAAAGCCGAAGCTGGTGTAAAAATTACCCGGGATCTCCTGCTGCACGAAATCCAGACTGCTTAACGCAATGCAGGCCAGCATGATCATGCGGATACGTTCCGGCGTTTAAACACCAGAATTGACACGAAAGCAAACACAACGGCGGAGATCGCTGACGTACCGGCAAGCCAATAAACATCCGGAGTCCAAGACGGTGGGGGCAATCCGTCGCATTGATTTGCAAAGGCAAGCCAAGGACGTTCAAGGTACGTGCTAAATACGGCGGGAGCGATGCCGAGCGGATACTTTATCGCGTCGATAACCAGCCATAGCCCAAGGCAAAGTCCAATTGCGGTGCCTGGACCGCGCACAAGGACCGACATCATGATACCGAACAAGACAGCGCATGCCAACGGCAGGAAGGACAACAACAGTCCAACCACATAGGCTTGCAGCATCTCCGCACTTGTATACAGGACTTCACCGCCGATCACCACGCCCGCGAGGTCACCTCGAAGATAGGCCATGGCCCAAGCGCTCAATGCCGCCGTTATGGCAAGCGCGGCACCATATAACCAGCCCAATAGAATCTTGGCGAATAGGACATCGGATCGCAGTACCGGCCGCGTCAACAGGGTGGTCATCGTACCCGCGGCCAATTCGCTGGACACCAGTCCGGCGGAATAGGTCAGAAGCAGGATGAGGCCAACCAGGTTTAGCGACAGGGGGGTGACATACGCCACGAAGGCATAGTCACTAAGGCCATCTTTGGACAAGGGTTGTGATAACGATACGCCGAGGACCAGTAAGGCGATGAGTACTGGTCCGATATACGACATTGGCGAGCGCAATGCCTTGGACAATTCCACGCTGAATAAAGTGAACACTCGCCGCATCATTTATTCAGCACCTTCAAAAAATAGTCTTGAAGCGTCCTACGCCTTGGTATAACCCCCGACACGACAAACCCGTTGCTCACGAGGAATGACGTCAACTGGTGTACGCTTCCGCCGCTGAGACGCACGGCCATTCGACCGTTGGATGCGACCGCTGATTCCACCCATTTTTGTTCGGCAAGCCGGCGTGCCGCCGCATCGGGTGCGTCTACCAGTACATCGACTTGCGTTGTGTCGTAGGCCACCAGCGCATTCACTTTTTCGCACGCCACCAAGCGACCGCGATTCAAGATGGCCACGCGATCGCAGACGGTCTCCATTTCATGCAATAGGTGGCTGGAATATAGGATGGTGACCTTGGCTTCGCTCGCCAAGAACCGCAACAAGCGAAGAATCTCCTGCGTAGCCTCCGGATCAAGCCCGTTGGTCGGCTCATCCAGCAACAGCAATTCCGGCTCCGTCATCAATGCTTGCGCGAGGCCGAGCCGCTGCAACATCCCCCTCGAAAACGTACGCACCTTTTTGGATGAGGACGGCAATAGCCCGACGCGATCAAGCGCCTTGTCGATGACGACCTGTTTTCGTCCCAGCCGTGCCAGCAACGAAAGGTTTCGACGGGCAGACATATGGCCGTAGAACGCCGGCCGCTCCAGCAGCACGCCCATGCGCGGCGCCACATCCAAGTAGTATCGGTTTACGTCACGTCCAAATAGCGAGATACTTCCGGACGTCGGGCGAGACAGGCCGCATACCATGGACAGTGTCGTGCTCTTACCGGCCCCATTGGGCCCAAGCAATCCCACGACTTCGCCTTCGGGGACCTCAAGGTTCAAACCGCCAACGGCGACGACGGATCCAAAGCATTTCGTCAGATTGGTGATTTGAACGCACGTAGGCATGCGGACGAGTTTACCATTTCCGGTCAACCCGTGGCGAACATCGAATTGGAGAGCGGTTGGCAAGGCAAAGCATCGCTTGGGTACACCCCAGGTGATTTGCACCCGGCTGATGACATGCGGCACGCAGTTGCCCGAAACTGCTCAATTCTATAAAAACCCCTTGTTTCAATTCCATGCGTTATGCTGAGGCGACATTATCGTCAACGAAAGTCACCCCTTTTGAATGGGTCAGTACGGAATACGAATGTCCTTCAAATTGAGCTGTACAGTGACATCGCCTCGCCATTCGTTGAACTCGGGTGTAAATGCCACATCGAGAGATCCCGCTCGAGCCAGCTCATTGATGCAGTCGCCCATGCGGAACCCGATGGCGGGGTGGGCTGCAGATCCGTTGGCAACCCGCAATCGGATGTGACCGCCTTTTAATTCTCGAACGGATCCGGGTTCTGCCTTGACGTTGAATGCCCCGAACACGGGCGAGGGATTCCCTGTGCCCACAGGTTCGAGCCGGGTGAGATACTGAACCAACTGCGCGTCGATATCCGACAGCGCCACTTGAGCGTCGATATACAATGGACGTAACAAATTTCCTTGAGGCATACGATTGCCGGCCGCCGTTTCAAAGGCCGACTTGAACGCATTGTACGAATCTCGCTGTACGGACAGTCCAGCGGCCGCGGCGTGACCTCCGTGGGTTAACAAATGCTGGCCGCACTCGGCAAGTGCTTCGGCTATATTAAGACCTTCAACGCTACGAGCCGATCCGCGTCCAACGCCATTCTCGTCAAAAGCCACAAGAACGACGGGCCGATAGTGAGTGGCCTGTATGCGGCTGGCCACGATGCCCACCACACCGGCGTGCCATTTGGTGCTTGCGAGCACCACGCTGCGTTGCTCGAGCTGGAACGACTTGTCCAAGGCCGCCAACACTTGCTTGTGAATCTGGTCTTCAATAGATCTTCGTTCCAGGTTCGCATCGTTCAAGGCTCGCGCCAGCGGGTCTGCCACGGCGCGGGATTCCGCCTGAAGCAGGTGAACAGCGGTAGTGGGGTCACCTATGCGCCCAGCGGCATTGATACGCGGGGAAATCTGGAATGCGATGTCGCTCGATTTTATATCTCGGGATCGCAGGCCCGCTACGGCAACGAGGGCGGACAAACCCGGCCGCGCATTGGAAACCAGGTCGCGCAAGCCCGCCGCCACCAATTCGCGATTCTCGCCCGTAAGGGGCACCATGTCGGCGACGGTCGCGACTGCGGCCAAATCGTAATCACGCTGCTCGCCGGTCAATGCCCATGCCAACTTGAATGCAACGCCGGCTCCACACAAATCCCTGCCCGGGAATTCGCCGGATTCGCGTTTGGGATTGATAACAGCAAATGCGGGCGGCAACGTGTCACCCGGCGGATGGTGATCCGTAACGATTACGTCGATTCCCCGCGCATTTGCCGCATCCACGGCGTCAAACGCGGCGATTCCGTTGTCCGTAGTGATGATCAGCGTGACCCCATCCGCGTGCGCCTTCTCCACTTGTGCCGGATTGATCCCGTACCCTTCAGTGACGCGGTCGGGCATGGCGAAATCGACACGCGAGCAGCCGAACCGGCGTAGCGCACCAAGAAGAATGGTTGTTCCTACAATACCGTCGACATCGTAGTCTCCGAAAACCAAAATGGCCTCGCCGCGTTCGCGCGCCTTTTGGATGCGATCCACACTCCTTGCCATATCAGTCATCCGAAACGGGTCAGAAATCCTCGCCCGATCGGGATCGAGAAAATGGCACGCGGCCTCCGGTGTTTCAATCCCACGCAAGACGAGCAAGTGTGCCAGCACGCGCGGAATATTGGCCTCTTTGGCCAGCAGGGCCGCCTTATTCCTATCGGCTTCTGCAATGCGCCAATCGCGTCTGCTATGCATATTCAAGACAAGCGTTCCCTGGCCAGCCGGACAATGGCATCCACCACTTCGTCGCTGGTCATGTGGGTTGTGTCGATGACAACAGCATCCTCGGCTCGGCGTAACGGGGAGACCTCACGCGTCATATCCTTTTGGTCTCGGGCTTCGATCTCGCTGCGCAAAGTGTCGGTATTGACCCGTATGCCGCGGGCCGCCAGTTCGTCAGCGCGCCGGCGAGTGCGTTCGTCAATTGATGCATCAAGGTAGATCTTGCATCGCGCGCGGGGAAACACGACGGTGCCGATGTCTCTGCCTTCTGCCACTATGCGGCCCGCCGATCCCATCTCCTGTTGTTTCGCAACCAGTATGTCCCTCACGGCCGGACATTGATCGAGATGAAAAATGTTTCGCGTGACTTCAGGCGATCGGATTTCCTGTGTCACATCGTAACCGTTCACAATCACGTTCTGAAAGCCACCGTTCTCATGGATCTCGAGTGCCATTGCCCGGACGGCGCCCAACAATGCCTCGGGATTGCTCAAATCCGTCCCGTTATGCATGGCCCACCATGTTGCCGCGCGATACATTGCTCCGGTATCGAGAAAGGAAAAACCGATAGCCGCGGCGGCACGCCGCGCCACAGAACTCTTGCCTGCGCCTGCCGGACCGTCAATCGCGACGATTATTTCGTTTCCCGCCGCCATTATGAGATTTCCACAATTTCACCGGATACCTTGCCAAACGAGACCACTTTACCGCCGCTGTCACGCACATTCAGTACACCGTGGCCGGATGCGACGCGCGCACTGAACGAATACGGGTCCGCGTAAATTTTCACGCCCGAAGCAAACCGGCCGCTAATTCGAATTGGGTGTTCCTTCTCGCCCTCGTCGCCGATACTGAGTTGAAATTCCTCGCGAAGTCGCTTTGAGACGCGTTGCAGTTCATCCTGGCAGGCGGATATTTCCTGCCCTACCGCATGAGCCCGCTCCAGACTGCTGGTCACGTTTCGTGTGGCCACACGCACGAATCCGGTCTTAAATCGCCGCACCAATGGATCGTCGGCACGATTGCCACGTTCGCGAACCACCGTTAACAAACGTTTGAGCACAGCGGCGTGCGAAATGCTGTCCGGTTTTTCGCCTGCGGCCGCCGCGTTTTCGCCCAAAATGTCCTGCAATTGGGTTTCATAGTCTCGTATCTTGCTTTCGAGCGCCTTAAATTCCTGTGCCCAGCGTGTGATGTGCTCCCAAATCTCTGCCATTAGGGTGACTACATGAGTGGGATCCCGTTGCGGAAGGGTTAGTGCATTCCGCATCTCGGTCAAGGCCTTTACTTCTTCATGCAGGTCGAGGTCCATTTTCTCAAAGGACTCCAGCACACTGAGTTCCTGGCGGACCGCTTCCAGATTCGCTTGATTCTGTTCGATCATGTCGCTGAGCGCCGCATGCGGCACGGTAGCGCCCGGAAACCGGGAAAGCCGCTCCAGACGATCTTCCGCGGCGATTCTCAGATTCTTGAGTCCCGATAGGACGCGCTGCATTTGCACAATGCGGCTCTCGCATTCGTGAATTCGATCCGCTATGGGGTGATTGGATTCGCCGCCGCACAAGTAGATGACTGCAAGTTTCGCATTGCGTTCCGCCTCTTGATTTGCATGGATGCGTGCGTCCACGAGATTTGCAAGTTGCCGGCGCAGTCGAATCCCCTGGGTGATCAGCTTTACGGCTTCAGGTCCGGGCTCTTCTCCGTAATCGCTGCATGTCAACTCGCGCTTGATCACAATCGATAACGGCCGGGTGTCGGTTGCGCGGAACTGCGAAGCGGCGATCAATCGGGACAGGTGAAACTCTCCCCCCTGTATTTCGCCCCGCACGCGTATCGCCGGGCTGAAATACCGGCCCATCACCACGTTTTCTTCGACATGTATCTCTTTACCGGCAAATACCCGATCCGGAAACTCCGCCCGGCGACAATGGATTCGCCCCCATTTGGAGACCACCACGGCCGGCATAATGATGTTGCGAGCGCGTACATCACCCATGCGCGTTACCACGACCCCTGAAATGTTTTCGCGCACTTCGCAATGGCGAGTGACGGCAAGTTTTCCCATGATAAACCCATCGACGGAGCAGCTTCCGTTCTCGACGACGAGCATGCATTCCTCTGGTACACTGCCCAGCACTTTTACGTGACCGCTTCGGTTCGCATATACAGGGCCTCTGTGAGGTATGGGCAAACCGGCGAACACTTGAATATCGCGAAGTTTGGCCGATTGAAGATCCGCCTCGCTGACTACGTGCAGCCGCTTGCCCAACGAGGGTAATCCAGGTTGCACCGGCGGTTCGTTGGCCAGACACAGGCGAATCGCCGCGATGTATTCCGACAACAGGGAACGAATCCGGTCGAATGCTCCCCCGGCCGAGGCGCGTTCAGCCAGTTCGTAGACTACCGCCAGGAAATTCAACTCATCCGTTTCCAACCGTGTGGCGCCGGCGTCTCGTAGCACATCGGCGAGATCGCGGATTACCCACTGGTGGCGCCGGCCTTCCGTGGGGGCCGTTTCGGTACGGGTGGCAGCAATCCACGTTTCCACCCTGGACGGTATGACGGACCACTTTGTAAATTCCGCCGAATCCGGCGGATAGGAGTTGTACCAGGCGAAACTTACCGCAACGTCCTGCAGAGTCGCGCGAGAGAGGCTGCCTGAATCCAGCGCGGCCAGATGCTCGATTAGACGCTCCAGCACGGCCTATCCTGCTTTGCGAACGCCGGCCCGGCTGGCCTCAGCGATGCTTTTATCGAATGGCGGATGCAGCAAACCTTGTTCCGTCACAAACGCGGTAATGTGCGACGCCGGTGTGACGTCAAATGCGGGACTGTACACCCGCACGCCTTCCGGTGCGGTCTGCCTGCCAAACCCATGTGTGACTTCTTCGCTTGCACGCAACTCAATGGGGATCTGCTCTCCACTGGCCAGCGACAGATCGAACGTAGAGAGCGGCGCTGCGACATAAAAGGGGATACCGTGCGCCTTCGCAAGAACGGCCACGCTATACGTGCCGATCTTGTTCGCTGCATCACCGTTGGCCGCGATTCGATCCGCGCCCACTACGACACATTGAATCCGCCCCTCCTTCATTACCTGCGCCGCCGTGTTATCGCAAATGAGCGTCGCCGGAATGCCAGCCTGCTTCAACTCCCACGCTGTCAGGCGGGCGCCCTGCAAAAGAGGCCGTGTTTCATCGGCCCAGACCTGAAATTGTCTTCCGAGCTCATGCGCGCGAAACATTACTGCCAAGGCGGTACCGTAGCTGGATGTGGCCAGCGCACCGGCGTTGCAATGGGTTAGTACGCCATCGCCGTCGTGTATCAGCTCCGCCCCGTATTCGCCAATAGCCAAACAACGCCGGGTATCGTCTTCCATGATTTCGACGGCGGTGGCAACCAAATGACTCCACAGCGCGTCATTGCTGATTGACGCTTTCGAATCGTGCGATGCCGCTCGCATTCTGTCCAGTGCCCAGAAGAGATTAACGGCGGTGGGGCGCGATGTGGCCAGATAGTCTGCAGACTCACTAAGGGCCTGCCGCATTGCCTGCACGGTATCCGGCTGGCGCTCGCGCACACCGACCAGCACTCCGAATGCGGCGCACACCCCGATGGCAGGAGCCCCCCTCACTTTAAGCTCCTTGATCGCATCCCAGACTTCATGAAGGGTGGAAAGCTCAATTTCCGCGTAAACCGTTGGCAATACTGTCTGATCGATGATCGTGAGCCGGCCGTTTTCCCATCGGACGGGCTTGATATGTCTCAAAATAGGTCCTCCCGGTGCATTACCCCAATGCTAATGAACGGTGACCGCAATGGCAAGCCCAGCCATACTGTACGTGATCCTTGGACGTACGCCCCGCCGAAGCGTAGACTGGATTCGGATGCCAGCGTGGAAACTGTGGGGAGAACGGGCATGGTACGGACGGGATTTGGAATTGCGAGTATCAGGACGATAATCGCAGTAGCAGTAAGTGGGGGAGTCATGGCGCAAGAACGACAAGTAACATTTTCACCGAAACATCATGATATGGATCAAAACGACAACTTTTCGCCGGATGGGCGATTTCTGTGTTACGACACCCGGGAAATGGTTGGCGAAGGCATCGGGAATGGGCAGTCTATCGAAAAGGTCGAAATTGCCACTGGAATCGAGACCATTCTCTACAAGGCGGAGAAGTCGGTGATTGGTGAAAAACCCGCGCCGGGAGTTGGCGCCGTTACGTTTTCGTTCGTGGAGAACAAAGTCGCCTTTATTCACGGGCCGCTCCTGGAAGAGGTGTCCGAACGCGGACACTACGATAAACCGAATAGAAAAGGCGCCGTGATTGCGGCTGACGGCGGTGGAAAACTCGGTTGGCTGGATTTTCGCGACGTATCCACGGACCGTCCCACGACTCCGGGCGCCCACAGGGGCGGCACGCACCGGCATGAGTTTTGCCGGTCAGACCACCGCGTTGGCTTCACGTACGACGATTTTTTGTGTCCTCAGTTTGACCGCACCATCGGATACATGGAACGGCGCAACGACGCGCCCGGCGGAGCTTCTCATTGGTTTGCCTTGCTGATTCGGCCGGCGGAGAAGGAAAAGGCGAAACCGGGTGAGATTGAGAAGGCCTATGGCGATTCTTGGGTCGATCCGGAGGGTACCATGCGCGCCTTCATCGGCAAGGTTCGAAACGCGGACGGTGTGACCTACGAAGAGTCGCTATTTGTAGTCGATGTGCCTCAAACGGTCGACATCACCACCGCAAAAGCGGGGAATGGCACCGACTATCCTACGCCACCCAAGGGTCTCACGGTTCGGAGGCTAACCCATTCCAAAGCCGAAGGCGTGGTTCGAGGATCGCATCAGGGTGATCGCGTCGCCTATTTCGCTTACGCGCCGAATGGTACCAAGCAGATTTTCGTGGTGCGTGCCGATGGGTCGGACCAGGATCCTGATCCGGCGAAGCGCCCGGTTCAAGTCACCCATTTCGATGGCGGGGCTAGCGGGAACTTGCGGTGGCACCCCAGTGGCAATGCAATCATCTGCACAGCGGACAACGCCATCGCAGTCACTGTGGCAAAGCCTGGTCCCAGCTTCGGAAGGTCAGTCCTGATCACCGGTTCAGAAGGGCCTGAACGTGTGAAACTCGTCGTGTCACACGATGGTACTCTGGTCGCCTATAACAAGGCCGTGCCCACCTTTGATGGTCAAGGAAACCGGGCAAAGGACTACTTAGACCGGGATTTCTTGCAGGTTTTCACCGTTCCTTACCCGGATTCGGATGGAGACGGGATTCCCGACGGAATCTCCTGAGAGCAGCCTTATTGATAAGTAATTGTCACTATCATTGACACTGAGGCCAATCCAAGGCATACTTAGGGGGCGATCTTACTGTGTCAAGGCGCAAACCAGGAATCGGTGTTTGTGAGGGATTTGTGGCATAAGCGTGCTTTTGTGCGCAGTCTGTGTGCTGCTTGTATGGCGCTTTTCGCGCTTGCGCAGGTGCATGGATTTTTGCACGTGCACGCCACCGAGTCGGCAATTTCGACGGAAGTCCATGGCGACTGCGGCAATCAGAATCCGGCGCCAAATGAAAACCCGGTTGGTAAGAAGACCCATACGGAGTGTGGGCTTTGCGTCCTCGCATCAACGCCAGTATTGCCGTATTCCGGAGATTTACCTGCTGTTGCGCCGCCCGACACCCCAACCGAGGGTGCTTATAATCGAGTTACTTTTGGCCTTGACCTTTCTGGCGATCCTCAATCTCGCCGCGGCCCTCCAGCCTAATCCATACTCCCGTAATTCCCGTCTGTGCAAAACAAGTGTTGCCCGCGGATTCAATTTCGCTGGGTACGTTTGGCGCTGCATGCGCCATTTTGGAGTTGGATAGTCATGAATAAGCGTACTGGATTCACTTTGATTGAATTGTTGGTTGTCATCGCCATCATCGGAATTCTGGCGGCCATTTTGCTGCCTGCTTTGGCGCGTGCGCGCGAAGCCGCCCGGCGGGCCAGTTGCCAAAACAATCTGAAGCAAGTTGGCCTGGTGTTGAAGATGTACGCGAACGAAAGCCGCGGAGGCCTGTATCCGCAACAGAAGACGGCAGACTGCAACGGCGATATTCAGCCATTCTGCACCATGTTTAATGGAACTGCCGTATACCCGGAATACCTTACCGACTGGAACGTGCTGGTATGCCCAAGCTCACCCAGCGGCAGTGACGCGCTGGAACTGTGGGATGCCGGCGATACACTGTCCAACAATTGGGAGTCCTCCCCGTTTTCGGATAACGGTGTTGTAGAGCCGTGCGAGATAGCGGAACACCCCTATGTGTACTTTGGTTGGGCTGTCAGCCCGACGATGATTCAGGCGGAATTTGCTGCCAGCGGCGATTTGGAGGCATTCGAGGAATCGGTTGAGGCGCTGGCGGAATCCATTGAAATGGCCGGCTCGCTGGTCAATGCGGATGCTATAGCAGACCGTGACTGGACGCTGGCTTCGGCGGTAGGCGGTATCAGCAAGGTATCGCGCTTCAAAGAAGGCATCGAGCGGTTTATGATCACGAACATCAACGCCGCCGCCGCGGGCAACCAGGCCCAGTCCGAACTTCCCGCATTCTGGGACGAAATTGGCGACGAGGCCACCCACTTTAACCATGTACCGGGCGGCTGCAACGTGTTGTACATGGATGGACATGTCTCTTTTATTCGTTACAACGGTCTGAATGGCAACCGCTATCCTGTCAATGAAGGCGGTTTAATCCTGCACGAATTCACGCACGGTCACAGCCACCCGTAATTGTGTGGTGAATCACGATTGAACTGGGCGGGACCCCACCCCGGGTCCCGCCTTTTTTGCGTCAAACAAAAGTCTAACCGTACACAATCGCTTGCTTAACATCCTGTGGATAAACTACGCCTGTTGATTCGGGCTTCCGCGGAGACAAGCGAATGAAAATCGACCTGCATTGCCACTCGAAGTTCTCCAAGAGGCCGACGCTCTGGATTATGCAAAAGTTGGGATGCCCGGAGAGTTTCACGGAACCGGTCGACTTGTACCGCTCATGTCTGACAAAAGGAATGAGCGCAGTCACCATCACGGATCATAATGTAATCGACGGCGCGCTTGAGATTGCGCATTTGCCAAATACGATTACGGGTTGCGAATACACAACCTATTTTCCTGAAGACCGGTGTAAAGTGCACATCCTGGTATACGGCATGACCGAATCGCAGCACCGGGAACTGACGGAAGCTCGCGAAAATATATTTGATCTCGTGGCGTATGTGCATGATCACAACCTTCCCCACATATGTGCCCATCCGCTGTTTTGGGTGAACGATCGTCTGACAGTGGCTCATGTCGAGAAACTGGTCCTGTTCTTTAAGAATTGGGAAATCAATGGCGACATGGAGCCGGCGATGAATTCGGCGGTTCAGTACCTGGTTCAAGGACTCACGCCAGAAATTATTGAGCGGCTAGTAAACAAGCACGGCATTGTCCCCAAATTCGACGAACCGTGGAAAAAGAACTTGACCGCAGGTTCGGACGATCACAGTTCTCTGAATCTGACTAGTGCCTGGACAGAAGTACCCAATGCAGGGACCTTTGAGGAGTTCTGGCGGGGGCTAAACGAAGGCCACGCACGAATCGGGTGTTTTCCATCGAGCCCCGAGAAATTCTCCCGCAACGTTTATGGCATCGCGTATCAGTTTTATAAGAGCAAGTTCAGCCTGGACCGTCATGTGCATAAAGATGTGTTTTTGCGCTATCTCGATCGTTCACTTCAATCGTTGCCGGAACCTCCGGAGCCCTGGTTTTCCCGTTTTCAACAGTTCATTGCGAGCCAGCGTCTGCGCAAAGGTGCGCAGAATCGGCAGTCGATTCTGAATCTGGCGCGGCACGAGGCGGAAAAGCACATCAAGAATGATCCGCAACTGATGGACATCGTGCAGAAAGGAATCCGCCATGGAGGGCGACCTGATGAAACGTGGTACGAATTCGTCAATCAAGTCTCGAACAAAGTCCTGGTCCATTTCGGACGTCATGTCGTGGACCGGATCGTCCGCGCGCAGTTGTTCGACCTTTTTCATTCCCTGGGTTCAGCCGGTGCGTTGTACATGCTGCTCGCGCCTTACTTCATCGGCTACTCGCTGTACCGCCGACAAAGGACCTGGAGCGAAGAAGTTCTGACGCATTTTCGAGGCAAGCAAACAGGCGCCATGAATTCACAGCCCCGTGTGGCGCATTTTACAGATACCTACCACGAAGTAAACGGTGTGGCCCGCACTTTGAAGCAACAGAACGCCACGGCGCAACAGCTTGGATTGGACTACACGATTGTCTCCAGCTTTGCGGAGCGACGGCCTATTGAAAGGGGTGTTCACCCGTTCACCCCGATTGGCACTATCACAATCCCTGAGTACCCCGAGTTAAAGATGTTGATGCCGCCATTTCTGGAAATGCTCAAACATTGTTACGACGAGAATTTCACCCATATCCATGTGGCCACGCCCGGACCGGTCGGTCTGGCCGCGCTCGGAATCGCCCGAATACTTCAACTTCCCATATCCGGAACCTATCATACGGCGTTTCCTCAATATGCCAAAGTGCTGACCGACGACGGCGTGGTCGAAGAGATGATGTGGAAGGCAATGATCTGGTTTTACGACCAGTTGGATGCGGTATACGTGCCCTCTATGGCGACCGGCAATGACTTGGTTGAGCGCGGACTCAATCCGGACAAGTTACGTGTCTATCCCCGGGGCGTGGATATCGAGCGATTTCACCCTCGCACGGGAAACGAATCCACGCGCGCGCGGTTCGGTATCCCTGTAGATGTTCCTGCCTTTATCTATGTTGGGCGTGTATCTCGCGAAAAGAATCTCCACATTCTCGCCCATGCCTACAACTCGCTTCTGGAACGAGGGGTAGAGGCGACGCTCGTCATTGTCGGCGACGGTCCATTCCGGTTGGACATGCAGAAGATGCTGGAAGGCAGCCCTGCCGTGTTCACCGGATATCTGGAAGGGGATGACCTACCCGCGATCTACGCTGCGTGCGACACTCTGGTGTTTCCGAGCACAACCGACACCTTTGGTAATGTAGTGCTGGAAGCACAGGCTTGCGGTATTCCAGCCATTGTGACGGATCAAGGCGGCCCCCAGGAAAATGTGGTTCCGGATGAGACCGGTATCGTTGTACGGGGCACTGAACCGGCCGCACTCGTCGAGGCCATGGCATTACTGGCAAATGACCGGGCATTGCGACTCCGCATGGGCGCTGCTTCGCGGCGTTACATCGAGAACCGTGGTTTCGCAAGAGCCTTTGAGCAGCTCTATGCCATGTACGTTCAAGACTCGGCCCAAACCCATACCCTTCCCTTGGTATCGTTACAGAATTTGCCGTTTCCCACCTCCGAAGCCTTGGCCATATAGCCGGTGTCTGCTGCCGGTTTCGAAAGAGCATGGGCGATCTGGCGCCGTTGCCGCTGCGAGGCGTTCTCACAAAGTATCGGCTGGACCTTCGGCACAACATCCATTTGGCTTTCCCATAGTCCGGGTGAATGTATGCTCTTGGTTTGGCCTGGATTCTCATTGGACGGGAATTTGGACATTATTTTGGGCTACCGGGGTAAGCCGAGTGCCCCTTCCGTGTCAGCTGCGCACCTTGTGTATTTCCGGGTTTCCGAAGCGACCCTATCCTTGTAACACCCCCATTTGTTGTCTATACTGAGGAATTCATGAATCCGGCTGTAACCGGGGGTTGATTTGCCCGGTCACTTGAAGCCGATTCAGTTCATTCACTATGTCCCGGCGTGCCGGATTCCGGCGCCGGTTGGGGTTGCGAGGAGAGGCATCGGATGCGCCATCAAGCCACGTTTATTCGTGAGCTGGAGGGTCTTAGCCGGCCCGCGTTCCGCATTGCACGTGAGTTGACACTGAACAGCCGATCCGGTTTAACAGTACGATTTCTGGCAAAGAAGCTGGAAGCGCCTGAGGAAGAGATCGAGTATCTGGTGGACGTGAACCACCGTCTCTTTTTTCACGATCTTACCAAGGTGAAGTTGGTTGCCGAAGGTTTTCCCGCCGTAAAGCGTATCACCGACGGACTCGAGAACCGCGGCGATGTTCCTTCCATGTTCAACCTTGCCAAGAGCATGGGTCCGCACGAATTTCGCCGTCTCGAGGAGCGCATTGGGATTGAGAAGCCCGGCGGCAAGAAGGCTGCCATCGAAGATCTTCTTTCCCGATATTATGCGACCACCGACGCCCTCGTTGAATATGTGGCCTCACGCGAGTTCACCCCCCATGCCCAGGAAGTCTTCGACATCATCTGGCAGTCCAAGAGCGGTATCATTCCCGTGGCCAAACTGCGCACTTTGCACAATCGTTCCGACTACGAAACGGAACAGGCTCTGAACGAATTGTTCGAAGGCTTTGCCGTATTCGAGATGTTCCGGTTCGATTCCGAAGAGCGCCTCGTGCGCGTTGCCGCTCTTTTGTCGGAGATTCGGCAATGGCGGGAGGACGAAAAAGCTCGCCGCAATGCGAAAGCGCAGCTAAAACCCGTTAAGGGAAAGCCCGACTGGGTGGAAACACGCGGGTTGGATTTTTCGGACAAGGTATGCCGGCTGGTCGCCGCCATTGCGGCCAAACCTGCACGGTTGCGCGGCGATGGCGAGTTGTTTCGTGAAGACCGGCGTCGCTTGAGTGAAATCGCGCCGGAAGAAGACGAGCCCTCGTTGCAGACGTTTTTGTGGATTGCGGAGGGCGTGGGTTGGATAGCCCGCGTGGACAACGAGTTGCGCACCGCGGATCTAGAAGAATTGCTCAACATGGATCGCATTGGCCGTCATCGAATCTTGGCGGAATGGCTGCTTGGCCGCGGCGGCGATCCAATGTCGCGCCGGGTCCTGGCAAAGGTGATCGATGAAATCAAGACAACATCCTGGTATTCCGTAATGGATTTCATTGAGTATGCCCGCCGCATGGATACAGACACCGGCCAAGCGACATTGAGGAATGTCGGCGGCCACTGGCAGTATGCCGGCATTGGCACCGGGGGGGCAGGCAAGGCGCTTGCGCGGTCTCTTGAAGAAACGTTTCTGTGGCTTGGGATAGTCGATCGTGGAACAGAAGACGGGGAAAGCGTATTCAGGACTACCGAATTGGGCCGGTTTGTGCTCAGCGACGGCAAGCTGGATGGATTGTCCAAGCATTTTCCGCCGGAGAAGGCAGAAATTGTGGTTCAACCGAATTTTGACATTATTGTTCCGACTCAAGACATGGATCCGCTGCTTATCGTGCCGCTGGAACAGTTTTGTGTTCGAGGCAGCACGGGTTCGGCCACGGTTTACACGCTGACCAAGGATTCGTTTACGAAGGCAGTCCAAGAAGGACATGACAGCGATCGCTTTGTGCGGTTTCTGCTCACCCATAATCGCGGGGGGTCTTTACCCAACAACGTGATGACCACGCTGGATGATTGGCGAGGCGGAATGAAGCGCGTGAGATTGCGCACCATACACGTACTCGAAGCCGACGATCCTTTGGTCATGGCTGACATCCAGCATCGCCGACGGTTTGCCAAACATTTCGAAAGCCTCGACCCTCGTAAGGCAGTCGCTGTCACCAAGATTTCCAAGTCTGAACTCGCCCGGGAGCTTGAAAAAGAAGGGTTTGTGGTCAGTTAGCCTGCATTTTTCACCACGCTTAAATCGTGCGTGGAAGACTGAAGTACAGTCTCCGTGGAAGACTGAAGTACAGTCTCCGTGGAAGACTGAAGTACAGTCTCCGTGGAAGACTGAAGTACAGTCTCCGTGGTGCAAAATGCTCACACAGAATTCCTTAATCTTGAAACGCTGAGGATATTTCACGTGCACACTGTAAGTGCACCAGTTTTGGTAACTGGCCGGTTGAATTGTTCTTGTACAGTTAATTGGACAAAGTCGTGAAATATCCGGATTAGTGCTCCCTTCCAACCCGTGATGCCAGACCTTGCCGGTTGTTTCTTTTCATGCGCCCTGTGGTATTCTCAGACTTTGGATACGTAGTGATGGATTTTCTTTCCCAAATACAATTTCCGTTGCCGGCCAGAACCACGGTTTTGGGCGTTGCGGCTTGTTTTTTGCTGTTTTTGGTGGCTGCCGTTCTAATTGAGGCTATTCGGCGGCGGCGCATGATGCAAGGCATTGTGGATGATGCGTGGAAAAGTGTCGACTCCATCATGGACGAGAAGGATTTCACGGAATCCGAAAAGGACATGCTCTCAAAGATACTGCGGCGCAGGGCGCCGCGCACACCGCATCAGGACATTACCGTGCGATACCGGTTCGAAGCGATCATCGACGAGGAGATGGCCGACCTTGAGGCTTCCGGGAATCGGGCGGAATTTGAGCGCATGGGCAAATTGCTGAGAGATATCCGCGCCAAACTTGGCCTTGATTTCGTCGCACTGGGGCAGCGAATTCACTCTACACGAGAGCTTTACCGCTCACAGGAAGTCTGGTTTTCGCCCGAGGGAACTCTGCCGGCACGCTGGCTGCGCGGCACGGTTACCGCTGTCGATGAAGCATTGGTCTCCGTTGCGCCCATTGCCGAGGAAGATACCACGGTGCCAGTAATACAGGCGGGAGAACGGGTAAAATTTCGTCTGTGGCGTGAGGAAGATGCGCGATACTTGTACGCCGTGAAGTTCAGCCATGCCGAGAAAGATCCGGTGCTCCTCTATTTTCATCACACTACGGATCTGCGTCGCGTTCAGAACCGGCAGTATTTCCGAATCGGATACGATCAGCCTGCCGACGTGGGTGTTCTTGGAATTTATGCCGAGGAAAGCGATGCCGATGGCGGCGGTAAGCGCGTTGTGCAAAAGGTTCGCGGTCGGATTGTCAATATCAGTGCTGGCGGTTGCGCTATAATTTTTCCACAGGAGGTTTCGCTTCAGCACTATGTCCGCGTGCCGCTGGAGTTGGAGGGATCGCAACCGTTCACGGTTGATGGGCAGGTAATTTCTTGTGCCCCGTTAGCAGGAGGGCGCTTTCTGGTCCGCGTCACTTTTGCGCACATTGGCGAGGAGACGATCGACACGATTGCCCAATTTGTGATTCGCCGGCAGCAGCGCGTGCTGGAGTCGGCAGAACACAGCGTGGTTTGAGCCGTGAAACTAATCGGCGATGCTGTGAACGCGGTTCAGCGGAACCTGGGCGCGCTGGGTTTGTTTGTGGCCGCTTCCTTGGCGCTGAATACCCTTGTCTTTTTTGCCGATGGATTGTCCGGGATTGCCAGTGATCCGGCCAACTTGACCCTGTTTGATTCCATGTACTTTCTGGCAAGGGGTTTAGTGATCGTTTCGATTTCATCCGCCGCCGCCACGGTGGCATTTGCCTGGATGGGCCGCGAAATCGACCGTCCTCTGTGGAAGGTAGATGGAACCAAGGAAGCGCTCCGCAGGTTTTTTCCTGTCTGGTTTACGATTAATTTTATGGGCTGGGCGCCAACGTTCCTGGGGATGACGCTGGCGCAACGTACGTCGACTGCTCCCTTGGGTTATCTGCTGCTTCTGCTCAGCGTGATTTATGCGTTATTTAGCACTCCCATCGGCACTTGTATCATGTTCCACGGACGCTTCAGGTGGGATCAATTCGGTGAATCATTGTATCCATTAGTGAAACAGGCTCCCAAGACGGGAGTGGTATTATTAGTGACTATCACGCAGGTTGGTTTAATTCTCTATCTCGATCTTGTTGGCGGCGCGGGGCCGGCGGCATTCGACATTCGCGGACTGCTTACCGACTATGCCACAAGTGTTGTAAACGTCTACATTGAATGTCTGGTGTTCGCGGCGGTGTGGATCATCTGCATCATCGATCGCGACACCTTTGAAGAGGTTGACCTTGACTTCTAATCGTAATAGGCGCCCTGGCTGCCTTGTCGCAGGGTTTCTCGCTGTTTTTGTGTTTAGCCTCGCAGCATCGTATTACATCACCATGCTCAGCATTCCCGACGGTTCACCGCTCCATGCGATGAGGGTTACGGAAGCCAATTTGACTTTGCTGGAGACGGCCATTGAGACATATAGACAGGCTCACAATGCCTATCCCGATGCAGGAGAGCGGGGCTTGAATTCTGCTGTCGCAGAATTGTCTCGCGAAGCGGACTATCTACCTGGCGGCGCCCCGGCAGATGCATGGGGCAGACCTTATGTATACGTGCCGTTTGAAGCCTACGGGGAGCCGGGCGCAGAGGCGATGAAGGATGAATCCGGAGCGTATGCCGCCCCCGGATCGTATCAATTGTATTCCCGCGGTCTTGACGGAATTTCCAGCGCGTTGCCATCCGATGCAAATACGGACAATATCGTTTCCTGGGACAGGTCGAAGCCTTGGCAGGCTCGGTACCGCCACAAGCACAAGGAATTCGTGGCACGCTGGCGCAAGATGACGCCGGACGAGCGCATGAAGAAACCTCAGTGAATATTGTGATCCCATTTGGAAGCCACGAGACGCTGCACGGCGTTCTTACGCATGGGACGTGTATCGGTACTCTCGATATTGCCGACGTTCCGGGAATTGCTGACCTGTCCTCTCGCATGGACGAAGTATTTGCTTGCCCCATTGGTCAGCCGGATCCTGTCTTCAATCGATTTGGCCCTGGCGATACGGTGGCCATCACCGTGTCTGATCAGTTCAGGACGACCGGAGTCAATCAGATACTCCCCGCAGTGCTGGGGAAACTGAAAGAAACTGGCGTCGACGATGGCGACATTTGTTTCGTATTTGCCACGGGCACACACCGCCCTCCCACGGAACAGGAGCAGCGAACGATCCTGGGGCAGTCGGTCTATGAAGCGTTTCGCGGCCGCATTTGCAATCATAACCCGCACGACGATTCGCAGCTTGTGCATATGGGAGTCACTTCACGCGGCACTGATGTCTGGCTCAACCGACAGGTTGTGACTCGATCACGCGTGATCGTCACAGGTGCATGTGTTCTTCACTACTTCGGTGGATACGGGGGCGGCCGTAAGGGCATCGTGCCTGGACTTGCCGGTGTGGGCACCATAGCCCATAATCACGCCATGAATCTGGATCCCCATGACGATGCGGTTAATCCCGCTGTGGGCATCGGAAAGATGTCCGGCAATCCAGTAGCGGAGGATATGTTGGAAGCGGCGAAGTTGCTTCCGATCACCTGTTTGATCAATACGGTCCTAAACCGTCAGGGACAAATTGCGGGGCTTTTCGCAGGCGATTTGGAATTGGCACACGCGCAGGCAGCGCACTTTGCGCGCAGCCTGTATGCGATTTCAATTCCGCGGAAGGCGGATTTGGTCATCGCGTCTTCTGGCGGTACGCGAAATTTTGTGCAATCCCACAAAGCGTTATACAACGCTTACCAGGCCATGAAGCCGGGAGGCCGGATCGTCCTTGCCACGCAATGTCCGGAAGGATTGGGTGGAGAGCAATTTGTGAAATGGCTGCGTCTTGGAAGTCGATCACGAGTAATTGCGGGTCTTCGGCAACGAAGTGAGATTAATGGCCAGACCGCGCTGTCCACGCTGGAGAAGGCCCCTTCAACGTATTTTGTAACGAACTTGTCCGAGCAGGATACTGCGTTGATGGGCGGTCCCAAAGCCTCCTCGCTGCAAGAGGCCATTGACAGGGCATGCGCCGATTTGGGTGCGAAAGACATCACTTACTATGTGATGCCGTCCGCAGCATATACTGTTCCTTTCGTGGATGAGAATTGACCGAATGCCGCTACGAGGAGCTGAACATGATTCGACCGCTACGATGGCCTGTGGTATCTATGGCGATTGCTGCAATGTGTACGCTTGACGGGCTGGCGCGGGCAGAGTCTCTGCGCATGTATATTGGAACGTACACCAAAGGCGGCAGCGACGGTATTTATACTCTCACCTTGAACAATTCGACGGGGGAACTCTCCGGTCCGGCACTTGCAGTTAATACCGAGAATCCGTCGTTTCTCGCGCAGCATCCATCAAAGGCCGTAGTCTATGCGGTGGGCGAAATGGTGGAGAATCCGGACGGACCCGGCGGAACGATCAGCGCATTTTCTGTGGATCCCACTACCGGGATGCTCGTGTTGATTAACCGGCAATCAACAGTTGGAGACGGCCCTTGTCATGTGGCCGTGGCACCTTCCGGTAAACATGTAGCCGTGGCGAACTATGGGGGCGGCAGCGTAACGCTGTTGCCCATTTCGGAGGACGGCAGCCTGCTTCCAAAATGCGGATTTATTCAGCACGAGGGTAAGAGCGTTCATCCCACGCGCCAGGAAAAGCCCCACGCCCACTCCGTCACTTTTGACCCACTCGGACGATTTTTGTTTGCCGCCGACCTGGGCATTGACCGAATTTTGATCTACCGGTATGACGAATCAGGGAGCCTGCCTGCGAACTTACCGGCGTTTTCTGCCCTTGAGCCGGGTTCGGGCCCGAGACATGCGAAGTTCCATCCGTCCGGAAAGCATTTCTATGTGGTGAACGAACTTGCAAGTACGGTAACCGCATTCGTATATGACAACAGCGCAGGGTCTTTGACCCCGATTCAGACGATTTCAACGCTTCCGGACGGTTTTGGCGAATCCTCCACTACCGCGGAAATCCGGGTGCATCCGTCCGGGAAGTTTATTTACGCGTCCAATCGAGGTCACGACAGCATTGCTTCGTTTCAAATTGATGGCGATTCCGGCAAACTTACTGCGATTGGGCACACTCCAACCGAAGGCAATACACCGCGCAATTTCGCAATCGATCCATCTGGCCGCTTTCTGATTGCCGCGAATCAGAATAGCGACAGCATCGTGGTGTTTCGGATTGATGAGAACTCCGGCGTGCCCGAGCCTACTGGGCATACGGCATCCATCGTAGCGCCTGTGTGTGTGTTATTCCTTGAGTAAGGCATTCACCCGTTCGCGGAGATCTTGAACTACTTCTGCTTCAAACCAGGGATTCTGCCGAATCCATAAATTGTTGCGAAAAGATGGGTGCGGCAAGGGAATGTAACGCGGCGCATATTCTTGCCACGAGCGTACAGTTGCTGTCAACGTTGTCTTCGCCCGTTCGCCCAGGTAGTAGCGTTGGCTATATTGCCCGACGAGGATAAGCAGTTCCACATTCGGCAGGTGCTCCCACAATTGGTCGAACCAGAGATGTGCACACTCCGTGCGCGGCGGCAAATCGCCTCCACGCGGATTTCGTCCGGGGTAACACAGTCCCATCGGCAGAATGGCAATGCGCGTTTCGTCGTAAAATGTTTCGCGATTGACACCCATCCACATTCGTAAACGATCGCCGCTGGGATCGTTCCACGGAATTCCGGTGGCATGGACTTTCGTTCCCGGCGCTTGACCGGCGATTAGCAAACGGGCCGATGAGCGCACTCGCAACACGGGCCGAGGCCCGAGCGGCAAGTCCATTTCGCAAGCGCGACATGCGCGCACTTGTTGCAGCAGGCTATCCAGTTTGCTCGGCTTCTTTTGGCAATTGCTGTTCATCTACGTATGGTAAGTTGAGTGATGCCTTGTCGCAACCGGGGAACAAACGTAGAATAGAGCCGCTGCACCATCTAGGGAAACTACAATGCCGCTGGAAGTTGCCAATTTCGTGTATGAACATTTACGAGGACCGATCTTCGGTTGGTTCTCGCAGAATGGATTAACCACGCTGCGCCTGCCGCATTCGGACCAGCCTCCCCGACGTATACCGCTGTTGCATTCGTGGAAGAATGACCAACGAACTCGAGCACTCAACACTGCTCTCGAACGCTACTTTGCCGGCCTAAGAGAGGATTTTGAATCGATTCCGCTCGATTTGGAGGCAACCACACCATTTCAACAACGCGTTTATAGCGAAGCACAATCCATAAAATGGGGAGCTACAAGCACATATGGCGGCCTTTGTGACCGGATGGGCCTCGACAATACCAGCGCCCGAGCGGTCGGTACCGCGTTGGGCGCCAACCCGGTGGCGATCCTTGTGCCATGCCACCGCTTTCTGTCGTCCACCGGGAAGCTGACCGGATTTGCCGCCGGCCTTGCTTGGAAGGAGGAATTGCTGAGGTTGGAAGGGGCTCTAATTTGATTCCCTGATTTCACGTCAGAATCGGGGTGACTTGCCGCGCTTCGACCTTTCTGTTGACAGACACCCCAAAAAGATACATACTAGTTGGTATGGCCAATCATGGAACCAATGATTCTTCCCGGCAAGCACTGCTGGAAGCCGCCTTTCACGAGTTTTGGACTCGAGGCTATAACGGTACGCGCGTGGACGAAATCGTCGAGCAGACCGCGTTCACCAAAGGGGCCTTCTATCACCATTTCCCCTCCAAGAAAGCGCTTGTTTGCGCTGTAATCCGTGAAATCATTGGGGCAATGCTTGACGAACGATGGTTAAGGCCTTTGCGCGATGCGCCTAACCCAGTTGCCGCAATTGCTCAGTGCCTCGATGCAGTGCGCTGTGACGGACCGGAAGGCGTTCGCAATGGCTGCCCACTGAACAACCTTGCCCAGGAGTTGTCGGGCTCGGACGACGAGATTCGCCTTTTGGCGCAAGAATACTTTGAAAAATGGATAAACGGTTTCACCGAGGCCATCAAAGAAAGCCAAACGCATGGACAGATTCGCCCGGATGTCGATCCGCGCCTGTTGGCAACGACTATAGTTGCCGGTTACGAGGGCGGCGTATCGCTCGCCAAGGCGGCCCGCAGTGCGATGCCTCTGAATACGGTGCTCGATGGGCTAATTCGGCAGTTGAACGAATTGCGGATAACGTAGTCCCGGCGATATAGGCGGAACCATAACAACAGCAGGAGGTGCCCCCCAGATGATGCCCCATACTGTCGTTTCACAGGCTGAATGGCTAGTAGCACGCAAAGCGCTTCTGGTGAAAGAAAAGGAACTTACGCGGCTTCGCGATGACCTTTGCCGCCAGCGCAGGGAATTGCCCTGGGTCAAAGTGGAAAAGGAGTATGTATTTGAGGGTCCGAGTGGGCCGGAGTCATTGGCGCAACTGTTTGGAGCAAACGATCAACTCATAGTATATCACTTCATGTACGCGCCGGGCTGGAACGAAGGTTGCCCCGGTTGCTCGTTTCTATCCGATCACGTGGACGGGGCAAACTGGCACATACCGCATGGCGGCGCCACGTTTACGGCGATTTCTCGGGCGCCGTATGCGGAGTTCGCGCCCTTCAAGAAGCGCATGGGCTGGAAGTTCCATTGGGTTTCCTCGCACGGCAACAGCTTTAATTTCGACTATAACGTCTCTTTCACTGACGAAAGCCTTGCGTTGGGTACCGCTTACTACAACTATGAACCTTTGCCGGAAAAGAAGCCGGGCGAATGCCCGGGTGTCAGTGTATTCTTCAAAGACACCGACGGCGCGATCTACCACACGTATTCGAGTTACGGACGCGGGCCCGAGGAGTTGATCGGCGCATTCATGTTTCTCGACTTGGTACCCCGGGGTCGAAACGAAGCAACAATCATGGATTGGGTGCGGTTTCACGACCGGTACGACACTTCGCCCGTGGAGACGCCTTGTTGTGCCCACTGAACCACCTCCCCGCAAACAGGCATGAGGACATGTTTCATGAGCCACGAAAGAGTCATTTCCATGAAAGAGCCTAAACTCGTTGACAAGCGCGCGATGACGGTTGCAGGGTATAGTGACCGGTATACTCAAGAAACTTCTACTTGCATACCGGCCCTGTGGGCTCGATTCGGCGCAAACTACATGCGCGTTCCGCATGCCGTGTATGGCCCAGCTTACGGTGTATGTTTCAACATGGACGCGGCATGCAGCTTCGACTACATCGCTGGAACAGAAGTCTCCTCAACTGAAAGTCTGCCGTCCGAGTTCACGAGCATCCAATTGCCCCCGACACGGTACGCCATTTTTAGCCAACAAGAAAATATAGCCGCGATCAAGGACATTTTCTGTGCAATCTACAAGGAGTGGATCCCGGGATCGGGATTGGTAGCCGCCGACGCACCACAAGTGGAATGTTATGGGTTGACGTTCGACCCTGCGACGGGAGACGGCGGGTTTGAGATATGGATTCCTGTTCAATCATGACCGGGCATGGCTGTGACTGCCAGACATCGCAATACGCGGGCTGGGCAAGGGCATTTGCCCATTGGGCAGGATGGGTTATGCCAAGCAGCATTCTGGTACTAATGCCCAAATGTCCGGCGTGTTTTGCAGGCTATATTGCCATCGCCACCGGGCTTGGCGTTTCCATGTCCGTTGCGGCCCAACTCCGGGCCGCGTTGATCGGGATCAGCATTGCGGCTCTTTTGATAGCACTTGCTTACGGGCTTAACCAGGTTCTAGTTTGGTGGGATAGCCGGCGCGCGAACCCGTGACACAGAACCCTGTGGCCCCTCGTTGGACTCGTCAGCTGTCCGAATGGGGTGTACTGACGTATGAGCGCCGATCCGCTCAGGGTCCCGTTTGCCGCGCTTGCCGATCAGACGTGTCTGGCAATTCGGATCCAATTGCCTTGCGGCGTGGCTTCTGCCTTGGAATTGGCGGTGCTGGCCGATTCGAGGCCGTTAACTGTGTTGTGGAAGGCGGGATTGATATCACGCAGGAAGACCGCCCAACGGCCACCCTGCTGTCTAAAGACAGGGCTGCTGCGCGACACATTTGAATGTGTGGAGGAGTACAGGCATTTTTGGGAGTGTGTCCAGACCGCTTCAAGTAAACGCGAAGCGACATCCAGACCGGTTGAAGTAGTTCTGGGATACGTCGGAAATTATCCTATCCCAAATTGCCTGACGATTGGAATACATTAGTCACTAAAAACTGCAAAGGAAGCCCCCATGATCATTCAACCCTATGTAATGTTTGACGGCCGAGCGGACGAAGCGTTTGCATTCTATGCGGAGACGCTCGGTGCAAAGGTGAACTTCCTAATGCGGTTCAAGGAATGTCCTGATCAATCCTGTATGCCTGAAGGCACGGAAGAGAAAGTGATGCACGCTGAATTGCAGATCGGTGAATCCGTCGTTATGGCTTCTGACGGCAACTGCGAGGGCAAGCCGTCGTTTCAAGGTATCTCGCTCTCGATTTTGGTGAAGGATCTCTCCGAGGGGGAACGAATCTTTGGTGCATTGTCAAATGGAGGACAAGTGCAAATGCCTTTTGGGAAGACGTTCTTTTCACCGGGATTCGGCATGGCGGCGGACAAGTTCGGCGTGTCGTGGATGGTTGTCGTACAACAATAAGCCTTGATCCTATTCTACGTCATTCAAAAACTTACATGGAGACCCGCGATGAGAATCGTTTTGATTGGAGTTGGCCTCGTGGCAGCGTTGGTCGTGACACTTGCAGTCGTGATTGCGACTCGGCCTTCCGAGATTCATATTGAACGGTCTACCACCATGGCGGCATCCCCGGAGGCTATATTCGAACAGATTAGCAACTTTCACAACTGGGCGGCATGGTCGCCCTGGGACAAAATTGACCCTGCATTGGAGCGTACGTACGCCGGCGCAGAATCCGGTGAAGGAGCGACTTATGCATGGAAAGGGAATAGCCAGGTAGGCGAAGGCAAAATGACGATTGTTGAAAGCAAGCCCAATGAGTCGATCAAGATTAAGCTTGAGTTTTTCAAGCCCATGGCCGGTGTCAGTGAATCGGGGTTTATTTTGAAGCCGGAAGGCGACCAGACGAACGTAACCTGGACGTACGACGGTACGAACAACTTTATTGCAAAGGCAATCGGCCTGTTCATGAGCATGGATTCAATGATCGGCGGCAGCTACGAGCAAGGTCTGGCGGAGATGAAGAGAATTGTGGAGGCCAAACCCCAATAGCCGTAGTCCCGTTTGTGTAACTCACGGGTTTTTAACTTCACACCAGTCGAGTAACCGGAGCAAACTTGCATGGAAACGAGACCATCAGCCGCACCGCTGTCCAGAAAGGTAATTTGGGCGGGCCGCATCCTGAGTGCACTGCCTGCCTTGTTGCTGCTATTCAGTGCCGTGATGAAAATTGCGCAACCCCCGGGATTCCTGGAGGGTTTTGCGAAGGCAGGCTTTCCAGAACATCTTGCAAGACCTATCGGCGTCGTGGAATTGGGATGTGTCATTATATATCTCATTCCACGTACGCAGGTGCTGGGGGCAATTTTGATTACGGCATACATGGGCGGAGCCGTAGTGACACACGTACGATTGGGCGAGGCCTTCATAATACAGATACTCGTCGGTGTCCTGGCGTGGGGCGGGCTGTTCCTTCGAGACCGGCGCATACGATCGTTGATTCCGGTGGTGGAGAAGAACATTGGCTAAACCGGCATGTCGAATCCCCTGAACCGGATTCGACCATGGGTGAGCAAACGGGAGCGGAGCTAATATCTTCGCAAACAACAGCCCCGTTACTACCACCATTGGGAGGATACAGCATGAGATTCATGGTTATGGTGAAAGCGGATAAGAATAGCGAAGCCGGAGTCATGCCGGATGAGAAGTTGCTGGCGGAAATGGGAAAATTCAATGAGGAACTCGTCAGTGCAGGAGTGATGCTGGCTGGCGAGGGATTGCATCCCAGTTCCAAAGGGGTTCGGGTGCTGTTTGACGGCGCGAAGCGAAGCGTGATCGACGGCCCCTTTACCGAAACCAAGGATCTTGTGGCGGGCTTCTGGATCTGGAAGACTGATTCCCTTCAAGAGGCCATAGAGTGGGTCAAGCGCTGCCCGAATCCGACGGGAGTGAAGTCCGAGATCGAGATCCGGCAGGTGTTTGAGGCGGAGGATTTCGGCGACGAGTTTACGCCTGAACTCCGGGAACAGGAAGAACGCCTGCGTGAAAGAATCGAGGCACAGACACGTTCGTAATCCGAGAACATGGCAAAAGGAGCCCCCCAATGAAATACGTCGATGGTTACATCCTGCCCGTAACGGCAAAAAATGTGGATGCTTACCGGAAAATTGCCCGCATGGCGGGAAAGATATGGATGGAACACGGCGCACTGCAGTATTGCGAGTCCGCAGGCGACGATTTGTACCCTAAAAAACTGGTCGCCTTCCCCAAGATGACGAAGCTGAAAAAAGGTGAAACCGTCATCTTTGCATGGATTGTGTTCAAATCGAAATCCCACCGGGATAAAGTCAATGCCAAGGTTATGAAAGACCCCCGTATGAACAAGGTGGATCCTAACACCATGCCCTTTGATTGGCGGCGAATAGCGTTTGGCGGATTCAATGTGATTGTCGACTTCTGACTCTCTCCATGGAATCGATTCCACCAGAGTCGGCGCGCGCGACGGTTGACACTGTCTACCGAGCGGAGTCGCGCCGTGTTCTTGCGACGCTTGTGAGGCTGATTGGCGATTTCGATCTGGCTGAGGAGGCGCTACACGAAGCCTTTACCGCGGCCGTGGAAAAATGGGCGGACAACGGCATTCCATCCAATCCCCGCGCTTGGCTCGTTTCGACTGGACGATTCAAGGCTATCGACGTAATTCGACGTCGCGCCCGTTTTGACGCAGCGCAGGAAACCATAGCTGAGGCAGTTCACGGTTCGCAGCCTGAAGTGCCTCACGTTGACGACGATACCGGTGTCGGCGATGACCAGCTTCGAATGATTTTCACTTGTTGCCACCCGGCCCTTCCGCCGGAGGCGCGCATAGCGCTGACACTTCGTGAAGTATGTGGGTTGACAACGGAGGAAATCGCGCGCGCGTTTCTTACCTCGCCTCCAACGCTGGCTCAACGCATAGTGCGCGCAAAGGCCAAGATTCGCGATGCGGGCATACCGTATCAAGTACCCGCTCCGGCAGAACTGGCAGACCGGCTTGACACAGTCCTCCAGGTAGTTTATCTGGTATTCAACGAGGGCTATTCCGCATCGTTTGGCGATTCATTGATGCGAGTAGAATTGTCTGCCGAGGCGATTCGGCTGGGTCGCCTGTTAGTTGGCCTGTTGCCGGAGCCTGAGGCGATGGGTCTACTTGCGCTCATGCTGTTGCAGGAGTCGCGTAGCTCTTCGCGCACTTCCCCCGATGGCGACATCGTTTTGCTGGAAGATCAGGATCGATCCACGTGGAATCGCGAGTATATTGCCGAAGGAATTTCTCTCGTGGAACGGGCGTTGAGCTCGCGACGCTTTGGACCCTATACGTTGCAGGCAGCGATTGCGGCAGTTCATGCGGAAGCATCTTCGGCCGCCGATACTGACTGGGCTCAGATTGCCGCGCTGTATGGATTGCTGTTTCGAATAGATTCGTCGCCCATTGTTGAGTTGAATAGGGCCGTGGCAATCGCCATGCACGAAGGTCCTGAAGTGGGACTGAGAATTATCGAGGCTATTCTAGACAGGGGCGATCTTCAAGGGTACCACCTCGCGCACTCTGCACGGGCAGAGTTGTGCCGGCGACTCGGACGCATGGACGATGCCAGGGCATCGTTTGAACGGGCGCTGAGTCTCACAAAGCTGGGACCGGAACGCCGATTTCTGGAGGGCCGGCTGAACCAGCTTCGCTGAGTGTCGAAGAGGATTCAGCCTATTCGACCATCTCGCAGAAGGCCGCCGAGCACCTATTCGTTCACAACACATGCCATGACACAGGGAGAAACACCATGCGATTCATGATGCTAATGATTCCCAATGTTTACAAGAACGCGGAGCCTGACTTCCGCCCCGATGCAGATGCAGTCATGGAGATGATGAAGTTCAATGAGGCCCTTGCCAACTCGGGTTCGCTGATCGGTCTGGACGGTCTTCATCCGCCGATCACAGGGGCTCGTGTAACGTTTAGGGCGGGAAAGGCGACCATAACGGATGGTCCTTTTACGGAATCGAAGGAGCATTTGGGCGGATACTGGATAATCAATGTCCCATCCCGACAGGATGCCATTGACTGGGCGGCGAAATGCCCCGCGCAGGATGGCGACGTAATCGAAGTGCGTCAAATCTTCGAGTGCGAAGAATTTCCCCAAGACGTACAAGACGCTGTACGTTCGATTGAACTCGGCATGGGTTGAACGGTGCATTCCCAGAAGGGATAACCCCGTGGGGTTTTGCAGCCTTCTGATAGCATTGGGCGGCGCCGGATAGGATACCCGGCGCCGCCCGGCTTTTGTTTAGACGTTTTGGTCGAACAAGAGCCCTTGGAGCTCGCGCGTTTGGGCCAATACATCCAGCACTTCCTCGGGAGGAATCTGCTTGATGACCTCATTGGCTTCGTTCACGATTTGCACCACGATTCGTTCCGTGGCCGCATCAATACTCAGATGCAGCCCAGCCTGTTCCGAAATCTTCTTCGGTTCGGGCTTCGGCGCTGTAATCGCCTGATGCAATGCTTTCGCTTCCTCTTCCGCTTTGGCGGTTGCTTTCGCTGCCGCGGCCTTTGCCGCGGTAGCCACATCCGGTTGCGGCGTCTGAAGCGTGGGCGCGTTTACCGCCGCCAAGGCACGGAGCTCCGGCCCTGATACGCTACGCACTCCCATAGCTCACTTCTCCCTGTTAGGGACTGATCGCGGGGTTCATCCCCCTCGCCTCACGATGCTGTATCCCTTTTCGGGCGCGCTCATGGGGTCGCAGGGTAATCCTGCGTCCTCCTTGAGCTACATCCCTCGTCTATCGCGCAATTCGCGACCGACCACCGTTATCCCAGAAGACTCAACGCGGTCTGCGGCAGGACGTTGGCCTGAGCCAACACTGACGTACCTGCGCTCACCAGAATCTGGGTCCGGGTGAAGTTGATCGTTTCACGCGCGATATCCGCGTCGCGGATGCCGCTCTCGGAGGCCGCCGAGTTCTCTTCTTGAATGGCCAATGTGTTAATCGTGAACTGCAACCGGTTCTGCTGCGCGCCCAGCGTGCTGCGCAATTGCGTCACGCTGCGAATCGCCCGGTCGACCGTGCTTAACGCGTTCACCGCCGACGTAATGCTGGAAACCGACACGGCACTGACGCCCAGATCGGCTGTCGACGCGCCACGAGAAGTAACCAACAGGGTTTGACCTTGGCGCGATCCCACTTGCAGGGTAATCGTCTGCGCCGCGCTCAACACGCGCACGCCGTTGAACTCCGTGTCAAATGCGATGCTGTCGATCTGAGTCAGCAACTGGCTGACTTCCTGGTTGATGTCCGCGCGGTTTGTGTCGGTCAACGTGCCGTTGGCCGACTGAACCGCCAGTTCGCGGATACGTTGAAGGATGTTTGTGGTTTCACCCAGCGAACCTTCCGCCGTCTGCACCAGGCTGACGCCGTCTTGTGCATTGCGCTGGGCCACTTGCGCGCCGTTGACAACGGACCGGAATCCTTCGGCGATGCCCAAACCGGCCGCGTCGTCCTTCGCGCGATTGATACGAAGACCGCTCGAGAGCCTTTCCAACGTGGTGTTTAAGCTCTGTGTCGAACGGTTGAGAATACGTCCCGCATTGAGCGCGGCAATATTCGAATTAATTCGCAATCCCATACATATACCTCCTTGAGTGGCTATTCCGAGGCATCCCTTGCCCCGGACGCAGCGCCTTCGCGCCGCGATTTTGTTCAAATCGCTTCGGCGAACATCCCTATTCGCCGAGGCGCCCTACCGCCGTTCTTTTTGTGTGACCGATCCCCCCTTTCCGATGCATCCGTCGCGCAGACACGGCGAGCCGGTACGGCCGTCCGCCGCGACATTCCGCGTCTACGGGCGCAGATAAGGTTCCATGCATGAACCGGCATTGGCGAACAGCCACACCCCGCGGCATGAAGCCGCATTGTTTCATTGCGGCCTACACAGCGGGGGGGCTTCGCTCTTCGGTCCATTCACGTCAGATACAAGGCGGTGGGCATGGCGGCGTAAAGCCACTTATCGACCCACTGCCAGAATCCGCTATCAAATAATCTGGCCGTTCTCGGGCCAGGAATTTGCCCGAGTCAAATCAGCCATTATCCCAGAAGCTGGAGCGCGGTCTGCGGAATGATGTTGGCCTGCGCCAGTACCGACGTACCCGCGCTAACCAAGATCTGCGTGCGCGTGAAGTTGATCGTCTCGCGGGCAATGTCCGCGTCGCGAATCGCACTTTCAGAAGCTGCCGAGTTCTCTTCCTGGATAGCCAGCGTGTTGATGGTGAATTGAAGCCGGTTCTGTTGCGCACCGAGCGTACTGCGCAATTGCGTGACGCTGCGGATCGCCCGGTCAACCGTGCTCAACGCGTTAACAGCCGAAGTTATGCTGGAAACCGATACCGCGCTGACGCCCAAGTCGGCCGTCGAAGCTCCGCGGGAGGTTACCAACAGCGTCTGCCCCTGGCGAGAACCGACTTGCAATGTGATGGTCTGTGCGGCGCTCAGCACACGGACGCCGTTGAACTCCGTGTCAAAGGCGATGCTGTCAATCTGAGTCAGAAGTTGAGAGACTTCCGCGTTAATGTCAGCACGGTTGATGTCCGTGAGGGTGCCGTTGGCCGATTGCACCGCAAGCTCGCGGATGCGTTGCAGAATGTTCGTGGTTTCACCCAGCGAACCTTCCGCCGTTTGCACCAGGCTGACACCGTCTTGTGCGTTGCGCTGGGCTACCTGCGAACCGCTCACGACCGACCGAAAACCTTCGGCAATGGCAAGACCGGCTGCGTCGTCCTTGGCGCGATTGATGCGCAGACCGCTGGAAAGACGTTCCAACGTCGTATTCAAGCTTTGTGTGGATCGATTCAGAATGCGGGATGCATTGAGAGCGGCAGTATTCGTATTGATGCGAAGACCCATGACGTATTCCTCCGTGAGTGCTTTGGCCCGCGCGTCCGTGCGCGGTTCATCCCCGTCAGCTCGTTCGTGTCCTGTCCGGCATCCATTGCCGGCCACGACCGCCCGCACTTATCCCAAGTGCGCGCCTTAATGCACAACCCAAAGTGCGAGGCATTCGTTTTTGGCTTGGCGCCCGGCATCCCTACCGGCCTTACAAACCGCGAATACATCCGCCTAATGCGTTGTGGCCAATCCTTCGCATCGCGTCACCCTCTATTGAACCTGCCACCGCCAGGACCCATAATTCCCGGCTGCGGCTTCCGCAGGTCGTAAGACCTCCGGATCATCCCTGATCGATTCAAAACTGGTTCGATGCGTCGACTGGGCTTGTTCAACTCTCAACCTTTATCGGCATCGCCGATGAAGGCATACTTGCGCCAAATTTCCGTATAGTCGACCTCCTTGTGCGCGTTTCCACCCCATCCTTGGTGTGGGCCCTACCCGTCTTTCGCCCTCGCAGGCCTTGTCGCCAAGGTCCACTTCGGCGTGTCTGAGAGATCTATCGGCAACTTTAGCCAAGAACTTTAGCGGTAGTTGAGAATTTTTTTTCGGAGGTGAAACGGGCAGTGAGAGAACGCCGAACGGCAACACTTGGCAGTTGCCGGGCAAGGACGCAAGACATTAAAAATCAGATAGTTACAAAAACTATCCGGGTCCAATGTCAATAGGCTCCGTAAGGATCGAGGTCGACTTTCACTTGTACTTTCCCGAGTCCGCTGCCCTGACTCAATACCGCACGCGCCGCCCGGACGAGCTGATTTACACGCCTACCACTCTTCGAGAGCAAGCCGATGTTCCATCGATACTTCTTCATCACCCGGCTCACTGACGCGGGGGCTGGGCCAAGGATTTCCATTCCCTTGTAGCCGAGCCGATCTATTTCCTCGCGCACCACCCGGTGCACGAGCATGGCACCGCGTTCGGCCTCGCGAGGGTCTTCAGCCTCTATAAGCAAGTGTCCCATGCGGCGAAAAGGAGGATACTGAGCGGCTTCGCGCTGGGCAATCTCTTTGTCAAAAAAGCCGTCGTAGTCGTGTTCCGCCGCTGCTTGGATGGCATAGTGCCGGGGCCGGTAGGTCTGCACGATAACTTGCCCAGGCCGGTTTCCCCGCCCGGCGCGCCCCGCGACCTGTGTTAAGAGTTGAAAGGTCGTCTCCGCGGCGCGGAAGTCGGGTATCCCCAATCCCATGTCCGCGTTGATCACGCCCACGAGCGTCACGCCCGGATAATCATGGCCCTTGGCGATCATTTGGGTGCCCACTAGAATGTCAATATCCCCATTGGCCAAGCGGCCCAGGATCTTGGCGTGACCGCCCTTGCCCGAAGTGGTGTCGGCATCCATGCGGGCAATCCTGAATTGCTCGAATGTTCGCTGCAGTACGTCTTCCACGCGCTGCGTGCCCGCGCCCATGAACAATAGGGGATTGAAATGACATTGGTCGCATACTGGCGGCACGCTTCGTTGACGGTTGCAGTAGTGGCACCGGAGATATGCGCCTTTTTGGTGGTAGGTCATGCTGACGTTGCAGTCCGGGCATTCGGCAAGCCAACCGCACGATGGACACAGGACAAACGGCGCAAAGCCCCGGCGATTCAGCAACAGCAGGGCTTGCCCACCGCCTGATACACAGTCCCTCACAGCGCTCTCCAAGCGTCTGGACAAGAATGCGTTAGCACCGATTTCCCGGGTTTCATCCCTCATATCGATCACAGTTACTTCCGGCAACACTCCTTGGGTAGCGCGCCCTGGCAATACCAGGCAAACTGATTTGCCAGCGCGTGTGTTGTGGTACGATTCAATGGACGGTGTGGCCGAACCGAGCACACAGACCGCGTCATTCATCATGGCACGCATGACTGCGACGTCTCTTGCGTGGTAGCGCGGCGTCTCACCTTGCTTGTAGGAATTGTCGTGTTCCTCATCCACTATGATGATGCCGAGGTTCCTTACTGGTGCGAAGATGGCGGACCGCGCGCCTACGACTATGCGCACTTCGCCGCGATGCGCCCGTCTCCACTCGTCGTAGCGTTCGCCTGCTCCAAGTCCGGAATGAAGTACGGCAATCTCAGTCTGAAACCGTGCCTTAAACCTTCCCACGGTTTGCGGCGTGAGCGAAATTTCGGGTACCAACATAATGGCGTCGCGGCCTTCCGCCAATACCGCCTCTATGACCTGCAAATACACTTCGGTCTTGCCCGATCCCGTCACCCCTTTTAATAGAAACGTCTGAAATTTTTTGTCATGCACGGCCGCCACAATGGCGTCATGTGCGGCCTGTTGATTCGCATTGAGCGTATGTTTAAGTGCGGAGCCACCGTCCACCGCGATGTCGGGCACACGATACACTTCCCTATCTTCGACACGAAGCAGTCCGCGATCACATAGCGCGCGAACGGTTGTCGAAGTGGCTTGATGCTTTTCGTAGAGTTCGGAAGCCATGCGCTCAGGTTGATTATTTAGAAGATCGAGGTAAACTGCTGCCTGCCTCGGTGCCCGGCGCTGCAGTTGCTCCAGAGAAGCGGCGTCAGGTATCGCCGATTCGATCAAATGTACATATGATTCCGTGTGAAAAGACGCGCTTTGACGCGGCACCATCGGTTCGGCGCGCAGCACATCGCGCGCCACGAGCGAATGCAGCGTATTGCTCAGCGAGCCCCTGCCCATGGCCTTTGCCAATTGCCCCTCTGTCAAGGGACCGCGCTGATACAACAGGGCGATGATCTTACGCTGCCGATCCGTAAAACGGCCCTCGCAAATCTGATTCGGATTCAGAACGTACCGGACTTTCGACTTGATCACGAGACCGGCGGGCAGGGCGCAGTGAAGCGCTTCACCCCACGAACAGCAATAGTACTCTCCAATCCACTTGCACAGTTCCAGCAATTCGCGCGTGAATACAGGCTCGGGGTCGGGCAAATCTACAACTGCCTTTACACCGTCGATTTCGACGCTGTCGCGCACCGCTACCACATAACCCATTTCCCTGCGTTGCTTCACGGGGACCAAGGCACGCATACCTGTCTGTGCACGATGTTGCAAAGGCGAAGGAACGGAGTAGGTAAACGCCTGTTCGACGGGAATGGGCAGAACCACATCAACGTAAAGGGGGCCGGGCATAGAGGAGTCGGTCAGGGCTGCATCTGGGGCTGAAGACCCCACTGCTTTGTATCGACAAACCGCTGCCACACGACAAGCTGTTCATCGGGCACGCGCTTGCCGAGTTGCGGAAGCCATGCCGGTTTCGCCGGCTGATGGAGTAACGGCATGTTGGCCTCGTCAGGCGTGCGGTTTCCTTTACGCACGTTGCAGGGCAGACAGGCGAGCACCAGGTTCTCCCAGGAATCACCGCCGCCGCGCGATTGGGGCAGCACATGGTCGATGGTAAGTTGCGAACGCGAGAAATGCTTGCCGCAATACTGGCACATATGATGATCGCGCTCAAAGATTCCTTGACGGGAGAAACGGACTTCGTGACGTATAAAGCCATTGAAGTCGCGAAGCTGTATCACTTCCGGCACGCGGACCCGCAGCGTAGGCGTGTAGATATACCGGCCGCCAAGCCCGTCTTGCGACAGTTCCAGCCAGCGGTCGAACGCATACAACGAGAAATCGTGAGGGTGGATGGCACGCGCCACGTCCAGATACATCAGCGTCAGCGCGCGCCGCACCGGTGCGAGGTGTACTGCCACCCACGACCTGTTTAGGACCAGCACGCTGCCGTTCAACATCACGGCTCTCCTGTAAACCTCGAATCCAGTATTCCCGGAATAGCAAGGGTCCGCTGAAGTATATGCACCCAGTCCAACCCTGTCAAACCGCGCACAACGCTAAGAATCGGGAACCCTTTCCGCGTGCGGGCGTTGAGTGGCTCCCTTATAGTTCCTGATATGCGCACCCACCTTTGTGGTCAAGACGAGGGTATCTGGCTGGAATCTGAAGGTTGAGTAATAGTCACGCGCGATATTGAAATCCCGAAAGACAGAACCGCTACGGGACGCGATTGAACTGGCGACTCAGTTTCTACGATTTGGCAGACAATGCCACGCAGGGTGGCGAGCTAGCTTTGCGTCTAATGACTGGAATCATCATCGACTTGGACAGGTAGTGGTACGCGACAAACCACTATTTCCGCAATGCCTCCAACCTGGACAAAGCATCAATCGTTGCCTCCGTCATTGGCCACTTCCCGGGGTACTTAATGAATTCAATGTGTCCGTCCTTGTAGGCCACGTTACCGCCCATGGCGGACCTGCTCAGCGGAATCACCGGGCCGAAGAGATATACCCCCAATGCCCCCGGATACGAGTGCGGTCGTTCGATGAACACGGGAATCTCGGAATCCGGCGCGGACTTCCACTTGGGAAGATTCGCCTCTGATTCGGGAATCATTTGCCGGTATACAGAATCGTTCAGCCTTCGGATTTGCTCAATTGGGCTATCCACGGGCAGGTCCGTGTCGAAGGGCAGACCTTCGTCAATGCGCTTCGTATACGCATCCGCGAACAGCGCCACCATTTCATCATTCCACACGGCATAGCCAAGGTAGAAGTAGCTGCTGTTCTCGAAGTAATACTCGTCCGGTTTGCCTTCTATCCATGCAGGATCGGCATGACTCATCAACAGCCACGGCACGGCGAGATAGTCCGGATACATGTCGTCCGTGTCAAACATCAAACGACCCGGCAGGGATGACAAAGCAGGGTAGACGCCATCGTGCTCAACGGCGTAAATCTTCACGCCCATGATGGCACTTTTTACGGGCGGCGCATATCGAAAGTCGTGCGATCGATGGGCATAAAACGCAATCAGTAGAAGAAGGCCCGCCATGCCGATCAGCACCGACAAGGTGGACGCGGCCACGACAAAGATGAAGCGCAATCGCTTCAATCACGCCTCCGTGCGCGTTGGACATCTCTGTCCATTGCGCCTCCTTATTCAATCGTCAACTGGGCATACGAAATCACATTGTCCGGCTTGCACGTACCCACCAGATCAATCGTGTTCGAGGGTGCACAACCCGCGCGCTTGGTGGCCAGCAAGAACGTACCAAACGGCTTTTCGAACGGCACCGTCGCCACCATCGGCGATTCAGTTTCCGGATATACCTGCATCAATACGTTTTCTCCACCCCCTCGATTCATGTAAATCAATGCAAATAGCCGACCGTCGGCGGATTCGTGAAAACGGGAGTGTCCTGGACTGCCTTCTGCCGTGCCTTCGACGAGTGTCTTCCGAATCAGGACTTTGCCGTCCTTTACAATCGCCATTCGAAGAGAGGGGATTACGGAAGTACCGGGCATAAAAGTATCCCGAATGATGGGCGTGCTTTGTTGCTCCGTGTACAGGATGTACGCGGCGCCATCCGGCGCAATCCACATGTCTTGATTGCTGATTGCGCCGCCCGTCGCATCCACGTTGGCGATTTCCACCACGGGCCCGAATGGCTGGCTCTTGGCGTCCGGCGTGGATGCGTAGTAAAGAATGCGAAACACATAATCCCATTTCGCGCCCGTGGTAGCGAATTTGTGCTTTTGCCACGCCTCCACCGGCTCGACGATATCGCCGATCGCGAGCACATGCCCCGAGCCGTTTTCCAACGCCAATTGCGGGTAGCACGACCGGATCGGGAACGATGCTTGTCCCTTGTTAATAACCTCTCCCGAGGCAGTCATGTAGCACCAGTTCTGCACGCTGGTGTCGGCATCGATGTTCATCATCAACACTTCGTTCTTCGGGCCATCCACGCTGAACCCACGGTAAGAGTGATCCGTGAAATAGGGCTTGTCGACCCAGACGGGCGATAGTTTAATTTCCGACGGTTCTGTGTCATTCAGGTTGTAGCGCAACAGACCCGGCTCGCAATCCAGGTATTCGGCACCAGGCGGGTGCAGGGAATCGTTCACGTTCAGGAATAACTGGCCTTGGGCGGTGACACCCACCGGACACGGCTCGCGCTGGCGGTAGCCTTCGGCTTCGTCCCAGGGAGTCCACCCTTCCTTGCTCCGCCGCAAAAGCCGCCAACGCGTGTTGCAAAGTCGTGGCACGTCTTTTCCCGTTTCCATCTCGCTGATGACTACCTGGTCATTCCAGCGCACAATTTGCGTACACCCGAAACTCCAGAATGGCCCCGATCCGTTGTTTGAAGGCGTCCACTGATAGACATCCTCGACGGCCTTCACTGTGACCGCGGGCTGCGCCCAGGCAGTCCCTGAACATGCCATCGTAATTAGGCACAGTCCGATTCGCAGGGGTCGTTTTACCGCACGCATGGTGCATCTCCCACATTTCAATACGTCGTCCGCGCCGCACGTTGATGTGCGAACGCTTCCTCTACCATACTGAATTGATATCCAAAAGTGTATCGCGCAATCATGAAATCAACCACGGAAGTGTCATCATGCCGGTCATTCATACCCGTGTGGGCGTGCTGCTATGCTTCTTGGCGGCGGTCCCGCCACTCTCCGCCCAAGACGCGCCTGACCCGGGAATCCCTGGATTCACTCTCGCTTTCGAAGAAGCCCGGGCCAAACTGATTTCACGGGCGAAAGACGCGCTGACCCTCGGTCCGTTCAGTGTCGTGCACAAGAAAAGTACTCCTCCCAGCGGGGACAAGCACGATTTTTATTCCTTATCCCCTTACCATTGGCCCAATAGTGATAAGCCAGATGGAGTGCCCTATGTCTTTCGAGATGGCGAGGTGAATCCGGAGGCAGAGACCAACGCGTATGACCGAGTTCGTTACTTTGCCCTTGTCGACGCGGTAAGTGTGTTGTCGCAGGCTTACTATTGGACCGGTGATCGGACCTACGCGGATCGGACTGCGCTGCTTCTACGCGCGTGGTTTGTCGATCCCTCCACACGTATGAATCCCAATTTGCAGTACGCTCAGCATGTCCCCGGCAACGACTCGGGGCCGCCTTGGGGGGTAATTCGCGGTGCAAAGCTCCTGGAAATAATCGACGGGGTGAAGCGCATCCATCCGTCCGGCGCATGGAGCCCGGACGACGATGCGGCATTTCGCACATGGCTGGACCTGTATCTCCAATGGCTGCAAACGAGCGACAAAGGGAAGCGCGAAGCCATGGCATGGAACAATCACGGCACTTGGTACGACGCCCAGGCGGCAGGTATCGCCGCCTATCTTGGGAAGCGGGAAATCGTGATAACCATCCTCGAAAACACGCGCGACGCCCGCATCGGGCGCCAGTTCAAACCCGACGGGTCCCAGCCGCTCGAAACACGCCGCACAAAATCCTGGGACTACTGCATCATGAATCTCGAAGGCTGGTGTCGCCTCGCGGATCTCGGTGAGGAGATGGGCGTGGATCTGTGGAACTTCAGCACTGCTGAAGGATGTGGCATTATGCAGGCGCTCGCCTATTTGACTCCATTTGCCCTGGGCAACGCTCCATGGATACACGAAAATATCAAGGACTTCAGCCCTGAAACGATTGCCCCGCTGTTGATGCGAGCGGCGCGCGCATCCGGTGATCTTGAATTCCATATTTATGTATCGGAGATTCCTGGCGCACTTCCAAAACTCACTGTGGACGCACTAGCGCGCCCTGAATACTATAAGCGCTCGTTCTGACAAACCACGCAAAAAGGCAGACGCCGGGAACGCAGCTTACTCAAATGGTGGCAACCAGTAAGTCTGCGATGCGTTCCCGGCGCCCTTGCCGAGCGGGAAAATGAATCTAGAATCCGTCGAACGGCCGATCGTAACGTCCAAATGTCCTCGCGCTATCCGAAGTTACAGGAAACCTCGTCGCAGGGTATCGCGAGAACTGGACGTGTCCATCCAGATACAAAACGTTGCAGCCTCCTGGCACGTGGTTGAAATCCTCTGGCAAGGTGCTTATGTGGTCCCACATAACAGCGATCGAGCTTGATGCCCTGTTTGAGCCAGATGGGCTATTGATGTTCGTTATCAGGAAGCGCTCAACACCTTCCTTCAAACGGAAAATCGTGTTTCCTCCACCCGCTTGCGTGCCTGCGTGTGCGGGGGAAACGGTAAAATCCTTGTCGCTTGCCACGCCAATCGACGTTGCATTGGCCTGAGCGAGTTCGCCCCAGGGCGTGCCCGCATACTGCGCTTCTTCGTAGCGCCCACCGGGTCCCGCGCCCTGAGTTCCCAACAGGGCGGTACCGAGAATGTTTAAGTCGCTTTCGATCAGAAATCCAGTGTAATTATAGGGCTCCTTTCTAATCTCACAGGGCTCTATGACACCGTTGTTGTTCCCGTGGACCCGATCATAGCGGTCCAGTGGCGATGGGTCTTTTCCCCAAGAAGGGCACCACACCACATTCGGATCTGCCAGATACTCGGGCATTACCGAGACCCCATCAAAGATCATGGTCGAGCTAAGAGTCCCGTTGCAGTTGATACTCCTTCTTGGGGGCAATAGTCCGCGGCATTCACCCGAGTACATGGCAAAGGCCAGACCCAATTGCTTTAAATTGTTTTGACACGATGCCCTTCGTGCTGCCTCCCGTGCGCGCGCCAGAGCCGGCAGCAGGATGGTTGCAAGAATTCCTATGATCGCTATCACCACCAACAACTCAGTCAATGTAAAGCCACGATTCGGTTTCATGATGAACGTACTCCAAGTTTGGGCTTACCCCCCTCCTGGTGGTCTGCCCTTGTTCCGTTCTTCAGTTAGGACTGTAATGTGATCATGAAGAACGGTGGAGCACGCCCCCATCGATTTCCAGACTCAATACTTGGGTACGTAAGAACCGGAACCCAGCGCTGACTTTTCCAAACTGCCTGACTCGGTTGAAACAGTGCGGCGAAATGGGAAAATTCGATCGGGCAACTTAGGAAATCGCAAAACGGGCATGCATTGTCCTGCGCAAGACCACCCTCTTGAGGCGAATGCTCATGCGAATGGGTGCACAATCCGAGGTACTCGTGAGCAGAAGCCAGGCAAATGCCTCCAACAAGGAGCAACACCAAACCTGCGCCGATTCCTGCAGCGGCACGCGCTCTGGTAATTCCCAAGTTAGGCACCTACTCACCCCTGCAATGGTTCGAGGTTCGGATCACTGAGCCGACTCCAAAGTGGTCGCCGCGTCTTCAACATCGGCTCCAGACGAATCTCCATCGATCAGTCGCTGCACCGTGCGCTCCTGCACCCTTAACAAGTTGCGTTGCGAGTACCGGGTTGCGGTTTCGAATCCCTCACTTGCCGCAGCCACCCCTTCGTCGTAACGGCCGAGCACGGCGTAGGCTTTTGAAAGGTACAAGTACGACTCACCGAACACCTGATTTTGTGTGTCGTCAAACACTTCCCGGCGTTCAGCCATCTGGAGCCGATGCGCTTTGCCTAGTTCAACTGCCTTTGTAAGCAGATCGATCGCCAAGGCGTAGGCCTCTTCATCTGTCTTGATTGGCAGCACATCCCCTTCGTCGGCATGTACCAAGCTGTCCAGCCGATCCGCGTATTCGAAGTACAGCCGTCCAAGGGCTCCATGAATCTCAAAGCTGGACGGATTTGCCTTTACGCCGGCTTCGAGCATTTCCCGCGCTTCAGCCGGCTCGTTGGCAAAATCCGCTAGGTAAAACGCGCCCAGTGTGTACAACCTCTCCAATCCCGGATTCATCTTGACGGCAAGTTCGTACCACGGGATAAGCTCAACTGGATCGTCGTGTTTGTGGACGGTATCGTAGGGTTTTACACTGCGCTCAATCTCGCCGAACAGCCCCCTCCAGTCCCGTTCCTTATCGGTGACCATTTGCAGCCCTTCGGTGTGCGCTAAGCCTGTCGGAGCCGCTTCAGAGTCCTTGCGCATGTGGCCTCTTTGTTCTTCCGCCTGAGTGGGCATGCGTTGCACCATGCCCATATGGAGGTACTCCATACTCTTCAACCACATAATGTCGCCAATTGAAAGTTGAAGTTGCCCCATTAGCGACAGTGCGATCGACTCCTTGGCTGCGTCGATTTCTTCGGGCCGGTAGTCGGCTTTGGCTTCAACATGGGCGTGCGAGACATAGGCTACTACCGCCAGCGGCCCCATAAGGGCTACTAGAAATCCATAGAACATGTGTGCTGGCATGGTTTGTGAGATCCGTATGTTCATTAGAGGTTCATCCGTTGAAAGCGGCGCATGCCTATGGCCATGAATATGAATGTGTACGTCAAGCCATATACGGTAAGCGCGGCCAATACCCAAAGTGGGGCGGGTGGCCACGCATGTACCTCTCGCTTGGTAATGTCGAATAACTCCAAATGGGGCACCGACCAATAGACGATATCGAAGACCCGCAACATGGTTCCCTCGAGTTCCGTCCTTACGGTCATCACAGTATTGGCAAACGTCTGCATGGCGAGCGCGGCCAAGAGGCTTATCGTGACGTTCGCACCGTGAGTCAAAAAAACCGAAAGCGTCAACGTCAGGCCTGCAATCATCCACATTGAGATCGTGCGCAAGTAGATGGCTTGAATAAACACACTCGACACGGGAATTCCGAGAATCCTAAACAGTACAAAAAGCTCCGCGAAAAACAGGAGCACAACGGCCGTCGACATAATGCCCACCCCGAGAAACTTACCCAGGAATACTTGAACACGCGATACCGGCTTTGCCAGTAACGGATAGAGCGTGCGATTCTGTATCTCCACGGGAAGCTGTCTCGCGGCCGTGACTACGCACACTAGAGTCGCCAAGAGGTAGGTGACGCTGAACCCAACGTCCTTTACGAACTTACCCAGCCCTTCTGTGCCAAAGCGGCTGAACAGGCCCGCCCCAAACACGACAAGGGCCGCCAGTATAAGTACCACATAGGGGTCCTTGCGTCGGAAGGATTCAATTATGGTTACTTTCGCAATGCCGAATATTTTTTCCACGGTATGACTCCTCAAGTGACTTTGTGTCCGATGCGCCGAACAAAGAAATCCTCCAGCGACCCTGCTTCTTCATGTTCTCGGACTACGCGCGCATTCATTTCTTTGAGCAGGTGTTTTAGCCGTTCCTTCGATTCGGTATCGTCTGCCTGCAAGACGGATTTCCCATTATGTACTGACTGTAGATAGGCTCCGTCTGGAAGTTCGACTGGCAATTTGAGATCCTCCACCACAAGCACATGCCGACGAAACTCTCTGAGCAAGTTCTCAAGGTTGTCCTCGTGTGTGACTTTTCCTTCGTCGATCAAGATCACGCGGTCGCAGAGCATCGTAACTTCCGATAGTTCGTGCGAAGAGAAGAACACGGTCTTTCCCTTTGCCTTGAAATCGAGGAGAATGCGTCGGACGTCGTATCGTGCGACCGGATCCAGACCGGACGTTACTTCGTCCAGAATCAAAAGGTCCGGTTCGCCCATGATTGCCTGCGCGATACCAACACGTTGCAGCATACCTTTCGAGAATCCCCTAACTGGTTCTCGGTCGCGACCCGCCAGGCCGACTTTGTGTAAGAGGTCATCAATTGTCGCTTCGCGTTCCTTCTTTGGAATTTCGCGAAGTGTCGCGAACATGCGTAGCGTCTCGCGGGCAGTAAGGAAAGGGTAGTAAAGAGCCACCTCGGGCAGAAACCCGATCCTCCGCCTCGCCTGGATGTCTCCCGGCTTGTACCCAAACAGGCTCACCTTGCCCGCGGTCGCCTTCCGAAATCCCATCAAGACTTTGATCGTGGTGGACTTGCCGGCGCCATTGGGACCAATAAATCCCACGACTTCCCCTTGACGCACGCCCAAATTCAAGCCCTGAACGGCCTTGATTAACTTACCTGAGTCCGTTTTGTATTCAACGGAAAGGTCAGTGATTTGCAGCACTGTTTCAGTTGTGTTTGCCATGTTGAATATTACTCCTGCGAAATCAGCCGTTGACGAAGTTCGTGCTTCGCCTTTTCCCTTTCAGGATCGGGGTGCGCAAGTTCTTCGAGTGTCTTCCGCCTGCCGGGAGCAGGCTTGCCCGCCGCTTCCAAGTCTTCGGTGTTGTCCGTTGCGGGAACTGGTTCGATCGAAGGGAGTGTCCGGTTCTTTTTATCCGGGGCGTCAGTTTCTTCGTGCACGTGGGCGTGATCGCCGAGGGCATGCTTGTGGTTATCGTGATCGTGCATATGTTGGCTGTGGTCATGATCATCCAAGAAGTCGATCCCCAACGCCTTGTTGAAAATCCGGTTGGGTACATCCACATTCTGCTGTATAAAAGTGTCGAACGCGCGGATGTGGTGTTCCACTGCTCCACATCCGGCGCTATCCATCAACTTCCACTCGCCATGTTCCCAGTTGTAGAAATACTCAATCCCCTCGAATGTCTTGAAGTCGGTATCGCCTTTTCGCTTGTAGTATGTGTGCACTACCCCGTACGAACGGCCGAAAAGGACAAACGCCTTGCCACTGTCCACGATGGCCAAATAGTCGAACTCGCTTTTGTCCCAGTCGCCGTTTGGACGGTCGAAATAGTCGTAGAGATGAAACTCCGCTAGTTTGTCCAATTCCTTTTTCATGTTGTTCGTGTCATACAATGCCCATGCGCTAAATGAACTGAAACCCAGAATCAGAATTGCGCATACGTAGATGTCCCGGCGTCTAACGATTATTTCCATGGCTGCCTCTCCCTTTGCGTCGGCAATTTGTTTCTGCTTCTCAAGAGATCGCACACCTGTGGGCAACACGTCGCGGAAAAATTCCGCGTGTGCTTGTTCAGTAGGGTCTGTGCACGGCAGTCAGGCATTTGCAGACGAGGTGCCTAGTGAGACCTGTGACGCGCTGGACTATGTTGCTCAGAGCGGCTATCGCGGATGCCAGGTACGAGTGGACAGCGGCCGACAACAAGTTCCAAGTACGCCCCAATTTGTGACGGTACCCATGAACTGGTGCGATGATTCAGGCTGGGAGAGGAGGACCGCGGGATTTCCATTCTGAGGAAGGTTGAACACGATTTTGCAGACAATGACTGAAGACTCGTCCACACATCACCGGTGGCAGGTCTGGCGTCACATTTCTTAGAACTGCCCGGCCTGACTCGGAGGCATAGGCCAAGCACAACCCACAGATACCTTGGTCAACTTCCATTCCGCCAGAACAGCGGATGGCACCCATTGGGTCAGCTTGACCAGGGGAATGAGCGGCGCACTCATGGGAATGATGCACTACCTGATGGACGACTCGCCCAATTGGGCTGCCCAGTACGATGGTGCCTACGAGCAAAAAAGTAGCAAGACTCGAGGTTGTGACTTTCTCCCATTCAAGGCGGCTACTGAATCGGCGGCGCCGAGAGAATTGTGTTGTGAGAATTTGCGCCATGTCGATAACAATAACGCATTATCATAAATTTGTCAACCCTAAAATGTTCACCCGGAAATGCTTGAGCCAACAGAACAGTCTTCGTACCATTCCCCAGCTATGCTCGATACTTTTACAGAATATCCGGGATGACTGCTTCATGTGGCATATTGTCGAAGGCGAGGCTGGTTGTCAGTTCGCCATAGAAAACAAACTCGTCGCCGTGATCGTGGACGCACTCCGTGCCAGCGCTACGGCCGCTTCCTTGTTGGAAGCAGGAGCGACTGCCGTTTGGGCTGTGCGGGAGATCGAGGACGCACTCGAGGCAGAAAAGGTGTGGCCCGACGCACTTTTGTACGGAGAACGCGGAGGATTGCCGCCGGTAGGGTTTGACTTTGGCAACAGTCCACGCGAAGCCGATGCAGCCCTGGGGCGCCGCGTTATTTTTACCACCACTACGGGTGCGGGCCGTCTGGTGCAGTCCCGGGGCGCGGCGGCAGTCTACATGGGGAGTACGGTAAACGGGGGCGCGCTTGTTCGTGCCGTCTCGCGGGAAGGGCGCGGCGCGGTGATCATACCCGCGGGACTAATGACAGACCCCTCCTTCCCCGCGCAGGAGGACTGGGTAGCCGCGGTTTCCCTGGCACGCGCTTCCGGCGAAACCATTGGCGAAGGAAGCGCGCTGTACGAAACATGGTGTGAACGCATTCGCGACGAGGGGGTGCCGGCTCTATTCGAATCCGCTCCGCATTCGGAAAAGCTCAGAACGGTTGGCCTTGAATCCGATATTGCTTTTTGTGCTCAAAGCGATATCTACGGCGCGGTTCCCCGTGTGGCCGATTGGAATGAACTCGGAGGAATCCTACTGAATGCGAGGGAAAAGTAAAGCCGCTCGTCATGTCTAACGAGCGGCTTGATTGGATTGGGTAACGACCTAGTCTAGTTGCCTTCGAACGTGGAGAACACCTTGACATTGTCCTGAAACGATAAGAGCTTCACGGACAGGTTTGCCCCCGAGGTGCCTTCCACCAATAACGGAATCACCGATCCCGTGGGTATCCCGCCTTGGGTCGGTCCCACCGAAGCGTCGTCATCGGAGGTCGTATCCACTGTGTACCACACGGTCGATACCTGTCCGACTTCGAAAAGAGCATTGCTCACGTTGCGTATAATCTTGAATCCATTGGGCGGCACGGTAGCGCCCTTCAGCACTTCCAATTGTGCCTTGTTCGGATTCGAATCCGAAATTGTAAGTTTGTCCACGGTAAGGCTGCTGCCGTTGATCAGCCAAATCTCAAATGTGGTAGTCGGGAGATTGATGGGGCATCCCGAAAACGCTACCAGGGCAACCCCGAGTGCGGCCGTCATGCTGAGACGGACTATCGAGCGGTATAACATGGCTGGTCTCCTTAAATGGCCCACATCAACGTTTCAATCAGCCTATCACACCTAGATATTGTAGGCAATACCCAGGAACACCCGCTATTCTGTAGCTTCTGCAATCTCGCCAATGGTCTGCCGTATCAGTTCAGGCCGCGTCCAAATCACGAAATGGCTTTCCTGAGGTTCAATGTGCTCAATCAAGGCCTCCGCTCCCGTCAAACGGGCCTTGGCGTACGCGGCGTTGGCAATGGGGGTCAGCCAGTCTTTCTCGCCGTGTACGATTGCCACCGCGCACGTTATCCGGGCCAGTAACGGAGTCAACGCTGCCAACTCGCTATGAAGCGGCAACAGTTCCCGGTTCGATATAACGAGATCGCGGGGCAATATCCTTGGAACGAATCCAAACTCCGCAATGCGGTTGTACCATTTCGGCCTTTCCAAATCGGGGTCAATGGCATTGGAAACGAGCACCAACCCGCGGACGCGGTCCGGAAAGTCAGCCGCCAACCGACACGCTATCGTAGCTCCCAGAGAGTGACCCACGACAATCGGCCAATGCGCCCCCACCTTTTCAAGCAAAGGCGCGATAGCGGCGGCTTGGGCCTTCAATGACGGTTCCGGTGAGGAGAGACGCGTCATCCCGAACCCAATGCGATCCACAGATATCGACTCGTATCCATGAATGGGGTCAATTAGATAGCTTTTCCACCCTTTCGCATCTCCGGGCGAGCCGTGAATATAGAGGATACGCGGCGCGCCGGATGTCCCCGATTGCAGATAACTGGTCGATCCGCCCGAAGGCGTTTCCACCTCCAGCCGGTCCACACCTCGTAACGGCCGAGCAGGCGAACGCCGAAAGAGGCCAATAGCAACGCTGGCTGCCATCGCCAGTACTGCAATACCAAACCAACGGCGGCTTTGCTTCATACCGGACGATCGTTCTTATAGGGAAGTGTACAGAGAAACGCGGTGGATAGTCCGCAATGATGTGCGAGTTTTTTCCTTTCGGAAGTGGTCGTGAAAACCGGATCCCCAAACGACAGTTCCGCTTCAATCTCTCTCAACCCCAGCACGCGCCAGGCGTGTGGGCCAAAGGTATGATCCTTCCAATAGGCCACGTCCTCGGCGACGTCAATGCGTGGGTCGTCCGCTCGCCAGCGTATTCCCAGCGGCACAATATTCGCCTCCGCGCGGATCGCCGGTTCGACAAGCGGAGGATAAAACGGCAGGACGCGATCGTTGCCGGTGGAAGTACCCTCGAGGAACACGCACACCGATTGGCCTTCGCGGAGCCGTTCTTCGATGGCTTCCGTCACGTCGGCCAAGGCTTTGCTGCGTTTGCGGGAAACGCTGATGTGGCCGCTTACCCGAAATAGCGATCCTACAATGGGCCATGATTCCACATCGGCTTTTGCCACGAAAAAGCACGGCACAATCGATCCGATGGCGAGAACGTCGAGATAGCCGGAATGATTGGGCGCAATCATGACGCCGTTGGGTGGAATTGGTCCCGCCACCGAGACTCGAATACCTGCACATCGCCGTAATACCGCTGCCCAGCGCCGGGTCCAGATAGTGCACAACGCGTGCATGCGCGCGCGGTCGCGCACGAATAGAATGCGGCAATGCCATACCGTATAGAAGAAGGCGCACGCGAGAAGAATGGCCAGTGTGCGCCATGCCGCGCGAAAGGGGTTTGACCATGCCCGCCGGACCGCGCCAGCGGAGGGGGCCGCTTGCGTGCCGGGGGACGGCGTCATTTCAAAATATCCAACCGCGAGAGTTGCACTTCGTAGCCGTCCAGCAGAACCAGGAAATCCACCGTCCGGAATTCGCGATCGATAGCCGGTTCGGAGATCACTTGGACCCCAAGACGCATATAGGTCCGAAACAGTTTGGGCAGGGGCAATGGATCGCCAAGTTCAGTGTCGTTCTCACGTGAAGCCATGCCGCACGAATGGGAGGGTAGCGCCGGCAAATACAGTTTTTCGTGAAGGTAGTGGCGCATTCGTATGGTCTTCATGGCACGCCAACCGTCGTCGGGATCTTGGGTCGTCAGTGAGCAGCAGCCGAACAAATACCGCTGGTCGTGCAGATTCATGAACGCGCCGACGCCCAACCATAATTGCATAATTGCGGGTAACGTGCGATGGTCCTGTGCCAGACAGGCTCTTCCCAACTCCGTGAGGTGATCGAAATACGGTTCTAGCTGGGCGAGATCGTATTCCTGCGCCGCATACAATCCTCTATGACGAAGGGCGTGCCGGGCGGCTTGAAGCCGATACGTACCCACGATCCGGTTTTCTTCCGGATCGACTAGAACGAGGTGTGTCATTTGATCATCGTATTCGTCTCGATCCAACCCGGAAAGTTCCGAGGAAGCAAGCCCTTCGCCCAACTCCACATTGAAAACTTCGTAGCGCAAACGTTGGGTCTCTTCCAGGGCCTTGTCGGAACACACAAATCCCACGACATATGGGCTCCGGCCGCCAAACGGAAGCGTCAACACATCAACGTCATTCCATCGCGCCGAGAGATCGCTGGCATCGCGAATGTCATCCAACCTCAGCGGGGACATCGTAGTCTTCATTGAGGACATGGCTCGAATCTCCTGTGCCGGTACATCCGTGTCGCGCCGATCAATGGCTCAAGGGATACTTCCTGGACGTCTTCATGTAGTACCGCCAGTCTCGCAGCACCTGCACCACGCTCAGCGGGCGGTGGCCCATGCGCCGATTCGCGGCGCCGATTTCAAACAGCAGTTCAAACTGCCTGAACAGGGTGCGGTACGCCTCGGACAGGCGCATGGCCGGATCCCAGATATGGGTGGCTTCCGCGCCGGCGCCGTTAATTTCCACAATGCACCCGTCCCGCCCTTGCAGGAACGCATCCAGACTACGGTACCGAATGTCGAACCGGCCAAAGTAGAAGTCCGGAATTGATGACGCTATAGCCTCTAGCCATACCCTTAATTCTGGCGTGGCCAGTGCCGTTCCGTCCCTGAATACGGCTCCTTGTGCATGATTCCCGGCGAATACCAACTCCACACGTTCGCCCTGATCTGGAACCCATCCCAAACGTTCCGCATGGCGTTTCATGTATGTCTGCCTCACCAACGAAGCCCTTGGATCGGCATCGATCAACGCCTGCAAAGTCCGGTTTCCATCGCCGAAAACGACTGGAAACTCTTTCAAGGTAACCGAAAAAACCTGTCCCTCAGGCTCGCCCGGAATTCGGCAATACAAGACACCTGCCTCATGTGGGTATGGAACGAGTTCCTGAAGTATGATAGCGCAATTTTTTGGAAATTGGTGGAAATAATTCAAAAGCGCGGAGTCGTCAACAATTCGCTGCACCCCAGCGCCCCGCTGGCCCAGGTCAGGCTTGGCCACGATTGGGTACGTAATCCCTTTATTTGAAAGCATTTGCGTTGCTAATGCAACGAGGTCACAAGCGGGACCTAGGCCCCTTTCTACGAGAATAAACGGGGCAAACCATTGGCTTTGGGTTTCCGGTACCAAACCTAGAATCTGAGATTTCGACTCTCGAATCAGGCCTCCGGAGTAGATGGAAGGATTGGCGGCCGTCGGCAGGGTTAATCCGCGATGCCGAATAGACAGCCATACGTAGTAAGCCACCACCGGAATATAGAATAGCCAGGGCGGCCAAAACTCGAATACCGAAGCGACAGGCGCAGAATTCGAATCTTGACGGGGTTTGTCCTTACGCATTCGCTTGCCAACTCGATGCTCGACTAAGACCAGCAATGCCACGAATCCGATGCCCACAGGCCATTTAGCGCGCCCCAACACGGGAAGTACCGATTCTCCTATTTGGCTCACGATTGTCAGAAGTAGAAGTGACCAAATTATCGAAGCCGCGATCGCAACAATCACGAATCTTGGAAAGGACGCCCGGAAAGCACCCGCCCCCAGGTAGGTGGGTAACCGAGTTCCGGGAATGAATCGCGCGGCACCGACGGCAAGGTAGAGGTTGCGATCAAACCAGCGATTCACGCGTTGCGTTCGATCATGGGATAATCCCGCCAAGGAAATTGCGGCGGGGCCCAACAGCCGTCCGATCAAGTACAGCCCAATGTCACCGATAGCGATCCCTGCGGCAACTCCAATTAACGCTGTCACGAATGACATCCGGCCGTCCGCCACAAACAGCCCACAGCTCGCTGTCGTGGCATCTTCCAGAACAAAGGTCGCCAGAGCGGCAAGCAATGCCTGCAACCATGGTGTATCCGGTAGCCGCGATATGGATTCTGCCAGCCATGCCGGCACGGTCAGATCACGTCCCGCGGTAGGCCGGGGGCTGATACCGGCAGCTGGCACACGGACGAAGGGTGAAACGGATCCGGTGTCTGGCCTGCGTCGCGGCTCCAGTACCGCATTTTCACGAAATCCCGCTGAACTTCACATTGCGTGATGCTATGCGTGCGCGAGGACGGCCGATCCATCAATGGCGTGTAGGCTTCCTGGCCTGCCCGCCTTTCCAGGTGAATCAATGGCAAGAACCCTTCGATCGGGCTTCCCTGTAACTGCCACAGTTCATAGGCCCTGTTTCGGTGTGCGATGACCTCTTCTGTATTCCATAACGAAGACGCAAAGAAGTGCCCGCCGCGCTCTAAAGAGGAAATCTTCCACCCGCCGTGTCCATCCCATTCTGCACAGAGCATTCCGTCCAGAGACGTAATCAACAAAGTAAATGAAGGATAGACATCCGGGCTGAAGTCCGATTCAAGCCAGCGTCGAACAGAATCAAACGAACCCTTTTCCATGGCAGCGGAGACAACGAATCCGCGGCTGGGTTTGTCTTTGGGAATGGCGCCGGAGTTATCCTCGCCCGGCGTATACCCGTTGAGCAGGCACGCACTGACGCCGGCTGCATTGACGGCCATCCAAGTGCCGCCGCGTTCGCCGTCCATCGGCGCGATCCATGGCAATGCACCGGCATGTAATGCTGGAGGTCGTTCGGGCGCACGGGCTATGGCCTCATCGCGATTCATCGTCAACCGCAAAAACTCGTGCTCGGCCTGAATGGTGACGGTACACATGCGCGCCGGTGGTCAGGCGTCTCCTACGGCAGCGCGATGCGCGGCGGTCGAATAAGCAAGAGACAACTCCGGGCTTATGGACAATTTCAATGACTCCGCCAGATGCATCGCCATGGCCACGTGGTGAATAGTATGGTGCGAAAGAAACATCAACTCGCGGCCGACCGTGCTCTGCATCGCCACGGCGTGGACGCCGGATGCGGGCGATTGCCTTACCGAAACAACCGTTGTCAGAGCCGTGGGATTAATGGCCTGTAGTCTTTCCATCGCGGCTGCAAGGGCAACTCTAAATGCCCGCGCATTGCTCTCTATGATTGGGTTCCGATCGCGTTGATCGTAATCCATGGCGCCGGTCTCGATTCCGCGCAGAAAACAAAGCAAATGATCCAGACAATGGCGCATGTGAGAACCGATGGTCTGCCCGCCGAGACTCCGGGTGGAGAAATAGATTTCCGACGCCGCATCGGCGACGATTTCGCATCGTCGAAAGGCTTCAATGCATCCGGTCAAAACAGAATCAACATCATAAGAATTTGCCATGACTTCGGGTTCCTGCAGGGTATTTCTCTAAACCGGCACTACCACATGCATTCAAACGAGCGGCCATATGCATTCAATCCGCGGGAAAAATTATGGAACAATCGGTTGCACCCACGCCATCTCCACGTCCCCTTCCTTGAATGGGTCGCTTTTCAATTTGGAGGAAACGATCTTGACCCGCACATAGAGTTCGTTGCCCGTCACCGGATAGACGGCCGGATTCTCCGTGGTTTCCAGCAGCACTTTGCCAATGGCATCGGAGTATTTCTTCGTGTTGCGGTCGCTCTTTCCGTCTTCGCCGGCAACAAGTTCACCGTTTGTATCCACCCCTTTCATCGTACCTATGAACTGGGTGGTGTACGTTACGCCGGGCTCGGATTTCATTTGCACCCGGAATTCACTTTGGGTCCAAGATATCTCGTCCACAACTACTCCAGAACTCGCGTAGAAATGGCCTTTGTGCATGGCCTCGATTAGCGCCTCGGCCGACAATTCCGGTGAAAGCACCATGCACCATCCGCGTCCGGGGATAGAACCGCCGGGGCCGCGCTTGTAGTAGTTGTGAGCGTCGTCGGTGCCGACGCCGTACAAAGGGCGTTCCTTTTGTGCACTCAGCCGAATCGCCAGAACGATATCCCACAACCTATCGGTAGAAACCTTGTTCAGACTGGAATCGCCCCAGTTACGCACGCCTCCATGCCCGTTGTAGACCTCGAAAAACCGTTCCGCGCCGGAGGCAATGATATCTTCCGCGGTGAGACCTTCGCCCCAATTTGGGTGATTGATGTGCGCGAGCACTTTCCGGCCAAGCCGTTTGCCCTGATCTTCGACCGCGGAAATGTTGTATATCAGCGCAGTCACCGGTTCACCACCAATGCGCGGCTTGATGGGTTCACCCACATTGACGCCATTGACATGAACCGAAGGCGTCGCCGAGGTAATTTCCTCCGCCTGTATGGACAGAAACTTTCCCGGCTCGTCGAATCGCGCCTGCAACTCGTCGAACGTCTTCAACTTCATTTGCAAACGGCCGTCTTCCTCTTTCGTCACTACCCAATCCGCCCCAAACGTGTCCTTAATCGCCTGTAAATGGTCCGGGGTAAGCTTCATGTCTGGAGCAACATAACGCCACTGATCGCCGATCATCAGTGTGTTGTGCTCGGACATGCAGAGGAAGTCATAGCCGTGCGACTTGTACCATTCCAGCGCCACTTCCGGAGGCGCATCGCCGTCTGACCAAAGACTATGTGTATGCGTATTGCCTTTGAACCACCGAAGACCATCACCCTCTTTCAGCGTAACGCCTTGGCCCGATGCCGTGCAGGCCGTCGCCATGGCCAGAAGTGCAATTACTCGCACGTGCACAATACGGAAGCGCATGAAGTTTCTCCAGAAAAAGACAGTGTTGCCCGCAATTTCGCACCCAAGTACCAAGGACTGACCCAGAGTCTATCATGCCCTCCCCGATTCATGGTAGACGCGAACTTCGTAGATTCGGGCTGAAGGCAACCCGTTGGTAGCGTCTACAGCGATGCGCAAGCGTCCGGACTTGACGGTGTCGAATACGTGGGTTCGACGCCTGAAATAGTTGTCCTTCGCCTCCGCCAGAGAACGCCAGCCCAAGCCTTCCGGTATTTCCACTCGATAATCCTTCACACACTCCGGGTACCGGAATAGCGGCAGGAGTACCCGCCGATTCATATTCGTGTCGAATGTGATTTCGACCGTGTTAAAAGTGACGGGCCTGGGCCACTGCAACTCCAACCACGCGGGCAATCCCGCATCCGGATCGGAAATCCATAGATTAGTCCACTGGTCGGGCCGGTTCGCGCCTCGAATGGCATTACTGGCCGAGAACGGCCTGCTGTCGGGTGTCAATCGCATGGTGAAGTTTCGCCCCTGTGTGTAGGGCCGCCAGCGGCTCGGACCGGGCCGGCTGGCCGCTGTAACTCCGACAGGACAAGGCGACCAGGGCGCTGTATCGGATTCCTGGTGCATTTTCCAGAAAACGCCTGGGGCGATCTCCAACTGAAAGAACGCAAGCCGGTTGGGTTTTGCCGCGACATTCACAGAAAACTTCGCCCAATGCGGCGCACCGGCCTTTATTGTGGAGGTCGCACGACCCAAATGCCGGCCTTCGCGAAAATCCCACACGTGCGCGGCTTCATGGACGTCGAGTACCAACTCCACATCCTGTCCAGTGCGGTTTTCCAGTAGCAGCTCGATGGTATCGATTCGGCGACCTGACACCGGCACTACCTGCCCCAGAGGCATTTTCAGTTCATACTCCGTGGTGGAATTCGGGAACAACAGCGGCGCCTCGCTGCTTGCCGACGCACGAGCCTTGCGCGCCAAATCGTTCGGATCTTCATTCACCACGCCCGGAATCGACGCACCCTGGCGCAGCAACTTCTGCTGGCACTCCTTGGCGTATTTTGCAGCCACTTCCCGGGGCTTCAGGCCGTGCTCCTTGCAAAGGCTCGCGGCCACACCTACGGCCTCGCCCACGATGCTACCCGTGGATAATACGCGTGTCGAGGCAAATGCCACGTACGATCCACTGATGGGGCGTCCCGCCATCATCAGGTTAGATACATTTCGGGAGTACAAGGCGCGCAACGGGATGCCATACGGCATCGTGCCATACGCTTCCCATTTGTCGTCCCGGCCGGGAGGCGGATAAGGCTCCTCTTTTCGGTTCAAGATTCCGCCCTGCACATGGATGTCGATGCCCCACACCCCATAGGCCACCGTATCGGGCAGGATTTCGGGATTCTGTATGTGTTGCTGTTTAATGACGTAGTCGCCGAGAATGCGCCTGCATTCGCGTTTGTAGGGCCAGAACCCGGCGAACTCCAATCCGTAGTTTTCCGCGCCGTGATCACCTTTGTTCTTGATATGATCCCATACGCCCAGCAACTGCCGCAGACCCTCATGCACAATTGCGTTGTTGTCTTGAATTGGATGGTAGGGCGCGCCCACTTCGATCCACCAATATCCGCCTTCAAATTGCGAATGATTCCGGTTCGGCAGATCGTCTTCGGTGGGAAACTCCGCCGCCCAATCCGGCCGCTTGAATGGAACCGGCTTACCCGTGTCAATGGCGCGAAAAAAGAGCGTATTGCCCATCAATTGCTCGTCGGCCTTGTGGGGCGCCAGCGCTTCGCCATACTCATCCTGCCCCTCTCGGCCCCAGCGATACTCCGCCCCCGCCTTATGCGCCAGCACGCCGTCGCCCGAGGCATCGACAAACAACGGCGCATGAATCAAGAACGACTTCTCCGTGCCGAGTTGAATGCAGTACACCGATTCGATGACGGCCGCATTCTTCATAATTACGCGGTGCATGTGTGTATTCAGCAACAGTGTGATGTTCGGTTCGCGAATTACCCATTCGTACAGCACCAGATCCCAATGGCAGTTCATCGTACCTTCGCGGTAGGCGAGGTGATTGCGCACCCGATCTTCGATGTGAAACTCGTCGTGAATCCCGCCTTCCTTGATCCATGGCTGGTGTCCGCTATTGTTCTCCGGATACAGCTTTACTTCGGTAGATGAATTGCCACCCAGCATCGATCGCTCATGCACCAGCGCCACTTTGACGCCGTTGCGCGCGGCACTGATTGCGGCCGAGGTGCCCGCTATGCCGCCACCAACCACCACCAGGTCAAATGACAGTTTGATCGCATCTGGATCCTCCACAGTCACTCGTTCTACGGGCGCATCCTTGTACTCCCCCAGGGCCGCTGGTGCCGCCTCCACGCGGGGCCCTGTCATGCCTGTCACCACACCTCCGCCCAGAAACGCTGACAGCGATCGAATCAAGTCTCGCCGCTTCCAAATCATGACCCCGCCCCCCTTGGTTCGTGATGGATTCCATGTGGCCCGCCCCGTTGTAGCGGAGTTGGACCGGGGTTTCAAGTTTGCTTGCGGGCTTACTGTGGACGGCAAACTGCCACACAGCTTGAGGGCAAAACAAAACGCGAGGCGGAGCAACATGAGCCGCCTCGCGCGAAGGAGGTCAACACCCGGAACCGGCGAAAACCTATGCGGTGCGCCAGGGACCGGTGATGGCCAGCGTTAACCCGTTGTGCTGAATATTGACAAAGAGGGTGCTGCCGTCCGGAGAGAACGTGGCACCCGCCAATTCAGAGGCACTCACAGCGTTTCGGCCGAATTTGTAGATACTCCCCTCGGGAGTGATTCCTACGAGGAATTGGTCCCCGTCTCCGTCTTCGCAAACCACCAAATCGCCCCAGGGTGCCACGGTTAGATTATCGCAGTTCTCGATGAGAGTGCCCTCATTCGGTTCGACGAACAACTCAAGTCGTCCTCGTTTGATGGACTCTCCCTGCGTGTACTTCCATATCTGGCCTTTCTTTGCATGTCCGCCGTTGGTGCAAGCAAAGTAGATGCCGCCATGGCCGTACCACATGCCCTCGCCTCGAGCAAACCGGGCTGCGCCTCCCTCGAACCCCTGTATCCGCAAGTCGTCGTTGGGACTTTCCACGTCTTGCATGTCCATCCATTCAACTTCAAAGCCGGCTCCCACTGAAATAGCATCGCCTTCGCCCCAGTTTCGCGTGTCGCACGATTTCCTATCGCATACTACGAGCGATTGGAGAATGCCGCCGCCGGCCAAATGGCCGGGGGTATTCGGCACAAAGCGGTAGATTAGCCCGTCTTGCCGGTCTTCCGTTTGGTATACGATTCCGAATTGAGGATCCACGGCAACCGCTTCGTGGTTGAAGCGGCCCATTGCCTTCAAGGCAATGGGTTTGGTCAGCCCACCGTTTGCCTGGGCGGGCACTTCAAAGTTGTAGCCATGATCCTGTTCAAACATGCCTTCGGCTCTTTGCACCGTTTCTTCACACGTGACCCACGATCCCCAAGGTGTGGGGCCTCCAGCGCAATTGCGTATGGTGCCGGTCAGGCTGAGATACTCATGCACGACGGATTGCGTTTTCGTGTCGAATACAACTGTTGTGGTCCCGCCGATGCACGGCTGTTGGCCATGCGCGGTGTCGTACAAGAGTTCTTTCGGCGCGCGCCCGAAGAGCCGGTTCATTTCACCGTATGGTCCCATCTTATGCGCGTCGTTGGAGAGTTCGTGGTTTCGCACCAGAATGGTCTTGCCTTCAGGTCCAGGAAACGCTGCCATGCCGTCGGCAGCGCCCGGCACCAGAAACCCATCGTTCATCGAATCGCCCATTTTCGAAATGATCTTGTAGGTGAATTTCTCTGGTAGATCGAAAATTCCGTTGGGGTCTGGAATCGTCGGTCCAAAGCCGTCCACAATATTGGAAGCCATGGGTGCGGCCCAAGCATGATTTTCCATCAATGTGCGCATGCCCGCGAAACCGGCGGCGGCGGCCATGCTGAATTTGAAAAAGGAACGGCGAGAGTATGTAGTCACGGCAAGAACTCCTGCTCAGCCCGATGTGTGTGCAGCTTTTGCAGGAATACCTTAGGGAGAGCCTGTTAGCATCGAATTAGAATCGTGTAAGAGATACGGGTTGTCTTGCCCGCTTCGTAATTTGCGACCCGTACTGGCACGAATCGACTAATCCTGCCCCTCTTCCGCCAACACCATTTCCAAATGTCCTTCCACATCCTGCAGCGTCACTCCCGCTGCCCGCACGATTTGCTGCCGATCCACGAGGTAGTACTCCGGGAAATTCCGCACTTTGAGTGCTTGCAATGATTTCTCGCCTACGTCTACGGCGATCGAGTAATTCGCAGGCCGGAATTTAAGGTTGTCTGGCAATTCGTCTGCGTCGGTTTCGTTGCAGACCCCAACAAAAGTAACGCCCAAATGCCGGTATGCCTCCACAAGATCATTGTTTTCCGGGATGTCGCGTATGCAATGCTTGCACCATGCCGCAAACACGCAAATGACGATAATGCTTCCGGCCATCCGATTTGGATGTTGCTCTGCTCCGTACCACGTGCCCAAGGTCAGTTCGGGCAGTGGCTTTCCCATTAATGGGTGCTCTTTCATACTGCAAGTCTCCCCGTCTGATTCTGGCTCATGCAAATCCTGGCGCAAGGCCTCGGCCTTCCTCCCATCTTCCGCTTGCGGCACCGCTCCGCGACGGTTAATATCCTTTCCGACTCTGCGCAACGGTAACCGGGCCGCGTGGTAATTATATGCAAAGCACACAAGGAATTTTCAGTGCCAGACACCTCTGACGACCATTCAATCCAAGCCGAGAATCGGTTACCTCCCGTGCAAACGACCAATCCGGAGGCCGATCCCACATCTCCTGGTACTGCACGAGCGGCACGTGCGGCGCAATTTGTATTCCTCAGCCTCGGCGAATTGTTGCTCCTCGGCGCCTTCATCACCTCCGCCGGATACAATCTGGCGTTGAGCGGCTTGCTGGGTGTCGTGGGGGTTTGGACCTGTTCCTCCGGGCTCGCCCTGATCGCAATCCAGTACGTCTGGTTAAGCAATCGAGGCTTTTTCGGCGAAGTGCCCTCGCCCGAGACGAAGGCAACGCACCGATCTCGCCTTCTGCTTTTCTGGACCTATCTGATAGTCATTCTTGTCGCGCAGCATCACATACGGAGCCTCGATCACTGGGGACTCGCCGTAGGCCACGATCAGCCTCAGTACTATGTGTACCTTCATTCCTGGGTATTTGATCGCGATCTTGAGTTTAACAATGAATACAAGATGATTCCTGGTACGGCTGAAATGATGTGGGAAAACCACAGTGAGATCCCCAACTATAATGTGGCGCCTATTGGCTCCGCCATTGTGTGGATGCCGTACTATCTGATCGCCATTGTCATGTGTCATGTTATGAATGCGGTGGGCATCCCTATGCCGCTCGACGGCATGGCTTCGCCCTATGCGATGGCCGTTATCTTTGGAGGCATCACGTCCGCGTTTCTAGGCCTTTTGTGCATCCACGCCTCGCTGCGGCATTGGTTCTCCGAACGGGTGTCGTTCTGGACTGTCATGGTACTGCTGGCAGGTTCGCCTCTCCTGTGGTACATCCTCGACGAGCCTCTAATGTCTCATTCCTCTTCCTTTTTTATGGCATCGGTTGTCTTTTGGCTTTGGGTTCGTGGCCACGACCGGCGGACATTGCCGCAATGGATCCTCCTCGGCGCGGCCATAGGACTTGCCATGTGCGTACGCCCGAACCACGCTGTCCTGCTTCTTCTTGCCGTGGCAGATGCAATTCGGCAAATGGGGTTAAACCGGACGTATGCGCGTTGCTTTGCCGGACTCGGACTCTGCATCGCCGCCGCATTGGCGGTATTTAGCCTCCAATTGCTCACATGGTACTTACGCTTTGGGGCAAATCCACCTCCCGGCGCCGCAGTCGACTGGCTGTCGCCCGACTTCGTACAAATCCTGTTTTCCACCCAGAACGGCGTGATAGCGTGGCATCCCGTATTGGCACTGGGCTTTCTGGGACTGCCCCTTGTATGGCACCGCTCACGATACGCCGCCGTCCTGATTGCCATGGCCCTGTTGATATACACATACTTCAACGCAGCACTTTGGGATTGGTGGGGGGGCGGATCGTTCGGCATGCGCCGGTTCGTATGTGTACTGCCATTCTTCACGCCCGGCTTGGCCGCGGCAAGTCAATGCGCCGCCAACCTGATTCGCAAACGACCTTCGGTAGTTATGATTCCCGCTGTTGCGTTAATCCTCGTATACAATGTGATGTTAATGGTGCAAAGCCGACGTAGTTGGACTTCATACAATGAGCCGAAATCGTTTCAGTTTGTATTGATGGGCGCCGCGGCATCTTTTCACGAATCGTTCGGAAGCCCGTTCTCGTTTCCCGCGAATTTATGGTTTGCCCTACGCCATCGCGTGCCGTTGTCTCAATATGATGTTTCCACCGGCGTACCGCTTCGGCCATGGGTTGAATTGAAGGGTCTGGCGCTGAAACCAGTGCTTGGAAGCGGCTGGTATCACAAGACACTCGCGGTTACCACTGTACAGGGCGCGGCGGTGGCCAACGCTCGAGAAAGCGAAGTCTTTGTCCACTTGCGCGACAACCAGGCGTTCGTGATTGAAATGACGTTGGAAGCTCCGCTATCTATTCAGGGAACGCAATTGGTATCGTTTCACCTCAATGGCAAGCTCTTAGGGCAAGCCGAACTGAACAAGGACACTAAAACCGAAGTCCGTCTGGACGTACCTGCCGACCTCCCACATTTCGGCACCAACGTGTTGCACTTCTCATGGTCGGTTGTTACGGAGAACCGTGCCGAAGACTTAATTCAATCGATGCAGTATGGCGGGCTGAAGATCCCGAACGAGGAACCCATACGCCAGGCCGGCTACCTCTACCGTCTGGCCGTCAAAGCGCCGGAACCCTCGGAACAGCCCTGAAATGGATTTGGTGATTCGACAGGCAACGATCGAAGATGCTGCCACCGTCTTGGGGATATTGAACGAAGCGTCGCGCTGGCTGGAGGATTCCGGCATGGCCATGTGGCACACCTATGAACTCGACGACGATCATTTGCGGTCCGGTGTCGCATCCGGACAATTCGTATTGGCAAGTGTCGAGGGCAACCCCGCGGCCACGCTGCGATTCCAATTGGAAGACTTGCTGTTCTGGCCGGACCAGCCACAAGATGAATCCACCTACATTCATCGGTTTGCCGTTCGGCGCCAATACGCAGGCAAAGGCGTGTCCGCGGAAATGTTGCAGTGGGTGGTCGATCGCACTCGGGAATTGGGCCGCCACTACGTCCGGCTTGACTGCCAGGCAAACCGCCCCAAGTTGCGCGCCGTTTACGAACGGTTCGGATTCAGACATCACAGCGATCGTCAGGTGGGGCCGCACTTCGTAGCGCGATACGAGTACGATGTGTTGGACTCCTTCCCATCGACACACCTGCGTGACGCCGCACCGTAAACGGGCGGGCGAGCGCTTCGCGCGAGCGAAATGAGGCGTGCACGAATCAAGCCATGAAATCTCGTTATCCCGGTCCTTTTCGCAGGGGGCGAATCTCCACCTCGCTTATCACCGTTCCTGCATCGGACTTCAGCACATCCCGGCATACTTGACCCACCTGTTCCGGAGTCACTTTCCAGGAAGAATCGGCCATGGGATCGTGCCGGTGCGACGCGGAATCGACTGAACCCGGATAGACCGTTGTGACTTTAATTCCAAATTCCCGCACTTCGTGAAACAATGATTGAGAAAAGCCCGTCACGGCAAATTTGGTTGCGGCGTATCCACTGCCTCCTGGCAGCGGCACTTTGCCAGATATCGAGGAGATATTGATGATGTGACCCTGTCGCTGCGCTTTCATATGGGAAAGCACCGATTTGGTGGCATAAAAGAGGCCACTAACATTGGTCTCCACCATGGCTTGCCATTCGTCAATAGTCAGGTCAAATACGTTTTTTCGGGTAACAATGCCCGCATTGTTCACCAAGGCGTTGACACCGCCGAGGCCGTCAATCAGCGCGGCAATTGCAAACTCTGTCTGATCTGGATCGCGAAGATCGCACGCGGCCGAGAAACAGCGTGCACCCTGCTCTTCCAGCGTCTGACGCAAGTCCTCCAGGGAATCGCGAGAACGCGCCAGCAGACCCACGTCAAAACCGTCCATGGCCAGATAGGTGGCGATGCCCCTGCCGATTCCTCCACTCGATCCCGTAATAATCACTTTCATGAAGAACTACTCCACATGGTGCATTGCGAATGACGGCGCCCCTACGCTATATACTATTGGTTCGTCAGCATAGCACGAGTAACTTGGGTTCGGCAGGGTTGCACTTGATGAATCTCTGAGGTTGCGCCAATGGATGGAAATACCTGTTGCACACCGCAACGCAACTCGGATGCGGTACAGCCCGCACCCGCGGGTTGCTGCCTGCCGTTTACCCAAGCCACGGCAGATACTACAAGAGGCATGCGTCTTCTAAGGGGCGGCTCCTTTCTCATGGGATCGGACAATGGCACGTATCCCGCCGACGGCGAGGGCCCTGTCCGTGAAGTCACGTTGAGTCCTTTTTATGTCGATGTTGCTTCCGTCACGAACAAGCAATTCGACCGATTCGTGAAGGCATCCGGCTATCAGACCGAGGCCGAACGCTTTGGATGGTCGTTCGTGTTTCACCTGCTCCTTTCGCCGGAAGCGCTGCAGAAAGTCAAAGTTCGCGTGCCAGGCGTGGAGTGGTGGTGCAAAGTGCCTGGAGCCGATTGGCGTCATCCAGAAGGGCGTGGCTCCTCAATCCGTGACCGCATGGACCATCCCGTCGTGCATGTTTCCTGGAATGATGCGGCGTCCTATGCGGCTTGGGCGGGAAAGCGTCTTGCCACGGAGGCCGAATATGAGTATGCCGCGCGGGGTGGCCTGGAACAGAAAACCTATCCATGGGGCGACGAACTTACACCCGGTGGCAAGCACTACTGTAACATCTGGCAAGGACATTTCCCGAGGATGAACACGCAGGAAGACGGGTATCTGGGCACTGCGCCGGCACGCTCGTTTCCGCCCAATGGCTACGGCCTGTTTAACATGTCTGGCAATGTCTGGGAATGGTGCTGGGACTGGTGGAGCCCGGACTATCACCTGAACGGTTCGCGTCAAAATCCCAAGGGCCCGCCGTCCGGTCCTGCGAAAGTCATGCGGGGCGGATCATTTCTGTGTCACGAATCCTACTGCAACAGGTACCGCGTGTCTGCGCGGACGGCCAATACTCCCGACAGCGCCACGTCCAATATGGGTTTCCGTTGCGTGGTGGATGCGTAAAGTACCGGCTTGGGTCTATCCTTCCCGCGCGGCCAATTCTTCCTTGGCCTTCTTCTTCAACTCCAGTTTCAGAATCTTGCCCGTTGGGCCGAGCGGAAGGGATTCACAAATCTCCACGATGCGGGGATATTTATAGGCCGCCATTTCCTTTTTTGACCACGCAACAATGTCTTCGCCGGTCAACTTCGATCCGGGCTTGAGAATTACGTAGGCCTTCGCCTCTTCACCGTATTCTTCGTGTGGAATTCCGATTACCGCCGCAAGCGAGATCTCGGGATGCGTCAGCAACACTTCTTCCAACTCGCGTGGATAGACGTTGAACCCACCGCGGATGATCATGTCTTTGATCCGATCCACGATGTAAAAATAACCGTCGTCATCCATCGTCCCTACATCGCCCGTATGGAACCAACCGCCTTTGAACGCTTCCTCGTTGGCTTCGTCGCGTTTGTAATAGCCTTTCATGACATTGTGGCCGCGAATGACGATTTCGCCTTTCTCGCCCGCGGGAAGAAAGCGCATATTGTCGTCGACGATGGCCATCTCTACTCCCCAGATCGGAAAACCGATCGATCCCGGTTTGCGCGGCCGGCTCATCTGATTGAAGCTTGCCACCGGCGATGTTTCGGACAGCCCGTAGCCTTCCAGGATCGGGACGTTGAACTTCTCTTCGAACTGTCGCATCACTTCCACCGGAAGCGCTGCCGCGCCCGAACTGCAGATGCGCAGGTTCCGGGCAATCTTTTCCAGGTCATATTTGCCGGCCTCTTCGTAATTCAGCAGGTCCCAGAACATGGTAGGTACCGCGGAAAACATCGTGATGTTCTCGTCCTGCATGGCCTGCAGCACGCTGGCCGGTTCAAATCGGGGTAACAACACCAACGTTGCCCCAGCCATCACCCCCACGTGCATCAGGCAAGTGTGACCAAACGAATGGAATAGCGGTAACACGACCAGCACGTTGTCGTCACACGATGCATTGACCAACTCGCGCGTTATTCTCGTATTGATCAGCAAATTCGAATGACTCAATTCCGCGCCTTTGGGCCAGCCCGTGGTGCCTGACGTATAGATGATTACCGCCGTGTCGTCCGGGCGTGTCTGAACCAAGTCGCACGTCGAAGGCTGATCGCCCATCAGGTCTCCCAGCGTTTTCACGCCGTCAATGGGAGACGGACCAAAGGGCACAGTCGGAATAATGAAGAAATGATCGCAGTTCTCGGCATCCTTGAAGCCCGCATACCCGGCCTGGGCGAGCGGCAACTGTTCCGTGCCCTCAAAGCAGATATACGCGACGGCGTCGGAATCCGAAAGGTGATAGGCAATTTCACGAGGTCGTAAAAGCACGTTCAAGGGAACAAGCACAGCGCCCGCCTTCAACACTCCATACGTGACGATGGGAAAATACGGCAGGTTGGGACACGACAGGGCAACTTTGTCCCCTTTGCGAATTCCGATGGACTTAAGGCCGTTGGCCACCTGATTGGCCATTTCATTGATCTGTTGGTAACTGAACCGAAAATCGCGGAAGACGACCGCCGTCTTGTCCGGAAACTCCGCCGCGCTGGTCTCCAATACTGTCGCCAAATTCAGCATACCGGCTCCTTCGTGTTCCGGACGGGAAAGTTGGGCCGCGTCCGGGATACAGCCAATTCAAACCCTGACCTTACGAACGATCGTAAATGACGCCGCACACTGTACGGTTTATGCCGTCGTGGCCGCCGCCGTCATCTTGCGCAATTCGGTTTTCATCACCTTGCCCGTGGGCCCCATTGGAAGCGTTTTGACCAACTCCACGCTCCGCGGATACTTGTAGGCGGCCATTTCCTTCTTGGCCCACGCCACAATCTGTTCGGGCGTTACTGTGGAACCCGGTTCCGGTATGACGTAGGCCTTCACTTCCTCACCGTATTCCGGATCCGGGATGCCAATCACCGCCGCCAGCGAAACATCCGGATGTGTCATCAGCACTTCTTCCACCTCGCGGGGATACACGTTGAAACCTCCGCGAATAATCATGTCCTTAATGCGATCGACAATGTAATAGTACCCGTCTTCGTCCTTGTATCCTACATCGCCCGTGTGAAACCACCCGCCCCGGAAAGCCTCGTCATTGGCCTCATCTCGCCGGTAGTATCCTTTCATCACATTATGCCCGCGAATGACAATCTCGCCTGTCTGCCCCACCGGAACTTCATTCATATCGTGATCGACCACACGCATCTCCACACCCCAGACCGGAAGTCCAATCGATCCGACTTTGCGTTCGCGATCCTGACGATTGAAGCTGGCCACCGGCGACGTTTCGCTGAGCCCGTAACCTTCAAGGATGGGAATGCCGAATTTCTCTTCGAACTGCCGCAACACTTCTACCGGCATGGCCGCTCCGCCCGAGACGCCAATCCGCAAGTTGCTTTTGATCTTGGCCAGATCATAGTTCTGCAGATCGGGGCAATTCAGCAATTCCCAATACATCGTAGGCACGCCCGCGAACATGGAAATGCTCTCGTCCAGAAAGGTCTGAAGGACTTCTTTCGCTTCAAATCGAGGTAACAAGACGATCGTCGCCCCGCCGAGTATGGCAGTATTCATCAACGCGGACAGGCCAAACGAATGGAAAAGCGGGAGCACCGCCAAAACCCGATCCTCGGGTGGTCCGATGATCAAATCCCGGCCAATCATGCAGTTCATGAGCATGTTGGAATGGGTCAACTCAGCGCCTTTGGGCCGGCCCGTAGTACCGGACGTATAGATGATCAGACAACTGTCATCCGGTCGCGTTTGAACCGTTGGAAATGTCATTGGCCGATCCGCCATGACTTCCATAAGCGTCTGCACGCCGTCAATGGGCGATTCGCCGCCCGGCATGGTCGGTATGATACAGAAATGCTTGCAGGTGCCAGCTTCCTTGAATCCTTCAAATGCCATCTGCCCAATCGGCAGAACTTCGGTCCCTTCGAACGCGATATAGGCGACCGATTCTGAATCGGACAAGTGGTACGCAATTTCGCGCGGCCGCAACAACACGTTTAAGGGAACAACGACGGCCCCCGCCTTTAAGATGCCGAAGTATACGACGGGGAAATACGGAAGATTCGGAATCGACATGGCGACTTTGTCGCCTTTGCGCACGCCCATGGCTTTCAAGGCCGCCGCGAACTGGCACGCCATGGCATTCAATGTCTGATAGGATAGACGGAACTGCTTATAGACAATGGCTTCCTTATCCGGATAGTCGCGTGCGCTGTTTTCGAGAATAACGGACAGATTCAACATGCCCTTCACTGCTCCCTTTTTCCCCGCGGCCACCCACAGCCCGCGCGCCCAAGACTCCTTGACTCAATACAGTGGATACCCGGTTTTCGATCCATTGTCAACTTTTCCACCTCCCTTTGATCGATTCCTAACAAAACTCCGGTGACCAGCCGACCCCATTTTCTTGCCTGATTGCACGTGCCTTGTCTACTCTCACCCTTACCATGAACCTCCAATTTTCCAAATGTCGCGTACTGGCGACACTGGGGCCCGGCATGTTGATTGCCGCCACAGGAGTCGGCGCGGGAGACCTTGCCACGGCGGCCTTTGCGGGTACCCGTCTGGGAATTGCCGTGTTATGGGCGGCGGCCTTGGGCGCGTTTCTCAAGTTTGTGCTCAACGAAGGACTTGCCCGTTGGCAGCTTGCCACAGGGGAAACACTCCTGGAAGGTGCCATGACACGCGTGGGCAGGCCGCTCCAATTCGTCTTCATGGGCTATTTATTGCTCTGGAGCTACTTCACCGGATCGGCAATGATGTCCGCATGTGGGGCAACCGCCCACGCCATGTTCCCGGTGTTCGAATCGGCACAGCACGGCAAGATCGTCTTCGGCGGTCTCGCCAGTATTGCCGGCACAGTGCTGGTGCTCGTGGGCGGCTACCGCTTGTTCAGCGTGGTTATGTCGGCATGTATTGCATTCATGTTTGGCACTGTGTTGTTGACAGTAGTCCTGCTGAAGCCTGACTGGTCCGCCGTGCTTTCAGGATTGCTCATACCCCGGATCCCCCACGACCATGGGCAGGGGCTTTCATGGACCATCGCCCTGATGGGAGGGATAGGCGGAACGCTCACGGTACTCTGCTACGGCTACTGGATCCGTGAGGAGGGCCGGACGGGGGGCGCCGATCTGCGTTTGTCGCGCATTGACCTGGCAGTGGGATACACAATGACTGCCTTGTTCGGCATTGCGATGGTCATTATCGGTGGCACAATTGATGTCTCCGGAAAGGATTCAGCGCTCGTCGTCACACTCGCGTCGAGTCTAGGGACTACTTTGGGTCCCTTCGGTAAGTGGTGCTTTCTGATTGGAGCTTGGGGCGCCGTCTTCAGCAGCCTGCTTGGCGTTTGGCAAAGCGCCCCCTACATCTTTGCAGACTCCATCTCCTTGATGCTGCGCGAGCCGAAAGAAGCCCGGAGGAAGCGTGTAGCGACAGCCTCTCGCACGTACCGTGCATTCCTCTTGGCAATCGCACTTATCCCAATGGCGGGCTTGTTTACGAGATTTGAGACTGTGCAGAAAGCGTATGCCATATTCGGGGCAGGATTCATGCCACTGCTTGCGCTTACCCTCGTCTACTTGAACGGTTCCACCCGCTGGGTCGGTCCTCAATTTCGAAACCATCCCGCTACAACCATGCTCTTGTTGGGCATTCTCGTCTTCTTTTGCCTCGCGGGCTACTACGAAATCAGCACGGGGTGAACCCAGGCGGCCTCGGTAATGTGCCGATAACGATCCCGTGCAAATTCGAGAGAAACCCGCGGACCTTGCCGGCCCGCGGGCGATTAACTGCTGGACAAGCACCACCTCAGTGACCATCGTTCAGGCGTCGTTCCCAATCGTAATCCCGCGCCGTCACGATGGCTTCCATGCGCTGAATCCTGCGCTCAATATTGTCGAACGTGCGCTTCAAACGAACCAATGCCAGCTTGCGCGAATTCATGTACGAATCGTAAAACTCCTGGTCCATTTCCTCTTTGAAAGGAATGACCGGCTCCGGCTTCATTAACAGCGCCGCGACTATATAGAGCACGATGACCCAGAAAAAACCGGTGAAAACCGCCGCCACTATCGTGAAAAAACGCAGCCACGCCACGGGGAAGTCAAGATAGCGGGCCACACCCTTGCATACGCCAAACACCGCGCCATCCCGCGCCCGGTACAGGCCAGTCTTCTCCGGCAATGGAGGCGGAACCGCATGACGGCCTTCTCCGTAGAACCTGCGGCGATGTCCGTTCATGAAGTACCCCCTTTCCGTTCCCGCTCGACAAGGAGCGTTTCCAATGACTCTACTCGCTCTTCCATTTTCATCAATCCGTGGTAAATATCCTGAATCAGCCGGGTTTCCTCCGGGTCGGTGTTCTTGCGCGCCGTCGTGCCACCGCGAACTATCCGAAGCGCAATCAAAAATATCACGCCCCACACCGCGGACAGCGGTATCAGCAATGCAACAATGTCTGTCTGCATCTGACGAAAACCTCACCATTTTCGTTGCGGCGGCCAATTTTCGAGTTGACTTGGTCCGCCAAATTCAACCACTAGACGTCAGTTCGCTCACGTTCCACGACAATCGTCTCGAGCGATTCCACGCGTTCTTCCAATCTCGAAAGCCCGCCGTGAATTTCCTGCATCATTCGGGCATCGTCCGGATCGCTGCCAGTACGGTCCCCGGTTCCGGTCAGTAGCACGCGGATGGCCACACCACTCACCACGAGAACGAAGATGCAGCAGCAAATGAAGATCAATGCGCCAATTACCATAGCAGCAAACGAAGTCATCGCCATCGTTTAGACTCCTTTGGGACCGTGCATTGGCAAGGTCTCCCTTACTCCAATCCTGCAAGTCGCCGCTCAATGTCGGCAAGGCGTTGGTCGAACCGGTTTATCTTTGATCGTCCATCTATTGCCGAATACTCCGCGCCGGTCTTCGCGCACGCCCGGGCATGTAAAGGACTGCCCGCAAAACACCGAATAATTGCCCAAATAGCAATCACGGGAATTGCCACGATCAAAAGTTTGCCCGCAATCCCAAGAAACACGAGCAGCAGAACAAAGGCGCAGTAGCACAGGAAGAACGCCATTGCAAATGCCATCAGAATGAGTACACTCACTTCAGGTTACTCCCTCCTACTGGATCGCTGCCGCTTTCGCGCAACCGGCGATCGATCTCTGCCATTCGCTCGTCCACCTTGTCAATGGTCCGCCGGGCTAGCGGGTCGACTATAGTGGCCTTCACTTCTATCACCGGCTTAGCTTCCGATGCTGTCGGCCTGGACCCCTGTACAACATACCGCCAAATGGCCCAGACAGCCAACACAGGTACCGCCAATGCAACAGCGAGAATCAGCAGCCGCACCACAAATCGCAGCAACATTAGAACGATGAGCAGCGCGAAAATGCCGCCGACCACATACATCGCTGTGCGCATGAAGTCTTTCATGACGGGCGGCTCCTAGAATTTGCCGGCTCGTTCGCGATCCAGCAGCAACGTTTCCAATGCTTCAATTCGCCGTTCGAAATTCATCAAGCCCTGATGAATCTCCTGAATCATCCGAGTCTCGCTCGCGTCCGCATGTACCTTTTCGGGCTCGATAACGCGCGCCACGTGTGTTCGATACATGCCTGCCACGAGACGGAAGAATGTGAGAAAAAGTAGAAGTGCCACAGCAAACGTGAAGACAAGAGGAACGGCCGCTTCGCCGCGTTCCATATCGCGCAAAAAAGTATCGGGACCCGTCATGAACATGAGCGCGCCAACAGAAGTGGTAAAGATGGTTACTAGCACCACCACGAAGCTGATGCATACGCCGATGACCGAGAAAAGAATGCGCATGGACCCCGCTCCCGAGTACGGATCGAAACGATCCGGCCACAGTCAACCCCACGTTCCAATGCTGCGCGCGTCAGTTCGGCGCGCCATCCTTCTTTTTCGCCTTGAGCGCTTCGAGTTCTTTTTCGATCTCTTCATCGCCCGCGAGTTTCAGGAATTCTTCTTCGAGGCTAACCTTTCGGCCCATATTGACGAGATCCGCTTCAGCTTCGATACGATCAATCCGCTGCTCAAACGCTTCGAACCGCGCGAACGCGTCCGTCCGATCCAGCTTGCGAATGTTCGTTTGTGCCGTCTTGTGGTTTTCCGCGCGCCGGTGACGTTGCGTCAGCGAACGCTCCTTTTCCCGAGCCGAGGCAAGCTTGTCTTCAAGTTGCATTATATCAGCCTGGTACTGGTCCACCAACGCGTCGCATTGCGCGGCTTCATTGTCGATGGCATCCAAGCGTTCCGCGTGCCGTCGCTTCTCCAGAAGTGCTTCGCGAGCCAAATCTTCGCGCCCGCGATCCACTGCCATCTGGGCACGCTCGGCCCATTCCGCCGCGCGACGCTTTACTTCTTCGGATTCGCGGTGAATCTTCTTTTTGGTCGCCATCGCGCTTGCACACGACGCCTTCACTTCGACAAGGGTGTCCTCCATCTCCCGGATCATCAATTTGATGAGTTTTTCGGGATCTTCGGCCTTATCGAGCATCGCATTGATGTTCGAACTGATGATGTCCCGGACACGCGTAAAAATGCCCATGATGCGCTCCTAATCGCCACGCGTTGAAAGCGTGTTTACAGGCCTCCGCAGGCCTCCTGCATGCCTTTGTTCATTAGGAACGGATGAGGGATCGTGGCGTTGGGCTGAATGAGCGGCACAACCACGCCACCCAACATCACCCCGCGCCAAGCATGCCGGATCAAGTCCGAAACGGCTTCCACCACACCAGGCTCGTCGTAGTAGACGCGCAAACCTGTTTGGAATAGCGCCTCGCCTTCGACCGGCTTGCACCAGATGATTTCGCCCTTCAATTCCACCCCTGAAACATGGCTGGAATTGAGCATCATCAGGACCCGCGTGCTCGGACGCAGATACCGGCCCATTTGGACCCGAAATCCGCCCCGGCCAATGTCCCGCAATGCGGCAACACCGGTCTCGGACGCGCCATAGCGATAGTGCAGATCGCCCGAAAAGGGCAAGCGTGCAAACCGCCGCTCGTCGTCAGACTGATCATTTCGTTGCCAGGAATTCATCTGCGTACCCTTCTTCCATTCCCATTGCATGCTACGATTAGAGCAACGCGTGTGCCAATAAGCACTTGCATTGTAAACGGCTGGAACAACACCGTTTATGTATGTGGGGGTTTTATGCGCACCATACAGCGGTGGCGCAATCGACTACCTCTTGGCGGGTTTCGCCAATCCGTGGAAACTTCCACCTTTCAGACTCTAGTGTTCCTCGAACGCCACTATTTATTCTGCAAGGGGTCCTGTTTCTATTCAACACGGATAACGAACAATTGGATCGCCCGTTCAACGGTTTCACAGGGTTCAATTCAAGATTTCATTGTCTCTGATCCAGATTGGGCTTCCTCCGTGCCTGTGCCAGCCACTCACACTACATTGCCAACCAATTGACCTATCTGCACTTAATACCCGGCTTGCACCCACAAGTTGCCGGTTTGCGAATCAATGTGCTGAATCGCATAATCGTGCCACTGAATCGATCTGGGGTTAGCTTTTGGGCGCAATGATGGCCGTCGGAGCGACATGCCGGGCGGACGCTTTCCATGTGCTTTGGGGGCTAACCTTTGAGAGCGGAAACGAATGCTGGTCTAATTGGGTGATTGAAGAGCGGTCGAACCCGTATTTGCTGCGGCGGCCGTTGTCCGCTCCCTTGGCTCCGGCAAAATTGAAAGGAATGACTTGTGGCAGACCGTAAGCCCTTGTTCGGCGTGATTGGCGGCAGTGGCGTGTACGACATGGAAGAGTTGGAGAACCGTCGCTGGATACGTGTGAAGTCGCCTTTTGGCGAACCATCGGACGAAATCCTTCATGGCGAAATCGACGGTGAGTTGGTGGTATTCCTGCCCAGACACGGGCGGGGACACCGTATTCCGCCCAGCGAAATCAATTTTCGCGCGAATATTGATGCGATGAAGCGGCTTGGAGTCGATCGAATCGTGTCCGTAAGTGCAGTCGGATCGTTGCGCGAACACCTCCATCCCGGTGATTTCCTAATCGTCGACCAATTCATCGACCGCACTTTCGCGCGCGTGAAGTCCTTTTTTGGGACGGGCATGGTGGCGCATGTTTCCATGGCGCATCCAGTCTGCAAATCGTTGGGCGATGCCTTGCAATCTGCATCCAAGTCCATGGACGTGAAAGTGGAGCGTGGTGGAACGTATATGGTCATGGAGGGTCCGCAATTCTCCTCGTTCGCGGAGTCCAATCTGTACCGGCAATGGGGGTGCGATGTAATCGGCATGACCAACATGCCGGAGGCCAAGCTCGCTCGAGAAGCGGAAATCTGTTATGCCACCGTAGCAATGGTCACGGATTATGATTGTTGGCATCCCGGCCACGACGACGTAAACGTTGAACAGATTATCCAGGTGCTAATCACAAACGCGGACAAGGCGCGGCAGCTCATCCGAAATCTGATTACGGAGCTGAAGTCCGATACTCATGCCTGCGCGCAAGGCTGCCTGAAT
>BTWA01000022.1:0-100365 GCA_045863295.1 Candidatus Hydrogenedentota bacterium
GATCTCATGACCACAGTATATCACCGTAGGCATAATAAGTTAAAGCAGTCTAATCTCAGCGTTATGCATCGCAGTCGCCTCTTTAGCCGTGTACAGCCAGACTTGTGAATTCCTGGATCCCCAACCATGCGGCGCTGCACCTTTTGACTGCGACGATGTCTGCACCGACTCTGAAGACGTATACGATGATTACAAATGCCGACACACAAGAGCAGTAACGGAAAACAATATGGTCACTAAATGTATGCCCGTGACTCCGCACGACCCTTACGGCTTTACTGGTTGTGATAATTTCCAGGGAAATGCGACTTGGTGCTACAAATACGATGACGACTGTGTGCTTAATCCATTCATGTTTGCCTGCCAGAATCCTCCACAGTATGGGTATCAATGCACCTCTGCATTGACAACGTTGAAAGAACAACCTACGTTTCATGCACTTCTTTCAGGTGTGACCTGCTACTACTAGTCACTCTAGCAACGCGTCGGCACATTGATCGACCCTGACGTTGTACCCAGAGATCGGACTGACTCGCTCAAGTTTGAATTTGAATTGTGGTTCATGTTTGTAAGTCCTGGCAGCGTTTTGCACTTTGATTGCATTTACTTTTGTCTACTTCTCACCGCAGTTCATTCGGAATAAGTGGAAGGAAGTTGCGATCAAATGTAGCTAATTTTGAGTATTTGAAAAGGGTGGGTAAGGCTGTGCGAATTCCATCGCGTTCTACTGCATTGACTTTTTGTATCGTAGTAGTATGTATTCTTTGTGTGTGGCTAAGTTCCAGACATGGGATACACGGCGAACGAGCAGTCCATGTTGGCGTAATTTCTGACACAAATAAGCCATTAGATCACACGTATAAATTCCGGAACTTCTCCTTTCGAAAAGCTGAAATCCTCAAAGTTTCGACCTCGTGCGGGTGTACCGCTGCTCAATTTACGTCGGGCGCGATTTGGCCGCTACAAACTTTTGAGATTCCGATTCAGGTCAACGCAAAGGGCAAGAGCGGACAATTTGAAGTAGATAGCACCGTGTTCTTTAGGTCACATGCCCCTTTACAATTGAAACTCATTGGCGAGGCTTACCCTCTATTGCCGGATGCGTTGGATTTTGAAACAGTCAAGCGGGGAGAGGAAAATGTAAGAACAATTACCGTAAATAGAGCACTCAATTCCTACTCCGCTGCGATTGATGACATGAATTCTTCCTATTGGGTGCTAACTCAAATCCCCCTTTGGTCCAGTGCTAGCAACTCCCTACTAGAAGTAAAATTGCTACCTCACGTACCTTATGGGCCGTTCGCCGTAAATATGGTTATTGACTTCGGCCAGGAAAAGAAACGCATTCAGGTGAAGGGCCATGTTCTTCAACCTGTGGAAGCACGGACTGCATTGGTCTCAATTGGCAGGATCACGGCTGCAGAAAACTTGCGTACTCTAGATTACTACTCTCCTTACGACGAACATATTCAGTTTGTCGACGCAGATTCATCATGTAAGTGTTTGCATCTTGTGCCTGAAGAAATCAAAGACGGCACTTTACCTCTAAAAGTTGTGTTTGACGAATTGCCGAAGTCAGGCATCTTCAAGGATACGATCAAAGTGACCTTGAAGGTAAAGGACGAGACATACACCATTCCCACACCTATTTATGGATATGTTCCGATTTCAGAAGAGGGATGACTCAGTTGCGGCAGGGTTTCAGGACCCTGCTGCATGGCATGATCAGAATGGTCTCCTCGCGCTGGCTCGCTTTCCTGTTAATTCCTGTGTCGCACTTTCAGTGCTTGGCATTGGGGTGTCGCGGGGATCCTGGGGCGCTGCCCCAGGCTGGTATGTGAAAGCCTTTCAGGCTGCGGGAAATTCCGCACCGGAAATTCCTTTTGCGGAGCGGTTTCCGGGGGCCTTCGTGTCATGGTCGGGAGACCATGACACAACAAGGAGACCATGACACAACAAGGAGACCATGACACAACAAGAGACGACATGTGCATTCACACGCAGGGCACTTGAATTCATTGCCAGTTCTGCATCTCGATTTCGTTCCATTTTTCTTTCGTCACCCCCGCGAAAGCGGGGGGTCCATCCTGGCCGGCAGGAGTTGATCTGTGCAGTCGTGGATTCCCGCCTGCGCGGGAATGACGGTTGAGGACAGGCACATACTTGGTAGCGGCAGGGTTTCCCGACCCTGCCGCGCGGCATGACCAGAATGATCTCTTCTTAGCCACTTAGACCGGCACGTAGCTGCAACATCGGGGGCGTGAATTTCACCCTCACCTCGATCCTCTCCCTCCAGGGAGCGGGATTTAAGAAGACATCCGGCGGGATCGTTGCATTGGCAGGCGCGCCTTCGTGTATGAGGCGTCTTCAAGAAACTGAATGAAAACGACCATTGCCGTTGCGAGTCGTATTCAATTATGCTTGATTGGGACCGTTAAAGAAGCTGACAACCGCATTCGGCGAACGGCGCTTCATGCCGCCGCTGGTGCCGGGAGTTCGGCGGCTGATTCCCTCCAGTGAGGATAAGGCTTGACATGGCAGACGTGCGACGGTGGACCCGGCAGTTGGCCGATGAGCGAGGCCGTAAAGTCGTGTTCCTTTCCCATTGCCTGCTGAACGAGAACACGCGCTATCTCGGGGGCGCCTGCCGGTCCGGGGCCATTGGGGAGCTTGTCCACACGTGCCTTGAAAACGGACTCGGCATTGTCCAGATGCCGTGCCCCGAGCAATGCGCCTGGGGCGGAGTGCTTAAACGGAACTTGTTGTGGTTCTTCGGATCGGACGGGACGCTTCGGTATCGGCTACGCAACGTTCTGCTTCCGGTGCTGCTCTGGTACACCCGGCGCGTGTACCGGCGGATGGCGAAACAAGTGGCCGATCAGATTACGGACTATCAATCGTCCGGTCTCACGGTGGTTGGGGTCGTCGGGGTGGACGGTTCGCCCTCCTGTGGTGTCCGCCGAACCCTTGACATGAAACGCAGCCTGGAGCAGGTTGGGCAGTTGGCCCCGGCAGCAAGTGCAAAAGATATGAACGCCATTGTTCAGGCTTGTCTGACCGACGGAACGGGTATCTTCCTGGATCTGCTTCGAAAGGAGATGGAGACACGCGGGCTTGGCGTTCCGTTCCTCGCGCATGACCTGATTGCCGAACTCCAAGGGATGCAATGCCGTTGCACCTATGAGTACGGTGGTGGTTTTTGCGAAGTGTAGTACGGTTCACAAGCCGCCGAACCAGCTTCCGTTGGGGCAGGGTTTCCGGACTCTGTCGCATGGCATGACCAGCATGGTCTTCTCGTCGTTCTTGAATTCAGACCTGCACGCAGCTGCAACACGGGGTGGTTGGATTCACCCTCACCTTGATCCTCTCCCTCCAGGGAGAGGGGTTAAGGAAACATCCGGCGGGGCGTGTGGATGAATCGGTGCGCGATCGTGTGTTTGTCGCCTGAGGAAAGGTGAACGGGAAATAGTCGGGTCAATACATCGGGCGATGAGGCCGTTCTGGTTATTGGGCGTGGGCAACGGAACCGGAGACCATACTGGTCATAGCCGTGTCATAAACGGGAGACCAAGGCACAACGAGCGGGAGTGAGGCACAGGCTACTGTGGGTCGCTCAAACGGCATGGCGCGAATTCGATGCCGTGGAAACGGCATTGGAATCCTTCGCCTACGGGGCTGCAGGCGTAGAGGCCGGCCTCGATCGTTTGTTCCGGGGCGTGCAGGCGGGCGATTCGCATTTGCCGCCAGTGTTGGCCGTCTTCAGCGTGTTCGACGAGGTAGTCGTTGCCTTGCCGGGTGACGCGGTAGGCCATGGTGTTGCACGGACGGTCGATGTCTTGGGTGGCCCAGTCGGAGTATCCGGCGTTTGTGACCACGGAGCCGAGCCGGCTGAGCGTGGGGCTTTCGAATTCGCTGGACACCTTGATCCACTGATCGGCACTTGAGCGAATCATGAGGCCGCACTGGTCGTATTGGGACTCGGGTTCAAACGCCACGCTGGCGGTCATCGTGAAGTCCCCTTCTATGGGTGCGAGCAGGGCGTGGCCGTTGTCGCGCTGAAATCCGTAGTGGGTGCGCTGCCAGAAGTCCGTGCTGGGATCGGTGTGGATGTGCAGGCCCTGTTCCACGCGCCAGCGGGTGGGTTCGTTCAACCAGTGGAATCCGGCGGGCAGCGGACCGGCGTGGAAGTCGTGCCGGGTCACGCGCCCACCTGCATGCGATTCCGCAAACCGGCCAGCATGCGATCGCGGTCGATCGGTTTGACGTTGGCCACGATGTCGTCGCGCATGGCTTTGCCTTGTTCGGTGTTTTGGGGGTAGGACATGAAGTTGAGATCGAGGCCGAGGCGCTGGGCCGCGCGGTGGGCGATGACGGGCCAGACGGCGCCGATGTCGCCGATGATGGGGATGCTACCTTCGTGGCGGGCGAAGCCGGACATTTCCATGCGGAACGGGACCTTGAACAGTTTGGTTTTGGGGAGGCCGTCGGCGATGGCTTGTTGCACGGCGCCGCCGGTTTGTTCCGCTTCGTAGGCTCTTTCCAGCGCGGGATCGAGGTCGATCCGGATCAGGGTTTTGCTTTCAAGCGAGTAGGTGTAGTGGCCTCTCCAGGCGGACCACATGCCGTGGCCGGTGTACAACTCAAACGGGCCGTCGTGGATTTCCTGAGTGAGCGCGACGGCGGATTCGATGATGACCTCCGCGCTGTCGAGCATGCGGGCGAGGCGCGTGGCGCGTTCGTGGAGGCTGATGCTGTCGCCGATGCTGAGACCGACGGCGCCGCCGCCGACCAATTGGGGAATGGTGACCATGACGGGTAGGCCGAGCTTGGCGCCGATGCCCAGCATGGTGCGATCGTCGCAGCCGAGGCCGGCGACTTCTTCAAACGTCATGCCGTTGGATCGCGCGAGCACGGCGATTTCATCGGCCAGCAGTTCGAGCCAGAGCCCCATGGGGTAGCCGAGGTTGCCGGCGGCTTTGATGATGGTTTTGCCTTGGGCCTGTTTGAGTTTTTCGATGAGTGCAACGTCGACGGGCATGTGTTTCGCGATGTGTGCGAGGGCCGCTTCGTGGAGCAGGGTGAGTTCGAATTCGCCGCCGCGCGGGAGGATGGCCGGGGCAAGGCCCAAGGGTTCGCCGGGGCATCGCTTGACGCGGTCCAGTGTGCCGCCCAATTCGTGGGACACGACGGCGGAACTGGTGGAGACGCCGTCGATCATGCCTACGCGCATCATTTCGGCGATGAGGGTGGTGACGCCTTCGTGGAGGTTGGGGCCGCTGCCGGTGACGACGACGACTTTGCCGCCACGTTCCTTGGCTGTGACGATTCGGCCGACGGCGGCATCGATTCGGCGGCTCGTGGTTTCGGCGAGGCCGTTTTCGATGGATTCGATGAACGTGTGATCGATGGCCATGGTGTGCTCCATTGATTCAGCGGTAACTGGGTTGGCCGCGGTCACGCAGCATTTGTTCGGCGCGTGCGACGTCTTCGTGTGTGTCGACGCTGAAACCGTAGAAGGCCTGGTCTTCCAGATGCGATTCGGCCACATGAATGGTCAGGCCGTGTTCGAGCCAGCGGAGTTGTTCCAACGCTTCGACGCGCTCAAGGACGGTGGGTTCGAGTCGGGTGATCCGGGCGAGGGCCTCGGCGCGGTAGGCGTAGGTGCCGACGTGTTCGTAGACACCGTGGTCGACGGCTTCGCGCGGATAGGGGATCAGGGACCGGGAGAAGTAGAGGGCTCGTTGTGCGCGATCGACGACCACCTTGACCACGCCGGGGTTTTGCAGGTCGTCGGCGTGGGTGATGCGGACGCGCAAGGTGGCGATGTCGAGCCCGGGGGTTTCCAGCAGGGGCCGGGCAGTTTCGTCGATCATGGCGGGGCTGATAAAGGGCTGATCGCCCTGGATGTTGACGACGATGGTTGCGGAGAAGGCAGCCGCGGCCTCGGCCACGCGATCGGTGCCGCTGGGGTGTCCAGAGCGTGTCATGACGGCGTTGCCGCCGAATTGAGTGACGGCATCGAGGATGCGGTCGTCGTCGGTGGCCACGACGAGGTGGTCCAACAGGGTCGAGGCCATGCAGCGTTCGTAAACGCGTTGAATCATGGGGAGCCCTGCAATTGGGACGAGAGGCTTGCCGGGGAGCCGGGAGGAGCCGTATCGCGCGGGAATGACTCCGAGCACGTTCAGGTTTGCCATGCCATTCTCCCCCGTCTCTGGATTGGATTTATATTTTAGCTTATTTAAGCGTCATTTTCAATCCCATTTTGTTAATTATACATTGCTTTATGTGAATATAAATACTATTATTAATGCATGCTTGAGTCTGACGAACTTAAAATGTCGATGGCGGATACTGTCGCCGATCGCATACATCTGGATATCGCCAACAGCGGCCTGAAGGCGGGCGAATTATTCATGAAGGGCGACCAAGTAGCGGCCCGCTATGGAATTTCGCGGACGGTGGCGCGCGAGGCGTTGAGCCGGTTGCATGCGATTGGTGTATTGGAAAGCAGACAGCGGGTTGGCCTAATCGTGACGCGTCCGGACCCGGTAAAGCTGTCGGAACGGTGGGTGCCGATGTACTGCCGTGCGGCGAACCGGCAAGACTTTCAGGACCTGGCGCAGTTGCGATATGCGTTGGAAATGGGTTCAATCGATCTGGCGGTGGCCCATGCGGACGAGGAGCAAACCGGGCGGCTTTCGGCACTGGCCCAGGAATTTGAAGCGGCGGCTCAGGACACGGGACACACACCGGAAGCGGACCGATTGGATCTGGCATTTCACACGTTGATATTGAAGATGACGAGGAACCCGCTGATCGAAGGCATGCATCGGGTGCTTTCCGAGTATTTTTCGGCTTCGACCGAGATGGATCCCCGGGGGGACGCTTCGAAGGCGATTCGAGACCATCACATGATTGCGGACGCTATCCGCCGTCGGGATGTGGAACTTACGCGAAGTATGTTGCGGCTGCATTTGGGCGAAACGCTGGAACCTGGGGACGTGGACAGCAGGGGGTAAACGGCGCCATGGGCCATTTGGGCATTCTTGATGTTCTGGAGATTGTGTTTTACTTCGTCGCGCTGTTGGGAATCGGGTGGTATTTTTCGCGGCAATCCCGTAACACGGACGAGTATTTTGTGGCAGGGCGTTCGTACCCGGGTTGGCTGATAGGGTTTTCGCTGTTTGGCGCGACGATCAGCTCGATTACGTTCATGGCGTATCCGGCGGATGCGTACAAGACGGGGTACTTGCGGTATCTCATTTGCCTGATGTTGCCGGTGGGGGTGCTTATCGCATCGCGCTATTTCGTGCCGTTTTTCCGGCGGGGCCGGATCACTTCCGTGTTTGAGTATCTTGAGGGCCGGTTTGGTCCCGCGACGCGGGTGTATGGGGCCTCGGTTTTTATTCTGGCTCAGTGCATTCGGTTGGCGATGATCCTGTATCTCACGGCGATATTGATGCAGGCGGTAACGGGTTGGGACGCGACCTGGTGCATCTTGATAGGCAGCGTAACGACGGCCTACTACACGGTGGCGGGGGGAATCAAGGCGGTCATTTGGACGGATTTCGTGCAGTCGGTCGTGCTCACCGGGGGCGGTTTGCTGGTGCTTGGGGTGATTGTGTTCAAGTTGCCAGGCGGTTTCGCACAGCTTTTCTCGGTGGCCCACGAACATGGCCGGTTTGGATTGAACGAACTTGGGGCGGACGGAGCGACGCACGCGGTTCCGTGGGGCGTTTCGTTGAGCCACAAGACGGTGTTCATGCTGCTGATTGTCGGCTTGTTTCAATGGTTGGCGGAATACAGCACGAACCAGGAATCCATTCAGAAATACTGCGCTTCAAAGACTGCCCGGGACGCGCGGCGGGCGATGTGGATCTGTTGCTGGTTTTGTGTGCCGACGTGGGGCTATTTCATGCTGGTGGGCACGGGGCTGTTTGTGTTTTATCAGCAGTTTCCCGACGGGAACGCGGCGGAGATGTTGACAGGCGCGAGAAAGGCCGAGGAGATTCTCCCCTACTTTGTCGCGACGCAACTGCCCACGGGTCTTGTGGGGATCGTGGTTGCGGCGGTGTTGGCGGCCGCGATGTCGAGCATGTCGTCGGCGATGAATTCCATTTCGGCGGTGGTGGTCACGGATCTTTACAAGCGGCACTGGGTGCGGGAGCGTGATGACCGTCACTACGTATCGGTAGCCCGTTGGGTGACGGCGGCGAGCACGGGTGTGATGATTGGCGGGGCTTATTGGCTGCTGGCGTCGGAACAAAAAACGTTGCAGGATTTGTGGACCGAATTGCAGTCCATCGCGGCCGGCGGATTGCTTGGTTTGTATATGCTAGGCTTTTTCACGACACGCGGAGATGGGCGTGCCGTTGCCTTGGGGATCGCGTTTGCGGTGGGTTTCTCTGTGTTGATGTCGCTGGATGGGTTGGGCTGGCTCCCGGAGGGGATGTCCTCGGCGATGCACCCGTATTTTGACGGATACTATACGGGCATCGTTGGCAATGTAGTCATGTTCGCGGTTGGCTTTGGAGCCGCGAGTATATTGCCGCAGCGGCCGCGCGATCTCACGAACCTTACGGTCTGGACGCAAGACAATCGGCCGTTGGACTGAATCGCCGATTTATTTGGGCGGCGTGGCCGACACGGTGATGCCCTGGGGAACCGATGCAGACCCCACGTCTGTAATTCGAAAATTGAATCCCCAGTTCATGCCGCTTTGGCCGATCTTCAATAGGATTGTCGATGTTCCTTCAGGCAGTGTGACCGGCACGATATCGTCATCCACCGAGACGGTGCGCTCGATCTTGTTGTTCCAGACTTCCTTGCCGTTCAGGAATGCCTTGATGGAATCGTTGCTGCCGAGGCGGAACTCCACCTCTTTGGGACCGTCGCTGACCGTTACCCAGCAAAGAGCGTAAGCGCACACCCATTCGGTATCGGCGAATTCATTGAGTAGATCGACGTAGGCGGTCCATTCGGGCGTGCTGTTGTGTTTCCATGCGACTTGGGATTCCCCTTTCCCTTTGTACGTGGCGGTAATGTCGATTGATTCCTCGGGCGGGTAGACTCGGTCGTGTCCGTCCATGCCGAGGTTGTCGAACGGTCCACAGAGCATCCATTCGTTGACGAATCCTTGTTCGCGCGCGAACCGGTCAGCGATGCCGACCATCGTTTTCTCCTTGGCAATGGTTGCCAGGAGGAAATCTTCGTTCGTGGCGGCCATCCGATCGATGGTGTCATTCAGTCGGTTTACCTGTGCCTGATACTGTTCGTACGACATGGAAGCGTCCGCGCGGCGGATGTTCAGATAGGCATCCATCTCTTCAAACGACAGTTGGACCATCTTGAGTCTCTGCATGATGCTGTTCGAGACGCTTCGCTGCAGCGCGTTTTCGATGGCTTCCCGGCATAGGTCGACGTGTTCCGGCTTGAAGTATTTCGGGTAGTCCGCCAGCCCCCACTCCACTTTGCGATCGATGCCGTTGAACACACTGCCGAGCGTTCGATAATACGTGGCCATGTCTGATGCGGCTTCGCCGAAGAATGCCTGCAACATATCTTCGAACAGATCCTTTCCATCGAGTGACGAATCCCACATGCATTGCGCGGCGATGTAGTAATTGGGAAAGTAGGCGGCCCAGGAGTCCTGGCCTTCGAAGGACACGCCGGTAACCCCGATGGATTTGTAGACCGCCATTTCGCGCGCGTGCGATTCCCACATCGGCCACGGAAGCCCGCCGCTGTAGGGCACGGGGTCGTATTCGTAGATGTAGACGTGGTTTGTAAACGACGTCCATCGTTCAAGCAGATCCCGGAACCCTTGGCGCGACGGACAGCCGTCATCGCCGATACCGTGTGCGGCGCAATAGACACTGGTGGTCGCGAAGATGCAGGTATTTGGATTGACTTCTTGATTCACCGGCGGATCGGTGTGGTTTCTGTTGTAGGCGTATGTGGTCACCAGGAGGTCCGGGTATTCATCCCTGAGGCCGTCCAGTACCTGATTCAAGAAGAGTTGGTAGCGATCGGCGATGCTGGGGAGTCCGCCGCTATCGATCCGGCCGGAATCGAGGGCCTTGCAGTTGTCGCATTGGCAGAACTCGTGATTGTCGTCGGGACAAAGCGAATACGCCACGGTGCCGGGATTCTGTTTCATGTACTTTTTTATTGCTTGCACCACGAACGCAACCGATTCGGGGTTGGATGTGCAAATCTGTGTTGTTTTGCGATCGCCATCTATAAGTGCGTAGAGGTCCGGTCGATCCTTAAATGACGCAAACTCGGCGAGCGTGTTTGTCAGGTTATGGCCGTGCTGCACCGCGGGGCGGTGCATACGATTGCGGCGGCGCCACTCGGCAAGCCGAACCGAGCCTTCGGACGAGCAGCCGTAGGCGTACCAAATGTCTCTGAAGGTAAAATCCGGTTGGCCTCGGCGAATGCCGGACGGAATGGCGACGTCTTTCGAGTACGGCAAACATTCACCGATTTCGCCGGGCATAATCCAACGGCAACCGAGTTCGCGAAGCAACGTGAATATGCCGTGACTGGTTCCCAACGAACTGCCGCCAAGCACATAAATTGCCTCGGGCGTGGCGTGAATTTCGAATGCCTCGCTGGAAGGCAATTGCGTTTCAATTTTCAGATGTGGGAAGTGTTCGGGTTCTCCGACGTATATGGGCACCATTCCAGGTTGCATGTTCACGGCAAGAGTTGCACCGCTGATGCGGTTGATTATTGCGACGAAGTCGTTGGCGGCCTCGGTGTTCATGCCCTCGGCATCGTTGTCCAATACGATGCATGCGGTGGGCTGTCCGTTGCGAACAATGGGGATTGTTTCCGCATTGGATACGACCGCGGTACATAAAGCCCATGTGGTTAGGACGAACGCGCTGGAGACGCGATGGATTGTTCGCATGTGTGCACTCCCCCATTCGCGGGCGATGTTTCCGGTTTGAACCCGCGCGCTCGCCAGAATAGAAGAAACGCGCACACGCCACAAGATTCCGAGGGAATGCGTGGGGGTACCGTACACTTAACAAAGAGGGTTGCGAATTTTGCCAAGTCGGTTCATTATACGGATGGGGGACAAACTATTTAGGGCGCCGGACCCACGCCGGCGCGCTCGATGCACAACAGATTCGGGGTACCCTCTGCCCTGCCCATCTGTTTGCGCGATAGGGGGACGTTATGAGTGTATTGCGTTTTGCTTTGGGGGCCGTTGTCATGATTTCCGCAACCCTGCCAGGATTTGGCGAAAGTTCCAGTCAGGTCCGGGATCTGTTTGCCAATCCACCGCGGGAGTACAGTTCTTCTCCTTTGTGGGTGTGGAACGATGACCTGACCGAGGATCAGGTACTTGCGACCTTGCGCGATTTGGCGGCCCAGGATGTGAAGCAGGTTTTTGTCCATCCTCGCCCCGGGCTCATGACGCCCTATCTTTCCGACAGTTGGTTCCGCTTATGGAAAGCGGTTCTCCGTGAAGCAGACGTGTTGGATATGAACGTCTGGATTTACGACGAGAACTCCTATCCATCGGGATTTGCAGGTGGGTTCGTGCCCAAGGCGATGCCGGAGTCTCATGGGCTGGGTCTGAAACTTACGGAAACCGACACCGTACCTGCTTGGGATGACGCGACCGTCGCCATCTATCGGCTTTCTGATTCCAATGCGGTCGATGTAAGTGAAGCGGCCCGGTCGGGGTCGCCTCTGGGCGCGGGCCGATACCTTGTGGCCGCGACAGAAAAGTCGAAATCCACACCGTGGTTTGCTGGTACGAACTACGTCGATCTGTTGCGGCCCGGGGTGACGGAGAAATTTCTGGAGATCACGCTGGGCGCATATGAGCGCGAGATTGGTGCGGAGTTCGGCAAGCGTGTTCCCGGTTCGTTTACCGATGAGCCTCACCTTGCGCCTGCCGGTGGATTTCATTGGACGCCTGATTTGCCTGAGCAATTTGCGGCGCGGCGCGGGTATTCACTCATGGAGACGCTGCCCAGCCTGATTCGACCGATAGGCGATTACCGTCGGGTGCGGCATGATTATTACCGGACGTTGCTTGAACTGTTCATTGAGCGCTGGGCGAAGCCTTACTACGATTATTGCGCCAACCATAATCTGGAGTTCACGGGACACTACTGGGAACACGAGTGGCCCAAGTGCGGTTATGGCCCGGACAACATGGCCATGTATGCGTGGCATCAGCGACCGGCGATCGACACGCTGTTCAATCAGTATGACGAAGGACCGCATGCGCAATTCGGCAATGTGCGTGCGGTTATGGAACTGGGGAGCGTCAGTAATCAACTCGGACTGAAACGGACGCTGTGCGAAGCGTACGGCGGCGGCGGATGGGACCTCCGGTTTGAAGACATGAAACGCATCGGGGACTGGTTGTACGTGCTTGGTGTGAATACGCTGGACGAACACCTTTCTTATATCACCATGCGCGGCGCGCGGAAATACGATTATCCGCAGTCGTTTTCGTATCACGCATCCTGGTGGGATAGCTATCACGTGATGGCCCGCTACTTCACCCGGCTCTCGGCCGCCTTGTCGCATGGAGCGCCTGTGCAGGAGACCCTGGTTATCGAACCAACAGGCACGGCGTGGATGTATCAATCTGCGGATGACCGGGAGCATCTGGAGCAATTGGGAAACACGTTTCAGAAGTTGGTAACCGATTTGGCCAAGGCCCAAGTGGAGTTTGACCTTGGTTCAGAAGATATTATCGCGCGGCGTGGGCGCATTGACGGCGGTCGATTTGTCATAGGGGAACGGGCTTACCGGACGGTGGTACTCCCGTCACACATGGAGACGTTGAACGAAACCACGTTTTCCCTGTTGAGCCAATTCATCCAATCCGGCGGAAATCTACTGATCGTAGGCGAGCCGGCGTTAACACGGTTGGATGGCGTCGCGAGTGCGGAAGCGGCGGCATTCGCCGGTGAGCCGGGCATATCCAAAGTTGCCGAAGATGTGCTCGCGGCACAGCTGCTGGCGCTGGGGGCCAATCATTTCTCCATTGCCTTTGAGGAGGTTTCCGCAGGCCAGCCGGTCTTTCACCAGCGTCGCCGATTTGACGATGGCGAGCTTCTATTTGTGGTGAATACGAGTAATACAGAAGGTGCGAAAGGAACTGTCCACTCTGCCTGCAAACGCGTTGAAAAGTGGGATTTGGAACGTGGCACGACGGGTTCCTATGCCTTTGAGTCCGATGCATCCGGCGTCCATGCGTCGATTGAATTGCCACCGTGCGGGAGCCTGCTCCTGTTTCTAGGGGACTCATCCGGTGACTCTGCCACCACACAATCGGGCACGCGGACTTTAGTCGCGGCGAGCGGCGAGACAGCGGTCAAGCGGCTTTCGCCCAACGTGCTGACCCTGGATTATCTTGACCTGAAGATTGGCGACCAGACGTACGAACGTGTCTTCATGTACGAGGCGGCCCGGAAGGCATTTCAGAGCATCGGGCTCGAGGAAGATCCCTGGGATCACGCCGTGCAATTTGGCGATGAATTGGTTTCCCGCGTTGTGCCGCCCAATGACGGGTATGAGGCGACGTACCGTTTCACGTTGGAAGGTGAGGTGGCGGGCCCTGTGCACGTCGTGGTGGAACGGCCCGATCTATACACCATCACCTGCAATGGACAGGTTGTACAGGCGCTGCCCGGGGAATGGTGGCTGGATCGAGCGTTTGGCCGTATCGACCTCACCAGCGCAATTCGCGAGGGTGAGAATACGGTCGTACTCAAGGCATCTCCCATGACGATGCTGCACGAGATCACAGCCATTTATGTGCTGGGCGACTTTGCTTTGACGGCAAGCGAATCCGGCTTTTCGATTGGTCCATCCAAGCCGCTGGGCCTTGGCCCGTGGAACGCCCAGGGCCAGCCCCTGTATGGACATGACGTGTCGTATTCTCAGACATATGTAATTTCAGACCGTTCGAAGCGCCACGTGGTCAAACTTCCGGACTGGTATGGGAGCATCGCGAAGGTGCTGGTGAATGGCGAACTGGCGGGCCATGTAGGCTGGCAGCCTTCGGAATGCGATGTTTCTTCGCTTCTAAAAGACGGCGAGAATCGAATTGATGTGATCGTGACCGGTACACTGAAGAATACGTTAGGGCCTCACCACGGTAACCCGCCGTTGGGCATTGCCTCTCCGGGGTCGTTCCGGAAAGGCGCGGAAGGCGGTGTGCCGAAGGGCGCGGGGTATCACACGATTGGCTACGGATTGATGAAGTCATTCGAACTCTATAGGGAATAGGCGATCGCAGATGAAGGCACGGTGAAGGCCGGACACGGGGTCTCGTGTCCGGCCACAACTTATACGAGCGTCTGCACCAGTTGTTCAACGAATGCGCGGGCTTTGCGGGCTTCTTCCTGCAATTCAGGAAGTGTTCCGGGCTTGAGGCACTCGATAATGAGCGGCCCCTGGCGAAATCCGCCTTGGGCAAGCCTGGCAAGCACTTTTGCAAAATCCACTCTGCCTGTGCCGGGGGTCAAATCCACAATTTTTGGATCCTGGTAATCCTTTACGCTCATACCCGACACAATCCCGTCCACATCGTTGGCATCGTCGACGGGATTTCGCTGGCCGTCGGTGTAATAGTAGATATTACCGGGGTCGTACCAGAGCCGGAATCGCTTATGGTTCACACTCTCAATGGCTTTACGGCAATCGAGTCCGGTGATGTTTGTGCCGCCATGCGGCTTTACGCTGATGTCCAGGCTTTTCTCATCGGCGTAGGCGCAGGATTCGGCGATGGCTTTGTAGTAGGGCACGGCGAGTTCCGGTGTCCCCACTCCGCCCATCATCAAATTGGCGACGCCTGCAGCGACGCAATTGTCAATGAGGGTGTGCATTCCCTTGATGCCTGCTTCCACCGACTCCGCCGACGGGATATCGCCGCCATAGGCCGAAGGGAGACCTAATCCCCGCTGGCTGCACTGGTACCCGATTTCCGCTGCTTCCTCCAGCGTGGTGGCGGTGGAAATTACGAGGGGATTGCGTCCGGTGGTGGTCATCAGTCCGGCATACTTGAAACCCGCTTCCGCGATGGCGTCCAGCGCCACCCTGTAGTCATGGGCGGCCCACGGCCGTGTATAGCAACCGATCTGCCAACGATTGGAGGTCTGTTCCACTTGCGCGATTGCCGGGAGCGCGGATGCAACCGAGGCAACGCGCGCCATAAAACTTCGTCGGCCAAAAACGCTTGGACGGTTCATGACGTATTATCCTTCCCTAATCTCGTGTGTCTGTGGATCAAAGATCATTCTCTTGCCCGAGTCGTATGCCTGCATGGCCATGATTACCGCCACGGCATGTTGGTAACCCGCCTCAATGGACGCGTGTGGCGTGTTACGGGACCGGATGCATTGCAGCCAATCGAGCATATGATCCGGGCGTGGGATCTGATCAATGGGTTTAGGTTCCGCGACACACATCTTGTCGGGTCCGGCACCTTCGCCTGTGAGCATGGGGCGATCCCAATTGAGCAGATCGAATGCGCCGTACTGACCGTAGATCTTGAACGCATTGCCGCCGCCGTTGCCGAAGTTCGTGGAGTAGGTGGCCATGAAGCCCTCGGGATATATCCAAGTGGCCTCGACGTGGTCCGGGCAGGTAAAACCATAGTCGTCTTTCCATGTAAAGGTGCCGCCCTGACAAACGCTGCTAACAGGAAATTGCGCGCCGGTAATGAAGTGAACCAGGTCGATATAGTGACTTCCAAATCCGGGAACCGGACCATCGGAGAATCCGCGATACCCGTACCAGCCTGAATAGAGGTTCATATCGAAGGGCCGCGGCGGCTGATTCATCAGAAATTCGTTCCAGTCGACGTCTTCCTGTCGCACTTCCTTCAGATATTGGTACCAGTAGGGTCTCCAGCCGTTGCGGTGCTGTTCGATCCGGCTGACCGAGCCGAGAATGCCGGTCTTAAAAAGTTCGTTTGCGCCGACCATGCCGGGGAGACTACGAAGTTGCGTGCCTACCTGCACAATGACTCCATTGTCCCGCACGGCCTGACATGCGTCTTTCACTTCTTGAAAATGGGTACCCAGAGGCTTTTCGACGTATACGTCTTTGCCGGCTTCCGCCGCCGCCTTCAGATGGGCGGGATGCTGGTGGTCACATGACGCGATGGTGACCGCGTCTACATCCTCCAGAGCCAGCAAGTCGCGGTAGTGAGAAAACTTGCGTGCTTCAAGGCCATACCAGTCCTTGCACAGATTTGCGGCCTCGTCCTGTTTGACTTTCCAGGGATCGCAAACCGCCGTGATGGCGATGTTCTGTTCGGCGGCGTGAGCGTTGATACCCATCATGTGCGTGCCGATACCCCGGCTGCCGCAACCGATGATGCCGATCGCGATGCGGTCGTTTGCCCCCACAATTCGGGCATAACTCGCGGCCGACATCGAAAATGCCGTGACTCCCGTGGCAGCGGTTTTCAGGAACTGCCTGCGATTCTCCGAGTAGTTCATTTGCTTGACTCCCCCGTTCGATAGACGCACCGAGGTTCCCCGTCGCGAGTGATTCGCGACCCGTCGGTCGTCTCTATGTATCGTACTCCGTTTTTCTGGAATGCGCCAAGGGATTCTTCTTTTCAGGCGAGTCGTGCTACACTCCGATCACTTCCCCCCGTGTGCAATCGCGACTTATTGGGAGACTCCCCGATGCTTTTCACGACATTGTTCATCGCGTCGCTTTCCTTATGCGCCGGTGAGTATGCAGAACGCGTGCACTCGCTGGATTACACGACGCCAGCCATGACCTGGGATGAGGCATTGCCTCTGGGTAATGGGACAATCGGATCCTTGGTGTGGGGCGATGGTCATCCTCTCAAGATTTCCCTGGACAGGACCGATCTTTGGGACGTACGGCCGGTTCCCGAATACGCATCACCGGAATACACGTACGAGACGATGCGGCAATGGGAGAAAGAGGGGCGATACGACGAGCTGAAGGCGATCTACGAAGATCCGTATAGCAATCGACCGGCGCCGACCAAGATTCCCGCGGGGCGCATCGAAATCGAGTTAGCAGGCAAGCCTGCTTTTACGGGCGCTCGCCTTGCGCTTGACGATCCGCAGGCAACAGTCCACTTTGGCGATCAGTACGAATTCAGATTGCGCATCCACGCAACAGAACCGGTCGGACTTTTTACCATCCGTGCCCCGGAGGCACCCGGCATCCAACTGGTTGCGCCAGCGTTTGGCGGCGCGCCGAAGGCCGATGCGGAACGCGGCATAGTCATGGGAGAGCTAGCGTATTTGGAATACGCCGCGCCCCAGCGAACCGAAGGCGAGAATTGGCGCGCCTATGTGCAGGAGGGTTGGGGCGGGTTCCGGTATGCGGTCCATGTTTGTTGGGAGGCGGCCGCACCGGGCACGTGGCATGGCGCCTATTCGATCGCATCCAGTCTGGAGGGAGCCGATCCCGCGATGATCGCGCGGACGCGAGCAGAGTCTGCTCTCAATACCACCAGCGCACTCGTCTCGTCGCATGCCGCATGGTGGAGTGCCTATTGGAATCAATCGCGTGTGAACATACCGAACAAGGTTATTGAACGCCAGTATTACCTGGACATGTACAAGTTTGGCGCGGCAAGCCGGCGTGGATCCCCTCCCATTACGCTGCAGGGTCCTTGGACAGCCGACGATGGCAAGCTCCCGCCTTGGAAAGGTGATTATCATCACGACTTGAACACGCAGCTCAGCTATTGGCCGTGTTATGCGGGTAACCACCTTGAAGAGGGGCTGGCATATCTGGACTGGCTTTGGGCCACCCGGGAGACTTGCCGCGCGTGGACACAACGGTTCTTCGGTATGCCGGGTATCAATGTGCCAATGACGGCGGACTTGGAAAACAAGCCCATGGGGGGCTGGCGGCAATATACGATGAGTGCGACAACCGGGGCATGGTTGGCACATCACTTTTATCTGCATTGGCAGTTCAGCGCCGACGCGGTCTTTTTGCGCGAACGCGCCTATCCTTATCTTCACGATGTTTCCGTATTTCTGGAAGCGGTCACAGCCAAGCGGGATGCGTCCGGCAAGCGGTCCTTGGCGTTGTCGTCATCGCCGGAAATTCACGACAACAAGCCCAATGCGTGGTTTTCCAGTATTACGAACTATGATCTTGCGCTGATACGATGGTGTCTACTGGCAACGGCGGAATTGGCGGATGCAGTTGGGAAGGGTGACGAAGCGACCCATTGGCGGCAGGTTTGCGCTGAACTTCCCGCGTTCGCAGTGGACCCTGCCGGCGCCCTTCTGGTGGCGAAGGATCAACCGTTGACGGAGTCTCACAGGCATTTCTCCCACCTCATGGCCATTCATCCGCTGGGCTTGATCGATCCGGAGCAGGGCGAAGAATCCCGGCGCATGGTTGAGGCATCTTTGGCTGATCTTGCGCGACTGGGAACGGACTATTGGTGTGGATACAGTTTTGCGTGGGAGTCCAATTTGGCGGCTCGGGCTGGAGATGGTGCGCGGGCTGCAAGGGCGCAAGAGTTGTTTGCCACGTCGTTTGTCCTGCGGAACAGCTTTCACGCCAACGGCGATCAGTCGGGCCACGGTCACAGCAAATTCACGTACCGTCCGTTTACTTTGGAGGGCAACTTTGCATCCGCGGCGGGTCTGCAAGAAATGTTGCTTCAAAGCCACGCGGGAGCGATCAACGTTTTTCCGGCCGTGCCGGACGAATGGGCAGATATTTCGTTTGAGCGTCTCCGGGCACGCGGCGCGTTTCTGATATCGGCGCAGCGGGTTGGCGGCCGAGTCACCCATATTGGCGTGGAGTCCGAAAAGGGCGGTGTATGCCGCGTACGCACGCCATGGGACGACGCCGTCGTAGAACTTGTCATGGCTCCCGGCGAGATCAAAACGATTGAACCAGGTTCATCTCCGACGCGGTGAGGGCAGAAATCACGCTGCGGGAGCGACTCCGAACTTCGCCTCAACGCCGGGCAGGTATTCGCTAATTTCGTGTTGCAGCAGGTCGATCTTCGCACGAAGCATATCGATGGTATGGCTGAAACTGGCATCTCCCCTGTGATAGGTGTCGAGACGTACATCTTTTTCCGCGACCGGAACCGCGAGTTGCGCATTTTCCAGTTCGTCACGGAGCACCGCTTCCCACTCTTTCAAAAGGGCGTGAGCCTCTGACAGCTCCTCCTGAGAGCGGTTGGTTTGGGCGGCAAGCTCGTTGATCCGATCGCGGATCATGCATGAGCGCGTGAAATTCACCTGGGTTCGCGCGATGTGGTAGAACCAGCGTACTGAACTTGCTTCGGCATCGAACGTAAGGCGGCAATGTTCGGGCACGAGGGGATCTGCCTGGGCGATATGGTCAACCGCTTTGCCGAGCAATTCCCTCATCTTCTTATAGTACTCGAGAAACACGGGTGGATTTCCGGACGGTTTGGTGAAATAGGCTGGAAGGCCGTTCATGGCTTCCGACGCTTTCATCTCCGCCAGAAACAAGTAGTAGCCGTTGAACACCGCCGGGACTTCTGCATTGAGGTCGGCAATCATGGGATGCGCAGGCCCGAGATAATGCGGGCCTTTATAGTAGTCCCCTATTTGGGGCACATTCGGTACGGCTTCAGAAACCAGCGTCCACGCCTTTCGCAAGAGGGGCCCGGCTTCCTTTCCCGCCACTCGCGCGGCGAGCGATTGCATAAACGCTTCGCGCTCCGGCATTGGCGACCAGTAGTTGAACTTGTACGCTTCCGCCGAGACCGAGCCGTGATACGGTCCCATTTGCCATATGTACGAACTCTCCGCGCCGCTTGAGGCAAGCGCATCCGCCCGATCCATCCATCGGTCCATGCACGGAATGTTGGGTAGGATTGACGCTTCGAACGTTTCTTCGGCCATGCTGAGCAGTCGAATGGGTATACCCACGGCGTTGCAGGCGGCTATTTGTTGTTTTGCCCGAACGCCGGGGGCCACCATGTCGATGCTGTAGTCCCATAGGCTTTTTCTCACACCGCCGGGCTTCTCGACGATTTCATCCTTTTCGATTTCCGTCAAGATGCCGGTACCGGGTTTCAGTTTTGCAATGAAGCCGGTCTGCGCCTTGTCGCTGGACCACACATGTTCCGCGGAGTAGGGCCATGCCAATACAACAGCATTGGGATTGTGTTTGCGCGCGCTTCCGGCCAGGAGATTGCACAGATTGGCAACCACGGTGTCCGCCCCCAGAGCGTCGCAGCGTTTGCAGTTTGTATGTCCCTTTTCGACACCGTATGGCCGCATGTAGCAGTGATAAAAGCCCTCGCCGCCAATGATGATCTGTATGCCATCCAAATCCGGAACTTCTCTAAACAGCCCTTCGATGCTTTCGCGCAACCATTGCTGGACAAGGGGATGCTCGGTGCACATTGTGTATTCGCCGTCGGCTTTCCATGTGAGTGCGCCCTTCACATCGGGATGTGCCTTAAACAAAGGGTGATCGGCAGGAAATTTCTCGACCGTGCCGAGATGGGCATACGTTTTCAATCCGTATTTCTTGGCCTCCGCCACCGTGGCGCGGTTCTGTTCCAGTGCGCCAGGTATGGCGCGATCCAAGAGCTCGGGAATCGCCTTGGACGTGGACAGCGCATATAGACTGCCTCCTGCGACTTGCACGCCATTGTGACCCATAAACACGTTGTGCATGTGCGATCCCAGACCGCCAACGCGGACGGGAAGCCGGGGTGTATACACGTGTTCGCCAATGGCAAGAATTGGTGCCTGACGCAATCCTATGAGGTCGACCAGGCGCACGATACCGTCCCGAAGACCGTTTGCATCCATGCCGGAGATTTCGATTCGGTTCTGGTAGACGGCAATAGTGAAACTTTCCGGCACTCCTTCCTTTCCCCCTCCGGATTCTGACAATACGATAGCCGGCTGTGAATCCGCGTTCTGGGTTTCTCTCTTCAAGTCCACATTCATCCGGCGGGCCATGAAGTCCATGAAATGATCGGCCATGAGGGTTGTCACGGTTTGCGGTTTTTCGGGAATCAAGAGAGCCCAGGTGCTGTCAACGATCACTTCACCTTCGGCAGGGGTCGCCTTCGGATCCAGGGAGAAACGGGAGAAGTAGTCTATGGACAGCGCAGAGAAAGGGCTGGCCGCATAGTTTGCCGCGGCCTCGGCCGAACGTTCGCTCATGCGTTTCCAGAAATCCTGCAGGGTTGGGTCCTCGCCAAAGGCGGGGCACACTCCCAACGTGAGTACGATTATCCACGGACGAATACGCATGGCTTGGTTCGCTCCCGTTTCCGCATTGATGTGATGCATGCGATCATACCATTTCGCATACGTTTGTTCCCATGGGGTACACTCCGGTGATACTATCCGCAAAACTGACGTTGGGAGCGATTTTGCACATGAAGACAATGTTTATTGGCATATGTCTGATATTGGGGTGCCTTGGAGCAAACGGCGAAGAACCGTCAACCTCATTGCACGGTGCCGCTATCCCCCGCCTGTATGTCATTGGCGATTCTACCGCGGCCAGTTATCCCGATGATCGGAGTCCGCTGACCGGCTGGGCGCAGGTATTGCAGGATGCATTTGATGCGGATCGCCTGATAGTGGAGAACCGGGCCAAGAGCGGCCGTAGTTCCAAAAGTTTTTTTGAGGAAGGCGCCTGGCAACCCATTTTGGAAGCGTTGAAGCCGGGTGACTTTGTATTCATCCAGTTCGGGCATAACGACTCCAACAAAGACGATCCCAATCGTTTCACTGAACCAGACACTACATACAAGGCGTTCTTGACCACTTACGTGGAAAATACACGGTCTAAAGGGGCTACTCCGATTTTGCTCACGCCGATAAACCGGAACCGCTGGAATGCGGATGGGGTATTTGAGGATTCAATGGGCGAATATCCACGCGCCGTACGCGAGTTGGCGAAGGCGCTGGACGTACCCGTAATCGACATGCATCGGCTTACCGAAACTCGCTTCAGCCACTTGGGGCCGGATGGGACGCGACAGTTGTTTCTCTATTTGAAGAAGGGCGAATCCCCCAATTACCCGGATGGAAAAGAAGATGGTACCCATCTTTGTCTGAACGGAGCGCGTGAGATTTGCAGTCTGGCCGTTGACGAGATACGCAATTCTCGTCTTCCACTTGCGGCATACCTGAAGTAGCGCTATGGCACCCTCGATCTATGTAGACGGCGATGCGTGTCCAGTCAAGAACGAAGTGTATCGCGTCGCGGAGCGTTGCGGACTCCCGGTTGTCCTGGTAACGAATATGTCGATGTGGGCGCCCGAAAAATCGTGGATAACGAACGTCGTGGTTGACGACAATCCCGATGCGGCCGATGATTGGATCGTGGAGCATGTGCAGCCCGGGGACATCGTTGTAACGGAAGACATTCCGCTGGCGGCCCGTTGCCTAAAGAACGGTTCGGCCGCGGTCAGCACGAAGGGGCGCATTTTTACGGAAGACTCGATCGGCAACACCGTGGCTGGACGCGATTTGATGACACAACTCCGCGATCAAGGAATGGTTACAGGAGGCCCTGCACCGTTTCAACCCAAGGACCGTTCACGGTTTCTGCAAAGCCTGGACAAACTCGTACAGGCCAGTCTGCGCGGCCAGTGATTGTTAAGGAACAGCTACCGGATCCAAATTCCAGCCGGATACGCGCAGCGCAGGCTTTGCCCCGCCCAGGTCGGATTCGGAGAATTCCACGACCAGCTCTTTTTTCTGCCCGGGCAAGAGACAAAAATCGTTATCGCTCCAGTAGCTCGGCGCCACTTCCGGCCCGCCGGGTCCTGACACGATTGCCGGCATGACAAAGAACGCGAGCACATCGGATACATTGCTCAGCCGCACAGTGCCTGTAATGGTACCGCCTTTCTGCTCGAACGCGCAGCCCACATCCAGTTTTGCCTTGGGCAATTTGCGGAGCAATGTCAAATCGGCAACGGATTTCGCATTGAGCGCGAAGTTGCGCCAGTCGTCTTTCATTTCGCCTGGCTCATCTTTCACAGTGGACAACCAATAGACATTTTCGGAGACGATGGCGTTGTCTTGGCCGGACATGGAAAGAACAACAAAAAATGTCGTGGTGATGTCCTGCGGCCACGTGAGGTCAAATGCCTTTGCCTTTCCGTTCGCTTCCAATTGAACGACGGCTTCGTTCGCGGCGCGCTCTTTCATATTCATGTCGAGCACGCGTGCCTGCACCTTAAGACCGGACATGGCTTTATTTACCGTGCTGACGGCCCACACAGAATTGTCGTCGTACGAATACTGCACATGCAAAGGCTCGCACGCTTTCCTGGCTCCGTAATAGGCGCCGGTGGGCAGCAGGTACCAGTCGATGTAGTGCCATGTCATTACGGCGGGCCACGCCGCATCGTATTTCCAGGTGGTGATACCAAGCGCCTCGAACTTGTTCCTGCCGTAGGCTTCGAACATGGCCCGCGCGCACTCGTAGTTCAAGACCTGGCCGGTCAAGCAGAAATCATCGATGTCCTTGGGTTCACCGTACCGGGCGTTCATTGCCTTGATAGTCTCGCCAAAAAACTCCGCCCCCTGGGTGACCGTGTGAAACGACATGGCTTCACTCCAGAGCGGCCAGCGATCGGCTTCTGGAATCATGCGTTTGACGCTTTCGGCGACTGAGATGACGCCTCCGATTCCCCCGGACTGTGCGAATCCCCAAGCACGTTCCGGATACGAGGTACGGTAATAACGCGTCGGATCGGCATAGGTCCAGAGCTCGCGTGTGCCCGTGCGGGTACCGCCGGTTTTGAAGCGTTCTTCCACGTCAAACGCACCCGAATGCGGCTGATAAGTGCGATCGGGAATATACTTCGCAATCAGGTCCTTGTACGCCGCATCCAAATTCTCGGTGGGAAACGTCTCATCATGTCCTAGAAAATGCACCAGGCTGGGATGATTTCGAATCCGCAGCATGGTGTCTTCGATATTGGCAATAGCCAATGGCTCATCGGGTATGCTGCGCCCAAACAACTGCTGCGTAACCATGACTCCCAGTTCATCGCATATATCGTAAAACTGGTCGGTCTCGCGTATGGAAAACCCTTCGGAGCGCAGCATGTTCAGGCCGGCCTCGCGCGCATAGCGGACCAGCGCCCGGTCGCGCCGTTCGGTAAACCGAAGCAACATGTCGTTGGTCATCCATGCACCGCCGCGAATCAGAATGGGGTGGCCATTGACACGGTAACCGCGCCAGCCTTCCTGATTGATGAACGTTGTTGCCTCGCGAATACCAAAGCGGGTTGCGGCTTTGTCGGAGACTTCGTCACCGACGCGGGCCTCCATGGCCAGTGGATACAGCTCTTGGGGTCCCAAGGGGTATGGCCACCATACGCGAGGATTATCGATGGACAAGCCTGGGTGCGATGCCGGGGTAAACTCCACCCAGCGTACTTCGCGCGGATTCAGTGTGACTTCCTGATCAACCCGAATCTGCTCGATTGTGCCGGAAATGACAGCGGTCACCGGTTCGTCTGTCACGTTGGCGGCTTGGACACTGACGGTCAATTCGGCCTTGGCAAGGCTTGGCACCTCCAGTTTGGGCAGCACGTACGGATGGCGCAGTATGACGGGTCCTGTGGCGGACACGTAGACATTCCTCCACACGCCCATATTGAGATCCGGCGGTTGAGGGTTGTGGTCATCCCACCCGGTCGTGGCTTCCAATTGTTTTGTCCGGTATTGTTGATCCGGCACTTTCCCGGGAGCGCTCACTTCAATAGCCAGACAGTTTGTGTTGTTCGGTGCAACCGCCGCTGTCACATCGAATTCAAATCGACGGAACATCCCGATGACGGTGTCGTCACCGGCTATTTTGCGGCCATTCAGCCACACGTTGGCTCTGTAATTGATTCCGTCCAGGTGAAGACGGACATTCTTGCCCGAGAATTCCGAGGGGAGCGTGAATTCGATTCGATACCACCATGTGGGGTAAAACGGACTGCTTTCGTCCATGCGCAACCAGGGACTGTCTTTATATCCCGGAATCTTTTTGAGATTTAATCCATAGTACGGGTCTGGATAAACACCGGCTTCGGCCAACGAACCCAGTACTGTTCCAGGGACAATGGCCCGGTGCCAGGTGGATGTATCCACGCCCGGAGATGAGAGTGTGCCCCCATCTGGGACAGTGAGGTTGGACGAACTCTGCAGTCGCCAGTCACCCTGCGGCGAAAGCTCAAGCAGCACAGGATCGGCGCTGGCGGCGACAATGCCGATGAACAGGGAAAGTACAGCGGTCACCAGTGGAAGCAAGCGAGACATGAGAAGACCCCCTCTAAAGCGTTGGTTCCAAGAGCCGTTGCGGGCAAACGACTATACCCGGGGGGGAAGAAATCGAGTGCAGGCGCCGATCCCGCGACGGTGCCGGTACACCATGAGTATACACGAATCCAGCCCGGCGTTTTCGAATAATTCGCTTTACAGTCCCAAGGAACGGGTATATGCTGCGGATGGGGGTAACAATCGTGCCGGACGGCATGAGACGCTTATGCCTTGCCGGCGCGCGGGGGATATGCCAATGCTGACTCATGTAGACCGCCGCTTCTTTCTCGAATCCACCATAGCCAGTGCCGCTTGTTTGATGGCCTTGCCTACTGCCGGACATGCGGAATCATTGTCCGGTATCCCGATAGTCAGTCCCGGGGCGGTAAGGTCGAAGGTGCCTGTGGGCCTGTTCTTTCTCGGCAAACCCGGTGCACATTGGCCGATGCCCGATTTGGACGTGGAGGCCGAGGTGGCCGCGTATCAATCCATGTTCAAACTGGATGCGGCCTATGCCGACATAGAGTTTATTGGTAACCGCTTTGTTTCTGACGTCGCCGGGGTGACTGAATTGCTCGCCCAGATGAAGTCGGTCGACGGCATTCTGGTTGTGCACATTTCGATGGGCATACGGGACATGCTCGCGGAGATCTTGAAATTCGGAAAGCCTACGATTGTGTTCGCCGAACCCTACTCGGGCCACGAGTGGAACACGTTCGGCCGCCTGATGGCGCAACCCGAAGGGGCATTGCTCGATTGTGTGCTTTCCAGCGATCGTCAGGCCATTGACCGATCGATGCGGGCGTTTCGCGCGATTCATCACATGCGCGAGGCCAAAGTGCTGAATGTAACCTCCCGAGAATTATCCGCAGACTATTGCGCGGCGGCTCGTGCGAAGTTCGGAACGGAGATAGTCCGAATAAGCCGAGAAGAAGTTCTTGCCGCTTATGACGCAACAAACGGGCAGACGGTGGAGGAACTTGCGCAATTGGTAATTGCCCAGGCGGCCGCCGTCGTCGAACCCAGCCGGGACGAGATAGTGCGATCCTGCAAACTTGCCTTGGCGTTCCAGGACCTCGTGTCCGCACATCAGGCGACGGCCATTACGGTGGACTGCTACGGAACGATGTACCGGCAGTTGCCCGCATTTCCTTGCATCGGATTTACCCGGATCAACGACATGGGTCTTGCCGGCATCTGCGAGTCCGATTTGTCGAGCGCGCTGACGTTTATGATTCTGCAATCGATTTCGGGCCGTCCCGGTTTTATCAGCGATCCCACCATGGATGAGTCCTCCAACAGCATCGTGTTGGCCCACTGCCTAGGTTCCACGAAGATGCAGGGACCGAATGGCCCTGCGTGCCCGTACAAGATTCGGAGCATTATGGAGCGCGAGGAAGGCGCGGTGATGCAAGTCAAGATGGATGAAGGCCAGGCGGTGACACAGGCCATTCTCGTGGGAGCGGACAAACTGCTTTATTTCACGGGAAAAGTCACTGGCACGCCCGATGTCGAGCGCGGATGCCGTACCAAGATCGTGGCGCAGGTCGATGGCGATGCCAAGGTTCTTTGGAGAAACTGGACGGCCGGTTTGCATCGGGTTACCTGCTACGGCGATCTCTCGGAAGACTTAATCCGGTTCTGTCGATTCAAACAGATTTCGATTACGAACGAAGCCGCGGATTCTGCACAGGCATAAGTTTGGAACCCCGTATGGGTGCGCGTATTCCAGAAGGAAGACGCGCACTCGACTATTCAGTTGCGTGGTCTGCACCTCGTGTTGAGTCCGCACATGAGCTGCCGCTAGACTTCGACTCGTTCGGCTTGCCTGACTATCAAGTCATGGTCGACTTTAGCCCGCATTTTGCACCACGCTGATGGCCTGCGTGGAAGACTGAAGTACAGACTCCGTGGTGCAAAATGCTTACACAGAATAGTTTGGACATGAGACGCTGAGGATAATTCACGAGCACACTGTACTTACATCGGATGGGTCAATGGCCCGGTAGCATTGTTGTTACACCGTTAGTTGGACAAGGTCGTGAAATATCCGGGTTGAAAGATCTTTCCCTATTGGAGAATTGGCATTGATACACCTGTCTCAATCAGGACAATGGCCTTGTGGAATATCCATGCGGGCCGCCATACGCCTCGCGTTATTTTCCCTTGCGGTGTGCGCCAACGGTTTAGCGGACGACTTACTGGTCCGCGCCTTCCCCGGCGCGGAGGGATTTGGCGCCTGTACTCCCGGAGGACGAGGCGGCCGCATCGTCTATGTGACATCGTTGGATGACTATGTTCCGGGCAAGGATCCTGTTGTCGAAGGCAGTCTACGCGCCGCCGTCGATTTGGATGGACCTAGAACCATCTTGTTTCAAGTCAGCGGAACCATAGCCTTGAAAGCCGACCTCTGGGTGAACAAACCCTACGTGACCATAGCTGGACAATCCGCGCCGGGAGGCGGAATCTGCATCAAGGATTACCAGTTCGTTATTGCCACAAATGATGTCATTGTTCGACACATGCGATTTCGTTCAGGGGATCAGACGCAGAAAGAGCAGATGTCCGTAGGTATTTTTGGAGGCAATAACGCCATACTCGACCACTGTTCCATGACCTGGGCCATCGACGAAGTGATGTCCGCGTTTGGCGCGTACAACATCACCGTGCAATGGAGCATCATTTCCGAAGGTCTCTCCCACTCCTTTCATCCCAAAGGGGAGCACAGCAAGGGTTCCATTATCGACGGCAAGGGAGGGGTAACGATTCACCATTCTCTCTATGCCCATAATGCCGCTCGCAATCCACGGGTGAACACGTTGATTCTGGATTTCCGAAACAATGTGTTGTACGACTGGGGATATCGCGCCGCCTATACGACCGAAGCGCCGAGCTACGTCAATTGGGTTAACAACTACCATAAGCCGGGACCCTCCACCCGCGGTTCGGCGCGAAAAAAGATTTTCGATCCGGGAGACGATATGCCCCGCGTATTTATCGAAGGCAATGTACTGGAGGGGTTTCCCGAGGAGTCCACCAAAAATAAACTCCTGATTGCCCCGCCCGACGCGAAGACCGCGAGCGCCTTCCGGGATCTCATTGTTGTGTCCGAACCCTTTCCCGCCCCGGCCGTTACCATGGATTCCGCCGATGCCTGTCTGGAACGGGTGTTGAACGAGGCGGGCGCAACGCTCCCCACGCGAGACTCAGCAGACACCCGACTGATGGACCAAGTTCGCCTTGGAACCGGCCGCATCATCGATTCTCCTGACGACGTGGGCGGTTGGCCACAACTCCCAACCGCAGAAACGGCGGTTGACGGTGATTTGGACGGCATGCCGGATGACTGGGAACACCGCGCAGGACTAAATCCCAATGACCCGGAAGACGGCCCCGGCGATTCCGATGGAGACGGATATACGAATGTTGAGGAATTTTTGAATGCGACCGACCCTCGACAGGCTGATTCGGACAGCCGGGTGAACGGCAAGGAATTCAATGCTCTCCTTTCGGCCGCCATGGAGCAGTCGGAGGAAGGCATGCGCCAGTTTGAAGCGTTTAAGAACAACGACGACGCGATGCGAAAGGCACGAAATGAAGCGGCCGCAAATCGTATTACGACCGCGCTTACACCATCTCCGGCATCAGGTGCGAAGTCGTTGACGCTGTCCGTGGACGGCACGGCGGTATTGGAGTTTGTCCGCATCCCGGCGGGAAGTTTTCTCATGGGGACGCCCGATAGCGAAGGAGGCCTTGAACGCGAACGGCCACAGCACAAAGTGAATATTTCGCGCGCGTTCTATTTGAGCACGACCAAAGTCACGAATGCGCAGTTTACCGCCGTGCTGGGTCCGGATGCACGGACATACAAGCCGGGAGAATCCGATTGGCCGGCCAAAGAGGTCAATTGGTTTGAGGCGAACGAATACTGCGATGTAATCAGCAAAGCCACGGGGCTAAAGTTCCGGCTGCCCACGGAAGCCGAATGGGAATATGCCTGCCGGGCAGGCACCACCACGGCCTTTTCCACGGGCGACACCATTACGACGGAGCAGGCGAATTTCGACGGAGCCGAGGCCACGCGCTTTAATCCCGCCGGGGAACGCCGGGGCACAATGACTCCGGCGAAGCTTTTTCCACCCAATCCCTGGGGTCTCTACGACATGCACGGCAATCAGGCGGAATATGTCGAGGACCGGTGTTTTCGCGAATACACGGCCGAGGAAGTCACCGATCCCAAAGGGCCTGAGACAGGCGGAGCCCGGGTGTTGCGCGGCGGCAAGGCAACCAGCAAGGCGGAATTTCTACGGTCGGGTTACCGGTACGGGTACACCCCCGAAGTCGGGTATGCCTTCCGTGTACTATTGGAAGTTCCCGCGGCAACATCTAATTAAACCGGTTGGAGCCGGGATTCTCGCGATGGAAAGGGCCGCTGATGGAACCGTCGAGACTCAACACTTGAAAGTGGTTTCCCGAAGTTGTCGCGAAAGTCTCCAACCCGCTTTTCAGAGCGCCTTTTTCCGCTACCACATTAAGAACCCAACTGCCCCGTGTTCCATGAACTTGAACGGCCCCAGCTCCGGGAGCCGGAGCACAGTGAACATTCCACTGGTTCCCGCGCAACTTATCATTCGCCGGATCCCCAGGCTTTGTTCCTTCCATAACGGAGGTGTGAAACTGCTCGTGTGCAAACAGCGCTTTCACGTGGTTGAACGCAAAGCTTCCACTTCCTGACGGCGTATCCACCCGAATCCCGGTATTGCCTCCCAACAATTCGACGATATCGAACTCGCATCGGGTGATGCTGTGCGTGGGAGCGATTACCATGCAGGCCGCATCCAGGTTGTCGCGCGGAATGCCGCCATCTTTGCCCACCATATGAACCGGCGTGTTCACGTGCGAAATCGCGGCAAACTTGAAGCGGGACGCAATAAGCGTGGGGCCTACAAAGTCATCTACAGGCAAATTGCCCTTGGGTTCAAACCGAACGGCGGGGCCTTCCAGGTGGTACACAATTTGTGCGTGGCATTCGAATTGCACATTCATGCACGAATCAAATAGCAGGCCGGGCTGCGAACGATCGGCGAACCCGTCAAAATTCAGCGTGGCCGAACCGAAACGAATGACTTTGCCCTGCATGGGCGGAAACACCAACGATTCGCTACAGGAGTAAACGCGCGACTTGTAATCCCCCCCTGAGACAAACAGATCGAGATTATCTTTCACGCATCGATTGACGGCCTCTTGCAGTCCGCTTGTCTTGCTTCCATTGGTGTAGACCGATTCGCCGTCCGGCAGGACATAGTGCCCATCCGGATAGAGGACAATTTGTCCCGGCACGGTATCTGGATATGTGATTCCGCAGACAAGGACCGCAACACCCGCCGCAATTTGACTCATGACTGTCATGGCATGAGTTTGCCAAAACCTCGAAAGGAACGCCACTGATCGGGTTTTTATTGCGCCATGGCACTGTGGAAAAAGAATTCTACTCCTGAAGCGCCCTTTCGATGTATACTGCCGTTGTGGGATGTAACGTGTCTGCAAGGGGGAGGGCACGATGTCTCACCATGCCGATTCGTCTTGTACTTGTTGCTCCCTTTCCCGGCGCTGCTTTTTGTGCGCGTCCCTTGCGGCTGTCGCCGCGCCGATGGTTGAAGGGAGAACCCAAACCCACCACACTGTATCTGAATTGGATGAATATATCGACGTCCGGCAATTCCGTCCTCAGCCGCAAATCCGGGTAACGGCGGCAGTCGTTCGGAAGCCACCGCCCTATTGGCTGGGGTGGCCGGGAACGGCGTACGACGTCGCCGGCGAACGGGTGCGCTATCTGCGAGCCACCGCGGAAGCCACACGATCCGTAGGCGGCCTGATCTCGGAATACCAGGAAGCCATCGAAACCAGCGATGCAGCCAATGCGTTTGCCCGTTCCATCCAATCGGACCGGCCCGATGCAGTAGTAGTCGTCTTGCAGCACCTTGACGTTTGGCCCTGGCTGGAGGCGATAGCGGATACCCAAATTCCCACCATTGTGTTCGCGCCCATCGGAACGGCATTCACGGGTCATGTCGTCAAGTTTTCCCGCCGCCCCGGGGTCCACGTCATTTCCTCGCTGGACGTTGGCGCCATTACGCAAGCGCTGCGCATGATACGCGCAAAACGCCAATTCGAAATGACGCGGCTGCTGGTCGTTGCCGGGGATGAACGCAAGGAAGAAGTCATTCCCAAGCTCGGCGTCACCGTAAAGCGCATACCGAGGGCATCGCTACACGAATTGTTTGAGAAGATGCCTGAAAACGACGAGACGTACGAGGTGGCGCGCGCCATGCGGCGCGGTGCGGATCGGATCGTCGAACCGACGCGTCAAGACACTGTCAATGCGGCGCGATCATTCCAAACGGCAAAGCGGCTCCTCCGTAATGAAGAGGCCAACGCCATCACATCCGACTGCCTCGGAATGGTGACAACCCATGCAGTGCCTACTCCTCCTTGCATGGCCGCTTCTCTTTTCCAGGATGCCGGAGTTACGTATGGATGCGAGGGAGATGTGCATGGCGCCACGTCGCTGATGCTCGCAAGTTACCTGTTTGACAAGCCGGGATTCATGAACGATCCGGTTCCGGAGACGGTGAAGAACGTCCTGATCGCCGCCCACTGTACGAGCGGTACGCGTCTGAAGGGATTTGGCGAAGAGCCCGAGCCTTACACGCTCCGGTCCCATTCGGAATCCAACCTGGGCGTAGCGGTACAGGTGCCGTGGAAAGAAGGCACGCAAGTAACCCTCGCGCGATTCTCAAGTCCTGAAGAGTTGATCGTGGATACGGGCACGGTTGTCGCCAACGTGCAGACCCCACCGGCTGGCGGGTGCAGGACAAACTTTGAAATCGCGATGGACAACATGGAAGACATCCGGGACGTCCGGGGCTTTCATCAGGTTGTCTTCTATGGGAATCACAGGCGGGATTTGGAAGCCTTTTGTCAGATGCACGGGATCAAGGCTACGCATTCTCCGGAAAAGGCCATGCCTGCGGTCTAGGCGTCATTCGCGCACCCGGGCATCCGGGTCGTTTTATCAAGGGGGAAGTATGAGCAAACAGCATGCGGGTTGTTGCGGATGCCACAGTATGAACAGACGGACGTTTCTGATGTCTGCCGGGGGCGGTTCGGCCGGACTGGCGCTGGCAGCCACGGCTTCCAACGGAGCGGGAGCCGAATCGACCCCGCGCGTAAAGCCGACCGTGACGAAGCAGAAATTGACGGTCCAGCCGATACTTTTGTATCAGCAATTTGAACGCCGGGAAGCCACTAGTTGGCGGCCGTGGGGCGGCTTGCACACGCAAGCGGACATCGACCAGGAGGCGGGCCGGATACGCGCCGAACTGGATCGGATTGGCGGGAACGCGGAATTCCCCCTCACATTTCTTCCGTTGGTGGCTGTCACGTCGCACGCCGATGCCGAGGGCGTGAACACGATTCCTTCCGACGTGCATCTGATATATGCGGCCTCGGGCGACGGCGGAGTGCTTGAGACGCTGCTTCGGTCGGGCCGCCACAACCTCGTGTTCCTGCGTCACCGGAGTGGGCCGGTTTCCCTTTGGTACGAAATCATTCACCCGCGAGCACTCCGAAAAACGGTGGATACCTACGGGGAACCCGGACTTACGAACGACGACGTGGTGGTGGACAACACGGAGGAAGTGCTGTGGCGCCTTCGCGCCTTGTACGGTCTCAAAAACACGCTGGGATCGCGAATCGTGGCCATTGGCGGACCGGCCGGCTGGGGACACGGCGGGGCCAATGCGCCGCAATTGGCACGGGATAAATGGAAACTCGACATTGTCGATGTGTCGTACGAGGATCTTGGCAAACGCATTGCCTCGCTTCAAAGCGACGGGGCCGCGATGAAACGGTTTCAGTCGGAGGCTTCTGACTACCTTCAAATTCCGAGGACGACACTGGAGACCGAACCGGACTTTGTTTCCGGTGCGTTTCTCCTGCGCGACGTTTTTGATCGACTCATGTCGGAATCCCAGGCCACTGCGGTCACCGTCAACGAATGCATGACCACCATCATTCCAATGGCGAAGACGACAGCCTGCCTTACACTGACGTTAATCAACGATGACGGCATGCTGGCCTTCTGCGAATCCGACTTTGTAGTTATCCCGTCCGGCATTCTTCTTCACCATATCGCCTCTCTGCCGGTATTTTTGCAGGATCCGACCTATCCCCACGACGGCGTGGTCACGCTGGCACATTGCACGGCGCCACGCCGAATGAACGGCAAAACCCTCGAACCCGCACGCATCTTGACTCACTTCGAATCGGACTATGGCGCGGCGCCGAAAGTAGAAATGACCGAAGGGCAAGTCGTCACCGTCATTGACCCGGACTTTGCGGAAAGCCTCTGGCTTGGATTTCGCGGATCGATTGACGGGAATCCATTTATGGACATTTGCCGTTCGCAGGTGGACGTCCGGATCGACGGCGACTGCAAAACGCTGGCGCACGAAATGCGCGGATTTCACTGGATGCTGTCCTATGGCGATCACCTCCGGGAACTCGGATACGCTCTCGGCAAGGCCGGGGTGGGCTGGCACGATTTGACGAACAATGTGCGGCGAGTTGTCTGAACATCCGCCGAAAAGGGGTATGGAACATGGGTAAAGTTGGTTTGGGTATCAATCTCGAATTCGTCCGGCATGAAGACAAGCCCTTCGAATGGGGCGTCGAAAAGGCCGCTGAACTGGGATACGAGTTCGTGGAGCCCATGGTTCATTGGGGCCGTGAACTGCTGAGCGAAGCCGGGTACTTTCACAGCGTATCGATGCTGGATGATCCATACCGGATTCGACGTGCGTGCGACAAGGCCGGCGTCAAGCTTTCGGGATTCAGCGCGCACTGTCCTCTATGCAAACCGGAGATCAGCACGGAGTACTTGAAACAGGCAATCCGGTTCGCCGCTGAAGCGGGCGCGCCGGTGGTCAACACGGACGAAGGCCCCAAACCCTATTGGACGTCTGAAGACGAGGACCACGTGCTCATGCGGTACGTGCTGTGGGAAGCCGCGCAAGTCGCGGAGGCTCGCGGGATCGCAATTGGCATCGAGCCCCACCAGCAATACAGCAAACATCCCGGCGGACTTGACCGCATCCACGGGCTGGTAATTTCGAAAGCCCTTGGAATCAATTTCGACACGGGCAACAGCTACCTGTGCGGCCATGACCCGTATGAGTGGCTGGAGCGCGTGCGCGACCGTCTTGTGCACCTCCATGGGAAGGACATATCGGCGAGTCAATCCACAGCCGAAAGAGGAAAAGTAACGGGGACGCCCGTGGGATGCGCATGCGGCGACGGTGTCATCGATTGGCGGCGCGTCATTGCGATTTGCCGGCACGCACCCAGAGACATTGTGCTGTCCGTTGAGTGCGGAACCGTGGACCAGGCAAAGCGGAGCATCGCACATCTGAAACCGTTGCTCCATGGTTAAGATGCCCATTTTCAGGAGGACGAAACCTACTATGAATGCCTTTACAAGATGCGGCGTCTTGGCGATTGCCGGGTTGGGTTGGGCTTGCGCGGCGGCGCAAACCATGACATCGCTGCAACAGGACGCGTCAACCGTTACGGTCACTCAAGGCGGCAGGATACTCATGCGCTACCGGCACGGATACGTGCCCTACAAGCCGTATGTCGAAGTGCTATGCACACCTTCCGGCGTCAATGTCATCCGCGACGCGCCTGCGGACCACTTGCATCATCACGGGCTCATGTTTGCGATAACGGCGGGTGGCGTTAATTTCTGGGAAGAAGCCAAAGCACCGGGTGAACAGAAACATGTGAGCCTTGAGCCCATTCCAGATCCCGCCCTTTCCGGATTTATGGAGCGAATCGATTGGAACACTTCCAAGGACGGCGCTGCGCTCATGCACGAAACACGCACGCTGTGGACTGTTAACGACGACACCCTGGGTGCGGTGATTCTCCACTGGCAAACGAACTTGCAGCCAGCAAAGGCGATGGCGGCCAAAGGAGTCGAACTTACGGGCACCAACTATCATGGGCTGGGACTTCGCTTCCTGGCAAGCATGGACCGGACGGACGGTTTCTTCAACGCGAATGGCGATAAAGGCGTGGCGGGTACCCATGAACAGCGTTCGCCCTGGTGCGCCTTTACCGGCTATGCGGAAGGCAGCCCAGTCACGATTGCGCTTTTTGATCATCCTTCCAACCCCCGCCACCCCGCCACATGGTTCACCATGCACACTGCTTTTTCATACATGTCCGTGACTTTGAATCTGCATAAAGAGCTTTTGTTACTGACAGAGAGCGGCATTGAGCTGAAGTACGGTATCGGACTTTGGGATGGAACGCAGAATTTGGAGACAGTTGAAAAGGGGTATAGGCGCTGGTTGGAACTGGCTGAGTAACTCTGCTCAACGAGCGGCATAAGAGGGGGAACAAGAATGACAAAGAGTCAAATGGCGTCTACACCGACGCGGCGCGCGTTTGTTTCACGACTTGGCGCGGTCGCCGCCGGAAGCATTGCAATGATGCGGACAACGAAGACGTTTGGGCAGACTCCGACCGGCGCCAATGACCGGATCGGTGTGGGGATTATCGGATGCGGCGGTCGCGGACGTCACCACGCGGGCGAACTGGAGAAGATGCGGGCAAACGGCGCTCCCATTGCCATTACTGCTGTGTGCGATGTGTACCGCCCGAGAATGGAAGCCGCCGCACTGCAATGCAATGCGAACCGCTATATGGATCATCGCGAATTGCTTAGCGATTCCAATGTCGACGTAGTGTGCATTGCAACTCCCGATCACATACACGGCCCTCAGGTAATAGATGCGGTACTCGCGGGAAAGGACGTCTATTGCGAGAAACCCTTCACGCACTGGCGTCAGTTTGATGTGACCAAGGCCGTAGTCGATGCGGTCAAGAGTTCGGGACGGGTATTTCAAGTGGGCACGCAGGGTATGTCCGATTCCGCATGGCATCAAATGCGCGCACTGGTTGACCAAGGCTTAATCGGGACTCCCATCCAGGCGGAATGCGGATATTTTCGCGTGGGGGATTGGGGCGAGCGAGGCATGCCCATCGACGATCCGGCCGCTGTCGCGGGTCCTGATCTGAATTGGGAGGCCTTTCTCGGCGACGCGCCCAAACGTGACTTTGACGTCAGCCGGTTCTTCCGTTGGCGCATGTACGAGGACTACTCGGGAGGGCCTGTAACCGACCTGTTTCCGCATTCCCTGACTCCCGTGGTTCACGCGCTTTCGCTGGGTACGCCGGAATTGGCCGTCGCGACCGGCGGGAAGTTTCGATACGAAGAACGAGAGGTCCCTGACACGTTCAACATGCTGATTGACTACAACCGGCTTACGGTTGCCGTGCTTGGCACGCAAGGCAACAACTGTCAAGGTGCGCACGGTCGCGGTGCGGGCGGACGCTGCCCCACGTTGCGCGGCTGGGAAGGTACGTTAACGGTGGAACGCGTAGGAGACACAGCCGAAGACGAGATCGTGTTTCGTCCGGCAGAAGGCTCCAAGAAGGAATTGCAGCGATTCCCCATTGACCACAGAGAAAGCGTACAGGCGCATTGGCAAAACCTGTTGGATTGCGTCCGCACTCGGCAACAGCCCCATGGGGGAATTGACCTGGCATTCCACGTGCAGGTTGCCCTTCAGATGGCCGCGCTTGCTCATCGCGGAGACAAGACTGTCCGCTTTAACGCGGCAACCCAAAGCATTGCGACTTAAACGGTAATAGCCGGAGGTCCTGCCCCCCAGCCTCCTTTTGGAAGGTGGCTGACATGTTGTCGGTTGATGTAACCCGTTCTCTCAAGCATGTGTATTCGGCGACCGGAATGGTGAATGAAGTGACGTGTCCCGCCGGCACGTATCTCGCCTGTGATGGCTCGGGAGATCCAGCAACTGATCTCTTCGCCTCGGCCATTGAGCGGCTTCACGCGGTGGCCTATACGGCGAAATTTCAGTTGAAGGAAAACGCCGGGATCAATTTCAAGGTGCCGAAGCTCGAGTGTATTTGGCTGATGGAGGATCCGGACTGGACAGCCCGGGAAAACTGGCGCTGGCAACTCCTGCTCCGCGTCCCGCCGGAGTTGACGCAAAAGGTACTAAAGGAATCCTGCCGGACGCTGTCCATCCGGAAGAACTTGGATGCGAGCGATATCACGCGCGTTTCCCGGGGCCGGGAAGTCGCGCTCCATATTCTTCACGTCGGTCCCTATGAAACGTTGGGTCAGTCCTATTCCACGATCATGGAATACGCATCTCAGCACCAGTACAGGCAAACGGGCCCGTATCACGAGATTTATCTAAGCGATCCCCGTCGGATAGTCCCGGCCAGACTGAAGACCATTGTGAGAGTCCCGGTTGCGGCCAAAAAAACAGATACAGTGAAGGAAAGGTAAACCATGATTTCGAGAAGAGCTTTTTTGGGAGTAGGCGGAGCGATACCTCTGATCATTTCCGCCAAGGCCTATGGACTTGAAGGCCCAGGGGCCAATGATCGGGTGAATGTTGGCTTGATTGGTCTGGGTGGCCGGTGCCAGGAGATCGCAAAGACGTGCATGGGGATCCCCAGGATTCGGATCGCTGCTATTTGTGATTGTTTCAAGCCGCGTGTGGATACCTGGATGGCCGTGATGCCCGAGGGACAACACTGGAAGGGATATACCGACTTCCGGGAAATGATCGACAAAGAAGATTTGGATGCTGTCATGGTGGAAACCACGACGCATGCGCGAGCCTGGGTTGCATGTCATGCGATGGCCGCCGGCTTGGATGTTTACATCGAAAAGCCCATGTGCTTGACCATTGCTGAAGGGCGTGCGATGGTGGCGATTGCGCGCAAGTACGAACGCGTTACCCAGGTGGGCACACAGCAACGCTCCATTCCGCTCAACAATTGGGCAAGCGATCTAGTCAAGAATGGAACCATCGGCAAGATCAAAGCCGTATACGCGCCCAACTTTTTCGGGCCGGTTCACTGGCAGGACCAACCCGGAGAGGAACTACCCCTGGGCGGATCGGCCGAATGGTGGGACATCTGGTGCAATCAAACCACGCCACGGCCGTATCACAAGGAACTCCATCGGAACTGGGGAAAATGGTGGGACTACGATGGGGGCGGCTTGTCATTCGGTGTCACCGGCTGGGGCACACATAGCTACGATCAAATTCAACGCGGACTTGGCACGGACACTACAGGGCCCATCGAGGTCGTGCTGGAAGAGGCGGTAGCCGATCGGGGCACAGGAACGTTTGAGGATCGTGAAATTGGTCCTGAGGAAACCGGGGCGCCCTATTATCATATGGCAAAACCAGGATTTGGGCCACGCGCCAAGGTTCGGATGAAGTACGCAACCGGTACCGAACTCTTGTTGCACCTCGATGGCGACCGGGGACCTGGCTTGGGTTGCCGATTCGAAGGAGAGAGCGGAAGCATTGAAATCAATCGCGATCGTATATCAGCAAGTTTGCCGGAAATACTGGACAAACCCGACTGTCCGGCCACGCTCCAAGTGCCTGAAACACAGCCGCACATCGAAAACTGGATTGAGTGTATCCAAACACGCAGCCGCTGCAACGCGGACATTGAATTTGGACAGCGCAGTTCCAGCCTGTGCTATCTCGTGAACATCGCTCGCGAGGTGGGACAAGTTGGGGCGGTCCTGCAATGGAATCCTGACACGGAACGCTTCACGAATAACGATGCGGCGAATGCGCTTCTATCGCGGCCACGCCGCCCGGGGTATGAACTTCCAGCCTAGTCTAAGGAGCAGACTCAACCCTGCGAGACAACTCGGAGGTAAACGCTTTCATCCACCTTGAACACTCCCGTTTGTAGCGGCAGCAGAAAAGGTTGCCGCTGACAACCAACGGTGCGGATACATAGACTGCACCCGCAAATTCGGCGTCCAGTCTGCAGCGAGGTATCGTGGTTACTTCCCGTCCGCGAATCACGTCCGCGGCAGCCAATATCTCGATCCCGTGGCAGATAGTGGCGACGGGTTTGTTCTGTTCAAAAAAGTGCCGGGTGATACGGATCAGCTCGGGATCATATCGGAGAAACTCGGGAGCGCGTCCGCCCGGCAATACCAAGGCCAGATAATGGTGGGGATCGACATCACGGAATGAAACGTTCGAATCCATGGTGTAGCCAGGGGTTTCAACCGTAATATCCCAACCGGGATCGTGGTGATGCTGGACGAGATGATAGGTGCGCACTTCGGGCGCGGCGACCACGACCTCGTAGTCCTCTCCAAGCCGGTAAAACGGGACCATGGTGTCGATAACCTCTCCCCCGTCGCCGATAACAAGCAATATCTTTTGCATGACTACTCGAATGCCTTGTAGATTGCCGCATTGTCTAAATCGCCAAACCCGGCGGCAACGACTTCGTCTATTATACTTTCATGCAGTGCGGAGAGCGGAGTTCGCGCTCCGCAACTTTCCGCGAGTTCCAGAATCAGCTTTACATCCTTGGCATGCTGCGACAGACGCGCCACGGCGGGCTCATACTGGCTGGAAATCATCTTCGGCCCTTTGGTCTCCATCGCAGTTGAATGGGTTTCCCCTTCCTTTAATACTTCCAGGATCACGTTCAGATCGAACCCACACTTCCGAGCCAACCCCAGTGCTTCCGCAAGTACCAGTCGATTTAACCCAAATACCAGATTGACAATGAGCTTCGCCCGGCACCCGGTCCCCGGTGACCCCATGTAATGTACACTTTTGCAAAATGACCGTAGCACGTTGTCGTACTGACTATTTGGACCAACGTCTCCAACAAGCGCGATGGCGCGGCCCTCGGCAACGACTTGACTGGACCCGGAAATACAGACATCCACCAGATGAACGTTTCGCTCCCGCCGCAGACGCTCGGAGTCCGTTTCCAGGTCCTCGGGCTTGCCCGTCGTTGTATCGAGAAGTATTTGATTCTCCAACAACGTACAAGCCAGATCATGACTGCCCCACAACAAATCGCGCCGGTCCTGCGAAGTCATGAGGCTCAGGATCACCAACCGGGTTTGGGCAGCTACCGCATCCGCGCTGGACGCAACATCGACCCCCAGCCTCGCCGCGTGTTCTGCCGCTTCGGCAGCAATATCGAAGCCAGAGACGCGAAATCCAGCCTGTAACAGCCGCGCCGACATCGCTCTGCCCATCAGCCCCAGTCCAATCATGCCGATATGCATGCGCTACTCGCTCTTCTTGTCCATCATGTTTACGCATTCCGCAAAGGCACGACTTCCATCAAAAGGTATCTCCGCTGCCTCGTCAAGAACGAGAACACAGAATCCGAGAGACAAGGACTCGCCGCGTTTCACTTCGGTCGAATCTGGAGACACAGCGTTGTCGTCGGGCGCTGTCATGGCTTTTTCTGCAAACGGATTGGCGACCATCAATCCGTAGTCTCTTGTATGAAACCAAGACTTTCTAAAGTTGCCTGGACTTGGGATCATCATGACACCGACGCGACGCCCATCTTGCTCCCCGACATACGCACACCAGTCCGCTGCCTTGCCCCAGGTGCCAGATTCGTTCGTACCGCCTTCACTATTCACAATTGACCCGTTTCCAAACTTCACGGTAAATCGAGTGTCAATTCGAACGCCCAACCCCATCTCCTCTTGATCGCCGAAGGAAATCGTCTGGCTATCGCCGGCCGGTGTAAACATGGATTGGGAAACAATACAGTATCCACTTGGCGTGGTCCGGATTGTGTACTCACAGGTCTCGGTGAAAACGGGCTCTGCGCTCACAGTGTCTTTACAGTAGACGTTGATGACGGAAAATCGCCCGATCCCCTCGCCTCCCTCCGGCGCTCGTACATATCTGGAGTGTCGCACTGGCACCTTGTTGCGCCAATAGTCATATCCGCTCACATCGCCAAAAGCCAGCCACAACCCAGGATGCAAATTCGCGTGGTCGTCATTATCCTTGTTCGCAACAGGATCAGGGGGATACGGACGCGTAACCGTGATCCCTCCCCTGGTGCGCACGTCGTGAAAATAAGGCCGGCCAATAGGATTATTTTTACAAACGTACGATGCCACCGTCTCACCGTCAATAAGGATCTTCAATACCCCCGGTTCATCGCGAAATTCCACTATGTTCGCGCTGGCCAAACCGGCCCACCTCGTCATCCCCAAAACAGTGGCCATCAATAGGGTCTGAGCAACGCGACTCATAGCGGCACACTCCTAATTGTGCGTTTCAGCGAATGCGGTGAGCGATCGATCTGCATGTCGTCCCTTGCCGAATAGGAGGCTGAGAAGATACCCAAAAACAAATACGATGATGTTGCTGAATCCCATCAACCACCATTCATGCCACCGGTACTTCAAGAACGAGATCGCTGATGGCAATTCAATCCAACCGTTTAGCGTGGCATAACACCACGTCACTCCAAGTATTCCTAGAATCAGCGCAGGATTCAGCCCCGCTGCGTTTGCCCTTGGACAAAAGAACCCGAGAAAAAAGGCCGCCAATATACCACCGCCCAAAACGGCTCCAATCGTGGCCCACGCATCGAGCACAAAGGACATGATGCCCTCCGGGCGACGCGTGATCCAGGCGGCGAGCGCTACGGCCGCGCCGCCAGCAATAATGACGCACAGTTTGGAGACCCATAGCCTACGGCCTTCGTCTTTCCGGCGAGCAAACCGATCGTAAAAATCGCTTACAACGCAGGCGCTGAAACTGTTCAAATCCGACGACAACGTGGACATGGTCGCGGCGAACAAGCCTGCTACCACCAAACCGGTCAATCCCGGCGGCAATTCGCGACCGATGAAAGAGGGGAACACCTGATCGCCCTTGGTGATCGAGTCCGCGAGACGTTCGGGATGAAGATGATAGAAGCCATAAAGCAACGTGCCGATCATGGAAAAGGCGATCCAAACTATCATGCAGGCGCCAATGCTGACGAATGCTCCCTTGCGCGCCTCGCGATCGGTTGCCGAAGTCAGGTACCGTTGCACCATGGTCTGATCGGTGGCGTAACGGCTCGTGAAATGAAATATCCCCATCCACGTTATGACCCACACTGTCTTGTCCGTCATGCTGAATGCCGGGTTGATCAGTTTCAGCTTGTCCGCATCCAGTGCGGCCGACCAAATGGCCCCGGGACCTTCAGGAGTCGCGACAAACAAGATGAATGCAATGGTGATGATGCCCGAGGCGATCATCAGAAATCCTTGTATCACATCGGTCCATATGACGCCTTCCATACCGCCCGCAAACGTGTAAATCACAGTCAATATGCCAAGCGCGATAAGGATGCCGTCCCGATTCCAGCCGGTAATTCCGTTGAAAGCGAGCGCCATCGCCGACATGACAATTCCGATTTTTGCGAAGTGTCCGACTAGAAATCCCACAGTACCGTACACACGCGCGAAATAGCCAAAACGTCTTTCGAGGTATTCGTAAGCGCTGATCGTTACTACTCGCCGGTATACGGGAATGATGAAAGCCGCCACCCCCACCATTATGAAAGGCGTCGAAAACTGTTGCATCAACACTTCCCAGTTGTGCTGGTAGGTGTGACCTGGAAATCCAATAAAGACAAAACTTGACAACAACGTCGCAAACATGGACATGCCCGCAGCCCAACCGGGGATTTTTCGATCCGCCGTGAAATAATGCTCCGCGGTTGTTTGGCGTCGCGCAAACCGTGTGCCCAGATACACCATGCCGCAGACGTAGGCAATGAGCGTGCCCCAGTCCCAAATCGTCAGCAAGTTTCTGTCCGGCATGGTCCATCCCTTGTCGCCGCCATTGAGGCGCCGGTTCCATCTACTACCTTACCACCGTCTCTCCTGCGGCGATGAGTCTTTCACGCATGGCTGAAAGCGCGGTTTGATTCAACGGGCGCAACGGAGGGCGAGCCGTCGGCGAGGCCAGTCTACCTGTCAGCCAGGCGGCGGCCTTCATCCGCTGATGCGCATCCGCGGAAGGTTCGCCAAACTGATAGATCGCGTGTGCGAGCCGATCGACACGATCGCGCATGGACCGGGCGCCGGCAAGATCGCCTGACAACGCCTTCCGCACCAATTCACAAATCAAATTAGGCGCATATCCGGCAAACCCCACCAACGCGCCGTCCGCGCCCTCCAACAGACTGGCCAACAAAAACTCGTCGTGACAGGTAATGATGGAGACGTCGGGCGCGGACTCCTTCAACGAGACGTAGTCATGGTGGGCACGGGCCATATCCCGTGTGCCCATCTTGATACTAACCACCGAAGGCAAATTTGCAATGGCTTGCATTTCCTTGAGCGAGTACCCGGCCTTGGTCCACGCGGGATACTGGTGAACAATTATGCCGATGTCCACTGCCGCGCAGACATCCTCAAAAAAACCGATTGCAGTCGCGGTGCTTCGGCCAAACCGCAGCCAATGATGGGGAGGCATCAGCAGGATGGCAACGGCTCCCGCATCTTTCGCCGCTTGTGCCTGGTCGATCGCGTCGTGACTTCCCTCCGCACAGACGCCGCTAATGACCTTGACATCATGTCCCACGGCTTGTGCCGCAAGGGTGGTCACTCGCGATCGTTCGATGTTGCGAAGCGATGTAATTTCGCCGGTATGTCCGTTGACGACCAGGCCCTTGACGCCATCGTGGCTGGCAACCCATTTCAGATATTGGGCGAGATCCTCCTCGTCCAACTCATAGTTATCACGAAATGGACACAGCGTGGCCGGAAAGATGCCGCTCCACTGTTCGCGAACTTTTTTTGTCATAGACACCCCCGCCCACGCATTTGAATACATACGATTATAGGCTGACTACTCTTGTTGACACCCAGCCGGCCCTTCGGGAAACAAAGGGTACGCGGGTTATGCTGCCCAATCAAGTACACCCGGCTTGACAGGAACACAATCGCGGCCACATCAATGCCAAATTCCGGTCCAAAACCCGTCCTTTGTGATAGTCTAATCAAGTAGGGAATTGCCATCGGATGAACTGTACCGGTTGGGAGGGCCCTTGTCATGTGCGCCGCCTTTACTCCTCGCATTGCTGACGTTCGTCAGAGATTCCTCGTCGTATACGGTCACTCCTGTGTTGCCTGCTTCGTTGCACTAGCGGCATGCCCTTTCGTGTTCAGCGCACCGGAGATCAACCGCACGTCTGATCACCCGGGCCAACTCATTCGCATCCGGGACCCATTGGCGGGCGAAAACTTCTGCTACCCAACCGTGCCACACCGGCTGCCCGATCCGGGAGAATCCATTGAAGACAGCCGATTGGGAACCGTCCAGACGCGCGTAACAGAGAAACCAGGTGTTCGCCATGAATACGCGCGCATGAGTCCGTTCAATGCGAATTGTTCAATGATTCTTTTGCTTGACGTTCGCGATGGCACGTGGAATGTCTATCGCACGAAAAGCAGGCCGTACGACTCGGACGCCAATTACGTTTGCACGCTTCATGCCGAGGAACCACGTTGGGACGGTATTGGCACATTGTGGGCCACTCGGGACTTTAAGGTGCTTCAGATCGATGCGATATCGGGAAACGAAGTCGTGGTCAAGGATTTTAGCGACGATCCTCGGATAGCTCCCCTGCTTAAAGCCGAACCCGACCTCTATCGAATCACCATGAAGGACGAAGGCGAAGCATCAACGGATTATCGCTTCTGGGCCTTCATAGTCCAAGGCGCCAATGATGATTATCGCGCAAGATACTTGCTTGTGTGGGACAGGCTAAACGACCAGATAACCGGACTTCGGCCGCTTGCCGTGGAGGAATCGCGTATTGACTGGATCGGCATGTCTCCACTGGGAACATGGGTTCTCATTGGCAGCGACCACGACAACGGCGGATCGTTTCCCGGCTTTGTCATGGCGGACAAAACATTAATGAACATATACCCGCTACACTACAGCACTGGCCACGCGGACGTCGGTCTGGATTCGATCAACCGGGAAGTCGTGGTCATGCAGAATGCACAAACGGACTTCATCGACTTGATCCCTCTGGATCCGGACACCCGGCCCATTCCACCGGGAGGAGACTATGCGGGCACGGGTCATGTTCCGCTTGTTCGTCTGTTTTATGCATCAGACTCCCCGGCAGGATTGCAGTCGGGCGTACACATATCCTGCAACGTTGCCGGGTGGTGTGTGGTTTCCACCCACATGGAGGCCGGCCAGAAGGAGCAAAACTGGCTCGACCGGTCGATCATACTTGTCCGGCTCCAGGAAAAAAGTCCTTCAGCGTACTATGTGTCCAAAGTCCACGGTTCGTGTAACACCTATTGGCAGGAGACCCACGCGAGCATCAGTGCCGATGGCTCGCGCGTGGTGTGGGCATCCAATTGGGGATCGAATGAAGACGTGGCCCATGTCACGCTAATGGAACTCGCCCTGCCGCCTGGATGGATGAAGACACTGATGAAGTGACCGGATTCTCACGGATGGAATCCGGGATTTGCAGTGCCCTCATTCGGATTCATAGAACCACGAAATATCGGCGATGGCGAGTTTCAGGTGAATGCGGTCATCGCCCATACGGCCGTTCTCGTGATAGCGGCTGGTCCAGTAATTGATTACGGCTCTTCCGCTGGATGTAAACGCTATTCCGGGATTGGTAAAGGCATGATCCGGATCGTTTTCTATGACCCGCATGGGACCCCACGTTACCCCCTCATCCTTGGATACGGCTGCCACAAGGGGCGTGCGCTTTCCCCCATGGGAATAGGCATCGGGTTCGAAGTTGTCATTCCATAAAAGCAACAGATCGCCGGTGGAGGGTATCCGGCTCAGTGCAGGACATGACTCCGGCGCACGAAACCCCATGCTCTCCCCCGGGGACCACGTCTGCCCTTGGTCGGCCGAGTGCGATCGGTAAAGGCTGCCCATTTGCGTTCGCACAACCATCAGGTAACGGCTATCCTTCAATGATTCAATATGAGCTTCCATGGCCCCGCGTTTGGGTACTCTGCACCACTCCTGACTCAAGCGCCACGTTTTACCACCATCCACGCTGACGCATGCTCCCCCCTCGTGCCGATCCCCTTCGGCCTTGCTGCCGTAGTCGCGGGTAACCGGTTGAACGAGCACCCCACCGGAAAAGACCTTCAGCGTACTGCTGGCGAATTGCACGGGCAATTCGTTCCACAACTCGCCAACGGGCTCAAATGTTTTGCATTCGTCCCGGCTCACCAGACAAAACGCCGAGGTCGGCGGATACACCTTGTCTCCGGCCTTTTCGAACGAGTGATAGATCATATACGTGAGCAGGATCGATCGGTCAGGCATGCGGACAAGGCTGGGAGAATAGCAATTTGTGCTGCCTTCGGGCGTCTCAATCAAAACTCTGTAGTCTTGCCAAGTATACCCGCCATCGACTGACCGCTTGGACGCAATGCAGTTCGGCGAAAAATCGCTGTCCCCAGTGCCGCCCTGCCGATACTCCTGCCACGCAATAAACAGGCTGCCGTCGGACAACTCCACTATCGCGGCCTCGGAATGCCTCGGATGCCCTTCTGTGGCTTCCGCAAACATCACCGTATCTATCTTGGGTGCCCCGTGTGAAAGGCTCAATAAAGCTAAAAAAGGAAGAACTACCCAAACCATAGCGTTTTCTCCCGACACCTTTGGACCTTTGGACCAGGCTAACCACGGATGCCAACAACGGGCACATCCCACGGAACTCTTTTGTACAAACGGGGTTTCAACGAATGCGAGAACATCAAAGCACTGTTGCCCTGCCGATCTCAACCGGCCCTTGTGGAGCCCGGTTGGGATACGGTAGCTCTTTGTTTTCAACACGTTATGCCACATTGCAGGATCGCGGTCACACACAGGGCACTGTAGCGCACGCAACAAACTTCATCCTTCGGAAGCACTGCCAACTTGGTGTAAGCTTACGGGGTGAATATACCGCAGCTGGCATTGACTGCGGAATCGAGTAAGAGGAAGTGTTATTTATGAATGGACGGAAAGTGGTGTTCCGATCGATTGTTGCGCTGGCAGTAGTTGTAGCGGCGGTCGCCGCGGTACGCTGGAAAATGGACAGCACGGCTGCCACCGAAGCCGCCGAGGCCGCAGTCACCACGGAGAAAGTGGGCCGGATATCCATTCGCCAGACCTCCACCCCCACGGGCCGTGTCGTCTCCAATCTGGATGTGGAAATCAAATGCCGTGCCAGTGGCGAGATCATTACCCTTCCATTTGACGTAAGTGACGCCGTAAAAAAGGGCGACCTTATTCTGGAACTCGACCCGGTCGACCAACAGCGCCTGCTGCAACAGTCTCAGGCCGCCTTGTCGGCGTCCAGAGCGCGACTGGCCCAGGCAGAGGCCCAGTTGAGAACCGCCGAAGTGACTTTGGAGGCCGACCGCATTCGCGCAGCCGCCAATGTGGAGGCGGCCGAGGCGCAGGCACTGGATGCCGAAGCCAAGGCCAAACGGGAGCAACAACTGCTGGAACGAAAATTCTCCAGTCCGGAAGGGGTCGAGACCGCCCTCACCACGGCGGTGCAGGCCAGAACCGGCGTACAAACCGCCAAAGCCCAACTGGAATCACTCCGGGCGCAAGAAATCGACTTGGAGCGGTTACGCCAACAGATCAATCTTGCCAAGGCCGACGTGGAAGCCGATGAAATCGCGCTGTCGCTGTCGGAACTACAGCTGGAATATACACGGGTATATGCGCCCATCGACGGCGTTGTCTCGGCACGCAACGTGCAAATTGGACAAATTATTTCGTCGGGTATCAGCAATGTAGGCGGCGGCACGGCTGTCATGGTGCTTTCCGATCTGTCGCGAATCTTTGTGTTGGCGTCTGTCGACGAGGCGGATATTGGCTTTATCAAGATTGGTCAGGACGCCGAGATGACGGCAGACTCGTATCCCGGTGTGCAATTCACCGGTAAAGTGGATCGAATTGCCACCAACGGCGTGAACCTGCAGAATGTCATCACATTCGAAGTTCGCATTGAAGTCTTGAGCGAGAACAAGGCGCTTTTGAAACCCGAAATGACAACCAATTGCACCATAGTCATTGCGGATAAAAAGGATGTGTTGGCGGTTCCGGTGACTTCTTTTGTTCGCGAAAAGGGCCAAACATTCGTCGCCAAGCCGGGACCCGGCGGCACAAAAGGCGATTTGGTTCCCGTGGAAATCGGGATATCCGATTCGGTCTACACGGAAATTATCAGCGGACTCCAGGAGGGCGATGAAATCGTCGTACAGGACCCTGAAGCCGAAAGCCGCTGGCGCGCGGGTGAGGATCAGGCAAGCAATGATCGCCGCGGCCGCATGATGATGTTTCGCACGATCGGCGGCAGCAGCGGAGGCCGCGGGCGTTGATAGAAGTGGAGTCGGTTTCCAAGAAGTATCAGTTGGGGGGTGCCACCGTTGCCGCCTTGGATGGCGTCAGCTTGTTCATTCGCGAAGGCGAGATGGCGGCGATTATCGGGCCTTCCGGAAGTGGCAAATCCACATTAATGCATATCCTCGGTTGTCTCGACACGCCCGACACAGGCACCTACAAACTGGCGGGAGAAAACGTGGCCGGACTTTCCCGGGACCGCCTCGCGGAAATCCGCAACATGCATATCGGGTTTGTATTTCAAACATTTAATCTGCTTCCAAGACTGTCGGCGCTGGAGAACGTGGAATTGCCGCTCCTGTATGCGCGACGCCAGAACAGCAAATCGATTGCCCAGGATGCATTGGCCACGGTCGGGTTGAAGGATCGAATGCACCACGAGCCCAACCAATTGTCGGGCGGCCAGCGTCAACGCGTGGCCATCGCCCGCGCAATCGTGACCAACCCGTCCATGATTCTTGCGGATGAGCCCACAGGCAACCTGGATTCGAAAACGGGCCGGGAGATCCTGGCTTTGTTTACGTCGCTGAACGAACAGGGGCGCACCATCATCATGGTGACGCATGATTCCAATGTGGCCGACCATTGCGGGCGCGCCATACGCATCTTCGATGGCAAGATTGTAGAGCAGTGAAGGAATAGTCGACGTGTACTTTTTTGTGCTCCTGAAAGTGGCGGTGTACAGCTTGTTGGCGAACAAGCTTCGATCATTTCTCGCGGTGCTGGGGGTCATTATCGGCGTCGGCGCCGTCATCGCCATGCTTGCCATTGCCTCAGGCGCACAAGCCCAGGTCATGAGCACGATTTCCGCCATGGGCACCAACCTGCTCGTGGTTCGGCCGGCGCAACGGGGTTCCCAGGGGGTTATGTCCGGCACCGAACAGAATCTTACCGTCGAAGATGCTCAAGCAATTCTTGCCGAAGTGCCCGGCGTGCTTCAGGTCGCCCCTGTGGTTCAAGGCCGCGCACAACTCAAGTATTACGAAAAGAACGCCGGAACCAGTGTCCAAGGCACCTCCGTAACCTATCTTCCTGTCCGAAACTTTGAAATCGAAAAGGGACGAGGTTTCACCGATGCGGAGGAAGACCGTCTCGCCAAGGTCATCATATTGGGCCCGGTGACCGCGCAGAACCTGATGGGCGATTCGAATCCCGTGGGTGAAATCGTCAAGGTGAACGGTGTCAATTTCGAAGTCATCGGTGTGACCAAAGCCAAAGGCGATCAGGGTTGGTTCAACCCGGATGACAGCGCCATGATTCCGTATACAACGGCGATGAAGCAGGTTTTCGGCCTCGAATACCTTCGTGAAATCAATATACAGTGCAAGCCTGGAGTAGACCTGGTCGAAGTCCAGGACAGCGTCACTTCTCTTATAAGGCGGCGCCACCGCACGTTGCCTGATATGCCCAATGACTTTGAAATTCGCAATCAGGCTGACATCATTTCCACGGCCTCAACAGTAACGCGCACGTTTTCGATTCTACTGGGCGCGGTCGCCAGCATCTCCCTGCTCGTAGGCGGCATCGGCATCATGAATATCATGCTGGTAACCGTGACGGAACGGACACGGGAGATCGGCGTGCGCAAGGCGATCGGCGCCAAGGATCGCGACATACTTCGCCAGTTTTTATTCGAGGCCATTCTAATGAGCGGCATAGGGGGCTGTATCGGGGTCGGCGCGGGCGTGGGTGCGGCAAAACTCGTGGGCACGTTCACCTCATTTACAACAGTGATCCAGACCCAGAGTGTCATTATGGCGATGGTCTTTGCGACCAGTGTCGGCGTTTTCTTCGGGTATTACCCGGCGAGACGCGCGGCCAAATTAAATCCGATCGATGCGCTACGGTACGAGTAAGCGAATCGTGCGCGCGAACCGCCCAAACAAATTAAACCGGCTGTCAGGAAGACAAATGCATTTGCGGAAGAGTCTGGTATTGCTGTGTGCAACAGCGGCTATCTTCTCCGGCTGCGCTGCCGTGGAACACAAATCCAAACCGGCCGTACCGGCCATTGTGGTGCGTCCAAAGACGGATTCCGTCGAACATATCTCGCCGCCGCCATTAAACGATGCCTTGAAGGCGGAAAACGAACTCACGTTGCCGGGCAAACCCGGCACGCCGCTCAACCTACCCTTGGAAACCGCCATTGTCCTCGCGATTCAGAACAATCGCGACCTCGATGTGGCTGAAATCAATCCCGCGTTGCAACAGACCCTCGTATCCGAGCAACGGGCGGTGTTCGATCCGCTACTGTCGGCCACCTATACGATTACGGAAGACAGCTTTACCCGCGACCTGCTCATACTGTCGCCCTTTGTAATTCCAAGCCTGACCGGACAAACCGCGGCGACCTTGAATTTGTGGCAACCGGTCAATACCGAAGTGAAGTCGCGTACTAAAGACTATGGCGTGGGTATTTCCGAAACACTTCCAACGGGCACCACCATAAGCATCTCAACAGGCAAAACCAAGGTAAAGACGCGTAACTCGTCCACAAACCCGAATCTTGTTTACGGCACCGATACTGATACGGAAACCTCTGACTTCAACGTGACTGTAACGCAGGCGCTCCTGCGCGGAGCCGGACTTGGCGTAAACTTGGCGAGCTTGCGCCAGGCCAAACTGGATACGCTGGCGTCTGATTATGAACTGCGTGGTGTTGCTGAAGATCTGGTGGCTCAAGTGGAGCAAACCTATTGGGATTGCGTACTTGCAGAACGCCAAATCAAGATTTTTGAGGAGGCATTAAACGTTGCACAAACGCAGGCGCTTGAAGTCGACGTCAAGATTGCCGTCGGCGACCTGGCGGAGATCGAACGCGCGGCCGCCGATGCCGAAGTTGCGTTGAGGCGAAGCTCGCTCATAGACGCGAAAGCCAACTATGACACCCTCCGCTTCACGCTGATGCGCCTCATTAATCCCGCCCAAGATTCACTGCGGCCCTTCGATATCGTGCTCGCCTCCGAACCGGGGATTCCCGAAATGGATCTAAACGGAGATGAACCCTCGATTTTGCTGGCGCAACGGATGCGGCCGGACGTAAATCAGGCCAAGCTCCAGATCAAACGCAATGACTTGGAAATCGTGAAAACCAGAAACGGGTTGTTGCCGCAGCTCGACGTGTTTATCGGCATTTCCACCGCGTTGACGCGAACGAATTACACGGAGGCGTACCTAACCTCGACTCAAGATAAGAGGGATGATCGATACACCACACAGGTCGGCGCCGAATTCAGTTATCCCATCGGGAACCGGGCAGCCCGCTCCCGCAACACACGCGCCATCATGGGCAAGGATCAGAGTGAGCTTGCCTTGAAAAACCTGATGCAATTGGTGGAACTCGACATCCGCACCGCGTACGTTGAAGTCCGGCGTTCGCACGAACAAATCGATGCGACCGCGGCTACGCGGAAACTCCAGGAGCAAACGCTGGCCGCCGAGCAGGAAAAGTACCGGCTGGGACGTTCCAACATACTGCTTGTATCCCAGGCGCAGCGCGATCTGCTTTCGGCCCAACTCGATGAAGTTGGCGCGTGGGCCGCGCACCTTAAAGCCATCGTAAATCTCTACCGCCTCGAAGGATCGTTGTTGGAGAGGCGGGGCATCGACGCGCCGGGCAGGGAACCTGTGGAATCGGAAGACGCACTGGATTTGTACAAAACACGCGGCCAGACCGCTGCCGGCGAGGTGGACTCGCCAGACGAGGGAGAATCAACGTCATGAAGACAGCCACACATATCCGTACACTTACCCGAACCCGCCCCGCCAGCGCCGCGCTGCAACCCGTTTGGGAATTGATTTACGTGGGACAGGCCATGCTGGGCCTGGTGCAAAGTTGGGTGACAATATTACTGCAATTAAAAGGTCTATAGGTACACGCTATCCATTGCGTGTGCGGACCCCGTACCTAGGCCTTCGGGTCGGGACTCAATCGCAGGTTTCCACGCGGGTCTGCAATCAGCAAGCGTAGAAACCAGTCGGCCTTGTTGTTGATTAGCTTCACGACCAAGGAGTTCCAACCCTTCTTTAGATGCAAAACCGGGTATACAAACCCACCGTTGCCTCCAAAATCCTGGCCGAGTTCAATCAATGCGCCGTTCAGAAAGGTCTGCGAGTAATTATCTGCGCCGACCGTGGCATGAGTGATCTGATCTTCATCACTATGCACGCCGCAATAGACATAGCAAGCCGCCTGATCGATCGTGCCTACCAGGGCGTTGGCGTTCACCAAGCCGATGCCGTCCACCTCGGCCAACCGCCATTTCATTCCGCCCTCATACGATGCCTCGGACGAATAACCATCTTCCGGCCCGAAACGCTTGTTCATGTTCGCGCATGCGCCAACGGGGTTTTCCGGAAGGTGCTTCGTATCCATAGGCCCTAAACGAAACGGCCCGGCAATCTGTACTGCCTCCGGCGCCTTCTGGCAATTCAGCGGAAAGTAGGGGACTTTGTTCACCTCGACCATCCGCATGGCCTCTTTTTCAATCCAATGCCCGTCATATTGGACAGAATGCCCAACGGTCGGTGGAAAACTCGCACGCTCTGGCGCGACTCTAAAGCCGAGTGGAACCCGTATTCGCTCTGATTGCTTCACCGGGACTTCTGCGCGGAGCATTTTGCCGTCCGCGCCCCAGTGTTCGCTTTCGGGAGGATCCAGAGTCCACCCTTCCGCAACGGGAAGCTCCACTCGCACCACCACGTCCTTATCCAAAACGTTATGAATCACCACTTCATTGCGCACTCGGATTTCATCCGCGCTCAAATCCGTTCCCGGCAGCGCGTCGCACTGGACCAACTCGTGCGTTATCGCTTTGCGAAATAACGCTGGCGACACGTCGACCGGCCAGATACCACCCCACGGCTCCACAACCGAGTAGTGCACCGCGTCGTCGTCCACGGTTACAAATCCGAAACTGTGAAACCCGCCCCACTTCTTTTCATCGCTTAACTTCAAACCCGCCCCAGTGCAACTCTGTATAACGTGCCAATTTCCGTTTCGCTTCTCGACACTGTGATAATGCTCGTGCCCAGCCACTACCGTAAATGGCCGGGCTCCAAGGGCCTGCTCCACCTCGGCCCAGTCGTTCCAGTATCGCGGGTCATCCCACATCGGCTTGTGAAAGAACACAAACGTATGGCGCGCATCGCCGGCTCTGGACAGATCCTCGCGCATCCATTGCATCATCGCCTGCCACACAGGACCCCGCCCGTCGATACGTTCCTCTTCCGTGTTGAGCACCACGAAATGGCACCCTTTGTAGTCGAACGCGTAATACGTCTTGCCGAAGTCCTCGGACCAATACCGGTAGCATTCCACATTCGCAATGTCGTGATTGCCCACAGTGAAGAACAGGGGGGCGTTCAGTCTGCGCGCGTGTTCCATATACTCGGACCACTCCGCGTCCCATTGCGCACGCTCAGTCATGTGTCCGGGAATCATGTCGCCAATCGACATTACAAAATCGGGATCGAGCAGATTCATGGCATCCACGGCTCTATCGTATATGGGCCACTTACCCTCTCCACCGCTGGTCTTGTCGCCGAGAATGACAAAGCTGAATTTCTCCTCGTCATGAGTCCAAGGCCTGTCGATCAGCGGAACACGGCCATCCAGCGCTGGAGATTGCCCTGACCCGCGCGCGGATGCCAAAGTCGCGCCTGCCAAGGCAAGCCCCTGCTGCAGAAATGTCCGGCGATTGTATGCAGTAGGTGCCCTCATCCCATCAATTCTATGAGATCGAAAGGACGATATTCACATTTCGCCATTGGGGGGCGAAAAAGGATTTGGCTTTGCTGTATAACGATTGAAATGGAAATAGCACGAGGTACGATGCCATGGTCAACTCTAAAATCTCCAGGCGTAGATTTCTCCAATCCGCCACGTCGGCCGCGGCCGGTGCGTTGTGCCTGAACGCGATGCCCGCGGCATCACAACCCCCAAACATTGTGTTCATTTTGGCTGACGACCTCGGTTACGCGGACCTCGGGTGTTATGGCCAACAGCAGATAATGACGCCCAACCTGGACCAAATGGCGACGGAGGGTACTCGATTCACGCAGTGTTATGCCGGGGCCACCGTGTGCGCCCCTTCACGCTGTTGTTTGTTGACCGGGCTCCACGGCGGCCACGCGCGAGTGCGTGACAATCTCCCCAACGATATCTGGCTGCGCCCTGATGACTTTACCATCGGCGAACTGCTGAAACAGGCAGGGTACCGGACGGGTGCCGTCGGAAAATGGAGCATGGGCGATCCGGGATCCTGGGGTCTACCCAACTACCAGGGTTTTGACTATTTCTATGGCCACCTAAGCCAGATTCAGGCGCACCAATATTATCCCGACCACCTCTGGGAAAATGAGAAGCACGTGTTGCTACGCGGCAATCGCGGCGGCACAAGCGAGCAATACACCCAGGATCTCTTTACCGAAAAGGCGCTGGACTTCATCCGCGGCAACGCCGAACGCCCATTTTTCCTGTACCTCGCCTATACAACGCCTCACTGGTCCGACTTTCCGAAGGATTCGCCCGAATCGCAACAGGTGCCCTCCGACGCGCCATACTCCGATCGCGAATGGCCGCAGGTAGAAAAGAACTACGCGGCCATGGTCACAAGACTGGATGCCGACTGCGGGAAAATTTCGGCGCTGCTCAAGGAACTGGGCATTGACAGCAATACCATTGTCTTTTTCAGCAGCGACAACGGCCCGTCCGCCGAACGCATACACTCCGTGGACTTCTTCGACAGCAACGGGCCGTTGCGTGGATCGAAACGCGACCTGTACGAAGGCGGCATTCGCGTGCCGATGATTGTAAGGTGTCCAGGTCGAGTGCCGGGAGGCCGTGTGAGCGATCAACCGTGGGCGTTCTGGGACGTCCTCCCCACCATTGCGGCCTTGGCAGGATTGCCCGATCCGGAAAATACGGACGGCATCTCCATGCTTCCTGCCCTGACCGGCGACAAACAAACGGAACAACACGACTACTTCTACTGGGACTATGGCCACGTACGCGGGTCGTTTGCACAAGCCGTGCGAACCGGAAACTGGAAAGGAATCCGGCAAGGCATGGAAGAATCAGTGGCTTTGTACAACCTCGACGTCGATCCGGGGGAATCGGCAGATGTTGCGGCCGATAACCCCGATGTCGTTCGGCAGATCGAAGGCTACATGAAGGAAGCCTTTGTTCCCAGCCCCGACTATCCAATCGCGCCGCTGTCGAAGGAACCGGGGGCCATCTAGCCCGGATATTTCACGACTTTGTCCAATTAACTGTATATCAACAATTCAACCGGCCTGTTACCAAAACTGGCGCACTTACAATATGCACGTGAAATATCCTCAGCGTTTCAAGCGTAAGGAATTCTGTGCGAGCATTTTGCACCACGCAGACTGTACTTCAGTCTTCCACGGAGACTGTACTTCAGTCTTCCACGGAGACTGTACTTCAGTCTTCCACGCACGATTTAAGCGTGGTGCACAATGCGGGCTAGACCTGCGGACGCCAGTGGGCCCACATCGCGCCGGATCCTGTGGGTACCCGCGTTAATGCGCTGGCATCCCCGCCGTCCGCCGGCATAATATAGAGCTGACGCGTTCCGCTGAAATCGGAACCAAACACCAGATGCTCTCCGTCGGGCGTTGGCTTTGGGTGGTAATGGGTGGCCTTGCCACCCGCATGAGTCAATTGCCGGGGTTCTCCGTCGACGGCCATGTGAAATAGCTCGACGGCCTCATCCACCTTGGCCGTATAGTAGATACCGTGCCCCGCCGCATCCCACACGGGAACGTCGCTGCTGCCCCCATGAAAATCGTACACGTCGTATACCGTCGTCACTCCAGTGTACCCACCTCTATCCGCCAACTTGCGCAAGCCAGTACCGTCGACATTCACTACATGCGGATGGCAATTGTAGTGCTCACCGGATACGAACAAGATCATTGCACCGTCGGGTGACCATTGCGGCACAAAATTGAACGGATTTCCTGTCTCAACAAGGCGCGGATTGGATCCATCCGCTTCGGCAATATAAATCTGATAGTCCTTGTGATACGCAACCTTGCCACCATCCGGCGATGCACTGAACCCGTACGCAAATCCGTCCTTGCCTTGATTCAGATCCACCTTGTTCTTGCCGTCCAAATCCATGATGAACGGATGGGAAACACCGTTTATGAGCGCCGTAAATCCAAGCTTCTTTCCATCCGGCAGGAAGAATACGCCTCCGTTATACGCGCTGACCCGCTCGACCTCCGTGATATTTGTCAGGCCACCTGCTTCGATATCGAGAAAGTAGATATCAAACAGCCAGCCCTCCGTCATGCGAAACGTCTTGTTCGCCTCTTCCCAAGCCGCATTCTCCGGGCTTTCCCATCCGCGCCCGATGATGGCAATGCGGCCATCCGGGGACCAGCCCGCAAATTGCGTCCAACTATTCGGCTCTGCAGTCAGCTCTTCCACAAGCATCCGTCGGCCCGTGCCATCGGCGCCTACGATACATGCCCGGCTCGTTACTTGATTGTCGAATCGCGTGGGAAGATTCGTACGGTATTCTGTATAACCAACAAGCGACGTGCGATTGAATCGTCGTCCGGGCGACACATGGGCGCACCCCGACGCCAATACCACACCGAGAAACCCCCGGCGGGAAATCCCCGGCGAGGTGGTATCAGTGTCACCCTTTGCGTTTTTCAAGATCAGCCTCCTGCCTCTGGCGCGTTTCTGACCTGTCAGCCAATCGGGGTGAATTTCTGCACGCGCTTACCCAGAATATCACTGAGATACACATTTCCCTTGGAATCCAGTGCGATTCCGTGAACCACATTCAGTTCGCCGTCCTTCTCCTGCCCTTCCTTGCACCGCGCGAACCCAAACATCTGCAGCACGCGCCCTGCCGGATTGAACTTCATGATTAGATGATCGCGAGGATCCGTGCCATGCATGCCATCCGGCCGATCTGGATCCTGAAGCCAGGGAACTGGTGTCGATCCGCACGTCCAAATCTCGTCGCTGCCTGAAATCCAGAGACCCCAGGGCACCAACACGTCCCGCCATGAATCGACCAGTTCACCGTCCATGGTATAGATTTGAACACGCGAATTGTTGCGATCGGCAATGTAAAGCCGATCCGTTGAATCAATGACAATCGCATGCGGCGAACTAAACTGCGTCGCGCCGGCTCCCAAGGTGCCCCACGCCTTCACAAACGTACCGCTGGCCGTGAAATGCACAATGCGCGCGTTTCCATATCCGTCGGTAACAAAAATATCCCCGTTCGATGCAAATGCGACATCCGTCGGCTTATAGAAATGCGACTCATCCTCGCCCGGCTCGCCTTCGGTTCCCAACGTCATCAATAGCGCGCCATCGCGCGTATGCTTTTGCACCACATGAGAATTGATGTCGGTCGTCCAAATACATCCATCCCGATCGATTCGCAAATAGTGCGAACCTTCAGTGCTTCCCCAGCCAAACAGGTAGTCGCCAGCGGGCGAAAACACCTGCACCGCCGGATTGCCTCGTGTAAATACCCACACGTTGTCGTCCGAATCCACCGCCAATCCCGGTATGCCTGTCCACTTCTCCGGTACGGGCCGCTTGGGCCAACTCCCATCCACTTCAAACCAACGGCACGGTTTCACTTCCACGTTCTCCCGATCGGTTGCGTCCTGATTAAGAGTATCCAATCGACATCAGCGCCTTCCAGCAATCGATCAATGTCACCCTTTTTGTCCCCCAAGTGTCTATTATGTCGAATGAGACGCAATCAGGAGGCTGGACCGGTGAATCAACCGGCGGAACATACGGAACTCGTGGAAAAGGCCTTCCGGGGCGATTCACAGGCGTTTGCCCGCCTCGCCGAAGATCACTACCGTACCGCATACGCGGTGGCCTTCAGCATGGTAGGCCAATGGAGCGCCGCGCAGGATATCGCCCAGGAGACATTCTTGCTCGCGTGGTCGCACCGGGAATCCCTGCGCAACGCGCTCGCATTCGCCGGCTGGATACGCCGCATCGCAACAAATGTATCCAAAAACTGGTTGCGCTCCGCATCCTATCGCAAGCGAATGGCGGAACACTACGCGAAAGCCGCTCCGGATTCTGCAACCCAAGGCGATCAACCTGACGCGCGTACGGACGAATCCATCCGGCGCGCGACCGTATGGGCGGCCCTGGAAACGCTGTCACCCGGACTACGCCAGGCGGTTGTCCTTTACTACCTGCACGGCGAAGCCATTCGAGATGTTGCCTCGGCACTGAATATCACGGAGAACGCCGCGAAGAAGCGACTGCAACATGCGCGCGAAAAACTCCGTGCGCATTTCGATGAACAGTGGAAGTCGGAAATGAAACGCGCGGCGGACGAAACGCGTATTTCCTCCCGCGAAAGTCGATTTCTATCTCTGTTGGCGTTGGGGCCTGCCGCGCCCGAACTGGCACAATCGGCGGCCGCGACGGGCATCGGGCTGGCCATCGAAACCGCAATGAAGAGCGGAATCGCACACAACATCCTGTTGGGGAGCGCAACCATGACCGCAAAGAAGGCCACGCTAGTTGGAATTGCCTGCGCATCGATCGCGGCAAGTACTTATTGGGCCACGCACAGATCGTCACAAGATGCAGGACCGGCTGTACCTCCCTCAAAAGCGGAGGACACCGTGCAATTGGCCCACGCTGGACAAGACCAGCACGGAATTGACTCCGAATCGCCAACTCCTCCGGCAGAAGCAACACCGGCCAAACCCGCAGCCGTGGAGATTAGTCCGGATGTCCCGCAGGAAGACGAGATCGTTCCCAAGGAAATACCCAACCCCGCCGACTATGCATGGGTGGAAGGAATCGTCGTTGACAAAGACAATCGGCCCATCGCAGGTGCCGGCGTCACCGTTGCCGCGTTGGGACTGGAATTGCCGAAAGAGCTGCAGGGGCCCTTGCCGGCCGACCCCCAAGTCCGGCGGCAGGCGGAACGATTTCGAGAAGCATACGAACGGTTTTTGCGAAACCCTTTGCAGTACTGGTCGGGTACATCCGACGTTCAAGGCAGGTTCCGGATCGAGGGCATCCGATATCAGGGGCTCGGGATTGTTTCCGCAATGGCCGACACATATTCCAGCGAGATTCGGACAGTGCAGATTCTTCCCGCTGCTGCACCCGAATTCGTTAAACTGACGCTTCACGACGGCTTGACGGTCCGAGGCCACGTCCTCAGTTCAACCGGCTCCAATGTGACGGATGCCTCTATCGTGGTGGGCGGATTCCTATCCGAAACTGAGGGCTCCAGCGGAAGTATTGGCACGGCTGTCTTCACAGGCCCACACGGCGAATTCCAGTTGGCGCTCCAAGGTCCCGGACTCCTGACGCTCCTATGTGACAGCCCTACCTTTGGTGTCGCCACGTTTGCAAACATTGCCCTCGAACCGGAAAAGGAATTAACACTTCAATACGCCTCGCCGGCCTCCATAGCAGGCCTTGTAACCGATCAGAACAATGTCCCCGTTGCGTCGGCCAATGTAGAATTGACCGGACAAATCGTGACCCGCTCCGGTTCGGGAATGTCGTCCCGGTCCGGCCAGATGCTTACCACAACAACCGATGCCAATGGGCGGTTTCTGTTTGAATCGGTGGATCCGGCCCAGGAATATGCCAGCCGCGTCTTTGCTCCTGGTGGCGAGCAATTGGCGCAAGGCCCACCTGTGCGCGACCTGAAGCCGGGAACGCAGAGGGAATTAAACATTAAATGTCAAAATACCATGAAGATTACCGGCCATGTCACCGGTGAATCGTCCGGAAAACCGCTTGCCAATGTTCACATCATGGCAATGCCAGAAATCATGTTTACGTCGCCGCCTCCAAACGGACAAATTCAGCCGCTCAGCACAATCAGCGGCAATGACGGTGAATACGAATTTACCATCACGGGAGATCCCGGCGCGTACGGTGTCATGATACTCGCAGGCGCCTACGGGCTCTCCGGCGGATATGGAGGCTCTGGAACACCGCCGCATGTCACCGTCGAACTGGATCACGGCGAACATAAGAAATTGGACCTGAAAGCACCCGATCCCATGGAACGAGCCTTTCTCGTCGTCGATACGGAGGGCAATCCGGTTGGCCAGGCAAGTACCAGCATCAATGTTCGCTTTCCGAATGGCGGAGGCTCGGGCAGCGGTGTTCCCGATCATAGCGGCGACGACGGGCGCGTCGTCATTCGCGGTATCGTGCCGGACGCCGAAACGTGGATTACATTTCGAAAGGACGGATTTGTCGATAGCAAAAGCGCTGTTGTCGTCATGGAACCCGGGCAGTCCATGGCGGAGGAAACGGTGATCATGCACGCAAAAACAGGCGTTGAGTTTACCGTGACCGGCCCCGACGGAACGGCGCTGGCCAATATCCCAGTGACACTTGTGCCCGCAACCGAATCCCGGACATTCGATACTTCGAAAGCACGTTCAGACGCGAATGGACTTGTGACTGTCCTGGAGGAGATACCGTCGGGAGTGGTCGCCCTGAACATTTACGCAACCACCAATTCGGACAATGGTACCACGAACATGACAGCGGTCATCCCGTCGGTCGCACTCACTCCTCACGCGATCAACTCGCTGGGATCAGTCAAATTGCGAATCGAATGATATGGAATTCGGCTTGCCCCAAGCTCTATGATGACAAGACCCGGTGTGCCGGACGGTGCCACGATCCTTTTGATACGACTTGGGAGCCTTACCGTGAACATTCGCAAATTCGCGTTACTACTAGCCGCGTTCGCTACAACTGGAGGCGCATTCGCAATCGCCCAGGAGGAAGCCCAGTGGCAATCGCTGTTCGACGGTTCTACCCTGAATGGCTGGAAACAGCTCAATGGCACAGCCACGTATACGGTTGAAGATGGCGCCATTGTAGGCACCACGTCTCCCGGCTCCCCCAACAGCTTCCTGTGTACTGAAAAAGACTATGGCGACTTTGTATTGGAACTCGAATTCCTGGTTGATGAGGCCCTGAATTCCGGTGTACAGATTCGCAGCCAGAGCCTGCCCGATTACAAGGAAGGCCGCGTACACGGATATCAAGTGGAAATCGATCCGAACCAGACCAAGCCTCACGAGAAAGAACCCGCGAACGAACGGGCCAATGGCGAAAAGATTCCGCTGGGCACGGAACCCCGCTGCTGGACCGGCGGTATCTACGACGAATCTCGCCGCGGCTGGCTCAATGACCTCACGAAGAACGAACCCGCTCGAAAGGCATTCAAGCCGGGAGAATGGAATCACTTCCGGATCGAAGCCAAAGGGGATTCGATCAAGACATTTCTGAATAGCGTGCCTGCGGCGGACCTCAAGGACGACATGACGCTGAAAGGCTTTATCGGCCTGCAGGTGCATTCCTCCAGCAGTGAAACGCCGCTTCACGTGCGGTGGAAAAACATCCGCATTCAAGTCCTGGACACGCCGGAAGGCGATGCGCCGAAGCCAGCAAAACGCGAGAAATAGACTCAATCGCGCGCGCCCTCGGCATGAAAATCCACGACCGTGTGGTTCGCCACGCGAAAAGAGACTTGTATCGGATTGCAGCAGACCTCGCAATCCTCGATGTACCACTGCGTACGAGCGCTCAAATCCAGCAACATGGAAACGCGCTGCCAACAATAGGGGCAAGTAAAGAAGTATTCTTCCACTATTCGTTGGAATCCTCTTCCGCATCCATGCGAAAACGCACGAGATACATTTGCCGTGTGCCGTCATCAGACACCCCAGGCACTAGAAACGCATCGCCTCTCCGGTTCCAATTCGGCGACGGATCGATGCGAAGGTCCCCGCTGTCCCGCCCGCCATCGCTAAACACAGACGAAGTCGCGCTGACACCGTCCTCGATTCGATACAGCGTGTACCGATTGCCGTCGACGCTTCGAAATCCATTCACGAACCACCGCCCATCCGGTGACAATGCAATGTCGCCTTCGGGATTCGCGAAAGTGTCCGGAAGCCCAAGGTATCCCGACACCGTCCTCCGGCTCGTATCGTAGATGGCTTGGCGCTTTTCCTCACGGCCAATGATTCGAACGCCGTCGAGCCATTCTGGATGCCCGCCGATAAGCTTGTGCGTTGTCAATTCACTTCCATCAGGCCGAAAGGTGATGGGCACATTGATCTGTTTGCCGCGCTCCACGGACCCATCCCATCCCCCTCGCACAAACGCGTAAACGCGCGAGTCGTCGCGGCTCCATAGCGTATGATTGATAAAAAGCGGAATCTCGTCCACGTCCGGCCGCTTGTCTCGTATCAGGTCTGCGAGCGACTTGTACGATACGACCAGCGCTTTTTCACCGGTTTCGATGTTAACCCTGAATATGCCATCGTCCGCAGGATGCGCGACGTCTCGGGTCCAATCGAACGATTCCGGATATCCCGTCACAGGGCGCAGACGCGCAAGACGCCCGTAGTTGATGGCCATAAACCAATGACCCTGCTGCGCGACACCGCTATTGCCCACGGGCGCATCGTCAAACCGATACTCCTTTACGCGCCTCCCAGGCAGCCCGCCCGAAATGTCATACAAAACGGTGAATACCTTTCCGGACTCTGCATCGCGGTCATTGAAAAAAAACTGCGAATCCGGCTGTTGCGGGTTCCAATAAAACATGGTGCCCTGCTGTGGATTCCAGGCTCTCGTCTCGTCTATCCGGTTTGGGGTATAGCCATCGTCAACATCCAACAACACGATTTGCGCCGCATCGTCGGCGCCGGGCATGCGATCGATAGTCTCAATCTCCAACGCCAGAATAAAACGGCCGCTCTCGTTCCAGGGTATGTTTTGAACATGACCAATGTATCCGAAGAAATGATGCTTGGGCCCGCGCGTGATCTGCTCCGTCTCGAAGGAAATCGGCTCGCTGTGTCCAAAGGAAATGGAACAAGTCAGGATACACACCCAGAATAGGCACAAAAGTGTCTTCATTCGCCAATCTCCATCCATCAACGTCGCTCAAACCACAATCTACAGTACGGCAATACGCTAAGGCAGCACCGGATCAAACCTCACGGTCACCTCGACTGCAGCGCCACTTAATCCTGCCGTGCGAATCACGAGACGTCTGACTCCGGCATTTGCTCGTTCCGGCGCAGGCCGCTCGGCCGACTCAACGCTAAACGCCGGACCCTCGGGCGACACTATCCGCGCGCGCAACCGTTTGCCATCCAGAGAGAGCATCGCCTCGGTCCCGTTAACGGTAATCTCCGCATCGGTCGTCATTCCCCACACGATATCGCAGGGAGTCTCGATCTCGAATCGATCGTTCACCACCACGGCACGGCGATTCTCAGTCAATCTAATCTCCCGCGTCACCGACTTCGCATGAGCGCGATACGCTTCGGACAAATCGAGGACCGCACTCGCCTCGTCAGGTTGCGCAGAAAACGAGACAACTTTCGCCGTCGCGTTGGCATCCTGATCCTCTCCATCAATGGTAACCACATTGTGGCTCTGGGAATTCAACCGGTAGTACTTCCATCGTTCGCCGCCCGCCTTCTTGTCCCAATAGCCAGGCAAATTGTAATCGTCCGATCCCAAATCACGCGCCCAACGCACGCCCAATGCATCCAACTCAAAATTGCCAAGATCAAGATGCCCATGATTCACCTGATTGTAGCCGCCCTTTACCCCCACAAAGATCGCGTTCGGATCGTCCCACGCACTTCGCATGACAATGACATCCACGGGACTGCGAAAGTGCGTGTCCAGGGGACGCTCCACCTCCCCATCGGTCGGCGGCACATACCACACCACATGCTCCGGCGCCGCCGTATCCTCCTTGAGCACCGCGTGCTCGGCATTGGATATCGCTGGATTCTGAAAGTGCCCGGCCAACCAGAACATGCACGCCATCGGCTTGCGGCGACTGCGTTCGCCACTGTCCGCATAGTTCAGATATAAGCCCGTCGGCCCGGCTGTGTAGTTCGGAAACAGGCCCGTGGCGCGCAGGCCTCCCCTATCGGACAACCCAAAATCGGAACCCAGCGCCGTCTGCATCGCGTTGAGACCGTACGCCGTGTAGCGAGTCGCATAGTTCCAATACGAGGGCCCCTCCATCCATGCGCCGTCCGGATCGTAAGAAGCCAGTGCTATAGGCAGCGAAGCGACCGCCTTCGGGATGATATACCGCGCGTACTCCGGATCGGTCTCGGCGATAGCCAAGGCCCCCACGATCAACCCGCCATTGCACACGTTGTTCCAATTAAACTCGGACTTGGTCCACCAATTCTGCTTCTCGTAAATCGAAATGCCCGGCTTCAACCCTTTCTCGATAATCGCGGTCTTGATGGCCGCCTTCGAATCCTCGCTCAACCAGTCAAACAGCCAGTCATACCCTGTCGCCGCGGCATTCGTCATTTCCGCCACATCCAGAAAGTGGGACGGATTCCAGTCGGGAAAGGCGGACACGGTCAGCAGGGTCGACTCCGCCGCCTTGGCATACTTCTCATCGCCGGTCCAGCGCCACGCAAGCGCAAGCGCATACACCCGCTTCAGGCAATCCCGGCTCACGCCTAACAGCCGCGGCCCCACCAGCTTGTGCTCCAGCGGCGCCAGACCCAGGCATTCGTCCGCGAGCGCAATCGAATCGTGCACATACCGTTGCAGGACAAGATCGGTCTCGGCCATCGATTTCAATTCCGTTAGCCGCTCCGAGGTCAACTGCAAACGCGGATGTGAATCCCGCAGCCGTTCCAACACGTAGTCGCCGTCCGTTTCCGCGGTTGAAGTGCCCACGAGCAACAGCGCCGCCAATAGCATTCTCATACCATTCTCCCAAATGCATCCCTTGTGCTTCTCGCATCATAGCACCCCCTGAAGTGAAATTGCCTTTGGACCGCCGTTCACTTTTGGACGTTGGATCGCACCTATGTTTGAATGTCTTGATCCGCCCTGAATTGTGGCGTACCCTACCGGCGAGGCGTGCAATCCACAGCAAAAGGAAGTTGCAATGAACAGGCGTGAATTCTTCATGACAACCGCAATGGCTGCTGCTGCCGTCGGCATCGCCCAATCGGCGGCCGCCGCACCCAAGCGCAACATTCAAAAATCACTCAAGTTCGGCATGGTCAAAGGCGAGGACGCCAATGGCAATCCGCTCTCTATCGAGCAGCGGCTGCAAATCGCCATCAACGCGGGTTTCGAATGCGTCGAACCCGGCACCATCACCGACCAAGCCGAAGTCGACCAGTTCAAAGCCGCTCTCGACAAACTCGAAATCAAACTCGATGCCATCGTCTGCGGCGCCCATTGGAGTTCTCCCCTCTCCGACGCCGATACCGCTGTCTACGAAAAAACCATGGAGAGCATGCGCCAGAGCTTCAAAAACGTGAAAGACCTCGGCGGCGACATGGTCCTGCTCGTGCCCGCCGTCGTGAACCCCGGCACCATGTACCGCGATGCGTGGACCCGCTCGGTCGAGCGCACAAAGATCCTGGCCGAGGAAGCGGAAAAACTGAACATCACCATCGGCATCGAAAACGTCTGGAACAAATTCCTTCTCAGCCCCCTCGAAGCCAAGCATTACATCGAAGAAATCGGCAGCGACAAAGTACGCATGTGGTTCGACGTCGGCAACGTCGTCCTCTTTGGCTATCCGCAGGATTGGATCCGCACCCTCGGCCCGCTCATCGCCCGCGTGGATGTAAAGGACTTCAAGTCCGAAACCAAGGAATTCGTGCCGCTCCTGGAAGGCTCGGTCGATTGGCCCGAAGTCATGAAAGCCTTTGACGAAATCGGCTACCAAGGCATTATGGCCGCCGAAGTTAAAGGCGGCGACGAAGCCTACCTCACCGAGATTGTCTCCCAACGCATGGATAAGTTCATCGCGATGTAACCGGACAGAAGAAACCCTGCAAAAAATAGAGCGTTCACGAAAAAAGGAGTTGGATTAGTTCGGCCTTTGAAAGCCTGTGGCGATCGGCAATATCACCCAGAATGGCATTGAGTGTTCCAATCCTGAGTTCGTCATGATCGGGGATGGAAACATGATGTTCGCCATTGTCGTAACGCGAAAGTGTGAACCGGCTTGGCGTGTCCGTTCATAGCCCAAAGCACCTAAAGCCCGGATTGACGATCGGGCCGAAACGCTTCGAAAAAGCCTTATGCTTTCAAGAGTTCCTCACGGACAATGTGCAACCGGACTATCTGTGGCGCCTGCTCGTCGTCATAATGGCAGGCAATGGCCTCAAGAGTACTCGAACGTAGCTCTTCCATCGTATCCGCTTCTGTGAAGATGGATTGGCCAATCGCACGGGCGATATACCCGCCCTCCGCCGCTTCCTCGACCATAAACAGAATTTCTTGCATGGGAAGTCTCCTGCTACGAGGCGTAGCACAACTTCTGCACTACAATTCAGGCAACACAGTCAATCGCCTTTACTACAGCGATTTGCGTTTTCACGAAGCCGCAATACATGCCTTGAAGTACTGCACTTAAACGCAAATCGCTCACATTCACGGCTACAGGTTTTCTTAAATTGCTCTATATCGATGAAATCTGTGGGCGACACTCTCGTGCCAATTCTCCTCACTTCGCCTTCGCCAACGCCTCTTCCCGTTCTTTCAACAACGACTCCACCGCCGCATCAATGTTTTCCGTCGATCCGTTCGACAGATCCGCGTAGCGGAGAATGCCTTCGTGATCAATGAGGTAAATGTCCGGATAGCCGTTCACATGATAGGCCGTCACGGTCTGCTTGTCCTTGTCCACCGGTACGCGATAGGTGATGCCTTGTTCCTGAATAAACGCCGCCGCCTTCTCCGTGGAATGCGTCGTGTGCACCCCAATCACGACCAAACCCCGGTCCGCGTGTTTTGCCTGCAACTCTTTCACATGCGGCACCAGCGCCCGGCACGGCCCGCACCACACGCCCCAGAAATCGATCATCACCACGCTGCCCTTCAGATCCGCCAGCGTTGTCGCCTCTCCAGATAACCACTCGCCCACCACCAACTCCGGAGCCGGTTTGCCCTGCATCGCATCCAACGCCTTGTTCCGCTCCGCGTCGTCGTCCCGCTCTAAAACGAATTCCGGCGCGCTCGACACCAAACCGCCACCCAGCCCTACTGCCAAGGCCACCAACATAAGAAATGGGATTGACCGCTTCATGGTATTCACTCCCCAGGTTTGCCCGACTTGCCGTTCTATGCAACTGTTATGACAGGTGAAAGCGCCCGCGATCAAGTAGACGCGACTCGTCATCCTCGCGAAGGCGGGGACTGTCGCGTCCCCGCCACCTCCGTGCGGATACGCGAGCCTCTGTGATTTTCGTATTACCTTGGCCACTCAAGGCATCACCTGTACACGTCCTGCTACTGTTCCCTTCAAAATCCCACGGACTCCGCAAGTTTCACACCTTCCCCTCAATGAAAATCCCGGCTCCGCACTTCCCGCGGCTTGGTCTCCACTTCCGGTTCCCACACGGCCTCCACCACGAGATGCGTCACGCCTTGTTGCGCTTGCAACTTTCCCGTCACGCCCATGAACGACAACGTCTTCGCCAACACCGCGTACTTCTCGAAGGTCTTTTCCCAAATCACGAGGTTCACAAACCCGGTCTCGTCTTCCAGCGTCATGAACACGACGCCGTTCGCTGTGCCGGGACGTTGCCGGCAAATCACCAGCCCCGCGTATTTCACGCGGCGCCCGTTGGCCATGCGGTGCACCGTGGCCGCGTCGGGCAGGCCTTGCGCGGTCATGGCATCGCGCAGCGGCGTCAGTGGATGCCCCCGCGTGCTGTGCGCCGTCCGCGCGTAGTCCCAATGAATCGTCTCGTAAGCGTTGAGGGGTTCAAACGCGGCCGCATCGCTGCCCATCTCGAAATCGAACTCGCCTTCGCGATCACGATCGATCGCCAGCGCAGACCACAACGCCTCGCGCCGCTCACCGGTGAAGCATTCAAAAGCCCCCGCCTCCGCAAGCCGCGCCATCGCCCCGGTGTCCAAGCGTGTGCGCACGGCCACATCGTCCATGGACTGAAACACGCGCTCCCCACGCGCCGCCGTAATTCGCGCGCCCGCCGCCTTATGAAAACCCTTCACGTACCGCAGCCCCATCCGCACGGCAAAGCCTTCGCCGCTGCCCGCGCACGGCTCCAACGTGCACTCCCAATCGCTCTGCGCCACGCACACGGGCCGCACCACCACCCCGTGCCGCTTGCCGTCTTCCACCAGCGTGGCGGGACTGTAAAACCCCATGGGCTGCGCATTCAGCAATGCCGCCAGAAATGCTGCGGGCTTATGCCGTTTCAGCCACGCCGTCGCATACGCGATCAACGCGAAGCTCGCCGCGTGACTCTCGGGAAATCCGTACTCCCCGAAGCCGCGAATCTGATCGAACACGCGTTCGGCAAACTCCTGCGTGATGCCCTTCGCCGCCATGCGCGAGATGAGCCGTTCCCGATGCCGCTCGATGCGCCCCGACTTGCGCCACGCCGCCATGTCGCGCCGCAATTGATCGGCCTCGCCGGGCGTGTAATCTGCCGCCACCATGGCCAACTGCATCACCTGTTCTTGAAACAAGGGAATGCCCAGGGTCTTTTTCAGAATCGGCTCCAGGCACGCGTGGGGATAGGTCACCGGCTCTTCGCCGTTGCGCCGCCTCAGATACGGATGCACCATGCCGCCGGTAATCGGCCCCGGCCGCACGATGCTCACCTCGATCACCAAATCGTAATAGGTCTTCGGCTTCAACCGCGGCAACATGGCCATCTGCGCGCGGCTCTCGATCTGAAACACGCCCACCGTGTCCCCGCGCTGCACCATTTCATATGTCGCCGGGTCTTCCGCCGGCACCGTCGCCATGGTCAGTTGCTCGCCGCAATGCCGTTCGATCAAATCAAACGAACGATGCACCACATTCAGCGCGCCCAGCCCCAACAGGTCCACCTTGAACAAACCCAGCTCTTCCACGTCCTCCTTGTCCCACTGAATCACCGTGCGGTCGGGCATCGTCGCATTCTCGATGGGCACGAGATCGTGCACCGGCTCGTGCCCCAGCAGAAACCCGCCGGGATGAATCGACAAATGCCGCGGCGTGTCTTCAATCTCCTTGCTCAACCGCATCCAATTCGCATGAATCGGATTCGACCCGTTGAACCCCGCGCTTTTAAAAGTCTCGTCGTTCGGATATTCGTAATGCGACAACAGCCGCGCGCACCGCTCGATGGACGTCTCCGCCACGCCCAGCACCTTCCCCACTTCCCGCACCGCCGACCGCGCGCGATAGCGAATAAAATTCGCCACCATCGCCGCGTGCGACCGCCCATACTTCGCATACATGTGCTGGATCGCTTCCTCGCGCCGATCGTGTTCGATGTCCAAATCGATGTCCGGCGGTTCCGCCCGCTCCTTCGACAAAAAACGCTCGAACAACAATCCCATCCGCACCGGATCCACCGCTGTGATCCCCAGGCAATAACACACCGCCGAATTCGCCGCCGACCCCCGCCCCTGACACAGAATGTTCCGCTCCCTGCAGAACTGCACAATCTCGTGCATGGTGAGAAAATAGCCTTCGTATTGGAGTTCCCGGATCAATGCAAGTTCCTTCTCCAGTTCCTGGAGAAGAGAAGCCTCAGGCTTCCCCTTCGCCCCCGCGATCACAAGCTCCCGCAACCACGCCCCCGCGCTCATCCCAAACGGCAGCCGCTCCACCGGATACCGGTAGCGAATCTCCCGCAACGAAAACGTGCAGCGCTCCGCCACCGCCTCCGCGCGCCGCACCGACTCCGGGTCGTCCTCAAACAACTGCGCGAACCCGCGCGGTGTGCGCAACGCATGTTCCGCATTCGGATTCGTCAGCCGCCCCGCCGACGCCAGCGTCACCCCATGCCGGATGCACGTCAACACATCCTGCAACGCCCGCCGCGACGGCATGTGATACAGCACCTCCATCCCCGCGACCACCGGCAGGCCGAACCGCTTCGCCCGCTCGCGCACGCGCCGTTCCACGCGCGCCTCGCCTTCGCGCCGATGCCGCGCGGCCATGGCATACACCCGATCGCCAAAGGCCTCGCGCAACGCATCCGCCATGGCATCGCAGTCCCCCTCCCCCGCGATGCGGCTCCGTGCCCCGCCCCACACCGCAATCAGCCCCGCCGCATGTCCGCACACCTCTTCCACGCTCACCTGGCTGATCCCCTTCGGCGACCGCAACCGCCCCTTCGAAATCAGCCGGCACAAATTCGCGTACCCCCCGCGATCCATCGCCAGCAACACAATCACCGACCCATCAAACAACGTCAGCTCCGCGCCAACGATCAGATGAACGCCCAACTCTTCCGACCGCTTCAACGCCCGCACAATCCCATACACCCCATCCCGATCCGTCAACGCAATCGACCGCACCCCCAACCGATGCGCCTCCTCCACCAACTCCTCGGGATGAGAAGCCCCCTCAAGAAAAGAAAAGTTACTCTTGCACCAGAGCATCATTCGTACCACCTATTTGGACTGCGGTGGCAAAGGCGCCAGCCGACGACACCGCTTTCACTCTCGAAGCAAAAAAACATCCACGCAACAGCTAAGCCTCCCTACCGCACACAGCCCAACTTCCAAACAGCCAAAGCGCCGTCGACGTCCGCCGTGGCGGACTCTGCCGGCGCACTCCAAAAAATGCTCTGCGTCGTCACTGAATCTCTCCCTGCAAAAACCACCGCCTCCGCTTCTCGTCAAAATAAATCCACAACCAACGCCCGCTCCGCGTCCGCACGTAGTAATACGCCCGCGACACCTCCCGCACCCACCAGCCGCCCGACACCACCATCGGCCCAATCACCTCCTCCACAGGCCCATCCGCCAGCGTCCCCACCAGCCACCCATCCGGCTCGTTCCGCGCGCGGCCGGGCAGTTCCCGCGCGGGCGCGTACACCCGCCGCACCAACGGCATCAGATCCGCTTTCCGCCCCGTCGGCGCCGGCAAATGCCCCAGCACCTCCCAGCCATACCGCGCCTCCGGCAAATGCCCCTCCCCCAACCGCGCCCACACCACCGCGTCATTCCCAAACTCCGCCCGGATCCGCGCAAAGGCCCGCTCCGCCGCCGCCGCATTCTCCCGCGGCGCATCGGCAAACAACGTCAACTGATCCTCGCTCGCCGCCACCCCCGCCAGCCCCAGCCCAAACCCCACCACCCCCGCGCTCAACGCCACCCCGTCCAACCGCAACTTCACCAACCCCAACAGCGCCCCCCCATCCCCCGTCGGCGCCGCGGGCGACACCCCCTCCTCCACCACGGTCCCATCATCCAGCCACAGCCTCACCTCCACCGCCGACGCCACCTCGTGCCGCGCCGCCAACTCCCCCAGCAACCCCTGCAACACGCCCGCCATGCGAAACACCAGCCGCTCCACGCTCCGCTCCGCATACTCCAAATCCACCCGCCGGACCACCGCCTCCCGCAACGCCGCCGGATTCAACGGCGCCCACCCGTCCCCCCGCGCAAACCGGTGCAACGCCGCCGCCTCCGCCCCGAACCGCGCCATCACCCCCCCCGGCGGCAGATCGATAAACCCGCCCAGCGTGGTGATCCCCAGCTTCGCCAGCGTATCCCGCAACGTGGGATTCACCCCCAGCCGCCCCATCGGCACCCGCCGCACATGGGCCTGCTCCGCCGCCGCGCTCTCGAACACCACATTCCGCCGCCCCGACCGCGCCGCCGCATACGTCCCGAACCGCGAAAACCCCACCGCCGCCACCGCGTGGTACCCCGCGTCCTTCAAATCCCCGCACACCGCCTCCGCCCACCCCGCAAGCGACGGATACAAAATCCCCATCCCCGACACATCCAGCCAGAACACCCCCGGCTCCAAACCGTGCGGCTCAATCCGTGGACTAAACCGCCACAACCGCTCCGTCAACCCCGCCACCGCCTCCGCCACCGCACCCGAAGACACCACCCCCCCGCGCAAATCCCCCGCCAACGCCAGCCCCGCCGCATACCGCACCCCCGGAAAAATCCGTCGCGAAAGCGCCACCCCATTCGCATACAGCACAACCCCGCTAGGCTTGTCCCGATCCACAACCACAACAGGCCCCAAAGCCCAATCCGGATGCGCAAGCAAAAGGATCTGAAGCGGAAGCGAAGATATGTCGATACAAGAGAAATAGGTCATGGCTAAAACCAATAAATAAAATGACTTGGCCTTTCCTGCCTACAGCCTGCCGTAAGGCATTTTTCCTACCTACAGCCTACAGCCTAGGCCGTGCCAACGGCCATACTACTGTATTTTTATTCAGTTATCAATCAGTGGAACCAGGAACGGAGAGGAAAGGGCCAAGGCAGGAAAAACCACCCATATGGACTGCGGTGGCAAAGGCGAAAGCCGACGACACCGCTTTGGCTCTCGGAGGGGGGAACGGCAAAAATCTAAAAAGCCAAGAGTAGATACGTCATATTCTACTCGTTCACAAGCTCCAGCTTGGAAATGCCCGTCCGCAAAGTTCCACATTGTAAACCAATCAAACAACCACAACGGCCGACGCACTCATTAGCGTTCAACTTTGCTAGGATTGGTATCGACAACAAACGGCGACAAGCACGTAGGTAAATTCAAAAGGCGGCAACTGATTTGAATCAAGAAACAGACGACTGCGCCAAGACCTTTCACAATCTCATCGCTGCAATTCAAAGAGGCCAGATCAATGTCTACGAATATCTGCTGGAACGCATTTCAATAGTCTCCGACCAATGGGATTCAAATGATATCGCTAAAGGTGTCCATTCAATACTCGTATCCGAGCACTTCCAGAAAAACCGCCATTCCAGCGTTTTCTTTGTCACATTAAAGTTTGACCTATGGCCCATTCTTGCGGAACCGGAAAGGCAGTACATCGCACAGGTCCTTTCAGAAGTCTATCCCCGCTTCTCGGAAGAGGCCACATGCATGCAGGCCCTGGAAGCCATAGCGGATACGTGCCCCGCAACCTTCGTGAACACCATGCGGTCCCTCGTCAAAATATGCGATGAGAAACAAATGGCCCTGATTCCCTACGGCCTCTACTACTTCTGCAAGAACTACAGCGAAAGTCACAAATACTCAGAGGCGAATGCATTGCTAAACGAATTGGCAAACGTGCAATCAAAGATTGTAAGGGCCGAGGCCCAGTTTCACATGGCAAAACTCAACCACGCGTAAAAGCGAATCACATAGCGGTTTCTAACACAATTTCATTTTCTGGGCTTCATAAACTCGCGCTTTCGCAATCTGAAAATACTTCTTATCACATTCTATGCCCGTGTATGAGCAACCAAGATTAGCGCAGGCCACTCCGGCACTACCCGAGCCCATGAATATATCTAAGACACGCCCGTTAGACGGCGCAACAGCGGAAACAATATCTCGCATCAACAGCACAGGCTTCTGGTTCGGATGAATTTGGTTTCTACATACTCGAGTTCTAGAAATAACTGATTTCGGCCGTCTTCCAGGAAAAACAAACTTGCCTTTTGTAGCAAACCACGCCAATTCATGACATGGAGCAAACGCGCTCTTTACATCTCCCTGACCATGCAACAACTTATTCCACACAACTTGAGACCGAACACGAAAACCAGCGCAAACCAGAGCTAACCTAAAGCACTCGGCCACGTCCCAACGACAAAAACAAATGATGGCGCCAGGATCGCGAAGTACACGGTAAGCTTCATCAGCCCACCATATAAAAGGCGTCTCATCGTTCTGAATGCGCTCGCCGCGCCGAGAGCGGTAGTTAATCCCATAAGGAGGGTCCGCAATAATCGCATCGAAGGAATTGCTCTTAAGAAAGGGCAAAATCTTTCGACAATCATCATTGTAGAATTGGCAACAGGATTTTGGCACGGTGACCTCACAAGTAGCTTTCCCAACTTCTACTAATTAGTCACCGAGTGTTGCATTCTCTTGAACTTGCTCCCCCCGTGTTGTGGCAGGGTTTCCTGACCACTGGGACTGTACTCAGTCCTCCCTGCCACGCTCCATGACCAGAATGGTCTCCTTCTGTTCCCGAATTCAAAACGAAGGTTCATACCCCAATCTCACCGATCACCACATCGGCATAGTCATCCTTGCCTTCAATGTAATACCGCGCAGACGAAAATCGCCAATGTTCGGCATATAACACCAGGCCCTTCCGGCGCGGGTTGTCGTGGAGATAGTCGCGCTTCTGACGCAGGAAATACTCCAAGGTAATAGAAGGAGGATGCCGGGTCGGCTGCCAGAATCACCGCACGCGATCCGGCTGGTATGTCGAACGGCATCCGAAAATCACGGCGGCAAATACTGATCAGCACAGTCGGCCAATGCGCGGCCGGCATCTTTTTCTTCGTCACCCCCGCGAAAGCAGGGGTCCATCTTTACCGCCAGAGGTTGATCTGCGTACTCATGGATTCCCGCCTGCGCGGGAATGACGGTCGTGGAGAGGGCACGCGCGACCGTGTAAGCGAAAGATTTCCACGGAGATAGTCTGCCAAGGCCATACAACAAAAAATGGAAAGCACAAAAACGCCCACGCAAAGCATCAGAACTGGAGACCATTCTGGTTATAGCCGTCGCAGGAAGGTCAGAGTACAGTCCTTGTGGTCGGGAGTCCTTGCCACGACAAAGGGGACGCTTTCTTATCATTTAAACACAAACGCAAACCCCACCAACGCATGTAAGATGAGCCACAAACCCACTATCAGGTATTTCCTCCACGAACTTGCTATCCCTGCAATTGACGCCCAGAGCAGGAGGTACACAGGTAAACAGAACCCGGTCATGCCGTAAAGCATAGGAAAAATCGTGTCATCCAATGTATCTCCAAAATAGAGTTTCAGTGTCGCCGCCAGCAGGACTGCGCATAGAATCCAAATTGAAAGAACCTGGTGCAACCGTCTTATCCACACACTTGTCATGCCTAATTCCCGTCTTCCGTAAATACCCGCGCCTCTACGCCAACCCCGTCCCCGAACCGCGCGCACCCGTACCCACACCTATCACAAATCCCCTGGGCCCCACCAAAAAATCCGCCAGCAAGCTGCCGCCAAATAGTCCGCGCCGCCGGCCGCTAGGTCTGCGCTTCTCTTTTCCCTCTTAAAATCTGCGCTCATCCGCGCAATCTGCGGACACATACGCGTTCAGTTCACCCGTATATGATAGGTCACCTCGACTTCCGGCGTGGGATTGTCCGGATCGTTCGGTCCTCCGCGAAACCACGATACGTCGTATCCGATGGTCACGTCTCTTGCAACAAAAATGAAATCATACCGCGTGGCGTTCGGCTCGATCTTGGAGGATCCCCCCTTCGCAATCATATCGGGAATGGCGTCGTAATCGATCTTCGACTTCACGAAATCCCCATACCGAGTAAATATCTCCCAGAGGAAAACATCGTGATCGACTTTTCCCCCTACTTTCTCGACGTAATCCTTCATCGAAACGAGAAAACTTCCTTTGGTGAAGTAAGACTCGCGCGGATCGATCGTTTCCGTGTCGCCGGTTGATTCCGCAAAATCAGGACCCGCCGCAATCTGCTGCGCGCCCAAAACGATCGCCTCCCGGTTGGCAAGCCCGCCGTAGCAGCCGCCAATCGCGATCGAAACCAATACCATGGCGCCAACGCAAGAAATTCGATTGATCATCGGTTCATTCTCTTCCCTGTTCCAACCCGAAGCGGTAAATACAATGACCCGTGCCCCAAATTCCAGTCCTTAGTCTCTGGACCTGCTCAAGGTCTCTTCCTCTCAAAATCTGCGCTCATCTGCGGACGAATTCTTTCCCCTGGCTCGTTGCGGCAGGGTATCCCGGCCGGTTGGTTCGCCGTCGACCGGAATAGGGGAAAATAGATAAAAATTACCTCGTTAATCCCGCAATACCTAAAAGAACCCTCGTCGCAATTGTACCGTTTTTGGACGTGCAACATCGTGGCGAGATGAGCAAACCTTCCGATCCCAGCACTGGACGAGGCAATGCTGTAACGGTCCGGGCAGTCCGCTCTCGCGCCTCCGGCCAGCAGGCAAACTCCACCCGGCCAACGGATCTCCGGTGTAACACGACGTGCAAGAATGAATGGCGATGGCTTTAAGCGCCGGCGGCGCGCCGCCGGACAGGTGCGGACCGGCGGAACAACAGGCCTGCGCCCCATTGCAGCCCAGCCTGTCCCCATGTACACTCAAGATACGGATGCTGCCAAGAAATGCATCAGGCATTTCATTCAAAGGAGAATCAGACATGGGCGACACAGGCAAGAAAGACAAAGGCAAGCGGGAACAACAAAAAAAGGCCGCGCACACGCCCAAGGAAAAGCGCAAAATCAAAAACGACAAAAAGAAACAAAAAGCCCCCGGCGTCGTGTGACAAAATCGCTAGGCGAGGAACTATAGGGACGCGAAATAGAGTCCTAGCTACGTGTATTTGGGGAAATAAGGGGCCTGCGACGTAGAAAGGGAATCACCGCCTCCACCGAAACGATCTATACCCCCAAATCAACAAGTGCGTAAATCGCGCAAATCCATCATATACCCTTGTTCCAATCCGCTAAGGAAATGCAACAGAAAAGCCATATTATAGAGACATAGTCCGTTCGCGATATCGTTGGCACGAGACGCACACCCCGAAATGAACGGCATTGTCTGACCAACCAGGAACACCGGGAAAGCGAATACCGTGAGGTTCAAGACGACAGCCGGAACCGGCGCTCCAGTACCGCCGCGAATGCTTCGGGCAATCCGCGAACTTCGAGGGCGGATATGATTGCACGTGCAATAATGCCGCTGGCGTTCGGCGCGATCTTGGACGTGTAACGCCCCGGCTGCTACGCTGCTTCGGGAGAAATCACCATGGTTGGATTGTGCCTTTCATTCATCCTGGCCGCGCAGGGCATCGATGTATCCGATCCGGTCAAAGGCCCGGACGGCATACTCCGCTATACCGTGATGAGTCCCTATCAGGCCGCGCCCACGGTGCTCGAAGTGCTGCTGCCCGACGAACCCAAACCGGAGGATCGGTTCCCCGCGCTGTACATTCTGCCCGTGAACGACGGCATCGACGGGCCATGGGGCAACGGCGTACAGGAAGCCAGGCGTCACAATGTCCACAACAAGCACCGCGTTATTTGCGTCTCGCCGGAGTATGATTTCACGCCATGGTACGGCGACCATCCCACCGATCCCGCCTTGCGCCAGGAGGGGTATCTGCTCCAGGTCGTCATCCCCGCCGTCGAGGCGCGGCATCCCGTTGTCGCGGGAAAAGACGGCCGCTTGTTGATTGGCTTCAGCAAGTCCGGTTTCGGCGCATTGACCGTCTTGCTGCGCCACCTCGACGTCATCGGCAAAGCCGCCGTGTGGGATGCGCCCCTGACCAGTCCCCGCATCCTGCCCGGCGAAGAACACATGCTCCGCGTCTTCGTCACCGACGAAAACTACACGGCGTACTACATCCCCGGCCTGATCGACGAACATGCCAAAGTCTTGCGCGCGAATCCGGACCGCATCGTGCTGGGCAACAACGGCGGCATGTCAAAGGACGTCCGGGCCGTGCACGAACAACTCGATTCGCTGTCAATTACACATGCCTATCTCGAAGACGATCGCCGCGAACACGATTGGCGCAGCGGCTGGTTCCCCATCGTGGCCGCCCGGCTCTTCCCCGCCAGGTGACTGCCGTCGCCGGTTTTCGCTTCCACAGGATCGGCGCGTTGCGACCCTACGGCCTGCAACCCAACACCGCATGCAGCCAACCCGGCGTGCCCCGCTTATCCTTCACCACACGCACCTCGCACTGGAAGGTGTCGCCCAAGGCCTGCCGCTTCGACGTCTCCGCGCGCCACTCCGCCCACTTGTCGTGTCGGCGTTTCCCCACTGAGACTGCACTCTGTCGTCCCTGACACGCCGTAGTACAAAATGATCTCATCCCCGCGCCCTTCGGCGTTCATAGCGTTCTCAGTAACTCGGGCAGGAATACCCGATCCAGGGTGACCGATCCGCGCTTGCGTCAAAATCCCCATTGACAGAGCAGCCGATCAGGTTCACGATTAAGGTGTCAGGGTACTTCGCCGGTTGTTCGGTGGAGGCCTTGCCGGATGGCCCGCGCGTTGTACAGCAACCCGGGCCCGTGCGCTCAGGGGAATCCCGGGGGAAACGGATTTCCTGTGGCGCGGGGGAGTCTGATGATGGGCGCTTTCTCGCCGGTTCAAAACCGATCTCGCGCAGGCCGTTCGGCGGTGTTCCTGGTGGTTGTGTGGATGGTCGCCCTTTCAGTGTCCGGCTGCACCGCGATCAACATTATCGATCGCGGTGTGTGGAGCGGCGACAACGCTTCGGTGATGCTGGTGCATGTGCAGGGTCAGGTGCCGATGAGCCTATTGGAAAGTTCGGTCGGCACCATTGACGATCAGATGGACTTCATCACGGCCATTGTTGTGCTCGGTCTTTTCTCGCGAGGCAACCTTGTGTGGGACGAACTCCTTCCGGATCTTTCTACCGCGGGCACCTTGCTGCGCCAGGCCGGCAACGTCGAAAGCGGCGGCTTCTGGGATATTCAGGCGAACTACTACCTGCGCGCGCGGCACAGGGCCGTGGGAATGGGGTTCACCACATTCCAGTTTGATGACGGCGCCACCATGGACCTGCCGACGGCGTGCATGGTCGATCTGGATCGCGATGTGCGCATCAACCTCGTGCCGCCCCCAGCAGTGATTGCAAGCCAGATGAATGCCAAAAGCCCAATTACGAACATAACAGGCGCGATTGAGGCCATTCCCTCTCCCGACGGGGCAACCATCGGCGTGATATCGTACGTCGAAGACTGGGAGGCCGTGGAGTGGACGTTCTTCATCAGCTTCTTTGATTCGGCCACGGGCGCGCACATCAAGACGGTGAATCTCGAAACGATCACCGCGCCCAACTACCCCGCGCCGTTGATGCCGCCGAATTACACGCCGCCCGATGACGAGGACGACGAGCCCGTCATGGAACTGGATCAATCCATTTCCTTTTTCCTGTGGCGCAAGGATGCCTCAGGGGTGTTTGTACTGGATGTGGCCTGTTCCGAAGAGGGCTGCTCCGCTACGCCGGATCACGCGTGGTTCATCCCCGTCGATCCGAATATGGCGGCATCCAATGTGACTGAAGTCCCCGCGCGCGCGGTGCCCACACGCGGCGGCCGCATCTCCGATACGGGACTCGAAGTGGTGGCCATAGGCGGCGGCGAATACGGCATTGACCAGCACCCGGAGTTCGTCCAGCATCCGAATTGGGTGGCCTTCGACGCCATACCCGCCATTCCGATCGCACAGGTCGACTACATCGCCGACAGCTTTACGCTATATTAGGCTGGAAGAAGGAAGGAGGGTGCGGCCAGGACATGGGTAACGGAGTGAAAATCGACTAAGAAAGCAGTAGGCAGAATTGAAACCCATACCTCTTCTACACCGGCCGCCGGTGCAGGCCACGTCTTCACACGTTCTCACCTTCTCACAAACTCGGGCACGCCCGCCCGAGCCACGGTTTACGGCCGGCAGGCCAACGTCCCGTGCCGCCACCCCGGCGTGCCCCGCTTGTCCTTCACCACACGCACCTCGCAGTGAAACGTGTCCCCGCTCATGCCCCGCTTCGATGTCTCCGCCCGGATCGAGGCAAACGCCCCCGCCGCCCCCGGCCCATGCCGCGTGTCGTACCGCGCAATCACAATGATCGCCGCGTGGTGTTTCTTCGCCAGCCCCACCAGCCGCGTCTGCACCGGCAGCGGCAACGCCCCGCCTTCTCCCAGATCAATCACGACCGCCGCAAACGCCCCCGACCGCACCAGCTTGTCCGCCGCGCGCGCCATCTTCTCCACCCCCGTCACGCGCACCACGGGCAGCGCCCGCAGATCCACCCCCGCCGCCGCCAGGTCCGGCGGGAAAAAGCATGAGGACTGCCCGCCGACCCACGCCGCCCATTGGCCTTGCGCATGGACCTCCGCCAACAGCCCCGCGCACACCGTCAACGCCGCCGTATCCGCCCCGCCCGTGATCTCCACGAAGCGCCCCGCCAGCGTGGCCAGGGTCCATGCCGGGGCCGTCTGTATCCGGGATAGCGCCCCGGGGTGCATGCGTTGATGCGCCAGATTCATACACCGCTCCCGATCCGCCGGCCCGTCATCCGCGCGCAAACGGGGTCCGCCTCCCGGTCTTTACGCCCATGCCCAAGCCGCGTCTACCTTCAATTCATAATACTGTACTTTTATTCAGGTATCAACTCCAAGCATTGACCTCGTGCATCAAAGTGGAGGTCAGTGTGATAAAGTCCCGGAGGGGCTCAATGTGAATAAACCCCGGCGCAAAGCCGGGGGTAAAAGGAAACCAACAATTCGGCCCTGGAGGGGCCGAACCAAAAACGTGATTCAGCCGCCGCGCCGTTATCGCCGCGTTATCAGCACCGCCCAATCCTCGCCCGCATCTCCCGGCGGCGCCCCAAGTGCAACAGAACCGCCTCCTATAATAGAGGACGTCTCCCCAGCGAACTCGCCGGTGCGCGGGTTGTACCAGCGTTGGGTGAACTCCCCTTCGACACCGCTGAAGCCGAGCGTGCCGGTCTGAGCGGTGTCCGGAAGATAGAGAGCGTAAACCTCGCCATGCTTCGCGAACACCTGTCCGGTCACGGTGTTGTTCGTGCCGGTGTATTCGCTTTCGCCCGCGAGGAGCTCCGGCATCGGTTCCATTTCCCAGAAGGGCAGCGCCTCAAGAAATGCCCGGGCGTTGGCCATGTCGCGCCAGTGCCGCTCGTAATGACGAAAATTCTCGGTCTTCAATAACGCGTCGAGAATGTATTCGAGGGTGCCGCCGGAGAGGTAAATCGGCCAAGTGTACTCGCGCCGGTGCCGCTCGGCATTGTCCGCATGGGCCTTGTCCGGAAAGAACTCGTCCATGCCAATCACCTGCGGGAATCCGCCCTCGCGCGATTGCGCGCGCCACCGCGCCACCACGCCGATGTCTTCTGTTTGAAACGACGTCACCGCAAACCGCTTGTCCGCGAGAAACGGCGTCCATGCTTTTTCCACCGTGCTCGCATGGTGAACGGTGACGGGATGATCGTAGGGATCGACGGCGTGCAGGTAATCGGCCCACGCCTTCACCATGTCGGGATCAAGCTTGAAATGCAGATTGTATTCCTCGCAAAGATTCCATTGCAGCGCGGGAAAATGCCCGAACCGCGCCACGAGTTCGCGGTAATACAGCTTCCGCTCCACGCCCAACTCGCCTTCATCTAATTCGCGCTTGTTCGCCTCCTCGGCTTCGTTCAAAACGAAATGCAGCATCAACCCCTTGCGCTGTGCATGCCCGAATACGATCCCCCACTCCCGCAATTTCGCCAAATCGAAATGAAGATTGTCGTTGGCATCGTTGCCCGCCCCGTCGATATCGCCCAGGTACGGCCACACATCCTTGCCGTCGCCGCCGATGTTCATGGGCAGAAAATAAATGCTGTTCACGTGCTCCGACGCCAGATAGTTCAGCGCGCCGATAATCCCCTTGCCCGCGCCATCGCGCCAATCGGGATCGCCCTCGCGCCAATCCGCGATATGCGCTTCGTAGGTGTGCCGGCCGCGGGTGTTCGAAAAACCCGCATAGGCCAGCAGGTTCTCGGGACTGTCCGTGCCGCCTTTGAGGTAATAATCCCCGTCGCGGAATTTGAGGTAGTGACCGCCCACGTATTCCAGCCGGCCCGAGGCGTAGAAACCCGAAGCCGAACTGTCTTGCGGCGCGACGGTAAACGTGCCCTCCGCGCCGTCGAATGCGGCCGGGTCCCCCGCGTTCGGATCGAGGTCAACCGCCACGGCTTCGCCCTTGCGAAACGACACCTTAAAGCGCCATTCCCCCGTTTCAAAAGGCGCAAAAACTACGCGCCAAACCGATCCCGTGTAGCCGCCGTTGCCGTCGCCATCGAAATAACCAGGCACGGTGCATTGCGCTCCGGAAGGCGCGGTGAACAACACTTGCAGCCGGTAGCCAAGAAAAGGATTGGGATTGCTACCGGAAGCTTCAGCGGCCGGCCCTTCAAAATCAAGGGTGACCGGCAGCCATTTTTGCGGCGACGCAGATACGATCGGATCCGCCGAGAGTATGGAATTCGCTGCAAGAAGTAATGCAGGCACAAGCAAACAATTCACGCTTAAACTCCCGCGAATCACAGGGCCCATTGCGTCATCCCCGCGAAGGCGGGGATCCATAAACAGAGATTTGGATTCCCGCTTTCGCGGGAATGACGAGAAGAGAATGAGTCGCCTTTAGCCCGGATATTTCACGACGTCGTCCAATTAACGGTGTGACAACAGTTCCACCGCACCATTGTCGAATGTGAAGCAAGTACAGTGTGCACGTGAAATATCCTAAGCGTTACAAGCCCAGACTATTCTGCGTGAGCATTTTGCACCACGGAGACTGTACTTCAGTCTTCCACGGAGACTGTACTTCAGTCTTCCACGGAGACTGTACTTCAGTCTTCCACGCACCTTTTTAGCGCGGTGCAAAATGCGGGTTAGTAAGTTGCCCAAAAACCAATCACTCTTCCGCCGCGGCCTCGACCTTCTCCTCCGAGACCTCTTCCTCGAAGCCGCATTCCGGCACGGGACAATTGCGCGTTGCGGGCTTGTCTTTCGGGCGCTGTACCACGGTCCAATCGTGGCCGCACTTGGGGCACGCGCTTTCTTTGTCGATTTGGCCGAACACCGTGAAATCGCACTTGGGATAGTTGCCGCAACCGATGAACCGCCGCCGCTTGGCGAGCTTCCGCACCAATTCGCCGCCGCATTTGGGACACGGCACATCCACTTCCATCGGCTTGGTGAATTTGCACTTCGGATACTTGGAACACCCGTAGAACGGCTCGCCCGCGCGGCTCTTGCGGATCAACAGCATCCCGCCGCAATCCGGGCACTTTTGATCGGTCTTGATCGGCTCTTCCTTCGCCGCCGACGCCACCTTGTTGCCATTCTTGTCCAGGTTAAACGTGTTCTTGCAGGTCGGATAATTCGAACAGGCCAGAAACTTGCCAAACCGCCCGGACCGGATCACCATCTGGCCGCCGCACTTGTCGCAGATCTCGTCGGTCGGTTCGGCCACGGTCTTGGCCTTCAAGCTGATTTTGCCGTCGCAGTCCTTCTTCTTGCACGCCAGGTAGGGACCAAAAAACCCCTCGCGTAACTCGATCTCGCCGCCGCACTTCGGACACACCGCATCGTCGCCAACCCGTTCCGCGATCATCCGCTTCTGGGCAGCCGTCAAATCCTTCTCGAAAGGCACGTAGAACTCGCGGATCAACTCATGCCATTCGCGGGTGCCTTCTTCAACGTGATCCAGATCCGCTTCTAGGCGAGCCGTAAACCCGTAGTCGAGAATATCCTCGAACAACTTCACCAGCAGCGCATTCACCTCTTCGCCCAACTCCGTGGGCCGCAACCGCCCCTGAACGCGGTCCACATACCCCCGCTCCAGAATCGTGTTAATGGTCGGCGCGTACGTGCTGGGCCGGCCGATCCCCTGCTCTTCCAGGGCGCGGATGAGGCTCGCTTCGGAATAGCGCGGCGGCGGTTTGGTGAAATGCTGTTCCGGCTTCAGTTCGCGGGCGGACAACGTCTCGCGCTCGCGGACTTCCGGCAGCAACTTGTCGGCATCGCTCTCGCCGTTGGTGTCGTCTTTGTCTTCATTATAAAGGATGGTAAACCCGGGAAATTTCATCACCGATCCGGTCGCGCGAAACTCGGCTTCGCCCGCCTCGATATCCACTGTCGTCTGATCCAACACCGCGGGCGACATCTGACACGCCACAAACCGCTTCCAGATCAACGTATAAAGTTTGAGTTGCTCGTCGCTCAAATACTTCGCCATAGCCTCGGGCGTCCGGCTCACCACAGTGGGGCGAATGGCCTCGTGCGCGTCTTGCGCGTCCTTCTTGGTCACGTAACGGTTGGCCGATTCCGGCAAATACGGCGGTTGGTAGTTCTGCGTGATGTAGGCCCGCACATCCTGGAGGGCGTCGTCCGCCAGCCGGGTCGAATCGGTACGCATGTAGGTAATCAGACCGTCGGTGCCGTCGGGACCAAGGTCAAGGCCTTCGTACAGTTGCTGGGCGATAATCATCGTGCGGCGCGGAGTGAACCCCAACTTGCGCGAGGCTTCCTGCTGCAACGTACTCGTGATAAACGGCGCATAGGGTCGCCGCCGCACTTCCTTCTTCTCGACCGACTTGACGGAAAAGGGCACGATGGATTCGATGCCGTGGATGACGACCGCGCCGGGTTCTTCCCCGGAAACCGCGTTCACCTTCAAAGCCTTCAACACGTCAAGCATCTGATCCCGCGAACCGATTTCCGCTTTTTCGCCCCGGAACCGGTTAAGCCGTGCCGTCAAGGATTTTGCTTCTTGTGTCAATAATTCCGCTTCAAGCGACCAGTATTCGACCGGCACAAACGCTCGGATTTCCGATTCCCGATCACATACCATTCGAACCGCCACGGATTGCACACGGCCCGCGCTCAATCCCTTCCGAATGGACCAATTCAACAGCGGGCTAATCTTGTACCCCACCAACCGGTCCAGCACGCGGCGCGCCTGCTGCGCGTTCACCAGGTTTGAATCGATGTCGCGGGGGTGCTTAGTCGCCTCGGTAACGCTTTTCTTCGTTATCTCATTAAAGACGATACGCCGGATATCGAGGTCCTTCTTGGACTTCTTGAGAATCTCCGCCACGTGCCAGCCGATGGCCTCCCCCTCGCGATCCGGGTCGGATGCCACCAACACCGTCTGGACCTTATCCGCAACCGCCTTCAATTCCTTGATGGCCTTGGCCGAATCCCGGAGATTCACGTATTTGGGGTTGAAATCGTTCTCGATATCGACGCCCAAATCGCTTTTGGGCAGATCCCGCACGTGCCCATAACTGGCCCGAACCACGTAGTTCGACCCCAGAAATTTGTTGATGGTCTTCGCTTTGGCCGGTGATTCCACGACCACCAAATATTTCGCCATTGTCGCACTAATCCTTACAAAACGTTACAGCAGCCTGACTTACATCGAAGGATGGCCTGCCCAAGCCTTCCCGCTCCCTCTTTCGGATGGTACCACATTCAATTGGAACCGCAAGTTCCCGGGGGTGGTGTATAGCCGCTTTGGGGTAGAAAATGCAAAAACGCCGCACCCCGCATCGGGATGGGGCGTCCTGCCAAGAGGTAACCAAAGTCGAATCACGGAACGCACCGGGACGTGCACGGTCCCGGTCAAAACCGGCACACAAAAGGCGCCTAATGGAAAACCATGTCCTGATTTTCCATGACACTCAGTATGGTCTGCTGCGACTCGTAGTCGCGCGTGCTGCAAATGAGCCACGCGACCAGATAGTCCAATTCACCCATGCCAATCTCGCCTTCAAAGTGGTCGAGACGGTCCAGTAACATTTCCCGTTCCGCCGCATCGATGAGGCCGTAATGCTCCAGCCGCGCCAAACCGTCGCGAGCTTCCGGGGTAAGCTTATATTCCTCAAGGGCTGAAAGTTGCCGGGCCGGCTGAGGCTGATACGAACGAACCTTCGGCCGGGTGCGCAAATGGGTCGCGACAAAACGCATTGCGGCGTCGATATCGGGCTTCTTGTAACCTTGCCGGACCAACCAACTTCGCAGACCTGTTTCAGACGGGAGGGACTCGGGGGAATGTTCTTCCAATCGCTTTAATATGACGTCAATGATCTTCACGAGGGATTGCTTCATTCGGCACTCCTATCCGCCTTCCCCTCGGGGAAGGGCTGATGCCCCTGTGATGGCCGCTATTGTAGGGTTCCGCGGGCCGCGTGTCAATCGGTAGTATTTGGAGCGACGCACAAACTGCGAATACTGCGAACAAACAAAGCGACACAACCGGGAAACTGTCCAATCAGACCGCGGGCTATGCCTACTGCAGGTGAATTCATTTGCGGCGCTATGCACAAGATTAGGCCGAACTACGTAGTTGTCATCATCACGGCCAGCCAAGGTTGGGCGGGAATTGGCCGACTGGGATCATATGCTCCAGCAGAGCCACACCCGACATAACTGCCGCCACTTGACGTCGGCTACCCGGTACGGATGATGCCCGTCGAAAGTGACGAGTTGATCGTCCAAGGCTTGTGCTCTGCTCTCTTGCCATCGACCGTCCCGCCTTCCGTGGCAACAGCTTTGTGAACCGTCGGGACGCACGCCATTACTTTGATGATGACAATCTTGACGGAACTGGCGAGGAACACGCAGCAGGAAGACCTCGCATAAGTAACTTACCGGCAGGGAGGGCCGTCACCCCTTCCAACTATCACTTGCCCGTCGCTTTACCTAGTTTGGCTCATGGCTCGTGAGTGACTGTCCAGACAAGGTCTTGTCCTTCGATTCCGCCATTGTCTTTGCCGTCGGGACCTATGCTGAGAAGGGTGTAGCCGTTGGCTTCGTGGGTGTAGGTCATGGGACTGGCGCTGAAGGCATCTTGAGGGACGGCCGTCATGAACTGAGGCACGAGGGCATCGAGCGTGTCGGGGTACCTCCCGAGTTGGCGTTTATAATGGTTCAGTGCGATTGCGGTTTGAAATTGAGTCACGTAAATCTTGAATTCTGCGTCGGATTGGGCGGATCGCAGCACGTTGGGGACGGTCATTTGAAGGAGTGGGGTTAAGGTGATTCGGCGTCCCCCCGCGTGTTTGTACGTATCGAGCAATTCGACTCTTTGCTGATAGGTATCTCTTTTCATGGCTTCGTCCAAGTTCATCACGAAGCGTAATGTCGCGATTTCGTTGAGGGCTCCGAACAGGCGCAACGGCGATTGTTCGTACAGAAAGTCGTTCATTTGCTTGGTCTCGTTGACGATTGCGCGTTTGAAGTTGTCGGAATCGCCGAGTCGCTTGAGTTCGCGTTCGATGCCGGTAGTTTCGTCGAGATGGGTCATGCCGAGAATCTTCTGTGCCGCACTCCTGCCATTCATGGCGCTTCCTTGCGCAATCATGCACCAGATCAGGTTGGGATTGCCTTCGCAGTTGTTTGCGAGGTTGAGGGCCGCGGCCAGGTAATTTGATGCGGCTCTGGCGTCGCCATCGTAGGCGGAGAGGATAGCTTGAGCATTTAAGTAACTGGCCAAGCCGCGCATTTCGTCGATATGGGTGAGGTAGTCATTGTTCTCGATCGCCGGCTTGTATACGGCAGCGGTCTTGGTGGCCACGTGCATCAGGATGTCGATCGCGGGGCTGGCAGATTCGATGCGGGTACGCAAAGGATCGCCGGGGGCGGGCGTTGCCGTGGTCTGAAGGATAAGCGTAAGCGGGTCGTTTTGATTCGGGACGTTGAATCCGGGATCCGCCTTGCTTAAGAGCAATGCGGCGTACCGGTAGTAACGGGCCGCGTCGAACCTGGGTTCGACCTGATCGCGCATGGCCTCGCTGACGATCATGGGTTGGAATCGATCGTCGAAACCTTCGCGCTGCTCGACGGCACGCGCAAGGTAGATCTGATCGGCGATGAGATAGAGAATGACCGCGAGGATCGCGAATAGCGTGGCATAGGATGCGAAGCGGGACAGGATACGCCCGATGCGTCGCCGGAATGGGGTAGTTGGGGTATCGATATTGGAATTCATGTGCAAGGCTCCTTGCATCGATCCGGTTCTGCCGTCCCTACGGGACTCGACTTCAAATTGTGAATCGTACCCAGCCTTGGAAAGGCTGGGCTATTTTCGGTCGTCCCTACGGGACTGAAGACTGTTGAGCATGGAGCGCGAAAAATGGGGGCTGGCTTCGAATTCCGCCTTCCCATACTGTGCATGATTGCATAAACTCCAAACTCAGCATCGAAGCGCTCAGCCATACCCTAACGAGGGAATTCGGTGCCTGCCCCTATTTTTCGATTTGCCAGACAATGTCGTAGGTCTCAGAAAGGCCATCGCGTTCCAGTCCGTCGTTGTCTTGTTGATCGGGACCGACGCTGTAGAGCGTGTATCCGCTATCGTGTTTGCGATAGATCATTGGTCCTTCAACGAACCAGTCGATGGGAACAGATTCGATGAATTCGGGGACGAGTTGATCAAGCGAGTCGGGGTACTGGCCATTGGCAATCCGGTAGCGGCAAAGTGCCAATGCGATTTCGAATTGCCTGCAATTCGCATTCACGATGTCGTGGTTTTCAACGTCCGCCTCGGTCATGGGAACGATCATGTGCATGGTCCAATACAAGGTAAACGGACCGCTGACCGCCTCTTTGACGGCAACCCGGCGTATGGCCTCGCGTTCCTGAAACGTATCCTGCTTCAGAGCCTCGTCCAGCGCGGTCGTATAATCAACCCATTTGATCTCGGCCAATGAAATGGGCAGTCGAAGTGGGAATGTCTCCGCAGAATAATCGCCGCTCATTCGCGCTTCGCCGGCAATCATGCGAACTGCATTCCGTGGATTGGCGAGATCGTTCAACTCGGAAATCAAATCCGTATCGTTGGCGGGGTAAGTCTGGATGTGTGCAAGTACTTTCCGGGCACTCAGGAATGTCATGTCAGCAATGGCCCGCTGATTGAGCGACGTTATCAGGAGCGGCGTGTCGTCAAGCGCGTTCGCCATGCCGAGTGCCGCACGTAGGCATTCAAAGGAGGTAACCGGATCGCCGTCGAATGCCGACACTATTGCTTTCAACAAGGTCAATCGGGTTAGTGCCCGGATGTCGGACGCGTGAAACACGGGCAGATCGCCTTCCATGATGGGCCGGAAAACCGCATCCGGGTCTCTGGCGGCGGCCAGCACCAGGTCAAGCGCAGGTTGCGCCATTGACAAGTATGCCCGAATATCCGCATTGGGCGGACTTGGCGGATCCGACGATAGCCACGTTTGCCACGATTCCGCGGGGATGTCCGATGTCGCTTCATCCAGTAGTGCCCTTGCATACTCGTAAATGCGGGCCGTGTCGTGTTCGAGCGATTTCGGCTTCGGGCGCAACTCGTCATAGGTTGCGCCACCGAAGCGTTCCGCGAATTCGGCGCGTTTTTGGATTGCCTTGTTCGCATAGACCTTGTCGGCAATGGCATAGCCGATCGCTAAGACAGCAGTCAGTGCGGCAGCCAATACCGCAATCCGCTTGAGCCATCGTTTGATCCGGCCGCGGCGCGGTTTCGCTGGTTTAGTCTGGTCAGATGTTGACATGGTTATCCCGTTCAAATTTCAAGTTGATGTGCGCGGCCAAGGCCTGTTCGATTTGAACTGGCGATGGCGGCATGCGATTGGGCACCGGCCTGGACAGTTGCGCGGTCAGGTATTCGCGCATCTCCGGCGTAGTCGAGTCGGCGAACGTCGCTTCCACTTCTGTCTTTATCTCTGACTTCCGTTCGGCCATTTGAAGATGACTGGCGTCCGCGCGGCGGGCGCTGATTCTCTTTTCATTCCATTGTGCCCAGCCGAATGTAACGACGAGCGCGGCCAAGGCCAGGCGAATGGCCGGGGCGGTCCAGTGGCGATCTGTTTCGTATTCCGATTTAGCGGCCACAGCCAGCACCCGTGCGCGCACGTGTGCACCAGGCGCAACCGGGCGATATCGTTTCAATTGATCTTCAGTGGGATCCATGTTCGTCTTCCTGCATGAGGATTCGGAGTTTTTCCAATCCATACCGGTAACGGCTGGCCGCGGTTGCCAGGGAACATCCGGTGATGTTGGCGATTTGGCGAAAGGTGAGTTCTTCGTACGTCTTGAGCAACACGACTTCGCGTTGCTCCGGAGGCAAGGCGTTGATGGCCGCATTCATTCGGGCCAATTGTTCTGCGTTTACACCGTCCTCTGCCTCCACCAGAATTGGCGATTCGATCGGCACATTGCCGCGTACCGCTTGTTTACGGAGTTGACTGATAGCGGCATTCCGGGCCGCCCGGTAAAGGTACCCCACCGGATTGCGCAGGCCGAACCAGCGGTTCTGGCGCTCGTATACCTTTATAAAGACGTCCTGCACGATATCCTCCGCTTCGGTGGGAATGCGCACCAGGGACAAGACGAAGGCGTACACGCCCGCCGCGTGCCGGTCGTAAAAGTCCATGAAGCCCGCCGGGCCGGACTGTTCGTGTGATTTCCTGGCTACGGCCGGACCTCCCGCGGCTGATCGTATGACGGCTTCATGCACCTCCGTGACCCTTTCTGAGAGTACAACGCGCGAGGTGGCTGGATTTATCTATGGGAATTCAGCGGGAACGGATGCAATACGATTGTCCCGTCTATTATCTATTCAACACGGCATCCACAAAGTCAAAAGCCTTTTCCCCGCGGAACTCGTGGCCGCCGTCATGTTCGACGTATTTGAATTGATCCGGAACGCCCATCTGTTCCCAATGGATTTTGGCGCGCTGGGCTTCGGCGCGGGCGCCTTCGACGGCGAAGAGGGTATCGCTGATGCCGACTTCCACCATGAACGGCCGGGGGCAAATGAGCGCGCACACCTCCGCGTCGCCGAATTCGTTGAGGCTGTTGAATTGCATCCAGTCGCTCCAGGGATAGCGGACGCGTTCGTTGAAGTAGCAGGAACTGACGGCCACTTTGATGCGCGGTTCGAGCGCCATCGCCCAGAGCGTGTAAAGGCCGCCGTAGGAAAGCCCCATCATGCCAACGCGATTGGGATCGATCTCCGGACGTTTTAACACTGCATCGAGCCCTTTTGATATTTTCCACAGTTCAATCGCCAGGATTGATGTGCCGGCGTATCGCAGATCATCGTCGAGTTTTTTGCGCGCCGGACCTTCAATCGGTTCGTCTCCCTTGAACGGAAACAGGAGTCCCGGTGACCACGTAGCGTAGCCCCGTTCTAGCGCCCGATGCACAAACCAGCCATAGTTCCCGCTGCCCATGCCGTCGTCCGGTGAAAACCCTTGGATCAATTCAGGGTTGCCGCCGCCGCCGTGCTGGCAGATGATCAATGGCGCGGGATCGGTCGCGTTTCTCGGAATGGATAACATGCCGTATGCTTCAACGCCGTCCAATACTTCCACCCACATGCGGTATATCGAGGCATACGCATCGTCTGCCACATGTTCCCAGCGTGCCTCCTGGCCTTCCTTGGCCAACGGCGGCGGATACCCAATTCGAGTTTTAATATGACTCGCGAGTTCGTTCACCGAGGCCGCATACGCTTCGGGCGATGTGTAGTCGGGGTGAAAGAATGCTTCGCGCCGTTCGGTTGACGCGTCATTCAGACGCTTTAGATAGTCGCTGATCTGGTTGAACTGGATTTGGCGGTTGGGTCTGGATGCTTCGATTTCCTCGCGATGCCGATCGGGAAACTGTCCGAAACCGGCGGCCACGGCGAGAATTGTTAGGGTCAGGTTAAGAGAAGTCATGCATTGTTTTCCTCTGAATGTAATTCGCCATGATACGTCGTAACTGGAAATACTGCCAATGGATCGATAATTTCGTGAAATAATTCTCAAATGTAAAACCTACTTAACGTTATATTCCTGATTCATTTTGATTTTTCTAGGTATTGACAGAATGCGCAAGCCCGTCTATGCTGACTGTTGTGTTTGGTAGTGGCGGCATGTTGGGAGGCATGCCAAGGTGCCCATGAGCCTCGCCGGTATCCCCCACCGGCATGGACTTGGGGAGGGAAGTAACGTGTCAGACAACGGGAATGGGAATGGGAACGAGAAAATCAAAGGGTTCGTGAAGTGGTTCAACAACCAGAAAGGGTACGGGTTCATCATCCTCAATGAGGAGAGTCCGGACATCTTCGTGCATCACACCGCCATTACGATGGAAGGGTACCGCACCCTGCGCGAGGGCGAGGAAGTGGTGTTCGATTTGATGGATAGTCCGAAGGGATTGCAGGCGGTAAACGTCAAGCCTGTAATCGCGTAGGCAGAGCAACGAATCCTTGGCGCCGCCTGTATGCATGGCGTGTAGTGGCGGGAATGTGTAAAGTTAGTCGTCGTGTTTGGTGTCACTTACAACTGGCGCACATTCTCGCAGATCGCACGGATAGTGGGCATCATTATCCTGATTACCATCAATGCGAAGGCGGCGCCTCTCCCTTTTTCTCCAGTAACTGTACTGCTGGACGGATCACACCCGTTTGCCTCTATCCTTGAGAACGCATCCAATCTGACCTCGGCCGGCTTTGGCGGCGTCGTACTGCCTCCCTTTGTCGATGTCGAGTCCGCGACATCCGCTCACAAGCTATTATTCAAATCCGGGCTTACCTCCAATTTTGCGCGCATATCATTGGATAGTGAAACGCCCGCGTTTACCAGCGAGGCGGGCTTTCAATCTTGGATGCACGCCCTAGAATCTCAGACTTCCTGGTCAAATTCTGCCGGCTTCACCGGTGTTGTCCTACGCGTGGATGCCCAAGCCTTTCTTTTTACCCTGGCTTGGGACGGCCACTCTCCGGATATTGCCAAGCCCAACGGATTGATCGATCATGCCTACGCAACTGGCGGCCAGCTGGCGGACGCGGTATGGAAATCATGGCCGTCCGCCAACGTACTGCTCGAAATTGAAAACGCCGAGGCCCCGGGTCCGCTGGTATTTCCATTTCTGGCGGGTTTTGCGCGCCATGCCACGGGCCAATCCAAAGGAAACTGCGATTTTCTATTTCTGACACAGTCCAATGCCGGGGGTCTGGATGACTCAATCTTCGATGCCCTGTGGGCCCGTATTCGAGCCTTTCTTCCGATGGACGACCCCGCCAACTCAGAAAGTCGCACTGGGCGGGCGACGTTTCTTCAGTCGCCACCAGCTACAGACCTTGCTTGGGCAAAACTCGTCAGCACACGCGTCATCTTAGTGTCACCGGGCGACAATCTCACGCTGGCCACGGCCCGCTCCGCAGTCGATGCGTTCACCCGCGTCGCCCGGCAGCGCGTTCTCGGCGACGATCGAGTGGTATTGACCGGCGCCCGAGGCGCCGCGCTGTATTTTCCACAAGGCCTTGCCGCGCCGATGGCATTGGAAGGCGTGCGCGATCCGCTCGAGTGCCTACGCATAGACACCCATGAACTGACCCGGATTCATCCCGACCCGTCCGGCACGGCAACGGTAGAAGCACAGACCGGCGCAATCCTTATTGATGGATTGCCGGTTGCGGCGTGGACAACGCCGGCGGGGTTTTGGATGGACACGACGGCGCGATTCTCAACGATGACGTGGCCGTTGACATGCGGTTGGAACAATGGTTCTCCCTTTCATGTGGCCGGACGGTTTGACGTGGCCGCACCCGCGCAACTCGCATTTTTTCCATCCGGCACTGCGATTGACTTGCGTTCCGGCGACGGAATTCAGTTGCGCGGTACGCTACACGGTCCGTTTCGCACGGGCGAGCCAATCGATCTGCGCCTCCTAATTTCACCCCGCAGCGGCGCTGCAACCACTCATCACGAAACGGTGCGCGTGCCGCCCAGGACCTTGTGGCAAGGCACGTTAGACAGCCCTGCCGTCGGCAACCCTTGCCTGATTGAATCGGAAACGGGCGACGTTATGGTCCTTGCCGTCACTGTTTCCGGTGGCATTCACGGAATTACCGCTGACGGATCGTTGGCGTGGGCTCGATTCGACGGAAAGGGATACCGCACCGGTCCGGTTTCCCTGGTACACAGGTCCGGTGTCCGCATGGGCGCAACGATTAACCAGTCCGGCCGGGCGGCCTTGTGGCGCGCGGACGGAACCCTGCAATGGTCCGCCCAATTGCCGGCGGGCAAACCACTCGCGTCCGTTGCCGCCGATGTACACCAGTTTTCCGGAGAGGAATGGATAATCTGTTTCGACGACGGCCGCGTAACGGCATTGTTGTCATCGGGTCTGCCCGCTTGGCGGATACGATTGGAGTCACCGATGGAATCGATATCCGTGGCACCCAACGCGGAAGGTTTGCCGACGCACCTAATCCTCTCCGGTGACAAGGAGGTCCACTGTCTTGCTGCAAACGGCGATTTGCAGTGGAGCGCGCCACTCGAGGCGCGCATCACTGCCGGCCCCATCTCGACTGGCGACACCATCGTTGCCGGGCTGGCGAACAGAGACGTCGTGTGGCTCAACGTCACGAATGGCAAAGAAGAACAGAGAACACCGTTGGAGGAGGCCGCGTTCGCGGTTCTTACCGTTTCAGAAGGGGTTGTCGCGGCTACGCCATCCAGGATCCTCTTGCTGGACGGCAATGCAACACTCCAGTGGGAGCACGCCGGGCGATTTGTAAACGCGTCTGCGTATCCCAGTGAAGACGGAATTGGGATTTGGGTCGACGTTGCAGGCGGCGGAGTTCAAGTGTACGCCGAAGACGGATCCCCTCGCTGGGTTTTGTACCAGCGTGGCGCCGTTTCTATTGGGACACCCGCAGCCGTGCCGCATACGACCAGAATAATCTATGCCGCCTCGGACTTCACCCTGTCCTGCATCGACCCTGACTCGTAATACGCGATCACACGTCGCAGATGAGCGCGGCCTGCTTCAGGCTGGCTATCGGATCTTCGCGGCTTGGAATGAATTCTTGCGCCAGATAACCCGTATAGCCGGTTTCGACGATTGCCTCGCAAATGCACTTGTAATTCAATTCCTGGGTCTCATCGATCTCGTGCCTTCCCGGAACGCCACCCGTATGATAGTGGCCAATGTAATCCTTGTATTCGCGAATCGTGTCGATCACATCGCCTTCCATGATCTGCATGTGGTAAATGTCATAAAGCAATTTAAATCGATCCGACCCAATCGCCTTGCAGAGTTCCACGCCCCAGACGGTATGATCGCACATGTAGTCTTTGTGGTTCCGTTTGCTGTTCAGCAATTCCATGCAAACCGTGACACCCAAAGATTCGGCCAGCGGCATGATCCGCTTCAGGCCCTTGGCACAGTTCTGCAGCCCTTCGGCATCGTCCATGCCGCGGCGATTGCCCGAAAACACGATCATGTTCGGAAGGCCGGCCGCCTTGACCAACGGTAGCAATCGCTCCGACTCCGCGACCAGCTTGTCGTGATCGGCGGGCAGATTCCACCCTTCGCTGATCCCGCTGGGACCATTCGCCATGGCGCAGGTGAGTCCGAATTGTTTGATAACCGGCCACTCATTCTCGCTTAGGAGATCGATAGAAGGCATGCCCATCCCGGCCGCGGCCTTGCACAGTTCCTCCAACGGAATCTTGTAGCACCATTTGCAGACCGACTGCTTTAATCGTCCCTTCAATTTGACGTCTCCCGAGGCTTGCGCGGCGCTGGAAACGTGAACCGCGCCAACGGCGGCCGCGCCGGCGAAGGCGCCCAATGCGGCACGGCGGGATAATGCGGGTTGCTCGGACATAACGTGGCTCCTCGTTGCGTAGTGTACTCGCCCGTAATCGGTCCCGGATCGAAATGCTATGGTACACTACCGCCGGTTGATGGATACAAGGGGGAACTTGGCGCATGCCAGAGCGAAGACAGACGCACCTCGGGACGGGTATCCGCCTGTGCGAAAAGGGCAACCTCGTGGCCGTCCGCGCCCGCACTTCCACGACCGTTTGCTGGGCGATGCTGTGGATAGCCGCATGTTCCGTCACGGTGCTGGGGTGCGCCAGCACGCCCGCTCAAGACTCGACCGAAGCGACCACACCCATGGATCCCATCGAGCAACAAATCAGGATGATTGAGGCGGACCCGTACAATCCCGAGTCGCATTACCGCCTGGGCAACCTGTATTTCGATGCCCGGCAATACCGCATGGCTTTGTCGTCGTATGATCAGGCGATCGCGATCAAACCGGACTTCGCCGCGGCCCATTGCAACCGTGGACTGAGTTTGCGAAATCTAGGAAAGAATGCGGAGGCAATCGCGGCATATAAGCGCGCGTTGGAAATTGAGCCGCAGGACCCAATCACCCTTTCGAATTTGGTGGCGGCACTGCGCAGTGTGGGCGATTTCGAAGGCGCACTCCACTACAGCCTGGATTTGATCAAGTCCACGCCGGAAGACCGTGCCGCTCTGCTGGATCTAGCCGAATTGCTGACACATATGAACCGGCATGACGATGCCGCGGAGGTATATCAGGCGCTCATCAAACTCGAGCCGGGGCAGGCAACTCTGTACGCACGGCTCGGCCAATGCTATTTCGACATGCGCGACTACGACCGATCCACCACCGCGTGGCTCACGGCCATCGCGTACGACCCGTCCAATGCCGAAGCGCGACGAATGTTGCCGCAAGCCTACTATCGTCGCGGCGATTTCGACAAGGCATGGGAGGCCGTCACGGAGTGCCAGACGCGATCCATCTCACTGGATCCCGACTTCATCGAAGCACTTCAAAAGGCCTCGCGCCGGGTAGGTCCCAGCCACCAATAGCGCCCATTAGTTCACAAAAATCTCGTCCAGCGTGACTTCCCGGATTTCGCCATGCGTCTTGATCGATTCCAGGTCGAACTTGGACGGATCGCCCACAACCGAAATGAGCTTGGGCTTTCCTTGAATATTGGCTTTATAGAAATCCAGCACCGAATCGAACCCGGCGGAACAAATGAATTCATAGCGTGCCTTCCGTGGATCCGGCTCCAGCCCCAACAGTTCCCAAGTCCGGATCGCGCCCGGAATTTCCCGGAATCCGAGCCGCGTGCTGCGATACAATTCCATCAAGCTGTCCTTCGCATTGGTGAACCGCTCCGGCGATTCCGGCATCGTGTCGATCAATTCCATGAACGCACTGAGCGCGTCGGGTGTCTTGTCGTTTTGCGTTCCGAGCGACGCGGCGAACAGATCCTCCTCGCCTTTGCGGCCGGCTCGCGCGTAATAACCGCGCACCGAATACGCAAGCGCGCGCGCCTCGCGCATCTCCTGAAACACAAGGCCACCCATGCCGCCGCCAAAATAGTTGTTGAACAATTGTGCGGGGGCGGACAGGGCTTCATCGTATCGCTTACCTGCGGAATCGATCTGTACAATGGATTGGGCCGTTTCTTTGTTGAAGAACAGCAACTCCGTTTTCTCCGGCGTACGCACGGCATAATGAACCGGCGCGGGCGGGTCCAACGGCGTACCGGAAACCGGAAAAGCGGCGTCTATCTTGGCCATCACCGCTTCGGCGGGCAGCGAACCGGTGTAGGTAACGTGGAACCGGTAGCCCGTAAGCTGCGTCACTCGCTCGAACAGCTCGGCCACGTTCAGTGCCTTCACTTCCGCGGACGGTAACATGCGCAGATACGAAGAATCCTTGCCATGCCGGTTATATTCGATTAACGCCGACGAAATGGCCGGGGCCTGCTTTTTCGCATCCTCGCGGCTAATCAGTATTATGTTAATGAGCGTATCCAGGGTCGCCTGATCGGCGACGGGATGGCGCAATAACTCCGCCATGAGATCCACGGACTGGTTGAAATTCTCATCCAATCCGGAAAGGTTGATGTAGGTCTCGTTGTCCCCGACACCAAGCGAAAAGTCCGACCCAAGTTTGTACCATTCCTTCTTCAGATCTTCCGCCGACAAGGCGCCGGCGCCCGCCTTGTTGAGCAGTTGCGCCGCAATCCCCAGACGGTTGTCGTGATCCGATCCTTTCTCCACCCGTAGGGTCAAGCCGAAAAGGTCATTGAATGGATTGTGCACATACGTGAACGCGCGTCCACCCTGGGTCGACGCCTGTTGGTAATCCCTGCCCGGCTCAATGAAGTACGGTTCAAGCGGTTGGATCGGCATGGCCATGATTTCGTGAAAGAAGGGCGACGCGCGTGTGGGATCGATGGCTATTGGATCGATCTGCGGCTTTTCGATCTTGGGCACTTCGTGCTGCGCGTCCCGCCGGTAGCCCACCACGTAGCCCCCGCTGAAATACTCATTGGCCACGCGCACGACATCCTGTTTCGTCAGTTTCTCCATGCGCCCGATGCGTCCCAGGGTGTGTTCCCAAGATTGAAAGGACAGAAAACTGTCGCGCAGCATATTGACGCGCGCTTCATTGGACTCGAATTGGGCCTTCTGGCTCTTTTTAAAGTCATTGATGATTGCGGGTATGATCCAGTCTTCAAATTCACCTTTCTTGATCATTGCCACCTGTTCCAATAGCAGCTTTTCCACGTCCTCCAGCGTCTGGCCATCCTTGGGTACGCCATGCAGATACTGCGCGCCGTAGTCGTTGTATTGGTAGGGATGAGAACCGGCTTGACGCACAAGTTGACGCTGGTTCAGATTCAAATTGATCAAGCCCGCGACCGAATTGTCGAGAATCATATCAAGCAGTTGAAGCGGTTCGGCATCGGGATGGTTCTGCGACACGGTGCGAAAGCCGATGAGCACGTATTCCTCGCCCTGGAATTGCACGGTGACCCGCTCTACATCCTGGATGGGCGCTTCTACCCAGGTTGTGGGTTCTGGCAGATCACGGGGTTTCCACGGCCCGAATGCCTTGTCAAGCAATTGAATCGTGGGTTCGATTTGAATATCGCCCGAAATGGCGATTGCCATGTTGTTCGGCACATAGTACGTGTCAAAGTAATTCCGGATGTTGACCAGCGAAGGCCGCTTCAAGTGTTCGACTTCGCCCAAGGTCGTCTGTTGGCCATAGGGGTGCTTTTTGTATAGCAGCTTCTCGACGGCCTCGCTGATGGCCCGATCCTTATTGTCCATGGAACGGTTTTTTTCTTCGTACACGGTTTCAAGCTCGGTGTGAAACAGGCGAAAAACGGGATTGACAAATCGCTCCGATTCTATCGCCGCCCACTGCGCCAACCGGTTGGAAGGAAGATTCACGCGGTAAACGGTCTCCTCCACCCACGTGTGAGCATTCAGTCCTGTGCCGCCCATCGCCTTGTATAGCTTGTCCATTTCATTGGGTACGGCGAATTGCGCGGACTTCTGCGCTTCCGAGTTGATCTCCGCATAAATTGCCTTGCGCTTTTCCGGATCGGCTTCGGTGTAGTGCTGCTCGTATAACGCTTGAATGCGATCGAGATGGGGCTTCTCGGCTGCGTAGTCCAGGGTGCCCATTTTCTGGGTGCCTTTGAATAGCAGGTGCTCCAGGTAATGCGCCAAACCGGTGGTTTCCGAGGGATCGTGTTTGCTCCCCGCCCGGACGGCAATCTCGGAGTAGAAACGCGGCTCTTCGTGATTTTCCGTTAGATAAATGCGCAAACCGTTGGCCAGTTCAAAAATGTGAACCTGCATCGCATCGCCGGGCTGCGGCGTATACACCGTCTTGTAATCGCACCACGCAGGCGCGGTCAAAAAGCCCGCCATCAGGCCCACACATACCATCACTCGTTTCATAATCGCCATAACCCACCTCATGCGTTGTTGCGAAGGAACGATGGACAGCCGGATCCAGGACGAAGCCCGGAGAGATTTATGCAAACAGACTCTCTGCAAATGCTTCCGAAAACGGCATCCCAGGTTCATACCCCCGGACCCACTCGCCATTTCGAATCAGATAGGGCACGCCCAACTTGCCCGTCTTCGCTTCCAGTTCAGCCGCGTGATCCGGATTCTCCCGGATATCGCGCAGCTCGTAGGGAATGCCATTCGCATCCATATACGCCTTGAGCTTTTGACAATCCGAGCACATCCGGGCGGAATACAACACGGTCGAATTTTGCATCTATCGCATTCCCCTTGCGCCTTCTTAACAACCGTAGACGACCATATATTGCCCAAACCGGGAGACGCGTGTCATGTCTCAGGGAATAGAATCATATGATACAATCATGCGGACTGCGAAAGTACGGGTGAAAATGCCGAAGAAAAGCGCAAATATAGCCATTCGCCCCG
>BTWA01000023.1:0-99518 GCA_045863295.1 Candidatus Hydrogenedentota bacterium
CCCCGACGACAAGATATACGTCACCGACGACAGCCTGAATCCCAATATTCAGGTGTTCGATACCGACGGAAAATTCCTCGCGAAATGGTCCGGATTGCATGGCACCGTCGCGGTCACTATGAATTCACCCACCGGCATCGCTGTCGGACCGGATGGGTTCATTTACGTTATTGCCGAGGACTTGTACCAAATCAGGAAATACTCACCGGCCGGTGCACTCGTGACTACCTGGGGTAGCCAGGGACAAAGCCAAGGTCAGTTCTTGTCACCCCAGGACATCACAGTCTCGCCGGACAATCACGTATTCGTCGTAGACGGAAATTTGAATCGCGTACAAAAGTTCAACGCGTCCGGCGCCTATTTGGCGGATTGGGGCACGTTTGACAGCGACGAGCGAAAACTCAACTCGCCTACATGCATACAAGCTTCGGATGACCTGCTCCTGGTTTCGACTCTGGTAATCAATGCCGCTGGAAACTACTACGAAATAAAAGTGTTCGATACGGACGGAAATTTCATCAGAGAATGGGGGGAAGGCGCTTCGGCGGTAAACCGGCTTGGGCGTGTTACAGGAATAGAAGTGACAAAGTCCGGAAGTATTTCCGTGACGGACTATGCCAATAGCCGAATCGCCACATTCGCTCCGGATGGACAACTCACCGCATTCTGGCAAAGCTCCGGCCTGGCAAACGGATACTTTCGTCAGCCGGAAGGTGTCGCCGTGGGCCCCACTGGCGACGTCTTTGTCGCGGACACTCAAAACAACCGGATCCAGAAATTTGGCCCCAACGGCAACTTCATTACCCAATGGGGACAGGCGGGGACCGCAAACGGCCAATTCAACAAACCAACCGATATCGCAGTCGGTTCGGACGGCACGGTCTACGTTGTGGACTCCCTGAACCACCGAATTCAAAAATTCACCAGCGCCGGCGTATACAATACAAAATGGGGAAGTTCCGGTACCGGCAACGGACAATTCTTCGGCATCCGGTGTGTAGCCGTTGCACCCAATGGAAACGTCTTCACCGGAGAATCCGGCCTCCCAAGGGTTCAAGTATTCAACTCCAGTGCGACACATCTTCTAACCTTCAGCACGAATGTACAAGGCGGAGATACTGGACAAGTATTCGACATCGCTGTTGATGCGTCAGGCAATCCACACATTCTTCGAAATTGGGGTGTGAAGAAATACAACAGTGCCGGAACGTTCGTTTCGCAATTCGGAAGTTTTGGCAGCGCCAACGGCCAGTTCAACACAAACGGCGGCGGAATCGCCTTCGGACCGGATGGAACCATTTTCGTCGCCGATTTGGGCAACCATCGGATTCAACAGTTCAACGCCGCGGGCAGCTTTCTCAAAGCCTTCGGCGGTAAAGGCACAAACTTTGGCCAATTGAATTTTCCGGAAGATGTAGCTGTCAATTCCGCCGGTCAGGTTTACGTCGTGGAATACAGCAACAACCGTGTCCAGAAATTCAAACCCGTCACACTCACCCAAAACGCAAAAGCCATCGTCGTCGCGGGAGGCGGACCCTATCCCGGCAACTACCTTTGGGAAGCGACCCAAGCCTCCGCAAACTTCGGCTACCGCGCGATGAACTTTCAGGGCTTTACCAAGGATACAATCCAATACCTCACTGCGGATACACAACTCGATCTCGACGACAACGGAGTCACTGACGACGTCGACGGAGACGCGACCCTCGCCAACCTCCAGAATGCGCTCACCGTGTGGGCTCCGGCGCAACTGAACGGCCTGCCCACCGGCGATGTCGTGCTCTATCTCGTCGATCACGGCGGCCCGGGAACGTTTCGCATGAGCGGCTCGGAAACGCTGGACGCCGCCACGCTCGCCGGTTGGCTCAATACACTTCAGGCAGGTATCCAAGGCAAGCTCATCGTCGTATACGACGCATGCGAGTCCGGCAGTTTCATGACCGCGTTGTCCGGTTTTCCTGGCGATCGCATTGTCATTGCCAGCACCTCCGCCAATGAGCAGGCCTACTTCGTCAGCACTGGCACGGTCTCGTTCTCAAACTACTTCTGGACGCAGGTGTTCAATGGGCTCACTGTCCAGGAATCGTTCGACGCAGCCGTCGATGCCCTCGGGCAAACTTTCCAGTTCCAGACCCCGCTGCTCGATGACAACGGAAACGGCGCGGGCAACGACGCCGGCGACGGCGCGGCCGCGTCCACAACCCACATCGGCAACGGAACACAATTGTTCTGGGAAGGCCCAACTATTGGATCCGTCTCGCCCACACAAACGATCGACGGCACCGCCACGGCCGCGCTCTGGGCCGATCCCGTCACGGACAGCGACGGTGTCGCGCGTGTTTGGGCCGTGATCCGCCCGCCGAATCTCCTGACCGGCGATTCGTCTAAACCAGTGACCGGGCTTCCAAGCGTGGACTTTGCACCCGCCGGCGGCAACCGGTGGGAGGCCGAGTACAGCGGATTCACGACCGAAGGCACCTACACCATCCTCGTCTACGCGCGCGACAGCGTCGGCAACACGTCCGCGCCGGTTCAGACGCAGGTGAACGTTCAAAACCCCCTGTCACGCAAGGCCCTGATCGTGGCGGGCGGAGACACCGCCGCCACCAACTGGCCCGCCGTGGAATCGGCGGCCATGGCCGTGTATTCAAGCCTGCGCTCCCAGGGGTACAGCGACGACGACATCTACTACCTCAGCCTGACCTCAACGGCCGGTGTCGACATCTTGACATCCAAAAGCAACATCGAATTCGCCGTCACGGACTGGACTTCAGCGGGCACCCAGGATTTCACGATGGCGATCATTGGCCCCATGGTCCTTGGCGGGTGCCAATTGACTCCATCGGAATTCCTGCCTTGGAGCGAACTGGACGGCCGACTCGACCAATTGCAGACCACGTTGCCTGGTGTCGTGACCGTAGTCGCCGACGGCGACACTTGCGGCACCATCATCCCTCTGCTGCGCCCTGAAACCGGCAAGAAACGCATCCTGATCGCCAGCGCCTACGCAGGCCAATGCACAGGCGATTTCGCGGACGGCAACGCAAGCTTCACCCGTTTCTTCTTTGGCCAGGTCGCCAACGGAGCCACTGCCGGACAGGCCTTCGGCTTCGCCGCGCAGGCCATGCGCTTTGCCAACGGCCAGGAAGCCGCTCTCGACGATAACGGCGACGGCGTCTATCTGCCCGCGCAAGACGGCGCATTCGCGCGCAACTACTACATCGGCAACGGGATGCTCACCGCCGGCGATGAACCGCTCATCGGTTCCATTGTCGGAGATCAAACCTTGACTGGCCAAACCACCGCGGAAATCTGGGTGGAACAAGTAAGCACTACCGGGACAATTGACCGCGTGCTGGCGCTCATCACGCCTACCGGCGGATGCTATTCCGTTCCCGTGGAATTGACCGCCGACGGCAACGGCCGTTACACAGGCGTATACGCCGGATTCGGACAAATCGGCACGTACAACGTAAGCGTCACCGCCATTGATACGAAAGGTCAGGAGTCGCAGCCCGCCGAAACCATCGTGACCCAGACCTCCGGCCCCGCAAACGCAAATCCCGATGACTACGAAACCGACGATACCCCTGCCCAGGCACAATGGATCGGGGTCGATGCGTGGCCGGATCAACAACACAATCTTCACCAGTCCGGCGATGAGGATTGGGTCCAGTTTGCAGGAACCGCCGGCGCTTCCATCACCATTGAAACCAACTATCTTGGCGTCAACAGCGACACGCTCGTGGAACTCTACCGGCCGGATGGCGTCACCCTGATCGATTCTAACGACAATCGAGGCGCGGGGGATGTCTCATCCCACCTGACGTGGACCGTCGATATCACTGCCAACTACTTCGTGCGTGTGCGATTCTCGCCCGATGGCCTCGGAGCGGGGTTCGGAGCGGCCACCGAGTACAGCCTGCGCGTCTGGCGCGAGGCGGGCCCCTCGTTGCCGGGCAATCTGCACGTGGCAGTGGTGAACAGCGCAATAGCACCGGTCCCGGGCGCCTCGATTGCACTCGTCAATCAATCCACCTTCATCAGCGTCCAGCTTGCCGCGTTTGCGAACGGCACCTACTACTTCGCGGGCCTCGACGCAGGTCTCTACACGCTTTCGGCCACGGCGTCCGGCTACCAACCGTCCGCGCCCGCCTCTATCAACATTACAAGCGGATTGACGATCAACCAACAGATCACCCTGCAACTCACTACCGGCTCCATCCAGACTACCCTCACACCCGCCGGCGCGAACACGGCGGGGGCGCAATGGCGCGTGGACAGCGGGGCGTGGCAGAACAGCGGCACCAGCGTATCCGGGCTAAATCCCGGCTCATACACGGTGTCGTTCAAAGACGTCAGCGGCTGGATCACGCCCGCAAGCCAGAACGCTATTGTAACGGCGGGCAACACCACGAACGTGAACGCGACGTACGTGGAAACTGGATCCGTGCAGGTGACCATTGAACCCTCCGGCGCGGTGACGGCCGGCGCGCAATGGCGCGTGGACGGCGGATCATGGCAGAACAGCGGCACAACCGTGAACAACCTCGCGCCCGGCGCGCACACGATTTCCTTCGGCACCATCGCCGGCTGGAATACGCCCGCGGATCAGAACGTGACCGTGGTTTCCGGGGAGACCGCGCAAACGACCGGCACGTACACCTTGAAGGTGGGTGCGCTGAGCGTGACCATTGCTCCCGCAGGCGCGATAGCGGCGGGGGCGAAGTGGCGCGTGGACGGCGGCGCCCCGCAGGACAGCGGCGCAACGGTGAGCGGCTTGCCCATCGGCGATCACACGCTCTCGTTCGACGCCCTCGCGAATTGGGACGCCCCCGCAAACAAGACGGTAACCATCAGCGAAGGCGCCACCAGCAACGACTCCGGCACCTACATACGGCACACCGGATCGATTCAAATCACGATCGAACCGGCAGAGGCCGCGGCGGCAGGCGCACAGTGGCAGGTAAACGGCGGCACATTCTTCAATAGTGGAGATTCTTTCGCCGGTTTGGCCGTGGGACAGCACAATGTCGACTTTAGTTCAGTCGTCGGTTGGGCAAAACCTGGAACGATAACGGTCACGATTGTTAGAGACGAACTTACGAGTGAGACAGGTATATACGCTAAAAACAGGGGCTCGATCACAACGATTATCGAGCCCGCGGGGGCGGTCACGGCGGGTGCGCAGTGGCGCGTCGACGGCGGGGCTTGGCAAAACAGCGGCTCGACGCAATCCGATATCGCGCCTGGCAGTCACATCGTGCAGTTCAAACCGGTGACGGACTGGACCACGCCTGATGATCAGAACGTCACGGTTACGTCCGGTGAAGACGAACCGGTCACCGGCGTCTACGCGCAACACACCGGCTCGATACTCGTAAATATTACACCCGCCGAAGCGGTAAGCGCGGGCGCGCAATGGAAGCTCGACGATGAATCCACATGGCGCAACAGCGGCACCACCGCCACCGGCGTGACGGTGGGCAACCACGCCGTCTCGTTCAAATCCGTCGACGGCTGGGTCACGCCCACGGTGCAACTCGCCACCGTGACCAAGGACCAGGTGTCCACGAATGGTGGAACCTACGTGCGCGCCACGATTGCCAAGCCCACGAATCTCCAAGCCAGCGACGGCACGTTCACGGACAAGGTGCAACTCACGTGGACCGGCGTCGCCGGCGCGACCAGCTACAGAATCTTCCGCGCAAGCACGTGGGACGGCGGTGAAGCCACCACCATAGGCACCACAAGCGGCACCACCTACGACGACTTCACGGCGGCTCCGCCCACGACGACGCCTCCGCCCAGCGGCGGATGCGGCGGCAGTGGCGGCCCCGGCGAAACGAACTACGTGCTCTACATTTACTGGGTGCAGGCCCTCGGTGCGGGCGGCATCGAAAGCGATTGGTGCGATCCCAATGACGGCTACCGAGGCGGCACGGCCAAGCTCAACGACTGGTTCGACGCGCCAATACTCACGGTTTACGAACGCGCCCTGCCGTCGGCAATGCTGGACGACGGCACCCGTGCCGCACGACCCAACGACTCACTCGCGGTACGCATGCGCGCCGACGATGCCATCGATCCCGAATCACTGGCCGTGAGCATCGAAGGCGTGCGCGCGGACGACGTCACCGTCGAATGGATGCCGGTAGGCAACGAAGCCAACGATGGCTGGGCCGTCGTACGCCACACCTCCGAATGGCCCGTGGGTACAACTATTACCCTCAGCGCTGAAGCCACAACCGATGCGGGCGAAGTTCACCAAAGCGATACGATTACCTTCACCATCGTGCCGCAAGACACAGTGTTGTCCGATCCGCCTGCAATGGACAACGCCCTCGGCGAAACCTACATCACCGAAGCCACCGGCCCATTCGCCACTCCGTTGGAAATCCGCATCCCCGTGCCCGAGGGCCACGATCCAAGCACCCTCGCGCTCTACTACTACCTCGTTGATGGCGAGAATGCCGGCTGGCGCCCTGTCGAAAATGTAGTGGGATTGTTACAAGAACCGGCCACGGTGCAGCGGACAATCGATGATCGAGTATGGATACTCGGCACAATGCATGGCGGTTCATTGTGCATCGCACGGGTGCAAGCACTCGCTCCACCTGCCGCATCAGGCATGGCCATCCCAGGATTCACCGGCGGTGTCTTCGTATTGCTATGCGCGGCGGCGACACTAGTCGCACTTTCGACGAGGCGCAAACTGCCAGACTACTGAAAAGACACACCTTCTCCCTGGGTGCGTAAACTCTTTATGGCAGCACGTGTTCGCGCCTGAACCAGGTAAAATGCCCAACCAATGCCAGCGCCGAAACCAAGTCCGTAACATGCGCCCCACAGCGTGTGGGCCAGTAAGCTCCGCGATTCGTTCGAGAGGGGAAGCCCATCGGCGCGCAATACCGCCGCGTCAACGGCGCCCCCGGCAAAATAGCCGGCGGCATTCATCCCAAAAAGAACCACGATAATCCGAAACCCACATTGTAGATTGTCGAAGGCGTACGCAATGATCAATCCCATCAAGACGGTGCCCGCCACCAATCCAACAAGACTGCCCACATGCCCCTGCAAGGATACCCATGCAAGTATCCAAGCTGCCGAATACACCGTGAAGGCTATGGAAAACACACCATAGAACCGGATAAGCGCGCCAGGACCGATGATCAGGCGGTGCATGACTGCACCGGAACCCGCCACAAACACCCCCGCGCACACAACGTACAGTCCCGCTTCACCAAGGTGCCGGTAGAGTGGCGCGCCAAAAACGGCCCACGGTGCAAAACCCAACACGCTGACCACGGTAAATCCTAAAGCGCCCCTAAAAATCGAACTGAAAAGACTGGGTGCCGCCACAGGAACGCCCGCGCTTCTAGTGCGCTGAACCACGCTCTCTGTATCCAATTGAATCCGACGCATCGCTCGCATTTGCCGTCCTCATGAATGCGATCCACACACGCGAATCCCTCACACCTCGTGCATCCAGGGAAACCTCATTGAGGGAACTCCGCGATTCCGACTACGCGCTCCAATTCCGCGCAGGCCGACGGCGAAGCCCGTTGGCCTCCTCATCCCCCACAAAAGTTTCGGTCACCGGATCTAACGTCAGTGTGCGATTCAACAGCCAGGATAGCGACGCGGCATGACACGCGATATGGGAGCGCCGCATCACTTCCGCGTTGGCCACGGTAGGCGTGCGAGAACGAATGCAATCGTAAAAATTGCGGGCATGCTCAAACACATCGAGCCCCGATCCGGCTTCCGGCAACGATGGCAACTCTTTTCGCAACGCCTCAGAGGAAACCTCAATCCCGCCGCTGTCACCCACCTCTACCCAGCCCTCGTCGCCCTCAAAACGCACGGGACACGTTCCCAGATGCTGTATCCACCCTGGACGCGCCTCAAAAGGCGTCTCTAAAAAATGAATCTTCAGCATAACGCCACTTGCGTAGGTCGCCGTAATGCCGGTCTCCCCGGGAACAAACTCAATCGGCATCGTATCGTCGGACTTGCCGGCCCACTGGCAAAGGTCGATCGTATGCGCGCCCCAATCCAACAGTCGTGCACCCGACTCAAAATCGTAGTGTGCCCGCCATCCGCCATCCACGTACTGTTTGTTGTATGGGCGCCAAGGCGCAGGACCCAACCACAAATTCCAATCCACCACGTCCCGGTTGGGCGTCGGCTCTCCAGGCAGCCACTCCGTCTTGAATTCCGGCCGATACACACTGGCGTGCAAGGTATGGATTCTTCCCAGCTTTCCTGAATGCGCCAACCCGACCGCCGCCTTAAAGTTGGCCACACTTCGCCGTTGCGTGCCCGCTTGGAATATACGCCCTGTACGCTGGATCGTAGCAGACAGATCCTGGCACAACCCGATCGTCAACCCGCACGGTTTTTCGCTGTACACGTCTTTTCCAGATTCCGCGGCCAGCATCGACGCCGTCGCATGCCAACGATCGCCCGTCGCAATCAACACCGCATCTATGTCGTCTCGCGCGAGCAACTCCCGAAAATCCCGGTACTCAGCGCAATCTGCCGTACCGTACTTCTCATCGACAAATTTCTTGCCCGCCGCCCGCCGTTCCGCCTGCACGTCGCATACCGCCACACACTGCACATCCGCATGCTCCATCATCGCAGGCAACACATACCGGCACCGCGGCCCCAGTCCAATCACCCCGAGTGCAATGCGGTCGTTTGGTGTTGCCGCGCTCGTAACTATATTCAACCCCGGGGCTAATGCTCCCGCCGCAATCGCTTGGCGAGCAAAGTACCTCCGCGTGATTGGTACATGTGACAGCATGGAAATGCCCCCTTGTATAAAACGCCATTGTTACCAGTTTCCGCACACTCAGACTAAGGAGGGGACCGAGGGAATGCAAACGCCGGTTACCGGCTGACTGTGTTACCATTCGTCGTCAATTTGCGAAATCATGAGCAAAAAGAACATGCTCTCACTGGATGGAATCGGGGACCATCGTTGCATTGGGGGAAATACGCATGAAGTACGCGGCCGCTGTCGGAATGTTGGCCTTCCTGAATCTGCAATCAGCCGCGGTCCTCGTACCCGGCGGAATGGAAGACTGGGCCATCGTGGTGGCTGCTGACGCGATCCCAAGCGAGCGATACGCCGCCGCAGAATTCCAATCTCTGTTCCAAAGACTGACCGGCCACACACTTCCTGTCGCGGAAACGGCCCCCAGTAGCGGACACACCATATATATCGGTTCCGGCGCTGCCCTCCGTGCCCCTGAAATCGCTTTCGATACCAATGGCATGCCGGACGAAACCCTGCGCATTCGGTCCAATGATAGCACCATAGCCATCGCAGGGGGCGGCCCTCGTGGTACCCTTTACGGCGTCTACGAGTTTTTTGAACGTTTCTGCGGAGTTCGCTTTCTTACTGCCGATCACACGGCCTTTCCAGATTCCGGAAGAATCGCCCCTCTCGAAAACATTGACTTCACATACAACCCGCCGTTCTCATTCCGATGGAGCTACTACAAGGCAAATGCCGACCACCCGGATTTTGCCGCGCGCCTCCGTGTCAACACGATTACCAAGGAGGAACGCCTCGGAGGAATGACGGGCCAAACCCTCATCGGGCACAGCTATGCCAGATGGATCAATCCGGATAAATATGGCAAGGATCACCCCGAATACTTTGCCTTCATTGGCGGCGAGCGAAAATCCAATATCCCGGCCGCCGCCACTGAACCCTGCGTCACCAATCCCGAGGTCATCGACATCATCACCGAGAACGTGCTCGCGGAAATCGCGGCCAACCCCTCCATGGAAAACATTGCAGTAAGTCAGAATGACAATGATGCCTACTGCCGTTGTCCCGAATGTTCGGCCATCAATGATCGCGAAGGCACGCCCATGGGATCCAACCTCGCCCTCGTCAACGCGGTCGCCGAGCGTGTTGAAAAAGTTTATCCCCATGTCAAAGTCGGCACCCTGGCCTATTGGTACACGCGCAAAGCCCCCAAGACCATCAAGCCCCGCACCAACGTGCAAATCCAACTTTGCAGCATCGAATGCTGCGAACTGCATCCGATTAGTGACCCCAATTGCCCGAAGAACGTCGCATTCTATCAAGACCTCCAAGACTGGAAAGCCATCTGCAACGATGTCTGGATCTGGAACTACAACACCAACTTTTCCTACTACGATCTGCCTTTTCCAAATCTACGAGTCATCGGACCCAACGTTCGCCTTTTCCGCGATAGCCACGCCCGCGGCGTGTTCATGCAAGCCAACGCCATGGGTGACGCCGGCGAAATGTGCGATCTCCGCAATTACGTCATGGCGCGTACTCTTTGGAACCCCGACCTGGAAAGCTGGCCCCTGGTTGAGGAGTTCTGTGCGTTGCACTACGAAGACGCCGCGCCGGCCATCCTTGATTACCTCCGATTGGCAGAGGAAAATGCAGAGACTCATGGCAATCACCCCGATTGTGGCGCATTTCCCGTCGAGTTGGGCCTCACCCCCGAAAGCGTGGAAAAGGGCTACGACATCTTCCAGAAGGCCTTGGCCTTGGCGCCGAACGACACCATTCGCACCCGGGTGGAAATGGCCTCCATCCCCGCTTACCGCGCCCTCATCGTGGCGAATGGCCGGCCGTGGAAGAACGAGAACGGCACAGTCACACGCGATCTTCCTGATCGTTTTGCATCAGTTATTCCCGACTACATTGCTCTATGTAAGAAGTATGGCATGACCTATGTAGCGGAAGGCCGCCAGTCCAGCATTTACTTCGATCAATTGCAGAAAATGGCAGCCATGCCCGCGGTATCCCTGGAAAATGACGTTTGGCGCCTTACCGTCCTCCCGGAACAGAACGGCAAAATGATCGAGCTGCTTCACAAACCGTCCGGACATTTCATGCTCAACGCCATCAACCACGACAATATTCTCCAAGGCTGCCTCGACGAAGTCGGCCAGGCAGGCTTTACTTCCGAGGCCTTTTCTCCCTTCACCGCCACAGTCGAAGCAAGCGCCATCCATCTCCTCCGCACGCTTGAAGATGGCAGCATTGTCAATCGTACCATCGCATTCAAACCCGATGAACCCGGAGCCATCGTATGCACCGGACGCGTCACCAACAAGAGTCCGGAACCGAAACTCTTTCAGTTCCGTACACGCCCGGAGTTCAACGCCTTCAGCACTACCAATGACGACGAAATTCTTGCGGCCTACGTGAAGGCCGGCAATTGGGTCCAATTCAATCGCGAATGGAAGGAAAGCACCGGACCCGATATCGACACACTGCTCAATGCTCACGGAGGCGGTATGGCCTACTTTAATCACGAAGCGCAATGCGGCATTGCAATGGCCTACGACCCCGCCGTCGTCAAATACCCGCGCCTACGTTGGTACCCGGAATTCCAACAGGTAAACCTCGAGCTATTTTCGAACGACCGCGAACTCAAACCCGGCGAAACCCTCGAAATGGCGTACACGCTGCGCTACATCGCCGAACCGCCCAAGTAATCCGGGTTCCCGCTATACCGGTGCGAAATGAGTAAGGCCGCACAGGGACCGGTTCTTAACACCGAACCCTGCGCGGCCTCTTCCCCAAACCCCCGCCCGAACCGTGCGCAAAAATATTTCGATAATGCCTGATGTCACGCACTCGCCGCGGTTCGCCGAACCAGTTGCTTACGCAGCCACGCGATCCATTTCCGGCTCGTTCGACTGTTTGATGGCGCGGCAATACGATTCCATTTCCAATTTCAGCGTACTCAACACGAACATGATCTCGTTCGCCGGGGCGTTACCCTTTTCAAGCTTGCGTTCCAGGTCTTTCGCCGCTACATACAAACGAAGTTTCTGACTGTTGCTCATCCTCAAATCCTCCTGCTGATTGTCAGCCTTGGTTTTTCGCTACGCTCGCAACCGCGAGCATGCAACTCAATGAGCAACGCCCGTGCCAACTTCGAAGGTGACTTCCGTATTCGCGCCTTCAATAGAGAAGCCGAACCCGTAAGCTGTTTACTGGCAATACCTTACGAATTCAAATTAATACACATGCATAATTGTGCAAAAATCCGATATCATGATGCGCGGTCGTGGATGTTGTCTCGCAGTATAGTGCGTTCTTGATAGGCCGTGGGGGCTCTATCAAGAAAACTTGATACCCAGTAAGGACAGCACCCGTGCCGAAAGCCCTCTTGTTCTACCTCGACGACGATGCGCACCCTTGGGCGGCCATCGAAGACCATGGAGAACCGTTTTCCATTCGAATCGGACGGAGTCCCGATAACGACATTGCCATCCCGCTCTCCGTCCCGCAGCACGTTCGCAATACCGTCTCGCGCGTCCATGCGCGGATATTTGCCAACCGGGGCCAGGTTTGGATTGAAGATTTGGGCTCGAATAACTTCACATTCCTTGGCGGGCGCGTCCTTATCGGCCCAAAACAATTGCGTTTCCCGTGCAGCGTTCGCCTTGGAAAACAAAAGATCCGAATCGAATCGGGGGAGCTGTCCCGGCGCCAACTGCGAAAGTATTCGTCAGAAGGTCTGGAGAAACCGCTCTCCAACGAATCCGCGGGCACGCTGACCGGGTCACTGTCCGTTTCACTCGACAATCACTATCTGCGCGAATTGCAGACGCGCCTGCGATGGGTGGCGGCCATTGTCGATGTCGCCGAGATAGTAAGCCGCGGGTGTTCCGCGCGCCGAATCGAAAACTTGCTGGAAACCACCCTTCAGACTCACTTCAACGCCGAACACTTCGAACTCGTGCTCGATCTCGCGCTCGCCGATTTTTCCGATCTTCTGTCTACCGCGCACGTGCAGCCAACCGCGCGGACAAAGATCGAAAAAGGCATCGCCACGCTCAAAGAGAGCAAACCGTTCACGCGCGTTGTCGATCCTGAATCGAATCTCGTTGCGTGGGTACTGCTGAATCCGTCGACGATGAAAGGCACGCTTTCCGCAATCGTCATGCAAACGAACGCCGACAACAGGGCCATTGCCGAAACCGAGGAGGCCGATGCCGTCGTCGTTATTGCGCTCAAGATGGCCACCGCCGTGGTGCATGCCACACGGAGGTTTGAATCGCTCGAGGCCTCGGTGCATGAATCCGTATCCCACGAACCAAGCGACCGGTTTGCGAATTTCTGCCGAGGCATGGGCATATGGGGTTCATCGCCCGCCTACAGGCAGAGCATTTACGCCGCCGAACAGGCAGCCACCCGTTATCTCAGCATGGCGATGCCCTCCGGAAAACTCTCCGGCGTATTTATCCTCGGCGAGACCGGCACCGGAAAAAGCAGCCTCGCGGAAGTAATCCACAAAACTTCGAATCATAAAGACGGACAATTCCAGGCGCTCAACTGCGCGAACGTTCCCGTCGAATTGGCCGAATCCGAACTCTTTGGCTATGAAAAAGGAGCCCACGCAACCGCGTTCGCGCGAAAGGCCGGCTTTTTCGAATCCGCCAACGGAGGCACCATCTTCCTCGACGAAATCGGAAAAACGTCCACTGCGTTTCAAAGCAAACTTCTCAAAGTGTTGGACACGGGACGATTCACACCCTTGGGATCCACGAGCCAGCAACGCACAAATTGTCACGTCATTCTTGCTGCGAGCGAGGATCCCGCGGAACTCATCAAAGACGGACAATTGCTCGCCGAGCTATGGTTCCGGGTTGGCGCATTTACAATTTCGATGCCGCCACTCCGGGACCGTGGCGACGATATCGTCTACATCGTCGATCAGCAACTCGAACGCTTCAACAATGCGCAATCGCCCAGCCGTCCAAAGAGCCTGTCGGAAGATGCCCGCTCGCTTGTCTTTCAATACAGCTGGCCGGGAAACGTCCGCGAGCTTATCGAATGTCTCCGTGTCGCCTATGCGATGACGCCCGAAGACAGCGAAATCATCGATGTCGATTGCCTGCCGGTTCACGTGCGCGGCGGGCGCGATCGGATTCCCGCGCCGTCACCCACGATTATCAGCAGGCCGTTGTCCACCTTGGACCAATTTACCGCGGAACGCGAACGCGAGTATCTCGCGCGCATCATCAACGAATGCGGCGGAAACCTCTCCGAAGCCGCGAGACGCGCCGGCCGCTCCTATCCGGCGCTCCACGCGCGCGTCAAGGAATTCCGCGCATGGGCGCGCGAATGCAACGACTCCTCGGCTGTCGCCGAGCGCGCGATTCTCCAACAACTGGCCGGTTCGCAGTGGCACGTGATTGAAAAGGAGTGACATTGCATGTCCGCCGCACGGTGATTTCCGCGGCCGTTCGTGCAAGCGTCCCGAATCATCAATCGAACCAAAAGTACTTCCAATGCGGCGCCGGTCCTTCGTGCGCTGCATACCATCCCTGATGCCGTTTCAATTTTTCGAACGGCCAGATGAGAACCCAACTTGCATGACTCGGGATCACGTGTTCGTCCCGGGGGTTATACACCACTATCTCGCGCGTGCCGAAGTTGCCGATCAAAAATGTCGGCAGCTCAAAGAACAGGTTGTATGCTTCTCCGCTCCGCGCGTAGCGGTACCGCTCAATTCCCACAACGCCCGGCTTGTAATCCGGCCACACGCCGCCCATCGAAGGCGGATACGAGCCAAAATCCGTATGATGCTTTTCGATGGCTTCGATCAGTTCCGCGCTTTGTTCGATTGCATGTCGCCGGCCAAGTGCCGTCACCTCATCCATGAACGGAATCTGCAATGCCACGATCCCCGGCGCTACGGCGGCCAAATAATAGGGAGCAACTGCCGGGCCGCCGTCCTTTCCGCGCCGCCACCGAAATCCGCTCAAACCCGCGCCCGCCAGCAACACGATTGTCAGCATTCCCAACACCGCGCCCGACATCATGACCGCGACCAGTGTCACTGCCGAGGCCAGCAACACCAGCAGCAGCAGCGCTAGCAAGCCAAGCCCCCGCCGCCACCGCTTGCGCGAACTGAGCCGTTCATACGCGATCCACACGATGCCCAACGGCGCCAGCAGGCACCCCAATGCTCCCGCCGTCTGCGCCATCATCGACACGGCCATGGCCAATCCGTCGTACTGGCCGGGTAGAAGCGGATAGAACACGCACAATTCCGCCAATCCGATCAGCAACGCCATCACGGCCAGATGAAGTGCAATTCGCATCGTAATTCCTCTCGTGCCGCCACTATGCCAGGTTCCTCCCGGCCCAACCGCCCGGTATTGCATGGCGCCGTTCCGGCTCTTGTAGTTCCCCCGCCGTTCGTAGGATACTGCCTTCCGGAGCCGCCCATTTTCTGGGCGAAAGGGGAAAACAGCACATGAACACCAATCGCAGGACCTTTCTCAAAACCACGGCCCTCGCCGCCGCGCCTTTCATACTGCCGTCCACCGTGTGGGCCGCCAAAACCAAACCCAGCGACAAGATCGTGATGGGTTTCATCGGCATGGGCAAACAAAGCCGCGGTCTTCTCGGCACGTTTCTTCGCTTTCCCGAAGTGCGTGTCGTCGCGGTATGCGACGTCGACACGACCCGGCGCAACGACGCCCAGGCCAAGGTCAACGAGTACTATACGGCCAACCCGGCCCAAGGTTCCGCTGACTGCGCCGCCTACAACGACTTTCGCGAACTCATCGCGCGGGGCGACATCAATGCGGTCTGCATCGCCACGCCCGACCACTGGCACGCCATCCCCACCATTGCGGCGCTTGAAGCGGGCATGGATGTCTACTGCGAAAAACCGTTGACCCACAACATCCACGAAGCCATTGCCGTCATGGATGCCGTTAAGAAAAACAAAGGCGTCCTTCAAACCGGGTCCATGCAACGATCCAGCAAAGAATTTCGCATCGCCTGCGAACTCGTCCGCAACGGCGTCATTGGAAAAATCCGCCACGTCGACGTCAGCTTCGGCCCTCCCGGCGTTCCCTGCAACCTCCCCGAAGAACCCATGGAGCCCGGCCTTGACTGGGAAATGTGGATTGGCCCCGGCCCGATGCGCCCCTACAGTTCCGTGCTCAGCCCGCGCGGCATGCACGACCATTTCCCCGACTGGCGCAGTTACAAAGAATACGGCGGCGGCATGGTCTGCGATTGGGGCGCCCACCACATCGACATCGCCCAATGGGGCCTCGGCATGGATAACAGCGGTCCCGTCAAGGTTCAAGCGCCCGACGATCCCAATGCCGTCAACGGCGCCATCATGACGTACAAGAATGGCGTCACCGTCAAACACGTTGACGGGTTCGGCGCCGAATTCTTCGGCAGCGACGGCGAAGTCAAAGTCAATCGCGGCCGCATCGAGTTCTACCTCAACGGTAAGAAGATCGCCGGTTTCGTCGATCGCGCCGACGGATCCCTCGGCGACACCTTGCGCACCATCGAAGAAGAATACCTCAAGAACGCTCGCGTTCAGCTTTACCGCAGCGACAATCATCTGCGCGATTTCATTGACTGCGTCAAGTCCCGCAAGAAACCCATCACCAGCGAAATCGTGGGCGGCCGCACCGCCATCTGCTGCCACCTCATGAACCAGGCCTACTACAACCACACTACGATCGAGTGGAAACCCAAGCGCATGGAATTCGCCAAGGGCAGCGGCAACCCCGCCTGGCTCACGCGCGATTACCGCGCGCCGTGGAAGGTGTGAGCACGCTATACGATTGACCGTTCGCGACGGCCTCGGTGAAAGCCGAGGCCGTTTTTCGTTTGCGCCGGATCGTGAAGCCTGATCGTTTTGGTGGCAAGTCATTCGCGATCGTCCTCCATCTGGCTCTTGCTTTCAGATTGTGAGTGAATGGCATGCGGCCGACGTGTAGAAGCGATTTCCAACCGTTCTTGAATCGATTGCCCCTGCTTCGAGTCCGTTTTTGTCTCTACAGAAAACTCGTCTGGTTTGATTGCGCCACTTGTTGTCGGTTGTTGCGCTTGATCGTTGCATTGCGATTCAGGCGTGAAGCCGGTGCCCTGTGCGGGCAGGCCCACTCCACGCGGAAACGCCTCCGGCTGTACTTTGCCGTCTTTGATGGCTTGTTCGTACGTGGTAAGGATTTCAGACAGGGGATCCTGGGTTGGGGGTGTTTGGTTGGGCGTGCGCTTTTCATCACTCCGAGTCAAGGATGGAGCGGGTCTTGTTGATTTCTTGTTTGCTCGGTAGCAGGCGAGGATGTGGTCTCGGTGGCTTTGGGCGTAGGGTTGGTCGAGGAGGGTGGCGTTGTCGAAGGCTTGGCACATTTCGATGTCGCGGCCTTGGCCGGCGGCTTGGATGGCTTGTTGGATGTAGGCTTTGGCGTGGGTCTGGGGGGATTGGGGCGGGAGTTGGAGGGCTTGGAGTGTGGCGGGGTCGAGGCTGGTGTCGTGTTGCATGCGGTGGGCGTGGCGGAGGATGCCTTCGGGGGTTGGGGGTGCGGGGGTGTGTTTTTGACGGTTCAAGGGGGTATGGGCTGGGGCGTGGAGGGTGCGGAGGGAGGCCCTAAGTTCGCGCATGAGACGGACATAGGCGGTGATCATGGCGGGGGTGTCGGGGGACCATGGGGTGGCGGCGTTTGCGACAGTGGTGGCGGCGGCGTTGGCGAGGACTTGGAGCATGGCGACGTTGTGGGCGGTGTGGAGTCCCATGGGGTTGGGGTGGGGCTGGGTTTCGACGACGGCGAGGGCGTCGGTGAGGACGGTGTTGTATTCGAGGCGTTGGTAGGGGCAGGGGGCTTCGCCAGGCTGTAGACTGTAGGCTGCAGGCTGTAGGGGGGATGGGGATGGGAAGGACTGCAAGGACATTCTGGACGGATCCTCCTTCGCTGAAGCTACGGAGGACAGGCCCTCCTTCGCTGAAGCTTCCTCCTTCGTTAAAACTACGGAGGATGAGTCGGGGGACCAGATGGGGCCCTCCTTCGCCGAGGCTTCCTCCTTCGTTAAAACTACGGAGGACGAGACGGCGGCGTGGGGGCAGGTTTGGTGGTGGGGGCAGGTGGTGGTGCAGGTTTTTAGGCGGCGGGAGTAGAGGCCGTGGATGGTGTGGTTGCGGTTGCCTTTGGGGGCGCCGGTTTGGTTGAAGCCGCCGTGGTGGGGGCAGCGGCCTGAGGGGTGGTTGGAGGGGTTGGTGCAGGGGGTGGCTTCCTCCTTCGCTGAAGCTACGGAGGACGAGCCCTCCTTCGCTGACGCTTCCTCCTTCGTTAAAACTACGGAGGACGAGTCGGAGGAGGGGGCGGGGGTGCGGGCGCCGCAGATTCGGTGGTTTAGTTGTTTTTCTTTGGCTTCGACTATGGCGATCCATTCTGGGGTCCAGGATCGGGCGCAGGGGGTGCCGAGGGTGGTGGTATGGGTAGGCATGGTGGGGGTGTCCTTTTGTTGTAGTGGTCCTTATTTATTTAGGGCGGGGTGTTGCAGTTGCAGGCCGGAGGCGGGAGGCTGGAGACCGGAGGGATTAATTGTGAGAAGGTGAGAACGCGGGGAGGGGAGTCGTCCACAGATTGCACGGATTTTCACAGATAATAAGCGAAGTGGGGATGTGGGAATGGTGGTGGGTTTGGCATCTGGCAAGGGTCGCTATTTGGAGTGCGCTGGCAGAGCCCGCTTAGGCGGGCGGCGACGGCGCTTTGGCTCTTTGGAAAATGGGGTGGCGAGGTTTGTTGTGGCGTTTGGTTTGCAGGGCGGAGTCTGTACTTCGAGAGCAAGAAACTGTGTCTTGGCTTTCGCAAAGCTTCAACTAAGACTCAACGAAGACTCTTTCTTGGAGGATGGTGGTTCAATATTGATTGGACTTTGGTAACGGATCACCGAGTAAACTTAGGCAATGCCATTTTGATATACTTATCATAGACAGGTAGGAGATGAACTATGGGACTCTGGCCCAGCGACGCGTTCAAGAAGGGAGTTGCGAGTAGTATCGTGGTATTCGCACTAATCGTTGGTGTGGCCTTGTACTTTATAGATCAAATATACAAGCTCAAGGATGAGCAACGACAAATGATTGAGACAGAACTTACGAACATGACAACTCGGGCCGACGACCTTAGCCAGCAACTGGCGGAACTTATCAGTCAAAAATGGCGCGAAAAATATGAAGCCGAACGACTTCAAGTTGAAACCTTGTCGGAGGAAGCATCACTTATTAGGAAGCAATATGAAGATCAAATTAAGGAATTGACTGCTGGGTTCAAGGGGACTGCACAGCCAGACACGGCAAGCCTGATTTCTGGTATTGCCCAGTTGCGGCGAGAAAAGGAGATTCTAGTGGAAAAGCTTGAGCTTGCCAACTCAGAGCTCTCTCGACTTCGCGAAATATATACTAAGTCTCCATCTCTCTTTTTGCCTTCGGGCGGTCTCGAAGCAGCTACCAAGAGTATCCATGGAACTAATTCAATCGAAGTGAAGCGAGGTGAGGGATGGTCTAGTCCAGATGGAATTGTTACGTTTGGGGTTGAGGGAATAAGCGTCAATCGTGCACGGCCAGGAATATCGGCAAGCCACAACGCCGATGTAAAAGTGTTTGGCGAACGTCAAAAGGCGCAAGCCGGTTCCACATTCTCTAAAGAAATTGAAGGTCAGGTCTATCGTGTCAATGTGATAGGCATAAATGCGACCGATCAAACAGTGACCATAGTATACGCGGGACCAGTAGGTAATCCCAAGTAGCTTATGGGTTCGAGCGATTCGATTCAGCCTCGAAATGTGTGAAAGTTCTGGCATGCTTATGGGTTGTGGGCCGCTTGATTTGCGGCCCGTTACTGGACTGCTTGCAGAGAATCAAGTGGTCAATAGATTTCTCATTTGAGAGGCGAGTTTACCATATGGTGTTCTTGTTGGGCCTTCTTGCAGCAATTTGTTCGGTATGTGCAGCATCATTCACGTTCTTGGCCAAAATACAAAGGGACGACGAAAAAAAAGCGACAAAGCGCTTATTTCTTACCGGCTGGACAAGCTTACGCAATGCACCATGGAGAAACCTTCCTTATGACGTTGCCGTTTGGTTCGTAGGCAAAAAGGTTAGTATTGCGGGCGTATTTGACAAGTTAATGGATGGAAAACGGGGGTATATCCATGTATTTGGTGTACCCATTTTGTCGGGGATTGGAATGTGGCTTTGGTTGGGCGCGGTGCCGGCAATTTACGTTTCTTTGGTTGCTGCGGCCGGGGCAGTCGGGGATTATTTCATCCAAACAAGGAGACTCGGTCTCGAATATGGCTATACCCACTGGCGGAATCTTCTGGATACGGCTGTTTATGGGTCTCTTGGTACCTCGTGGGTGTTTTGTGGGATAGCTTGGACGGTAGTACTGACTAACATGACACCAATTCATGCAGCGTTTTTGGCGACCGTTTTGGCGCCTTTCGTTTCCATTCAGATTGCGTTTCCAAGTTCTGTAGCGCTCCGTGTCTCACAACTACTCTTGGGGCGTGTATCTATCACGTTTTCTGACATTTTTGACCGGGAGTGGAAGCTTTTTACTTTGTCAGGTTCGTTTAGTTACGTACTGACTTTCTATGCTCTGGCATTGGGTGAGATCACCTCCGCAATTATTGCAGAGGAGGTCACGATTCAGTTTATAGTATCAAATGTCTTTTTTGATGCGTTGACAGTAATAGTCTCGTTGTTTACTTTGGGATTTGCGACGGGTCCGTCGGGGCGTCGTCTGTGGGTACCGCTTGTTTTTCTAGCTGAGATTGTACTTGCTTCTGTTTTTGCGTGCCTTTCCGTGTTTGTTGGACTGTATGGCACTACTCAGCAACTTTCTTTTCGCCAAGTAGCTCACATATTGCTCGCCAGGTCCGCAGATGGGGGTAGTTTTGAACTGTCTCCCTATTTTTGGTCGATGCACACGACATTTATTCCTGTTGTGTTGTTGTTCTTGATCGTGTGTGTGGCTTGGATTGGCCGAATGGGTCTAGTTGCTGTTGAATGGTTCACTGGCCGAGGCAAAGATTCAGAAGAGCCCCTGGCGCTTGTCTCGGCCCTATTTACGCTTTTGGCCGTTGTTTTCGGTACATTTGCTTATCTATTCGGAAAAGGTTAATCGCGTTAAGGCGTTCAAAGTTTTAGCGTTAGGCAGTTGTCTCGCCAGTATGACATTGGGCTGCTGAGCAGCTTCGAACGTTTCCAGCATACAATAATTGGGATTCCTGAAGTCAGGGGCTATTTTGACAGATAGTCTTTTATCATTGGACCCAAGAATCCGCCAACTATGAGTAACAACAACGCCCAAAATATGTAGACCAAGATCGCAAAACGGCTATAGCTAGCTCTTAAATCGTCCAGTCTATTTCCATGCTCTTTTCCTGTCTCTGCCATCTTATCGCCGTCCTTCTTCACTGATGCGACGTCCTGTGTAAGTATAAGGACATTGCGACTCACTTCCGAGATTTGCTTTGCATTTTCGGTGGTCAGGTTTTCCAGTCTTGTAACCTGATTACTGACCAAGGAAATTGTGCCGGAAAGCTTGTCCACATCTTGTGAAACACGTTCCACGTTACCAGTCAGCGTCTTGATCGGCTCTATGACATTTTCGTACTTGCTTCGCAGGTCAAGGATCTGTTGAGTAATACTATCGATTTTTTTGACATGTTCACTAAGTTGATGCCAGGAAAGAACCTCCATATTTGCCATGAAGTCGACAAATCCGGCAGGAAACTCACCTTTATACAGATAAGGATCTTTGCCTTTCGGGTGTTCCACGGGCTGGCCAAGAGTCTCGAACACGAGACTACATAGAGGTTCCCCTTTTCCCAAAACCACCCGCTTCGATGATGCGTTGTAAAACCCAAAGAGCAGATGGCCCTCGTACCCCGGATCGACTTGCGCGCCCGTCAGCAACGCAATGCCTTTGTACGAGAAGGAGCGCTTCGTATTGATGCGGACCAACATATCCGCTGGAACGCGTATTCGCTCCAACGAGACTACCGCAGCGTAGCATCCCGGGGTTAACTCAAGACGTGATTGGTTTAGATCTATTTCTGTACCGCTGCCTCCAATCACTGCTCTGCTGCCGATGCGGACATCGTAGGAGCAGGAGTCTAGGCCTCTATCATCGAAGCCATTGGCATCTATAAGTGTACCCATTCGCACCAGATCACGAATTTGCGAGTCAAGTAAGACGACGCCGGGCTGTAGCTTTTCTGTAAACAAACGGAGCTGAGTATCGTGGTTTTCTGACATCATGCCCCCTCACAAACCGGAAGTACTTTAGTATACTCCTTGCAAGGTGATTGTGAACGGTAATTGTGGCTTATTCAACTTTAATTGCGTCGCCGGTGGGCGCGGTCGACTGGCGTAAGAGGTTGACCTTGCTTTGGCTGCGGCAGGCGAGTGCAACAAGCTGGTCTTTAAAGGATGGAGGGGTGTGTTTGGTTTTTTTGAGATTGGAGGTTTTGTGTGATGGTGCCGTTGGTGGATTTGTTTAATGCGTTGATGGTGGAGCGGGTTGGGTCGGGGGATGTTGCCGAGGCTGGGGCTGGCGTAGAGGCTGAGGCGTGGGAGGATTTGGGGTCGCGGGTGGGGTTTGCGAACCGGTTTTTGCGGGATCGGGGTGGGGCGGCTTGGGTGCCGCGGTGGTATCAGCATCGGTCTTTGGATTCGGTGGCGGAGCGCAAGGTCCATTGCGACGGTCGCGATGTTGGGAAGACTTCTGAGATCGAGATCATTGCGGCGTGGGCTTCGGTGGCGCGGCCGAATTCGGAGATGTTGATTGCGACGCAGTGTGAGAATCATTTGTTTCCGTTGATGGATCGGATTGTGCGGGTGTTTGAACGGAATCCTGCGTTCAGCGGGACGTTGGTTGATATTAAGCGCACGCCTTCGTGGTGTTTGCGGTTTTCGAATGGGTTTGTGTTGTGGGGGCGGATTGCGGGGCCGCATGGGATGAATTTTCAGGGGTTGCATGTGGATTGGCAGATTGTGGATGAGGCACAGGAGATGACGGATGCGGCGTGGGAGGAGTTGTTTCAGGCGTTGAATGGGGGCGGGATGCGGTGGGTGTATGGGGTGCCGAATGGGTTGCGGAACACGTTTTACCGGATGACGCAGGATCCGAAGCCGGAACAGTATTCTTGGCCGTCGTCGCTGAATCCGGAATTCACGGCGGAGAAGGATGCGGAGTTGGCGCTGTTGTATGGCGGGCGGGATTCGGCGGGGTATGTGCATCGGGTGTTGGGGCAGCATGGATCGCCTGCGTATGCGGTGTTCGATCTGGAGGCGTCGGGGGCGGGCGGGGCGGCGGGGGCGGCGTCCGGGTCGGGGGCGCGGGGGGCGGCGGAGGGGGCGGCGGCGGGGGGGGGGGGGGCGCGGGGGGAGTATTACCTGGGTTGCGATTTGGGGTATGTGCGCGATCCTTCTGAGTTTGTGATCTATCGGTGGGATGCGCCGGATTTGGTGAATGTGGGGCGGGTGCAGTTGCGGGGGGTGAATTATCATCGGCAGCAGGGGATCATCGAGGCGTTGGATCGGGCGTATGATTTTCGGGTGGTGGGCATTGATGCGGGGAGCAATGGGAGTGCGGTGGCGCATAACCTGAAGGCGATCGATCGGTTGTGGCATGAGAAGGTGATGGCCTTTGCGTTCGGGGGCATGACGGAGGTGGGGGAATTTCCGGATGGGGGATCGGATCGGCGGCCGACGAAGTTGTTTATGACGGAGTTGCTGCAGCGGCGGATGGCGGATCGGACGATTGTGTTTCCGGTGTTGGCGGATCGGGAGTCGCAGTATGCGGGGCACACGTATAGCTGCGGGTTGCGCAATCAGATCCTGTTCGACAAGGGCAATGATCACATCATCGATGCGGATCGGTGCGCGGTGTTGGCGCATTACTTGGATACGCAGGACCGCGGGACGTATTGCCGGCCGCTGGTGATCGAAACGTTTTAATGGGCGACGTCGATCTGATGTCCGCAGGCATTCACGATGTCCCAGGCGGCTTCTTCGGCGCTGTTGATGTCGCCGTCGTTTGAGGTGACGGCGACGACCATCTTTTTTTCGGGGACGAATGCGACGAGTGCATACCACATGGTGTTCGAGCCGTTGTGCCAGTAGACCGTGTGGCGCAGGCGCGCGCCGCCTTCGTCTTTCACCCAGCCGCAGGCGTAGTCGTCGAGTTCGGGTGTGTGCAGGCGCTGGTAGGAATCCGCATTGAGGATCGTGCCCTCGCCGAGTTCGCCGCGCATGTGTTCCGTTGCGTAGGTGCAGAGATCCTGGAGCGACATGTGCGCGGTGCCTGCGGGTCCGATGATCGGGGTGTTGTCGGCGTCTTCGCCCACGCCGATTTTCAATCCCATGATTCCGTTGTGGCCTTGGGGTTGTTCGATGGGCTTGTCCTTGCTTTTGGGCGGGCCGAAACCGGCGCTGGTCAGGTTCAGCGGTTCGAACACTTCGCGCGTGACGAGGTCTTCCCAGGGTTGGCCGGCGGCCGCTTCGGCCATCGCGCCGGCGATGGTATAGCCGGCGTTTGAGTAGGCGTGGTGCGTTCCGGGCGTGTGGTCCGGTTTGTGAGCGAGGAGCTTCAGCACTGTTTCCCGGCGCGCGTCGACGCGTTCAGCACCGGGCGCGGGATTCTGCAGTTGTGTTCCGCGCGGAAAATTCGCCGGGGCGCCGGAGGTGTGCGTCAATAGGTGCCGGAGCGTGGCCGATTTCCATTCTTCGTTCACGGACGCCTCGGGGAAGTACGTGCCGATGGTGTCGGTCCATTGCATTTTACCGGATTCGATCAAGCGGGCGATCATGGTCGCGGTGATCGATTTGGTGATGGAGCCGAGGTGCCATTGGTCCGTGATCTCGATGGGTACGCCGCTGCGCGCCTTGCGTTGGCCGTCCGCGGCGGAAGCGATTACGCGGCCGTCGATCATGACCATCGCAGCGAGACCCACGAGATTCTTCTCGTCGCGCAGGCGTGGGATCTTCTCCGCGACCAAAGTCTGCGCGCCTTCGACGGGGACGGTGTTCTCCGTAGTTTTCCATTCATCGAGGCGTTCGCGCATTTGGTTTGCATCGCGCAACTTTTCGCGGTTCTCTCGGGTCATGGGCACGTTGTCGAGGGTGCGCGGAGTGGCGGAGCCGCGCGGAAGCACGACCAGACGCACGGTATTGCCGGGTTTGTGGCCCATGCGCGTGAGTACTTCGACGAGGTCTTCCTCAAAGCGCTTCCGCCACTTTGCCTCATAGTTTTCCTGGCAGAAGATGACGATGTCCGACGCGGGGATATCGTTCAGCGAGAGGAGCATGTACCATTCCTTCTCCACACGGACTTCGGGATGGAGATCCTGCCAGCGCACGGTGGCAAACGGGGTCTTCACGGCATGGTCGACGACCTGCGGAACGAGCGATCCGAAAGGTAGCAGGACCAGCCGCAGGGTTTCGCCGGGAGTGTGTCCCATCCCGGTGAGAACGTCGCCGAGATTCGTTTCGAACTGCTTGCGCCACTCGTCGCCGTAGGTTTTCTGGCCGTACGCCACAATGTCTTCGATGGGGAGTGTGTTCACACCCGCGAGGGTGAACCACTCTTCGCCCACAAGGATGTCGGGGCGGGGTTTCTGCCATCGGACAGCGGAGAAGGGTGCTATCTTCGGGTACTCGTTTTCAAACCACTTAATTGCGAAGTAGGCTCCAATACCAATCAAGAAGATCACTGCGGCAGCGACAACCGCGCCAAAGATTTGCTTGCGCGGGGAAGGTATCTGCAAGACCGGGCTGTTCAGGAGTATGGGATATTCGCCGAGCACTTCGCGGGAATCGGCGCCGCCGAGGCTGGCGAGCAGCGCGAGCAATTCGCGGCGCCTGGGTTCGTGGCGCGTGCGGATGTTGTTTCGGGTCGTATAGTACGTGAAGCCGTAGACACCGAGGACAATGCCGGCGAAGAGTGTGCCGGATACCGCGGCTTCGAACCAGTTTTTGGAGGACAGCCACGTGACGTGAGAGAAGAACACGAACATGGCCGCGGCGCAGGGCAGTTGCGTCCACCGAAATATTCTGCGCTCCATCCAGATTTGGTGATCGAGCAGGGCCACCGAGGCTTTGATTCCGCCGGTAATCGAGTCATCGGTTACGCGGGGTAATCGCTTGATGCGGGTACGATGGAAGAGTTTGAATGCGATGCTCCACAGCAATGCAGGGGCCATGAGATAGATTGTCCATGGAGATCCCAGGATGAATCCGCCCACGATGAAAACGAGCACCAGGATTAGTTCGATGACAATGGCGCCCACGTCGCCCCAGAGCACGACGGTTCGCAGTTCACGCTGATTCCGTTGCACGGCCTCCCGCAACAAGTTCGCGTCAATGGTGACGTGCGTTTGCGCGGTGTGCGACTTCCACGCCTGCTGAAATTCGTCAGGGCTCATGCGTGTCCCCTTTCATCAGAGTGCTCAATGCTTTTTTGGCGCGGTTCAGTTTGACGCCCACGTTGCTTTCGGAGATGCCGAGGATTTCCGCCATTTCGCGGTAGCTGAGTTCGTCGAGATAGAGCAGGACCAGCGCCGTGTCGGCTTTGGGCAGCTTATGAATGGCCTTGTAAAGTTGATCGACGGTGTCTCTGTGCTGCACTTGTTCGGCTGTGCTTGGGGCTTCGGCTTCCATGTGCACTTCCAGCAGCGGTTGCTGAAACGAGCGGCGGGGTTTGTCTTTCCTGTGCCAATTCATGGCGGTATTCAGCGCCACGCGATAGAACCATGTGGCGGGGCTGGAGTTTCCCTGAAACGCAGGCAGCGATTGCCATGTTTGTAGCAGGATTTCCTGGGCGAGGTCCTGGCACTCTTCGTTCGTAAGCGTATAGGCGCGCGCCACTTTCATAATGGCCGCGCCGTGCTGGCGCAGCCATTCCATGTACAACATGTGTTGATCGCGGTGTGTCATAGTTTCGCCTTCGGAGATATTGGTACCTCGTGCGGGCGCGTTCTTACAACGAATTCTGCAGGAGACACGAAGGGGGCACTTGCGCTTGCCGCGAAAGTGCCCCCGGGATAGTCGTACGTCAGGTTGGCCTCAGGGTTTGCTGAGGTCGCGGTAGAAGAGGTCCTTGGCCTCGACGGTCATTTGGTCGTTGTGACATTGAAGCGCGATGAAGCCGGTTTTGTAGTCGCTGTCGTGCCAGTCGGTGACTTGCTTGTCGTTCACCCATATGGTGATGTGATCGCCTTCGGCCTTAACGCGCATGGTGAACCACTCGCCGTCTTTCGTGAGCAGTTCGGAGGCTTTGCCGGTGGGGGTGCCGGGTTTCCAGAGCCAGCCGGTAAAGGCGTCGTGCGTGTTGCACAGTTGGGCTTCGTAGCCGTTGGGGTAACCGTCTGGATTGTCTTCCGGCGGATTGGATCGGAAGTAGAGTCCGCTGTTCGCGCTCTTTCCGTGACTGGTAAGGCGGAATGTGCCCTTGACCTCGAGGTCGGTTAGTTTGGGGGCGGCGTAGAGGTGTCCCTGGCCGCCGGGCGATTCGCCGATGATGACGCCATTTTCGAGGCGCCAGTTGGCCTTGCCACGGACAGTCCAGTTGTCGAGGGTATCGCCGTTGATGAGAGGCGTCCAGCCGCCTTCTTCTTCCGATTTGGCAGTGTCGGCGTAGGGCTGGCTCATGGCCAACAGCATGGTTGTAACGACGGTGCAAAGTACATAGCGTGCAGCGTGCATGGCGTAACTCCCCGGTATAAGCGCGTTGCCCAATAAGAGATCTGAAGCCGGTACTATACACTTTGGCGGGGCCGGCTGAAAATCGAACCGTGGCGCACGGAGATGACAGTGGAAAAGGTATGTAGAATCGCGATAGATTGCGCAGCAGGATCGCCGGTGATTCAATCGTTGTTAAATGCCGTGGAGTAGCGTATGCGAATTTCTCAGATGATGCATTCTCGCCCCGCCATCGTCGTGGGCCTTGCTTTGATGCTGTGCAACGTTGGCGTTCCGGAGAGCAGCGGACCCATTGCGCTGCACCCGGACAATCCTCATTACTTTCTCTACGAAGGCAAGCCGACGATTCTCATTACGTCCGCGGAACATTACGGCGCGGTGCTGAACATGGATTTTGACTATGTGCGCTACTTGAAGGAGTTGGAGAGTCACCATCTCAATCTCACGCGCACATTCTCTGGAACGTATCGGGAGTTTCCGGGAGATTTTGGCATCACGGACAACACGCTTGCGCCGAAGCCGATGCGTTATCTGGCGCCATGGGCCCGGAGCAATACGCCGGGCGCTTCCGATGGCGGCAACAAATACGACTTGAGCCAGTGGAACCCGGCCTATTTCGAGCGCTTGAGGGATTTCCTGGCCGAGGCGGAGCGGCGGGGCGTTGTGGTGGAGCTTACATTGTTCTGTACGATCTACAAGAATGCGCAGTGGGAAGCTTCCCCCATGAATGCGGCGAACAACATTAACGGCATCGGAGATTGCACGCGGCACGAGGTATTCAAATTGATGCACGACACGCTGACCGAAGTGCAGACGGCCTTCGCACGAAAAATAGCTCAGGAATTGAAAGACTGCGATAATCTCATCTATGAGGTGTGTAACGAACCGTATCTGGAGAATTGTGTGACCGTGGAATGGCAGCGGCGCATTGTCGAGACGCTGGTCGATGAAGAGAGCAAGCTGGGCGTTCGCCATCTCATCTCGATGAACATTGCCAATGGGCGTGCCAAGGTTGAAGATCCGGTTCCCGGCGTGTCCGTATTCAATTTTCACTATGCCTATCCCCCGGTTGCCGTGGCGATGAATTATGATCTCAACATGGTGATTGGCGAGAACGAAACGGGCTTTCGTGGAAAAGAGGATATTCTGTACCGAACGGAAGGCTGGGATTTCATCCTCGCGGGCGGCGGGCTTTTTAACAGCCTCGATTGGTCATTTATGACAGCGCACCCCGAGGGAGATACCGTGGAATACGATTCGCCGGGCGGCGGCAGCCGCGTACTGCGAAAGCAGATGAGCATACTGCGGAAATTCATCGAAGGGTTTGATTTTCTACGCATGGCGCCGAGTGCGACGCTGATAGAAGAGGTATCGCCAGGCGTATCCGCACAGATTCTGGCCGAGCCGGGCGTGTCCTATGCCGTATACCTGCGCATTGCAGATGTCAAAAGTGAAAACAAGAGCGTGGCTGACGGCTGGATTGCAATTGCTTTGCCCGAGAATTCGTATGCTATCCAATGGCTGAACCCGAAAACGGGAGATGCTGTTGGAGACGAGACAATTCAGCATAAAGGCGGACCGTATCGTTTGCAGGTTCCTCGATTTGACGAAGACATTGCCTTGTCCATTCGGCGGTTGTAGGCGGAATTCGCAACCGGGCATATGACGCGCGTCACAGCGGACAGACGTACCATGACATTGAAGTGTCGAATTCTATGGGATAACTTCCGGCCGTGACGCTGCAAGAGTGAGAAGAGAATGAAACCCAAGAAGGCCACCGTTCCCAAGAGCAAACCTAATTCCACGAAGCCGATTTTGCTTGCTGGAGGCAACCCGCAAATTGCAAAGGCGGACGGCGATGCGCCGGTGCAGGCGTATATAGCAGCCATGCCCGATTGGAAGCAGGATGCCGGCCGCCGTCTGGATGCGTTGATTGTGCGCACGGTGCCGGACGTGCGCAAGGCCGTGCGTTGGAATACACCGTTTTACGGCGTAGAAGGCAAGGGTTGGTTTCTCGCGTTCCATTGTTTTACCAAGTACATCAAGGTCACGTTTTTGCGGGGCGTGTCGTTGATTCCGTTGCCGCCGGTGGCATCCAAAGATCCCAACACGCGTTATTTCCATATTTACGAAGGCGAGCAGATCGACGAGGCCCAGTTGACGGATTGGATCCGGCAGGCATCGGCGTTGCCCGGCGAAGCGTTGTTTTAGCGCTGACGGCTACAGCAAGGGAAATCAAAGCATGAGCGGCAAGAATCCCAAAGTGGATGGATACATCAGGAACACGAAAGCGTGGCAGGCGGAAGTCACTGCGCTCCGGGCAATCGCGCTGGACTGCGGATTGACCGAGGAGTTTAAGTGGGGCAGTCCGTGCTACACGTTTCAGAACGGCAATGTCGTGTTGATACATACATTCAAAGCGTATTGCGCGCTTTTGTTTTTCAAAGGTTCCTTGTTGAAAGACCCCAAAAGCATTCTTGTCCAGCAAACGAAAAACGTTCAGGCGGCGCGGCAGATCCGGTTTAGCCGTGTTCAGGACATTGAGAAAATGGAGATTGCCCTGAAGTCTTACATACGGGAAGCCATCCGAGTGGAAAAGGCCGGCCTGAAAGTCGAATTGAAAACGACCTCCGAATTCGAAATGCCCCCGGAGTTTCAACAGGCATTGGATGAGAGCCCTGCCTTGAAGGATGCGTTCGACGCTCTCACACCGGGCCGGCAGCGGGCATACCTGCTTCATTTCTCCGCGCCCAAGCAGTCGAAAACACGGAGCGCCCGAGTGGAAAAATGCGTTCCCCGGATTTTTGACGGCATGGGTTTGAACGATTAGTGCGCCTACCGGATCCCGCCCCAAGCGGACGCTATTCGAAGTAGGGCTGTACCTGAAAGAAAGTCCAGAGTAATTCTTCACCGGCCGGACCTCCCGCTGTCTGTTGGGATTGCCAATCGGTTAACACCAGTCCGGCCGTGTTCTCGCGTGCACGAAATACCCGCTGGTGATAGTTGATCCAATACGGGTTACCCGCATTAAACGCGCCATAGGAGTGCCAATGCGCGCATTGGACCACGGCTTGAAATCCCTTATCCGCCACTTCTTCCACACCTTCCAGGGCGATTGAAACTGCATGCTGCCGGGGCGTGGACTGTCCGGCAGCCAATTCCAGGTAATCGCCGGTGATCATTCGTAGCGAATACAGTTTGCCCGCTTGCAGATTGCGAATGGATTGAGAGATGCGGTTGGGAGAAGCACCGCTTCGACGCGTCCAGATTGCGGTATCGCCCGTACCCTCCGGTCCGTGGTACCTGGCCTGCAGCACGCCAAATCCCGGCACCGTTTTGATGGCAATGCTTGGAACGTCGTGTTCCGCCGGCGCGAGAGTCCATCCCGAATCGCCATTCGATAGATCCGCGTTCTCCAGGTGAAGCAAGACATAGGGATCGTCCAGGAGCCGCGTCGTTTTGCCTTCAATTGCATAGTGGCGTATTAATTGCGCAAAGAGCCGGGTCTGTTCCTCGCCGCAATAGCTGGAGAGGTAGCCTTGCAGGCCGCGTATTCCGAAGAACGAGGGATCGGTGGCTATAAACTGAAGCTGGCAATCCAGGAACACATTGAAATCATAGTTGGGAAACAAATCGCCGGATTCCCATCCCGGCTCAGACAACAGCGACACCACGACCATGCGGTTTGAGGCCGCGCCTGGGCTGGCCTGTTCGAAGGAGGCCCTGGTGGCTTGCTCCCAACCGGGACTAAACTCGGCCCACAGATCGCCGGTTTCCGCAATGGTCCGGCCCGGTCGCGAGTGTCCTTCGGGAAGATACCACTCCGGTGCATACCGGTATCCGAGGTCCATAATGGCGTGAAAGAAGGGATACATTTGTTCAAATCGATCCGCAGGCAACAAACGAGAGGGACCATAGGCAACAAAAGTCCGGCCCGCAAGAGCGGGGTTTGCATGCAGCCTGCGAAGGGCCTCGATCCAGATGGGATACATATCCGCCGTATACTTCCCGTACTTCTCGCCGACGCCAAACTCATCCGCCCAGATGCCGCTCATCAAGGGATGGCGCATGCCCAATGCATTGGACCAACGCTCATAGGCTTCATCCGCCGTCTCGACGTCGTATGGCACTTCTTCGCTGGTGTACCAACGCTTGCCCTCAGCCGTCCACTCGCGAATTTCGTCCTCCTGTGTGTCCGCGCTGGACATACCAATGATGCCGTTGTAATGATCAAGGCAATGTTCGCGCAGAAAGTCCCACGTGTAAACGCCCATCTCCGCAATATGCGGATTGAGCCCATACGTCGCATACACCAAATCACCGATTGCGCGCACTTCAAGTCGCTTAGCCGGCGCGTGGCACCGAATAGTGTGCGCGCCTTCAGTCAAGTAGCGCATGGCCTCAATATGATTGTCCACAGCCTTGAGAGCCGCAACGTCATCGTCAAGCTGAACCGCACTCGGGCCGTTGCCACCCTCACGTTCAACACGCACATACACCCAGCCCTCGCGCGGATTGTGAAACGCATGAGAATCTGTTCCGGGCGATTCCACGTTCAGAAGCTCGAATACCAAATTGTTCAGCGGCTTAACCCCAGCTTCCAGTGAAAATCGCGCCTCCCCTTCAGGTGACCGAAAACCACCCTCCGGCACGTCGCCCAGCGCGGCATTCACCGAAGGACTGAAGACAACCGCCAGCAACAAGAGGAAAACCATGCGAAGAATCGCAGGAGAATTTATCAAGGGTTTTTTCACGATTGAGCCTCCAAGCAATTTGGCATTCGGACTCCGCTGGTCCATTCCCATGGCGTATAATTGCCCCAACCCGGAGAGGAAATCACCATGGACACATCCGCTGGCATCAGCTTGGGGCCCTCGGCGACAATACTCTGCGTTCTCAACGGCGGCAACCCGCGCGTGGCCGCGCGCGCGAGAGGGTACCGCGACATAACTGGTCACCTCGCCGAACCGGAACCTGAGCCGCACAAGCGTGGCGGCCTGGCGGGCCTTTTCGGAAAACTTGCCGGCGGCAGGCGCCCTCAGGAAGCATGCAATTCTCCTTTTCCCTTTGCCCGTGCGTGCGACTTGCTTGGGGAGTTGCTGTCCGTGACACCGTCCGATGTACCCCGTCGTGTTTGCATTGCCGTGCCTGCCTGGGCCAACGACGTTCAGCGTCAGCAGGTGGCCACTGGGGCGCGCGACGCGGGGTGGGAATTGATTGCGCTATGCAACGAACCCACCGCCGCGGCCATGGCTTCCGGCCTTCTTCGCGATGGCGACGGTATCGCCCTCGTCTATGACCTGTCCTTCGACCGTTTCGAGGTCAGCGTTGTGGCGATCCGGGGCACCGGCTTCGAGATCTTCGCTGCTGACGGCATTGCAAATCAGAACGCGCACCTTTCCCTACCGCAACGGCTTTGCGAGACGGAAGCCCCTTGCAAGCGGGCTCTCACGCATGCCGGTCTCGATGCCTCGAACATTGATCATCTGGTGCTTGTTGGTGAAGCGACGCGGAACGAACAGACTTCGGCGTTTGTGCAAGGGTTGTTTGGAATGGAGCCTTTCAGCCGTTTCGACCCGGAAGAAGTGACCGCCATCGGCACGGCGGTGCATGCAAGCATTCTCGAAGCGCGCAAGGCGCAGGGATAGATCCTCCAAAAGACGGTGCCGTCAACCCATGGCCGGATCGGACGTTGTCCATTCTCCCGTTTCAACGCGGCCCGCGAAGAGGTAGCAGGTGTCCAACGCGCGTGCGGTATGAATCCTCATACAGCCCAATATCGTCAAAGGGTATATCGGCCAGCCCCACCGCCGCGGCTTCATCCGCGGACCAAACGATTCTCCCGTCAGGCCCTTCGCGAAACGCGGTGCTTTCGCGGTGGTCAACATTTTCCACCGGTTGAACCGTTTGTGGCAGGCGAAGAAACAATTCGCCACAACGAATTGCAACGTTGGAGCGGACCGTATTCACATTCGGGCCGTCGGCCAATTGCGCCAGCGATGGATAACGTGCCACGTACAATTCCTTGTCGATCGCCGCATCGTCCAATGCCGCCGCGGTGAAGGTCTGCCAACGTTCTTCGCTCCACGGAGAGAAGCTAACCACCGCGCCGCAATCGACAAACAGATTCGACTCAACGATGTTTTCCTTGCCGCCATGGATCTGGACACCGCCGAAATGCGTAGGCGCATCGGCACAGCGCTGAAAAATGTTGCCGTGAATCAGCACGCCGCAAATCGCATCATCCAGCCGAATTCCCGCCCGTTGCGGCCGCTCGGCGTCGCCATGCAATCCCGGACTCCCCAGATGATGCCAGTAATTGTAGCGGTACACATTCCCGCGATACGTGGGGTTGCCGAACATATCCACCGCGCCTTGATCGTCGGATTCCATCACGACGCGGTACGCCTCGTTCAGTTCAATGACGTGATCGTTTCCTTCGACCCGCATGGCGCTGCTGGCGATATCGTGAAAGAGATTGTGCCGGATGCGATTACCCACACCGTCGAGCCAGACGCCCGGCGTATACGTGTGATCAATGCGCGACAAATGGTGGATGTGACAGTTCTCGATGAGGTGATTACCGGGTGTTAATGTCTTGCGATTGCCGCCGGCCATCGCAATTCCGGCGCGGCCCATGGTGTGGATGTCGCACGACATTATCGTGTGGTTTTTGCCGCCACTGATTTCGACGCCGGTGCCCGCCATCTTGCGGATCGTGCACCCTTCCAAGCGTACTCCTTCGCCGCCGCGAACGACAATGCCGTCCGCCGAGCCGCATTCCCACAGGAGTTCCTGGAAGTGCACATGTGACGTGTTGTTGAGTTCGAGCAACGCGAAAGGCGCGGCTGACAACTCGACCACGGCATCCGTCAGTGGCTTTGTGGGGTAGAGATAGATTTTCCCATTCGTGCGATCGAGGTACCATTCGCCGGGGACGTCGAGTTCGCTGAGGATGTTGACGGCGTAGAATCGGTTGCCCTGTTTGTATCCATATTTGTGCCACGGTTGTGACAGCACAATCTCGCGCGTTGCAGGATCGATGTGCTCAATCTTTTCGTACGAGTCGGCCCAATTCCAATACCAGTAACCATACAGCCACGGATCCGGCTCGCCCGCCCAACGAGCAATGCGATCGTTGTCGAATCGAAAGCGCCCTTCGGGCGATCCCGGTTTGTTGTCCCACCCTTTGAGCGTCAATGGCCCCAGAATCTCGCCAGTCTCGGCAAAGCCTTCATTGGGCCAGCGCGCCAGCGTCATGGGAACGTCATCGACAAACAACTCCATGGCGGGATGGGTCTGCGCGCCGCGGCCGCTGGCGAATCCGCCCCGTTCAAATGGAGAGAGTTTCGGAACAGCGGTAAGGTCCGCTTCAAAAACAGAAGAGCGTACTTCTTCCGCTAGCCGTTCAAGCACGGCAGCATCGGCAACGGGCCTGAAGTCCCGGAGGCGAACGGCCCCGCTGAATCGCGGTGATTCTTCACCTGTTGACCTATAGATGATGGGCTTATCGGAGGCGCCGGAATCTGCCGCAGTCAACGTAAACGTCTGGCGCACGGCATACGCGCCCGTGTGCACGATGACCAAGACACCGCCCGGAGGTAACCCAGCCGAAGTTTTGGCACCCCGAATGGCATCGCGCGCCTTTTCCAAAGTGGCGAATGGGCTGCCTTCCGCACCGTCATTCGCATCATCGCCCTCAGGCGACACGTGAAAGGTCAATCCCGGCTCAGCCGCGGCCTTCCCTTCGCTCGCGAAGGCTGAAGAGTCTATGACCCCCGCAGACAACACCAAGGCGAGAATCGCGCGAACAGCAATGACCGAACGCTGGAATATCATATCAGTCCTTCCTTGGGGGGCGGGGTGCGCAGACTCACCAAATCACTATGTGATGGCGGAGCGCAAACGAATTGTATAACCCGGCGCGGTCAATTGCGAATAGCGTCGATTTGTCAACCGTCGGCGCCTCATCCACAATACGCATCGCGCCACGTTCGAAACAGGTCGCCAGTGCCGATGCACCAATGGAGAAGCGCATGGAAATTGCAAAAGTAGGATCAATCCCGACACAGCCTGGGCCCGCCGATTGGTTCACAGGCTCCGTGCGAATAGACCCGCTGTTTAGCGCCAAAGATCCGTCGCGGGTCGCCGGGGCTACAGTCACATTCGCACCCGGTGCACGAACGGCATGGCACACCCACCCGCTCGGCCAACACATCGTCATTACCGCGGGCGTCGGCCGGGTGCAGCAGGATGGAGGCCCAATACAGGAGGTAACGCCGGGAGACGTGGTCTGGTTTCCGCCCGGGGAAAAACACTGGCACGGCGCATCACCCACGACCGGGATGACGCACATCGCCATTCAGGAAACTCAGAACGGCAGTTCTGTGAACTGGTTGGAAAAAGTCACGGACGACCAATACAACGCGCTATAGTATTGGCCGAGACGTGTACCCGACGGATCCGGGGCCGTTCGATGGCGCATCATGCGCCGTCGGGGATCTCCGGTTCCACCAATTTCGCGAGTTGTGCGAGCGATTCCTGCCAGCCAAGGTAGCACATTTCCGCGGGAATCGCGGCCGGAATCCCTTCCTGCACGATGTTTACCTCGGTGCCGCACATTACTTTGCTGAACGTGTATGTCGTTCGCATTTCGCCTGGCAGATTGGGATCGTCAAACACGTCCGTCGCAACAATGCGTTCGCCCGGAACCAACTCAACGTACTTGCCGCCGAAGGTGTGTCCATTTCCCGTGGAGAAATTGGTGAAGGACATTTTGTACGTGCCTCCCACCTTCGCTTCAAGATGGTGGACCGTGCAGGTAAAGCCGTACGGCGGAAGCCACTTGCAATTCGCCGCCGGATCGAGCACCGCTTTGTAAATGCGTTCGGCGGGCGCTTTAAAGACACGGTGAAGCCGGACAGTGCCCGTATCTGCTTTGACAGTCATGGTTGTGCTCCTTAATAATTCGCAGCTGATGCGTTGTCATCGAACTTGTTTGATAGCGCGCCGCCGGGAGCGGACTTGCATTTGCCTTGCGTATGGAATAGTACAGGTTCTGGCCGGTGGGAGATCAAGTTGGGTCATGGAATCGGTTCGGCAATTTCCATGGAATTGCCATCGGGGTCGAGCAGCACGCAGTCTTGAAGACCCCAGGGCTGGTTTTTTAGAGGTTGTTTAAACAGTACGCCGTTTGCGGCAAGTGAGGTCACCTAGTTGGCGAGGTCCTCGACCATGATGTGGCAGTGGCCTTGGCCGGCGCGTTGTGGGTTGACAGCGAGGTGCACTTCCGCGGCGTCGCGCCGAACCACGGCGAAGACTGCCGGTTCTCTGTTGGTGTAAGCGATTTGAAATCCGAGCGGGCCGGCCCAGAATGTGAGGGCACGCGAATGATCCCTGATATAAAAAGTGGGTGCGACGCGGCCGAGTTTTGTGGGCATGGGGGGATCCTCAGCGTTGGTGCAACGGTTGCTATTCTAACTTCGTCTGTTGTTCTCGTCTAACTTTCGTTCTTGATCAAATCCGCCGCCCGCTCGGCAAGCACTGTTATCACCGCTTGCGGATGGCCGCGCGGAACTTGCGGTATCACCGACGCGTCGACAATGCGCAGCTTTTCAATTCCATGCACACGCAAATCGCAATCCACAACCGACGCCGCATCCGTGCCCATTTTGCAGGTGCCCACGGGATGAAAGAGGGTCTCAGCGACGCCCCGGGCGTATCCGTCGGGATCGGTGATGGGATCCGGTGCTCCGTTCCATTCGATGAAGCCGCCGGCAAATTGGGCGAGGGGAGGGGATTGCGCGAGCCTCAAGGCCATTTCTATTCCGGTACGCATTGCGCTGAGATCGGCGGCTTCGGTAAAGAAGCGGAGATCGATTTCGGGCGCGTCGTGCGGATCGTTGGTTGCGAGTTGTACGGTGCCCACGCTTTGTGGTGTCAGGTGGATCACGCCGATACTGAATCCGTGGTCCGTGCTGGTTTGCGAGGTGTCGAAGATTGCGGGGCAAAAGATAAGTTCGATATCGGAAGTGGGCATTTCCATGGTCGATTTGATGAAGGCGTAGACCTCCGCGAGGTTCGAGGTCATGGGCCCTCGGTGGAGTACGAGGAATTGGAGCAAGTTCGCGAGGGTCTCCGCCGATGCCATGGAAATGGGTTGCAGGGTGCGGTAGCGTAGCCCCACGACGGCATGGTCTTGATAGTTTCTGCCGACGCCTTCGAGCGCATGAACTATAGGGATGCCTTTGGATTTCAGGTGTTCGGCGGGCCCTATCCCCGACAGCATCAACAATTGGGGAGTATTGAATGCCCCGCCGCAAAGGATGACTTCGCGGGTTGCGCGGATTTCTTCCCGATTGGTGCCGCGCAGGACTGTTACGCCGGTCGCGATGCCGCGTTCCACGTGTATGTGTGTGACCAGCGCGTCGCATTCGACGGTCAGATTCGGGCGGTGCAGGACGGGTTGAATGTAGGCGCGGGCGGCGCTACAGCGGCTCGCGCGTTTGTGCATAACCGGTACGGCCGCCACGCCGGCCATGTCCTCGGCTTCAATGCTGTCGCGCAGTTCGATGGCACAATGCGAACAGGCTTCGATAAACGCCTTCGAAAGCGGATGCAGGTAGGCACGGCGTTCGACCGAGAGTCCGTTGGGCCCTGTTGCGCGTTCGAAATAGGGTTTAAGCCGCGCATACGACCAATCGCTGTTGGGCCCCGCCCAAGCGTCGTAATCTTCGCGGGCACACCATTGAAACATCTGCGCGTTCATGGCGCTCGATCCGCCCAGCATTCGCCCTCGCGGCAGGTACACCTGCCGGCCGGCCAGCGACTCCTGCGGCACGGACATATAATTCCAGTCCCGATCCGTGCGGAAGAGTTTTGGAAACGCCGCCGGAATCCGCACGTGCAGCGAATCCTTCGGTGGCCCGGCTTCGATCAAGATGACGCTTCGCGCCGGATCGGCGGAAAGGCGGTTTGCCAGGACGCAGCCGGCGGCGCCGCCTCCGACAATGACATAATCAAAGTGCCTCATTAATCCGGCTCCTCTTGCACGCAGAAAAGCGGCCCCCCGGTCTGCGCGTTGCAGCGTATGAGAATACTTCGGAGTCACAGACCAAGACCAGCGATTTTTCACGGCCTCGAGACGCAATTGCGCCGATGCCCATCATGCACTCCACCCGCGACATGTGGCACACTGCCACCCAACACACCTGATACAAAGAGAGGAGGATGCCGCAGTGTCCGATCACAAACCGTTTCGCGTCCCCCGGCGTGGCTTCATGGGAACCGTGGCTGGCGGCGTCATGGCCGCCGCCACATCAAACAGCCTCGCACAGGAGTCCATTGGTGTAAGCCGTCCGCGCAAGCCGAATGTCCTGTTTGTCATGACCGATCAGCAACGCGCGGATACCATCGCCGCGCTGGGCAATCCGGACATCTATTCACCCAACTTCGACCGACTCGTTGCGCGGGGCGTCTCCTTCTCCAACGGGTACAGCGCGTGCCCCGTGTGCGTGCCGGCGCGCTACAACATCCGCACCGGCCGCGAAATGCCCACCACCGGCGTCTATCATAACGGCGCCCCGAATCTGGTGGAAGGCCAATCCGAAAACATGGAAGAACGATGCGGCCCGTACCTCGCACGCACCATGGCGGCCAACGGATATCGCACCTTCGGCGTGGGTAAATTTCACACGATGCCCCGGTTCGAAGATGTTGGCTACCACGTGCACCTCCACAGCGAAGAGATCTACGGCACGCCGGAAGACCGCGCCAACGACGCGTTCGCACAATACATCGCCCGCGTATGCCCGGCCTACGATTTTCAAGAAGGCCTCATGGGCGAGCGCACCGAGATGTACTACATGCCGCAGATGAGCGCCATGCCCGCCGAACACACCGTCGAAGCATGGGCAGCGGCGCGCGCCGTCGAACAAATCCGGCGGCACGACGACGACCGCCCCTACTTCGGATTCGTATCATTCGTCGGACCCCATCCGCCCTTCGCGCCACCCATCCCGTTCAATCGCATGTACGACCCCGACCGCATGCCCAACCCCGTGCGCGGCGATCGCAATCTCGATCTCATGGATGAGCAACTCCGCTGGATGAACCACGCCATCTTCGCCGATGACATCAGCGATTCGCACGCGCGGGTGTGCCGCGCGCGGTACTACGGCGAGCTAACCTACATCGACCACTGCCTCGGAATGATCCTGGACGCGGTCGATGCGCGCGACGACGCCGACAACACGCTGATCTGCTTCTACTCCGACCACGGCGATCACCTTGGCGATCATCACGCATGGCAAAAGGAAAGTTACTTCCAGCAGTCCTGCAACGTGCCGTTCCTGCTGAGTTGGCCAGAGCGGTTGCCCGCGGGAACGCGCCGTGAGGACCTCGTCTCGCTGACCGACCTCTTCGGCATCGCCACCACCGCCGCGGGCGCACAAGAACTGCGCGACGGCGTGGACGTGATCGGCGCCATCGAAGGCAACGCGCAACCGCGCGAGCACCTCTTCGGATACTACGGCATCCCCGGCACCGCAAGGTTCAAAATCATGGTGCGCAGCGGCGATTGGAAATACATCTTCATGGCCAACGGCGGCCAGGAACAGTTGTTCAACCTCGCCGAAGACCCGCAAGAACACAAACAACGCATCCACGACGCGCCAGACATCGCCGAGCGCCTGCGCACCGCCGCCCGAAAAGCCCTCAATCAACCCAACGCCAACCGCGCCCTCACACCAGACGGCGATCTGTTACACCTCCCACAAGAAGACCGCCCCCTACGCCGCATCTACCAATTCGACGCCTCACGCGGCGTACGTGGCTTCCCGGAAAAACCAGAGCAAGTGGCAGGACTCGACACGCTTTGGTTCGACAAGATCAAAGGCGTGTGAGCGTCCAGTTCTTAAGGGGAGAGTGGGCGCAAGGAACTGCTAAAAATGGGTTGAGGTTGTAGCAGCTCGACTGCAAGCATTTTGGCCGGAAATTGGGCCCGTTTTGGATCCGCGAGATTACCCCCTAAGTGTTTGACTCTTGATTTGCTGGTGAACGGCATTTCCTGAGATCAACACGAAATGTCCGTGCGTCGAGTGAATCGTCTGGAATTTCGCAATATCGAGTAATCGTAACTTCATTGGCATCGTCAGCCGATAGATGTTCGACGTTCCACAATTCCCAGCGGTATGACCGCTTTTGGAGATACTCCTTGTACTGCCTGCTTGTAATCTCAACAATGGTCGCGCGGCCTGTGTGTGTTTTTACCTCTACGCGAAGTTCTTCGCCGTTCCCAAATGCCCGAAGGTCAAAGCCGGGATTCAATTGTGACATCTTTTCCACCGAATAGCCAAAGTCGTGCAGTGCTTTTTCGGCAAAACATCGGCCCGCTTCCTCCAACTCGGCTTTTTCCTGTTCCGTAAGCACAGATCCCTCATGTTCAGTTCGTGCACCTCCTGCGCCGCCGCTACCGAGCGAGGGTTGTGCCTCTTGATGATTCGCTAATTCGTATTGGGACGCGCTGGGATCCTTGAGCCGGAGAGGCCGCTTCGCAGACGAACTCGGTCCAGTTGACCCACCAGGCCCGCCGTCATTTTGGCCTCGTACAGAGAATTCGTCTTGCGTAGGTTTCGTGCCACCACCGAAAAGTGGTTTTCCAACATCATTGCTTGAATTCTTCTCGCTGTTCCCCTGCGCCTGCGAATGCGCTTGGGCGGCGTTACTGACTGAGGCCCCTCCGACTGATTCATCGCGTCCATCCTCATGATCTTCATCGAAGACGCGTCCGCCATAATCGCGGAGGCGGCTCTCCACCTCGGCGGCAGCAATGCCTTTACTTACAAGCTTCTCCATGCGCTGCGCGTCGCTGTTGCAGCGAAGGAGGTTCTCGTAAAAGTCAGCTTCCGACTTGGCGTCAACGAATTTCGCTACGGCTTGTCCCAATTCTACTTCGTTCGCATGGTCTGCATGGATGTATATCTTATCTTCGTTTACATGCCAGCGTCGCGGGACCTCGCGCTGCGCGTTCTCCAGAGTCAATTTCGCGTTCAGCGTCGCCACAACTACACCATTTAATTCCTGTAGGCGAGCCGATAGATTCTCAGTAATCTGCTTGCTCCGCGTTGACCTCCAGGCATATACGTACCCCAAGGACTCTCTTAATCGCACCTGCAACTCTTCCGGGAGGCTGGACTCCTGAACCTCCATATTAACTTGTTCTTCGACTGACTCAGCGAGAGACAAGACATCGAAGTACTTCTTAGCAGCAGAACGCGAGTTAGAACTGATATGGAAAAGCCATACGTCATGCGCAAATGCGTTTACTAATGTGTTGTCATCGTCAAGATATCGCCGTTCCTTTGCAACGTACTTCCATGAGTCTCCCTTGCGGCAAAGTAGTGGACACGATGCGAAAGCACCGGGTAAGAGGTTCTCATCATTGACTACCTCTTCGAGGCACGCAGTATACCATTTTACTATTCTGTCACGGACTTGTTCGTCCGATGCAACGCGATCGATCGGGGCCATTTCCGGTATGCGATTCGACAGTATGGCTTTCCAATCATCTAGAGTTGTTTCACCGATTCGCTTACGAAGAGGGTGAGGAACGTCATTGCTAAGCCAGTTACGGACAACATTCTCGTCTTCGCCAAAAACACTAAGATCAATGACGGGAAGAAGATCCCCAATTGATTGCTGAGTTCGCTTGTCAGGAATCCAGTGTGAGGTGAGCGGAATGTGATCCCTACGGTCATCACGCCTCGGTATAGGAAGTCTCTCGCAGACATCCCACCACCACTTTGCATTGACTTGCCATTGCCTGTAGTTCTGCTCCCTGCCTTTAGACCCCTTAGCCTTGATCTCTATATAGTTGCAATAGTACCTTGCCCAGTGCCTTGCTAGCAGACGGATTACCAATGTTGCCTTGCCCAGGTCGAGGCTAGCCAATGATAGCCTATCCAGATTGGTTACGCAGGCAACCCGGGCAACAAACCGCCCCTCATTGTCTTGCACAGTACTGAGGTAACTCTTCCACTCCCCGCAGTCCTCGGGTAACTGCCGAATGGCGGTCTCTTGGCGTTCCTCCACAACACGGGGATAGTCAGTGACGCCGAGCCAATTCAAGACTTGACGCTGCTGCTCCCTTTCATCTCCTAAACCATCGAAAGCGACCCAAGCCATGCCCTCCACTTCAGCGTAAAGTCTCTCTAAGAGTTCGTTTTCCCAGTCACGCCCGAAGTAAGCCAATCTCGCCTCACACCACATATTTTCTTCCACTAGCTGCGAAAGCGGGACGGGACATCGTTTTAGAGCCTCTGTCGCCTCCAATGTCTCATGCCAGTCCTGCTCAAGAATGAAACGAAGAAACCGCCCCGGATCGCCACGTTTGTCTTTCCAGTACTGCACGATTGCCTGGCCGACAGCACGCTGTATAACATTGTCGTCCGGCCCGTCGATGCCCAACTCTTTACAGAGTTTCTTGACAGGATGGTCCAGCTCGGTCAAACTCCGGATTCTGTCTCGGAACCAGTCTTTCACGAAAACCAGCGGCAGCCAATCGGGTAGACAGTCCACCCCAGCTTTCGGTGTCCATGTCACAATACGACCTGCGAGATCTGCACCTTTCAGCAGCTTACCGTCGACAGGCACAACGGGTAACTTTTTAACATCCGCCACGCGCTTCTTATGTTCATCTCCGTAAGGCCTTTCCGCGACCCAGGCACTAAGCCACTCCCAACAAGTCCAGATCCATTCTGGGTCATCGATGTGCGAGTTGGCATTCTTACCGATGGCTGTCAACAACTCCTGATCGGCGATACTCTTACAGCCCAACTCCCTGAGCGCCTCTCGTGCTTCTATATTCTCGTCAAAGGTGGAATGCAGCAATTCTCCTCGGGCATCGGTGGCATCGAGCAAGGTCCGCCCCAAGTCGGAGTGCACGCTAACCGAGATCAGTCTAGCTTTGTCAATGGACAGGTGCTGGTTGCCGTCGACGTCGGCGAGTCGGAGGTCCGTAATCGCCTTTTCTGCAATGCGTTGCCAGAGATCTCGGGCGACTGGGTGGGAGTCCCTGCCATCGAACGGAGCTAGAAGCGCCACATGACTACTCGGCGCTTCGGGGCGGTACATAGCGTTCACAAACTTGCAAACGTGGGAAGCAAGTCTGTCCGCAACCCATGCATTAAAGGGGCTGCCATCGAAGTGTATGAGGGCGGTTCGGTCACTCTTGACGAAGAATTCGGCATGAAGGAGCAGGCGTAACGGACCTTTCTGCTCCGTGGGGTAGAAAACGTGTATGGGAAGGTAGTCGGTTGTCGGTACAAAACTACCGTCCTCACGTGGTGTGGCAATAAGAAAGCTCACGCCACCCGAAGAGATGCCACTGCGCTCATCACCACTCAAATTCTTTAGCAGGTCGCCTGGTGGAATTTCAGCATATCTATAGACCTGCCACTCATTCGGAGTAACCCCTCGGGTGTCGCTTATCGACCATACCCCGTTTCCCTCAGTTAGGATAATCTCCAGTTCAGGTGCTTCTATTCGTCGTACGTTTCGAAAGGCAAAAAGAGAATGAGGGGGCCACTCTTTAAGTAGTTGCCCCGCAGCCCGCATCTTTTCCGCCTGAATGCCACGAAGGACAACAACTGTTTTGCAGCTGGAGAACGTCTCGAGATCGGAGTCGAGTTCTAGCGCCTTATCCCACAAGATAGGGAATGGAATCCATTGATAGGGTACATGCTCACCATCGAATCCATTCGATTTCAGCCAGTCTTTGGCCTTACATACGTCGAACTCAATACCTTCTCCATTCACAGTGAGCACTTGGGGGTTGCGGGATACGTCGTAGACCGACTTAAATCCCACGCCTTTACGACCGATCATTCCGGCAGACTTATCCGAATAGTCGGTGCCGCAAATGGCGCTCACAGCTGAAGGGCAAAGACCTACTCCACTATCCGCCACGTATATGGCGTTGTTATTGAAGTGTATTCGAACTTCCGTGGCCTTGGCGTCATCGCAATTCTGTAGAAGTTCGAACAACCATCGTCCTACGTGGTCTTTGGTCGCACGTTCTGCACTCCGCGCATCACGCACAATCTGCCCCGCATCGACCTTATAGACATCGAGGCGTTTCTCTCGGAAATATTCTATTGCGTCCCATATAGCACCCATAATTAATCTCGTGCCCTCTTTGTCGCATCAACAGCGAAGCCACCACCCAGAATCAGCATCACATTATAAGTTCTCACCAACACTTGTGCATACTTCACCTGTCTCCTGGAAGTGAGACGCATCAAGGCAGATTATTTCTAAATAGATTCGTTACTTAAGCTGATGTGAGTATCTTAGCAAGAACATCTATTTCCGATTCATCCTACCGCAAACGCGTGCCCTGAAGCGGATTTAAGTTAACGCTCGAAGTCCACCGCTTTGTCCTTGCATTGTCTCAAGTCTTGAGTCACGGTGAGGCAGAATTTGGACATGACGCAATTCCCCTTTTATTTTCGCCTCATTCTTCGCTCCCTTCTTCAACAAGGCTATTAAGGGCGGGAACCAATTGGCCGATAATGAAGTAGGATACCGCCAGACATCCGGCGGGGTCCGGCCACCATGGTCATGCCAGTCGCCGATGGGAGAATGACCCCGGATACCTGGTAACGAAAGGCGCCCCATGCATCTTGAGCCCATTGGAACATTCCACTGCGAGGCGCAGTACCCTTACGACGCCGCGCGGCAGCCGGCTATGGCAGAGCCAACGGGTGGGCATATCGTGTTGGAAAAAGGCCACAACTACGAGCAAGCGTTGCAGGATATCGAGCGCTTCTCGCATATCTGGCTACTTTACGTCTTTCACCACAACCCGCATTGGAAGCCCATGGTCCGGCCACCACGCGCGTCCAGCAAGGTGGGCGTCTTCGCCAGCTGCGCGCCCTACCGTCCCAACCCCCTTGGCCTCTCCTGCGTGGAACTGATCGCAGTCCAAGGCCTGATCTTAACTGTTGGTCCGCACGACCTCCTCGACGGTACGCCCATCCTTGACATAAAGCCCTACCTTCCCTATGCCGACAGTGTTCCCGAAGCGACGTGCGGCTGGGTCGAGGAGGTGGCAGAGGACGCGTGGGAAGTGTGTTTTGCCTTGGAAGCCGAGCGGCAACTCGCTTGGCTGGAACGAGCAGGGGTTCAGGCAATCCGCGCGTTCCTGCGTCAGCAACTCAGCGAACTCCCCTTCGACCAACAGCGCAAACGCATCCGGCCGCTAGCCGGCGCACAGTGGGAAATCGCGTACCGCACATGGCGGATCGAGTACGGCGTAGACGAAGCGGCGAGGAAGGTGGTGGTACAGCAGGTTCGCTCCGCATACACCGAAGAGGACTTGCTGAGCGTGGAAGATAGATACCAGGACAAGGCGGCGCACCGGGCGTTTCGCAACGCATTTCGCACGTGAACCCTTCTTCGCCGAGGCTTCGAAGGGCATGCCCTTCATAGCCTTGGCGAAGAAGGGCGTGCCTTTGCCTACCAAAGCCGCTTGTTCGCGAATGCATGCCCCGAACCGGATTTGAAGTAGCGCTCGAAGGCTACCGCCTTCTCCTTATCCGAAATGGCAACGTAAGTAATCAACTGCCATGGGATGTACTTTGAAGTGTGAGACGAGCGGCCAGCGTTATGGTCGATAATGCGTTGCTCAAGATTGTCCGTAACCCCGGCATATCGCTGCTTGGGATTGGATTCGCTGACGATGAGGTAGACGTAGGTCATGTATGATGTGGCCCCCCGATCATACCCTACGTCGCCAAGGCTACATAGGGCATGAAGCTCGTTCACACAATAGACCGGCTCTTCTGCGCTCCCTTCTTCGCTGAAGCTACGAAGGGCGGGAATGCTATGAAGAGCACCACCATTCGGCTTACTCGCTACGCTCGAGCAAATCTAGCCTTCATCCTGCAAGAATTACCGGTTTGCCATCCGAAGCTCGTTCATACCAGCGACTGGCCCTTCTTCGCTCCCTTCTTCGCTTAAGCTACGAAGGGTGGGAAAGCTACGAAGGGCACCATCCTTCGCTTAACTCGCTACGCTCGAGCGAAGGATGGTGGAGGCGGCCGCAATTGAGGCCTGTGGAGACTAGTTTTGCAGGTCATTGCACGCCTGCTATCTACAGTGCACCCAGTGATTCAACACGAATTGGGTTGGCCTCAGCTTTTATTACAATTTATCCGCAATTGCGCACGATTTTGCAGAAAATTACTCCCGTTTTGCTACCCTGAAAGCAAGCGCTGACTGACGCGCAAAAGGCTTCCTCGCGAATTCTGATCCATGCAAACACGTTGACCCAAGCAATGTCCCGTTGGAACTTGGCCGGGTGGGGTAACGAGCACTCAGATTCAAGCCCCGTCCATTCCGTGCCCTAAGCGATGATCGCGAGTATCAGTAAACCAGGCGGCGCGCGCGACCTACTCGTTCTCTTCTCCCGATCCAGTTTCCGCGGGTTTCAAACAAAGGAGATTTGCCAACTGACCTGAATCCACTGTGGCGGCAATTGGATTTGTATGTTCAGATCACTTCCCTTCCGCCGCCCAAGCCTTCATTTGGGCGATGTTCTCCTGGAAAATCCGGGTGCGTTCCGGTTCCCCTTTTCGTGATTCGAGGTAAAGCGCCATATCGGCGTCGTAGACTGCTTCGGCTTCCGGCGTTTGGCCCTTGTCACCCGTCGCTCGGATCCATGTATCGAGGATGCCGCGCATCTCGACAAGCGTTTCCACATAGGCGGAATTATCGGCGAGATTATTCAGTTCCCAAGGGTCAGTCTTTCGGTCGTACAGCTCCTCCTTGGGCCGAGGTGTGACGAACATGCTCTCCGCCGGATGGCCTGCCAGCTTGCCCTGCGCATACAACTCGCGCAGGCGGATCAAGGTCTCCTTGTCATCCTTGTAGGCGTTTGGCTGGAGGTGGGGTCGGTGGGTATAGAAATTCCGGATGTAGGTGTAGCGGCCTTTTCGGACGCTACGGAGGCGTTCCACCGTCTCGTCACATCTATCGCGCGCCGAGATCACGTAATCCCGGGGCCGGGCCTCCGGCCCGAAAAGTGGCCGGCTTTCCAAGTGCTTGGGGATCGGTATGCCGGCAAAATGCATGGACGTGGCGGCCATGTCGATGTGAGCCACCAAATCATGGCGCGTCGTCCCGCCGGGGACGCGACCGGGAGCCCAGACAATGAAGGGGATTCGCACACCCTCTTCATAAACGAATTGCTTGCCCCGTGCGTGGGTGACACCGTGGTCGGTGATGAAGAGGACCACAGTGTTTTCCGCCAACCCCTCCATCTCCAAACGGGCCATAATCTCACCCACTTCTCGATCGACGTTCAGGACGGAATTCAGGTACCGTGCCCAATCCTCCCGCATGACCGGATCGTCCGGATAATATGGCGGCAACGTAACCGTCTCCGGGGAGACTGGATTCTCCACAATCGCCCCGCGCCTCTTGCCACCGCGCAACTGGAACTGCATGAAGAAGGGCTGGTCCGGGTCACGTCCCGACCAATTGCTCCCGTCGTAGAGGTCGTCCGGGTAGTTGAAGTTGTAATCCGTCTTGCCCGGTTCGTCAGCGTCCGGCCCGGCGCCATTGCAGACATAATAACCGGCCTCTTTAAAGTACTCGGGAATCGTGCGCACGGGGGCGGGAAGGTCGTGCTTGATCTCCCCGCGGAAGCTTCGGTGGTTGTGCGCGCCGATGGTCGTCTGGTACATGCCAGTAATCAGGGCCGACCGGCACGGCGAGCACACCGGACAGGTCACGTAGGCCGAGTCAAAAACCACCCCTTCCCGGGCCAATCGATCCACGTTTGGCGTCTTTATGGTGGTTTCGCCCTGGTAGCTGAAATGGCAGGACATGTCTTCCGCCACGATCCAGACGATGTTCGGGCGCTGTTGTTCCGCGGCCGCCCCGCCGGTCGTGCTGCTGAACAGAGACAATGCCCCCGCGCCGCTCGCTTTCAGGAATGATCTTCTACGCATGGTCCTTTGTTTCTCCTTGGGAACTTGCGTCACGCTTGCTGCCAGTGAGACTTCCATTGCTCCACGAGAGCCGTTGCGGTTTGGTCCCCTGCCTTCGTCGCCCACACCGTCATTCGGGCTGCCAGGTCGCGTGCCGCTGCAATCGTTTCAGATTTTCCAAACACGTTGTGTGTATCGGGATCCGGACTCTGACGGTCGTAGAGTTCTGGCGGCCGTGTTGTATTCAGGATCAATTTCCATTCTTTGGTGACGACGCACCGCTCTCGCATGTCTGGGTCTTTTCCCTGCGGTTGTTTCTCACCTGAGCCTGTTTTGCCCGAGCCGGTATAGGGTAGGTTCTGGATGAGAGCGTCATCCCGCCATTGAGAGGCGTTCCCGGACAACAACGATTTCATCGTCTCTCCGTGGAGGCCGTCTGGGGGATTGATTCCGCATACGTCCAGAATGGTCGGACACAAATCGGCGATGCTGACCACGCTGTCTATGCGAACCCCCTCCGGGAGCGTCCCGGGCATGCTCATGAGGAGTGGCACATTAGCCGACTGATCATAGCAGAGCCGCTTGTAGTGATCGTTCCAGCGAAAAGGGAAATTCTCGCCGTGATCCGACGTAAATACAACCAGGGTATTCTCGCGCAATTCCAATTCGTCAAGGAGCGCGAGGAGCCTTCCGATATTCCAGTCCAATCGGTTCACCATAGCGTGATAAACCGCTTGATCATCCGGCTCAATTACACCTCGGTAGATCGCGATGTTCTCTTCGGGAGCGTCTTTGGTGGTATGGGGGGGATAGAAAGAAAGCCAGCAAGCGAATTTGCGCTCTTTGTTCTTACGAATGAAGTCCAGGGCGTAATCGGTCTCCACATCGGGGCGGTACTTCCCGACGACGCTTTCCACTTCATTGGTCACGGTCGGATTGCCGGCGATTCGTTCCCTGAACTTGCTGTCCATCTCACCAGGCGCCGCGAAGAGGGGCTCTTCTTCAATCCAATGCGGCCAACCCGTGTGATACCCGCGCCACAGGTCAAAATAATCAGGGACCGGCTCGACTCCCAAATGCCACTTGCCGATGTAGGCCGTCCTATATCCAGACTCACGCAGTGCGCGCGGCCACGCGAACAAGCCGGGCGGCAGCGGAATGTTGTTTTCCACCACAGTGGTCGCATTTGGGAACAGTCCGGTCACCATGCTGGATCGGCAAGGGGAACATACCGGCTGGGTCACGTAGCACGAGGTGAAGAGCGCACCCCGTTTGGCCAGCGCATCCAAGTGTGGTGTCTGAACGCGATTGTTGCCATAGCAGCCGAGCGTATCCGTTCTCTGCTGGTCCGTGTTGATAAACACTACATTGGGCGCGGTGTCCGGCGTCTCGGGCTTTTCAAGTGCCTCTGCCTGCCGGCAAGATAGGCCCAGCAAAGTCGCGGTTGTTGACCCCAAGAAATAGCGCCTGTTCAATTGAACATCCATTGCTTCAATCCCTCCAAGCCCAATATTATCTATTCGCCCCTTAGCATGCATTTATTGCTCGAAAGTGCGTTGGACCAGCGGAAGACCGGCTGGTCTGATACGCGAAATGGTCTCGTCTGAGCATAGGAAAAGTGATGAGCATGCGAGGCATGAAAAACAATATCGCTTTGTCTTGCGCACGCAAAGCCATAACAAGGATAAACGAAATGACGAACAAAGCTCTAACGCGTAGGGATTTCCTGGGGCTGTCCGCAGCGGCGGCCAATTTGGCCATTCCAACGCTTTATGGAGATGCCTCCGCCGGCTCAACAGGTGCGATTCAAAAACCAAATATCATATTCATCATGGCGGACGATTTGGGCTATGCGGATCTGGGCTGTTATGGTCAGCCCAAAATAAAGACGCCGCATATCGACCGCCTGGCAGCCGAGGGGATGCGGTTCACGCATTGTTACGCGGGGGCGTCCGTGTGCGCGCCGAGCCGATCCGTGTTAATGACTGGTTTGCATGGCGGCCATACGACGGTACGCGACAATCATGGCGTAAACGCGCCCACACACGATGGGGAAGAGGGCCGGATCCCTCTGAAAGAGGACGATGTGACCGTGGCCGAGGTGCTTAAAGAGGCAGGGTATGCCACGGGCATCACGGGCAAGTGGGGCCTGGGCGAGCCTGGCTCTACGGGCGTTCCAAATGATCAAGGATTTGATGAATGGTTCGGCTACCTGAATCAGTCTCATGCGGCCGACTATTTCACTGACCACCTCTGGCGAAACAAGAACCTTCAAACCATTGAAGCAAACGAAGACGGGCGGCGCGGCGCTTATTCCTGCGATCTTTTTTCCGAATTCAGCCTGGACTTCATCCGAAAGAACCAGGCGAATCCATTCTTCTTGTATGTGGCCACTACCATTCCCCACAAGAAGCTCGAGGTTCCGGACTTGGAAATCTACACGGAGAAGCCCTGGCCCGATGAAGCGAAGGTATTTGCGGCGATGGTCACCCGGATGGACACTCATGTGGGGCAGATCATGGACTTGCTCAAGGAACTCGGCCTCGACGAGAAAACGATTGTCTTCTTCACCTCCGACAACGGTTCGGCCGAGGGCTGGGAGGGGATGTTCGATAGTAGCGGCCCGCTGCGCGATAAGAAGTTCTCCCTCTACGAAGGAGGCATCCGCTGCCCCATGATTGCACGATGGCCCGGACGGATCCCCGCCGGCGAGGTGAGCGATGCTGTATGGCACTTCGCGGATATCCTGCCGACCGCCGCCACTCTCGCGGGCGCCCGCGTGCCGAACCGCGTGGACGGCACTAACGTGGCGCCCATTCTCCTTGGCGAAACGGATTCGTTACCCAATAGATTCCTTTACTGGGAAAAGCATCGCGACGAACCTGTGCGGCTGGAACAGGCCGTACGCTGGGGCGATTGGAAGGGCATCCGGCTCGGCCTCGACAAGCCTCTGGAATTGTACAATCTGAAAGATGACATTGCTGAAGAGAACGATGTGTCGTCAAGGCATCCCGATATCGTGTCACATATCGAAAGCTACCTCAATACGGCCCGGACGCCGTCACCGTATTGGCCTGTGCCGAACGAAACGAAGGAACATCCATGACGAACAACATGCGCAATTTCGTCTTCTTCTTCGGAGAGAATTTGGGCAGGTAAACGTTGCGGTTCACGAGATTTTCAGGCGTGAAAACACCCCAAGCTGAATAGAGGCTGCGTTACCGAACGAGGTATGCCATTCCGTCGTTGGGTGTAGAAATTATTGCATAGAGCCAATCATCGCTTTTGGTGCACTCCACACCGCCGCCCTTCGCGATTTCATTCCGTGTCGAGGTCGGGATTTCGGACATCATCCAGCGCAATGGGAACACGCTGATTGACACTGCGCGGGACCACGCGGAAACTGCGAACAACAAGACCGTCAACATGGCGCGCAAAAAGGGCGTACGCTGGCAAATCGCCAAAGTTGTTGAATTCGGGATAGCCGTCTTCAAGTTCAGGAATGGGCGATTGGATGTTGAGAACTTCCGGAGCTTCCCGGTAAGAGACATCAAAGTTCTCAAGACGCACATTACGGATAAGAAGGCCGGGAATGCCGCTTACGATTGCAGGCGACTCCACGTTGTAGGCGGTAACATCCGATACAGTGATGTCTTCCAACTTGCCCATTCTGTTTTTGGTGTCCCATCGGTTGCGATTTCCCAGGCGTATGAACAGGGGTGTCATGACGTTTCGGGCTTTGATTCCTTTGACAGTCACCTTGCTCACGTGCGCGCCGTCGACACTCTCGATGGCTACGGCAGACAGCGACCAAGGCCAGACTTCCTCCGTGAAGAGTTCGCAGTCGGAGATATGAACATTGGAAATGTCTGCCCACGTTTCAGTGCCTATCTTTATGCCGTTTGCGGCACTTCGGATCGCACAATCACGCACCTGGACGTTTTCCATAGGCCGGCTCTTATCTCCATTGAAACCGTTCTTGAGCACGATGCCATCGTCGCCTGTCGAAATGAAACAGTGGGAAACCAGCACGTTACTTGAAGCAACGATGTCAATGCCGTCCGTATTCTCGCCGTGGTAATTGTTGTTGATCACCACGTTTTCTACGTTGACCCGGTCGCACAAATGCAGCAAGAGCGTCCAACCAGGGGAGTTTTCGATAATCAAGTTATCCAGGCGAATATCCGCCGATTCCTGAAACCGGATCAATGGCGATATACGGTACTCCTTCTTCTTGCGTTTGGCATGGCCGTGCATACGCATCGTTTCGCTCAGATTGAAGGGCTCAGGCGGCGTCACAGGGGGGTGGGCGCGAGGGGGCTGCCACCAGCTGTGGCCATCCCCCGCAATCCTTCCGGGGCCCTTAATTCGGACGTTGTGGGAGTCCTCGCAATAGATGAAATGCATTGGATCGTAATGCGCGCGGTCCTGGCTGGCTCTTAAAACGGCATTTTTCGCAATGTGCAGCGTGACATTACTCTTAAGGAGAACGGTGCCGCTGACAAAATCTCCCCCCGCAACGCTGACCGTGCCTCCCCCGGCGCGGTGCGCTGCAAGAATCGCATCATTGATAGCTGTCGTATTGATGGACTTGCCATCACCGACCGCGCCAAAATCTCTAATGTCGTATACTTTGTCATGCAACGTATCGTCATCAAAGTCAATATACAAATCGTAGGGAACATGGCTCAGAAACTCGCCGGGGGACGGGGTGAAAGGGGGCGTGACCTGGGCGTTGCTTTCTCGCCAAACGGAAATTGCAAGAAGACATAGCATGGTAGCCATACAACGCCTCTGTATGAGAATAAGGCTTTGCATTGATATACCTTTCGAGAATTGTCCCCACTAGGATTTTTCGTACTCACTTCGCGGTCACGTTGGTCAATAATACATCGCTAAAGGCGGTCGATACATTATCGCGCCGTCGACAGAGGGTCTCGAAGTGGTTTAACACGGCCTAGAACAGATCTTCGGCAATCCAAGCCGCCGGCCTCTTGTTTGCGTTTTTGGTCGCATTGTTGGTGGCAGGGTAGCGCAAATAGCGCTGAGCTGGGTTCGGTATACACAGACGCCGCCGCCTACACTGCTCAATCCAACGCCAAGGGTTTAACAGGGCGGACAGAATGCGTCAGGGCCTCTCCCAGTTCGATGCCCACTACTCCAGGGAGCGCAATCATCAAGGTCTCGGAAATCGTCTCACTACACCGGGCGAGGAACTCGGCTGCACCGAAGGTCAAATCGCTTGCCGTAATCTCATCAGCGGTAGGCTCCGCTACTACTACCCGCAGGCACCATGCTCGCCCCTCCTCGCGCTTTCTGTTTCATAAGCGAACGATGCCTACGCCATGCGTCCAATGGCAGCGGCGCAAACGCACCAAATCACGATCGAGTAACAAGCCAACAATCGGCCTTAGGCGGTCCGTCTCACAAGGCTGTGATCATCGACTGAAATTACTTGCCATACATCTTGCTCAAACCACTCCAGAACGCGTACATTATTCTCTGCGGACGCTACACCTTTACACCCCCCCGCGTCACTTTTGGGCCGCTATTAACAGATTGACATCTCGTCGACGGGGTGCAACAACCAGAGGTCTCAGCCAGTGCATAAATCCTCAGCGCTCTCAAGAAGGCAATTCGTTGCGCTGGGCGCGGGACTCGCGGCGGGCGCCGTAACTACGGGCGCGAAAGAGCCTTCCCCACTGAAAACAGCCGACGTGTGCGTGTACGGCGCAACGGCAAGCGGAATTATGGCGGCCCTCGCGGCATCGCGGGAAGGTTGCACGGTCATCGTGGTAGAGCCCAGCCGCTGGCTCGGCGGCATGACTGGGGGCGGCATCAGCAAGATTGACTGGGGACGCGAGGAGGCTGTCGGGGGCACAGCGCGCACCATTCTCGAGCATCAATACAACAACGCCCAGTACCGCGACGCATTTCAGGCGCTTGTGGCGGAGCACGGCATAGAGGTTGTCTTCGAGCACCGTCTCAATTCCGTTCGCCGCGACGGCGCGCGCATTACACAAATCACGTTCGATTATGCGCCTCCCGATAAGCTCGGCTGTCCCCCGCCGCTGCCGAAAGAACGCGAATCCGCTGTGGTGCAGGCATCCGTATTTATTGACTGCTCCTACGAAGGCGACGTGATGGCGGCGAGCGGGGTCGACTACACATACGGGCGCGAGTCAGTTGAACAATATGGCGAATCCCTGGCGGGCGTGCGGCCGAATCTGTGGGTATACGACATCGATCCCTATGTGCGGCCGGGCGAGCCCGCGAGCGGCCTGCTGCCCTGTATTCAGGATCGCGAAATGCCCCCCCTTGGCGCCGCCGACAAACTCACCATGGGCTACTGCTTTCGCTACAAGCTTGACCTTTCAGGCAAAGGCTTGCCCATCGAGCCCACGGATACCTATGACCCTGCTCAGTTCGAGGTCTATCGCAGGGGGCTTGCGCAGGGCATGGATCTGCAGCGCTCGCGCAAGATGCCGCGCCTCGGCGAGATTGTCGAGGGCAATGGCCATGTCTACAGGGAGGGGCAGGGGAACACGTATCGGGCCTTGTTGACGACTACGGTTTTCGGTAGCAATGCCGAGTATCCCGACGGGAATTGGGAGACGCGCGCGCGAATCTGGAAGTTTCACCAGGACTTCTTCCGGAACCTCACCCAATTCCTGCGAACCGATCCAGTCGTGCCTGAAGCGCTGAAAGAGCTGGCTTTGCGCGCGTCGTTTCAACGCGGCATCTTCGACGATACGCAGGGCTGGCCGCATCAGCTGTACGTGCGCGAGGCGCGGCGCATGGTTTCCGAATACGTTGTTGCGCAGAAGGACCTCGAAGGCAAAACCGACCCCGAGCGCTCAATCGGCCTGGCATCGTACGGCGTAGATGACTGGCCCTACGCAACCATCGCCGTCGACGGCAAGGTGGCCTTTAGCGGCGGCGAGTTTTCCATTCTCTATCTGGACGAGAAGCACAGGGGCATCTACAAGATTCCCTACGACGCGATCACGCCCCGGCGCGGTCAATGCGAAAACCTGCTTGTGCCTGTCTGCTGCTCCGCGAGCCATATTGCGATGACTTCCCTGCGCATGGAACCGGTCTGGATGATTCTCGGTGAATCAGCGGGCGTGGCGGCGGCCCTTGCATCGCGCGAGCGCATGAGTGTGCAAGACGTTTCCTACAGCACGCTGCGCGAAAAGCTGCTCGCGCTGGGACAATGGCTCGAGCGTCCGGCGTAGAAAAGCAAGGATCCCATCCTGTGGCAGGAAATTGAAAGGAGAAGCCGTGAGGAAAGTCCTCCTGCTGGCGACAACTGTGGCCGTGCTCGCTCTGCTTACGCAGCGTGCTCAAGCCCAGGCAAAAACAGGAACAATTGAAGGGGACTTGCAGAGCAATCTTTCCCTTCTGAACCTTTTTGGAGAACAGCCGGAACCAGTACAGCAACTGTACTCGGCCGCGTACGCCGTGCTGGCTTCGAAACCACACGCGAACTTCGCGGACGTCGCGGGTGATCCGGAGGTCCGCCGCATTTGCGAAGAAAACGGCATCTTAAGCTTCGGCGGCCCCATGCTTGGTTCGATTGCGCCGGACGGCGCAAAGATCTGGGTGCGGACCACAGCGCCGGCTAGGGTGGAGGTCCGGGTCATTGTAGATGGCGAGGAAAAGTCCTATGGACCCGTGATGTCATCGGATGAAACTGATTTGACGGCGGTTGTGCCCGTAACCGGCCTGGCGCCGGCCACCCGATACCCTTACGGCGTGCTGATTGACGGTGCGCCCATCGACATTCCTGGGCACGCTGTCATCAGTACGGCCCCGGAGCCGTCCAAAACAGGCAAAGTACGGATCGCCTTCGGTAGCTGCTTTCACCGTTGGGGATTGGGCAACAACGCCTTCGCCGACCGTATCCGCGGCCGCGATCCCGCCGCGCTGCTGCTGATGGGCGACATCGCCGTACAGGATAGAAACAATCATCTCGGACTGCACCGGGCCGACTACCTGCTGCGGGATTTCCATCCGGCATGGCGGAGCCTCGTCGCCTCAGTCCCGGTGTACGCGACTTGGGACGATCACGACTATTTCGACAACGACAAAGCCGGTATTCCTTCAGAATTCAGCGCAAAGGACCGGGACGACGTTCGCCGCGTGTTTGAGCAAGCCTGGAACAACCCCACCTACGGATTCTCCGATGATCGGGGCGGCATCTTCCTCCGTACACGCATCGGCTCCTGCGATGTCATCATGCTCGACAACAGGTACTTCCGGACAGGGCAGAAGGGGTCCTTTCTGGGCGAGGAACAGATGCAATGGCTTGAAAAGCAACTGCTCGACTGCCAAGGCCCTTTTATCATACTGTCGTGCGGTACCATGTGGAGCGACTATGTCTCCGGCGGCAAGGATTCCTGGGGGATTTGGGATCCGGACGGGCGCGAACGAATCTTCGGACTCATCGAGAAGAATCGCATTGGCGGAGTGTTGCTCATCTCCGGCGACCGGCATGGCGCGCGGGTTTTCACCATCCCGCGGCCTTCGGGCTACAAGTTTTATGAATTCGAGCCCGCAAGTCTGGGTGGCCGCGGCGACGGACCACCCGCTACCGATCCTGAGTGGAAGACACAACTCTCTGGTGTGATAGGCGAATATGCCTTTGGCGAGTTTACGCTTGATGCTACCGTCCCGGACCCCGTGGCCGTGTACCGGCTCGTCCGATATGACGGTGAGGTGCTCTATAGTATTGAACTTACCCGGAGCAAATTGACCCCTCCGTAGAGGGGGACCTGGCAAGGGCTGGATTCGAACCCGCGAAGTTCGGTACTTGCACAGCAAGGTCGAAAGCTATGAAGCAAGTACCTATCCGCGAATATATCACCGGTCCGACGGTGGCTACCGGTAGTCGGCGCCGGTGAGGCTCTTCACAACGGACTGCTGCCAGTCTCGAAGTTCGCCTTCCAGCCTTTTGGCAACCTCAAGTTTCGCACCAATGATGTTTTTCTCCTCGGCCGGATCACTGCCCACATCGAAAAGTTCCTTGGTATCGCCATTCGTCGGCTGACCATCAACCACGAGCTTGTGACGTCCATCCAGAATGGCTCTGGGGCCGGCAAAGTCTTCCTCCGTGACGGTCGCGTGATGAAAGTTGCGGAAGCTGCGCGTTGAGCTGCCGCGCATCAGTTTGACCAGCGGGGTGGTCCCTTGCTGAAGCGTAGGTTCGATATAGGGCTGTCCGTTCAGTGACTCACGTCCCGCTTCGAAGCTCCAGAAGCATATCGGTTTGGGTCGATCCGTCATACTGCCTTCGATCAGGGTTTTCAGGCTAATGCCGTCTAAAGGGCGGTCCGGGACGGGTTGTCCCGCCAAATCGCAAATGGTAGGAAGCATGTCGCTGGTGACGGTGTTCACGTCCGTCACGCGTGGTGTGGAAATCATCTCCGGCCATTCGATAATACCCGGAACTCGTATCCCGCCCTCATATACGTGCGCTTTTTGGCCACGGAATGGTGTCGCCACAGTGGCTTCAGGGGGAACGCCATTGTCACCGCAGTACCAAAAGAGGGTGTTCCGTCGAAGGCCCTCGCTGTCAAGATGCTGCCGCAATCGTCCAATTGCGCGGTCCATGGCAGTGATCTCGGCGTAGCGCTCTTGCAGGACCTTGTGAAGGGGGCGCCGAACAGTAAGTCCGGTGTCCATGGAAGTCACGTCCACAAAGCGCTCCTGGTACTCTTGGGGAAGCTTTTCATAGAGGGCCAGATCTTTATCCAAACCGCTGTACGGCTCGTGAGGTGAGCCGAACCACACAACGGTAAAGAAACTTCGTCCACTTTGCTTTGCTTTGTCTATGAATCGAATCGTTTCTTCAATGACAATCTCTGAGCCTTCACCTCGAAACTGCTCAGGAGGGCCGCCGTTGCGCGAAAGATATGGGTTCATCTCGAAAAAGTTGTCGTGTGAAAGCCACTCGTCGAAACCCATCGCACCCGGATTGGTGGGAGAGCCGGCTTTCACAGGCCCCAAGTGCCACTTGCCGAAGTGGCCACACGTGTAACCCGCTTTGCCCAGGATGTGGGCGATGGTGGTCTCCTCTGGCCGAATGGACCAATTGGCGGAAAACGTTCCGTAACGGTTGGGGTGGCGGCCGGTGAGAACGCTGCCACGGGTGGGTGAACAGACCGGGGAAGCCGAGTAGAAACGGTTCAAGCGAAGGCCGCTGGCGGCCATCTCGTCAAGCACGGGTGTTCGCAGATAGGGGTGGCCATTGTAGGCCGTCTCATCCCAGCCGTGATCATCACCCATGCAGAGGATGATATTGGGCGGCTGCTCGCCTTGCGCCGGGGCACTCGCCGCCGTGAGGGCACAAGAGAGCCCGCCGACGCGCACCACGAATTGCCGCCGTGTTATCGATTGGCTCATCGGCAATAACTCCTTAGTTCGAAAAAGAACATTTTCAAGGATGTGAGAGACCGTTTCCAGCATCACGCAATCAAGACAGACATTGGTAATCCTGCAGAAAGGAACGACCTCCTGACGTCGCAGTATACTTTCGCTGACACGGGGTTTCGAGCGTCCACGTCTGTCGTTCGCGTTCATTTGTACGCGACGACGGTTTTCGGAAGCAATGCGGATGTATCCCGGCGGGAATTGGGACACGCGTTTTTCATTCCGTCTCAATGGTTTACAGTGCACGCCCCTAATCCCACATGAGTTGGATTTGACTCAGGGTTTATTACGATTCATCGCGAGGACGCAAGATTTTTTGGAGAGTTGCTTCCGCTTTGTTCCGCGAAAGTCGGCGCTGACAACGGGCAAATCGGACGTTCGCAGGTGATTCTCTTGGTCAGCGCGCTCACCGAAGTAACGTAGTATCGGGGTGCTGCTGGGCGGCGCAGGAACGATTCTGACTGAAGTAGCGTCAGACCATTTTCTCTGACCATTGACCGGAGTATTCTTCAACGATCATAGCGCACATTGCTTTCAATTGCGCAAGGTCCAACCCGATCACCTGGTGGTATAGCCTTTGGGCGATCGATAAAAATGTGCACAGGTACTGGGGATCAAAACTCTTGCCGTCTTCTTGTTGCATTACCTTGATCGCCTGCTCGAAAGGCATCGCATCTTTGTACGGCCGGGCGGACACGAGTGCGTCGAAAACATCCACTATCGAGAAAATGCGGGCCTCAACGGGAATGTCTGCCGACTTCAGGCCGTATGGATATCCAGAACCATCAAATTTCTCGTGATGAAATCCGATTACTCGCGTTGCTTCTTGAAGCCAAACGGAGTTTGTGAGGATATCAACTCCATGCAGTACGTGCTTCTGCATTTCCCCTCTTTCGTCATCCGTAAGTGAACCCGGCTTGAGCAAGATGTTGTCGGAGACACCAATTTTTCCTATGTCATGCAGAAAAGCACCCGTGAATTGACCCAGCATTGATTGGGCATCCAGTCTGGCTGCCTCAGCAAGCTGGACCGCCATAATCGCGACCCGGAAATTGTGCTCTGCCGTGTCTTGGTCCCGCTTTGCAACAGTGTTTCCGAGGACAACCAATAGTTCCAAGTGTGCCATTTGAAGGTCGACCAGTAGGGCGAGCACATGCCGGACAGAAATAACGATTACGGGGCACAAGAGAAATGTAACGGCGAGGAAAATGGCGAAGGGCATTTCCGCAAAACGAGGGAGATAGAATTTAAGAGTTTCAAGCACCAAACACCCAGCTACTATGAATCCGAGAACTGCCACGCCAACCCGCCACAGAATTCGCTTCCAAAGTCTGCGGTTGAGCGACCGCGTGAGCGTCGTCTGGATTCTCCGGGCAAGATACTCCTCATGAGTTGAGGAGCGGATAAGCTGCGTCGAGTCCATGATATACGGTCCTTATCGTATGGTGCGCCCGTGATGTGACCCTGCGTCTCGCGTGTCCGTGGCGCAAACAACCTCAGCTTGGCCGCAGCTCATGCCCAACTCGATACGTCCCCGGTCAGCAAGCCACGCAAGCGTTGCGGCGCAGTCTGCTCGGGACAATCCAAGGCATGAGCACAGGTCCACAGTCGAGGTCGCCCGGTGCTCTCGCAGGAATTGGTCAACTGTGATTGCCACTTCAAACAATGACTGTTCCACTGGTTGGCTCCTTGTTTCGAAAAGGTCACTGCACATTACAGACACGCAAATGAATTCTGATGTAAGCGGACCATGCCTTACTTGAGCTTGCTCTCCACTTCGGACGGTTGCGAATCCAATATCTTTCCCCAGTCCGTACGCAGCGCCATCTCCTCTTTTAGCGCGGAGGGGATGAAGTCGTTCCCAATCCTGATTGCCCAACCGCCGCCCAACGCCCTGTAAACGGCGACCAGGTTCGTGGCTACCGAGCCCGAAGTCGAGACAAAAGCATCTTGCGAGGAGGCCAATGCGCGCTGTGCGTCAAGAACGCGTTGATAGTCCACGAGGCCTTCCCGATATTGCACCAGAGAGATTCTTACAGAACGTTCAGCGGCGGAGACGGATTCACGGAAGAAATCCTTTGCGTCGCTGGCCTGTATAAACCCGGCCAGTCCGTCCTCAACCTCCTGAACGGCTCTTAGTACGGTGTTCTGATAGTTGAGCTCTGTCTGCTGAAAGCGAGCGTCTTCAACTCGAACTCGATTCTTGATACGTCCGTAGTTAAAGATGTCCCAAGTGAAGCTTGGCCCGGCAAACCACTGAATGCTGCCGGACTTGAAGAGGTCGCCTATATCGATTCCGCTTGGCCCGCCAGGGAGCAAAGACTTCGTGTCGCTTGTTCGCAGGCCTATCGACCCGAAAAGGGAGAAGTGAGGATACAGGTCCGCCTCCGCCACCCCGATGAGAGCGCATTGCGAAGCAGCCTGCCGCTCCGCACGACGAATATCGGGCCGCCGGCGTAGCAGTTCGGCGGGAACACCGACGGCGACTTCCAAAGGGGCTGAAGGGATTGGCGCTGGCCCGCCGAGAAGCTCTTCCACCTGTTCCGGCAAGATACCCAGAAGCGTGGCGAGCGCGTTCTGCGACTGGCGGCGGCCAGCCTCGAGTGGCGGGATTGAGGCCTTCGAGGCGTACAAGAGATTTCTGGCCTGAAGCACATCGAGTTCAGTGACGAGACCGCCCTCAAACTGGGCCTCGGCAATTCGAAGGGTCTGCTCTTGCAAGTCCACGTTCGTGCGCGCCACATCAAGGCGGGCCTCGAACGTCCGGATGAGGGTGTACGCGCCCGCCACATTCGCCGTCAGGGAAACGAGGACATCGTCATAGTTGGCGATGGTGCCCTCGAACGCCGCATTACTCGCTTCAATGCCGCGCCGGAACTTCCCCCAGAGGTCGATCTCCCACGCCGCGCCGAAACTGGCGGTCATGTCGTTATAGCTGAAGTCCAACGCGGAAAACGTGTTTGCGGAGTTCTCACTCAAGTTGGTGCTTGTAAAGCTCCCGCTCAGATTCTGTACCTGCGGATACTGGTTTCCAATGGCGATTGCCAATTGGGCGCGCGCCTCGAGGATGCGCATGCCTGCCATTTGAAGCGTCAGGTTTTGCTGGTAGGCCGTCTCGATGAGATTGTCCAATACTGGATCGTTGAAGACTTTCCACCACGCGCTCAGGTCTGTGGTCTCGCTCTTGACACGCGGGTCTTTCTCGAGCCACTCCTCGGGTTCCTGCGCCTTTGGCTTGACAAAGTCGGGGCCCACGGTCGCACAGCCGCCCAGTAGGAGTAGCATGGCTCCCAGTGCAACGGTTTTATACTTGGTCTGCATCATGACAGTATCCCTTTCGTTCTTGATCGCGGAATTCATACCGGTTGAGCAGTAGTGCTTGTCTCTGCGGGGGTGCGAGGATTCGCAGGGAGATATGGGATACGAAACAAGATTGAATAGAGCACAGGCACCACAACGAGTATCAGAACCGTTCCAAAGCCCAGGCCAAACACAATGGAGACAGCCATGCCAGCAAAGAAAGCGTCCGAGAATAGCGGTATCATTCCCAGCATCGTGGTGGCGGAAGCCATGAGCACTGGCATAAAACGGCTCACACTCGAGTCCACTACGGCATGGAACGGGTGCTTCCCCGAAGAGAGCTGCGCGCCAATCTCGTCGATGAGCACGATGGCGCACTTGATTAACATGCCGGAGAGGCTAAGCAGCCCCAGGAGTGACATGAAGCCAAAGGGTTGATTGCACGCAACAAGGCCGACGGTCACTCCAATGATCGAGGTAGGTACAGTCAGCCAGATGGCAAGTGTCTTGCGGATCGAGCCGAACAACAAAATCGAGATGAAAATCATCATGCTCAAGACAGGTGGAAAGCCTGCTGCGAGGTTCGCCTGCGCGGTGGCCGAATCTTCCGCCTCGCCGCCCCAGGCCATGTAATAGCCCGGCATATCTTTCAGGGGCAAAAGATAGTCTTCCTTAACCGGAATCGTTTTGAAGGTGTGCGTCGACGGCACCGTCCCCAGCGCCTGCGCTAAATCAACATTCAAAGCCTTCTCGACTTTAACTTTGACGTCCTGGAATAGCTCACTCGCGAGTCCAGATTTTGGATCGGCGAACACGGTGATCGTCTTCGACCGTTGCCTACGCCAGATGTAAGGATTCTCGAACTCTGTCGCGAACCCGGTTACGACTTGATCCATGGAAATCATTTGTTGGGCCGCCGGACTCCAGACCTGCACGGATCCCAGATCGCCCAAGCTCAAGCGCTCGTCTTCCGGCGACCGTGCAATGATTGGCAGCAACTCGTCTTCTTCACGGTAAACGCCAGTAACAGTCCCTTCCACAGCCGCCTCGAACGCCCGGGCCACATCAAGCCGGTCGATTCCCAAGGTTCTTGCCTGAGACTCTGCCATTTGGGGCCGGAGTTCTTTCGTTTTGGTGCGCCAGTCAGTCCGCACCCCCTTTGCCCTTGGGCTCGCCGCCAAAATCGCCTCAGCCCGTCCAGCAAGTTCACGCAGAACCTCAGGGTCTGGTCCCGTGATTCGCACGCGTACCTTTCCTGGTCCGCCCGGTCCGAGCTTGAACATCTGGCCGGAGATGGTGGAATCGGGAAACAAGGTGCTTAATTCTTCTTGAGCTTCAGAGATCAGTGCAGGAATGTTGTGATAGTCGTCCACGTCGACCAGGCACTGCGCGTAGGTATCCCAAGGCTTTTCGGGCGTGTAGACCACCAGGAAGCGTGTATGCGGACCGCCCACCGAGGCCGCCACGCCGATCACCCCTTCCATCTGCCGTAGATATTTCTGTGCCTGTTCGAGGCGTTGGTTCGTTTCCTCGAGGCGCATCCCCTCGGGAAACCAGAAATCGACCATGAACTGAGCCCGAGTTGAATCTGGAAAGAAGCTCTGCTTGACTGTTGTGAAGCTGGCAAGGGACGCGAGTAACATCCCCACAACTACAGCCACGGTCACCCAACGGAAGCGGATGCAGATTATTAGGAATCCCCGGTATACCCGGTAGAGGATACCTCCATAGGGATCCTTCTCTGCCTTGCCGGATTCGGGCATCGCTTTCTTCAGAAAGACTTTGCACAGCAACGGCGTCGTCGTGACCGCCGTGAACCAACTCAATGCCAAAGAGATTAGAACAACATAGAAAAGGGAACGGCAGTACTCGCCCGTGTTGTCTTTGGACAGACCGATGGGAGCAAAAGCCAGGATAGCGATGGCCGTGGCGCCCAAGAGCGGCATGGCCGTCTGACCAACGACGTCCTTGGCCGCGTCAAGGGCATTCTTTCCCATCTGGATGCGGACGCGCATTCCGTCGGTCACAACGATCGCATTGTCCACCAACATACCGAGGGCAATGATCAATCCTCCTAGCGAAACGCGCTCAAGAATGAGCCCTTTCATCTCCATGATGATGAACGATCCCATGATCGTGATGAATAGGACGGCGCCGATGATAAGCCCGCTCCGGAGTCCCATGAACACCAGTAGGACCGCTATCACTATGAAGACGGCCTCGACGAGGCTAATCATGAAGTTGTTGATTGCCGCGACCACAGTCTTGGACTGGTGGGATATAATTCCAAATTGGATTCCGAGTGGAATCTCAGGCAACAATTCGGCCATCCGCCTATCGATTCCTTCTCCCATCCGAACGACGTTGCCGCCCTGTACGGTGGAGATGCCCAGGAAGACGGCGGGTTTTCCGTCATAATGGACCACTTGCCTCGGCGGATCTTCGTAGCCCCGCACGATGTCAGCCACGTCACCCAAGTAAACGAGTGACGCATCATCGGGCCCGCGGCCACGGATAAGCAGGTCGCGAAATTGCGCTTCCGACGTAATTCCTCCCGTGGGATTCAATGGAATACGCTCATTCTCGACGACCGCCCTTCCCGCATCGCCTACCAGGTTCTTCGATGCGAGGGCGGTATAAATGTCCTGCGGAGAGATTCTAAGTTTCGCCATCTTCTCCCGCTGCATTTCAACATAAACGACCTCTTGCTGGTGGCCCAGGATATCGACGCGCTTTACGTCCGTAACGTGCAACAGTTCCCGCTGCAGGAACTTGGCGGTTTCGTACAGATCCCTGTATGTGTGTCCTTCACCGGTAAGTGCCAGATAAACGCCGTAAACGTCTCCGAAATCGTCATTCACCACAGACGGACCGGCGCCCGGGGGAAGATCGCGCTGATGGTCGCTCACCTTTCTGCGAAGCTCGTCCCAAATTTGGGGAAGGTCGCGCTTGTCGTACTCTTCCTTAATGACAACCTGTACGATCGACAGGCCGCGCGAGGAGCGGGACTCGACCCGCTTCACTTGCCCCAGTTGCTGGGCCGCTTTCTCCATAACGTCGGACACTTCCTCTTCCACCTCACTGGCCGACGCGCCTGGATACGGCGTGAGAATCAACGCTTCTTTAATCGTGAACTCCGGATCCTCAAGGCGCGACAGCCTCTGAAATGAAGTGAAGCCGCCACCGAGCAAGACAATGACAACGACCCAGGTAACCACGCTGTTGCGAATGGAGTATTCCGCAAGGTTCATCATGACTTGTTTTTCCTTTGACCTATTCCAGCTTCTGAATTTTCATGCCGTCACGGAGCTGGCTGACTGCGGTCACGGCGATCTCTTCGCCGCTTTGCAGTCCCTCCGTGATGGCCAGCCCATCAGTTCCAACCAGATCGCCGGTTGTTAACTCGCGACGATGGACGGTCATCTCCTCGGGATCCACCACCCATACGTGTGGAGTTTGCCCCTGCCAGGCGAACACTGCGGCAGCCGGCACCACAATCCGCGGGACAGCGCCCTCTTGCGGTCGCGCCCACACATTGGCCGTCATCCCAGGAAGGACTTTGAAGCCTGTCGTCGGCTGCTCCATCACGGCCGTCACCCGATACGTGAGGGTTGTGGGGTCCGCCCGCACGGAGTACTCCTTCAGGGTCAGGGGGTACTTCTCTCCGGGTGCTGGCGCGAATTCCGCGTAGGCAACATGACTGCCTGGGCGCATGACCGGCCCAATAAGCGCTTCAGGAATATCGACGAGGACTTCAACCTTCGAAATGTCGTCCAACGTCATGACGGGCTGCTTCGCTAGAATCTCCTGAAAATTGTCTAGAACTCGCCTCGAGACCACGCCGGAAAAAGGAGCCTTTAGGCAGGTATAGCTCAACTGCAATTGGGCGAAATCACGGGCTGACTCGGCGGCTAAAAGGTCGGCATGCGCCATGGCTTGATGTTCTACCGCACGGTCAATCTGGCTCTGGGCGACGGCGCCTGGTTCCGCCTTCTTGACGCGTTCGAGACGCTCGTACTCGATTGTGGAGAGCCGCACCACAGCCTGAGCCCGTTGCACCTGGCTTGCAGCATTGCGCACGGCAATTTCGAGATCGCGTGGGTCAAGCTCTGCCAGGATCTCCCCCTCTTGTACGAACTGCCCCTCTTGAACGGGCAACTCAATCAACCTGCCATTTATCTGGAACGCGAGTTCTACTCGCTTCGAAGCGCGCACCGTTCCAGGCAAATTGCGTCCCACGGTCTCGCCTCCCGAAGATACTGTCACCACCTTCACCTTGCGGACGCCGACTTGCTGTACCGGTGTTGCGTGCGTTTCGTTGTGGGAGACCGCGGCCGACGTTGGACGGCTTTCACGCCCCTTCAGTACCGCCCCCAGCGGAGGCAAGTAAAGCGACGACAACACCGCGACAACCAATGCTCCGGCGAGCGATGCGAGCATGAGTCGCGAAGGGACACGGCCTAAATGCCGTCTAGGATAATCAAGGGAGGAAACATTGCTGATCATCGCGCTACTCTCCTGTGTTGTGTTGAGTGGAAGTGAGGGGTTCCAAACGGGACAAGATGGCGGCCTTTGTGGCCGTTCCGACGATTTTGCACTTGACATTGCCGGCTACAAAGTAGAGGAGTGTCGGGACCGCATGGATGCCGTACCACAAGCCGAGATCGGGATTCTCGTCTGCGTTAATCCGGACAACTTTTAGCCTATCCGCGAACGAAGCAGCGATTTCTTCCAGCACCGAGTTGAGGACTTGGCACGGACGGCTCCACTGCGTCGCGAATGCGACGAGTACTGGCAACCGGGATTTGAGCACCGCCGAATCGAAATTCGCTCCGTCGATCTCCAGGTAATTTGTATTCGTGGTCATACGTGTAATCCTTTACTGCGCAGTATCAAAAAAAGACGATTTGGCCTACTTGGAACAGGTTGTTGAACGGAAGCGTCAGGCCATGTGGCCGCCCCTGACGACATCTCCCGGCAGGTTCGCTGGCGCGGGAGTGATTTGGACGTATTTGATGTTCGTGATGGGGATTACGAACAGGTCTCCCTGCACCTCGATGGCAATCCTGTCCATCTCAAGCGCCTTGCGGACTTTCGAAACTCTCGCGTGGGGGTCTTCACCGCCTTGAAGAGGCCACGCGAGATTCACACTCGTTTGGTCCATGAAGTGAATTACCGCATGCACAATCTTGCTCATGGCTACCTCCCTTTCAATGTTCGTAACTTGCCCTCAGAAAAGCATCCGCCATGCCAAGACACACTTGGAGGATCTAAGGTAAAGAATTCCAATTACTTACGCGTTAGATCGCCGATTGAGTGTTTGTATGAAATTATGAACGTATGAAAATTCGCCTTGTGCAGGGTTGACGTTTCGTCTTGATGCGACTAAGATAGCGGGTATGGAAGTTCTCAGCGACAGCCGTTTTGACCCTTGGAGCGCAGCCGGTCTGCTTATTGACATTGCCAGTGAGCATTCGCTGGAAAGACTACTTTGGAAGTTTGTCGAGCGTGGCTCGCAAGGGCCGATAGCCGCCTGCGTCCAAGTCTGGCTGATTGACAAAGGTGACTTGTGCCCTACGTGCCCATACCGGCCGCAATGCCCCGACCAATCCCGTTGCCTGCACCTGGTCGCGGCAAAAGGGAAATCCGTCTTGGGCACCGGCGCCGGTCCGCTACCTTACGAAGATCTCTGTGCACGGGTGCCGCTGGGCGTAGGCCCCATCGGCGAATCTGCCGTGACGAATGAGCCTAAGCTGGTAAGCGTCTCAGACGATCCCCCGGCGTTGCTTCCAGGAGTGGAGTGGGTGATCGAAGAACAAGTTGGCGAATACTTGGTAGGTCCTATTCGGTACAAAGGCGAGGTTCTGGGTGTTTCAGCCGGCTACGTTCGTGGAAAATGGCCGGAGGAATTTCACCCATGGGGACAAGTATTCTCTGATCAGTTGGGTGCGTCGATTGCTAACGCGAGGGCATTCGAGGAAATTCAGCGCCTCAAAGTGCAACTGGAGCTGAAGAATTCCTATCTTGAAGAAGCCGTCATCGAAGCGAAAGCCTTTGGTGACCTCGTCGGCCAGAGCGCCCCGCTCAGGCACATCGTCAGCCAAATTGATCTGGTTGCACCCACAGAGGCCTCCGTACTTATTCTGGGCGAGACGGGCACCGGTAAAGAACTCGTAGCGCACGAAATCCACTGCCGTAGCGCACGCAAAGACGGGCCTCTCGTTCGCGTGAATTGCGCTTCGATTCCGCGGGAGTTATTTGAGAGTGAATTCTTTGGCCACACAAAGGGATCGTTTACCGGAGCGGTGAAGGACCGGGCGGGCCGTTTCGAAACGGCCGAGGGCGGGACGATCTTCCTGGATGAAGTGGGTGAGATTCCGCTGGACGTTCAGAACAAACTCCTGCGTGTGCTTCAGGAAAAACGCTATGAACGTGTCGGAGAGGACCGCACGCGTTCCGCGGATGTGCGGATAGTCGCGGCCACCAATCGCGACATCAAGCAAGCCGTCGCAGCAGGCCGGTTCCGGGAAGACCTTTACTACCGTCTTAACGTCTTCCCGATCCAAGTTCCACCACTCCGTGAGCGTCTCGACGACATTCCAGCCTTGGCGAAACATTTCGTCGAACTCACCGCAAGAGACTTGAAGTGCCCTAAACCACGCTTGACGAGAACCGCAATTGTGAAACTGCAGAACTACGACTGGCCTGGAAACGTGCGCGAATTGCGCAACGTGATCGAGCGCGCTGTCATTCTGGCCCACGGAGGCACAATGGATTTCGATTTGCCTGTGGCAAACCAACCAACGCAAGTGACTCGTTCAGCGCCACTGGCCGGCGATACAGACCACCCCGAGTTTCTCACCGAAGCAGAACTTCAACGCCGTGAGCGCGACAATCTCCGTATCATCCTCGAAAAGGCCAATTGGAAGATCAAAGGTCCGGACGGCGCCGCCGAACTTCTAGGGGTGAATCCTACGACCTTGCTCTCCCGCATGAAGAAATGGGGACTCAAGAAGCCCGAACACAAATAAGGGTCGCCGTAGCCGAATCTTTGTACCGCGCTCGCCGTTTTATCTGCTCCCGTTTTGCTCCCGTGATATCGCCCTCTACTTGAGACTCATCAGGCACCGGCCACTAGGCGCCAGCGGATATAACCTGAGCCGAATCACTCCACGGAGACATTTTGCTGACGAACAACTCGGATCGTGACATCACCCAGGTGCGCCAACAGTCGTACCCGCATCGCCTCGGTAACGCTGGCGCCTTGTCTGGCGAGTAGGGAACCTTCTGTCGAGAAAAGGTCATGGGCCAACACGTCGCCTGGCGTGATGTGACTGATTTTGCTTTGGGATTCGTGAATGTTCGATGCGTGCTCGATTAAAGCGTCGTACGCAGCGTCGACAATCCGCGGATCGAATGTACGGCCTCGTTCGCTGCGAAGATAAGCTGCTAGACTTTCCGCGGGCGTTCCACCTTTATGATACATCAGATAGGTGTCAGCGCCATCCGCCAGCCTAATGATGCGCGCGCCGAGGGGTATGTCGGTTCCCCTGAGATGGTTTGGAAACCCGGAACCGTCAAAACACTCGGCATGAGCCGACACAAGTCGGACGATTTCATCACATCCGGGCACTTCACTGAGGAGTGTCGCGCCAATTTCTGGATATTTCGTGAATGCTTCGCGCTGCGTTTCGGATAATTCCCAAGGCGGAAGCCCACGAACGGCATCCGGCATGCCGAACTGGCCCAGATCGTGCAGGAGCGACGCTACCAGCACATCTCGAAGCGCATCTCCGGTCAGATTGACTTCCTTGCAGATGATGCGTACAAGCTTCTCGACGCGTCCCGCATGATTCGTGTCCGTGTCGTCAAATTGCCGTAATAGTTGTGTCAACAGCCTGACGGACCCGAGGAATCCCGCTTCCAGTTTTTCCTGCTTAGACTCTAAATCCTTTATGGTGTCTTCGAAGCTGGCAGATATCTCTTTCAGTTGCTTGCGCAACGTGTTCGTCGCTTCCGAGATCTTACTGGTAACCAATTCTTCTTCCGACGGAACCGACAGTTGAGATTGAGAAGCCGTTTCCCGCTGCCGGTCGACCATCGCCTTCCACTTTGCAGCGCAGAAACCCGAATCAAATGGTTTCAGTACGACGTCGGCAACACCCCTCTTTAGCAGATCGGCAACGATCGCGAACTCTGTTACCGCCGTAATCACCACGATCATGGGCGGATGGACCTGATCGAATACGTCAACGACTAGACGATGGCCATGCTTGTTTGGCATCCGCAGGTCCGTCACCAATAGCTCGATGGGCTGACGCACAATAGCCTGCAGACCTAATTCACCGTCGGGCGCGGTGTGACACGTGAATCCGACACGTTTTAAGGCGGACGCGAGTATCCGGCGCACTGCCGGTTCGTCATCGACGACTAGTGCGTGCATCGCGGAGTTCTGGTCAGGCATATCGTAATTCCCCCATTGCGCTCCGACTCTGCAAGTGAATGATGACCTTTAGTTAGCATCCGTAATCGGTCGATAACCTCCTGTCAATTCTCAAGCACTTCCCGGACTCGGTGAGCCAGTGCGCTCGGCGAAAACGGCTTCTGCAAGAAGTTCACCTCCTCGTGGAGAATGCCGTGCCGAACGACTGCATCATTGGTGTAGCCAGAAAGATACAGTACCTTCATCTCGGGATGGAGACTTAGCAACCGCTCGGCGAGGACCCGCCCCCCCATTCCGGGCATCACGACATCTGTGATGAGTAACTGGATCGGCTTCCGGTGGTTCCCGGCGACCCGTAAGGCATCCTCGCCACGGCTCGCTTCCAGGACGGTGTAGCCGCACTGTTGCAGGGTGAAGCGGGTCAGTGCCCGAACAGCGTCCTCGTCCTCGACCAACAGCAAAGTTTCCGTCCCGCGAGGAGCGGGACCGAGGCCGGGCCAGGTCTTGCCAGTCGGCGCGGCCTGTTCCACGCGCGGGAGGTAGATCTTGAACGAGGTCCCCACGCCCGGTTCGCTGTATACCTCGATCGAGCCTTCGCTCTGCTTGACGATACCGTGAACCACCGCCAGTCCCAATCCAGTGCCCTTACCGGTCTCCTTGGTGGTGAAGAACGGTTCAAACAGGTGTCGTTTGACCTCCTCGGTCATGCCGACTCCCGTGTCCGAGACCGCCAACATTACGTACCGACCGGGCTGTACGTCCGCGTGGAACCGGGTGTAGTCCTCGCCAAGGATGACGTTGTTGGTTTCGATGGTGAGTTTACCGCCTTGCGGCATGGCGTCGCGGGCATTCACCGCCAGGTTGAGAAGAATTTGTTCCAGTTGTCCCGGATCAGCTTTCACGCTTCCGAGTTCAGGGTGCAACACGGTTGCCAAGTCGATGTCCTCGCCGATGACGCGACAAAGCATTCTCTCGGTATCCCGGACCACGTCGTTCAGGTCCAATACCTCGGGGGCCAGAATCTGCTTCCGGCTGAGCGCCAACAACTGCCGAGTCAACGATGCCGACCGATACCCGGCCTTCCGGATCTCCTCCAGCAACTCCCGGTTGGGATCATCCTTGGGGATCGATTGAAGCAAGAGTTCGCTGTATCCGGTGATGATGGTCAGCAGGTTGTTGAAGTCGTGCGCGACGCCGCCGGCCAATCGCCCGATGGCCTCCATCTTCTGCGCTTGCCGCAATTGCTCCTCGAGGTTTTTCCGATGGCTGACGTCAAGGAATGTCACCACCGCACCGATGATCTCCTTGTCCCGCCACATTGGGTAAGAGAAATACTCAGCGTCGAACTTCGTCCCGTCGGCACGCCAGAATACCTCGTCCTTTATATGAGCCCCTTGCCGTGTATGAATCGCTTTAACGATCGGGCATTCTTCCTCGGGGTACGGACGACCATCCGGATAATGGTGGTGGATCAGGGTGTGCATGTTCCGGCCATTCAGTTGCTCGGGTTCGGCATAGCCGAGGAGCCGGGCGCATGTCGGGTTCGCCAGCATACAGTTGCCGTGGAGGTCGATTCCGTAAATGGCCTCGGCCGTAGAATCAAGCAACAACTGGACGAGTTCTTCCCGCTCACGGGCCGTTTCCGTCGCCTGCTTGCGCTCCAACTCGCCCGCCATCGCCGCGCGCAGACGCTCGATCCACCAATCCAGCCGTTTCCGTTTGAACTCCGAAGTCGCCATCGGTTCGGGTCGGAGGACCAGTTCCGGCGGCAGGTAGTAGGGATTGGGACAAACAAGATCGCCGATGGCCACCAACGGGTGAGTGACGAGCAGGTCATGGATAAGCGCGGGATCGAACCGCGACCGCAAGTAGTGGCACGCGATAACCGCCCGGTGTTTGGCCAGGAATTCGTTGAGCATGGCCTCATATTCGATGAGCCGATCGCCTTCCACGTTCGCGTCGAGCGCCCATGTCATCTCCCCCTGGAACCGCAAGCCAGCGTAGCCGTCGGCAACCGCCGCAGACTCGCACTCCGCCAAGTAGTCGAGCATCCTGCGGGCGTCGAACTTTCCCTCTCGCAGGTAGACGTCGCGTTTGGTCAGGATCTTGAGCGAGCCCTTTTCGGTTTCTTGGGCAACATTCATGCCCAAGGCAGCAAATCGCCGGACGAGTTCCTCGAACGGCGTATCGTTAGCGACATAGAGGCAGCGCTCGCCGCTCTGCAACCCGGCGACGATGAACGCCACGGCGCTGCTGGTCTGATCCATTAAGTTGTCGTGAACGGGGCAGAGGTGATCGCCTTTGCGAAGTTTCGCTAACTCGTGGTCCAGTTGAGTTGCCATGATCTCCTCCGTTGGTCACAACTGTAGCGGTCTACACGCCGGTGGGTTCGCATTGCTTGACAGTGCAGCAAAACCCTGCCGCCGAAGATGCACAGGGGACTATTCCTGCCGCTCCGCCAATCAGCGGCGGGGCGGGTGTCGTATTACTTGCGGAGCGGAGCGGATGGCGAAGTCGCCTGTTAGACTGATTCCCTTTGCCAGATCTGAGGGTAGTTCCTTGGGACCACAATCGACGTGATGCGCAACTTAGGCAGTCTACAGGTCAAGCGCAGGATTGGCAACCCAAATCGTCGATGCCGGGAGCGCGGCCTAGAGCCATACGGGCTTGGGCTGCATTACAACTTAAGTATTGGTGGAGGCGGCGGGAATCGAAGCCTAGGCAGGCTAGTTTTGCAAGTCATTTTACGCCAGCCACTTACGACGCAACATTGTGATTCATAACGAGTTAGATTGGTCTCAGCTTTTATCACAATTTATCGCGATTACGCACGCTTTTGTAGAAAATTGCTCCCGTTTTGCTCCCGCGACACTTGTATGTGCATCTTGATGATCAAGTTTGGTTGCCGACGAGACACCCCTCGCTCACAACCTGCAAGTGACTTCATTCGACGACTTACACAGCAACCAACCATAGTGATGTGGGGGCAGATCTATTTCGTATTCTGTCTCACAAATAAAACCTGCTTCCTCAGCCCAAAACCGACTTTGTTCAGGACGGGGTCTGATCCCCATTGACGGTCCCCGGGGAGTTTTCGGGTCGTAGTTCCAATGGGTAATCGCAAGCCGACCGCCATCTCTGAGAACACGCCACGCTTCGCACAGTAATATTAGGGGCTCCTCTGTGTGAAGGATATTGAACATCATGACATAGTCCACGCTTTCCCCGTCCAGGCCTGTTCCATCCACGATCAAGTCGCGCAGATGGAATCGCACATTGTGTACACGCTCGTTCGCGGCACGACATTCGCATTCCGCAATCATCGCAGGCTCGATGTCAAAACCATGAAGCGTGCCCGATATCAGGCTCGCCGCAAACAAGGAGAATGTACCATAGCCACAGCCGAAATCCACCGCATCGCCCACATTCTTGTTCAATCCCAACTTGGTCAACACAGTTTCGGCATCAAAGAATGTATGCCAAAGCGATTTCCCCGGCATATCACTTTCCCGAATCTTCGACACGCACAGTAACCTCTCGTTTAATCACTAGCCATTTCGACTCATTTATTGTAGACAGAATTACTCTGGGACGAGAACGCTTCATTGGCAGGATACCTCCTCTGGATCTGGGGGGAACGATGAGGCATTTAGCGAAACGTGAAGTTTATTCATGCCTCACGCCGTGTACCGCAATGAGTAAATCTCTGATCTTTCAATGTTCATGCTCACGAAGATTCGTATGCCGTTCAGGGTGAGTCCGCTATAGCGAACGAAGACAGGTTGCGCAGTAACGCGATTTCACCGTACACGCGGACGAAGGCGAGGCGCGGATTCGCTGGGACAGAAAACCGACCGCTACTTTCGATACGGTCAAATTCCGGATGCGGTGAGCGACGGCTACAGTGCATGCCCAGTATAATGCATTACTCCTCTTGATTACCATATCATGGCAGCTTGTGCGGCCTGATTTCCGCTGCCTGCCTGAGATTCGGTCGTGGATTTCATTGCTGTACGGCTAAACCAAATGATATCATGGTAGCCAGTTTCCGCACGCCCGACTCGGAAACCATTGTTGCCGAAGAACTTCATCACATGGATCAGTTGCTTTCAACCGAAACCAGCGGCAGCCGGTAGGACGAAGAGATGATCAGACCCGAGAAGCTGCGAGCCACAGTGTACTCAGCTATTGTTACGGGATTTTTGACTTTGCTCATCGTAGTGGGTTCTCGAAACCTTGAGCATTTCGATGCACCGTTGGTGGCCTACACGTTCGCCACTCTTTTTGCGACCTTTGGTATAACCTACCGGTATGCTATCTGGCTTCAACGGCCTCCGACCGCCGTTTTCTGGCGGCGAGGGTGGCAAGCCTTCTTGCAGCGCAATCATCGATCATCCAACTTGAAACTATGGCTACAACGTGTTGGAGGGCAGTTTGCTCTCAATGATTTTATGTTCAAGCGCGGCGTGCTCCGCTGGCTCGCGCATATGCTCATCATGTGGGGATGCTTGCTCGCCGTAGCAATCACGTTTCCTCTCGTCTTCGGATGGATATATTTTGAGTCGTTGCCTGATCGGATAGATTGGTATCGTGTTGTGGTTTTCGGGTTCCCGACGGTTGCCATCCCCCACGATTCCTGGTTCGCGTTTCTGATTTTTCACGGGCTGGTGTGGGCTTCGTTGATGGTGATTCCTGGTGTCATGTTGGCTATGCGACGCCGCATGCGAGATGAGGGCGCAGCTGCACTTGAGACGTTTTCCGAGGATTTTCTTCCCTTAATTTTGCTCTTCGCCGTCAGTTTGAGCGGACTGCTGCTCACAGTTAGTTACACATGGCTCGAAGGATACGGCTACGATTTTCTCGCTTTGGCGCATGCGGTCACCGTGATTTTTACATTACTGTGGTTGCCCTTTGGAAAGTTTTTTCACGTTTTCCAGCGGCCCGCGCAACTAGGCGTCGAATTCTATAAGGACGTAGCGACGCGCGAACCAAGAGCGCGTTGCGCACGGTGCAACCACCCTTTTGCCTCCGAAATGCATGTACACGATCTGATTGAGACGGAAAGCGCTCTTGGATACCGTTACGATGTGGAAGACTGCGCGGCGTTGACTCATTACCAGTTCGTTTGCCCCCCATGTAGGCGGGTGATGTTCGCGCTCGCGCAGAGCCGAATCGCAGCAAGCGAATCGCACATTTCCGGGTCTCTCCCTTTACCTCGGCCGGCCTATGCCAATCCTGGTCTATCCGAGGGCCCATTGGGTCGCGAAGACGCGGAAAACTTTCATCCTTAGGAGGTTCATGGATGGCCACCCATTCTGCACCGGACAACGCTAGAGCGAACCGTTTCGGTCCACACCCCTCTGTTTCCACAGGTATTCGTCTGGATGCAGGAGCCACCCCGGACAGTTTTGTAAACACGCATTGTTGTTTCTGTGGTCAACAGTGCGGCGTGACGCTGCTCGTTAAGAACAATCAGGTTATCGGTTTTGAGCCCCGGTACGACTTTCCTTTCAATCAAGGAAAGCTTTGTCCCAAGGGCGTAAAGCGTTACTTGCAAGGCGCCCATCCGGATCGGTTATTGCATGCCTATGCGAGAGATTCGCAAGCCGCAGGCGGGTTCAAGGCCATCGGCTACGATGAGGCCATCGCTCGTGTCGCCTCTGAAATCGAGCGTATCCAGCAAGCGTACGGTCCCGGCGGATTCGGCCTACTCAGCGGCGCCAGTCTCACCACGGAAAAAACCTACCTCATGGGGAAGTTTGCCCGGGTATGCCTAAAAACACCGTATATCGATTATAACGGCCGCCTCTGTATGGTGAGCGCAGCTGCGGGAAACAAGAAATCCTTTGGAATAGACCGTGCCGCGAATCCTTGGAGCGACATTCCCAAAGCCGAGGTGATTTGGATCAGCGGGGCGAACGTGGCCGAGTGTGCCCCCATAACCACTGACTATATCTGGCAAGCCCGTGAAGCAGGCGCGCGAATTATCACGGTTGATCCACGCATAACACCAGCAGGCCGCATGAGCGATCTCTTTATGCCGATAAAGCCGGGGCGTGATGTTGCCTTATTCAATGGCATTCTTCAGCTGATGATCGAGAATGACTGGCTGGATCACGATTTCATCAATACGCATACCGTGGGATTCGATGATGTCGCCGCTCATGTCCGTGAGTGGACTCCAACACGCACGGCCGAAGTTACGGGCATCGCTGAAAAAGCTATTCGTGAGGCCGCGGAATGGTGGGGAACGGCTGCCACAAGTTTTCTCCTTCATGCACGCGGCATTGAGCATCACTCTCATGGCGTACAAAACTGCTTGGGCGCGATCAATATTGTTCTCGCCTCAGGCCGTATAGGCCGCGAGGGTTGTGGCTATGCGACTATCACGGGCCAAGCCAATGGGCAGGGTGGGCGCGAGCACGGCCAGAAGGCAGACCAACTTCCTGGCGGCCGCGATTTGGCCAATCCGGAACACAGAGCCCATGTAGCAGGCGTGTGGGGAGTCGAACCGGATTCTCTGCCGCAGCCCGGCGTCGACGCTTACGAGATGTTTCGTAAAATCGACACAGGCGAAATACGTGGCCTGCTGTCGATTTGTTTTAATCCCGCTGTGTCACTTCCCGACAATGCATTTGTGCACCGAGCGCTTGAGAAACTTGAGTTCTATGTTGCCATTGACTTTTTCTTGAGCGAGAGTGCTGCATTTGCGGATATCGTTCTACCTGGTTCCTTGCAGGAAGAAGATGAGGGTACCGTTACGAGCGCGGAAGGGCGTGTAATCAAGATTAACCCCGCGGTCGAATGTCCAGGTGATGCCAAACAAGACTGGCGAATCATCCAGGACATTGCAAAAGCGCTGAAGCGTGACCGTGGATTCACGTTTGCTTCACCGGAGGAGATACTGGACGAACTACGTGCGGCCTCGAAGGGCGGTGTGGCGGACTATTCTGGCATTACGTATGAAAAAATAGAGCGTAACAACGGGATCTTTTGGCCGTGCCCATCCGACGAGCACCCTGGTACTCCGCGCCTTTTCGAGCCTGATTCGTGGAACCCTGTATCCCAAGGCGCAGGGCCATTTTATTTTCCCGATGGTAAGGCACGATTCAACGTATCGACATACACGCCTCCGGCGGAAGTTACCGATGACGAGTATCCGCTCATGTTGACTACGGGGCGTGTGATAAGCCACTTTCTTTCCGGAACACAAACCCGCCGGATTGGCCCGCTTGTCGATCATTGCCCTGATCCCTTTATTGAAGTTCACCCTAGGCTTGCGAAGAAGCTGGGAATCGAGGACAAAGACTGGGTGACGGCAGAGTCTCGCCGAGGTTCCTGCATTCTACGGGCGAAAGTTGTGAATACGATACGACCGGATACAATATTTATTCCGTATCACTGGCCTGGACGCAAGAGCGCCAATCAACTAACCGTTTCCGCTCAGGATCCAATCTCTAAAATACCCGAGTACAAGGTGTGCGCCGTGCGGTTGCGCAAAGCGTCATCGAGTGAAGCTGAACTCGCCGCCGGCGCCGAGCGAAAACTCTTGGAGAAATCCTAATGGCCGTCGCTGAGTCCCAAGAGTTTTTTGTTGACCAGAGCCGTTGTATTGGATGCAACGCTTGTGTACAAGCATGCTCTGAGTGTGATACGCACAAAGGCCAATCGATGATTCAACTCGACTATGTTGATCGAGCGACATCGACCCAAACGGCCCCCGTCGTGTGTATGCATTGCGATTCGCCGACCTGCGCGGAGGTTTGTCCAGCCGACGCCATCAAGCGCACGGAGGACGGTGTCGTTCAGTCAGCGCGAAAGCCCCGGTGTATAGCGTGCAACAATTGTGTGCTCGCATGCCCCTTCGGTGTTCCCAAGATGAATACCGGTATGCATCTAATGATGAAGTGCGACATGTGCTATGATCGCACATCTACGGGTAAAAAGCCGATGTGCGCCTCTGTATGCCCAAGCCAGGCGCTCTTCTTCGGTACCCGCACGGAGATCGAACGCTTGCGGCCCAACTCGCGTCCTATCAATACTTTTCGATTCGGAAATCAAACCATTACCACAAAAGTGAATGTCCTTGTGCCCAGGCAAGCTTCACGCAACGACCTCGACGTGACTGCATCGCTAGGTGCGGCACCGTATGGGAATTCCATGGAGGATGACATGATGTTCGGCGCCATGAACGAAGAGGAGGCCTCGACATGAAAGAAACGTCACACCCGGCCAAAGGAACTCCACCGGGACAAGGCGAGTCTTGCGCCCAGCCTGCATGGCGAGAACAGTTTCCGATCGATGTTCCAGACGATGAATATCGATCGCGGCGTGACTTCACAAAATTAGTCGGCCTCACGAGCCTCGCCTTCGTGGCAGGCCAAGGTTATATCGTTGTTGAAAGCGAGCGGCAAAAAGTGCGCGGACGTTTACCGGAATTGGAAATCGCCGGGGCGAACGAACTTGCAGTGGGTTCTTCGAAACTGTTTCACTACCCGGACAAAGGTGATGCATGTGTACTTGTTCGCGTTTCCGAAGATCGTCACCTCGCATATGGCCAGAAGTGCACGCATCTCTCGTGCCCGGTTATTCCGGCGCCATCGGAAGGCAAATTCCTTTGCCCGTGCCATCATGGCTATTTTGATCTCTTTACAGGCGAACCGCTCGCGGGACCACCAAGGCGTGCATTGCCCGCCATCGAACTTAGTTTCCGAGATGAAAAAATATTTGCCGTCGGCATAAAGGAACGATCCGCGTGAAACGCACTCACTTCTCACGAAGCCAACGCATGACCATCGTGACGGCGATTCTTTGCATAGTCTCGCTTATCGTCATTTTGCAGTTATGGCTTCTTACCGCGACCATGGAAGCCTTTCTCGGCGGCAACCAAAAGATCGTAATTCCGGCGGCGATAGCTAGCGCTGGCTGCTTCTTATTGAATTTCGGATTGCTCCACTTCTATCTTCGTAAATTGGAGGAGTGATTTTCTGGTAATGCACGGAGTGGCCTTTGCGGCAGGCTTTGTGCGCGATCGCGCAGGCCAAGAATGTCTTGCCCAAGTCGGTAGGCCCGACGAAGTTGCGGTAGTCGTGACGCGATACCCAGCATCAATCGCCAGGGACAGCACGAGCGTCTTGTCGAGTCCGAGGGGATGGCAGAATTCGATGTCTTCGATGAAAGCTTCTTGCCGCTGTTATCGGCATCGAGACGATCCGGACTCTCTCCACTTCCCGCTGAACCAAGACAGTTCAAGTTCCGTGATAGAAGCAAGTGAACAGTTAATGTTCTCCAGAGAGTTGCCGAATCAGCTTTTGTAGCTGCGGACCGAATCGTTGTAGTTCGGCGAAATGTGCTTCACTCAATGCTTCCAGCAATCGCTCGCCTTCGCTCGCGAGGCGAATGTTCACCTCCCTTCGATCGTCGCTACCGGTCTGTCGTTCTACCCAACCCCCTGCCACCATCCTATCGACGAGCCCTACGGCGCTATGATGCTTAATACAGAGTCTCTCGGCTAATTCTCTGATGGTAACGCAATCCTTGTTGGGATAACCCTTGATTGCAAGTAGCGCCTGATGTTGGGGAGCGGTTAGACCGACTTCCCTTGCACACTTCTCGCTAAATGCCAGGAAACGCCGTAGCGCGTGCCGGAACTCAGCAAGTTTTTCGTAATCGTCTTTAGTAATTTGATGTGTCACAGGGGCCCCAGCGTCGTTAATTTTTCCCACACTCATCTTGCGGGACGAACGGCTTGCATTATATCGCACTGCGATATATAATCTCTACGTTTTCCCCAAATTTTGGTCCCAATTCTATACTCGTGGAGTCCTTCGCGTGGCCCAAACCACTTATCAGCATCGTGAACGTTACAATCAGGGCGTCGGTAAACGCCGGCACTTCCTGCTAGCCGGCCTTTCTGTTCCTATTGGAATTGGCGCCGGTTTGGTTGCATATGCACTGTTTTGTCTCATCGGCCTTCTGTCCAATTTAATCTTCTTTCACACTGCGGGAGTTGAACTACGGCCTCTCCAAGAACACGTTATCGGCTATTGGGTCATAGTAACTCCTGCGCTGGGAGGGATCGTTGTAGGTCTGATGGCCAAGTTCGGAACCTCGAAGATACGGGGACATGGTATACCCGAGGCAATGGAAGCGGTCCTGACGAATCGAAGTCGAATTGCTCCACGCGTGGCAATCCTAAAGCCGCTGTCTGCCGCCATCGCCATAGGCACGGGCGGTCCTTTTGGCGCGGAAGGTCCTATCATTCAAACCGGAGGCGCACTGGGATCCCTCGTGGGTCAGTTCATTCATACCACTGCCGCCGAGCGCAAGACACTGCTTGCGTGTGGGGCCGCAGCAGGAATGGCCGCGACATTCAGTACGCCAATAGCGGCCGTGATTCTAGCGATAGAGCTTCTCCTCTTCGAATTCCGTTCACGTTCGTTCATACCTCTGGTTATTTCCAGTACACTTGCAACAACCATCCATTGGATACTGATCGGTCCGGGCCCAATGTTCACTGTCGAGAATGTTGACTTCGGAGTACCTTACGCCGTTCCATTCTACGCATTGCTGGGCGTGCTTTGTGGATTTGTTGCCGCCGCCTTCAGTCGCACCTTATATTGGGTCGAAGACCAATTTGAACGTTTGCCATTCGACGCAATGTGGTGGCCTGCTATTGGCGGACTTGGACTTGGAATCATCGGACTTTTCGTCCCTCGAGTCTTAGGCGTCGGCTACGATACGATCTCGGACATCCTTAACGGTAATCTTGCCATAGGCGTACTTGCTACTGTATTGGTGTTCAAGAGCCTCGCCCTCTTGGTTTCTCTTGGGTCTGGGACATCCGGTGGCCTGCTGGCGCCGATGTTTATGGCAGGCGCCGCCATGGGCGGTGCATTCGCAATCTCCTTGAATTCGGTATTCCCCGGCCTGCATCTCTCACCTGGAGCTTTCGCGTTGGTGGCCATGGCGGCGGTATTCGGTGCTGCGTCCAGGTCGACATTTGCATTCATCATTTTCGCGTTCGAACTCACCCGCAATTATGACGCAATTCTTCCGCTCATGATCGGTTGCGTGCTCGCGCAGGGAATTGCGCTGCTTCTGATGAAGAACTCCATCATGACGGAGAAACTCGCCCGTAGAGGTCTACGCGTGCACCAAGGTTATGAAGCCGATATATTCAACCAACTGACCGTTGGGGAGGTCATGGACGCATCCATAGCCACGATCGCTGCCGATACGCCGGTCCACGAGCTAATTGCTCGCGTAGCGCAACACGAAATTCCGTTGACGCGGCACCAGGCATATCCTTTGATAGATTCGAAACAGCAGCTCGTCGGCATTGTTACGCGTGGAGACTTACTCCGGCACACCGATTCTGTGGCGGAGCAGCCATTTACAGTCCTGTCAATCGCCAGCAAAGACCTCATCGTGACAAACCCTCAAGAACCGCTACATGATGCCGTAAGCCGCATGCTGGAAAACGATGTGGGACGCATACTCGTTGTTGACGATTCAAATCCGGCACGCCTCTTGGGGTATCTGGGCCGCGCGGAAGTTCTCAACGCGCGAAGGATCCGGCTTCAAGACGAGAAACAGAGGGAAGCGGGTTGGATCTCTCGCTTTTCCGGTGCGCCAGCATCAGACTCACGCGCCAAAGAAACGCACATCGTATAGCGATATAGCTAGTTCCTGAACAGGCTAACCTCAATCGAGCAGTCGGCGCTCCAAATACGACTTCAACGCGGCCACGTTGTTGTGCTTCGTATCCTTGGAACTGAAAAGAAGAACAATATTGCCATTGCTTGCAGCATCCATAAGTGGTTGCCAAGCTTGGGGATTAGCGTCTAATTCGGCCTCATACCGCTGCCGAAATTCGTCCCATTTCGCCGGATCATGTTTGAACCATTTTCGTAACTCGTGGCTCGGGGCTGCCTCCGGTAGCCATTCATCCAGGTTCAGGTCTTTCTTCTTAACACCCCTGGGCCACAATCGTTCGACGAGGAACCGCTTGCCGGTCACCTTGACTGGACTATCGTAAACTCGATGAAGTCGAATCATAAGGCCTCCAAGTCAAACTTCAAGTATTGACCATTCGATAGTTCTGATTGTTAATCGTGAGGCATTGTCGGGATAAAGCCAAGCACAACTCGTGTTACACCGTCACAACGCCTAAAGGTCGTAGTCTCCTGACGATTCCGGTTGATACAAGATTTCCTCCACGTGATAGCGTGCGGGACCTTTGGGTAATGTGACTTCAAATGCATCCCCTGCTTTGTAACCAAGCATCGACGCACCCAGGGGCGCCAATACCGAAATACGACCTTCTTCTGGAGCGCGTTCTGTTGGATAAACCAGCGTGCATTCCAGTAGAGAATGAGAATTGGCGTCTCTCAAACGAACTCGAGAACGCATGGTAATCACGTCACTGGGAAGCAGAGAAGGATCATCAATCACAACTGCCCGAGCAAGTTCTCGATCCAAGTATTGAATGTGCGGCAATTCACGTTTATCTGCAATTTCTTGTAAGCTCGCAAGGCAGTCCATTAGACGTTTTTTGTCCTGCGCCGTGACGTAGATTTGCCGTTCCATCGATTTTATTCCCTTTCACTTAATAGACTGCACGATCCGCTGGGTTCAAAAGGAGCCCCTTTATGCCATAGGATATGCGTACATTCTTCGCCGCCGAAAGTTGTATCCGATTTCGCGCAATCTCTGCTGAAAGCCGACCCCAATGGCAGCCACGGTACACCAAATGCTCTTAGAGAGGGCCTATAAAGGTGTAACAGAACTTGAAACCGCCGGTGAGTGGCGCTAGCATAACTGCGACGCTACACACGGCCTTTCCCAATCTGACTCCGTTGGCAAAGGTGGCTGCGTAATGATGTGACTCCACTGAAGTCCTCTAATTCATAAAGGATATATTTAATGAACGCAAGAAGATCCGCATCATTTTTCTCGCTTTTCGTAGTGATAGCTCTATTCCCCGTTATCGCGAATGCGCAAACTCCACGGGCGGAACACGTTTTTATCATCAGTTTCGATGGCGGCAAACCCGCGGTGATGAAAGAGAGTGATATGCCATTCACGATGGATCGGGCCGCGCATGGCGCGGTGACCTGGAATGCTCAAACTGTCTTTCCCAGCATCACCCTCATATCTCACACGTCGATGCTCACAGGAGTGGGGCCGGAGAAACATGGAGTAAGGTGGAATAACTGGTCCCCCGACCTCGGGTTGATCGCTGTGCCGACAGCATTTGCCTTAGCCGAGAAGGCGGGGAAATCGACGGCATTGATTGCGGCAAAAGAAAAGTTCAATCACCTGAATAGGCCTGGAGAAATCAATGGATTTGCCGTGATAGAGGAGAAGGCCCCGATTGTGGCAGCGGTCGCCGCGGCTTACATCGAGAAAGCAAAACCCAATCTTTGCTTTATCCACTTCAAAGACTCAGACAGCGCTGGGCATCGCTACGGCTGGGGTTCGCCTGAACAAATCCAGTCGTTTGCCGATGAGGACGCTGGGCTAAAGACAATCAACGATGCGATATTATCTGCGGGCATCGCCGATATGAGCGTAGTGATCGTCTCTGCGGACCATGGAGGCCATGACAAGACCCATGGCAGCGATTCTCCTGAAGACATGACTATCCCTTGGATTGTTTGGGGTAAGGGAGTGAAGAGTGGAACCACCATTGAGGTGCCTGTAACCACCTACGATACTGCGGCCACGGCCCTTTGGCTCCTTGGGATCGCAATTCCCACCGAATGGGATGGCAAGCCAGTCGAAGCAGCATTTGAGTAGACGGTACGCTTTGTCGCGAGCATCCATGAGGCCCTGAGCCAACAGAGACCTACTGGCGTGGAATCGCGCGGGACACATGGCCTCGTCGTCCTTTAATCCTGATAAGGAACGGACCCAATTGCCGATTCTTGTGGAGTTTAACCGTGCAAGGTGTAGCTACTTTACACGCAACGGCAGAAACTTGAATCCGCTTGCTGGCGCAGTTGCACGGATGCCAGGTTTAGACTCGATCAATTCTATTTGTTTTGTACGCGCGAGCAGCTCTTCCAGGAATATGCGCAACTCCAAACGTGCAAGGGGAGCTCCCGGGCATTCGTGAATCCCGGAACCGTACAACAGGTTTTGCTTCGGATCTCGATCGAGACGAAAACTCTCGGGTTGGTCCACTGAGCGTCCATCCCGATTCGCAGCGATCCAATTGATGCTGATACGCTCATTGGCTCCGATCTCGTGAATGCCCATTGTGACTGGACAAGTCGTCACTCGACGGTTCGATATTAGCGGCCCGTCGATTCGCAGGATTTCATCCGCGACCACTGTCAGGTCCGTTGGATGGTGTCGGCATTGTTCCTGCACCATGGGGTACGCGGCCAAATAATGGGCAATAATCCCAACAGAGGCTGCGATAGTTCCAATTTCCCCGACCGTCCAGTTTCGCAAGATACTGCCGATCTCGCGATTGTTCAGAGGGCGCCCATCAACTTCTTGCTGTACCAAATCTGCCACGATATCCTCTGAGCCAGAGACTTCAGCCTGAGCACAGACCTCAATCTGCGCATCGATGAAGCCTTGAAACTCGTTCGCAACGGAGGTAATCGCGTCTCGATTTTTAGAACAGTTTGCTTCGCGACTCCTATCGACCCAGCGCAATAATTGACCGCGTACTTTCGAAGACCACCCCAAGAACGCACATTGGCAGTTGACAGCCAATGGTTCGGCCATATCAGCAATCCAATCGAGCTCGCGTTTGTCGAGAGCAATCTTCAATAACTCGACAACGACCGCCCTGCATCTTGGCTCGAATTTGATCATGTACTCATCTGTAAAATATCGCTCAACGATGCGGCGATACTTTGTATGCTCAGGCGCATCCATACCATTGGGGACAGCAACATGCTCGGAAACGACGTTGCTGAACACATCGGGCGCATGGAGAATACGCATCACGTCCGCATGTCTAAAGACGGACCATCCCCTAGTCTCGCTATAAGCGATTGGGCAACGCTCACGCATTTCGTCATACGCATTACGTTGATCCATCTGAACTTCTACGGAATCTGGATCCCAATCCGAACGATGGTTCTTCTTGCTCATACCTTCACCTGATTAATCAACACGCACATATCTTCGACTTGGCACTTGCGATTCGGAACGATGTGTCGACCACAGAAAAAGTAAGCCACCGAATACGCACATACCAGGAGACACGTCCTCACGTACTCTTCCGTTTCATCGGTCCAAGAAACTGGCTGTACAAGAATCCAAAAAAAGTAATGCTCCACGCGCCTATCGCCACATAGACGAAGTAAGTTGGTATCTCCGATACAATGGGCATTCCGAGTACATCGGATAAGTTCGCAGTGCATGCGGTATACATGCCGAGAGGGAACACAGCGCCCCAATAGAGCGGATCGTATCGAAGCGGGTAACGTTTATAAATGTGCCGCCAGATGCCCAATATCACCAACATGGGTATCCACCAGGTCGCAGTTGCCCAAAAGAACATGGTGAAGCCTTTCAAGAAAGGCAACAGCCCAAGTAGTAAAGGCGAATCGACGCTATTTCGGATGAGGGCCGTTCCGGCAAGAGTCGAGATCGCCATGGCGCCCATATTGATCCAATATGGAGGCATTAGATCCGATGGTTGGAATTTGAAAAATGTGTAACGATAGAAGATAAGAGAGATCACCCATACGTAGAGCATTCCCCCACTTAACCAAAGTGAAAGAGAAAGAAAGTGAACAAATTCACTCTCCGGAAAAACTTGCTGCCCTACCTGCTCCCCCAATACAGCGACGGATTGTGTTGCCACGACTGCAACAAGCCAACCCCCGTTTATGCCTTGCGCGAGTGGAGGTTTCTCTTCTTTCACCGTCAAGACGGTAAAGATGCCATAGTTCAACAATACCCATAGAGCAAACCCGATTGCCCACAAGCTACCCGCCCAGAGAGTACTCTGCAAGATGAGCATGCATTGGCTGCCGAGTACATTGGTACCAGCCACCATCGTGAAAAAACCAACACATCTGTTGTGATCCAGCATGTCTTCGGCCACTGCACGCGGGAAACAGACGATACGTAGAGCTGTCATGCCGGCAAGCACCGCATATATAACGATGTTTAGGAAAAGCATTCCTTTGCCCAGCATGGAATAACCATGTTGGAAAGCGGCAATCGATACGATGCCCGTCGCCATTACCATCGCAAAATAGGCTGGATTCAAATTTCGAATCGAATCTGTTCGAATCGGCATCACTGACCATGTCCCTTATCCTGAATGCCCCCAGACGATATGCGCCATTTAGCAACTCTGGCCCCAATATCTCTCCGCAACCGGACACTGTGGCATGCAGGACCTATTCGCTGAGCACCCCTCATCGAGGCTAACAGGATTCTTGACCATGCACGAATCAGGTTTCTTTTTTCGGCGTGAGGGCATCCCAACAAGCCGTCGCTCCAAGTAAGAATTCCAGATTCTCTGACGTGGGTCTTTCACAAACTCTCGCGCTGGTCTCAGTTGCTATCGAGGCACATGCCGGCGAGAAGAACACATGCACTCGGCAATGTAGGCGTCCGTCCGTCTCGCGCTGGAGAAAAAGAGCCATGTCTTGCGGACATCCTCGCGCCTTGAAAGTACGAAGAAACGCGGTTTTTATTTGCTCGACCTCTTCTTCCGCCAGAATACCGTCGTCGAGGGTCTTTAGAAACCAATTCTCCGTTGTTTCCCGATTCAACATCGCTACAATCGATCCTTATAGGAATCGACATCGTTCGCCGGATAACGCAACCTACTCTGGTTGACCACCGAGGAATACGATTGTCACCAGAAGCACGCAGTCGGACTTTGCTTCAATTGAATGCGTTTTGCCTCCTTCGAGATAGAGCCACATGCCCGGCACCACAGTCTTTGGTTCGGACTCCACGAAAAAGATCGCTTCACCGCGAAGGCACTGCACGGTAATCGGACCGTCCACTTTGTGCGGCGGAACCTTGGCGCCGGCCCGTGTAAATAATCGGACTGTTTCGAAATGCCTTGTTTTTACAAGCGCTACAGTGTGGGTATCAGTTCCGCCGGGGCCAAACGATTTCAGATCGACCGGTGTTCCAGTTGGCGCATGTTCGATTGCCATCGGAATCCCTCCAAACCTTCACGATTGTTCTGTGTCAACGTAACATAATGGAAGCGGCAAACTCACCGAAGACTCGCTTCCTTCGCCAATGCACCCGGAAACAGGATGTTGTTTTCCTTATGAATGTGTTGATGTAGGTCCAGTTCCAACTCATGAAGGCCGTCCAGAAGCGCACGGTATGTATTGCAGGCCCAATCCGGAGGGCAGTGGGCATCAGTGAGGCGCCGTATTTCTTCTAGGGCCTTCCCGGAAATGTCATGTTCGGATTCCATCGCCTGAATCGGGTTCTTTAACGTACCAAATGGCATATGCGGCAGAGCGGTGGAGTGCGCCAACTCCCGTATTACGGGGAATAGCACCCGTTCTTCCTTCGCCATATGTGAGAGTAACTCTTCCGCTAGTTCTGCAACAACAGTCGCAAGCCGAATCAGCCGCGGATCCGTATTTCCGTGCACCTTAGCTACTTTCGCTGCCATCGCTTGCAGCCGAGGCAATTCGCTAACCAGGTTGGCATGGTGTACGGCCACAATGTGCTCCGCAAGTGCGTCAAGAGTGAGTGAGGCGTAATCCGCCGTATCCTCTACGGCTCTCTCGGAATCGCTCTTGTTGATGGATTTTAGTACTTCATCGACGTCGTGGCCTTTCTTGGCACACGCTTCGGAGAGCGGCCTCTTCCCGCCGCAGCAATAATCGATGCCGAGTTCTTCGAAAATACGCGCCCGGGCTGGGCGTTCTCGGACCAATTCCCCGACAGTTGTCGATGAATTCAGTGTAGTCATTGTTGGTACTCCTTCGTGTTAAGTGCTTCATCATTGGTTAGCGGTTTTGTGTCAATATCCTGCTCATTCGTGACGGACCATCCGGTCTTGAGTCCGAGGACAAACCAGCCGAGAGCGAGGACGCCGACAGCGAAAATCGTATCGCCAATCACCCGTAGCCATCGCAATGTATCCATTAGGTCGGTTTGCATGAACTCGGCCGAACGCGCCATCCACATTCCGTCGTTAACGCTCGCCCACGCCTGCAGGATGCCTCGAGGTAAATCGCTCAACAGCACCATCAACGCCAATCCAATATTGATTGACCAAAAGGCGAAACTGAGCACGGAGGTCTTCCAAACGTTGCGCGCGGCCATCCCTTTAAGGCAGAACAACATCAGACCGATGGCGAGCATGCCATAGACTCCAAACAGGGCCGTGTGTCCATGAACGGCCGTTGTGTTCAAGCCTTGCATGTAATAAAGAGCAATGGGTGGGTTGATGAGAAAACCGAATAGTCCGGCGCCTACCAGATTCCAGAAGGCCACCGCCACAAAGCAATAGACGGGCCATTTGTAGCCCGAGACCCATCCTTGCAATCGGCTGACGGATAAGTTGCCATAGGCTTCGAAACCGATGAGGACCAGCGGCACAACTTCGAGGGCGCTGAACACGGCGCCCAACGCGAGGACGGCAGTGGGTGTACCCGAGAAATACAGGTGGTGAAACGTTCCGATGATACCCCCTGAGAGAAAGATGCTGGTAGCAAACAGGACCGCCGCGGTCGCCGTACGTACCTTTACCAACTTCAATCGGGTAAAAAGGAATGCGATAACTACAGTCGTGAAGACTTCAAAGAACCCTTCGACCCAGAGGTGTACCAACCACCAACGCCAGTATTCCGCCATAGCAAGATGTGTTTGCCGCCCCCACATGAGGCCTGCCCCATAAAACAAGGTAATAGCGACACAGGAAATGGAGAACAGTGCTAACAGATGACGGTTTGGCCCGGGTTGCTGCATGGCGGGCCACAATCCTCTGCCCATGAGAAACAACCAAATGAACAATCCAGCGAATAGGAACAGTTGCCAGAATCGCCCGAGGTCGACGTACTCATACCCCTGGTGACCGAACCAGAAGTTCATCTCGAGCCCCATTTCTTGTCGGGTACCGTACCAAGTGCCGAAAAGTGTCCCGATCACAATCAGCAGGAGCGCGCCAAATAGCGCGTTTACCCCCATACGCTGGAACTTCGGTTCTCTGCCCACGACCGCTGGTGCAAGAAAAAGCCCGGTCGCGAGGAATGCAGTCGCAATCCAAAAAATTGCCAGTTGCGTGTGCCACGTGCGCGTCACGGCATACGGCAAAATCTCGGCCAAGGGAATGCCGTAGAACCCAGATCCTTCCACAGCATAGTGGGCAGTGACGGCACCCATGCAAACCTGCGTCACAATCAGCGCCATGACAACCCAAAAGTATTTGAGCGTTGCTTTCATTGACGGTGTAGGGTCAAAAGCCAACAGCGGATCTCTGTCAGGAATCGGCGGCTCCTTTTCCTCGTGTGCTTTCTCCGCAACGTAATACCAAGAGAGCGCACCAACCCCAGCGAGGAGCATGATAAAGCTCAGCACAGACCAGACAAGAATTGCAGGGGTGGGTGCATTGTCGATGAAGGGTTCTGGAGGCCAGTTGTTGGTGTAAGTAACATCAGTGCCTGGCCGATTCGTGCCGCAAGCCCAAGCCGCCCAAAAATAGAATGCAGCTAAGTCGTCACGCCTGCCTGCATCCGGCAAGACGTTTTTTGGAATGGCATAGGCCTCGCGGAGTTCATCTAGCGATTCATTTCCTCCGTAAAGTGATTTGTAATGCTCCGACACGGCTGCGATTGCTTGGGCGCGCACGTCGGAGACCATGAGATCGCCCGTTTCCGGGTCGTAAGTATTGGTACGAATCTCGTTCTTGAGTCGAGCCTTCAGAGCGGCCTGCTCTTCTAGATGGAGATCCTTATAAGCATCGGCGTCATATTCCGATTTGGCCCAGTGCGCCAGGAGCCATTCAGACTCCCGATGCAAAAAGTCTGCGGACCAATCGGGTGCAACATATGAACCGTGTCCCCAAATCGTTCCTACTTGCTGACCGCCAGTCGACTGCCAGACATTTTGACCATCCTTGATGTTTTGTCCTGTAAAAAGAACCGCCCCCGATTCCGTGACAACACGATCGGGAATGGGAGGCGCTTCCCGATAGATTTCGAGTCCGTAGTACCCGAGCACGGCGAACGAACCGGCCATTACAACGAACAGCCCGATCCATAGTTTGCGGTAGTCCATTTCTCTGTCCAACTTTCTGGTTGCGCTTACGCGGATTGTATTTCGTTTGCAGCAAGTGTCGAACTCGCTTTGTCTATTTCACGTTCACGTGCGGCATTTAGGCCCGCCAGCAATGTTTCAAGTTCTACATCCAACCGCCGCGCGGCGCCGGATATGGACACTCTTTTCGCAAGAGTCTTGCGGAGTACAGGATTGGCAAGTGGTGTGAAACCGAAGCGGATGAATACCGGTAGCAGGTGTGGGTACGTGTCCAATACATCGCTCACACGGTTTCCAGGTACGATGGCTTCGCCGTTTGTTATAGGCGTAAATTGAACGTTCATTGCTTGTGAGGTGCTTTCCTTAGTCCACCCATTCATGATCCGCCAAAGATGTACGCCCCAGATGCCCAGCGCTGTTACCTCAAGTACCCCGCTAATGCCGGCGAGGGGAAAGGCAATGTCCTGAAAGTCTGTGAGCACTTGGAACGAGACCCGAATCGCGCAACCGAGGTTTAGCAGGATGAATGGTATCCAGAGTCCTGGCAACCCTCGAATATCCAGTCCTTTCAGGGTAGGTACAACCTTTGCCGCCACCCCAACGATCATCATGCTGATGAATCCGACCGTTATGGCGTGACGAATGGCGCCGTAGTACGCGTGTGAAAATCCGATTTCCGCCGCATGGCTACTGGGCGCAAAGGTATGAAGTAGTCCAAACTGATAGACAGGAAGGAACACAGACATGGCCATTGAGATGAAGAGCCAGCAGTAGGCCGTTCTCAAGAATTTTAGGCTACGATCCGTTTCCTCGGGCTTCGTGTGCAATCGCCATCCCCAAACAAGCAGAACGAGAGAGGCCACCATCACAAGCACCGCTCCATACCAAAGAGCGGCCCAAGCATGGCCAAGGGTTCGCATGAGGACAAAGCCGATGGCCTCACCGGCGATGGACAGATTCAACAGAACCAGTACGGCGAGACCACGCCCAGGCCGTGGAGCGGGAAATCCGTAGAAATTATGGAACAGGCGCTGGCTTACCCCCAGGATCATCAACATGGCAAAGCCGTGAATCTGTAGGTCGCGTAGGGGTGCTTGCCAGGTTGATACGAGCGATAGAAACACGTCTCGATTCGGAGCTGTCGTAATCAACGTGAAGTACACAGTCCCATACACGGCTTGGATCAGGAACCAACTTAGCGCACTGAATATGTAGTAATCGTAAAAGGCCAGCGGCTTTCCCGAGACGCGCATCGTCGTGCAAATAATCCAGACAAAGATGCCGATCGCAACGATTTCCAGGATGGATCCCACCACGCCCGCTACAAGTAGCCTCGGCTGGGCGTCGACGAAGGCCTGCGCCCCGGAACGTATGACAATGCCGAGAAGCATCATCCAAAGTGTCGATAATGCAAGCCGTGGGTGAGCGAGCGAAGTGTGTTTGAATCGCGGAAAGGCCTGATACGCAAAGCCCATCACGAACAGACCGACCCATCCGAAAATCTGCGCATGGCCATGCGCATTGACCTCATTGAGGCTAACCGCCGTAAACGATTTGAGAAACCCGATACGAAGAAGCAGATACGCTCCCCAAGCTGCGCCCAATGTCAGAACAACCGCAATGCCCGCCTTAAAAAAAGGCTGATAGATGGTGTCTGCGATAGGGTCTGACGTGGCGACAGGCGCCTTGGCTTCATCAGTGGTGCTTTGCGCGAGCCTCAGTTCCTCCAGCAGATTCTCGATGGGTACCTCGTGGGCACGAGAAAAGAAATCCAGTGATTCCATGGGGCCGTCCTTCCCTCCACATCCACGCAAGCCGTAGCGATCAAGAACCGCTCTCAAGTGGGGAGTAGTACGAAGGAGGTCAGGGATCATCGTACCGGGTTCGATAAGAGGTGGCTTAGAATTCGTGCTGCTCATTGCCCAATCTTTCTTCTATAATCGCATGCTGTTCGAGGTTTATGTTCGAAAAAAAACCTACAAGGTGCCTACCGGCACACGGTTCCCTACTATGTCGGCCAAGGTCGATTCCTTAAGCATTGCTAGGTAGTCGTTTCGAACTGCAACCCATCGGTGATGCATCGCGCACGGTTCGGCGGAGGAACAAGATTCTTTTCCCATAAAACACCCCTCCCATCGACTTACATGATCGACAGGCTCAACGACGTCGAAAAGGCTTATCTTTTCTGGCGGACGCGCAAGCTGGAACCCACCACCCTTTCCCTTTTGAGAGCAAACGATGCCAGAGTGAATCAATCCTTGGAGCAACTTTCCTAAGTAGTTTTGGGGCGCTCCAATCCGCTCCGCGATGCTTGAAGCACCCTGGAACTCACCGGGGCTCTCAGCGAGGACTGCCGTCGCTCTTATCGCGTGCAACGCGGTTTTGGAGATCATGATGTAAATCCTTAATCGCATGCGATTATATCAAAATTGAAGCCGTCTCGTCAATAGGCCTGGCATCGCCTACTCCGCGGTGGTATAGCCCGGAATTGGGCGCATTCTCACGAGTTTGCAGAAGTTGATCGGAGTCGGTAGTTGTAACATATTGAAAATAAATAACTTATGGTGGAGGCGGCGGGAATCGAAGCCTACGCAGGCCAGTTTTGCAAGTCATTGTACGCCAATTATTTATGACGCAAGTGGCTGAATCAAAACGGGTTGGATCCGTCTCGCCTCTTATCACGATTTATCACGATTGCACACGTTTTTGTAGAAAATTGCTCCCGTTTTGCTCCCGCGAACTCACATCGAATCTTGCCCATCCTTCCCACGCCTGGATCGCGCGCACAACAACGGATTCGTCCCCCAGATCGTGACAGAAAAAGAATAACGACCAGAAGCCGTGGAGCGTGAGTTCCGTAGCCTCTGGTCGCATTGGGTGTTCCCCAGCGCAGCAGTGCGATCTAGTCTGAATCTAGCCAAAGCGTGGCACGGCCAGCTCGCTCTCGCTCCTCCAGCCAGGACTCAAGGGAACTACGACTGAATCGGACGGCACCTCCGATCTTATGGTGAGGAATGAAGCCGATATGCACCCACCGATAGATCGTGGGCTTCGATACCCGGAGCAATTGAGCTGCTTCTTCAGGTGTCATCAGGACGTCATTGCTCACCACGTTGAGAACTCCGAAGTAGTCTGCACTTGGATTAGGTTGCCGGCTTCCTCAGGCTAACCACGCTGTCGCACTAGAACGCGATGTCGTCGTCGCTGATGGGGGCGGCGGGCAGGACGTCGGCGACGTTGGCGCGCACGATGCCCTTAGAATCGGTCTTGTGCACGACGACGACGCGGCAGGGCTGGTTGAGAATGTCACTGTCATCAATGTTCTCGCCGAGTTCCGGTACGCGCCCGAGGAGTGCGGAAACCCAGCGGCCTTTCTTGGTGTTTTCCGCGAGGACCGTGCCGGTGAGACCACTGACGGTACGGCCGTCGTTGACCTTGTCGCTGTCGATGCGGAACTCGTAGCGGTTTGCGTCGCCGTACGGCATGGCGACGGTGTCAAACCCGGTGAGAACGGCGTCGTATTCGCCTTCGGGAACGGAGGTGATCGGCTCTTGCATGGTGCCAACGGATTTCATGGTGATCTCCTTTTCGTTTGTTCGGTGCTCAGTCACCGCATTCTTTGAGCGGCAGATTCTGGCGGTTCGATTCAGCGGACTATTCGGTAAGCGCGGCCCCGCGTCGCTGGGCCATGACGGCCGGATAGAGATGGCATGAGGATGAACAGTGGGGCGCTACTTCGGGCTCGTTGCAGCCGTAACCGCAGTACGCTTTGAGGTAGGCGTGCGCCACTTGGTTCTCGACTTCCTCTGCGGTGAGGATACGTTTACCGGATGTTGGGCGGTTGTTTTCACGCCATTTCAGGAGAGCCGCAATGGCAATAGGAGCGGGTACACCCAGACGCCGGAAATGCGTGGCGAGGCGAAAGCACGAGAGGCGCTGAAAACCCGTCACCCCCTCGGAGAGCATCCGCAGGGCGCACGGAGGCAGACCGCGCGCGGCCTGCCAGGTACCTACCTCCGCTGAACTCGAGACCGCAGCGGATGGGCTTAGGGTGATCTCGTTGACTTCGATGATTTCGTCGAGTTGCGCCTCCGTGGTAATTACGATGCTTTCCAGGAACTCCCATTGATTGGGATAGGGTTTCAATCCATTTGCATGGTCGACGAAGACGGTTTTGCCAAGAGGGACTGCGCGTCCGAAGAGCGGGGCATTGATGAAATTTCCGACATGCCCTGCGTCTACGTCGATGCGGTCTTGCTTGGGGAACACCTCGACGGTTCCACTCTCACTTTCGGCCAGGATATGCCGGACGACGGCCCGGGCTTTCACCGCGGGTACGCCCTTTGCAGGAAAGAACAGAAAAACGTGGTAACCTTTGCTCTTGCTTGTCTCTAGATAGGCATGGAGGCCGTACCGTTGGCAGCCGTAGATGAAGGCAAGCGGAGGATTGGCGTCCTGTGCGTCGAAGTCCGCGACCACCGCACGCGTGACGTCTCCATTCAGCAAGTAAACGCCGTACGGCTCCCGCCCGGCGAGGTGCTTCGCGATGACCTCGTCGGTCAGCGGACGTTTGACCTGCCACGATTTGCCGTCGGCGGGATTGTAGGTGCCGTAAACGTGCTGAAGGCCGGAGAAGTAGCGCCGGAACAAGCCGATCTTCCATTCCAGACTTCGTAAATCTCGCGTCAGCACGGGTAGTCCTCCTTCGGCGGGGGACCGTAATACGGTTCTTCCTGGAAGTAATTCATGAAATCGCGGCTCGGTCCAGGCGGTTTCGCGTTGAAATCATCGTTGGTAATCACCCGATCCTCAAGCATGCCATTGAACGGGCGAGAGCCGCCCATCAGGTCGGTAATCGTGGATTCGAGGACGAAGTCGACCTTGCAGTTGCCGCACAACTCATCGAAGGAATGCCAGTGCTCGCCCTTCTCGTCGCGAATATCCAACATGGCGTCACAGATTTCGCACATCTCGAAATCGTCCACACGGCCGTCGGTGCCGCGATCCACCCAGGCGCCGCGGTCGTGATCGAAATTGCGCCGGAAAATCATGGTTCCTACTCCCGATGGAAGTGACTTGATTCGTAGCCTTCAAGAAATAAGCGGCGGGATGGGGCTGCGTGTTTCGAAAGAGGGTTTCAGTGCCCGCGCAGCATGTGCTGAATATCGTCCTGGCACTCCACGTAGTTCTCCAACATTTCGCGCAAGTAGGGCGCGTACCGCTCCGGGTACTTGAAAACTTCCTGCATCGCATCGGTCCCGTGTAGTTCCGCCAAACAGCGGACGGCCATGACGCGTTCTGGCCAGGACAGCGACTCGATCGCGGCCTCGTAGACCCAGCGGCGATGCGCTTGGATCTCCATGTGTTTGAGCGTATTTAGGAGGAAGGTGCAGATGTGGATTGGACCCGTTTCGCTCGATTCCGCGTATTCAACGAAGGCTGTTTGCACTGCGTGCTCAGGAGGCGCGGAATAGGTTCGAAGGAGGCGTAGCGCCTCCCGCTCCGCTTGTTCCTTGGTGAGATCGCGGCGAATGCGCGTACCGTAACGAACTATGTTCTGCACGAACGCCGCTGCCATGCGCAGCATACCGGCTTCGGTAGGCGCCTTTTCGATGAAGGGCGCAATATCGAAGCTTGCGGCGGCCTGGTCAAGAGGACGCTCGATCGTCGAACGCCGGTACTCGATACCGAGAAGTTCGATTGCGCCATCCAGGCACCGCTTAATCCTCTTTCGGAGCGCGTAGTCGATCAAACTGGTAATCCTCCGGGGTACTAGTATCGGCGCGAGGTGGCCGCATATCTACCCAGACTTTCCGGCGGATCTTCCACTGCTGCACCAATTCATTGAACGGTGCGCAGTACTTCTTGCGGGATTCGGCAATGGCCTGATCACGAAGCGTAGACGAGAAATCCTTCCGTTCAGGCAGCGTCTTCAAGCGCGCCCAATCGTTACGAAGTCTGATGACGGCGTCTCCCCGCGCTAGCCGGGCGATGACAGATGGATTGATGTTTCCCCCAAGTGAATTCACCATATCTTTGGCGTCCGTATTACTCATACCAAACAAGAGTGTAAAGTCAACTTGCTTGAGCGCGGCGATCTGCTCCCGTTCCCACTGAGCAAGGTTCTGGTGCGCCAGGATGAGGGACACCCCATATTTGCGGGCCTGGTTCAATGTGGATTGTAGCGACCGTGCGACAAAAATATAGGCTTCGTCCGCGTAGACAGTGAAGGGGCGACGTTGGGAGATCTCAATAGAACTTCGGCCCACCGCGCTTGCAAAGGTCATGGTGAGGACTATCCGTCCCAGAATCGCCTGCTGATCCGGACTCAATCCCGATAGGTTAGCGACGAAGATATCCCCTGAATCCATAATCTTCCTGAAGTCAATCGTGTTTTTCGGTTGCGATAACATCAGTGCCACCGAGTCCGAACTGAACAATTTTCCGATCTTGTTATGCACCGGTTGCATATCGCTTTTCGAATATGAGGTACTCAGCAGCTCGCGCCAGAAGTGCTCAGTGACAGGATTAGTGATATGGGGCAGCACCCTCTGGATGAGACGTTTGCGGCTCTGGCCTTTAGAGCTCAACGCCATTTCCACATCTAGAAGCGTACTATTACCTAAGCGAATCAAGCCGCTGATAGTCTGCCGAAGTAAGTTCCCCAACCGGTCGCCAAAGCCATCACTAATTGCCTCGAAAACCATGACAAGTTCGTCTGCTAGCCGGCTTCCATCTTGGCCGGGGGGCAAATCGATCGGATTCCAGATCGTTACCCAGTCCGGGTCACCTGGGGCGAAGTAGACAACGCGGTGATGTTCCGACGGCGGTATAAGACCTAGTATCCTTGCCGACAAATCCCCGTGCGGGTCGATCACGGCGATTCCGCGCCCATGGACGATATCATGGGCAGCCATGTTCTCAAGCACCGTGGACTTACCTTTCCCCGTACCACCCATCAGATGCCCATGACTCAAGAGGATGTCTTCGCTCAAGAAGACCGGTTCCTCACGACCAGCCCAAAGTCGATGGCCAATCAGCATGGTTGCTGAGTCCTCTACGGTCAACGGCGGTAGTCCATCGAGTACTTTGATGGGCGGTGCCGCGGGTGTTTCTGATACTGGCGGCAGGTGGACGAAACTGGTCAACTCCTGGGAGTTGAGGATGAAGCCGGGCCGGTAGGTGATTCCAAGTTCTATCATCTCCTTCACGGCTTCGAGTGAGTGCGCGCGGAGGAAGTCGGCTTCCGTGACACCGCAAAGAGGCCGGCCACCATGCTGGATCCGGTAGAGGAAGCAAGACGCTGCGCAGACATCAGGACTTGTGTTAGCCAGTCCCTTGTGCAGCAAGAGCACCCGCGGGACAGCAGCGAGTATCGCTCTATCGTTGTGCGCCTTCTGGTCCGTATCCATTGCCATGCCTCGTAACTCGGCGCTGGGGAGTTGTTGAGCGTACCGGCTTGCAGGACCGGCCCCGGAAAGTGTCGATGCCCGGTATTCCAGATCCAGAAAAAGATTGATAAAACGATGCCAGTTGTTACGCCGATCGACTGGCTTGAACAGTACCTGGTACAGCCCAATGGTTGAACTATCAAGGCTGCAAAGTGTATTGATGAAGAATCCAACCGGAGGCCGTACCAACTCCATGGGGCGAGTAAACAGATGCGTCAGGGGCGGCTCCGGAAAAACCTCCAGCATCTCGAGCCTTGCACACTCGGCAAGATGTTTCTCGGGGCCAGAACCAGGCGCGAGACAAAACGACGGGAACGCGCCTTGGAACGCAACATTGAGCATCCCCTCGTCTTGCCGGTGGCAGATGAAGCTCATGACGATCTCATCGCGGTTCCCCCAGACCTCGAACACGATGGGATGCGCGCACGCGACGAGTTGCTTGATGAAGTCCTCGGACGCGCGCCAGTCCATGTCCGTGGACGGAGCGACGTAGATCCTGTACCGGACAAGGTCTTCCGGACAGGGCTTCGCCGCTGGAAGATAGGGCGCCTCCGTCTCGAAGCGTACCGAACGCTGACCGGAACTGAAGTTCGTGTAGGGCGGTTCCAGCTCAACGGGCACCGGAGCGATGTCCGGAGTGCACCCTTTGGATAGTTCGCGCACCAGTAGATTCTGATGGCTCGCGCTGACGAGTCCCGCCTGCCACTTTGCGATTTGAGCGCCTTCGTAGGCCATCGCTGCTAATCCCTATCAAGATTCACAGTACCTCAAAGGGATAGCGGCAGGGGAAGGCGTCTCGTTTCACTGGCACTCGTCTACCGGATGCTTTGCCGAATGCCCCGGATGACCAGCAAATGTTTAGCCAGGAACTTCGGAAAGTAGGCACGAAGCCGGGGCGCTCCGCCATCAACCACGTCGTCGGACCACAAGTATCCATACTTCGCGACGTACTCCTCGGACACGGAAAACTTCTCCTCGAGACTCAAGCCATTCCACCAGACGCCGATACGACTCTCGATTTCCCGCAGGCTATACTCGGTGACCAATTCGTCCAGCAGAACGCGCAGGACGCGGTTCAGGCCGCCGTCTACGCCACGCATGGCCATGTTGCAGGCGACTT
>BTWA01000024.1:0-93607 GCA_045863295.1 Candidatus Hydrogenedentota bacterium
CGACTGGGTACAGTCGTTGAGGTCAGGAGACCCTGACACAACAACCGGGCACGACTGGGTACAGTCGTTGAGGTCGGGAGACCCTGACACAACAAGGCTTTAGGTTGTAGGGTTGGAAGGCGAGTTGGGTCGCAGTCTCAGTGGTCGGGAGATCCTGATACAACAGTTTTTTGTTTGGAATGAATAGAATGTTTGTGCGGTTCGTCGTGGTTGGTGTGCTGTTTTTGGACTCTCTTCGAGGTGGTTTTTGATGCGGATTGTTTTTTCCTGCCTGTTTTTTCTTGCTGCCGTGCCTGCCTTTGCGGATTCCCCATTTAGCAAGGCGGGGTATTCCGGGCCTTTGTATGATGGGCACACGGTGATTTCGCAGTACATTCCCATGGCGGACGGCGTGCGGTTGGCGGCGGATGTTTGGGTGCCGGAGGGGTTGCCCAATGGGGCGAAGGCGCCGGCGGTTTTGATCCCCACGCGGTATTGGCGGGATGTGGCGATTCGGTGGCCGTTCAATCATCTGCACGAGTCGCCGGAGCCGCGCGATGTGATCCGGCGGTATTTGGTGGCCCATGGGTATGCGGTGGTGTCGCTGGATGCGCGCGGGTCGGGCGCTTCGTTTGGCCATGTGTTGTATCCGCGGAGTGCGCAGGAGATTGACGATTACCGGCAGGTGATCGATTGGATGGTGGCGCAGCCGTGGTGCGATGGCAACGTGGGCGCGGTGGGGCAGGCGTACGAAGGCGTGGCGGCGGAGATGATTGCGGCGCTTGATCACCCGGCGGTGAAGGCAGTGGCGTCGCAGTATGGCGAATTCGATTTGTATACCGAGATTGCCTTTCCCGGCGGCATCCGGCATGAGACGTTGATCGCGGACTGGTCGCGCATCACGGGCGGCATGGCGCGCAACGAGATTCCCGAGGAAATAGGCTGGCTGGGCCAGGCCTTTGCCCTGGGCGTGAAGCCCGTGGACGGGGATGAGGACGCGTTGAAGCAGGCCGTGGCGGATCACGCAAAGAACGGGGATCTCTACACCTTCGCAAAACAAATCACCTACCGCGACGACGTGGTGTCGTCGCCCGAGGGATCGGGATCCATCGACACCATGAGCACGCACACGATGCTGGATCGGTTGTCGGCGTCGGGCGTGCCCATTCTTTACACGACGAGCTGGTACGACGCGGGCACGGCGCAAGGCATGGCGGTGCGCTTGTTGAATCTCAAGAATCCGATCCGCGTGATCATTGGACCATGGAACAAGGGCGGCACCGAGAATTGCAGTCCTTACAAGGCGTCGGCGAAGGCCGACGTGTCCATGGACACGCAGTTGATCGAGCTGGTGCGGTTTTTCGATTGCCACCTCAAAGGTGTGGCGAATGGAGCCATGGACGCGCCGCGGTTGATCTACTACGTCGTGGGCGAAGAGGCGTGGGCTACTTCCAACTCATGGCCCGAAGGAACGACCGGGAGTCAGTTGTTGTATTTGGGCGAAGATCAATCGCTGTTGGGCGGGGAGCCAACGGGCAACGGAGCGGATACGTTTCATGTGAATTTTGATGCGACCACCGGCACCCATAACCGCTGGCATACCCATCTGCTGGGCGCGCCTATCGAGTGGCCCTCCGCCGCGCAAACAGCCACCGGACGCATCGTTTACACATCGCCGCCAATGGATGCGAGCGAAGTGATCACGGGTTCGCCGGTATTGACGGTGAATCTCGCATCCACCGTGAGTGATTTTGCAATCTTCGCGTATCTTGAGGATGTTGCGCCCGATGGCACCGCATACTACCTGACCGAAGGGCAATTACGCACGGTACATGTAAAGACGGTTTCACCCCCGATGGAATGGCCATTTCCGTACTATCGGTCGTATTTGAGGGCCGACGGCACTGAACCGGCGGTGGGGGAGGTGACCGAGTATACGTTTGCGCTTCATCCGATTGCCGCCCGTATTGCCAAAGGCCATCGTATCCGGATTAGTCTAGCCGGCCATGATGCGGGTACGTTTGCGCGAGTGCCAGAAAGCGGCGATGTACGATGGACGGTGATGCGAAGCCCAGGACAGGCGTCGTCAATCCATTTGCCGCTCGGGTCAAGCTGATTCGAATCGCAATCAGACTTTCGACCCCTTGATGGCCACATACTTGTTCACCGCGTTCAAGAATGCATGCGCGGCGGCTTCCACAATATCCGTACTGGCGCCGTGGCCATAATACAGCTTGCCTTCAAAGTCCACCGTTACGTTGCACGTGCCCAGGGCGTCTTTGCCGGGGCTCGCTGAACGAATTGAGAAATCCGCCAGCCGGCCGTGCACGTTCACCGCGCGTTCAATGGCTTGAAACGCCGCGTCCACGGGACCATCGCCGGCCGCAGTCTCGACAATCGTCTCCGACCCCTTGCGGAGTTGCACAAGAGCCATGGACAATTCGCCCCCCGATGTCCGGACGCTCTCCAGCACAAACGTTTCGAAGCTCTCATCACGAATGGAGGCGATGAGTACGCGCAGATCGTCCTCAAAGATTTCCTTCTTCTTATCGGCAAGCGCGATGAATTTCTCATACAACTTCGTAATATCATCCGGTGAAAGCGTGAAGCCGAGGTTTTCGCACCGCTTAGACAGGCCGTGTTTGCCCGAATGCTTGCCCAGAACCAACTCGTTGCTGGTGCGGCCGATGGATTCCGGGGTCATGATTTCATACGTGATGCGGCTGGCAATGACTCCGTGCTGGTGAATACCGGATTCATGAGCAAAGGCGTTCCTGCCCACGATGGGCTTATTATAGGGGATGGCCAGCCCGGTGATGTTGCCCAGCAATTGGCTCGTGTTCAGGATTTCCGCCGCCACAATGCCTGTCTCAAACGGATACACGTTCTGCCGGACACGCATGGCCATCACCACTTCTTCGATGGATGTGTTGCCCGCGCGTTCACCGATCCCGTTGACGCAACATTCAATCTGACGCGCACCGCCCTTCACCGCGGCGAGCGCGTTAGCAACGGCCAACCCAAGATCGTTGTGATTGTGGCAAGAGAATACAACATGCTTCGCCGCGGCATTCTTGGAAATGACATACCGGAACATTTCCTCGATTTCGCCGGGCGTGGTATATCCGACCGTGTCCGGAAGATTGATAACGTCTGCTCCGGCTTCAATGGCGACTCGTGTCACTTCCGCGAGATAATCGAGATCACTTCGGGAGGCGTCCTCGGCGGAGAACTCCACCCGGCCTATCAGACTCTTCGCCAGACGGACCGACTCGCCAGCGCGGTCTAACACCTGCTGCCGTGTCATCTTGAGTTTGTGTTCGAGGTGGATATCCGACGTGGCAATAAAAGTGTGGAGTACAGGTTGCTTCGCCTGGTCTATCGCCTTGGCCGCGCGTTCTATGTCCAGCGGCAGTGTCCTGGCAAGGGCCGCCACTCGCGGTTTGGAAACGGCCTTGGCGACCTTGCTGACGCCTTCGAATTCCTGGTCGGAGGCGACCGGAAATCCGGCCTCGATCGTATCGACGCCCAATTTCTCCAGCTGAAGCGCCATTTGGATCTTCTCTTGGACGTTCATGCTGGACCCGGGAGACTGTTCGCCATCCCGGAGGGTAGTGTCGAAAATTTCTACGCGATCGGCCATGACAAATCCCTTTGTGCTGCGAGAGCGTGCGCAAACCATTTGGGCCAAAGATTATCAAACGCCGCAAACCGATTCAAAGCCGGTGCCTGGTCTGGCCGCACCCCCCTAATAAACACCATTGCATGCATGCAATCACGGGAGCGGCTGGATACGCCACCTAGGGCGTGTTTTGTAAACCCTTGAACACTCATCGGTTAGCAGGCGCGTGAATTATCGAAATTTGCTGCTTTCCTTGCTTTGCCGCGTTTGCTATAATCCCGCGTTCGCAAGGGTATTGGATAACGAAAGAGGTTAGTTCGAACATGCCTGCCAAGTATATTTGCCCCAAGTGCGGCCGACGGTTTACGGCTTGGGGTGCAGAAAAAGTCGGATTCAAGTGTCCTAACGACGAGTGGACGGCGCAGGAACACTCCGGCGATGTCGAACTTGTGCCGGTCGGATCGTCCGACGAGAAATCTTCCAAGAAGGCATCGTTGAAACGAACGCCACGGCGACTCGCCGCGATCGGCACCTCAACTTTTGCGGACGAGGAGCTTGCCGAGAGCACGCTCGACTCAGACGAGTCTTACCGCAAAGTCGACACCGACTTTGAAGCCGAAGAAGACGAAGAGACGGAAGAGGAAGAAGAGGTTACCGAACCGGCGTTCGAGGGTGAAATCGCCGTCGAGGTGGTCGAACCTGAAGCTGAATCGACCGATGCCGTTGGCGACGAAGAATTCGATGTAGGGGAAGTCGACGAAGGTGAAATCGGCGAAGTAGAAGAAACGGACGAATGGAGCGAGTAATCCCCGCTCCCGTGATTATTTCATGAATCGGTGCCTGGGACGGGGGTCGCTCCGCCCTCAACGGGTGTGTCTGGGGTGGGTTCCGTGGTAGTTTCGGATCTTGGCTTCGTCTTCAGTATCACATGATCGGACTCGTAACGCAGTTCGAGATTGTCAAAATCCTTCAGAAGTGCGTCCTTCAAGAAAGCCGATAGCGTCATCCCTGGTTCGGACTTAAATGTCCACATCCGCGATTCCGAATCCAGCGATTCAACACTTGGGTCAATAAGAACGGCGTTGCCCACTCTCGGATTAATGTCACTGAGAATGGTCAATAGGTCGGTTGGCGCTTCATAGGCAATGGGTGGAGTCGATATATCCAACGCCATCCTGCGCTGCATTTCCGCCGATAAGCGCTGCGCTTCCACGAACACAGGCTCGTCGTTCGATTCGGTGCCATCCCCTTTGGGCGCGGGGTTGTTGGGGTCGATGTCGTCGTATTCAATTTTTGAAATTTGACGGCGGGGAATCTCGATCGTCACTACTTTGTCCATCACGTCCAGGACGATCGACATGCTGGTTTCGCGAATCACTTGAAGTCCCGAAATAGTTTGTCCGTTCTTCAAGTAGACAAGGTCTCCCGAAGGCTTCCCCTGCTCAACTTCAGTCGTTGCCGGTTCAGCTTCGTCAGATTGGGAGCCACGCTCGGTTTCGGAAGTCGATACCGTTTCCTCAGATGTTGCTTCCTGATCGGGTTCTTGCGCGCTGACTGCCGTGCTGGCCAGCACAAGCCATAGTCCCATTGTTAGGCGCATCAGCATGGATGACGGCTCCTCATATATCCGAGAACCGGACCTAGTTGCATTTCGGACACCTGCTGCCCCCGAACCCCGCAAAGCCACAAGAACTTGCAGGACAATACCTTGCCCAGCCTGTAGCGCGCCGGACAACTTTACTTTGATGCAAATCCAAGGTGGCCCCGCCCGGATATCCATCCGTAGTCATTCTAGAACCGCGAAAATCGCCGAATCAAGCCCGATAGGCATTTAAACATTCGAGTGCCCGCGAAATAAACCAGGCAATTCCCATTACCTTGTAACGTGTATTGGCCGGACATGTTATCGTTGGCGAGATTGATTGGACCGATCGATGCGCTGGGCCGCTCCAGCAAGTCTGGTATACTGCCCATGTATTGAGGCTGCTCCGTGGATGAAAATAGAGGGGATGTGATTGCTATGGCCCGTATTCTTGTTGCCGATGATGACACCTCGTCGCTGGACGTTTTGACGGTTGCGTTGAGTGCGGAAGGCCACGATGTGCTGTGCGCATCCAATGGTCAGGAAGCCTACGAAATGACTGCAAGCGAGAAACCAGATTTGGTATTTCTGGATGTAATGATGCCCGTGTATGACGGCTATGAGACCTGCCAATTGATTCGCAATGACCGCACCATTCCGGTTACCTTGCCCGTCATTTTTCTGACGTCCATGGACAAGGATACCAACAAGATGAGTAGCGTGGGTGCGTCAGGGCATCTGCCCAAACGACACGTCGTGTCGGAGTTGCGCGATTGCCTTCTGGAACACCTTGGGCCGGACGCCATAGGTGACAGTGCGAGAGGATAAACCCTCATCAACCGACGCGACCCAAGACCCGCCCGTGAGGCGGCAGGTCTTGGGTCGTGTATTGCCGAAATCCATGGGCACGATCCGTTTATCGGATTACAATTTCCCGATTCGACTTGGACGACGTGTAAATGGCGTCAATGACCTTTTGCACCATTAACGACTCTTCCGGTTGCACTCGTACCGGCAGATTCCTTTCGATGCATTCTGTAAAATGCCGGATTTCCATTCGGTGACCTTCCTGGTCAGGCAACCAATCGTACGTCTTGCAGGTTAGCGCACCTTTTTCATAGCCATAGACACCCAGCGGGTCCGTGGAAACTCCAGCCTTGTCACCAAGGATTGAAATACCGCTTACAGTCTTTGGGATGTTGGCGGCCCAGGAAACATCCACCTGCAGCGTGGCTCCATTGGCAAACCGAATTAGAGCAAGGGCATAGTCCTCTACGTCAAACTCCTTGGGCGGATACGGTTCCCCCCAATCCGCGTTGCACAAATCGGCACGGTCACCAAACTTTCGATACACCTTGCCACTTGCGGCCACCGGTTTGGGAAACCCCATAATCCACATAGCCAGATCGATCACGTGTACGCCGACATCAATCAATGGTCCGCCGAGCGATTCTTTCTTCAGGTGGAACACACCCCAGCCAGGAATTTCGCGCCGGCGCAGGAAATAGGCCCTTCCAGTGTATATGTCGCCCAGTTCTCCCCGTTGTGCCGCTTCCTTGAGCTTTTCGTGCGGCGCCTCGAAGCGCATGTGCTGCGCCGTCATCAACTTGCGCTTGGCGGACTTTGCCGCGGCGATCATCTTCTTCGACTCGGCCACACTCATCGCCATGGGCTTTTCAACCAGTACGTGTGCACCGTGGCGGAGCGCGGCAATCGTAATAGGCGCGTGAAAGCGATTGTGCGTGCAAACATCGATAACATCGAATTCGCGTTCCTTGAGCATGGTCTGGTAGTCAGTGTAGACAATGTCCACACCGAACTTGGCCGCCATGGCTCGCGCGCGGGCTTCCTTGATGTCGCAAACCGCTGTCAGCTCGATGCGATTCTCTGCCTGCAATTGCAACCAGTAAGGCAGATGTCTCATTTCGGCGATGGCGCCGACGCCAATGACACCCACCCGCAACGGACGTTTCCCCATTTCATTCTCCTTCCGAAACTGCTTCTTCAATTCGTTCATCCGCCAGATCATGCACTCCGCGTTCCGCGGCATTCGATGGGCGAGCCGGGAGGCCAACAACCGCCAGCACGGGAAAATGATCGGACGCCACCGTGGCCTCGTCCGATTTCACGACAACCGAGGAGACCGCGTGCAAATCCTGCGACAGCAACACAAAATCGATGCGGCGTGCTTTGTTACCCACGCCAATGGATCCTTCTTCAGGTTTGCCGGCTATCGCCCCGGAATCCTGCATGCGAGCGATGAGACTTTGCAACGCAGGTTTGTCCGCGGTCTCATTCAGATCGCCGGCCACGATGCACAGCGTGCCGGCGGTCTGATCCAAGAGGGAAGCCGCTTGCAACATCCGGGCCTTGGGCGTTAAGTCGAAGTGAGTGTTCCAGACGTCCACCGATCTACCTTCTACATCCAACCGCACCATTAGTGCGCCGCGTTGTTCGCCGCCTGGCACATTGGGCAGGCGCAAATTGTCATAATTCAGGATGGTAAAGCGGCTCAAGGTTGCGTTGCCGTACTGGCCCCCGTCGATTTCCAAATTGGGTCCGTAGGCGACCTGCATGCTCAGTCGTTTGGATAGCTCCGCCGGCATATCAAGGCCGCCAGTACGGTTCATCTTGCGGTCGACTTCCTGGAGGCAGACTACGTCCGGCTGTTGTGACTGGATTACCCGTGCGATCCGGTCAAGATCCACGGCGCCGTCACGGCCTTCGCCGTGGTGGATGTTGTAGGTGAGTACCCGCAACCCATCCCCCCACAATGGTTGAGACAAACAGATAATTCCCAGAAGCACGACTAACGATATTCTCACAATGCCATCTCCGTTCGTCTGGCCCTTATCTTATTCATTGGCGAAGCTCAGCACAAAACCGTATGATAAAAGCGGGACTGGCTTGCATCGGCAATGGAATGCAACCACAGGTTGCAACGGAAGGTTCGTGTGCGATACGTGGCTGAAGAACGCCTGTCCGAAACGCTGAGGCGGCCGTTTCGGACATGACACCGCCATTGGTACATGTTCTTGTGATCAACTGGAACGGCATGGAACACGTCGAGGAGTGTTTCTCGTCGTTGCTGGCGACTACGTACTCCAATGTGCGGTTCGTGTTGGTCGACAATGCCAGCACGGATGGATCGCCGGAATTCGTTCAGGAACACTTTGGACACGATTCCCGGGTCGAATTTTTGCGTCTGCCGGAAAACAGGGGGTGGTCCGGCGGGAACAATGCCGGCATTGAACGTGCACTTGAGGCTGGAGCCGACTATGTGCTTCTATTGAATAACGACACGTGGGTTGCACCCTCTGCCGTGGAAATGCTCGTGCGGGCAGGAGAGGCCTATCCGGGCACAGGTGCGTTTGCACCGAAAATGCTGCTTTACGACAATCCGCGACTCATTAATTCGATGGGTATCGAGTGCTCGATCATCGGCGTGGGGTGGGATCTCGGTCTGGGCCAGCCGGACGGTCCGAAGTGGGATGTACCCAGACAGGTTTTGGGCGTGTGTGGTGGGGCAGCGTTTTTCCGTACCTCCATCTTGCGCAAAACCGGCCTGCTGCCAACGGATTTCGAGATCTATCTGGATGATTTGGATCTTTGCCTGCGCATTTGGGATTTGGGCAGCGAAGTATGGACGTGTCCCGGCGCGGTTGTACGGCACAAGTTCAGCGCAACCATGGGCAAAGGCAAGCGCGCCCGGCGCAAGTACTACCTGAATACCCGTAACCGGATGCGTTTGATGTTGAGGCACTTTCCCCGCAGGCGGGCTGCCGCGATTCTCGCGGCTTTTGCCCATGGTGAAGCTAAAGCCTTGGGCCGCGCCATGCTGGATCGGCAACTCTGGAAGATTTTGGCGCACCTGCGCGCCTGGATCTCTTCACTATTGTACATTCCGGCCGCGCGCCGTATGCGCCGGATCTGGCGCGATAAGGGTATGGGCAATTGCCGGTTCTGGCCGCTGGTGCGAACGGACTGCCTGTTTCCCCAAAACATACGGATGCCCAAATAACGCTGCGCGCGCGATTGGGTTTTATGGCCTCGAATTGGTATCGTTTCTGGCTGGGATTCTCCGATAAATTGGCACTACTGTTTTGAAATCAGATTCCTTTTCCCAAAAACTTTATATTCGAATTGCGGGTGCGGTTGCAGCCATGGCGGTTGCCGCGGCACTCGGATGGGTTATAGGGGCGCCCGTCGGATCCTGGTTGAGCCGCACACCCGCCGACCCCGGATCGGATTCGGAATCCGGTGAATTGGACGAAGTCGGTTCGTCGTACATTCCACCGCTCTACCTGATGGCGTCTGGAGCAGACGCCGATATCGAGCAAACCATCCGTTTGGCGCACGATCATGGCATTCGACGGTTTCACGTTCCCGTACCTCTGTTCTGGGCCGACGATGTCGCGCTGAATTTCGAGAAAGTGTTCGGTTCGTTGGCCTCCGAATCGGAAGATGCCTCCTTATTGCTTTCCGTTTCGCTCAATCCCCCGGCAAGTTGGTTTCTGAATAACGCCGACGCAGCAGCGGTGGTAGATGGCAAGGCGGAAGAATCGCCATCCGCCGCATCCGAAGTGTGGCTGGCCGCAGCAGAGTCGGAGTTGCAGAAACTGTTTGCGGCGATTCAATCGACACCGATTCAGCAACGTGTGGAAGGTATTGTTCTGGGTGCACTGGAGAATAATCAGTGGTATCGCCGGAACGGCTATGAGACATCGGCAGCAAATACGGCAGGATTTCGAGACTGGCTTGAAGCCCGGTATCAGGATGACGCCCTTTTGCAGGCGGCATGGGCGGACTCGGCCGTCTCCTTCGAGAACGCTGCCATACCGAAGCCTCCAGATAATGCGAATACGAGTCGAGTCTTCTTTGATCCTCAAAAGGATCGCCGTAACGTTGATTATCTTCAGTATCTTTCCGAGAGCATTGCAGGTGCAGTGAACCGCGTTGCGGAATCAGCCAAGCGATTCGCACCGGAAGGGTGCGCCGTCTATGCAAAGTACGGATACACAGTAGAGGCGGCGGCAAATGACCTCGGACATTTGGCATTGGCCAAGGTCCTGGATGGCCCCATTGACGGTATCGTCAGCCCTGTTTCGTACAAGACGCGTAATCCCGAAGGAGCGGGTATTCTGACCGGGCCGGCGGCATCGGCCATTCTGCGTGGCAAACGCTGGATCGTATTCGACGACACGGTGGCCGGTGGAGCGGAATCGGCCTCGGCTCAAGAGATAGATATGTTGCGTGCCGTTCAGAAGCGTAACAATGCATTGGCGCTGGCCAACGGATTCGGCTACATCTGGTCGAGCCGCGGATTGACGGACGGTGATACCTGGGCCACCTACGGCCTCATGCGCGATGCCTACGCCACCGTCTGGGAACCAAAGCCCGAAAATAGTCAAGCCACGGCGGTTACCTATCTTGCTTCCGGAGAGCGAACGGTGCTGAACGTGGTCGTCGACGAAGGAAGCCGCACGTATCAACAGTGCGACGCAAAGCTCAACAATCTACTGTTGTCTGAAGTCGCGGAATCGGTGATGCGATCCGGCGTAGCGGCGGAATTTGTCTTATTGCGCGATGTGTTGGGAGGCAAAGCCAAACCGGCTTCAGTCTATCTATTCTGCAACGCTTTCAGGCTCGATGCGGACGAGCGTATTTCGCTCCATGCTCTGCTGCAACGGGAAAATGCCTGGGCCATCTGGTTATACGCTCCGGGGTTCATCAGCGATACGGCTGCATCCGAGGAGAATGTCAGCGCTACGGTTCGCATGAATGTAAAGGCGTTTGCAGAACCGTCGCAGGGAGGTTCTGTCTGCAAGCTGGAAGGCGGCCGTTGGATGAGCGCGGGGTTCGAATTCGGCGACGACGACCGTTGGCAACCGTTGTTCTACATTGAAGATCCCGACGCGGACCTGCTCGCATCGTATCGAGCAAACGAGAAAGCAAGCGTCGCCGTCAAATTCTTTGATGAAGGCCGAGGGTCGGTATTCGTGGCCGATCCGGCCCTTCCCCCGGACCTTTTGCGCGAGATCCTCAGCATCTTCGGCCAGAACCTCCTGCTTCGCAGCAGCGTGGGACCGGTCGCCGACGTGGTGTGTGTAGGGCCAAATCTGATGACCCTATACTCCGATACGCCCGGCGAACGAGTTGTCGATTTCGGCACTTATTTCAACGTCCGAGACTTGCTGGAGCCGACAGTGGGATGGGCAGGGCGGCAATTCCTTACGATTAACATGCGTGAATACGCAACACGCATGTTGTATGTCACCCCCATTCCCGAAGACGAAATGCCCCCCATCCCCGAGGAGGCGCCGCCCAATGAGTGAATCTTTGCTAGCCATCGACATTGGAGCTACTGGCATTAAGGCCGGAGTCTTCGACACGAACGGCCACGTGCACGCCGTGGCGGGTCGCCGCAACGGCCCCGTTCCCGATACGCTGGGTCAACCCGGCTGGCTCGTATGGGATCCGGAGGCCGTATGGAACAGCGTTTGCGAGTGCATTCGAGAATGTGTGGCGGCTTCAGATTGCGATGTCCGGTCGATTCGTGCTGTTGCCACCACCGGTTTTGGAGCGGACGGACTCCCGATGGATGCCGGCGGAAATCCCCTCTATCCGTTCATCAGCTGGCATTGCGGTCGAACCGCGCTGCAATGTGAACAAATTGCCAGGAGTCTCGGCAACGAGAATATCTTTCAGATAACCGGGTACCACAATTATCCGATCAATACGGCGAACCGCCTTTTGTGGTTTCGCCAAAAGCACCCCGAGATCCTTGACAAGGCCTCAACTTGGCTACAGGTGCAGGACTACATTGCCTTCCGCCTTTCAGGAGAATGCGCCACCGATTGCACGATCGCTTCGACTACCATGTTGTTGGACGGCAGTCGGCGCGATTGGTCCGATACCATGCTCCACGCCGCGGGTGTCGACCGGGATCTATTGCCGCCTCTACGCGAATCGGGCACGTCCATCGGGCGTATTACCGCCGAGGCGGCGGCGCAGACCGGGCTGTCGCGCAATACCCAGGTCATTACCGGTGGTCACGATTGCGAAATTGGCGTTCTGGGCGCCGGAGTAAGCGATCCTCAGACATTTATCGATATTTCCGGTACATGGGAAATTCTTATCGCGTTAAGCAACAATTTTGACCCGAAGCCTGACCACTACATCCAGGGTCTCGACTTTGAATGCCACGCTGTGCCCGGGCAATGGATTTGCCAAAGCTTGATGATTGCAGGCGGTGTCATGGAATGGATTCGCGACAAGTTCTATGCCCACCTCCCCGAGGGTGAAGTGTATGCCGCCATGATTGCGGAGGCCAATGTACCATCGAGAGATATCTATGTGCTCCCCAGTTTCATGCGAGGCATGGGACCCGATGCGAGTCGCCACGCCACCGGTACCATCCTCGGATTGACCACGGCCACCACACGTGGCCAGATCGTGCGCGCCGCGTTCGAAGGTCTTTGCTTCCAGCTTCGGCAACAAACGCAGGCGCTGTCGGCGGCTACGGGAAAAGTGGCCCGGAAACTGCGGGTTATCGGAGGCGGTCAGAAGAATCCCCTGTGGATGCAAATGAAAGCCGATACCACCGGGCTTCCCGTGGAAATAACGCAGCATCCGGAAGTTACTCTTCTGGGTGCGGCCATTCTAGCCGGTGTAGGAGCGGGTCTCTATTCCAGTGCGCACGATGCCATGCGGCAGATTCCGTGCCATTGCACTTTGTTCGAACCGGAAGCGACCGCCGCGGCGCAGTATGCGGATCGTTTCACGGACGTGTACGCTCGCTTGGCGACAGATCTGCAACACGCCAATGAAGCCATTGCCCGTCATGCTTAACACACGAAGTCTCTGACGAACCCGCTCTCCTGGGGATGCATGACTTGGCCTTATGTCTAAAAGGTTCCGCTGGATACATCCTGACCTGCATGGTGTACACTGAAAGTGTGGGGTGTAATTCACATTCCCACGGTCCCAGTGCCGGCCAAGTCAGTGGGCGATCGAGACTTCGGTTATACAGATATTGGGAAATCTATAGACATTTCCGGGCGAATTCAGTTTTCCCGTGGCGAGGCCTCTTATTAACACTTAAATGCCCGCACCCTGCGCAATACAGGGTGCGGGCATAATCGAGTTCGGAGTTGTTGCTTGCTCTAATCGAGCACAATTCACTCCGCGGTAAATACAGAAAGTTCAACCGGGACAACCGTTCCCAGCTTTGCTATCCAGGTTCCCCATGCCGCATCGTCGCCTGAAGAGCGTGCCACACTGCAGTACTCATTGGCGATCCAGAAGGTTGTGTCGTCATCGGGATCAACCACACAGGCCGAGTAGTCGCCCCAGCGTTCGGGGTTGGTCGAATTAAAGTCATCGTATTCGCCGACGCTGGTCTTATACACGACGGATGTCTGCATTGTTCCGGCCGTTTCGCCGCTTGTGCGTGTGGCGACGCGAATATCGACAAACTGATCGCTGAACGATTGCGAGAAACAGACCGCGACATCGTCATTGGTATTGACGTTGATCGACGGCATAAATGTCCATTCGTCTGAATCACTTCCATTGATAGAACCGCTTTGCGCAACGGACGGCGCCGTGGGATTGCCGCCGTTGGTATTGATCTCAAACCACACCACTTCCGTCTTGGAGTCGGAATCTGTATCGGCGCTGAGTGTGCACCAGACACTGCCGCCGCGGTACACGGCATTCATGACGCGCGACGACAGGGTGCTGATCGTGATGCCCGTGACGCCCGACTGAGGAGCGCCCGCGGCGATTTGAGTACCCGCCGTCCAACTCCGGGTGGTCGTGTGTGTCCCGGCAACCAAGGTGGGAGACGCGGCAGTACCGCCGATTTCCCAAAGCCGGTACAATGTCGAGCCGAACCGGTTGATCATGTAGAAATTGCCGTTGTCCGTGGTTCCGTAGGTGTGGGCCGGTTGAACCGTAGATATGCCAGTCGTGGCGACGGCGTCCACATCGAAGTCAGTGAAGGTGTTTGTCGTTCCAATTGTGCTCTTGTCGTAAACGCGAATCTTTGTGCCTCGGCCCGTTCCACCCGAGTCGAACATATTTCCTGTGATTACAAGGCGAGTGGAGTCCGCACCGATACCGGGGTAGTCGAACCAGGATTCATACCCGCTGGAGGGGCCAGGCCCAGCTCCGTCACCGGGGAATTCCACCAGCGTGTCCGCCACGTGGAAATTCCAGTCCGCCCCAGTAAATCCACCGGGCGTGGCCGTTTTCGACTGGGCAATGTGCAGCCTGCTTTCGCCGCCCGAACCGCCGGAGTTCGGGAGGTTCCCGTCGAGCACCACCACAAAGAACCGGCTCGAGTGCTGGTCGAAAATAACCTTGGGATCGAACGCCCCCTTCGTCGTGGTCGTCGGTACAAACGCATCCAGATCGATCGAACTCGCTACAGTGCTGCCTGTCTTGTCAAATATGGTGATGCCGTTATTTGTGACCTCGACGATGCGTCCGGCGGAACCGGCGCCCGTACCAACCGCACAGTGCGTATCTGGCGGCTTTTCTTCAGAGCCATCCAGTACAGGAGTCTGGGCCTGGCCGTCGAAGCCAAGGGCGGCTGCGGGTGTAAGAGGCCCGGGAGCCGGATCGGGAAGCTCCGACGGTACTTGCGGCGCGGGCATGTCATCCATTGTCACCGTGACCGTTGCTGGCTCTGGGATGGGCCCGGTATAGCCCGAACCGCCAGATGGATATACGATATCCATGTCAACCACGACTTCTTCTGCGTCAACGGCGAGAAAGATACCCGCGCACAAAAAGAGACAAAGAATCAAGACGGTACTTCGAGAAGATGCGGTGTGGTGTAGGAATATCTGCATAGATAGATCCCCTCGGTTTGCGCCCAATGCCGGCGATTGACAGGTACAGCCCCGGAATACCCCAAGCCACCAACCTACACCTGAGGCGACATTCTGTCAACCCCAAACCTACAGGTGTGCTGTTTTGCAGCGTCCGCATCAATCTCAGAGCTTCCAGCCATCCCGATAAGGTGGATTGATGAGTTGGTTCGCCTCGGGAACATTTGTGACGGTCATGTTTGGTCCATCCCAAAGCAGTCTTTTCCCTGTGCGAATGGCGACGTTGCCGAGCAGGATAACCTCAGTTAACAGTCCAGCGAAATCGAAATTGGACCCCGCCGGCTCGCCGCCCTTGCAGGCGTTGACCCACTCAGCACCGTGCCCCGGCGATCTTGGGAGTTTTTTGGGAGGAACACCATATTCGATTTTTCGGGACTCAGGGATGAGGTCATGGTTCAGGATCTTTCCTTTGTCGCCTATGTAGAGCATGCCATCGCCCCCGCCAAACTTGCGGTCCGGTTCGAGTTCCTCAGGACGGCGCGGCATCAATCCACCATCCCACCACGTCAAGGTGACCCCGGGACGGTCGCCTACGGCCGGAAACTCGTAGTGGACGATCGATGCAATGGGAGCGCTTTCAGCATTGACTTCCGGAGGAGACTGCGCGGCCGTTGACGTTGCTTCGACACTTGTGGGATGGCCCAACTTCAGCGCTTTAAAAATGGCGGAGCAATTGTGACACCCAATGTCGCCCAATACACCCGTTCCGAAATCCCACCAGCCCCGCCAGACAAACGGGAGATAGGCCCCCTCCACATACGGACGGAACGGCGCGGGTCCAAGCCAGAGATCCCAGTCCAGCGTGGAAGGCACCGGCGAAGAGCCTCCGGGGCGGGCCATGCCCCGCGGTGAAATCGATGGATTCCGGTTGCACCATCCATGTATCTCCCGCACGTTCCCGATGGCCCCATCCCAGATCAGCTCCGCCAATACGCGCGCATCTTCGGAGGCCTGGCCCTGGTTGCCCATTTGCGTCGCCACTTTTGCATTGCGGGCGGCTTCGGCCAGTACCCTGGCTTCGTGAATCGAGTGCGTCAACGGTTTTTCGCAATACACGTGCTTGCCCAGTTGGATCGCCGTCATCGCGACGAATGCATGCAGGTGATCAGGAGTACCTACAACGACCGCGTCAATGTCTTTTTGCTTTTCCAGCATGACGCGAAAATCGCGATAGGTCTTCGCGGCGGGGTAGCGCTCGAATGTCTTTGCCGCGTACGCATCGTCCACATCGCACAGGGCGACAATGTTCTCACCCAGGGTAGCGAAGTGGTCCACATCGCGTCCGCCCTGACCTCCAATGCCGATGCCGGCAATATTGAGTTTGTCGTTGGCCGAAATTCGGCGGCGCCTGGGCGCGCGCACACGATCCGAACCGCGGGCGGGTCCCGTAGCTGCGCCGGCGATAGCGCCCACGGTCGCGGAAGCACCCATCAGAAAATAGCGTCGTGACATCCCCCTATCACTCATGACTTCACCTCTCTTTCCGAAAGTTGCTGGCGATCGCAGTGTAAACGCATTGGCAATTGGCATCAATAGAGAGGGTATTCATGGGTTCAGTTGAATTGTACGGCGCCATTCCGCGTTTCATCTTGGACGATTCACAAACACGGTCCGGCAGGAAACCATTCGACTGACGTCTGATTAGCCCGCATTTTGCACCACGCTTAAATCATGCGTGGAAGACTGAAGTACAGTCTCCGTGGAAGACTGAAGTACAGTCTCCGTGGAAGACTGAAGTACAGTCTCCGTGGTGCAAAATGCTCACACAGAATTCCTTAAGCTTGAAACGCTGAGGATATTTCACGTGCATACTGTAAGTGCGCCAGTTCTGGTAACAGGCCAGTTGAATTGTTGGTACACAGTTAATTGGACAAAGTCGTGAAATATCCGGGTTACGGTTGGTGCGGTGTTTCAAACGTGCTTCGCCGAAACGAAGTGCCATGGCGAGCGATTTCAGCGGCCTCATCGTTAGTGAGAGGCTTGGTCCGACCCACGACCATTTCGGGATGCCCTGCGATCCAAAACTGGGCGCCGTCAAGATCGACCTGCTGAAGCCGGTAGTAGTAGACGCGATTCTGTTCCACGTGGAGATCGTAGAACACGTACTCCTGAGGCGTGGTCGAATTTCCCGCGGCGGGAAGAGGGTGATCGGCATTAATGCAGACTTCGTCGGCGCCAGGTTCGTCAGCGCGATAAACAAAAAAGGCATAGGCGTTGTCTTCCGTTTCTGTGCGCCAGAACAGGCGGATACGGGGGGCGCCGGTTGCCACGGAGTTCGATCCGTCTTTCAAGGCTGGATTCACTGAACTGGTTTCTCCACGATGAACGCAGGACGTCGCAAGAACCACGGCCATGGTTAGCACGAAGCATGGAAGTGGACGTACGCGGTAGATCATTGCCTGTTCGCATCCTTAACGTGCGCGACGCGCCGTGCGTGTGCTCCATAAAACTGTCCGACCAACAATGCGGGATCGCCGAGGAGTACCATGCCGTGCATATTGGGCATGGCGAACTGGCGTTTGGCCTCCAAAAAGGCGTCTCCGAGCCGTTCGACGCGATAGTTTGCCAATTCGTCCATGACCCGGCTGTTAAAAGCTTGCGCGTCCGCCACGTTCGCCCTGCTCACGTGTGCAATCAGCGCCACCGCTCCCTTGCGTCTGGCCTCGAGTAAGTAGACGCCTATGCCTGATTTGCCTGCCTGGCCGGTCTCACCAACCGGGCTCGGTTCGTCATACAGCGCGGAGAAACACGTGGCGGAGAACACTATGGGGTACTTGCCCTCGTTCGTCAGTTGATCAAGGTCGTCAGTTGTGAACAGGTCTGCTGTAGAACCGCCCGGCGCCGCCGCCGTTCGCCACACGTAGTAGCTGCCGTGGCCGACGAAGCTGGCAACGCCGCAGCCCCGATTGACCGCATCGACAATACGGGCTTGATGCCCCTTGTCTTTCTCGGCATCGCCCGTCGATGAAATAATCTCATTCTCCCATTCCCGCAGCACGTCTTTCGCGAGGCTCGACGTGTACGAGGAGAAGTTCCATCCGTCAATCAACACGGCGCGTTTCGTCCAGGCGTCGTCGGTGTGATTTTCGCTCTCGTACGCCAAGACCTTCTCAATGTAGTTCGCAAGAGTCTCCACGCGATCGCATGGAAAGCGCCCGATCGCCACCTTGGGCACCTTGACTCCCGATGAGCCGTACACGAAGTACTCATCGCTGGCCACGATGGGCGCAAAGTCGTCCGCACTGCCTTCTTCCGTATGGTACGTGGGCACGAGGTTTGGGCTGCCGTGGTTCACATTGAGGTAGTCGTAGCTGGCGTCGCCAACGAGGAACACGTATTCCAACCCATGGCCAGCGGCCGCGCTTCGATCCTGCAGGTCGTCGAGGAAGCGCCGGATTGCCGCAGGGGAAAACTGGCCATCGCTGTATTCATCGTAAATGTCTTCCACGTCCACACATAACGTCGTCATGCCTTGGCGCTGTCGATGCGCAAGCAGGGGATCAAGGGATTCCATGAAGTAGCGATGAGAAATGACAAGGAATTGTGGAACTTCCGTCACACTCCGGAGCAGGCTCTCGTGTCCCGCAAGCATCCGGTCCGGCCGTACAAACCCGTTTGGACCGACGGCCCGGAACTCTTCCGTTCCGCCTTCCAGGGGGTAGGTATACTCTGTGAAGTACCGGTCGTCGTTACCGTCCAAAGTTTGCACATTCAGTTCCAAACCACGGGTCCTGCTAAATACTCGAACGGGCGCTTCCACGAAGCCAGCGGCCAAGCGCACGTTGTGATTCGCTGGAACAGCGTCCAGCGTGTATTCCAGAAAGTCATCCGTGGGAGCGAGTTCTGCCGTGTAATCCACCTCAATCCAATCCAACGCGATACCGTCGACGCCGGGTGCCTCCCGCGCCGTCTTGAGCCGGATTGTGTTTTCCCCGCCTGCGATAAAGCTATCGCCTATCGTGGACGATTCAAACAGATAATGGGTTCTGCCGTCCCATTCGGCTGTACCGATATCTTTGTCATTCAGCAGAACGCGCCACTGGTGATCGGGATTGACGGGCAGGTAACTTCGGCCCCAGAGAGAAACGCGCATCGAATCGACCTTACTTCCCTGGGCACTATCCGGGATGGGATCCAATCGAACGGCCGAGCCGTCATACGACCAGCATCGAGCCCACATGACGTAGTCCGTCGGTGCGCCCACGAATCGTTCGCGGTCAAGGATTGCATTCTTCTCGAGATGAGCGGTTTTACGCAGCGTTGTTACCACGGCAGCATCGTTTTTGGGGCGGGGAAGTGGGGGAGTGCGTTGATAGCGGTGGGGGGCGTCATGGCTGTCCAATTGCAGCACATAGGTGTTTTCCTTCGTAAAACGACCGGAACCATCCTTGCCCAGACGAGGAGCCGTACCCCAGAAAAATATTCGGGTGTCCGGCGTCAACAGGCCATTGGGCGACGCGGCTTCGATAACGATCGGCACGGTCTCGCCCTGAAAATAGAGATTGAGACCGGCCGTGGACACCGCGTCAATAGTGAATTCGCGCTCGAAAGCTGTTTTATCGCGGTAAGGCTCGTTGTGCTCGATGGTTTCCAGTGCTCGAATGGATACATCGTCCAGATACCATACAGCCGGCTTTTTTTCCCGGCACTTAATCCAAAGCTGTATCGTGTGTTCGCCCGTATCCGGGACCACGGCCGTACCGGCAACGTCAATCCAACCATCGGGGTTGCTCGAGAATTTGACGGTATCAGGGTCGGTATAGTATCCCGCATTTTCCTTCTGAGTGCCCATGTAGCCGGATAGATTGCTGAGGTAACCGATATCAAATGATCGGTCGGGCACCGGACAGTATATTTTGCAGGACACCCTGTATCGCTTGCCGGCCGCGAAGTGAAGATTCGGCAGGTTGGTCCGCACCTCGGCAAAAGCAACACTGTTCTCCACTTTCAAAGAGTTCGCCGAAGTCATGCCCAACTCGGGATGATCCGCCGCACTGACAATGCTGGTCTTGACGTCCTCAATGCCAACAAAGCCCCCAGCCGCGTTCGAGTCAAATTCAGAACCGCGCGCGGCGCCGGGAACCGTGAGAATCTCGGGGCCCAATTGGATATCCGTTTGCGGTCGTGTGTTGACGAGATCAATGGCGCGTGCCAAATCGCTTCCAGTGACTTGGTACATGCAGTCGCGCTCTGTGTAGATTTTCACCGAATCGATTCGTCGATCGTCCGCATAGGACAAACAGGCAACGAGTAGAATCACAACGACGCCAAAACCAGGCACGCGGACACATAGCCGCGGTTCCCGGACGCTGAATTCCAATGGATTCATTCTCGCGTGGCCTTCCCCTGGCGGGAACACTAGTCCGCGCCAAATGTACTTGGCAATCGCCCTGACCCCATGAAGAGTCCCGTTCCTTCACCTTCATGTCGTGGGCAGATGGTATCGCAGGTCCATTGGGTCGTCAAGTGTGCACCTGAGTGGTTAATGCAGCTTGCCTCCAATATCCGAAAGGCCGCACCCTACAGAATCCCTATGACTGCCGGAATGCCATATGCGTGCATCGTGGTCGCTCAGGTGAAGTGGCCTTGATAGACTTTTCCGTTTATTCACTCCACGCTGAAGATACTGAGTTCAACAGGGACCGGAGGAGACTGAGACGCAATTCTCACAATATCACGGCCACTGCCAAGAGTTCCTCCGGCGTAAGTGTGCACCGATGAACCAGCCGATGTAACTTCAACGGTGCTACCGTTAAAAGCTGTGGCAAGCAGATTCCCAGTCGATGGATCGAATGACAACCCCACCGCCCCAGACAACCCAGGCGTTGAAATGGTACCGACGTGTACGGGAAGCGCACCGGCTATGTTAAACTTCCGGATGGCGGAGGTGCCGCCGGACTCATTACTGAGATACAAAACGTTACTGGCCTCGTCAATCGCTAAGTCAGATGGGTTTATTCCCAGTGAGTTGATGTCGGTTGTTCCAAGGAACGTCCCATTCGACTGGAACTTGAAGATCACATCTCCCACACCGACCGCCGCGCTATTTACAATATATACATTCCCCGAAGCGTCAGCATCGATGCCGCTTGGAAATACCAAGTTCGCATGCGTAAACGATTGCGACAACACTGCTCCTGACGTATACCGAAGGCTGGTACGAGGATTGGATGAAAACCCAGTAGGACAAATATAAACGCTTCCCGCGGCGTCGACTTCAATTTTATTTACGGCGATGACTCCTCCTGTTCCCATTGAAGCGGCCGAAATGGTCGCGAATGTGCCGACATTGACGTTTGAAGTGTTGTGCGTAAGTATTTTCAGCGCACCGTAATTGCCGACTAACGCATTTACACCGCTAGTCGTAATCGTTGTGACAAGACTTGATGGAGGCGCCGTTTCGTTGACAAAGGTGCCAGTCGAGGTGAATGCGTAAGTCTTGTAATTTCCACTCCCATTTTCTCCAGTTACAAATACTTCATCGGCGGCAAACACACGAATGCACAGAACAAGAGCGGTAAGGCACAAAGTTACCCGTAGCGACGTTTCCATAAATCCCCCTCTCTAGAGTTTGTATAGTTGCTATACAAGACTACATATGCGTGCTATGTCCCGGCGCGGATTTGTTCCGCGTAGTTGCAGCGATCGGGAATATTCGGCAATCCCCCGCTTTGCGTCACGTCAATTGCTCTGCACATGCCCAAGTTGAATGGATAGAGATACACCTATCTACTGGTTTATAGCGACAAATATGTAAAATGTCAACATATTTAGAGTTGGGCGAGTGTGTGAATATCCCGCGCGGGAATAGCCCCAGGCGAAGATGCATTGTTGCATGCGTGGTTTTCCCGATCTCGAATGATCGCAATCGCTTCGTTTGAAGCTTTTCCCTTTGTACCTGTAGGTGTATGGAAGTTTGCGATCTCGAATGGTCAATGCGGCGATTATACTGACCGTCGGTTCCTACAGTATTTTCCGTGATTAGTACCCGATTTGCAGGCGAATTTCCTGCCAAAAGTTGGGGTGTGGTTTTAATGGATTCGGTATGATTGAGCATTCAGCCGGACTGTAGTGACCACCAACTTGGACGTACCGGTACTGGCAGGGAACAGACCAAACAGGTGGAATTCACGGCATCACCGTATGGAAATTGGCGTCAGTCCGCGTTTTCCAGTGAAGCGAATTTATTGACTCCGCGATCCAGTTCTGCAATAATTATGCCGTATACCCGTCCGGCCCGGATGCCCGGCGAGGATTGGGGGACACGTACAATTCAACGGTCGAGGGTATAAACAGCGGCTATCCGCCTATGCAGACGCCGAAAAGGCTTGTTTACCCAACTGCGGCCCTATCCGCCCGTGCCGATTTCGACGTCATGATACAACCAGTCTGAGACACCGCCGCTGCAACCATCTGTGAGAACTTATTTGGCCACTGAAACTGTCATGCAACGAGAAAAACGGCGTGCCGAGACGGCGGAATGGAAGGCCATTGTCGCCGAATATCAGAAACCCAGCCTGATCAGAGCCTCCTGGCAAATTGCCGATTCCATGGGGGCGTACCTCCTGTGTTGGGTGGCCATGTACTTCACCTTGCCCATTTCCTGGTGGTTGACAGCGCCATTGGCCGTATTGTCCGGTGGACTGCTGGTCCGCATATTCATCATCTTTCACGATTGCGGTCATGGTTCGTTCTTCAAATCCCGCCGCGCAAATGACATTTGCGGCTACGTGTGCAGCGTGCTGACATTTACACCGTATTACCATTGGCGCTGGCAGCATGCCTTGCACCATGCCAGCGCGGGTGACCTCGACAACCGCGGCGCCGGCGATATCTGGACGATGACCGTGGACGAATATCTGAAATCCAGCCCCCGCAGACGACTGGCCTACCGTCTTGTGCGCAATCCATTCATCATGTTTGTCGTCGGACCCTACTATCTCTTTCTCATCAGCCAGCGATTTCCCGCGCCCAATGCAAACAAGCGGGAACGCAACTCGGTGATGTTTGTCAACATTTCCACATTGCTGATGGTTGCCGGAATGTGCTATCTCGTTGGCCCGTGGAATTACCTCTTGATTCAAATTATTGCCATTGGCGTTTCCGGTTTCGCCGGCGTCTGGCTCTTTTACGTCCAGCATCAGTTTGAAGACGCGTATTGGGAACACACGGAAAACTGGGACTATACGGCGGCGGCGCTCAAGGGAAGTTCTTTTTACAAACTGCCCAAAGTGCTGCAATGGTTTTCCGGCAACATCGGATTCCACCACATTCACCATCTCAGTCCGCGTATTCCAAATTATCATTTGGAGCGCTGCCATAAGTCGCACGACCTTTTTCGGCAGGTAAAGCCCATTACCTTGTTGACCAGCCTGAAATCGGCGAACTGCCACTTGTGGGATGAATCCTCGAAAAAACTCATCAGCTTTAGGCAAATGCGAAAGCAACTGCGCGGCAAGCGGCATCAAAAGGCGGCGTAGGCACGGCGTACGAGTCAATCGACCGTACATGTTGCGTGTAATTGCCATAAAGCAGCCGGTGCGCTCTCTTTTTCGACAATTCAGTGAACCCCGTGACGGATTCCGCGTATTGGATCGTGCGTCAAATCCTTGAAAATCGGCGGGCACTACCTGGGCAATCGGGGGAACTGAAATGTTGCGTACGCGTAAATGGATTTTGCCCTCCTTGGCGATAGTGGCATTGGCAATGCCTGCCTACGCCTTGATGGAGTTCTTTGGCGCCCAGGAATTGGGACGAGTCGCTTCATGGCCCAAGGGTCTGGAAGACCTGCTCAACCACGAAAGTCGATTTGCGGCATCTATCGGTCCGATTGTGGATTGGAACGCCAATTATGCCGGAGATACAAAGACACTGAATGAGTTCTTGATCGAATTCGCCAAATTGGAAGATACAGCGTTGAAGGTTTATATCCAGGACGGTTCATACTCCATTGACATGAAGCGTTACGATGATACGGATCGAAAAATCGTGGCCGATTGGACGATGCACATCGCCGAGCACTATAAGGGCAGGTCCGACGAAGAAAAGTTTGAAGGCAAGAGATTATTGGCCGAGATCCGAATCAACCCGGAAAATCACATAGATCTGAAGGAATTGCAGGTGCCGCTAAGCCTTGGCGTCGAGACCACCGAAAAATACAGGGAGTTCGAAGACCGGCATAACAAGCGCCGCAACAATGCCGAAAAACAGTAGGGAAGCCATCTAAAGAACCGGTTCGGACATCGTGGCCCAAATTCAGCGCCCGCCTGGCCAACGAATTACAATTTATATGCACGGAAATTCGTCGCACGGCTACGTCCGCAACGGCGGCTTCGAAAATAGCCGAATTCCACTACCGGTTGACTTTTTCGCCTGCCTGTAGCATTCTGCCATAGCGTGGTGGGACACGAAAAACAGCACTGTTTGTACAACTTGAGGGCCATGCTATGCCGGATCGTCGTGATTACTACGTTGTCTGGACTGGAACCCTTCACATGGGCGATACGCCGGGCGTCTTCATGGACGGCCAATACGCTGGATTGGTCGTGCAATTCCCCGTCTCGGTAACCTATGTAGACGACAATATCAAAACCGTCGAACTCCTGTTCGAGACCACGGAAGTCGAAATCTTTGATGGCAAAAAGCATGCCGTCTATTGGGATTGGAATCCGGGTTCAGCGTTTCCCGCTCCGGTTGGATTCATCGACGACACGGATCCGTTTCCAGGCCAGCCAGAACTGCATCCAGTATCCGTGCCCGTGAAGCAGGCCGCCAAGGGTGCGCATACCATTGCTATTCATATAAACCCCGACGTAAAAGAAGGCATGCGCGACGATTTCGTGTTGAAGCGATTGGAGGCGCACAACACAGCCGGAGTGAAGATTGGCTGGTAAGTGGCTGTGTCATTTGTTCTATGAAGACCCGCATCATGTACATCGAATGCAAGGCCGAAGGGCTTGCCGGCCCAGCCAGGATTGGCCGTGTCTCCTTTTCGAAATCGGGGAGATCGGTCAAGTACCACAACAAGACTTTTCAAACACTGCGTGGCGCCGGATTCAAGTCGAACTACGTTGACGTTGAGTCCGGGGAGGAGTACTGGATTTCCGGTCCAAGGAAGGACGGCCGGGATCGCCTTTACGGCGAACGCGTGCCTATCGAGATAGATGAGGATGTCCGGGTGGAATACTGGACTCGCATACGCCAGCGTCCTGAATGTCTGAGCGATTCGACTACTTGGTGATTCATAAAGATGGTAAACTCAAGAGCGGACGCTTTAATCGTCGAATTGTATAAGGATTTCAGTCCACCGTATCCCCTCATTCCCAGACTCCGCAAAGCTCTGGAAGTGGTGCCGCCGCGGTACCTGATTGGTTTGGATCGTATCGTTCTCACTAACTTCGAAGCTTTGCCCCGCAATAAGCGGCGTGGAGTATTGGCAAGTACAAAGAGCGCATATTGGCAGGCTTGGAAAGACGAGCCTGCCTACATTGAGATTCTGGTTGACAAACATCTTCAGGATTCCCCGGGCAATACGTTTCCACTTCGGCATAGATGCATCAGCAGAATTGCAATGACAATGTTTGGTGAGATCGGACATCACATCATTGATACAAAAATTGCTGTACAAGGTGTAGAACGGAAAGATGCCAGCGAGTACATGACAGAATTCACAATAGATCTGGGCAAACGTCAATGGTACTACCAGGTGGCTGCACTTGCTTGCTTCGCAGTTTATCCTTCATTTCTAAGATCCATGTGGCAGTTCTATCGCGACCCGGCCAAAGCTTTGTCATCCGGTAAGAAAGATCAAAGGAAGCTGGCCCAAAATGCAAAGGCCGAATCCAAACGGCACCGGATGAAGACAAAGAAGCGTGGATGAATTGCGTGCCAATTGAGCACTTGGTTTCGCGCCGCCCTCAACCCACGCGTGATTCCGCGCGCCAATTCGTTGCTTGCCCCCTCGTCACCGTCGGCGTATACTATGCTTCGTCGTCAATCACCCCCCAAGGAGGATCATTCACACCCAAACACGACCCTAACTGGTGCGTGGGCGCCAGGGAAGTACGGTGCAAATCCGTCGCAGACGCGCTGCTGTAACCGGGGACGAAACCCACTTGATGCCACTGTCGGAAATCCGATGGGAAGGCGTGGGGAGTAGAACGATCCGGAAGCCAGAAGACCTGCCCACTGACGCAATCGCCGAATAGGCGACAACTTCGCGGGACAAGTTGCAGTGAAGCAGGCGACCCTCAGCCTTTCCTTCCTGCCTTCTTTCCCTTCGTTGAGATTTTGACGCAACCGCGGAACACCGTGCATTGGACATTGAGACGCACGGCGCCGCATACAGGGAAACTGCATCCATGAGGAAGGCACATCAAACCGGATTTACGTTAATTGAATTGCTCGTCGTCATTGCCATTATTGGCATATTGGCTGCGCTGCTCCTGCCCGCACTCTCGCTCGCGCGGCAAAAGGCGCAATCTTCGGCCTGTGTGAACAATCTGCGCCAGCTTTACTTGGCGAACACCATGTATGCATCCGAGCACCACGGCTTCTATGTCGTCGCCGCGCCGGATATCAACACCGGGTTTGGCGGCCGGACCCGCTGGCACGGAGCACGCGATACCGTTGACCCGTCCACGCCGTTCGACCCCGCAAAAGGACCACTGGCGGAATATCTGCCCGATGGCGGACGGGTGAAGGAGTGTCCGGTTTTCACGGAATACCGGCAACACGAAGCGGGCGCGAATACCTTTGAAGGGGGCACAGGCGGCTACGGATACAATCAGGCCTATATCGGAGGCACTTCGTACTCAAAAGACTGGATGAACGCACCGCTGTACTCGACTCAGGATACGCGTATCCACAGCCCGGCGGAAACCATCATGTTTGCCGATGCGGCGCTACCGATGCCCGGGTATCTCATCGAGTACAGCTTTTTGGAACCGCCGCATTTCGCGACTCCGGAAAGCCCAACCGGAAACCCGGCGTGGGGATTTGCCTCACCCAGCATGCATTTCCGGCACAACGGCCGAGTCAACGTCGTGTGGGCGGATGGGCATGTGACGAGCGAGGAGTACGAGTGGACCCCGTCCCAGACAAACGTCTATGGCGGCGACAACTACCGGTGGGGTGTTGGCTTTTTTGGTCCCAAGGATAACCGGCTGTTTGACGTAGGGCCGAAAATTCGGTATTAGGGGTTTTTGGAGCCGCCTGTGTCCAGGTGGCTCCACCTTTAACGCCTTGTAAATGAATAACTTGTATTAGAACGCAAATTCTCCTTGACAGATCGCCAAGTCGTATGGCACATTGAGCATCACTTGAACAAACTTTCAGTATATTTTGAGGGGAGATGAAGATTATGGCCGCCAAGAAAGAAGACGTTCGCTCCAAAGCGCTCGACATCGCCGTAGGACAACTGGAAAAGCAGTTTGGCCGGGGCACCCTTGTGCGTTTGGGCGACCATCACAGCGCCAATCCTGCCCAGTCTATCTCCACGGGCAGCTTATCCCTCGATCTCGCTACAGGCATTGGCGGTCTGCCCCGGGGGCGCGTCATTGAGGTATTCGGGCCGGAATCGTCGGGTAAGACCACCCTGGCTCTCCACGTGGTGGGAAATGCCCAAAAAGCAGGTGGGATTGCATGCTTTATCGACGCGGAGCATGCGTTGGATCCGACCTTCGCCACGAAACTGGGCGTCGATATCGACAATTTGCTGGTTTCCCAGCCCGACACGGCCGAACAGGCCCTCGAAATCTGCGAAACCCTCGTGCGGAGTAATGCCGTGGACGTAATCGTCATTGACTCCGTGGCGGCGTTGGTTCCAAAGGCCGAAGTGGAAGGCGACATGGGCGACTCACACATGGGTCTCCAAGCACGCCTGATGTCGCAGGCCTTGCGTAAACTGACCGCATCCATCAGCCGGTCGCATACGCTGGTTATTTTTATCAACCAGATCCGCGACAAAATCGGCGTCATGTTCGGTAGTCCCGAAACCACGACAGGCGGCCGAGCCCTGAAGTTCTATGCCAGCATGCGAATCGATGTGCGCCGAATTGGTTCCATTAAAGAACGTGAAATGGATGTCGGTAACCGCGTCCGGGCCAAAGTGGTCAAGAATAAGCTGAGTCCGCCCTTTCGCACCGCCGAATTTGATATCCTGTTCAACGAGGGCATTTCCCTCGAAGGCGACGTGCTCGACCTCGCCATCAAGGAAAAGCTCATTAACAAGAGCGGTGCCTGGTTTTCCATGGACGGGGAGAACCTCGGACAAGGCAGGGAAACCACGCGCATGTACCTCAAGGAACACCCGGAGGTGGTCGCGCGGCTTCGCGAACAGATCATGAAAGCGCAAAATTTCGCATGGTCGGCATCGGATGCCGATGAAAGGGCAGAGGACGACGAACCCATTGATGAAGGCTGAACCGCCACGCGCGTCAAGACGGCATACCGTAAGCCGATCGGATCTCTCGGCGCGGTATGCACGCCTCTGGCTGGTTGCCCTATTGCTGTTTACAGGTCTGCTCTCCGCGGGAGCCTTGTTCATTAAGCATGAATTGGAGTCCGTCAGGGAGACGTTTCTCTCGGTGGTCAAAGGGCAGGTTGGCGCGGAGTTCAACATCTCGTCCATATCCGTCTCCGGACTGCGTGGGTTCAAAGTTGCCAATCTGGAAACTGTCTTGGCACTTCCAGGCGGGCCGAATGTGGAAGTCTCCGTACCGGAGGCGGTTTTGCATCTGAACCTGTTCGACCTGCTGTCCCGAACCATATCGATTGAGTCCGTGGAATTGCGCGGCGCTACGTTGGTTGTCGACAAATTCCCCGAGTGGCTGGAATCCCAAGCGAGCCCAGTCCGGGCATCCTTTCTTGCCAATCCGCTGATGCCCGCGCGTTTCACCGGGCGCGAATGCAGACTTATGTTGCGTTCCGACGGGGACGATTCACTAGTTTCGCTCACAGACATGTCGTTGGATATCGTCCGGCGCCCACAAACCGGCTGGATTCAGGCCGAGGTATCCGGCGCGTTTAACGGTTCTCCTGATTTGCCTTTCGATCTGACCTATCAATCCAACGGCGACGATCAATTCCACTTAAGAGCAAATACCAGCGTCATTACACCCGCCGAAATTGCTCTCTTCTGGCCGGACGTTGGAAAGTACGTGGACACGGCACAGATGAAGCAGCCCGTGGTAACCGTCGATCGAATCGGAGATACGCTGGCGGCGGGCCTTGAGGCAGGCTTTGCGGATTTCAAAGCGATCAATCAGCCGGACTACCTGGATGCCCTTAACGGAACGCTGCGTGCTCAGGGGACCTTCGATGTGCGCTCCAAATCACTCAATGTGACATTTGCCAAAGTTTCGTCGAATGCGTTGGAGGCCGTGATATCCGGTGATATTCGTCTTGACGGCGAGGCGCCGGTGTTCGACTTGCACGTGGACGGACAGAGCGCGTCGGTTCAGCCTGCTCTCGAATATTATTTGAAGGATCCCACGGCGGGTTATGGGCAAGTATCACTCGATTTGGACGATCCGTGCCTCGTGTCCGGGTCGATCGCCGGCACTGCTTCCGAATTGTCCGGGAACTTTTCCGCTACTGTTTCCGGCGGAACGGCTGAATACAAACCCGCGAAAGAAGAGTGGCCCTCGGCAACCGTACAACTAGGCCGTATCGAAGTGGAATGGGATGTGGCCGAGAAGTCGCCGAGAGTCTTCATGCGCGTACAAGATGGAACCATTCAACACGCGAAGACAAAGACGCAGGCGGAAAGTCTCGCAGGAATGGTAACCCTCCAGAACAGCGAAATTCGGATCGATCCAATGACCGCGGAATACCGGAATCAGTCGCTCATGATTGAAGGTCACTACGACATTGAAACCCGCAAAGGGGAAGCCGCCTTTTACGGCACGGTCGCGGGTATTGAAGATACGTTCATAGCAGAAACGTTCAAGAATGTCTCTGTAAAAGGAACAGCCGGACTCCGCGGGACGGCCAAAGCGGACGGCGACCGGTACACGTTACAGGCGGATGTCGATGTGACTGGCGTCCAGATTGATCATCGTTGGTGGTTCAGCAAGCCCGCCGGTTTGGGATTGCTCGGCAAAGTAAACGTCGACATTCAATCCAAGAAGAGCATGGACATCACGGCGGATGTGATCGCCGCTGAATCCGACATACAGGCGGAGGCGCACTTCGTTCCTTCCGGCAAGCAATGGAACATGATCCACTGCCTTTGCACTTCCAAGAATCTGGATGTGATGACCGCCGGCATGTGTCTGCCCATTGGATACCGGATTACGGGAGGGTCCGTAAATAACTCGTCCTATAAATGGGAACGGGAACCCGGAAGCGAAAACCCAAAAGCATGGCGTTCTTCGTTTGCTGGAATCATCGATGAAATTCAACTGCGCGCCACGGGTGCCGACCAGCCAATTCAAATCAAGGACGTGACCGTCAGCGGTTCGATGAGCGAAGGCGACAATCCCACAGGAAGCTTGGTGGTTGCTGCAAAGGAAGGCATCATGCCCCCGTTCGGTGGCGTTTGGTTCTCTCGCTTCGAACGCGATTTGAATCTGTATCCGCCGGTGGACCGCTATTGGACATACGATTTATCCGCCGAAACGTTGGATGCAAAGCCTTGGCACGGTACCGGCTTTAAAGGCAATGCCTTCAGCACGCTCAATGAATTCGGATTGACGTCGTATTCCGCCGTTGTCGACGGTGGCCGGATTGAAGGCATGTATCGAAAAGACCAGCGGGAAAATTCATATACCGCCAAGAATTCATGGCAGGATGTGCCTGCCAAATACTTCTTTGACCATTTGAAATTGCCGTACGTGTTTTCTGGGCCCATGACAGGAGAGGTCTCGTATTCGCAAGACCGCGACGACCCCAGCACGTTGGAAGGGTCCGGGGAATTCACCATGCAAAATGGCGAGTTCAGCGCCGATTTCCTGCTGAAACAGCTTCAGGAACAATTTGAAGGCGCATCCGCGCTTCCTCCGTCCTTGAAATTCGCCAGCCTGGATGTAGACTTGGCCTTCCAGGGCGATGTCGTTATGACCCCATCCATACTCCTGGAGTCTGACGCCTTGAAGCTGAAAAGCGAAGGCCAATTTGTCGTAGGGGGGGACATGGATTACGAAGTCACCATGGCCATTGCACCCGAAGCAGCGGAGCGAATTCCCGCGCTCCGCGAAAGTTTTAACATTGCGGGCCACAAAATCTCCCAGAACGACATTGAGCTGGCATTTAAAGTAAACGGACCCACGTTGAGTCCGCGAAGCCAAATCGCGGGTATTCCCCCTGTACGGGTAACACTTGTCAGTGGAGCCCTGGAAGCAGCCAACGAAGCATTGCGCGTAATTGATGCACCTCGCAAGATATTGGTAGACTTGCTTAAGATAGGTGGCGGTATTGTGGGATCCCGCCGGGCCAACGAGGGGAATTCGTAACACGTATTTATGGAAATTCGTATCGCAAAGCCGGGCAAGGAATGTTCCGGATCCAGCAAGCCATTCGAACACGGTGAAGATGTAGTTTCCGTTATACGGATGAACGAAAACCGGTTTGAGCGGCAAGACTATGCCAGTGTAGCGTGGACCGAGCAATGGGCCGAAGGGGCTATTGCCGTCTGGAGCACAAAGTATATCGACCCGGCCGTTGCCGATCAGCAGCCCCCCGAGGTCTTTTCCCCGTTGCGCCAGTCCTTCTATGAAGCCGTTGAAGGGGATACACGCATTCACATGGCCACCGCATTCCTCGCTGCGGAATTGCTCCGCCGGCAAAAGGTATTCAGGCTCATTAAGCATGCGGATGGAGACGATGGAGAATCCAAAGTCGCGCTGTATACCGATCGCATTGGAAACAGGATTATTGAAGTGCGTGATCCATTTCTCACATTGGGAGAATTGGAAAAGGGGCGGATCGCGCTAATGGAACGCCTCTCCCAATTGGAACAACCCGCAAATGCAACGGACGAAGTGAACACAGACCATGGCAAGCCAGCGCAAAACCAACCATCCGCCAACTGAAGACGGGCCGGTATTACAGTTGTCATCCCACCAGTTGACCTTGGCGATTTCCGCTCTGTTGGTGGTGGCATGTCTGCTTTTTCTGTTGGGCGGATTTGCCTTCAGCTACGACAGGGCCTTTTTTGGCGAAAAGGCGGAGAGCTTTCCGGAGCCCGGCGAAGTGCAACGGCCCGCACCCAACCCGGTAACCAATGCAAAAGCTCCGGTACAAGGGGTGCAACAGTCGCCCCGCCGTGTGGAGCCCATCGCAAAGAAGGAATCGCCGGCCAGCAAACCCGCCGCGCCAGGAAACAGTTCCAAGTCGATCGTGGACATTCCCGCTCCCACAGGTGGCAACAATGCGGTACCGGCCAACAAGCCTCAAGATCCCGTGAAGCCAGCCCCAGTGATTACCGAGCCGGTTCCTGAGATGCCCGAAATACCGGAAGACAAGCCAGAATTGCCCAAAGAGGTCGCGATGGCGGATCCCAAACCTACCGATCCTGTTCCAGCGGATCCCGCACCTGTTGCCGACACGAAACCGGAAGACGCAGCCGACAGCAAACCGGAGTCCAGTGCGGGCAACTTTGTGATTCAGTTGGCCGCATTCGCAAGCAACAATCAAAAGGGAGCCGATAAGTTTCAGCGCGACGTGCTGGAGAAGTACGGGCTGATAGTAAAACTGGCTCCTTCGCCGGATGGAAAGCACTTGCGCGCACACCTGGGACCATATGGTTCCCGAGCCGAGGCTGAGACCGCACTTGCGGGGGTCAAGGATCACCCCGAGTTTAAGGGGTGTTTTGTCAAAGCGGGAGACAAGTAATGATTACATTTAGCCTGAGGGCATGACATGAAAGTCGCAATCATAGGACCAGGGGCACTCGGGTGTTATCTGGCGGCTCGCCTCACGAAGGCACACGTCGAGACGGTATTGGTGGACCATCGCCCCGACCGCATTGATCGTCTGAACCGCCAGGGAATCACCTTGGATTACGCTGGTGAGACCATTCACGTTCGACCCAAAGTCGTCCCGAGTGTTCCAAGTGGTTCCAAGCTCACTATTATATGTGTCAAGTCTAATTTTTCAAATGCATTACAAATAGACGGATCGAGTGAAGTTTTGACTTTTCAAGGTGGCTTGGGGAATGTTGAAACACTATGTTCCAAGGTTGGAAGCGCCAACATCCTAGCCGGTGTGATATCCGACGCGGCTGTTTTGCGCTCCGAAGGTAATGCATATTGTACTTATCCGGGTTCAATTCGGCTCGGATCATGGACCTCGTGTCCCACGGCAACTGCCGAAGAGGTTTTGGGGGCAGCGGGATTCCCCATAGAAATAACGGATGCCCCCGGACAGGTAATTTGGGAAAATGTCGCAGTCCAGTCAGGTATAGAACCGTTGACAGCGATCTTGAATGTCTCGAATGGCAAGATAATCGAGATTCCGGCTGTACGGCAATTGATGCGCGATCTGGTGGTTGAGGCGGTGAAGGTTGCGTCCAAGGATATCGTTTCAATCGAAGCCTCGTTGAGGTGGCCGAAGAACGGTGCATCCAAACGTATGACCACATCTCCGCCATGCTGCAAGACGTCAGGCAGGGCAAAGTGACGGAGATAGAATCCGTCAGCGGCGAAATTCTTCGCCGGGCACAACATGCCGCCCTTCCATGTCCTCGCACCCGCGTGGTATGGCAGATGATGAAGGGCCTTGAACAGCGGTGAGGCACCCTGGCCTCGTTTACTCCAGTCCGGTAACGTTTACGGCCAAACAGCGGCTCAGCCTCGCTGTAATTCCTCGTGCGATTGCGGGTGTCTTGCACGCTTCCTGTTCTACCTGCCGCGTCGAAAAGCGTGGACTCGATCACTGGAATACAGCCATGGCACGTACAGGCCATGCTGTTTTGTGTTTTTGGCACGAAACCTTGCCGTTGGCCATCTATACCTACCGAAATACGGGGTTTCACACCCTGACCAGCTATAGCTACGACGGCGAAATCGCTGCACGGCTCATTGAACCGTTTGGGTTGCATGCGCTGCGAGGGTCCTCGTCCCGTGGAGGGGCTGAAGCGTTGCGCGAGTTGGAGAAGGCCATTCAACTGGTGCCCATCGTGGGTATCACCAACGATGGCCCCAAGGGCCCCCGGCGGGAATCCAAGCCTGGTCCGGCGATCCTCGCGGCCCGAACCCAGAATCCCATAATTCCCAATGCGTTCGCGATTACGCGGTGCAAGCGCATGAAGTCCTGGGACCGCCTAATATTTCCCGCGCCTTTTTCACGGATTGTATGCGCGTACGGACCTGCCATCGATCCTCCGTCCGACACCAGCGAAGAGGCAATCGAGTCCACGCGTCTGGAGTTGGAGCTGGCCATGAACCGGTTGCAGGAATCTCTGGAATCCGAACTCAACGTCTCAAAAGGGTGACTGGCAGCGCGGGTTCGCAAACACAGATCGACTTCAACTAATCTGAATCGCCCCCCCTCTCGAAAAGCCCGGCCCCGATGCCGCATATATGAAGGGCTCTACCATGAACCGGTTGCGTCTCCGCATTTGCTTGATTGCATTATTAACCAGCGTGGCCCAAGCAGACACCATTATCGCGTGGGAGTTTGATTCGCCTCAGGACATAAACTACTGGGTACCCAACGCTCATTTAGCCAATGTAGAACAAATCGACGGAAAACTGGTTGCCGATGCGGTGGACAGCGATCCCTACTTTTCATGCCTTGACCTCGCCCTGGATGCGACACCTTGGCAATACGTGATTGTACGCATTCGCGCAAGCGAATCCGGCCAGGGAGAACTCTTCTGGTCCGGCACCCGGGAAGGGCCTCACGGAGGCTTGTCGCAGGAAAAATCCACACCTTTCACCGTGACCAAAGGCAACTGGAATGACGTTGTCATCTATCCGTTCTGGCATACGGAAGGTTCGATTGATCAGTTGCGGCTCGACTTGTACAACGGCGCACACTATGAAATCGACTCCATCACAATAGGGGGTTGGAATCAGGAATCCGATCCTTCCCTGGGCGAACCACAAACAGATCCTTGGCGGGATTGGCATTCCGTGCCGGGATCGGACGTGCATTTTTTCCGAGGCACCGGCGATTACTCTCTCATTCCATTCGCGATAATTCAGGCACGAGCGGAAATCGAGACTTCCTGTGCCTTTGTCTGGGCCACGCGCGGTCGTCCCGGAATGCATGAAGAGCCGTTTACGGTCAAGAAGGGTGACTGGCAGTACTTCAACCTGGAGATGGCCGGAAACCCGAATTGGCGCGACACGGTTGCGGTCGGTCTAAGAATGCCCGCCGGCGCATTTGTAGGGGAGTTTGGCTTCTCACAAACGCCGCAAGGGCCCCCCGTAATCCAGTCGATTTACTTTGGCATGGAGAATGGCGCCCCCCGAGCGGGACGCCCCGCGTCGCTTATGCTACAAGTAGAGAATACAGGTGGAAAGCCCTCGATCTTGAACGACGTGGAATTATTTCCGGTGGAAGGGGCGATGTTGCAAAGCGACGTAGTTCAATCCATGGAACCCATCGAAATGGGTGATCGCACTTCCGTTCGATGGACTGTCGCGTTTTCGAATCCGGGTACGTACCAATTCTCCGCGGGCCGGGGTGGCGCGACCTATGTATCGTCTCCCATTCACGTGCTTCCGGCGCGGCGCATTGAACCGTTGGCGTATGTACCGCCGCCGCTACCGGTTCATACCGATGCAGACATACTTGCGTATTACTTCCCGGGTTGGGACGCGGATGCGAAATGGGATCCGGTTCGCGGCACGGCCCCGCAACGCAAACCCATACTCGGCTACTACGACGAATCCAGTCCAGAAATCGTCGATTGGCAAATCAAATGGTCTGTCGAAAACGGCATAGACGGGTTTCTGGTCGATTGGTACTGGGTCAAAGGCTCGCAACATCTCACCCATTGGTTCGACGCGTACCGAAAAGCTAGGTACCGCGACCAGCTCAAAGTGGCGATCATGTGGGCGAATCACAACCCCCCGAACACACACAGCCGCGAGGACTGGCGCAATGTCACTCGGGAATGGATAGACAACTATTTCAGCCTTCCGGCCTACTACCGAATCGGCAATCGACCCGCCATTTACCTCTGGGATCCGCGCAATCTGTTCAATGACCTTGGTGGGACGGAAGAGGTGAAGGCGGCGTTGGACGAATCGCAGGCCATGGCGCGCGCAGCGGGGTATGAAGGCATCGTCTTTATTGCCATGGGATATGGATTCGCGGCAAGCGATCTTGCGCGCATGCGCGCTGAAGGATTCGAAGGCGTTACCACCTACCATGAATGGGGCGATGCCAACACCCCCGGCACGGGGGTTACAAAACCGTTTCAAATCGTTGCCGATACCGTGGAGACTTCCTGGAAAGCCCGCCACGATGCTGCGTTCCAAGCCGGACTGGCGTACTATCCCGTGGCCGATACCGGGTGGGACAGCCGCCCTTGGCATGGTGGAAAGAGCTATGTGCTCGACGGCCGTACACCAGAACATTTTCGTACCATACTGGGCAAAGCCAAAGACTTTCTCGGGCGCACCGGAGGAAATACCATCGTGCTGGGGCCGATGAATGAATGGGGCGAAGGAAGCTATATCGAGCCGAATACCGAATACGGATTCGCCATGATGAACGCAATACGCGAAGTATTTGCATCGCAACCGGCGGATGGCTGGCCCGAAAATATTACGCCGGAGGACGTCGCTCTCGGACCCTATGATTATCCGAAACTCGATCCGGTAACCTCGTGGGAGTTTGATAAGGGTCTCGACGGTTGGCGCGCCATGATGGGTCTGGGCGACGTTCGCGTTCAAGATGGAGCCATGATGGCGACAACGTCATCGGCGGATCCCGCGTTCGTGGTGGAGCTTCGGAGCGTGCGTGCCAAAGATTTCAGCTCCCTGACCATCAATATGCAACTCGAAGGACCCTTGGAGACTGGCGAAACACTTCAAGTATTCTGGTCGAACAGCGGCGGTCCCACGAATGAATCCGCAAGCGTTCATGTACCCCTCGCACAGGATGGAAAAATGCACACCTACTCCATACCCGTCGTCGAGAATCCCCGCTGGAGGGGAAGGATTTCGTTGCTGCGACTGGATCCCTGCAACCGCGCCGATGTGAAAGTGACCGTCGAAAACGTGAGACTGGAGTAGGCGTGCGGGATAAACCCCCTCTGTTCCTATCAAAACGCGAGCGTGTGGCTCATGACGAGACTTGGGCAGGCGGCAGTTTCCGCTTCCGCCTGCCCAAGTGACGCACCGCATTTCCGCTATGCGGTAAAGCCGGTTGCAGTTCCTTCTTCGATTACGCGAAATCCCACCAAAGCCCCGAGGTCGCGCATGCTTTGCAGGTGATCGCCGTAAAACACGACGCGATGTAACAGCGTCATCGTGTCCGTGCCCAATTGGCCCTCACCCCAGTTCTCGAATAGGCCGCGCGCATTCGCTACTTCAGTGACAAATTGCGTGCGGCAACCCAGCGAATCGTGTGTCACGTCGGTGATTTTGCCGGTAGATACCAGCATCGAGTCAAGGTTGGCAAGCTTCGCGCAGGTCACGGATTGCCCCACACGGTGTTCCACGTCCAGGGCCACGCCCCGGCCGCTGTCCGTCTGCGTGCGTATCGTGAACGGACGACGCTTGCTCGCGGCACCATCCATGCGCGTGGCCGACGTGCAGTGGAAATGGATAAGCGCATTGCGCGCCACATCAATCACAGGATCGCTGATAAAGCCCGGTACACCAAACGCATAGGTAAACAGGAGCATGGTCAGCGTCGAATCCATGTCGCCTTCACAAGCGCCCACATAGCCCTGATCATTCAACTTACTGAAGGCAAGGCATCCCTTCGCGGGTCCACCCATGCAGTTGGAACTGGTCACCGCACAGGCATCGTTGGCCATCATGAGATTCTTCAGGGCCAGATAAAACCGTGCAGAGGCAACAATTTCTGGTTCTGTGGGTTCGACCACGTCTCTTGCGGGCCGTATCCAATATTTCTCCGCTTCCGCTTCCGCCTCCGGCAACGGCACGGACTCGAACGCAGCCTCGGTCTCTTCGACGGTGATGGGAATGAGTTCCACCCCCAGCTTAGCCTTGACAGCAGCCGCCTCGCAGGCGGCAGGCGTTCCCAGTGGTCCTTTTATCACAAGGATTCGGGATTGGCGAAGCCGTGCGGGAACTCGGAGCAGCGAGGCCGCGCGGTCGAGTTCACCCCAGTCGCTGGTGGGCATCAGCACCACCTTCTTGCCTTCTTTTTGCCAACGCGGAAAATACATCCAGCCATGGCCGCTGAACGGCTGTGTGAAAACAACGGTGGGCAATCCCGAGTTTACGATGTGCTCCATGGCTTCCGCAGGCGCGCCACCGCCATGTCCCGAGAGGTGAAACATGATCACGGCATCCGCCTCGCCCAGCTGGCCGACCACCCGCGCCGGATCCTCCGGCGGTATGGTCTCGCCGCCGGTAAACGTGACATCCCCCAGTTTGGATTCGATGCCGGCAAGATAGGTTTTGAATTGATCGATTTCCTCGGTGGGCCGGGATAAGTAGATATCGCCTGTACGGCCGATGAAGACGGTATGAATCTTGACAGGAGGCCGGTTCAGCCACTTTTCATCCTGTAGTGATAAGGCGACAGAAGCCATGGGTATGGCCAACAACGCGCCACTTGCTGCACTGCACCCCAGAAACTGACGGCGGGAAACGTGTGGACACATGACTCACCCTCCCGGAAATCCGGGTGCAGGTGCGCCGGCACGAACCAAAGCAAGCGCTGGGGGTCGATTACTCTGTCAATGTCGCCTGGACAGGTTGCGCGCGAGCAGCCCTGATCCCCGACGTTGTTGTCGCGGCAATGCGACGCTGAGTTCTACCGTTGATTATTCTACACTGCACGCGCAGCTTCGTAAAGAGATCGTACCGGTAATCTATGCTATGATCTCCCGCTTTGGCAGGAGGCGGCATGCAGCGGCGAATACTGATGGTAGGCGGTGGGCGGAACCAATTGGGGATGGTTCGCAAAGCGCGAGAGATGGGCTTGTATTGCGTGGTCGCCGATGGGGCCGAAGACGCTCCTTCGTATGCGCTTGCCGACGCTACCGCCGTTGCGGATATTACCAACGCCGACGCGCTCATGGAGGCCGCCCGGCAACACCGCGTAAGTGCCATCTATCCCGCCGCCGAGTGGGGCGTCGTCGCGGCTGCGCGCGCTGCGGCGGAATTGGGCTTGCCTGGAACTCCTGTGGAAGCCGCTGTTCGCGCCCGTGATAAGCATGCCATGCGACAGGCGTTGCATCGGGCGGGCATGACCACGCCGGCCTTTGCCGGGGCGGCTACGCTTGAAGAGGCGCAGAGGGCCGCGCGCGAAATCGGGCTCCCCTTGATTACGAAGCCGGGAGACGGCAACGCAAGCCGCGGCGTGACCAAAGTGGACTATTTCGAAGACCTACCGCTTGCCTTTTCACACGCACAAAAGAATAGCCGGACTGGTCTCGTCCTGGTGGAATCGTTCATGGCGGGCGAGGAATTCCACGTGGATGGAATTGTTTTCGAGGGCCGATATACGCTCGGCGGCATGACAGGAAAGGTCCGTTCGCGGCCGCCACATTGCTTCGACATCGGAATATACATGCCCCCTTACTTCGACAAGGCCACCGAACAAGCCATTGTCGAGACAACCGATCGCGCGCTTCGTGCTATCGGTTTCACGCACGGCGCAACCCACGTGGAAGTAATCCTAACGGATTCTGGACCGCAGATTGTGGAGATTGCCGGACGTCCCGGCGGCGCGAGAATTCCCACGGATTTGATTCCAATGACGTACGGCATGGATTACACCGCTGACACCATTCGCATCGCATTGGGAGAAGCCCCTCGCGAGCATTGGCAATACGAACACGGCACGGCATTGTATTGGATTCCCTCGCAGTCCGGAGTGGTTACCGAAGTGACGGGCGAAGCAAGCGCTCGAACCCTTCCGGGCGTGACCGAACTAATTGTTCATGCACAGCCTGGCCAAACCATTCGCCATTTGATCGATTGCGTAACACGGGATCAGATTGGATATGTGTTGACGTATGCGCCCTCCGTGCGCGAGGCCGTAGCCGTAGCGGAAGAGGCCCTGGCAAAAGTCCATGTGCACACATCGCCGACGGTGGTGCCGGCGGCGGAACGATGAATCCTGCTTTTTCGTTTTCGGTAGTCGCCCGCGATCCCAGTTGCGGTGCCCGCACCGGTAGCGTGACCACGCCCCATGGCACGTTCGAAACCCCTGTTTTCATGCCAGTCGGCACGCAAGCCTCTGTAAAGGCGATCTCACAGGAAGACCTGATGCAGCTGAATGCGGGCATAATCCTTGGAAACGCCTACCATTTGTATCTGCGTCCCGGCACGGAGATTCTGGAGCGGGCCGGCGGCCTGCACCAATTCATGGCGTGGGATCGCCCCATTTTGACAGATTCCGGGGGGTTTCAGGTTTTCAGTCTTTCCGCGATGAACAAAGTGACGCCCGACGGTGTGACATTTCAGAGCCATATTGACGGATCCCGCCACACTTTCACTCCCGAAAGCGCCATTGATGTTCAGCTCGCCATCGGCGCGGATATTATCATGTGCTTTGACGAGTGTACGGCTTACCCGGCCACCGAAAAGGATGCGGCCGCATCCATGAGAATGACCGCAAAGTGGGCTCGCCGGTGCAAGGATCAATGGATTGTCCGGGAAGCCAACCAACAAGCTTTGTTTGGCATTATCCAAGGCAGCACCTACGCCCATTTACGCAAGGAAAGCGTTGAACGAACCCTTGAAATCGGGTTCCCCGGCTATGCAATCGGAGGGGTCAGTGTGGGAGAGTCCAAGGCCGAAATGGTGGAAGCCGTATCGTCGGCCGCGCCACTGATTCCCGAAGGACACCCCCGATATCTGATGGGGGTGGGGCCGCCCGAGGACATCCTGGAAGCTGTTGAGCGGGGTGTGGATATGTTCGATTGTGTCATGCCGACCCGCAACGCACGCAATGGCAGTTTGTTCACCTCGCAAGGAAAGGTCAATATCCGCAACAGCAGGCACATGACCGATTTCGGTCCATTGGACCCGGCCTGTTCGTGTCCGGTCTGCCGGCGGTACAGCCGGGCATACCTGGCGCACCTGTTCCGGTCTGGCGAGATTTCGGCCTTGCGGCTGAACACTTTACACAACTTGGCCTTTATGCTAGACTTTGCGGCGCGTGTGCGTGCGGCCATACGGGAAGGCCGCTTTTTGGAGTTTAAGCGGGCTTTCCTCGCCTCCTACGCTCCCGAATAATCACCCTGTCCCTGTCCACCGCGAAGGAGCATGATCGTGTGGAGTTCTGGTCTGTTTCATTTGGCGCACGATATATTGGTTGCGCAGGCGGAAGCCCAAGGCGGAGCGGCAACCGGCACGGGCGCAGCGGCGCCGGCGCAAGCGCCCAATCCCTATTCCATGTGGATTATGCTCGCCGGCGTTATTGCCATTATGTACTTCTTCATGATACGCCCGCAGCAGAAACGCGAAAAAGAACGGCAACAAATGCTGTCGTCGCTTTCCAAGGGAGATCGTGTAGTGACCAACGGGGGCATCTTTGGCACGATCATCGGGCTGCATGAAAAAACGGTCGTAATTCGGATAAGCGATGATCCCGTCGTGAAAGTGGAAGTGCTGCGTCCGGCCGTTTCGAAGGTGCTGGGCGACAGCGGTAAAGACAAAGAATCGGAAAAGGGCAAATAAACGGATTACCTCGGGCGCGCGTCGCACAGCGCATTGCTCGTGAGATAACGCCCAAGGGCCAATGCGCCCGGGCTTTTCAAAGGTGGAGTGGCACATGTCTTCCAAGTTAATGCGGACCTTGCTGATTTACTTCGTGCTGTTGGTAGCCGTCGTACAGGTATATCCAACGATAGGCTGGATGACGTTGTCCGACAGTGAACGTCAGACACGGCTGGCCCAGTGGGAGGAAGAGGACCGTAACACCCCTCCTCAAGGATTTATCGCCGAGACGTTGTCCGGGTTGAAGCGCTGGGCAAAGTTCGACCGGGATCGCGTCATTGACTTGGGACTGGATCTCCAGGGCGGCGTGAACATGATCGTCGGCATTGAAATGGATAAAGTGGATCCCAAGCGCCGGCAGGAAATGCTGGACATGGGCTACACCGAAGACATGATCACCAGCGAAATGCAGGAAACCGTCGTTCAGACCATCCGCAGGCGCGTATTCGAGTTTGAAACCAAAGAGCCCCGCATTCAGCCGCTGGGCGACACGCAGGTGTTGGTTCAACTCCCCGGCGAAAAAGATGTTCAGCGCGCCGTAGATTTGATTAAGAAAACGGCCGTGTTGGAGTTTCAGATAGTCTCGCCCATCGACGATATGGTCGCCTTGTTCAGCGATTTGGATGCGCACTTCAACGGCGATTTCGTCAAGCGCCTGACGCGCCCCATTCCATCCCCCTCTATGGGCGTGCTGGAAGTAGCGGAAGAGCAACTCCAGTACGTCCGGGAGATGGTAGCCAAGGCCGAAGCCGAGAATCTGATTCCCGCCGACAAGGAAATCGCATTTTCCAGTCCCCCCTCCAGTTGGGAAACGAACATGCCGTATCTAATCTACGTGCTCGAAAAAGAGCCGTTGATGACCGGCGACATGCTCACCGACGCCCTCGCACGCCCCGATGACCAGACGGGCGGCGCAAGCTGGATGATTTACTTCAGCCTGTCGCCCTCGGCAGGCCGCGATTTTCAAGAAAAGACGAGCCAGAATATCGATAGGCACATGGCCATTGTGGTCGACAACCTGGTTGAATCCGCGCCGGTTATCCGCGATGCGATCGGTACGGACGGCACCATCACAGGCAGTTTCACGGCCGACGAGGCCAAGGATCTGGCTATCGCGCTGAAGTCGGGGTCGTTGCCTGTGCCGATCAAGGAAGATATGGCCGGATACATCGGACCCACCCTGGGCGAAGATTCGATTCGCAAAGGCGTGTCTTCATCGTTGATAGGCTTGGCGGTGGTCATGGTGTTCATGATCATCTATTACCGGCTTACCGGTATTGTCGCCAATGTCGGCCTTGCCGTAAATGCGCTGCTGATTATTGGACTCATGGCATACACCGACACGACCCTGACGTTGCCCGGAATCGCGGGTCTGATTCTTACGATCGGTATGGCCGTGGACGCAAACGTGCTGATCTTCGAACGAATACGCGAAGAACTTAGTAACGGAAAATCGTTGCGAGCATCCGTTGACAGCGGCTTTGAACGGGCGCAATCCGCCATCTTGGACTCGAACATCACCACGCTCATTGCCGCGGCGGTTTTGATGCAGTTTGGCAGCGGACCTATTGAAGGTTTTGCCATTACATTAAGCATCGGTGTGGTCACCAGCGTGTTCGCCGCATTGGTTGTATCCCGCGCCATGTTCGACTTCATGCTTGATCGCGGCATCATGAAGAGCATCTCCATGATGAGCGCCTTTAAGCCCAATGCACAAATCCCGTTTCTTAATTATGGCAAGCAATGTGTGGCCGTCAGCATTGCGGTCATTGTAATCTCCATGGGGTATTTTGTGTTTCGCGGCGAAGCCAACTTTGGCGTCGAATTCAAAACCGGCACGAATATGATCGTGAATCTGAAGACTGCCGACGCCGTGGACGTCGCGAAAGTCCGCTCGACGCTGACGGACGCGGGCTTCAAACAGCCCGACGTCACCAGTTTCGAGCAGGATGACGCGGAAAGTGCGAATCGATTCCTGGTCCAGATCGGCCAGTCAGCCGAGGAGTTTGAGAGCGGCGGAGCCGGCCAAGGCATGGCCCAGAAAGTGCAGTCCGCTTTGCAGTCGCTGGGCGGAGAAGTGGCACTGGAAAAAGTGGACACCGTCGGTCCTGCGGTGGGACAGCGCCTGAAGCTGGATGCGCTCGAAGCCATCGCTTATTCGTTCTTCTTTATCATCATTTACCTGTGGGTCCGCTTCGAGTGGCGCTTCGCCACGGCGGCCGTCGTGGCCGTATTCCACGACGTGCTGGTCACGCTTGGCTTCCTGGCGCTGTTTCAGCGGGAGATATCCCTGACGGTCGTCGCCGCCATCTTGACCATTATCGGGTATTCGCTCAACGACACAATCATCATCTTCGACCGCGTGCGCGAAGACTTGAAACTGTATCGCGGACGCGGATACAGCTACCCGCATATTTTTAACATTAGTATCAACCAGACCCTGAGCCGCACAATTCTGACATCCGTCACAACGCTGTTTGTGGTGGTTGTGTTGTTCGTTTTCGGGGGCGATGTCATCAACGATTTCGCCTTCGCACTCATGGTCGGTATGGCCGCCGGTATCTACTCGACCGTGTTCGTGGCCAGTCCTGTGGTCATGGCCCTGGAAAAATTCTTCCCCAGCCGGACCGGCCCGTCCCTTAACGAGGACGATGCCAAAACCGGCGGCAAGCGGCGCAATACCAAGGGCGGGTCCGAGGGCGATCTTAAGAAGTCCAAGAGTGGTCCCGAGGAAGCACACGCCTGATTCCACTAATTCTTGGTTCGTAAAGTATCGCCGGATTTCCTTGCGAAATCCGGCGTTTCATTTTCAACATTGCCGGACATTGAATGAAGCGGCTATGCTTTGTCCGGTTAGTGGATGAAAATGGGCTTTCAACACGGGAATTGGATCACGCGTGAACGAAGACGAGCGCAGCGCCGATTCCGGCGGGACCTCGCTCCGGCTGGGGTTCAATATGGCCGCATTGCTGATCTCGCGAATCGGCGGCCTCGCAGTCACGCTGATTCAGCTTGCCGTGGTCTTTCGCGCACTGGATTTAGAGGCGCGCGGCCAGTTTGGATTTGCCCTCTCGTACACTTCGCTGTTCACCATGTTTTCCACGTTCGGCATCCAGCGGCTTCTGGTTCGTGACATCGCACGCGACCGTTCCATCACCTGGGTATACGTCTGGACCTCCACGGCTGTGGTCACCCTATTGTCTGTCCTGGTTATGGTGGGTATGGCAACGATTTTGGCGGCACTCGGCACGGATTCGCAAACGCAATACTCGGTGTTCTTCGCAGGTCTGTCGATTATCCTGCTATGGGCCGTTCAGCGGCCCTTTGAATCCGTGCTGACCGCCTACGAGCGAATGGGCGGGATTGCGGTCGTCAACATCGCTTCCTCCATCCTCAAGCTGATTGCGGTCTATCTCGTAATACCCGTCAGCCCTACCAGCGCGTCCGCACATGCCGCGATTGCCGCCGCCAATCTGATTTCTCTCCTCTTGTGTATGGGATTTGCGATTCGTGTGGCCGGATTGGAACGGCCTCGCGTTCGCATGTCGCTGGCGATACACCAAATGAAGGAGTGCTTGCCGTTCCTTGTGGCTATGATATTTTCTCAGATCTATTTCAAATCCGACATGACCTTGCTGAAATTCCTTCCCGAAGAATCGGTCGCCAATGCCCTTACCGGCATCTATACCCCGGTGCAACGATTAACCGAACCGTTGCTCATGATATCGGCACTATGGGGGACAGTCGTGTTTCCCGCGTTGTGCCGTTTCTCTCTGAGTCCGGGCGCACAGTTTGGACAGCTGAAACGGTCGTCCGCGCGTCTTGCGCTCATCGTTTCCATTCCCATGGCGTTTGGGTTGGCAGTATTGGGCGAGCCAGTCATGGGCTTGCTGATCGGATTCGGAGCGGAAGGATTCCAAGCCTCGGTCGTCTGTCTTCAAATCAGTTGCGCAGTCATTCCTTTCTTCTATTTAAACAGCGTGGGCCAGGAATTCTTGTATGCTTCGCATCGGAACTGGTACGTGACGCTCGCCTATGGGTCTGCGGCCTTGCTAAGTGTCGGGGCTAATGCTGTCGCCATTCCCCGGTACGGGGTGAACGGTGTGGCGATGGTCGCCGTGCTGGTCAACGCGCTCATCAGCTGTTTTTTTGTCGCGGGCATGCGGCACGACTATGGGGCCATGAACCTGGGATGGATGATTCTGAAATCGATTCCGGCAAGCGCCGGAATGATCGTCGTTGCATTTTGGCTGTCCCCCTATTCGTTGGTGGGCGCCGTACTGGCGGGGGCGCTCCTCTATATTGTGTTAATTCTTGTTACAAAAACACTTACACGAGAAGAAGAAGTGATATTCTTTGGGGTTCTGCGAATTCTGGCATTGAGACGATTCAGGAATACTTGAAACAAACTTGCCGAATTCGTGGTTTAACGTCACAATTATGGTATGTGGGCTTTGCCCAAGTGGATCGGAGAATAAACCCTTGCGGTTTCGAATAGTTTCGTTGAACATGCACAAAGGCTTTTCGCAGTTGAACAGCCGCTTTGTGCTGCATGAATTGCGCGAAGCCGTGCGCAGTGTCAAGGCTGACCTCGTCTTTTTGCAGGAAGTCCAAGGAGAGCACTCCGCAAAGGCACGGAAGTACGAGGATTGGCCCGACCAGACGCAGTATGAATTCCTGGCCGACGACATCTGGAGCCACTACGCCTACGGAAAAAACGCGATCTACCCTGACGGACACCACGGCAATTCCATTTTGTCCCGGTTTCCGATCCGCCATTCCGAAAAGGTGAATATTTCAACCAATCGCGTGGAACAACGCGGCTTGTTGTGCTGCGAGTTGGATATGCCCGATGGGGAGCCCATGTTTGCCCTGTGCGTGCATCTTAGCTTGTTTGCGTTGTCACGGCGCAAGCAATTGACCATGATTCAGGATTATATCAAGTCCACGATTCCGGACCACGCCCCCCTTGTACTTGCAGGAGATTTTAACGACTGGACCGGACTACCCACCCAGGGGTTTTCACGGGAATTGGGCTTGGGCGAAGCGTTTGTAACGACCCAGGGCCGCAACCCACGCACGTTTCCGTCCAACTGGCCGCTGCTTCGATTGGACCGGATCTTTTACCGCGCGTTGACGGCCGAGGCGTCCGCCATTCACTCGCGGGGCATCTGGGGAAAGTTGTCAGACCATGCCGCATTGGTAGCGGATATGTCGTTGAAGTCCCGGAATGTGGCGCACCGCGCCGCGGGTGCCTGATTCAGACCCCTTTTTAGCCTACCTGTAGCCGCCTTCGCGAATTAGACGTGCAGGCCGGAAGATTTCCTTGCCATACCGGTCCGAGAGGCCGTTCAGACGGTTGCAGAGTTCTTCCGGTTCAATACTGCGGATTAACGTCATCGGGCCCACGGTATTGCCGCTTCCGTTTACGATCGCAAGGTCGACATCTTCGGCCGAGCAAACATCCATTTCGATCAGTTTTGCGGCCTCGTTGGCGTTCACCGCCAACAAATCAAGCGGATCAAAACCAGCGGCGGACTTTCCTAGATCGATCGCCGGCCTGCCTTGGGTCCAATCAAAGAAACCTCGGCCGGTCTTCTTTCCGAGATGTCCCTCGTCAACCATGCGGGACAATACGGTTCCCGGCGAAAAATCGGGATGAACCGCTTCGGCGAAATACTTCATCGCATTGACGTTGATGTCCAGACCCGTGTAGTCGAAGAGTTCAAAAGGGCCCATGGGCATGCCGAGATTCCGCATCACGGAATCGATTCCCTCAGGCTCAATCCGACCCTCGTCGGCAAGGCAACTCAACAGAACACCGCTTGGCGCTTGCACACGGTTCACAATGAAGCCGGGAACGTCTTTCCGCACTACAACCGGGATTTTGCCGCACGCCTGGCAAAAGGCATAGGCCGAATCAATCGCCTCCGGACCCGTTGAATCGCCGCGAATGACTTCCACAAGGCGCATCAGAACCGCCGGATTAAAGAAGTGGAGGCCAAGCACCTGCTCCGGCCGCCTTGTGGCTGAGGCAATCTCCGTAATGCGCATCGTCGACGTATTGGATGCCAATAACGCATGGGAAGGGGTGTATTGATCGATTTGCTCGAAACACTGCCGCTTTAATGACATCACCTCGGGAATCGCCTCGATCACCAGGTCCGCATCGGCTACCGCCGTTTTCAATTCAGTCGTCGTATGAATAAGCTCTCGCTGGATTCGCTCGAACAATTCGGGCGTGACTTTGCCTTTTTCCCTCAATTTCAGCAAACTCTGATCAATGCGTGATTTGCCCCGGTCAACGGCATCTTGATTCATGTCCTGTACATGGACGCGAAAACCCGCGATTAACGCAACTTCGGCAATGCCGTGGCCCATGTCGCCGGCGCCGATGACCGCAACGGTTCGAATGGGGTGTGACGCCATGGCGCCTCCTTTTTGTTGGCGGTGGAAAGCGCGAGTATAGGGGCAGAAGCCGTCATATTGCCAGTCCCGACCAAGGACTGGAGAAATTCGGATCAATGGAGATTTCGCGAAATGACCGATGTTTCGTCGCGATTGGATCTGGGTCGACTCGACGCGGATTGGACGCCGGCACAAACGGATGTGATCCGGAGAGTGCGCGCGTTTGTGGATTCGGAAGTATTGCCATCGGTTGCCGAACATCACGAGGCGGGGACCTTTCCCCAATCCTGGTTGACGGGTATCGCCCGATTGGACATCCTGCGATACTTCATGGAACCCGACGGCGATCCGGTGGCTTACGGGCTGGCCATGCGTGAACTGGAGCGGGGGGGATCCACCTTGCGAAGCGTAGTCAGTGTGCAGGGTGCGTTGACCATGACCGCAATTTCCCGCTACGGGTCCGAGGAGCAAAAGTCCCGGTGGCTGGGGCCGCTTTCGAGACTGGAGTCCATCGGCTGTTTTGCCCTGACAGAACCGGGTTTTGGAAGTAATCCATCGGCCATGGAGACGTCCGTGCATCGCCACGCGGGCGGTTGGATGTTGAACGGCCATAAGCGGTGGGCCACGAACGGAACCCTCGCCGATGTCGCGGTGGTGTGGGCTAAACACGACGATGCAGTAATGGGATTCCTCGTCGAGTTGGACGCTCCCGGCGTGACGGCGACGCCCATCACCGGTAAATGGAGCTTTCGAGCAAGTGAAAGCGCCGAACTTCGATTCAATCGGGTTGTGCTGCCGGATTCCGCGGCGCTTCCCGGAGCTACGACAATTGGCAAAGCCCTGGCATGTCTAGGTGAAGCTCGTTACGGAATCGCGTGGGGCGTCCTTGGCGCGGCGAGAGCCTGCCTGCAAGAGACGCTGGAGTATCTATTGAACCGGGTGCAGTTCGGCGACAAGCCCATTGCTTCGCATCAACTTGTACAGGAAAAATTCGCGTGGATGGCTACCGAACTCGCCGGCATGGAGTTGATTGCGTTGCGCATGGGCGAATTGAAACGGCGAGGGGAACTGGATCCCGTCTATGTGTCCTTGGCCAAAATGAACAACTGCCGCAAGGCCTTGAATATCGCTCGTACATGCCGTGAATTGCTGGGAGCCAACGGCATCTTGACCGCCTTTCATGTGGGACGCAGAATGGTGGACTTGGAAACGGTTGTGACCTACGAAGGCACGGAACACATTCACGCGCTGGCTATCGGCCGTCACCTCACCGGCATCAACGCTTTTTCTTAAACCTGGGAGATTGTATTCTTGCCGTTGAAAAACGTCAGCCAGTTCCGTGTACGTCACTACGAGTGCGATGCGTACGAACACGCCAATTACGCCAGCTATCTGCGGTATATGCAGGAAGCCGCGTTCGAAGCCACCGAGGCCGCTGGCTGGACCGTGGAACGCATGCGCAAGGTGAACTACCACTGGATTGCGCGCGAGTCCCGCATAGTATTTCATGGATGGCTTCAGTACGGCGACACCGTTGAAGTGACAACATACCTTGCGTACTTCAGGAAAATCGGCACGCGCCGCTTGTACGAATTTCGAAAGACGGACGATCCTCAAGCGTTCGCCGAGGGCTATACCGATTGGATTTTGGTCGATTCCCAGACGGAAAAACCCTCGCGAATTCCCCAAGACGTTATGGATGCGTTCATTCCCGAGGGAGCGGCGGAACCACCCGCCGGAAGGGATCGTTTTCCCGCTGTAGATCCGCCCGGCAACGGCGTGTACGCCGCATCGTATCGGGTGCGCTGGCCGGATATTGATCCGGTCCGGCATTTGAACAATTCCGAATACCTTGCCTACGCGGAAGATTGCAGCGTAATGGAACTGCGTGACGCAGGCTGGCCGGCTGACCGGATCCGCGACTCCGGTTTCGCCATCGTGGCGAAGAGCCATCGTATGGAATACCTTCAACCCGCCGTTTACGGAGATACCGTGGAAATATCGACGTGGAAGTACGATTCGAATGCGGGGTCCTACCGGCAGTATTACCTGTTTCGACGGCCATCAGACGGCGCACTGCTCGCGCGCATAGACAGTCAGTGGGCCGCAGTCGCGCTCACAGACTGGACTCCGTGCAGCCTGCCACCCGCATTCCCGGCAGGAGTCCGTTGCGACTGACTTCCACGCGGTACAGACCCATTCCGATGCCACGCGGCAAAAGATTTGTGATGCGTCATTGTGATACACTCCCGGGTTATGAGTGCCAACAATGAAAAACCCATTATTGTGCAGTCCGACCGGTCCATTTTGCTGGAAACGGACGGCCCCTGTTTCGAAGAAGCGCGCGACGCGATTGCGGCGTTCGCCGAACTGATCAAGTCACCTGAACACATCCACACCTACCGGATTACTCCGTTGTCCCTATGGAATGCGGCGGCTGCCGGCATGAGTGCCGCCGAGATGGTGGATAGTCTCCGGCGGTATAGCCGCTATGAAGTGCCGGAGAACGTCATCAGGGACATCCAGGACAATGTGTCGCGGTATGGGCGTTTGAAGCTGTACAGACAGAACGATCAGCTGGTTCTGGAATCCGAAGACACACTTCTCATCACCGAATTGCTTAGCCACAAATCCATTCAGCCGTTTGTCAGTGGCTCGCCGGACAATAAGCGCATCTTTGTCAAGGCCGCGGATCGGGGCAACGTCAAAAGCGCGCTCATCAAAATCGGCTTTCCGGTGGAGGATCTCGCCGGCTACGTCGAAGGCGCTCCACTTCCAATTGAATTAAGGCAGACAACCTTGGGGGGCAAGCCATTCGGCTTGCGTCAGTATCAACAGGAGGCCGTCGAAGCGTTCTACATGCGCGGGTCAAATCATGGCGGCAGCGGCGTCGTTGTGCTGCCGTGCGGCGCAGGCAAGACCGTTGTCGGCATCGGTGCCATACACCGCCTGCAAACCCAAACGCTGGTACTCACCACCAATACCGTGGCCCTGCGCCAATGGCGCAACGAATTGCTCGACAAGACCACCATCACCGAGGATCTCCTTGGCGAATACAGCGGCGAAACAAAAGAAATCCGGCCGGTGACCTTTGCCACCTATCAGGTGCTTACCTATCGGCGTGTTAAAGACGGACCGTTCGTACACTTCAGCCTCTTTGACGATGGAAACTGGGGCCTGATTCTGTATGACGAGGTACACCTCCTGCCTGCACCCGTATTCCGCGCGACAGCAGCCCTGCAAGCGCGCCGCCGCTTGGGCTTGACGGCGACACTCGTGCGTGAAGACGCGCGAGAAGACGATGTGTTCAGTCTGATCGGTCCAAAGAAATACGACATGCCATGGAAGGTGTTGGAAAAACAAGGCTGGATTGCCCAAGCCGTATGCAGCGAGGTGCGTGTTCCACTACCCGAAGACGAACGGTACCGGTATGCCGTTAGCGACAAGCGAGGGAAGTTCCGCATCGCGTCGACCAACCCCGTCAAAGTCAGCATCTGCGAGCAATTGGCCAAGAAACACAAAGATGACAACGTTTTGATTATCGGACAGTATCTCGACCAGTTGCGGGTATTGTCGAAACACTTCAAAGCACCGATTATCACGGGACAAACCGCCAATAAGCGGCGCGAAGAGTTGTTTCGCGATTTCAGAACGGGCAAATCAAAATTGTTGATTGTCTCGAAAGTGGCCAACTTCGCCATTGATCTGCCCGATGCCAATGTTGCCATCCAAGTGAGCGGGACCTTCGGCTCCCGCCAGGAGGAAGCCCAGAGGCTCGGACGTATCTTGCGCCCGAAAAGTGAGAACACCACCGCGCGTTTCTACAGTCTGGTCTCACGTGATACGTGCGACCAGGATTACAGCGTAAAACGGCAACTGTTCTTGACCGAGCAGGGATATCGATACGAGATCAAGAACGCCGAGGAACTTTAACCGGAGCCGGGCATGGCCGACGCGCTGATCCTCACGGGACCGCATCGATCCGATCGTTCCAATGCCGTTGACCGGCTCGTAGCGAATTCCTGGGGCCGTGTCCAATTCGTGTTGCCTACGCGCCAGGCGGCAAATCGGCGCTTGGACCGAATCCTCGTGAATCATGCATTACCCGGGGCTTGGGGCCGGCCCGTGCTGTCTTTGGAAGATTTTGCCCGGTCCATCGTAACTACGCAGACCCCCACAATTGATGTAATGGACGAACTGGACCGGCGGCTTATCCTCGAAGACACCTTGGCGCAACTACCCGAAAGCATAACCGGGAATCTGCCGGAAGGCGTCATCGACACGCCGGGATTTGTCGCCCATGTGCTTCGGATTATCACGCAACTGAAACAAGCGGCCGTAGACCCTGACGAATTTGCACTCAAAGTGGCAGCACGCTCAAAACCGTCCTGGATCGATCCCGTGGTTTCCGGCGTGTATGACGCCTATCAAAAGGCGCTCGAAAATACGACTTTGTTTGACCGCGTCGGCGTCTATTGGGTTGCCGCCAATATTTGCAGAACTGGATCACCTGACTGCCTGAAAGAAATAGACCTCATCGCGTTCGACGAGTTCGACGACTTCACTCCGTCGGAATTCCGGTTGATTCAAGCACTGACTGCGGCAAGACCGGATGTGAGTCTGGTATTTGGCTTGTTGCTGGACACGCTTCAGCCGTCCATGGCCGAAGTGTATGCAATTCCCAACCACACGTTCCAAAGTCTTCGAGTCGCGTTTCCCGAAGCAACACACAACGCGTTCGAAGAGTCTCATGCGGCCACTTTCACCGAATTCGCCGCTTCGAGTCTCTTCACGAGGGATCCAGCCCTCGTTCCGAGTGGCTTGCGGCCAAACCTGACACTGGCGCCAAAAGCCGATGGCCTGCAGGAAATCGAACACATCGCGCGGCAAACAAAAAAACTTGTGCTCGATGAAGGCGTTTCGCCCGACCACATCGTGGTGGCATTTCGTAATATTGGTGATGTAGCCGACACGCTACGCGGCGTCTTTCATGAGTTTGGCGTACCCGCAATCGTCGCGCACGATCCCTCACTCACGCAAAGCGCCATCGTAAGTTTCGTTTTAAATCTTCTTGCTGCAACTACCGCGTGGCCGCGGGACGCAGTGGCCGATGCGCTCATGTCGCCCTGGTATCAGCCCGATAATGGACTCACGCAGGATCAACGGCAGTGGGTGGCACGTTTAGCGTTGGAAGCAGGTATTGTCTCGGGTCGCGCGGAATGGATTTCGAAATTGTCTGCTTTGCAGGACCGTCTGCAAAAGCAACACGAGTACACCGATCATCTTCGCCGTAGGCTGCCGGACTCACACTCGCTGCTTCAAAAAGTCATCGATGAAGTGAAACGCTTGAGCAACTGGTCGGATTCAATGCCGCGGGAAGGTCGCTTACAGCATCACGCCGCCGCACTGCTGGCTTCGTTGAACCTCCTGGGATTGGACCGGGGTTTAGCGCAATACCCGGTCCAGGAAATCGCGGAGCCCGAAGCGCGTGCCTTGAAAGCCTTTACACGAATCCTCATCCGGCTGGCGGAATGGACAGGAGTTGGGCGGGGCGACCTGGATCGCAACGCATTCGCACTCCAATTGCGCCAGGCATTGCGACTTGCCACCTATGCACTGCCCCGCCCGGATTCCGGCGTGCGATGCATCGATCTCGAGTCACTCCGCCACACGCCAGCAAAGTATGTCTTCATAGGAGGCGCCAATGAGGGAAGTATTCCTAGGCCGCCATCCCTCAACGCCGTCTATTCGGATGCCGACTGCGTTGACCTGCATCAGGCGGGAATCGCCATCGATAGCAAAGGTGAACACATCTCACGCGAAATGCTGCAGTTTCACCACGCCTTGTCCTCTGCCGTCGAGGCCCTGGAGATTACCTGGCGGTTGAGCACACGGCAGGGCAAAGTAACGGCAGAAAGTCCCTTTGTCAGCGATCTCAAATCGTTGCTGGGAGAACACCTGGCGCTCAAACGTGGAAGCACGTCCGATTTTGTACCCCCCGCGAATAGCATTGGCTCAAACCGGGATTGGTGCAATGTCAACGTGGTCGCCGGGCAATTTGCAACCGTAACCGGTTGTTTTCCAATGGTCATGCATGCTCTTCGGATTGAACGCGAGCGTCAATCCACCATGCCGTTCGGTATCTACGACGGAGTCATTCAGGCTTCCGAGTTAAAAGCCCGACTGAAAGAATCGTACGGTCCCGGCCACGTATTCAGTGTTAGTCAATTGGAGACATTTGCGGAATGTCCGTTCGCATTTTTTCTCGAAAGGGTTCTCGATGTCGTTTCATTGGAAGCGCCCGAATCCGATTTCGATCCCCGCGTTCGCGGGATGATTCTGCATCGCGTACTGGAATTGTTTCACAAGGAATATGCGGGTATCGGTGTCGCTTACATGAACAAGGACGACGCTTGGCGAAGCATGAAAGCTCATTTGCATACGCAATTTGATCGGTACGCGGAAATGGGAGGCACGTCTGAGGGCGTTCGAACCATGGAGCGGCTGCATGCCGAAAAGATTCTGCAGCGCTATCTGGCCGATCAAGTGAGTCAACGGCATGAAGTGTGGATGCCCACGCACTTCGAAGTGGGGTTTGGCCGTTTGCGTGGCGCAGCCGCCACGCCGCCGGGCCGCGTGGATCCTTACGTATTTCACACCGCCGGTGACAAACTGCTCTTTTCTGGCCGAATCGACCGCGTGGACTCGTGCCAGGATGGCCTGCGTATAGTCGATTACAAGACGAAACTGCGGGTAACAGGTGCAAAACTGAGAGACGGCGTGAACCTTCAGCTTGGCGTCTATGCCGATGCCATGGATCAGTACCTGTTTCCGGAAGAGAAGTGCACCGAAGCGATATATCTGGAAATTGGAAGCGATGAGATCGTGGGCGCGCACGCCAAGAGCAAGATTAACGTGGATAGACTGCGAACAATCGCGCAGGAAAAGTGCGGTGTATACGTGGGCTTGATTCGAACGGGGAGCTTTCCTCCCACGAGTTACGATCACAAACTGCCTTATGCCCATCGTGCACACAGGCCGTGCAGATTCGATCGTACACGCATTGAACGGAAGGAATCGGCGTCCTCGTGAAACCGACTCCAAGCCAAACTCGCGCAGTAAAAACCGACGCCCGATACGTATGCGTCGATGCCGGCGCGGGGTCGGGAAAGACCCGTGTGCTTATCGAGCGAATAGTGGATCGTCTCGCCCGGAGGGAATGCGGCTTAGAGCAGATGGTCGCTATCACATTCACGGAAAAGGCGGCTCTGGAAATGAAGGAACGCCTGCGGATCGCATGCCGCATGCGCGCCAAGGCAGCCGAGCAGAATCCGAACGAGCAATCGTATTGGCGCACCTTGGAGCGCGGAGCGGATACAGCGCGAATCACCACTATTCACAGCTTTTGCATGGCCATCGTGAAAGAGCACGCCCTACGGCTCGGCATGGATCCGGATTTCGCGATTTTGGAGGAGACGGACGCATACCTCCTGCTACGAGATACCGTGGAATCGAGCCTGCGCGAATTATACGACAAAGGGTTTGAGCCTGCGCTACGTTTGGCGGTCGAGTTTGGCGGCGCCGCGTTGGCAGCCATTGCCATGGATTTGATGGGACGGCATGGCTTGGCGGCGAGGTTGTGGGCCGAGGAACACGGCGATACCACGCCTGAAGCATTGGCTGAAGTTTGGAAAGCACGGATCGAGAAACAGAATCAGGATCAGGCAGACGCACTTCGAGAATGTCCGGAACTGGCAAGGTTGTATTCCGAGGTCATGGAACTCAAAGCCGAGTGCCACAATACAAAGGATAAACGCGAAGTGTCTCGCGCGCTCCTTGAATGGGCAATTCGGGAAATACAAAGTGGTAGTCCAAACAGAGTGACGGCATCTTTGGGGCGATTGAGGGAGGTAGACGGACGTACCGGCTCAAAGTCCAATTGGAGTTCCATGGAAGCGTTTAAACGTCCCATAGAAATACGGGACCGCGTTAAGGAAATTGGTGACGAATACACTATCATTGAATTCCTGCCGGAGCGCGAACTAACGGCAGCGCAAGCAACGCTTGATCTCGCGGCCGTGCTGACTGCCATCGACAATGACTTTGTCAAAGCCAAACAACGGATGAATGTTGCGGATTTCGACGATTTGCTGTCCGAAGCGCATCGCATACTGTCGGCTCACGAAGCAATTCGTGCCGACGTGGCCGAGGGTATTCGGCATTTGTTTGTCGATGAATTCCAGGACACCGACAGCCTTCAGTACTCCATTGTGTCATTACTAGCAAGTGGCTCACAGGGCGTGTCCCGGTTTATCGTCGGGGATGCCAAGCAGTCCATATATCTTTTTCGCGGCGCCGAAGTAGATGTGTTCCAGCGCGCTCGCTTGGAAGCGGATGAACGCATTCGCCTTGGCGTCAATTTCCGGTCGTTGCCCAATGTGTTCGCTTTCATTGACGATTTCTACAGGCACACCAATTTGTTGGCTTCGGTCGAACCGGAATACTCCGAAACTGAAACAAGTCGATCTCCGGTTGGCGATGCCCGCATTGAGTTTTTGATTCCCGATCCTATTCCAGATGATGAACATGAAGAAGCGAACGCGGAGGCCTACCGGCGTCTCGACGCAGCCATGATCGCATCCCGCATCAAGTCCCTGTGCGCTCCTTCAACCGGAATCGATATCGCAGACCCGGCAACGGGCTCAATACGCAAAGCAGCCTATGGAGACATTGCCCTGTTGTTCCGTTCGTTTTCAAACGTGCCGTTGTATGAACGCACCCTGCGTGAAGCAGGAATCCCTTTCACGGTCGTTGCTGGCACGGGTTATTACGAACGTCAGGAAGTATTGGACTTGCGAAATCTGCTCTCCGTGGTCGCCGATCCCTGGAACGAAATGGCCTTGCTCGCCGTATTGCGCGGACCTTTTGTCGGCATTTCTGATGAAACCTTATTGCGCTTGCGGCTAACCCCTTCCGGCAACATCGCTCGGGCATTCTACGGTGAAATTGTAACCGGTGTGGACACGGAAGATGATTTGCTCGCGGCTGGACGCCTCCTGCTGGCCGATTTGCGCGCACGCGCGGAATGGCCCCCGACCGCTTTGCTTCGGTATATCCTCGAGCGCACCCAATTTGAAGCCATGCAACTGGGGCAATTTCTCGGCGTTCAAAAGGCCAGTAACGTGCGAAAAGTCTTGGATCTGGCGGAAGGATATGTCCGGTCGCATTCACCGTCATTGCCGGCATTTCTGCGTTTCCTGGCCGAGGCGGCGGCCGAGGAGATTCGCGAAGGCGAAGTATCTCTCCAAGTCGAAGACAACCAGTCTGTCATCGTAATGACCGTGCACAAATCAAAAGGGCTCGAATTCCCCATTGTCTTCATTCCAGACATGTCGCGTAAATCGGAACCGGCCGCTACAGCGCATGCCCTGTCGGAGCGATCGCTTGGCTTGGCCGTGCGCGTGCCGGATACGCGTGGCAAGACGGATTCCTCCGCCATGTTTACCCTTATCAATCAAAAGCGCAAGCAAGCCGAACGCCAGGAGAGTGCCCGTGTGCTGTATGTGGCCATGACTCGCGCACGGGATTACCTCGTGCTCAGTGGCTCGCCAAAGCCGACAGCAAATTCCTGGTTTGAGCCAATGAAAGCGCGCTGGGATCTGGCCAATGTGCAGGATGGGACCGTCATTGAAGGCATGGGGTGGAAGGGCAGGGTGGTTCGGCGCGTCAACCCGACGACTGCCGAATTCGAACCGCAAGAAACCTCTACGCCGGTGGATCAAGCAAGTGCTTCACGCGTTGCCCCCATTGCCGCGCCAAGGGCGAATGACGCAGTGTGGCGTGCAACTGCGATTGCGGCGATACTGGCGGAAACATCGGAGATCGACGAACCGTGTTCAGTGTCCGGTTCAAAGGACTACTCGCTGGATTCCACTGTGCGCGGTGATTTGGTACATCGATTTTTTGATCGCCTCCACCACGGAAACACGCCGGAATCGGCCTCGGCCAGCATCGCGCGGGAGGCAGGCCTCCACGGTCCCGCCCGGCAAGCATTTGAAGAAGATTTGTTGTCCATGAATTGCCGTTTCTCCCGGTATATCGCCGACCAAGGCTGGCTCGGCCGGGCGATGCAGGGAGTCGAGGTGCCGTTTACGTTGCAGGTAAACGGGCACATCATCCGTGGGGCGGTCGATCTGGTATTGCCCGACGGTTCCATTCTCGATTACAAAACAGGCGCACACCGGAAGGCAACGCACGCCAAGTACGAATGGCAACTGCGCATCTATGCCATAGCCATGAAAACAATTCGTGGCGTTGCGCCGCCACGCGCGTTCGTGTTCTACGTGGATGAACGAGAGAAGGGCGAACTGGTTTCCGTGGATGTGTCGCCGGCTTGCCTTACCGGCGGTTTCGATCAAGTTGCGGCCGTATTGAATTCATCGCACCCGGGCCCAAACGGATGAACCCCTTGGTACATCGTATGGTCTGGTTCGTTGCCATGACCTTGTGTGTCTTTCCAGTTGCCCTCGCGGATACCCTTCGTCAAGGAAAGTTTGAGATTACGTATGAGTCAAGAGACGCGGCTTATGCCACGGAGGCCCTGACACTTCTGGCCGAAGCCGCGGACGAGTTTGCCATGCGTCTGCCCATGGGAAATGCACCGGTGTTCGTCCACATCTGCTCCACGCATGCCGCCTTCAGCAAGTTTGCCGGGCCGTTCGCGGAACCGGCTGTCGCGGCCGTGGCGTTGCCCGAAGCAAGCATCATTGCTGTCAAGACACGCGACCTCATAGGCGGCCCGTCCGATTTTGACGGCACGTTGCGGCATGAATTTGTGCACGTACTTATCCATCGGAACTTCGCACCAGGTTCCATACCCCGATGGTTGAACGAGGGCATCTGTATGATGCTGGCAAGGGAACAACGGTGGAATGCCGCATACCAACTCGGGATGATGTACTGGTACAACCGGTTGCTTCCGTTAAATTCCCTGGAGTTGGCATTCCTGGAACCAGGCAAGGAAATGGCCTTTGGAGACGCATACGCCCAAGCTCTATCCATGACCGAGTTTCTGCACAATCAACTGGGGGATGACACATTCTGGGCAATGGTAAAGGACCTGGAGACCACACCATTCGATATGTCTCTGCTACGGCACGGTAATCTTACTCTTGCTCAGTTTTACGAGGATTGGCGTGCAACGCTTCGCGGATTTGCCGTTTTACTTTCCATTGTGTCAGGATTCAGCGTGTTTCATCTCATGGTAATCCTCGCCGTGTTTGCGTACATTCGCAAGCGCCGAAAAGGACGGCGGCTCCTTGCCGCCTGGCGCGAAGAGGAAGCGGAACCTGAGGCGATCCGATTGCCATGGGATTACGAAACAGCGTCCGAAGACGAACCCTGGCGCGCGGACGACGATGATCGATAGCCCGCACCAGCACGGATGAACGGTGAATCGGCGTAGAGGTTTCAGTTGTTTTGACATTGTATACGAGCAAGCCCGGCCAAGGTTATCCATACGGCGCGACCCCTTCACCAGATGGGGTACATTTCGCCCTGTTCAGCATGCACGCGACCCGCGTATGGCTCGCCCTGTTCGACAGTCAGGACGATGACACCCCGTATCAGGAGTTTGAACTGATTCCCGATACCCACCGGACCGGCCACGTGTGGTCCATCTTCGTCGAAGGGCTGGCCCCCGGCGCGCTCTATATGTATCGTGTCGACGGCCCCGCCGGCAAGGACTCTCCACACCGATACGACAGCAGGCAATTTCTCTTGGACCCCTACGCGCGAGAATTCGCGGGCGCCCCGTCCATGAGAAGACCCAAATGCCGTGTCGTCGCCACGGCCCCGACAGCCCGCGCGGTCCTGCCCAAGACAATGCCTCCGGGGCAGACGATTGTCTATGAAGTGCATTTGCGGGGCTTCACGCAACACCCGAGCGCCGGCGTTGCCGACCCGGGCACTTTTCGCGGGTTTATCGAAAAGATTCCGTATCTCAAAGACCTTGGAGTGACTGCTGTTGAGTTCCTGCCCATACAGGAATGCGGCGAGTATGACGTGGGCCGCAAAAATCCCGATACCGGCGACTCCCTGACCAACTTCTGGGGGTACAACACGATCGGTTTCTTTGCTCCCAACCGCCGCTATGCATCCGAGGGCGCCCAAACCCCGGCCGGGCTCGAGTTTCGAAACCTGGTTGACGCGCTTCATGACGCCGGTATGGAAGTGTACTTGGACGTCGTGTACAACCATACCTCCGAGCGCAACGACGCGGAGGGCGCTCAATGTTTTCGCGGTATCGACAATGCCGTTTACTACATGACCAACGAGAAAGGCGAATACCGCGACTTTACCGGTTGCGGAAACACGCTGGACTGCACGAACTCCGTCGTCCGTGAATTCATTCTTGATTCGCTCCGCTACTGGCGGTCGGCATTCGGTATCGATGGATTCCGGTTCGATCTGGCCGCCGTCTTCCGCCGCGACGGCTACGGTCAAATCGTGCCACATACTCCTGTAATAAGCCGGATTGCTGAAGACCCCGTGCTTCACGGTGCACGACTCATTGCCGAACCGTGGGACGTCGGCGGCGCATACCTGGTGGGAAGTTTCGGCGATTCTCGCTGGTCCGAGTGGAATGGAAAATACCGCGACGACGTCCGCCGGTTCTGGAAAGGCGACCGCGGTGTGAAAGGCGACTTCGCGTTGCGGCTCACCGGAAGTCCCGATCTGTTTCAAGACGACGGCCGGACTCCCTTGCACAGCGTGAATTTCGTCACTGCGCACGACGGATTTACCCTTCGCGATCTCGTTTCATACAACGAAAAGCACAATGAACCGAACGGTGAATCCAGCCGGGACGGGCACAACGACAATCACAGTTGGAACTGCGGCATCGAAGGCGATAGCGACGACCCCGAGATAAAGGAACTGCGGATGCGGATGCAGAAGTCCTACCTCGCAACGCTGTTTACGTCGCTCGGTACACCCATGCTTTTGGCGGGCGATGAACTCGGCCGCACGCAGCAAGGCAACAATAACGCCTATTGCCAGGACAACGAAGTGTCGTGGGTTGATTGGTCCTTGCTCGACGAGAATGCGGAGCTCTTCAACTTCTGCAAAGAGATTATTCAATTCCGAAGGGAAAATGCCGCCCTCACGAAAGACACCTATTTCACGGGACGCCCCAACCGAAAAGGGGGAGAACCGGACCTCCTCTGGTTCAATGCGGGCGGCGATCACCAGCGATGGGATCCAGACGACCTCTCGCTGGCGTGCCTGATCGATTCCGACGTGAACAATGGCTTGGCGTTATACATAATGTTTAATCCTTCCCTGATGGCACTTCAGTTTCGCATTCCACGCGGCAATTGGAAGGTGCGCGTAGACACCGCCAAACGGCCTCCTCGCGATATCATGGCGCAGGAAGAAGCAACACAAGTGAACCTGGATCGAGTGATCGTGGGAAGAAAAGCGGTCATGATCCTCTCTGGCATTCTTGAACCAAGGGAAAAGCCACGGCCGGAATAGAAAAATGGCCGGTTCGGACGCGTCAAGAGCGCGGCTTCAAATACGGGTCAGCGAAGTCCATATACCGTTGCCAGTCGTAGAGTGTCACGTCATGCTTGCCGGGCCGCATATGGTAACTGACGAAACCCGCAACGGGCACACCCGCCGCGGGCATCGTTTCCACGGACATGCATTCCAGACCGAAAAGCCGGTACACCGGACCCGCATGAAATGCCGAGAGAAATTCGCCTTTCGGATCGGCCCAGCGGTCTTCCTCCGCACTAGCCACATATACCGGCCGGGGGGCTATCAGGGCGATAAGTTCGTGTTGATCGACAGGTAACGAGTCTTCCTTGTCGTTGTACTGAGTAAAATTGTCGCAAAACCAGTGCGGAAACACCCGGTTGATTCGTTCCACCTTTTCGCCAAACCGCCGCCGGGCAAGCGCCGCCCCGCCACATCCCGAATTGTTGGAAATAACCATGGCAAATCGTTCGTCCGTAGCCCCGGCCCATAACGCCGTCTTACCCAGCCGCGAATGCCCAATCACGGCCACACGTTGCGCCGCCACCAGTGGCTCCAGTTCGAGGTAATCCATGATGCGGCTCAGGCCCCATGCCCAGGCCCCAATCGATCCCCATTCGTCTGCCGCCGGCGCGTGTTGGCCCTCCGCGTAAAAGAGGGGATGCACGCCGTTCTGAAAACCGTCGTCAAAATCCGGATCGATATCCCCGTAATACGCCGTTACCAACCCATACCCGCGCGAAAGTATCGCGTCAACGGCCCAGCGATTCGAACTCGCGCCGCGCGTCGCCTCGGTCGCACGATTGTCCACGACCCCGCTCTCCTTGCTCTCCCGCATCCACGCATCGGAAAGAAGGATGTTCGGGTCGCGATAAACCGTGTGATTTCCTCCAAAGTTCAGCCCAAGAAAAACCGGTACCGGCCCCTTGGCCTGCCTCGGAACATAGACAAGTACATCAATGCGCGGACGCTCCGCGCCGTCCGAAAGGTAAATGGAGACCTGCTTGCGAATGGCCGCGCCACCAAACGCATACATGTCCATTTCCTTTTCTTCAACGCGGAAGTAAGGCGGCTTGCCCGGCATCTTGCCGTATACGTGCGATTCAAAGAGAGCGAGAATCTCCGGCCGTCGCTTTTGTTGCCACTGTTCCTTTGTCGTAACGGCGGTTCCATCCAAGGCGACCAGAGGATCGGGCAGCGTATAGGCGGGAACGGCGGCCTCGTCGTAATTGGCTTCCTCCTGGGAGTGCGCTGTCAACGGAAACGCAACACACGCGATCAGAAGAAATAATCTCGTCATAGTGAAATGGTCTCCCTTGGAAGGACTGGTGCGACCCCACAACCGCCTCAACATGGATCGCGCGTAGCCAGGATTATCGGGCCATCGCGCTGATTTCGTCCAGAATCGACAAGAGGGACTCAGCCTCCCCGCCAGCCGTTGCACCTTGAACGAACCGAATGGAGAGGCTCACGAAAACACCGGCGATGCCATAACACAACGCCACCCCGTACAACGCAAGTCCCGCCTGATACACTTTCTTTAGCGTGCCCGGCCAACCCTTGCTCAGTGGCATGCCGGATAAGATTCCCAGCGGAACACAAATGGCCAACGCCCAGAACAACAACCCGCCGCTATCCTGCACAATCCAGTTCCAACGCGGATCCACGGAGAACGGCTGGCCGGAAAGCATCACGTACGACTTCGCAATGACCCAAATCACCAGCCACGAGGAAAGATGCAACACAATGGCCACGGAAACAGCAAGGACAACCGCCATCGCAGGGCCAACCGGATTGATAGGCCCGATCGATTCGCGCGCCGCCGTGAAGTAGAAGTAAAAAAACGTGCCGAGATAACCAATCAACAGCAAAGGAATCAAGGGAGGGATGAAACAAAGCAACACCACAAGCCCGCGCACAAACAACGGATTTACATCAAATTGCCCCGCCAGACCCGCGCACACCCCGAGCCAAATGCGGTTGTCCCAATCCAGAAACGCCTTCGACAACGAACTCTGTCCGTTACGGCTCAAGATCGCCGCCGCATCCTCAGGCGTACCGTATTCCGAAAGCACCCCCTCCAATTCGTCCGGCGATGGGCCATCGACAAACCGTGCCAGATCACGGTTGATCCGGTCGTTCAGTTTTCGCAACAGAGAATCGCGCTCCTCCCGCGGCATTGGCGGAATAAAGTCGCCAACGTCTCGAAGATAGTTGGATACGCGTTGTTGTACGTGTTTTGCAGTTTTCATGGCTGCCGATCAGGGTTGGGCAAGAGTATAGCGAATTGAAGGAGTTGGGGGAAGTCCAAGCGCGAACGGCTCACCCCGGCGTCCTCTCTCCAACCCAGCGTGAATGGGAGAGAGGACACCCGGGAGACATCAATGCCGGTCTCTAGATTCAAGCGCCGCAATTACAGTGCGGCCACTTCTACTGAAATCCCATCAGGACGCGGCCGCTGCCCTGCCAATTCCGCCGGTCGTTGCCTGCATGTTGCTTCAATTACCCGCACGACCTCCTCCTGAGGTGCGGCACCGTGCCGATCTTCGGCCAGTCGAATCACCCTTTGATAGATCGCCTCCAACTGCTCCGCTGCCGGATCGAATCCAATCTGCCGGGCATAGTGATTCAGAGCATTCCTGCCCGACCGCGCCGTGAATACCAGGCGGTGACCCGGCACGCCGACTAGGCCAGGTGGGACAAACTCGTAGCTGGACGGATCCTTGATGATGCCGTCCTGGTGGATGCCGCTGCTGTGCGCGAATGCATTGGATCCCACAATGGGGCGATTCGGTTGCACCGGTACGCTCGTCACCGCGGCAACGTGAGCGCTCAGTTCGGCTATATGCTCCAACCGCAATCCCATCGCGGCCACCTGTTTCAAGTGAACCGCAACGCCAACCTCCTCAATAGAGGCATTGCCCGCACGCTCGCCAATCCCATTCACCGTAACCTCCACTTGCCGCGCACCCGCACGTATTGCAGCGATACTATTTGCCGTGGCAAACCCCATATCGTTGTGGCAATGCGCGGAAACCAGGACGCTCCGGTCCACGAAATGCACCATATCCGCAATCATCGCCGCATATTCCTCCGGCAGCGCAAAGCCCACCGTATCCGGCAGATTGATACGCGTGGCCCCGGCCAGAATGGCGGTCTCCACGCACTGCCGCAAGAAAGGCCGTTCCGCGCGGGTAGCATCTTCCGCACTGAATTGAACCGCCGCCACCCGATTTCGCGCTGCGCGAACCGACCGGTCAATGGCCCGTATGGCCTCGGCCCGCGTCATTCGCAATTTTCGAGTCAGGTGGATATCCGATGCACCCAAAAAAACGTGAACCACCGGGTATTGGGCTTCCCGCAGGGAATCCGCCGCAGCCTCCACGTCGGCCTCCACGCAACGCGCCATCGCGGCCACTTCACAGTGCCGTACAGCCTTGGCCACCAGCCGCGCGGCCTCCGCATCGCCTGGCGACGAAATGGGAAACCCCGCCTCAATGGTGGACACGCCGAACGCTTCCAGCCGCCGAGCTATCTCAACCTTTTCCAACGGCGTGATATGGACCCCCGGCGTCTGCTCGCCGTCGCGCAGGGTGGTGTCGAAAACGCGTACTGTATTCACAATGTGACTCCTTCAATGATCGACCCGCTTCCGGGCCGGATTTTCGTTTGTTCCGGTACAACGCAATTAGCCGCTGGCTACCGGCCCTAAGGGCCGGGTCCCCGCGATCGAGACCACTGAGTCCCGCGTCCATGGACACCACCTCCTTTCGCGAATGGCGGCTACCCGTGCCGCCGGTTAGACAAAAAAAACGAGGCCGAGGGCTGAGCCCTCGGCCTCGTTCGTCAAACCCTATTGGGTAATATCAGTCTAAAGGGTAATTCGAGGCATATCGGGCCCGCGTTCCTCCACAAGGAGGAGTGGGAGTCGCAGCCCGAGAATTTGCTTCGAATTACACATAATCGCCTCTAATAACCTCCATATCCTAACACTGGTGGCAAGGAAATTGCAACTGGCCCATCCCTGCCTTCACCGCTCCGAGCGATGCGAATAGCCCGCATTTTGCACCACGCTTAAATCGTGCGTGGAAGACTTAAGTACGGTCTCCGTGGACGACTGAAGTACAGTCTCTGTGGAAGACTGAAGTACAGTCTCCGTGGAAGACTGAAGTACAGTCTCCGTGGTGCAAAATGCTCACACAGAATTCCTTAAGCTTGAAACGCTGAGGATATTTCACCTGCATACTGTAAGTGCGCCAGTTTTGGTAACAGGCCGGTTGAATTGTTGGTACACAGTTAATTGGACAAAGTCGTGAAATATCCGGGATAGTGCGCCATAAGCGATTCTCGCGTGGCGAGTTAGGATTGAAATTGGTGTCCTTGTGTGGTAGCATCCATCGGGTTTGTGCGGGTCAACGAAGTTTAAAACCAATCCACAGGAAGAGAGGCGGCGCCCATGGCCCCGAACAAGAAACTGCTCAAGCTTATCGAGCTTCTGGACCGTAGCATTCAGCTTTGCCGTGAGTTCATGAACGATTGGCTCCTGTTCAACCAGATTCTGAGTGCCTATCCCAGCCCGGGTGTGAACAAGGCCCAACTTGAGAATCAATTTCTCAAGATAAAGAGCAAACTGGCGCGCGAACACCAAGTGCTCAAAGAGTGCCTCGGTGGTGATTACAAATTCGACCCCAACACGATGAACATCGTCTCCAGCGCCACAAATTTGGAAAGCATCTATTCGCAATCCGAAGTCGCCATCAAAAAATTGCAGAACGAATGGCACCGCGCTTTCATCTCCATCAACGAGACCTTGGGCGGATTGGAAGACAAGCGCGCGCGGGTGGAAGCCGGCGAGATGGTGTATTTTGGCGATATCCAGCCGGGACCCGCGAAGGGCGGCAATAAAAAGAATACGCAAACGCTCATCGTTGTCATTTTGGTTATCGCAGGTGTTGCTGCCTTTGGCTGGTACTTCCAGGACAGTTACAGGGACATACTGGGTTTATAAACCGTATATCCTGTGCAATCATATCGAGTATTGAACCGGAAAGCGCGGCGTGAACCGATGGAAAGGGAACACCGGTGACCAAACGCGAACTCGTCATCGAAGTAGCGGAGCGGTTGGGGTATACCCAGAATGAAGTGTCTGCGTGTATTCAAACAACGCTCGACACCATTGTCGACTGTCTCTCCGAAGGACAGCGGCTCGAAATACGGAACTTCGGCGTTTTTGAAGTAAAGGAAAGGGACGCCCGCATGGGACGCAACCCGCGCACCGGCGAGGAAGTCCCCATTTCGGAAAAACGCGTCGCCACCTTTAAGCCGGGCAAGGCATTAAAGGAATGGGTGCAAAGCGGTGTCGCCCCGGTGGACCTGCACGAAGACGATGCTCACTATCCCGATGGCTCCGGCGCGTCGTCCGCCGAAGGTTCGCCCCAGACCCCGCACGCGTCCAGTCCGGATGGCCGGACCGGGGAATTGTTTTGATAAACTAGCATGTGCACCGGACGCCCATGTTGTGGCCAAATCGATGTTGGTCCGATTTGGCCTGATCGGGCATCAGGTGGAAGTATCCCATGGCCGTGACAAGCCCCACAGAACCGCCTCAAATTGCCTGGAAAAACCGGCGCAAGGAAGATCCCGAAGCCCGAATGACGTTCATTGAGCATTTGGGAGAGCTTCGTGCCCGCATCGTGCGCATCGGCATTGCCATCCTTGTCGGTACGGTCATCGCCTACGTTTTCTACGATTGGATTTTCTACGTCGTCACTCAGCCCTTGATGCCCGTACAGGCCCATCGCGAAAAGCTCGAGGAACAATACGGCGCGCCCGCACCAGGGGTGGCCGGTAATTGGACTATCGTGGCCCCAATCGGAAATTTTACCGCCCGGCAGGCCACTCCGGAAGACCTTGCCAAGGCGGGAGTGACCGCGATAACGCCGGGGACGGCCCCGTCACCCGACACGGCGGATCAGACCGCGACGCCCGCTGAGTCCACCCCCCCAAATTCGGAAGCCATTCCGGCCGCGCCCAATCCATACTACGTTTGGGAATTTCCGAAAGACGGATTTCAGGGGCTCCTGGTAAGGCCAGTCGAGACGGAGGAAGAGGAAGGCATGAAATGGGTCATGCAGAATCCCCTGGAAGGATTCATGACCCAGTTCAAACTCGCGGTCCTGTTTGGAATTGTATTCGCCTCGCCGTACATCGTCTACCAGATTTGTGCATTTATCTTCCCAGGGCTGACCAGCGGCGAACGCTCGGTGGCCATGTTTCTGCTGATGGGGTCCAGCTCGCTGTCGCTCGCAGGTGTCACCGTGGTGTACTTCTTCATATTTCCAAACATCTTGCCCTTCCTGCTGGCGTGGACGCCTCCAGGTGTTTTCCTTCAATTGCGCGTGAACGAAACCATTCCATTCATTCTTAAGAGCATTCTCGGTTTTGCCGTGGCGTTTCAGTTTCCCATGGTGGTGCTTCTACTGGTCTATTTGGACTTGCTGACCACGGAAGTACTGAAAAAGCAGCGCCGTGTCGCTATCGTGATCATTTTTATCGCCGCGGCTATTTTGACTCCCGGCGCGGATCCCGGGTCCATGCTCATGATGGCGTTGCCGCTCATGCTCCTGTACGAAGTGAGCATCTGGCTCTCGTATTTCGTGATCAAGCGCAGGGATCGAAAAAAGCAAAATGCCTGAATGCCGAAAATACACCATCGCGTGCCGGTGCCCGCATTGTTATTCCTGCCGAACGCAGGGAGTATGCAATCATGTTTAGTAGTATAGGACCGCTCGAAATCCTCGTAATCGCCGGAATTGCCCTCGTCGTTCTGGGACCAGAAAAATTTCCCACGCAGGCCAAGATCGCCATGCGCATGTTCCGCGATATACAAGGATACTGGAACGAGGCCAAACGAGAATTGACGGAAGAACTGAAGCCCGTCCGAAAAGAAATGGACCAGATAAAACGACTGCGGCCGGAAGAATACCTGGACAAAATGATCGCTTCGGATGAAGACGACGCCAAATCAAACGGACAAAACGGCCAAACCTCGGCCAACGGTTCGCCCGGCGAAGGATCCGCAAACGCCGCGCCCGCCTCGGGTGCCGTCAATGTCGAAGTGGCTGAAGGGTCGGTGCCGTTCGGCACCTCGGAAGACACGGATATCGGCGTGCAGCCCACCGGCCGCTCCACCGAATCCACTTGGGATCGAAAAGACGATTCTTCGCCTCTACCCGAAAGCGCCGAAACCAAAAACGAAGACTACGTCGAAAAACCGCAACGTTGGGACGACTGATCAACGCGTCAGCTTATAGATATGCACCCCAAAGGCATCCCATTCGTCGGTAATGCCGCCTTCACGTACAGCAATGGTCCGCTCTTCGTGCAACACTTCGGCTTTCGCCCAACCTTTCAATCCGGCCAGAGTTGCTTTACACGGATAGCGATCCGCATTGCAGGTGAAAACATACAATGCGCCGTCGTACTCCTTCGCAATCCATTGCACCCCGTCATCCACCGAATGCCCGGTCTCATGGTAGTCCACCGTCACCGCGATTCCTGAAGAACGTTGCGCAAGTACCGCCCCAAGACCGGCCACCTCACTGACCGTTTTCTTCAGGTCGCTCCAAGCCTCGGACGGCTGCGGCGTAAAGTATGTACCCCAATAGACAATGCCATTGGCCCCCTTGATGACAGACTGAAATGCCATGAATCGATGCTGTGCAAACGTCGGATACAGGATTTTCGCCGGGTCCCGCTTCCCCTCTTCCTGTAACATCTCCCATGCGAATCCCTGCAGTACCATGAATAATGGACGTCCCGGCCCAGTAACCCGCCGCATCTTGTCCACATACTCGCCGACTTGGCCAATCGTCAGATTGTTCAAATCCCCCTGATGACCATCCTCAAACAGTGCATACTGATGCTTCAATCCGCCGGGATTCACCGGATAAATGTCCATCGCAACAATATCGGTGCCAGCATTATAGGCCTGCATCGTTTTTACAAGATTCGTGGGTGCGTGATTCGTGTAAAGCAGGTGATCAGGATCAATCTCCTTGATGATCGGATACGCTTCGACTAACGCCTCCGCCGGGATACGCTGTTCCGGCTTCATCCATGTCCACGCCGGTTCATCCACGGTTTCGAGGAAGGCAAGCGAAGGATGGTCTTTCACCGCCGCTACCGCTTCTTTCAGTTTGGCCGCACTCCCTTCGCGATCGGCCAGATCCAGCGTGCCCACCGGACGCCACGTCATCAGCCCGGCCGCGTGCGCCATATCCATGGCTTCCGTCGATCCCGCCAACACCAGATTGAAACCCGCCTCAGCGGCCTCTGCATACAGTTCGGGCGCCGGACCCTTTGCGGTCGAGTTATTTCCCACATAATACGAACCAACGATGAATGTTCGCGTGCCGTTCACTGTCACCATGCCATCGTCGTCAAAGGCCGTTACATACTGCGCGTGAACGGCCGAGGTCACGCCAAGGCACACAAGAATCGCGCGTGCACTCGCTCGCATTCCAGTTACTCCTGATTTGGATTCGCAACTACTTGATCAATGGGAGAATTCGCTTGAACTCGGGGGTACCCGCCTCGCGCAACATTTCGAACACTGCCATTTCTGTAGTGACAAGTGTGACCCCCGCATCGCGCATGCGCGCAAGGCCGGCCTCGTGTTCGGATGTCGCACGTGACCCCACCGCGTCCATCGGCACAAACACGTCCAACCCAAGTGCGCGCGCGCCAAGGGCGGTTTGCAGGACGCACACATGCGTTTCCACACCGGTCAACAGAACCTGTGTGCGTCCGGTCGCACGCAATGCGTCAGCGAAGGAAGCGTCGCCCAAACATCCAAACGACGTCTTCGCCATCGGAGCGCACGATCCCAACAATCCGGCAATGGGTCCAACCGTATGCCCCAGGCCTTTCGGATATTGCTCCGTACAAAGAATCGGTAGGCCCAGTTCCAAAGCACAGCGAATAAGCGTGGACGCGCGCGCAATAACGTCATCCGCGGCATGAATGGACGGAATCAACTTCTCTTGAAAATCGATTACGGTCAATACAGTCTTCGATCTTTCCAGCATGAGGCCTCACAGTTCTAGATGTTGCCGCCCTGCGCAAAGTTCAACGCGAGACAGCCGTTAGCCTCGCTTCCGGCCCGGCTTCTTCGCCGTCGCAATCTCGTTCAGGCGCGCGCGCGCTTGTTTCGCCCCAAAATCCTTGACTTCCGCAAATATTCTCCGGGTCGAATTGCGCAATCGCAGTTGCCCGTTCTTACGCTCCCACTGATACACCGATTGGCCGCTCACGCCAATCAAGCGGCCAAATTCCGATTGCGTCAACCCCATTCTGGAGCGCACATTCTTGATTGTAGTGGACGATATGCGCAAACGGCCCCCAGGCTTTGCCTCATCCGCAAATTGCGGCTCCGGCGCACCCATTCGCCGTAATCGGCCGCTCTGCTTTTCCAGCGCAGCTATCCGCCGCTTCTGCTGCACCAACGACCGGCGAAGTTCCGAATTGGCGCGAATAAGTTTTGCGGTTGCTTCTTTCAGTTCCTTGCGGGCTACGCGGCGGATTTCTTCCTTGAGCAGCTTGGCGATATTAGGCACGGCAGTCTCTCCCCTCACGCGGAAATGGGGACGGCTCTTCCTCCGTGCCCGTGCCGCGTGCTTCGACGCTTTGCGTCGCCGGCGAACGTGTATGCACTGAACAGCAGTGCTTTTCCCCCGGTATGCGCTCTTGCGGATTTTGATCCAATGCGCGAGTGCAGTTCGCTCGATCGACGTGCAAACATTCGGTCTAAGTTTACAAAACTCCAGCGATGGGCGCAAAATCTCGAACTTCGGGATGTCGCAAGGCGGAGTTAAAGTGGGGGATGCCGCGCTTCTACGATTTGGCGTCCGCCGGCGCCCCATCCGAAGAAGGCTTGTCCGGGTTGATCTCCATCCGGTCGTACATCCGTTTCATCGACCAGATTTCTGTCGTGAACGCTTCCGCAGCCTCTTCGTCTACTTTCGCAAGGCCTCGGCAAATTTCAAATGCCTTGTCGAAATTGCGCAATTCCAGGCAGACGTACATCCACAACAACATGACGTCGTGATTCTCCGGCTCGTTGCGCGCACAATCCTTCAATACACGATCCGCCTCTGCGTACGATCCCTGATCGTACAGTTTCACGGCACGCCGGAAACCACGCGGTTGCTCAAACGACACCAGCCACTCGAAGCCATAACGGCCAAGATGAAACAGCGGGGGCAAGACCACAAACAAGTTCAATAGCGGCCAGCCATAATATTGCGCAAGGATAGTAACCGGAAAATAGAGAACCGCGGAAAGAAGCAACCCCTTGGCCAGCACCGCTCGCAACGGACGCAACCGGTACCACGTGTGGCTCGTTTGGATGGGATAAGGCGCCACATCGTCAATGCGATCGTGAATTGTCTTTAATTTGGCCAGCAACGCCGTCAACCGCTGATCCGACACCGGATCGTGCCAAAACTCAATCTGCATGTTCTGCGGCTCGGAATCCACGCTCAGGAGCGTTGTCGGCCTGCGGCGCAGAAAGGCAATACAACACGCGACAAATCCTGCCAACGATACCGCCGTGGGCGCGCCAAGCGCATACGCTATCCAGCGAAACGAGTGTTCCGCCTCAACGGCAATCGATGCCAGCGTTCCACTCGTAAGGAACACCGCGAGACACACAACCCCACCCAACAACCATTGCGAATGGTAGCGCAACCGCCGCGACACCGAAACCCATTCTATCGGGATGAATACGGACGCGCTTCCCATCCATCCGGTTTCATGATAAATGAGAACCGTGCCTTTTAACTCCAGCCACGCCTTGCGAGGACCGCTCAGGCGACGGATGGGTACTTTCCACGAACTGGTCGTATCCATTATCATCTCGTACAATAAGGTTCGGGTGTACGACCCACCTTAACACAAGCGGCCGAATCGATTCACGAGCCCGGCCCAAGCGCGGGCTCAATTCGTCCGGCCAGTCGGAGGTTCAGTCACATGACAATCGCCCGGCAACTCGCTCCGTATCTCTATTGTAACACGATTTCCTTCCTGATCCTGCTCTTTTCCTGCGGTCCCGCCATTGCCGTCGATGGCATTTTTCTCAATGAAATCAAGCTGCCACCAGGGTTTTCCATCGAAGTGTTTGCTGAAGGAGTGCAAAATGCGCGCTCCATGGCCATCAGCCCGTCAGGCATCGTGTTTGTCGGTACTCGCGACGCCGGCGGCGGCCAGGTGTACGCCGTCGTCGACGCAAACAAGGATGCGAAGGCCGATGAGGTGGTTGTCATAGCCAAAGGGCTGCATCAACCAAACGGCGTCGCCTTTCGAAATGGTTCGCTCTACGTCGCGGAGATTCATCGGGTCATTCGCTTCGACAACATCGAACAGACGTTTCGGAACAATCCTAAATTTGAAGTCGTCAACGATACTTTTCCCACCGACGAACACCATGGCTGGAAATACATCGCATTCGGACCCGACGGCAAACTCTATGTGCCTGTCGGATCACCCTGCAATATCTGTGATCGACCGGACAACCCCCAATACGCATCCATTACACGCATGGACCCCGATGGCAAAAACCTCGAAGTATTCGCCCACGGCATACGCAATACCGTGGGCTTTGCCTGGCATCCCGTGTCCAATGAACTCTGGTTCACGGACAACGGCCGCGACTGGATGGGCGACGACGGCCCCGGCGACGAACTGAATCGAGCGCCGCAGCCAGGCATGCATTTCGGTTTCCCATACATACACGCCGAAGGAATTCCCGATCCAGAATTCGGCGCCGGCCGAAAGCCGGAAGAATTCACTCCGCCCGTGCAAGTGCTTGGACCCCACGTGGCTGCGCTCGGCATGAAATTCTATACCGGATCGATGTTTCCCGCGGAGTATAAGAATCAAATCCTCATCGCCGAACACGGATCCTGGAATCGCTCTCCCAAGGTGGGCCATACCGGATATCGCGTCATGTTGGTCAGACTCAATGGCAATGGAGCCATCTCCTACGAACCATTTGCTGAAGGGTGGTTGCGACAGGACAACAAAGCGTGGGGGAGACCGGTCGATGTGCTTCAAATGCCCGATGGCGCCATACTCGTGTCAGACGATCAATCAGGCGTAATCTATCGCATTTCTTACAAAAGTTGAGGCAATTGACGGTGTAGTCCGCACCGAATGGCAAGCAAAAGATTAGGGCAATTCCTCTTCGCCCGGGTTCCTGCCCAGCTTTCGCCGGAGTCGATCCAGACGGTGTTGAAACGCGGCCAGCTGAGAGTCTGTGAGCATCGATCCGCGCCCCAACGCGATGCGCATCTCCAGGAATTGCACGCTCTCTTCGCAAAGCCGCATCGCCGCCGAAAGATTCCTCGCGCGATGTTCAAAATGCTTCGCCAACTCATGCCGTGCCATGAGATCCTGCGGATGCTCACTCAATAACAACGCCCAGCACGATTCCATCCGCGTCCATTCGCCGGTGCGCTTGCCCGCGATCGCCATCATCTCAAGGCACTCGCGACGCGTTTCCGGTACCGCCTCGCTCTCCAAAAACTTGTCCCCCAGCGACAACACTTCCCGATACCGCCGCTGCCGAAACTGAACCCGAATCAGCGAGAGCCGATCCTGAGGATGTTCAAACCCTTCGCCTTCCGGTCGATCGAGGCACTGCGACAGCCACGCCGTCAATGCCGCAAGCGAAAGAATATCCATCTTGTGGTGATAAAACACCGGCGTCAGCGGCCGCGCATCCCGCGTGCGCAGGTAGTCAAACCACAACTGCGGTATCAATTCCCCCGGAACATCCCCGTGCCGTTGCAGCCCGAGTATGTGCTTCTCCACATTGCCCAGGTTGCACCGGCCCAGGCGTTCTTTCCAGAATCGCCGCGCGGCGTGTAATAAGTCAAAATGAAGGATCGAATCCAGGGGAAACGGAATCCGATTCTGAATAAACCGTGTCCGCAACAATGGAAGATCAAACGTCTTCCCGTTGTAGCTCACCACGGCGTCGAATTGCCGGAACAGATTCCCGAGATACGCCAGCATCGGCTCTTCATCGTCGTAGTCCCGCATGAACAACTGCTCGAGCCGAAACGCACCGTCGGCAAAATAACCCACGCCAATCAGAAACGTCACGGTGCCCGTCCCGCCCGCAAGCCCGCTCGTCTCCGTATCCACAAAGCAGGTACGCGCGGGATCGAATCGTTCCAACTCGTCGTCCGCCGCCGCAAAAGCGATATGCTCAGGGCAAACATCAAGCGCCGCCCCCAACGGGATCTGCCCCTGCATCGTGTCCAGTGGGAAGTCCTGTCTCACCAGATAGAAGCCGTTATCGGGCTCGCCGATAAGCGCTCCAGGCACTGCCTTATCCACTTCAAATGCGCCAGACTCGCGTTCTCTCTGCAAAGTCTCAATCTTCTGCTTCCATTCCGCCCCCCGCATGAGGCCTTTGCCCGCAAGCAGTGCATCGAGTTTGTTCTTCACGTCAGACATGGCTATCCATTCGCAATCTGCACCGTGGGCCGGTCAATTGCCAACGCCGCCAGCGTCACCGCCGCGCTCTTCGCATGTTCCCCCACGTCCGCCGATGGCCCCACGCAACTCGGACAGCCTTCCTTGCACGAGCAACCACTTATAAGCGACACCGCTGCCTCAAGCAATCGAGTGTGGTGCGTATACAACTTCTCGCTGAAACCCACACCGCCCGGCGAGGTTTCATACAAATAAATCGTGGGACGCTCCGAAAAAGGCGCCCGCAACATCCCCAACGCACGGATATCCGTGGGATCGCATAACACCTGCACCGGCGCCACCTGCCGGAGCGTGTTCGCAAGCCCATGCAAGGCCTCCGCCAAGTGCTCCTTCGTAATGGCCAGCCGCTCCGCTGTGTCCTCCGGAAACTCTATCCAATACGAAGCCGTGTGCATCGTGGACTCGGGTAAATCGATTTCGCCCCAACCCACATTCTCATGCGTCCCGAATTTGATCTTCTTGTAAATGCTCGGCAGCCACGTCACGCTTACCTCGCCGCAATGCTTGGTCGCCTCGTTCACCGCCGTCCAGTCAAAACTATCGATGACCTTTACGTCCACCTTGATCTGCGCGTCCGTGTAGTAGTCCACATCCACCGGACGCGCATACGCCTTGCGATCCTCCAGATCCAATTCATCAATGGTGTACTGCGCGCTCTGGTGCATGTACACCGCGTTCTTGTAGACCTCCACCGGCGCGGCAAACAAATCCACTTCCCCAATCACCCGGCCGTTGTCGGTCGTGTCCAGAATCACCACGTTGCCCGGGGCCGCCGTCCGCAGGCTGATGTCCTCCGCCGGATAGGTGTCCGCGCTCCAATGCCACTTGTCCCGCACGTGACGCAATATCTTTTGTTCCGCCAGATACTCCAGGATCTCCCGCGTCGAAGCCGCGTCCACACCAAAGGTCTCGCCGTCCTTGAAGGGTATTTCAAACGCGGCGCACTTCATGTGGCTCGTCATGATGATCAAATTGTTGGGGTCTACCGTCGCGCTTTCCGGCGCTTGTTCAAAAAAATACTCGGGATGATTGATGATGTACTGATCCAGCGGCGCGCTCGACGCAATCAAAATCACCAGCGATACCCCCGATCGCCGCCCCGCGCGCCCCGCCTGCTGCCACGTGCTTGCCACGCTCCCCGAATACCCCGTCATGATGCAGACGTCGAGGGAACCGATATCAATGCCCAACTCAAGCGCGTTCGTGCTCACCACCGCCATGATGTCGCCGTTGCGCAAACCCTGCTCGATCGCGCGCCGCTCCGTCGGCAGATAACCGCCCCGGTAGCCGCGCACAAGCTGATCGCTCTTGCCCAGTTTGCGCACCGCTTCCTTCAAGTACGTCGTCAGCACTTCCACCCGGATCCGGCTGCGGGCAAATACAATCGACTGCATGTCCCGCGACAACACTTGCGACGCGATCCGGGCCGCCTCCTTCACCGATGACGCCCGGATGCCCAGTTCCGCCTGCACCACCGGCGGATTGTAAAACAGAAAATGCTTCTCGCCCGCCGGCGCCCCGTTGTTGTCAATCAAGCGTATCGGCTTCTCCACAACGCGTTCCGCCACTTCCTTCGGATTGTTAATCGTCGCGCTGCAACAAATGAACTGCGGCTCGGACCCATAAAACGCGCAAATCCGTTTCAACCGTCGAAGCACATTCGCAAGGTGGCTCCCGAACGTCCCCCGGTAATGATGCACCTCGTCAATCACCACATACTTCAGATTCTCAAACAGCCGCATCCAAATCGTGTGGTGGGGGAGAATCCCCGAATGAAGCATGTCCGGGTTTGTCACAACGATGTGCCCCGCGTTCCGCACCGCCTTCCGCGCCGAAGCCGGCGTGTCCCCGTCGAACGTAAACGTGCCGATCTTCACCTCGAGGTCATCAATCGTCGTCTGCAACTCCGTGACCTGATCCTGCGACAACGCCTTCGTCGGAAACAGATACAACGCCCGGGCGTTCGGGTTCTCAATAAGCGTGTTCAACACCGGCACGTTGTAACACAGCGTCTTCCCCGAAGCCGTCGGCGTCACCACGCAAATGTGCTCCCCACGAAGCACCGCTTCCACCGCCTCCGTCTGATGCGTGTAAAGGTTGTGGATGCCCCGCTTCTGAAGCCCGTCCACCAAGCGCGGATTCAAACCCGCTGGAAATCCACCATACCGAGGCTCCTGGGGCGGTATTGTCCGCCACGAAGTCAGATTACGGGAAAACTGGGCATCCCCGCGCAACCGGTCCACGGCTTGTGCTGCATTCATTCAGGCCATCCCACAGGTTGAATCCATCTGAATATATCATCAGTAGCAACCCTGCGCAACCCCAAGTGCCTGCCCCTTGACAGGCCATCTCGAAGTCCAGCCCATATCAGAGGAAATATGCGTTCGCCTGCCCACCAGCAACCTGGGCTCGCCTTGTTTTGACCGGCCTGCGGGACCATATAATAGGGAGCCAGGAGACCAATGAGGGTTATCTCCCCATGAAATACGTTCGGACGTACCCACCTTGAAAGGCCGGGACCTCAAATGGTTCTACGGTGTCGAAGGCCGGCAGTTTACCCCAAATCGCTTCTACAAAGTGTATCTCTCCAAAGAGTCAATGATGCTGGCCCGATTGGCCGGTCAAATCTTTGATAGCGAGTCCGCGTCAACCCTTGCGGCGCAAGGTCAAATCTTCGCGCCGCTCCTCTTCCTGTACTTCAACCGCTTGGTCCGGCGCCGCACGGAAAACGAATTGAAGTACGACGACATGGACTTGATGTCCGATCGATTCCTGGCCGAAGATTCCCGAAACCTCCGGATACCCTATCGAAACCTGATCAACGTGCAGATGGTCCCCAAACGCAACGCCGGCGCAAAACTGTGGGCGGGACACAGCACCCAGGGCTATCTGGACATAACCGACATGCACGGAAAACGCCGAAGGCTATACCTGACAGAGCCCATCGACCCCAGCCTGACCCATACCATGATCAAAGAGTTCATTCCCAGAATCGAATACAATCCACCCTGACGATCCTGATCCCGCCGGACGTCTCAACCCATCCAACGAAATCATCAATCGGCGCAACAAATCCCACGCACCAACCCCCCTGCTGCGCCACCGATTCCCCGCCATGGCCCCTGACCAAAACAGTCTCCTCCCAGAACCGCCCAGGCAGCCACACCCACACGCTCCTTCCCCAAAACCATCCATACCGAAGCCCCCCCTTTGGACTGCGCCGGCAAAGGCGACAGCCGTCGACGGCGCTTTGGCTCTCGGCAAATGCGGCTGCGTGGACAACCAACAAAGCGTCTATAGCGTGGCACAGCCAATAGCCCCTAATGAAACAAGCCCCATACCCCGGTGCAATACAAAACGGAACAGGCCATAACGCTGTCCCCCTGGCCCCGGAGGGCCCGAACATCCTCCTACCACTGCTAGGCCACATGCTATCGACTCCGCTTCCAGGGGCCATAGTCCATGTGCGCCGTCAATCCAAGCAACGTCTCAATCTGCCCCGCCGCGCGCATGACCTGATACAGGTCCAACGACTCAACCGTCGTGTTCGCCTTCACGTAATCATTCAAATACGTCTCGGATTTCGATTCGACACCGTTGCGCGTGCATACCAGATACGCCACGGATTCCGCCTCCAACTCCGCCTGCGCATGATTGGGCCGCGGGCGCTCGGGAATGTTCAGGTAGCTGTCCTGTCCCAAGTGGCCGAGGAACAGATGGGCCAGTTCATGTGCAATGGTGACAAACCGCACGGGCGCGGTGTGATTGCGGTTAGCATACACCTTGTACTCGCTGGGCTTCTTATCCCCGGACACCGTCAATCGATGGATCGATCCGGCACGGCCGTCGCCCGCGTCGAACGATTCAAACGAAATGTGCTTCGCTTTCATTTTCGCAAGAAACAACGGGATGTCTTTATCCGACACCGACCCGCTGGCAAAGAAAGAGGCCACATCCTTCGGCAACGGTTTGCCTTCGGTGTCCAGCACATCGTATACCAGCGCCACCGGCCCAAAAGGCCAGAGTATCAATAGAGGCCGCGCGTGTTCCTTAGGCTTCCGCTCGAATCGTGTCCGCCAATCGTACGCCGAAGCCGCATACGTCAATCCCGGCTTTTGCACATGCAACAGCATCGCGTTAAACGGCGCAAAGTTTCGAAGCCGTTTGGTGAATTTAAGGAGTTCCAGATAATCCTTGCTCGACGTGTAAAGCCGCGACTCCTCGAATAATTGGTCAAGTAGCGAACGGGCGGCTTCATTATCGAAAAGACCCATCACAGCCTCCGTATACACATCCCTTCGGCCCACAGATTATGTTACGGCTTGACTCCATTTTGCACCCCTAATAAAATCGTATTTCGCTTGACTTGTACGTGGGCATGGTTGCGGCTTGACTCCATTTTGCACCCCTAATAAAATTGCGTCGGCATCGTACTTTTTGCCAGCTAGTTGCGGCTTGACTCCATTTTGCACCCCTAATAAAATGCATCCAACAGTCACCAGACAGGCTATGACGTTGCGGCTTGACTCCATTTTGCACCCCTAATAAAATTATTTCACGGTCACACGCGACGGATGAATAGTTGCGGCTTGACTCCATTTTGCACCCCTAATAAAATCACGACCGGGTACAGCATGATTCAATTCAGTTGCGGCTTGACTCCATTTTGCACCCCTAATAAAATCAACTCCGCCCCATGGTCCGCGAGAATATCGTTGCGGCTTGACTCCATTTTGCACCCCTAATAAAATGCGCATCGCTTCCACTTGACCAGCGTTCATGTTGCGGCTTGACTCCATTTTGCACCCCTAATAAAATGCTTCATTGGAGTGGAAGAAAGACGGCCGGGTTGCGGCTTGACTCCATTTTGCACCCCTAATAAAATTTGATCCTGTCGTCCGTGCCCGGCTTGGAGTTGCGGCTTGACTCCATTTTGCACCCCTAATAAAATCCCGCGCCCACAGGCTCACTCCGGCCATCAGTTGCGGCTTGACTCCATTTTGCACCCCTAATAAAATCCTAACGGGCCTGTGAGCGAACGCGAGTCTGTTGCGGCTTGACTCCATTTTGCACCCCTAATAAAATCCCATTGGTAGACGGTCCGATAGGGCTGTAGTTGCGGCTTGACTCCATTTTGCACCCCTAATAAAATTTAAACCGCTCAATGCTCTCCCACTCCACAGTTGCGGCTTGACTCCATTTTGCACCCCTAATAAAATGAACCTTCTCGACCGTAACCAAGCCCCGCTGTTGCGGCTTGACTCCATTTTGCACCCCTAATAAAATTCCATCGGAGGCAAGACCTACTCGCACAACGTTGCGGCTTGACTCCATTTTGCACCCCTAATAAAATATCGCCTGTTAGTGGCGCGCTTCAAACCATGTTGCGGCTTGACTCCATTTTGCACCCCTAATAAAATAATCGCGACGGCGGGGAACGTTCCCGCGTGTTGCGGCTTGACTCCATTTTGCACCCCTAATAAAATGACCGAGCGATTCATTCAATTCGCATTCTGGTTGCGGCTTGACTCCATTTTGCACCCCTAATAAAATGCACAGCAGCCATTGTCCAGCATTTCCTGTAGTTGCGGCTTGACTCCATTTTGCACCCCTAATAAAATAAGATCGAGTTGCGTCATCATTTCACGATCGTTGCGGCTTGACTCCATTTTGCACCCCTAATAAAATCTAGGGTCTCGTAAGGGCCTGTTTTTGCTGGGTTTAGCGTGGTTTCGACTCTGCAAAAACAGGCCCTTCTTGTCGAGTTTTCGCTGAGTTGGGAGACTTTTCTCGCGCAATAGCGCGCGATGCTTCAGAACAATGCCATCTGGCCTTGGTCTGGCAGTGGCCGACTCTCCGACCGTGCATAGAAGTGAAGCATGTTTTCGTATTGCTTGTCCGTGAAAATCAAGATAGCCACTTTGCCCCCATGCGGCAGCATACGTCGAATCTTCGTGACAAGTGCTTCAGTCCGTTCCCTGCTCACGCAGCAGCGCATATAGACAGAAAACTGCGCCATCTCGAAACCAAGATCGAGGAGGTCCTGCCTGAACCGGGTCGCCTCTTTACGCTCATTCCTATCCAGAACTGGCAAATCGAACATTACAAGCATCCACATGACTCGATACCCGCTCATAAGAGTTATCGGGAGACGCGCGTCTTCCATGGTCAGTCGTCCGCTATCGAAATCCGCAGCCCATCGGGCAACACCAATTTGCGCTTACGCCCTTCGCATACGTCTGCCAGCGATCGCGTCAATCGGAGCAAACACTCGGTCACAGGGCTGGACACACCCTCAAAAATCAAGTCCAGACCGGTGACCCCGATGAGTCTTTGCTTGGCGTTCGAATCCACAGTGGGTATTCCTTCAACGGCCCTCGCATGCGAATAAACGATCATGTCCACCAACGGACGAAACGGCTCCATCAGATCATCCGCCAGCGGCATGGTGTCGCGGGCGTTGCAGTGATGAATTCCAAACGCAGGATGCAGTCCGGCTAACATGATGGCCCGGACCACAGCGGATCGAAGGACGGTGTAACCATAATTAAGCAGCGCGTTCTCACCCCCAAGGTCCCGATCTCGGCGAAATCCCGGCCCAAACAGAAGCGGAAAGTAAATCCGCGCGGCTTCTCCCTCTGCGTTGCCTGCGTCACCGCTTCGGACACGCCTCCAAAGTGTGTTAAGCCGCTCACTTTCCTTTCCCGTGCAGATTGCGAGTACCTCCGCCTGGCCCCGTATCTTTGCTGCAACAATCTGTTGCCACATTCGTTTGGAAGTCGTCTCGCCGAGTGCCGCCTGAGCGCGTATCCGGCCCGACTGATACTCATGGCTTTCGACAGGTAAAAGGATGGACGCGGGCAGAAAGCGATGGTCGCAGAGGATAAGCGGAGCACACTGCGCTGCCAACGCATGCAACAACTCCGCAGTGCAAGTGATACCATGGCCTGAAACGAGGACCACTTCGAGATCTTCAAGGGGTAAACGCCCCACCTCTCCGCCGTTTTCGGACACAATCAGAAAGCCTCTATATTTGTGCAGATGGCGGCCCGAACCGCTGATTTCAACTCCCCGGCGAATCATCGCAAGGGTCCGATAAATAGCGAATTCGGCCTGCGGGCGTTACCTTTAGAAAACGGACTCGCGCTTGCCTTAGCCCATCCGCGCTGCCCTTGTACACAAAGTTAAAAGGGTCGCCCTTGTCACGGGTCCTGCTGTCGGCATTGGCTTCAAAATGCTCTGCCAGTGCGATTTGTTTCTCCGACATTCTCTGTATGTAGAATATCGCCCGCCGTCCTTTATGCTCCATTTCCAGCATATCTCGATTGAATAAAGTAAAGAGATGCCGCCCCGCAGGAGCTTGCTCATTTGTGGAAACGTAACTCTTACGCCTTCTCCAATTGGCATCGAACAAGGTGACTAGTTTACCAATCCAACTTCCCGTTTCGGCATCCTCGAATACTTCAAGGTATGCATTTCCATCTGGCTTTAGACCCTTATGCAGTGGTTGGGTCCTCGGATAAACCAACGCTATCGGCTCGATCAAGCGCACTCGTCGTATTCCCTTCTGGTTCAGAAACTCCTGCAAATTCCGGACAGTCTCTTTGGTTTCGTCACCCAGCAAAGCGACCAAGCGCGCGTCAATGTCTTGGTGTCCCGCATCGAACCGCTCTAATCCTTCAAATGCAGCCAAAAAATCCATTCCTGTCAACTTGGCGGCAATTTCGGCGCGCAGACGTTTCCCCTTGATCGATTGCAGTTTCTTCCCCGTGACCAATCGCGCGGGTATGCGATGCACGGCGTTGCCCCGCGTATCGAGTCGCTTCGCGACGCCATAGGCCGTGCTATTATGCAACTCCGCCTCGATGCCATGGTCCAGCTTATGAGAAACGACCATCTGGCGCAGAATTGTCACTGCCGATTGCCGGAAGCCGGACCAGGGTTCCGGCAGCCCATCCAGAAACTGATAGACCCCGTCTCTTTCAAACCGGCCATGGATGGACGCCGCCTGCTGAAGGAACGCCCGATCCATTAGACCGATTACAAGGGCATCGACAGCGTGGTGCCGGTGATCGTTGCGGTTTTTTTCACCAACGGGTGTATCCCCATCCTCTCGACCAGGATTGACCTCGTCAAGAATGGAATTCAAACCGAGATGATGACGAAACATGGCGGTCAGGCGGCCCGGCAGGCAAACAACACGATAGTCCTGACCTGGTTCAAAAAGAACGGCCAAGTACTCCCTCGCCAGCCGCGCAATGTATTGGCTGTCGGTCAATTGCCGTGCGATGAAGTCCCGATCGCTTTGAAATCTTTCCATCGCATTTTCAGCAAAGCGCATACGTTTGTTCGGAGGAAGCAATTCCGCGCGATTGAGAATTGCAGTCCATTGCTCGCTGTGCCCCCAAGCCTCGAATGGCGTTCGTTCCCGCTTCTCCCGGTTCGCCGATTGCTTGCACAAGACTTTGTTCATCGTGCCATCGTCCAGAGTCCGTGAAAACGGAAGAATATGGTCGATTTCAACGGCACTCGTGAATAGCAGGGTGCTGGGAATGTTCTCGCCGGTGTATACGCAACACTTCTGATTGGCCGAAAGTTCCTCCCAAAGTCTGAGCCGGAAAATGTTTTCCCGGTTTGCCTTGAGATGAAACTCTTCGCGCAGGCGTTTGGCGCAGTGGTCGTTTATTTCTTTGTTTTTGGCCTGTTCTGCCGCAATTTCCCGCTTCTGCCGCAAGCTGTTCTTCAGGTCGCGTAGAACTTCCAAGTGGATTTCACTTGGCGGGCCATGATACTTAATAATCTCATTCACTACCTTACGCAATTGGTTGAGCGCAATATGAACGGTGGGATTCGTAACTTTGCCGTATCGCTTCTCAGGTCCGGCCGCAGGATGTCCGCCACGCTCTGGGTCGGGTACGACATGCCGCTCCAATACCTCGCCGTAGTACGGCAATCGCTCTCGGCGGGTGCCTGTTGCCAAAGCAGAGTGGGACTTATAGCCTGCCCTAACCACGGCTTCGGAATACGGAATTACGTCCTGCACCAGTTGCTCAAGAACGTTGCGCGTTGCAGTCTTGCCTAAGCGTCCGTGTCCATCGGGCAGAGGAGTGCAGGCTACCGCTGTGGCTCGAATTCGGTCTAGTTTGAATGTCTCCATCAACCATTGAACAAGTGCTTCTTCGTCGTCCTCTTCCAGCAGCGCCACGACGATGCGCTCCTGATCGTCATCGGAAAGGTCGTACCACGCAGATCCGTATCGGTCTTTGTACGCCAGTGCTTCGGACGTGGTGTCGCATGAGAATCCGTTACGGCCTCCAACCGTTTCATGAGAAAACGTCGTATCTCGTAATCCCAAGAGCTTCCGCATTGCCTCAAAGCTAAGCTCGCCCTTTGGCTTTTTCGCGCCCCTTGGTTGACACAACGAGGCTGCTAGTTTGTCACGTTCATCTATCGTCAAACTGCGAGCGCGTAATGTCCTTCCGTCAATTACATGAAGATGATTCAACTCTTGATAGATGCGCAAACGCTGCACAAGCGGAAGGGCTTTCGATGCACGTTCCTCGTTGCGCTCAAATGTGCACCTGCCCACAGGGGGTGATTTGAGGGGCCGTTGAAAGAATATGATTTCACGGAGTTTTGCGAAGACTTCTTTTGTTAGTGTGTCGGGATGAAACTTGCTTTGAACTTCCCACAGTTGATTGAATTCGGCTTCGATTAACTCGCGCGAAGCGTAAAAATCATAGTATTCCTCATTCTTTTCCTTTCCGCCCCGACCAACGCCAACTCGAGAAAGCTTTCGCGCCCGGACTGGCAAGCCGTTGCTTCGCCTGAAGTGCAGATACTTGCCAACCGTTCCATGCTCCGCAATCTTGTCCGCAGTCTCTTTGACGGCTGACTGGATCATTCCAGTTTCGTTGTCCTTTGCATCACTCTTTCTGTTGCTTTTGAATCCACGCCTTTGGTTTAAGTGAAAAATGGCCCGGCCGATTTCATGTAATGCCAATTCTTCTTCGACTCCGCGAGCCCGAAGTAAATAGGGATCGAGCTTGGCAACGTTTCTTCGATCCTTCTCATCTAACGGCATGAGATCATAGAGGCTGAGTGTGTTTAGTAACCGTCCGCGCCGGTCAAGATATCGGTCTCGATTGCGGCGCATTGAACGTGCAAGTCGCCGATCCACTGCCTTAGAAGTTCCGTCTTTGGGTTTGCGGCCGTCTGGATAGATTCGAACACCCATGTCTTCTATGGAACAGGGTCTATTCCCGGACAATTGGTCGAGCCCAAGAACGCACCAGCCAATGGAGTTTGAGCCAATATCGATTGCCAACCGGTAACTCATGTCTCTCTCCCCGTATGTCCTAAAACAGTGCTTGACGATACTGTTATACATTTAGTAGCATAAGTCTGCAAAATGGAGTTTGTTAGCCGTTAACAAGTTACAAACACCAAATGTGGCAGGCTGCGGCCTGCCTTTTTTTGTGTCTCACCCCAAAATAGTAAAAATTCTATTAAGATCCGCCTTTTGACCTATTCGACGTCTGCAACCTTCGCTAGCATTAATTGTCAACTAAACACAGATCAATCCGCGCCACCTAAACCTCCTCCAACTCCCCTAAATCTCGACTGCAACAAGACAAACCCAAAATAGTAAAGGGGTGAATCCCGTAGAAGCGATGCCAACGACCAAAACCATCCATACCGAAGCCACCCCCTTTGGACTGCGCCGGCAAAGGCGACAGCCGTCGACGGCGCTTTGGCTCTCGGTGCAGGCGTCCCAGTATACGCCCCAGTATCCGCCCGCTGACCCCACAGGCAGTGCTATCCCAACCACAATCACAACGCAACGACTTACAACGCTTTCAACCCCGTCCACCCCTTGAATCGTCAAAAAGTAGAGCCACTGCACCCCCTTGAATCCAATTCAGTGGCGCTTCGCCCCCGGCGACATTCCGCTCAAGGTGCAACAGCCTCAACCTAATAAGAAGAACCGATAGCCAGCGCAAATCGCTGGGACAATTGCAGGAGCGTACAGTCCCCTGGAATCCGCGAGGGGAATCGCCGCGCGCCACGGGTTGTCTGTCGAAATCCCGGTAGAATATAATAGACAGACACTAATGTCGTGCGGCAGACCGCCCCCTCTCGGGCGGAACGATTTCCGTGGGATGTCCGGCGATTATCGCCAAGTACGCCGCCGGCCATGGTTTTTCGAGGAGCCCCGTTACCCCTTATGGCCAAATTCGTCTTGGACTTGCACAAAGAGGGGAGTAGCATCAGCACTTTTCCCGTGGGCACCGACGGCCTTGTCATCGGCCGGGCCTCCGAATGCGATATTGTCCTGCCCGATTCCATGGTCTCCCGCCGGCATGCCCGGGTCTGGCTCGAAGGGGAAAGCCTCAAAGTCGAAGATCTGGGGTCACGAAACGGCATTATCGTCAACGGCGAGCGCGTGGTCCGGCTCAAGGTCGACGAGGGCGACGAAGTCACCGTCGGCACCCATACCTTTCGTATCGTCAAATCCCGAGTCGACAAGGTCCTGTCCGACACCGGCTCGATGATCTCGTATGAACGCGCCGAAGACATGTACGAAAAAATGGTGCAAGAGGGCGACGCCGAAACGATGCCCATCCTCTACCAAGCGGCGCAACTCCTCGGCACGGTATTCGATCTCGATGAACTGTTGGACAAGATCCTCGAACTCATTTTCGAGGCCATCCCCGTGAAGCGCGGCTACATCTTGATTGCCGCATCCGACGGCAAAGCGCCGACCATCCGCGCCGGCCGGCCCAAAGACAAAAAGAACGGTTATCCCACGCTCAGCCAGACCCTCGTGGAGCAGGTCTTCACGTCCAAGAGCGCATTGCTGACCGTAAATGCCCAGCAGGATTTCTCCTATTCCGAAAGCGTGATCGACCAGAAGATCCAGGCCGTCATGTGCGTGCCATTGTGCGGACGTACCGCGGAACTGGTCGGCGCAATTTACGTCGATTCCGGAGAGAGCGAACGCATCTTTAAAATCAGCCAACTCAAACTGCTCACCGCCATAGGTCGTGTTACCGGTGTGGCTGTCGAAAACGCGCGCCTGCACCAGGAGGCCGTCGAACGCGAACGCCTCGCGGCCATCGGCAAAGCCACCGCCGGCCTCGGTCATTGCGTCAAAAATATCCTTACCGGAATCAAGGGCGGCAGCGAATATATCGAACTCGGTGTGGACGAGGAAGCCTGGAAGTATGTCAAAAAAGGCTGGCCCCTCGTGCGCCGCTCGATCGATCGCATCGAAGACCTCGTGATCAATTTGATGACCTATTCCCGCGACCGCGAACCCGAGCGGATGAGCACCGACATCAACTCCATTATCTCCGAAATTCTCGCGGTCACCACCGACAACGCAAAGAAATCCAAAGTCGACATCGTGTTTCAACCCGGGGAAATCGGCACGGCCCACCTCGACGGCCTCGGCATTTACCGCGCCCTCTTGAACCTGATTCAAAACGCCATCGAAGCCTGCGAAGAGCACGGCGGTACCGTTACAATTCGCACCCGCACGGACGAAGGCGCGATTTACGTCGAAGTGCAGGATACCGGCGTGGGCATCAAGGAAGAATTCTACAGCGAGTTGTTCAAAGCCTTCAGCAGCACCAAAGGCTCGCGTGGCACCGGACTCGGTCTGGTTTGTTCTCAAAAGATCATTGAAGAACACGGCGGCGTCATCCGCGTAAAGAGCAAGGAAGGGCAGGGATCCACGTTCACTGTTTTCCTACCCCGAAGCACAACACTTCAGAAGTAGCGGACAATAAAAAAACGCCTCCGAAGACCGGGTCCTCGGAGGCGTTTGCCAATCTAAATTCGGGAGGCTTTACCGGTTCCGCGCCATCGTGACGCCAACCGCCGGAATGACCGCCGCGGCCGCCAGCGCCACAAGCCCCGCCGCGCATAGGACAAGGCCCTTCATGCCAAGCGCCTCGACCAACGGCGTCACCGATACCAGCATATAATCCCAATAACCGCGACTGCCGGGCATCTGCTGCGAAAGCCAGCCCTGCGAAAAGGCATACACCGGAAGACCTACAATAACCATGGCCGCCGTCGCGATAATCATCGTGGTGGCCAACAAGCGCACACGCAACTTGTGCCGCTCGCCCTGAACGAGTACCGCCACCTTCAACCGGGCATCCACGCGCTTGTGAAAACCCGTCGGGACGGCGCGCATGGGTTCGGCCTTCAATGCCTCTTCAATAAAGGCATCAAGGTCATGGTCATTGAGTTGATTCGGATTCATGCTTCTTCAGCTCCTTCTCCACGATCTTCCGCAATTGGAGGCGCGCCCTGTGCATCCAGGTCTTCAACGTGCCCAGGGGTATGTTCATCGTTTCCGCGATTTCTTCGTAAGCAATCTCTTGCAGGTAATACAGATTCAGAATCGTCGCATACCGATCCGGCAGCTTGCTCACGCAACGCCGTACCATCTCCGGCGTGTCCGTCACGTAATCCGGTTCGACCGCCGTCTCTTTCGAATTCACGTGCGCGGGCGTCAATTCCACTTCGCCGCGCCGTTTGCGCCGGTTCAACTCCGTCAGACACACGCTGGACGTCACGCGGTACAACCACGTCGAAAAGCTGCAATCCCCGCGAAACCCGTTCAGCAGACGGTACGCCTTGAGAAAGGCCTCCTGCGCCATGTCTTCCGCCAGTGCGCTGTCGCGCATGAACCGGTACGAAAGGTTATACACGACGCGCTCGTGCCGGCTTACCAGCACAGAAAACGCCTCGGCGTCGCCGGCCTTTGTACGTTCAACCAGCGCGAGATCGGAATCATCCACCATCGCGACGCCTTCCGCGTTCAGCCATGTCGTTGCGTGACTCCCGCTCATATGCCCGTACTCGCAATAATAATGTTGCCGTTCAGCGCGTCCATCTCGATCCGCGCCCGCTCGCTGCCGCTGCCGCTCCCGATGGTGCCCTGAACCTGGCGGTGCGGTTCGCCGTCCTGGGCCGGGGTCAGGGGCAAGTCCGTATAGATGTTGCCGCGTCCCGTGCGCGCGTCGATCGACGCCGAACTGCCTTCTTTCATATGCAGTCGAATGCCGCCATTCTGGCTTGTCAGACGGCAGCCGTCAATGACCGGTTTCAACAATTTCGCGAAGATGAGGCCATTTGCGGTGGATGCTTCGAGAAAGCCGCCTTCCACATCCGCTTCCACATTGCCGTTGACGGTGGACAGGTGTCCTCCGGCCGGTGCGCCGGCCAACCGGATTCGGCCGTTGATGCTCTCCGCCGTCACCTCGCCCAAAGGACGTGCGATGTCGATGTCGGTGTTGTGCCCGCGCACTTCCACGCGGCCGCATCCTTCGTTCAGCGTAACGTTGCCATTTTCCGCATTGACGGTGATATCGGTGCCGCGCGGCACTTGCACGGTATACAGCACGAACAGGTATACGCCGGCCGGCCGCGATCCCGGCTCGGTCACGACGTTCAATACTCCGTTGTCCACCGTGTTCGCCATCAACGTTTCCATGTATGCATTGGCCGTGGCCACGGTCTCGGATCGCTTCACAAACGCGCGGATGTCGGCGGTAACGGAGACACTGTCTCCGTCGTGGGTGGCGATGCTGATATTGCCGTCGGTGTTGGACAGGACCAGTTGGGTGATGCCCTCATGGGTCACACTCTTGATGCTGCTGACATCGGGTTTGCCAATGACCTGTGGCAGCGTAGGGGCAGAGCCAAGCACGCCAATGCTCACCGCCATGACCAAGGTGGCGATGAGAAAGGCTGTCGTGACACTTTTCAGGTAACTGTTCATCGTGCCAAGTTTGACCCGGCCCGTGGCGTTCAGGTTTCAATGCAACGCCTTTTGCTTCCGGCAGATACAGGGAGGCCTGATAAAGGGTACCGCCCCGCGGGATCCCCTGCTGAAACCGAAGGCTTGCCGGTGTGGTCCAATTCACACGAGCGGCAAGGGCGAACTCAACCGATGCCCCTTTGGTCGAGGGAGTCGCCGTTTGGCAGTTTCAGAGCTAAGTGTCCTCCTTGCAAGCTCTTGGAACCGAGTTGAAGACGGATGCCTGGCGAGATGTCGCGAGCAAGGCCAAATCCAGCAGAACGGAAACCTCCTACACTTCGCGTCCTGCCCCCGTGATGTCTCGCCAGGCCCCAGCTACTAAACAGAAAACGGGCTTTCATGCAGACATTGCTGATACTAGTACCGCTTGTAATCCTCGTTGTTACAATCTTTTACGGGGTTTTCTATTCGTTGGTTCGGGCTTGGTTGGACTACCGCGTAAAACTCTCATTTCTTGAAAAACTGGAAAAACATCCCGATCTTCTGGCGGCGAAAGATGAAGTTCAGGGAATTCTCAGCCAAGGCGCTGTTCCGGCTCGATACACTCCTCGGCAGGATTATGCGTTGACGGGCCTGATCCTGGCGATTTTCGGCATTGTGTTCGCCTTGCTGGGGTACAATGCGCGTATCGGACAATTCGCGGTCGGCGCCACGCTGGGCGGGATTGTCTGTCTCATGATCGGAATCCTGCTTGGATTGTTTGGATTGGTAATTCGTTTTCTCGCGCGCGGAGATTCGGCCAAGTCCAGCGACCCGGTTGCCTGATCCTTCCCAAGTCTGGTCTGATGTCCTTCCCTACGCTGGCTCTTACCGGTGCCGGCTCCATTGTGTCTACTCCTTTTTTGTGAGCGAACTGCATCAAGTACTCGCAGGGATGTTGTCGCCGCGAGGGGCGTGTACGGGAGCAATGATTGTGCGCGACTCAGGGTCCGTGTCTCGCGCCGGAGAACTTGGGAATGCGTCAATGCCCCTATAGTTATGCTTTTCCGTTGCATTTTCTTAGCGGATTGAAACAAGGGTATTTGATGGATTTGCGCGGTTTGCGCATTTGTGGGATGGGGCGGAATTGATTGGGGAGGTGGGGACTGAACGCGTCCACAGAGTACACGGATTTTCACAGATTTTAAGATGGAGCGGGCTCTAGTGGCTTAGGCATGGGGGCTACTGTGCCCCCTATGGTTATGCTATTCCGTTGCATCTTCTTAGCGAATTGAAACAAGGGTATATGATGGATTTACGCGGTTTGCGCATTTGCGGGATGGGGCGGAATTGATGGGGCGGCGGGGACTGAACGCGTCCACAGATTGCACCGATGTACACAGATTCTAAGAGAATACTCTTTGATATGCAGGCCCGGATATGCGCGAGTGTTTACCTTGCAGTCAAGACGAAGAGGAGACCATTCTGGTTATCTGGCGTGGCTTGGAGGACGGAGTACAGTCTCAGTGGTCGGAAACTCTGTCACAAGGAGTCAGCGATCATGTTGTCTCCGTCATCGTACGTGTAGTCGTATTCGCCCGTGATGTTCGCGGACTGCACACGGTCGGCGCTGATGAGCCGGTTTCGGCCGTCGTACTCATATTCCCAGTATACCCCATCTTCGTGGTCGATGCGTTCGATGTTCCCGCCATCGGTCAGGGTGTACTCAAAGCTCTGTTTCGTGGTCATGCCGTCCTGCCCATTAAGAGGAGACCTCCGGTCGCTACACGTGACAGGGTCGGAAACCCTGTCACAACAGAGGCGGCCGCGCTGCCGCCATCCACTTCAACCCTCATCCAGACCGCCAAACGACACGGCATCGACCCCTACGCGTATATACGCAACGTCCTTCTCCGCCTCACCACCGAACCCAACAATGACCTCCGCCAACTCTTCCCAGGCCAATGGAAAGCCCCAATTCAAGGCTGAGCGCACCCGTTGCCCCAAACCCGTCACGCGGGTGCATGGTGTCTACCGGACGCTTACGTCCGCCGTGAAGGATCACCCATCGTTATTCGGTATCTTCTTATGATCAGCCTGCGCCTGCTTTGCCTGAAACCCCAATTCTGCAATTCGCTTGTGAAATGGTGCGGAGCGTCGTACGCATTCAGAAAGCAACGACACCTTTGGTTTCAAGAGAGCCCAAGCCTCGTCACTAGAAAGCTTAGTCGCTACCAGCAAGAATGCAAATATAGTCTCCGCCTCGCTATTCAGAAGATCGTCAACCCATTCCCCTGAAACGCCCTCTTCCAATATCTTCGAGTAGAACCCATACTCACGGATCTGGGTTTTGATGTGAACAGCCAAATCGGAAGACGATTGTAAGTTTACGGAAGTAGGCTCCTGCAATTCCTCTAAGAGCACCGAATTGATAGCAACTTCCATAACCCACACCGCAGCCCATACTTCTTCCTCATACACATGATCCGAGCAAAATGGGAAAAACACTATTAATCGTCCATCATTCGCGATCTATGCGTCACTGGATCTATATAACTAATTCACTAGATTGCAAGAAGCGGCACGAGAGCGCATGTTCCCGCACCTCCAGTCACCACAATAAACGCTATACCACCAACAATTACGATTGCGCCAACAGCAGCACACTCGACGGGATGTTCATATACAAACTCGCAAACCTTGTCAACGGCCATATCAATCTCGCAAGCTACTCTTATTGCCATACATTCAGCGTAACATATTGCCCTAGCTGCTGCAGTGCGTCTATGCTTGCAATCCTCAATACACCAGTCGTATTCCTGCTTGCACCACTCCAATGAGTGGAGACCGAATGGATCAGTATAAATGACTGGATTCCCCCGGCCATACCCATACATGTTCGATCCATCAATCATACCGAGTGGATCTCGCGTCATCCAGCGCGAGAAGTCCGGACTGTACGCGCGATAAGGAAAATGATACAAACCAACATGCGCATCCCAAGGCTTGCCCGTAAAAGACGCAGGAATCGCACTAACGTCAACACCTGCCGCAATATTAGGCATGCCAAAGGGACTGAACCCGTAACTGCCCACAACGCTCTTGTTCGCTGCATAGAGGCCCCGCGTCGACCCTAAGTGGTCATGCACATAGTACTGCGCCGTACCGCTAGACGGATCATCACTATCCACATGCGCCAACAACCGGGAAACTGCTTGCAGGGGCCTTTGGTAATAATGGCTCCGCACCAAATCGCCCGTGTTGTCCTCCTCATTCAATACATTCCAACCCAGATCATAGCGGTATTTCGTCGTCACGCTGTTCGCTGTCCGCGTCCGGCGCTTCTTGTCCCCGCCCAACTCGTAGGTCACATTTGATTCGCCGGGGAAGTTGCTGTCGACGTTGTAGAGCATGCTTCCGTAGCGGTAGGCG
>BTWA01000025.1:0-93229 GCA_045863295.1 Candidatus Hydrogenedentota bacterium
AGACTGAAGTACAGTCTCCGTGGAAGACTGAAGTACAGTCTCCGTGGTGCAGAATCCTCACGCAGAATTCCTTAAGCTTGAAACGCTGAGGATATTTCACGTGCCTACTGTAGGTGCGCCAGTTTTTGGTAACGGGCCGGTCGAATTGTTGTTACACAGTTAATTGGACAATGTCGTGAAATATCCGGGCTAATGTCGATGCAGCAGGGCCAAGCGCCTACTTTTTTATGTCGTAGAAGCGGCGCATAACGCGCTCGACAATGAGAGCGGTCCACTTTCTGGTGAGAAAGCGCCGTAGAAAAGACACACCGGCAAAGTCGATTGGCCCGCAACTCAGCCTCTTGCCCAACCTTCGCAATGCAATGGCGGCAATTCTGTCCGCATCCGCGAAGATCTTGCTTTTTCTGGCCAGCCGGGTCTCGTTGTAGCCTTGTGATGTCAGGAATTCGGTATTGGTACCACCGGGGCAAAGTGCGGTCACGTCGACGCCCGTTCCCCTCAACTCGGCCCAGAGGGCCTCAGCGAACGAGAGGTCAAAGGCCTTTGTCGCACCATACACAACGTCGTAGGGAGTGGGTATGACTCCCAGTACGGAGGCGACAATGACGATTCCACCGCATTTGCGATCCAACATTTGAGGCAGATACAAGTGTGTGAGCCGGACTACAACGTCGCAATTGAGCTTGACCATCTCTGAAAGCCGGTCCTTGGGGGCGGTTTCGAAGCGTCCGCCGGCGCCAAATCCCGCGTTGTTTACGAGTAACCCAATGGGAATGTCTCGTGTGGCGTCAAAGATGTGCTCTGGCGCGCCGTCCTGCGCCAGGTCTATCGCCATGACGCGGCACAGCACGCCGTTCTTGGCGGTCAACTCCTCTGCAAGTTCGTCCAGTCGTGTGCGCCGACGCGCCACGAGCACACAGTTCACCCCCTCGGCTGCAATCTGCCGTGCAAACTCCCGGCCAATGCCGGACGACGCTCCGGTTATCAATGCCCATCCTTGATAGCGCTGCAAATTGTTCATCGGCAATGCTCCCGGTGACAAATGTCCTTGGGCATCATAGCGCAATTCCTCCTTTTTGCCATTATAGAAAGCCGGATGCCGGATAATTGAGCGGAAATGCCCGCGAGGTGTTTCGGGGTGGTGATTCACCAGAATGGGTGTGCCGATGGATTGCACGAGGATGCCACTTCTGCAATGTCCAGTCGACGGATTTGTACATTAGAGGTCATACCGGGACCGGCGCAGACTCGTATACCGGCGCCGTGCGGAAGAGGCAAGATGCGGCTTCTACTTTTCCGTAGCCAGTCGCGCCATGCGGGATTGCCAATCGCGCAAGTAGGCTTCCCGCCAGCGGTTGACGGTCTTGGCTCCCGGGTAATTGCGTTCCTGGAGGTCGGGATTCGGGTCGTCCGTCCAGTAGTGGGGGCCGTGGTCCGTGGCAATATAGCGCCCACCCCAGTGATCGGCAGTGGGGTCCGCGGGATCGCCGGCAAGCATGTAGAGTACGGAAGGTGAGTCGCCCATCTTGATGGCACCTAGTTTTTCGACCAGTAGATCGCCCAATGCGCCGTGGCCACGCACGTGTGCTTCGAGAAAGGCTTTGTTGTCCAGGTCGCCATCCTGATTGCCGCCGACATACATGCCTCTGAAAGTAAAGTTGGATTCTATCCACCAGAGATCGTTGTGGTGATCGAAGAGATAATTTCGCGCATGGCGGTCTTGAGACGTGTTCCACGAGCCGATGAAATGCACACGCAACTTTGCTTTGATTTCCGGCACATCGTGCACGGCTTGGGCCACGTCCGTGATGGAACCCCACACGAGCACATACAACGGCCGCGGATCAGGTTCGAGCGCTCGAGCCACAATCCACTGCGAACCTTCGGTGGGATTGCCGTATCCCGCTTCCGGAGCTGGATCTGTCGCGCCCTGCTTCACTATGGCACGCAAGTGATTGGGGGAAGGATAATGCTCTGAGGATTGTACGAGTTTTGGATAGTCGGCTTCGTAGGCGTCAATAACCTCATGAATGTGCTTTGCGCGTCCAGCCTCCGGCGGTGACGAAATCAGGCCTTCGATATCCATAGTGTCGGCGTAAAGCAGCAGATGAACCATGGACTGGTAATCGTCATTGTCAGACCCTCCAATGTCAGTCGACACAATGACGCGATAGCGCTCACCGGCCAGTGCGCCGTGAGGAAGTGTCGCATTGGTCTGAGCGCCTGAGTATTGCGCCAAGAGAGGAAATGCCGCTAACAAAAGGCCTTTTAGGATAGTGGAACAATTCATCATGCAACCCCCAAGCCGCGCTTCGCAGGATCCGTCCCAAAAAGCAGTCTCAACCCACCGGCGCGAGCCGCCGCCGCAATTGCCCGCACGCGGCGTCGATATCTTGTCCGCGTTCCGTGCGCAGCGTAGCGTTGATGCCTGCCTTCTCCAGAAACTCGTGAAACTTAAAGCAACGGTTTCCGGATGGTGGTTCGTAGCCCAGTTCCTGCACGGGATTGTAAGGGATAAGATTGACGAATGCATTTACTTGCCGTGCGAGCGTGATGAGTTCCGAGGCGTCTTTGAATGAATCGTTCACATTGTTCAGGAGTGTCCATTCGAACGTAATTTGCCGACCTGTCACCTTGGTGTATTCGGTGATTGCATCCATCAGCATTTCAATTGGGAATTTGCGATTCAGGGGCACTAGTTCGTCTCGCAGCTTGTTGTTTGCGGCATGCAGCGATACGCTCAGGCGAACCTGGCCGCCGTCTTGTGCGAACCGACGAATGCCTTTTACTTCGCCTGCGGTAGACACCGTAATTTTGCGTGCGCCGATTTTCAGTCCGTGGCCATCTTTCAGCAAGTGAATCGCCTTCAGCGTATTTTCGTAGTTGCGGAATGGTTCGCCCATGCCCATGAACACGATATTTGGGGTGCGTTCGCCCAGTTTCTCCGTGGCTAGGAGATGCAAGGCCTGCTCCACGATTTCACCCGCGGACAAGTTGCGTGTGTAACCGGAATGGCCTGTGGCGCAAAACGAACATTTTACGGCGCAGCCCACTTGGGTGGACAGGCAGATGGTCACTCGATCCTTGGCGGGTATCAGCACGGATTCCACCGTTTCGCCATCGTGCAATTTAAACAGGGCCTTCTTTGTGCCTCGCGCCTGATTTGACTTCGAAATGTGAATCACTTCAAGCCGGTTTGTCGAAAAGACTTCGGGCAGCCGCGCCCGCAACTCCTTGGACAAGTCGGACATCTTTTCGAAATCGAACGTCTGTTTCTTGTGAATCCAACGGAAGATTTGACGCCCTTGAAATCCTTGCAGTTCCAGTGCGTCCGCCATTTCCTGCGGGGTGAGATCAGTTATCGAGGGTTTCATCATTGTGCCGGCCGCCATTGAATAATAAACAGTGAAGGTTCCAGAGGGATATTGATCCGAATGTTGCGCATGTCGAAGGTCATCCGCGCGCCCTGTTGGGGAAATTCCGACTGGATGGACGCGGGAAATTGCACGCCATCTTTTTCATTATACTCGGATCGGCCTGTAATTGCGAGTACGCCCCCTTCATCGTCATATCGCTCGCTCCGCGTCACTCGCCAAGGCGGGCCGCTAACGACTACTGTCCTGCGAATCCTGTGCCGAGGGCCGACGGTAAACGTCGCGGTCTGCGATGCTGGATCAAATGCCGTGATTCGCGCGTCGCGGGGCACTTTCAAGGAACCCCAATCTTCCGGCAGAAACATCTCATCGATGACCTCAGAAGGGGAGACGTCAAAGGGCACATCTTCTATCTTCTGGCCTTTGATGTGATAAAAATACCGGTCCTTCACCTCTCTTACCGTGGGGAACTCAATCAGGAACTCGTCGCCGGACGACTGTAACTGAAACGCGATCGCGTTCGTTTTCAACCTTCCTTCCACAAACAGTTTGTCAGGCCGCTGATACGCGACCGTGCCGGTCGGAAAGCGTTGCACGCCTTCGAGTGATGGCGCTTGCAGGGTAATGGTTCCCGCCGCGCGAAACGAACTTAGCCGGATGTCATTGGCGTCCAGTTCGTCCAGAATGGATTCCAGACGTGGCGTACTTTCCGGAAGGGGAGTAGTTGGCACGGGGGTCCCCAGTCCGGCGCAACCTGCCGAGAGCAGGATGCCTGCCAGCCCACTAAGCCACATTGCTGGGCATTTGCATTTCAAGGAGGGCATAAATCTCCATTCGTCACGTGAATTGCCATCACACGCGACCGCTATCCGTAGTTTCTCCGCCTGTCCAACCTGGTTTCACTGAAATAGCATTCTCTTCCGTCAAGACTGTGCTATAATGCTTCTATCCTGACAGGCGGGGGAAGCCTGCCGGGAAGTGTAATTCGTCTTCGCGCATCCAATCCACAAGATTCGGATCCAGCAGCGCATTTTGGGGGATTCTCGTCGTGGTATTCACGGAATCACTGTTGATGACCCTCCTGGACAACCTTCAGGAAGGAGTCTACTTTGTCGACACACATCGGACCATCCTCTATTGGAACAAGGGCGCGGAAAGCCTTTCCGGCTACCGCCGCCAAGACGTAGTCGGAAGGTGTTGTGCGTCGAACATTCTTGCCCATGTGTGTGCTGAAGGCCACGCGATGTGCACGGACGTGTGTCCTTTGATGTTATCCATCCTTGATGGACAACCCCGTCAAACAGAGGCCTACCTGCGGCATTGCGACGGCCATCGCATTCCGGTTCAAATTCGCACATCGCCGATTCGAGACGGAAACGGCGATATTGTGGGCGCCATTGAGAGCTTCAGCGACAACAGTGCCGTAATCTCCGCATTTCAGCAGGTGGAGGAATTCCGCAAAGACGCCTTGATGTGTCCATTGACCGGTGTGGCCAATCGCCGGTTCGCCGTTCAGTTCCTGGAGCAGCGTGTTTCCGAATGGAATCGCGAAGGGAAAGCGTTCAGCGTTCTATTCCTGGACATTGATCATTTCAAGTCGGTCAACGACACGCATGGCCATGTCTACGGTGACGCCGTGTTGCGCACGGTGGCCACGACCCTGCGAAAGGCGTTGCGGAACTATGATTTTATTGCGCGCTGGGGCGGAGAGGAGTTTGTGGTCGTGTTGAATCACACCGATCCCGCCCATGTCGCGGCGGCTGCAAATCGCATGCGAATTCTGGTTCAAAATTCGAACGTTCCCACTCGGGAAGGGAGTCTTAGTGTTACGGTATCGCTGGGCGCGGCTATTGTGCAGCCGGGCGACAACACCGACACCATCGTTAGGCGGGCGGACGAATTGCTGTACGAAAGCAAGCGTTTGGGTCGTAATCGGGTTACAGTTCAGCCCATTTCGGTGGGGCGAAGGTTCTCCAACGCAGGTTAGAAGCACCTCACAGAAAGACCCTCGGAAAGATGGGTTTTTTCAACGCAACAGTCAACGCGATGCACACCCCGCAAACCGCCACGGTTCCCGCCACTTTGAGCATCGCACGGCGCACCTGAGGGCTTGCGGATCGACCGCTGGAACACCAACTCGCAAAATGCTCGCAATTGTTGCGAAACACGTGATACGAGCGCTCGCCCATTCGGCTTGCCGCCCGTGCAAGGACTCGGGAACCGTCTTCATACGACGCCCGGGCAACAACATCGTAGTCACCACCGCGTGCGAAATCGTGAATTGAAGTGCGGGCCACATGGGCTCGCCTTGGTTGCAGTGGATGGCCTTGGTAATGAATTACCGTGCCGTCGCCGCAATCAATTCCGTGATGCCAATACCCTGAACGCCGGACACGCAAATGGTCGCCACGAGCCATGAGAGCATTCTCCGTTGGGTTGACCTGGACCTCGCCGTATCGCGCACAAAAAACAATCGAGGCGCCTCGTCGAGTATACGATGAGACGCCCCGGCTGGAATAGCTCTACGCGAAAGACAAGGGCAATTACTTGCCTTTGCTTTGCTTCTTGCTCTTCTTTTCTTCCGGGGACTTCAAAATGGTGTCCGCGGGCAAAGACGCGAGTTTCGGGTTGAGCTTGCTGATCGTCTTCAGGTGCTTCATTGTTTCACCTCCTTCTCATTTGGGGCCGTTGGTCCAGCGATTGTCATCGCCACTTAACTACGTGCAGAGCCTCTCCTTCACGCTTAGCCGACAACGCTCCCAAGGAGAGCATCAGCAGAGGCTCGACCGTAGACACTAAACACTTAAACTGGCGCTAGGTAAACTCACGACCACAATAGGTTGGGTTTACCCACATTGGCATAGGCGGTACGAAACCTACCCATACAAACCCACGTCACTATAGCCTAACCGAGACAAAAACTCAAGCTAAATTTATGGACCGCTACCCCTTACGAACAAATGAGCCTGCTGGCCAACACGCCTTGGGGTCTCCGTCCTGTTTCATCCTACAGTCTGTGGCTCACGCTGTTACACGATCCGTTGAATTCCGGCCAGAGACAACCCCTTATTGCTAGTCGCCTTGAATCGTTAGTTTGATTCCTCGTTTACGTCATTTTGATCATTAACTTGTTCTGTAATAAGGACTTGTGTTCCGGGCGGGATCATTTGAAATGCTTGGATTACGTCTTCGTTACTCAGGCGTACGCATCCATGGGAGGAGGGAGTCCCGAGCCGGTCTTCCTGGTTCGTGCCATGTATGTAAATGTACCTGAGGTACGAATCCACATTGCCCCCCTTGTTCTTGCCAGGTTCCTCGCCAGACAACCACAAGATACGGGTAAGCACCAGATCCTCGTCCGGCTCGTCGCCCGGTCTCCAGATTTCCTTGGTCCTCTGTCGAGAGCGAAACACTTGTCCGAGTGCTGCACCTTCTCCGATCTTCTCTGCCACCGAGTGCCAACCCAACGGCGTTTGATTTGACCCCGCCGCCGACCCTGTCCCGTTTTCCGCCGTGGCGCAGACTTCATCCCAGAGCACTTTTCCGTTCTGGATAATACGCATTCGTTGCTCATCGACGGAAACCCACACACCGATACCGTCCGCAACCCGGTCAGTCCAGCCGTAAACGGCAAGGATTGCGGCCTGTGCTTCGGTCAGCCGGGTAGGTTCGCCTGGTTCAGCAGCTAATTCGCCGTCGCCCGGCAGTTCCGGGGTGGGTTCAATCAGCGGGTCGGAGTCGGTCACGGTTCCAGTCTCCTGTCCGTCAGTACTTACAGGTGGCGTCGTACTTGCGTCTGATCGAGGGACCGGTGCCTCTTCTGTGGGAACCGGGGGAGCGCTGGTTTCCCGGGGAACCATTGCCGCCACCAATAACAGTGAGATGACCACTCCAATTGCAACTCTACCTGCCGATACCATGACTGAGTTATTCACCTCATCGCCTTGACGAAATTACAGAGGGTCATATGCTAGCATGACTGAAACCGCGAATTCGTTCAAAATTGATCGGGGGTATACTGCATGTTTCGAACCGTATGCGTCAGCATGGGCTTCGTCGTCGGGATTCTAACAACAGGTCGCGCGATGGCAGATCCGGCCCCCGCGGAGCGTCTGGCTACCGCGGCTACTGCTTTTCTCCAGTCTTTGGACGGAGATCTGCGATCCAAAGTTCAGTTTGAATTTGACGCGGACCAGCGTTTCGTCTGGCATTTCGTGCCGATGGATCGCGAAGGGGTGCCCTTGCGAGATATGTCTGAGGCGCAGCAGGCGAGTGCTTTGGCCATGGTCAAGGCGGGTCTTAGCGAGGAGGGATTCGAAACTGAGGAAGCCATCCGGTCTCTGGACATCATCCTGCGAGAAATCGAGAATAACCCCAGCCGCGATCCCGACAAGTATTACGTGATGATCTTTGGCGATCCTGCGCCTGACGGTACTTGGGCGTTGCGGTTTGAAGGTCATCATTTGTCGCTGCATTGGACCGTTGTAAAGGGCCATGTGTCGCTGAATCTGCCGCAATTCCTTGGCTCGAATCCCGCCGACGTGCACGAAGGCCCTCAACAAGGGCTTCGGGTGTTGGGTGCGCAGGAAGACCTGGGGCGAGCATTGGTCACGTCTCTGAGCGAGGGGCAGCGCGCCAAAGCGGTAATCTCCAAAGAAGCGCCAAAAGACGTCTTATCGGGGAACCAGCGGGAAATGCAGATCGTCGAGCACGTGGGTTTGCCTTACGGCGAATTAACCGAGGAACAGAAATCCGCGATGTTGGCCCTGATCGAGGCCCATGCCCGTGTACAAGTGAAAGAGGTGGCGGAGAACCGGTTAAAGCGATTGAAGGACAGTCTGGACACGGTCACATTTGTGTGGATGGGGGGCTTTGAGAAGGGGCAAGCACACTATTACCGGGTGCAATCGGACAAGTTCATCATTGAGTACGACAATATTCAGAACAATGCCAATCATATTCATACGATCTGGCGTGACGTAGACGGTGATTTTGGGGAAGATTTGCTCAAGCTGCATTATCAGCAACACGCCCATAATCCGGGCCATGGGCATGACGGCGCCGGAGACGACCTACCTCATCCGCACGAGTGAGGCCGTTGAACATGATTCGTCGAATACACCATGCCCAAATAACCGTGCCGAGGGATTGCGAGGACGCTGCAAAGGCATTCTATTGCGGCGTACTGCAACTCACGGAGATTTCCAAACCGGCATCGCTCGCGGGGCGGGGCGGGTTTTGGGTCCGAGTGGGCGATCAGGAATTACACGTGGGCACGGAGCCTGACGTCGACCGCAAACGCACCAAAGCGCATCTTGCCTATGAAGTGGACGACATCGACCGCATGGAGTCGAGACTCAGGCAACATGGCGTAACGATATTGGAATCCGTGCCTATTCCGGGGTATCAGCGATTTGAATTTCGTGATCCGTTCGGCAACAGGGTCGAGTGTATCCAGCCAGTCCGGTGAATTAGAAGGCTAGTTTCAGCCAGAGGGGCAAGTGATCGCTTAAATGCCCGGCGTGGTTGCCTTTCGCTTGAAACGTTTTCGCGCTATTGCCGGAAATGCGCAATTCATCCCAATCCACGTACCCAAACGATTCTACGTGGCTTGCCCAATCCCCACGCAACCATATTTGGTCACTGCGGCTCTTGCCGACACCGGTTGATTCCAGCGATACGCCGCTGACCACCGCCGCATCGACATACCCTGCCGCCTCCAGGCGCAATGCCACGCCTAACCGAGGACCTTCATTGAAATCCCCGGCGACAATGTCCACTTCTCCGGCCTTTAGCAATGATTCAATTTCCGCCACCCGCTCTATGGCGGCCTCGTCTTGTGCAAGGTAGCGCGCTGACGTCAGGTGCACGTTGGCAAGCCGGATAATGGGGTTGCCCCTCGTCATTACCTCAGCAACTTGCCACATGCGGTGTGGTGCGGGCTCGTGCCCGGAAGAGTCGCTTATATGGCGTCCATGAGACCAGAATATGGCCCCTCCGTATTGTGGCCGCTTCCTGCCTGAACAGAACGCGCCGTTCATTGCGAGGTGCTTGCGCAGGAGGTCGAAACATACGATATCCTGAATTTCCTGCAGGCAATACACGTCCGGGGAATGCACTTGGTAGAGGCGCAGGAGGTCGAGCATAATCGCGGGATCAGGCATGCCAGGCTGTTCAGGTGCGAAAGGGCTGCCCTGAAACCAAAACACATTGTGGCTCACAAGACTGAATATGGACATCGCCTTACTTTTCGATTGCGGGCGCAACCCCATTGGAGCGGAGGGCCGCAATACCGTAGACTCTCCGTTCAAAGGCGACATGGTGAACCATTTACGATCCTGGGTTCAAACGTTAAAGGGTTTCGAGACGCGTGGGGCAAGTCACTGAGGTACCGCAAGCACGGCAGCGACGCCATCGCTATGCTTTTCCCTTTATTGGCATTGTGTTGCTCAGCGCGCTGATCTATTTGCTGGGACCGGTTCGAATATTGGATGCACTCCGCCGGACCGATCCCGCATGGGTTGTGGCGTCAGGCGCGCTAATTGCCGCGGGGCTTTGGATTCGCGTGTGGAAATGGCGGATTGCCCTCGGGCCCGGCAGCCGCGCGACGTACCTGTTTTACATTTCAAAAGGAGCCGGGGAGTGGACTCCCGGACGGCTAGGCGAGTTTGCGCCGTTGTTGGTCAAGGAGAACCGGACCACCAAGGTCGCCGCCTGGATCCTGCTGGATCGTCTCCTCGAAATAAGTGCAACTCTCGGCATTTGCGCGGTCGGTTTTGTCCTGTTGCCTTTTCGAGTTCAAGCGCCGTTCGCCATGGCTCTTGCAGTTCTGGGAGGCGTGTTGGCCTTTGTTGTATTTGCCGCGGGACACTCCCCATGGCACCAAGCCCTCGCGTGCCGAATGCCCCGGGGGTCCCGCTTGCAGCGCGCATTTCTTACAACCGCGCAGTTGGCTGGAGACGTGCGGACATTCCATTCAAAGTCCCCACTCACTATTGGCATCACTGTTTTGGCCGGATGTTGTGATGTTTGGGCCGGCAAGGCATTGTTTCTCGCGTTTGACCGCAACGTACCCTTTGCGCCGTTGGCAGCCGCGCGAGGCGTACATTCCATTGTGGCAACCATTCCTATTACACCCAACTCGACAGGCGTCCCTTACGTGAGCGCGGCTGCCATGGTGCACGAGTTGGCCGGAGTGCCAAACGACGTGCTTGCCGTGGCCACGACGCTGAGCATTGCTGTTACTACGTGCATATTCTGGGGCTCGTTTGCCGTTGGGACGAGAAACTCGGGGAATACCACGGTGGATGCAGATGCCCCTGTTACAACTAGCAAGATCCATTAATACGTCCTGTCTTGCATGTTACCCATCAATTTGATTCAAATACTGCTTGTACCTTGATCCATTTGGCGAGCGCGGAAAATGTAGCGGCACTATTTGGGAGATCACCATGCCGGTCAAGAAGAAGTCTAAACGCGATATTGTCAAAGACTATCCCTCGAAACAGTTTGTCGCCAAGCTGCGTCGGCTTGCAGACAGCATCGAAGCGGGGAAACAATTCCGCATACAAGTGGCGGGCGAACGGGTGGCTATACCGGCACACGCGGTGATCAATATCGAACATGAACGGGGGGAAGGATCTGAAGAAATTGAATTTCAACTGACATGGAATACAGAGGATTGACTATGTTTGGTGGTATGAATTGGTAAAGGCGTTCTTAATCGCCCTGCTCGCCGGTGCGGGTGGATACATCCTCGGGTTAGTTGGAGGTTCGGCGCTGGTCATGCAGCTGTCGTCCAACACACACGACAGGTCGCTGGAAGCTGCTATGACAGGCGCGTTTATTTTTGGGCCCGTTGCGGCGATTGGTACGTTTGCGGTCGCGTTTGTGATACTCGCTACCCGTCGGACCAAGCGCGGCTCGCCTTAAGCAATTCTTAACATCATGAGTTCAGATAGCCGACGGACGTGGTCCGGCAGCGAGTCTGCCAGATTTATTGACTCCATTGGGTCGTCCATCAGGTCAAACAATTGCGCATGGTCGGGGTTCATGGTGCTACTGGAGGCTGTACGGCGTGACGTCGTCGCCTTGGGATCAGGGTCGTCGGTGTTGTACCCACGCACCAATTTGTATCGGCCGTCGAAGACCGCTCGCCACTCGTTCAGGCCCGAAAAAATGGCGGGTCGGCCAACCGATTCCGACCCATCCAGCATGGGACGCAATGATCGACTGGTCATATCGGAGGGAATTGCCACTCCCGCGTAATCCAGAAACGTGGACGTCAGGTCATTTGTCTCGACGGGCGCGGCGTTCCGTGCGCCTTCACCGACACCTGGGCCGGCAATGACCAACGGTACCGCCGCCGACGGTTGGTAGGGCACGCTCTTCGACCAACGGTCATGATCGCCAAGCATTTCACCATGATCGCTGCTGAACACTACAAGGGTGTTGTTGCGTTCGCCGCGTGCGTCGATTACGTCCAGATAGCGGCCAAGCCATCGATCAATGTTCTCAACCATGGCCGAGTAGTTACGGCGAATCGCGACATGCATGGCCGCCTCAATCTGGGTATTTTCGAATGGTTGAGGAAATACAGTGTCGCGATACCACGCATCCATTGGCGGGGTGATGTCCATGGGCGCATGCGGTCCCGGAAAGTTCACCTGCAAAAACCAAGGCTGTTCCTTAGGGAAGGACTCGATCAATGCCAGCGCATTTTGTCCCACCCAGTTGTCGTTGTACGCATCGTCGGCCAGTTCAATGGGCGTGGTATGTGTATAACTGCCAGGCCTCGGCGCCTGGCTTTGCGCGTCCTTCCAGGCAATGTAGCGCTCCAACGATCCGTCTTGTCTATCGGTTAACAGCTTGGTATAGGGCGATTCACCCCGTGGTTGACCTGTCGTGGGGTCAGTCTTGATGCCGCTGAACGAATCACCCTTTCCTTCGCTGTCCAGCCCGTCGGTGAAGCCCCATTCATTGAAGTAGACCTTGCCGTTGACACGATGCTGTCCGTCGGGACCCCAGTCGTGCTGTGGCTTGCGGAGGTCGAGTTTCCCTGTGCTGCCCACGCGGTAGCCCGCGTCCCGCAGCATGGTGTACAGGGTCGGCATGCCATCCGGCAAGCTGTCACCATTGGACTTGACCGGAGAGTGGTCGTAGGACTTTCCCAACGCCAAGCAGACGCGTGATGGTGCACACAGAGGCGAAGGGCAATAGGCAGTTTCGAATCGCGTTCCGCGTTCGGCGAGGCGAAGTAGGTGTGGGGTTCGCACAGCGAGACTTTCGTTGAAACCGGTCCAGTCCCAGCGATGTTGATCCGGGAACACAAGGAGTATGTTGGGTTTTGACGGCACAGCACCCGCATCACGACCAAGTATGCCAAAAACACCGGCCGTTGCCGATGCTTGCAGGAATTTCCTACGTGTTGTCTTCATGTGGGTGTGTTTCCGGCGTTTTTTTGTTTTTTGTCAGACAATGTTCAAGGCTTCGCGAATCTTCCCTCGGTAATAGGCAATGATAGCATCGCGATGGCCTAAGTCTTTGGGTGGTACATTGGGCTGATCGATTTGAGGCGCGTCTAGATCGACATACGCTTCGAAGTCAGGGGTCTCGCCTTGCCAAGCAAGGACCTTTTCAGTCAACGCCTGCTTGACTGCAGCGTACTCTGCATCTTCCGCCTTGTCGATTTGTTCCAGAGGGTCGCTCTTCAGGTCAAACAGAAGACTCCGGGCCGGATCGCGCGACAATAGCAGCTTGTGTTCATTCGTGCGCGCCATGACCTGATTGCCCCGGAAGCTTTCGCAAAAGGCGATACTCCTCCCCGCGCCGGGCACGGCCAAGTCCAGCCCGGCCATTTTGTCCGCCGGTTCGAGCCCTGCCTGTTTCAGTATCGTTGGTGCAACGTCAATCAAGCTGACCAGTTCCCGCGGTCGTTCGCCAGCACGTTTGCTATTTGGATACTTGACAATCAACGGCACGCGAGCAAGCGCGTCGTACATGTGATTGCCCTTGAGGATCATGTGATGGAATCCGAGATACTCGCCGTGATCGCTCAAATAGACGATGACCGTATTGTCGTACAGACCTTTTCGCTTCAATGCATCGACAAACGAGCCAATTTGTGTGTCAATATGTTCAATCGTTGCGTAGTAATAGGCCACTACCCGTCGCAATGATTCTTCCGTAAGCGATGTATGGGGGAAGTACCCCGGGTGAAGTGCGAGGTCGTGTTCGAAGCACTCCGGTGTCCATCCGGGAGGAAGAGTTACTTTCGCAGGATCGTACAAACCCTCCAGTTCCGGCGGAGGATCGAACGGATGATGAGGTTTAATAAAACTGACGGTTAGCAAATTGCCGCCGCCGGTCCACTCGTCCATCAGGTCAAGGGCTTTTCGCCCGGCCCATTCCGTGGAATGATGTTTCAACGGCAAATTCGAGGGTATGGCGCCGCATCTCGGCATATACTCCGGCCGGGCGTGTGCCCTGAATTCCCTTACTTGATCCTCAAGGTCGTTGATATCGACCAGTCCCAGTTTCATCAATTCACGATGGTAGTCGTCGTCCCAACGGCCATCGCCATCCTGTTCGGAGAGGTACATCCGGTCATATCCCACATCAAGATACGTCGGAGTAAAGTGCATTTTGCCTACACACGCCGTGCTGTACCCGGCGGCGCGCAACAATTTTGGGAAGGTCGGAATATCGGGGTGCAATGTGCAGCGATTGTTCCAACCCTTGTGCTGATTTACATATAAACCGGACAATACCGAATACCGAGACGGCGTGCAGACGGGGAATGGGCAAAAACATTCCTCGTAGTGAACGCCATCCTTTGCCAAGGCATCCAGGCTTGGTGTACGAATGTCAGGATTTCCCTTATGCGCGATGCAATCCGCACGGTGCTGGTCCGAAATGATGACCAGGAAGTTGGGTCGGTCCGTGCCCTCGGTGTCGGCCCCACGCGTGATTCCGGGCGCGGCCACGGAGGCGGCGCCAAGGGCTGCTACGAATTGCCTCCTGCTCAACCCGCTCGTCCGGTTTTTGGCCATGTTGCCGTCCTCCATTCAGTCCTTCTTAGTCAGGGTTTCTCGAACATTCCCGCGGCTGGGATATTGGCAGGTGAGCGCCAATCCGGCCGCCAGTATAGCCTCACGCCAGTTTCCCCTTCCCGATCCACATCCACAATTGCCACGTTCATTCGGAACGAAGTCCATGAATCGGTTCCCTGTTTCGAGCGCAAATAAGCTTGCGGGATGCGGGCTTCCATAGCGTAACCCTCCGCAGTTCGGACCGCCTGCGCTTCTACACCCTCTGGTAGCGATTCCCTGCGATGCACATAGACGCCACCGTCCTCGTCGGGACTTAAGGCCAGCCATAAGTACTCCGATTGGCTCTTGTCGTCGATGGAGGCGTCCACGATTCGCTCGGCCATGGGGCGGGCGTCAATCCGGATGACGATACTATCTTGCCAATTCTCGTTTCGTCCAGGCATCGGAATCACGGAGTCGTCGACAATGTTCGCCGCAACTACAACATCCCCGTTGTCATTCCTCACATCAAACTGAAAGGAAGCGTCCGCAGGTCCTTCCCATCCAAAGAGGCTTTGAACCGCCTGCGCCGGTTCCGCACAGGCCAATTCGAGAGTCCCCCATTCATCGATGTTTCCGTCTATTACGATGGACTGCGGCGTACTAATCACAGCGTGAGGCTCGTCGGGGACCAGCCAATGCAGCAGTGGCGTATCCAACTTCCGGCCCTCAGCACTCTGTTGGCTAAAGACCCATGTTGTTCGAATCGGTTGGCGGCCATTGCCTGTCCCAGCGACCTGCACAGCAATCTTCTGCATACTGTCGGGTGGTACGGTCGCCGCAATATGCATGGGGGAAACGACTGTTCCGGCGGGTGCCTGCACCAACCCCCGGGCACTCAATGGTATCTTGGAAGGGTTGATCAGCCTGATTTCCAGTGGACCGCCCGAGTAGGGAAAGGGCGTTGATGCGATAACCTCACCGGCCAAGACCGGTGCACGCAATTGCGCATCCGCGTCTGTACGAATGTTTTTGTCCGCGATACCGGACAGCATGAGATTGGCGAAAATTGGTTCACCATTCTTCATGGTGACCCATACCACGTGATCAAACTCGCCCGCCAGCGGCCCGCCATGCGCCATTCCACCTCCGGTCGTACCCAATACAAAATAGTCCCGTTGGTTCCGGTCGTATTTCAGATATTCATGCGTGTGCCCGGTGAATACGGTATGGTCGCGGTCCGCCAAAAGCGCTTCGACTTTGTCCCAATTCGATGCGTCTTTATATGCCCACAGCGGCTTATGCATAAACACAAACGTCCAACGGACTTCTTTGTGCTCCTCAAGCGTCCTTTCCACGAAGGCGAGTTGATCTGGCCCGATATGCTGGAGTTGGGTGTCGTCGCTGTTCAAACACAAGAAAAGCGTGTTCTTGTAGAGAAACCGGTAATACTGAGGGCCATAGCGCCTTTCCCAAACGGCAGGCCCCATTGGACTGTTGGATACATCGTGGTTTCCCGGTACATAAAAAAAAGGTGCATCCAGTGCAGCGACAATTCCATCGAATTCATCCCATTGGGCATTCAACTCCTCATCGGTCTTTGCATTCCCCTCAACGAGATCTCCTATGCAAATGGAAAACTCGGGTTGCAGCAGGTTGACTTTCCGCACGCCATCCTCAAATACGCCGGGCCTCATGCCACCGGTCCTATCGGAAAAGATTACGAACTGAAAGTCGTCGGGATTTACCGCGAAATCAAGATGAGACCATGGGTGGGGATTGCCGTTCACCGGAGGTGTAAACGCTACATCGTGGCTCCAAGCGGCGCCAGCCAAAAGTACAAATACCACAATCCTGGAAACATACATGCTACCTGCCCCTCCACATACGCTCAGTGTGTAGGGTTGCAGAAGGCGAATGCAAACTTCATCCGGTTGGCGCCAGGAACGGGGTGCATTTTTCTGGAGGGGCGTAGGCTACAATTCTACGACGACGGCCAACTGGCCTTCATCAAGATGAAGGCCGCCCAGTACAAGCGGCTTGTCGTCGCGAATGAGATTGGTGGATTCCAACGCTTTACGGGTAACTGTCTCCTCGCCCTTTTTCACTGTCTCGTCTATCCGGACGCGGATACGTACGCGCCCGTCGTCATCAACGGCGATAGGCGTCAAGACAATTGTATAGCGCTCGTTGACCTTGACGGAGGTTTCCGTGTCCGGCTTCGCTTCGACTTTTTCGGACAGGATGGGCTTAAATGTATCGCAAGGCACTTTTGATACAGCATCCTTTAGTGAGGCAATTTTTGGATCGACGTGGATTTCGCCCTTAGGCCGCCCTTCATTGGTGGCCTGAATGGCATGCACGTGCACAGTGACGGGCTTGTCCAGCGGTTTTTCGGCCCCTAGCGCCAGCGCCACCACGCAAATCATGGCCGCAGCCAAATTCACCAAATATCTCCTTCTCCGTAGGTCACCCAGACGGTAGCCGAGCCATCACCCGAATCATACACATCCACTTTCGCGCCTGGAATCTCGGTCGTGGCGGCTTCCACCTTGGTGGGTGAGTTGTCCGGTCCTCCGAAGAATACGGCAAACAGTGAAATCGAAACCAACAACGCCGCGGCCGTCAAGGACAACACCGAGCGCATTCTTCCCCATTGGCGTCGCGGCGATTCTTCCAATTCCTTGCGAATCCCCGCCATGAACGCGGAGAATTGCGCGTCGGATATTCCAGGCGTCTCACGTACCGCCTGAACGCCATTCCGAAGCCGTTGCAATTGTTCGATATAGGCTTGAGTTTGTGGAGATCCCTTTGCGCCAGTCTCGCCGTCAAAATGCCGGGCAGCCTCAATTTCACGTTTGTTGAAAAACATGTTCATTCCTCCACTACACCCATCTTTTGAAGCGCTTGTTGCAGCTTTTTGCGGGCGTGGTGTAACCGGCTCATCACCGTCCCGAGATTGCATTCCATGGCGGCCGCCATTTCTTCGTATGACATTCCTTCAAATTCCCGCAGTACAAACGCCATGCGATGCTTGAAAGGCAGACTTTCCAGCGCCTGGGTAATCGCGCATCCCAATTCCTGTAGTTCCGCCCGTTTGCCCGGCCCTTCGTCGCCTTGTGCGTCGTTTCCTGCGTCCAGAGCGTCGTTATACGAGACGGTATCCAGGCGTCTTTTCTTCAACACGTCCTTGCTTTGGTTGGCGGTAATCCGGAGCAGCCAGGACTTGAAGCTGGCATCTTTATAAAATGAAGCCAACCCTCGGTGTGCCTTGATGAACACTTCCTGAGAAATGTCCCAAGCTTCTTCCCGATTGCGTACAAAATGATACGCCAGACCGTAAACGTCGTTGCGGTAGCGACGGACCAAAGCCTCAAAGGCTCCAAAATCACCCGCGCGCGCCGCTTGGACCAAGTCGACGTCCGCCACGTCGGCACCCAAGGCAACTCGCTTTGGCGTATGGGTTTCCGTATTCTCCACACCACAGCATAGCACAGCATCCATCGGAAGACTCATGCTCACGACTCCCACATGAAACCTTTCCACGAGACGACGGCGAAGAGCGAATATTTAAACGGTTCGCTTAAGTTCGCCGCCGGTTGAGTGTTTTAATTGTGTTAAGCATTATTATTATTTAATACAATCGAGCATAATGTGACCCCGAAAGTCCGCTCTGGTTGAATTCACGACATGAAGTGGAACGCGTCTGTAGTACTTGGTAGTCGTGTTTTCAGCCAAGATGAGCGGGCAGTCTTGTGCTAGACTTTTAGAGTCAAGTGTGCACTGGTATTCGTGCTTTGTTTGCGAAAGACTTCCCAGATGAAGTGGAGTTTATGCATGCGGTTCAGGTCCGGACGCGGATGGGTGGGGGTTTTGACATCGGCTGTAATCTGGACGGCGGCCGCTTTTGCCGGCGCCGGCATGCTGTATGCCGAGCCGCCGGTCCTCATTTCAGATCCCTCGAAATTACTCACCCCGCCGGTGGGGCGCGCGTTGCCGGATATAGCTCCAACCTCAATTAGTTACCAGTCGTCGTCCACGACGGAAGGTTCGTCGTTTTCAGTAACGTTGACGGTTAAAAATCAGGGTACTGTCTCAGCCGGCGCATCGCATGTCGCTCTGTATTTTTCGTTGTCGTCGAGCGACTTCAATGCGAGCGGAAAATACACTCCTGGAACCAAGCCGGTCCCGGCGCTGAACGCCGGCGTTTCCACGGATATTTCCTGGACGTTTACCGTACCCGACTTGTCGTCTGGCACGTATTCCCTATTTCCACTCGTTGTTGTGGATAGCGCGAACGAAGTGCCGGAATCGGCCGAAAACAACACTTTTATTGCCACACCGGGTATTTCGGTCGGCAACAACTCTAACTTACAGCCGAATATTCGCGTTGAACCGCTTGACGTGGTTATCGACTGCACCAATGCCGGTGGCCAACCACCCGCACCCTTGTTCACCGCCCATGGTATTGTCCGCGGTGAGTCCTTTGAAGAGTCGATGGCCGTTTTCGATGCATCCATCGAAACCATGGCGTGGATGAAGACGCAAACCGGGACCTTGCACCTGTCCGGCATGCCGTTGTTGTCCGGCGAAGCCGAGACGTTTCTGTTGAAGCCGTTCGAGGTATTTCCATTCAATGCCAAGGTCGTCGAATTTGACGGGACGCTGGAAACGCCCATCGGCCGCCCCGACATGAAATTCTACATGGGAGTTGGGGAATCGAATCCCGACCGCCAACTCTATATTTCCGTCACTGCCGACAACGAGATTCGGGGCATGGTCTGGGAACCGGGACTACCCACGGCCTACATCATGCCTTCCGGTACGCCTCGGGGCGATGCTGCGCCGCACGTTCTTTCGTATGCCGAGGCGCGTCCCGACGATGGCACCTATTGCGGCACGGATCTGGTTCCCGAGAACGACGTGGTCCGCATGGCCTTTGACGAGGCGGAGCGAACCGCGGGCGCACGCCATGATCTCACGTTGGAAGCCGAGATGCTGGTAGACGTGAACAATGCATTGTACAACGGTGTTTTCGGCGGCAGTTCAGCCCAGGCCACCAATTACGTGGGTAGCCTTTTCGGAGCCGTATCAGCAATCTACCTGCGCGACGTAAACGTCGTCATTACTGTAAAGCAGTTGGTCATTTGGACCTCTTCGGATCCGTTTGGCGGCGCTGATTCCCTTGCGCAACTTGTCAACTACCGGAGTTACAACACCAATAACCGGTCCAATGTCGAGCGGGATTCCGCCCACCTGCTCGCGCACCAGACCAGTTTTGGAGGCATCGCCTACCTCGATACGCTGTGCGACGACGATTTTGGGTACGGTGTCAGTAATATCTTCGGTAACTTCTCGTTTCCAGTGACCGGCTATGCTTGGGATGTGGACGTGTGTGCCCATGAGATTGGCCATACTTTCGGCAGCCCGCACACGCATTGCTACAACCCGCCCATAGACTGTTGTTACACCCAAGAATGCAATTGCGGTTCTCAAACCAACATCGTTGGCACGATTATGAGTTACTGCCATTTGTTGGGTTCAAACAACAAAACACTCGACTTTCATAGCCGTACAAAAACGGTCCTCCGATCCGGAGCCGAAGATGCACCGTGCCTTACCATCGCCAGCGGCGCGTCTGGCACGTTTCTCATTCATAACGATGGACTCGGCCGGTTAAATGTAACGTCCATCGCCCCCGATGCTGCATCAAGTTGGCTGAGTATTGCACCGTCTCCCCCGTTCAACGTGATTACGGACGGAGTCCAACCGGTCTTCCTCAACGTCGACTGCGATGCAGTGCCCAGCGGTGTGACAACCCGGCGCATCCTTGTGAATTCCAACTCACCCAGTGAAAGCCCCTATCCGGGTGGAGTGAATTTGACCGTAGTCAACGGAGCGGCTGATCCAATCATTCAGGTGCTTCCAGGTTCCCACGACTTCGGCGATGTGCAAGTAGGGCAATGTGCACAACATAATTTCACGGTCAAGAACGTGGGGGGCGGCACCCTGAGCGGCACCGCCAGCGTGCAGGCTCCGTTCAGCATCTTCTCAGGCGCAACGTACAGCCTGGGTGCGGGCCAGAGCCAAACCGTGGTGATCCGATTCTGTCCCACGGCTACCGGAGCATTTTCACGCAACGCTTCGTTTACCGGCGGGGGAGGGGCCTCCGTGCCTCTCTCCGGCGACGGGGTCGCGGTACCGGTTCCGCGTTTGCTGGTCTCGCCACCGACGCGCGTTGTAGGACAAACCGCAGGCAGTACAACGTTTGATGTGGCAAACGCGGGCAACGGTACCTTGTCCTGGACCGCGTCTGTCACTTCAGGCCAAAACTTTGCGAACATTACGGCGGGTGCCGCTGGCACGAATGCCGGCACAATTAGCGTATCGTTCAGCGCAAATGCGAGCACGGCATCGCGGACCGCGACCATCCGTGTGACGGCCGCCGGCGCTGAGGACAGTCCGCAGGATGTGACGATTGAGCAGGCCGGAACGGCGCTATTAACGGTCACGCCGCCATTGCGACTGGTAACCAATACGGCTACCTCTACTACGTTTGGTGTGCTCGTCGATGGTGGCCCCAGCGTCCAGTGGCAAGCGACAGTTCAGACTGGAGTCAGTTTCCTGTCGATTTCATCGGGGAATGCCGGTACTGGCAGCGGCACGGTCAACGTTACTGTCCAAGCCAACAACACCGCATCGCAACGTTCGGGCACGATTCGGGTAACCGCGGCCGGTGTAGCCAACAGCCCTGTTGACGTAACGGTCACTCAAGAGGCGTCCAGCCCGGACATCAGTGTTTCGCCGACGGGGCTGACATTTGACCAGTCGACTCCCATGCCTGCGGCCTCACCTTTGATTTCTGAGCCGGAGTTGGCTGATCGTGTTGAGCCAACGGTATTACTGGAGTCGCAAGTAGCCATCCGCATTCATGTGGAGCGACTCGTGGCGGCTGGTTTGGATGGCGAATCATGGACCGTTCATAAAATTGGAAATGGCATGAGTTCGTATTCGCTTCGGCCTCATGAGTCCTCGTTCGATCGGCTGAGCACGATAGTGAATTCGGATCCTGTGCTGCTTACGACCGTAGGCTCCAGCGCCTCTGATTCGGCGACTGTCAATCGAGCTTATGAGGTGTTAACAGGTATCGTCACGGAAGGAGACGTACTTTCTCTTTTTTACCTTTCTCCGGAGACTCCGGAAGCCGCGGTAGAGACTTTGACTTTTGAAACTGGCGTCTTGGCCTTGAATTCGGGGCAACAAGTTACAACTGTCGAGGGCCGTTCTCTCGCCCCGAAGACCTTTACTGTGTCCAACACGGGTCTGGCGCCTTTGACGGTATCGAGCATGAGCCTTGATACGGCTGCGCCGTGGATTTCCTGGTCTCCCTTGGCGCCGTTCAACGTGGCTCCAGGCAGTTCGCAGGTAGTGACAGTGACGTTAAGCCAGGATCAAGTTCCACAAGGCACATCCCAACGCAGACTCCGAGTCTTCTCAAATGATCTGGACGAATCCCCGTTTCCCAATGCGGTAGACCTCACGGTAATTGCCACGACTGGCACGTTGATGTCGGTGGCTCCGACGAACCACGACTACGGTGTTGTCGGCGTCGGCGAGTTCGAAGATCACACGTTTGTAGTCTCTAACAACGGCACTGGCACACTTGCCGGATCCGCTTTTGCCCTCCCACCCTATAGCATTGTCTCCGGAGGTACGTATTCGCTTGGTGCGGGCGCCTCCCAAAATGTTGTGGTACGATTCGCACCGACCGGTGCGCAAACGTTCGGATCGAATCTCACCTTTACCGGTGGCCAAGGGATAACCGTACCAGTCACCGGTCAGGGCGATCCCTACTTGCCGGTAATCCAGGTACAGCCATCCAGTCACAACGTAGGTCCGGCTGCTACAACCCGAACGATTGACGTTTCAAACGGGGGCGGCGGGGCGCTGCAGTGGCAGGCCTCAGTGCTTTCGGGGGTGGGTTTGAGCATTCAATCCGGTGCGAGTGGCACCAATACCGGCACCATTACCGTGGCAATACAAGCGAATGACACAACGAGCAATCGTTCAGGCGCTGTTCGAATCACGGCAACCGGTGCGTCCAACACGCCCGTGGATGTTCCCATCAACCAAGACGGCCGTTCTCAAGTGCAGGTTAGCCCGGCAAACCGTTCATTAGGATCCGGAACAGGATCGACCACATTCTCGGTTTCCAACGCCGGTGTGGGCAATATGAGTTGGGCAGCGGCTGTGATTGAGGGGGCCGATTGGCTGAGCATCACGGCAGGCGATGACGGTGTCAACTCCGGCACCATTTCGCTGTCCTTGGCCGAGAATTTCAACCCGGGTCCGCGTACGGGGAAAGTCCGGGTTACTGGTCAGGACGCCTTGGGCAGTCCGTTCGATGTGACGGTAACGCAAGCAGGCAAGGCACGACTAAACGTGGATCCGCTCAGTCGTACCGTATCCAGCCCGGCGGGTACGACTACCGTGGCTATTTCCAACACCGGTGACGGTAGCCTTTCCTGGCAGGCGCAGATTATCTCGGGACAAGACTGGCTTTCGCTACCCGCAGCATCCTTGGGTACGGCGCCCGGCGTGCTGTCCATTGGATTCAATGCCATGACACAGTCCGGCGACCGCGTGGGAACCGTTCGCATTACCGGCACCAATGCGCTAAACAGCCCGTTGTTGGTTACCGTGACGCAAAAAGGTTGTATAGCACCGACTACACCGACTGGGTTACAGGCGTCTGATGGCACCTTTGGCGATTTTGTTCGGGTTACCTGGAATCCTGTAAGCGGTGCATCCGCCTACCAAGTGTTCCGAGGAGAAGGCAACGTGAATAATCCGAATCAAGCGCTGGTAATCGGGCAGCTTACGGGAACTCTGTTTGACGACTACTCGGCCCTGTCCCCGATTCCCGGGGGAGGATGCGGCGGCGCGGGAACGCCAGTGGTACATACGTATTTTGTACGGGCAATGAACGATTGCTCAACAAGCGCGTTTACAGCAGGGGAGCCCGGCTTTAGCAGTGGCGCCAAGGCGCTGAGCGTATTTGAAAAGGCATTGCCTGCGGAGTACGTGTCTGACGGTACCCGTGCGGCCGGCCCAGGCACACCCCTTGCCTTGCGCGTGCGTGCCGATGAACCTATTGACCCGGCGAGCGTCTGGGGAGAAATCGGGGGGACTGCGGTCGACGACAATGGTTTGACATGGCAGCCTATCGAAGGGACGGCTGGGCATGATGGCTGGGTCATTTTTGACCCTCAGTACGGGATTGCGCCCGGCATGGCCGTTGAATTTGTAGCAGGCGCATCGACGGTTTCCGGTATGTCACTGGAGCCGACGAGAATGACGTTCCTTATTGGCGCCGCTGAAACCTCGACGGATACAGGAGAAGTCCAACTGGCGGAAACCGGCGCATTCATCCCACATGCCGAAACCGGAATAGGCCCGATATACGAACTCAGTCCCAAAGAGCCATTCCAGAATGCTCACCGAATCCTGCTGCCTATTCCACGAGAGGTCGAACCCTCCAGTGTCGGACTTGCGTATTACTTTGAATCTGAAGAGGAGCGGGGGTGGTTTGCGGCAGACAAAGTGGAAGGATGGCTGGTGCCGGGTACGCTTCAAACGGTTGCGACAGGTGACCAATATTACCTGAGCGCCGAAGTGCGGCATGGCGGCACAGTCCAACTGACAAGTCTGGTAACGGCCTCCCCTTCGGCCTTGGTCCACCCGCAGGGATGGGGGTCGGCTCTCGTGGCCCTGGTGGCCTTTTTGGTGCTTGCGTCTCTTGGTACGCAATTTCGCGGAAAAGTGCGCCGGCCCTAGATTTGCGGGAAACAGATGGCTTTGACCATGAAAATGGCCCATTCAGCGAGTGCAAGGACGCCAAGGTGGGTTCCGGATTCAGATGTTGGTGTCTGTGCAAATTGGAATACGTTCTGGTATAGTGATTAAGTCCGTGGTGAACCGGTCTTTAACGCAGCTCGCGAAGATCCCCGCCGCGCTGTCTTCGCACCGGAGGTGTACATGCGCAATCTCAAATCCCAATGTTTCAGTCTCGTGCTTTTCCTGGCGTCCGTTACACTTGTCGTATCCAACGGTTTCCTGACCCCGCTTTTTGCGCAAACCAAGGAAGTGGATATCGTTACGGAAATTGCGCCCATTGGGGAAGTGCTCGATGAAATTTTGAAGAATTATGTGGGCGACCCGAATGCCGAGAGCATCGTGGAAGGTGCACTCGAGGGCATGATGAGCGCCTTGGATGAACACAGTTCTTATATTTCGCCTGAACTCTACCAGGAATTGACCACCGAGACGGAAGGGTTTTTTGACGGAATTGGCGTTCATATCCATTTGGACGAGCAAAAGAACATTCGCGTGTTTCAACCCATTGAAGGATCTCCTGCGTTCAAAGCGGGCGTTTTGGGTGGTGACTACATTTTCAAGATTGATGATGTGCCGACGAAAGGCATGACATTGGAAGATGCCGCCAGCAAAATACGGGGAGCACGCGGATCCATCGTGCACCTTACAATTTTGAGAATTCTTGACGAAAATGCGCCTCCGGAAGTGTTTGAGCTCGACGTGAAGCGCGGCAAGATTCAAATTGAGAGTATCAGCGAAGCCCGGATGCTGGACGGGGGTATCGGATACGTACGGATAACGGACTTCAAGGCCACCACGTCCAAGGAAGTCTCCGACCAAATAGCGGCATTTGAGAAGGAAGGCTTGAAGTCGATTATTTTGGACCTCCGGTGGAATCCGGGCGGTCTGCTGACTGCTTCAAAGGAAGTCAGCGAACTGTTTCTGCCGAAGAATTCGCTGGTAACGTTTACAAAAGCTCGCGATCCCCTCAACGGCGAACTAAAAGAAGACTTGGCGCTGTACACGGAACGCGACCCCATTGTCCCCGACACGATGCCCATCCTGGTTCTCGTCAACGGACAAACAGCCAGCTCGTCGGAGATTGTCACGGGCGCCATGCAGTTTTACAAACGCGCCATTGTCGTCGGCGAAAAAACGTATGGTAAAGGCAGCGTTCAGACCATCATTTCCCTTAACCGCCCCGCGGGCAGCGCATTGAGATTGACCACGCAGTTGTACTACACACCGGCCAAGGTCACCATCAACAAGAAGGGCATCTTGCCGGACGTTGAAGTGCCACTGGAGGCGTGGGACAAACTATATCTTCAGTTGCGCGAATCCTATAGCGACGATCCCTCGAAGAAGCACATGCAGAATCACGGATCGGTGACAGGCAACGAAATTGTCGAAGGTGTCGTAGAAGACGTGCAGCTTCAGAAGGCCGTCGAAATTCTTCGGCAGGATTCGGTGTGGCAGAATCTATTGAACCAGTACCACAAAGACACGTCCGAGACGCAAGTCGCAGCGGCGGAAGGTGAAAACGTGACAAAAGGCAAGGAAGTGGATGCGGCACATTGATCGTGCGTGTGACGCACTTCGTCCTGTCCGTATAGAACGTGGATATACCCGTTTCGCCGAAGGTTCCGTTTTGGTGGCCTTCGGCGAAACGGTTGTTTTGTGCAATGCCACGGTCGAGAACAATCTGCCCCCCTGGCTCAAAGGCGGAGGCTCGGGGTGGGTCACGGCGGAGTATGCGATGTTGCCCCGATCCACTCAGGATCGTACAAACCGGGACGCGGCCAAGAAAGGGCGGTCGTTGGAAATCAGCCGCTTGATTGGCCGAAGCCTGCGCGCGGTAATGGATATGGGCATGCTGGGAGAGCGCCAGATCATTCTGGATTGCGACGTTTTACAGGCGGACGGCGGCACTCGCACTGCCGCGATTACAGGCGCCTACGTTGCTTTGTACGACGCCGTTCAGAAACTACTCACTCAAGGGGCGATTCCCCGTTCGCCCCTCTTGGGTCAATGTGCCGCAATAAGTGTGGGCATGGTGGAAGGGGAGCTTCGGCTTGACCTCGACTACGAGGAAGATGCCGCGGCGGATGTAGATTTAAATCTTGTCATGCGCGACGATCATCGGGTTATTGAAGTGCAGGGGTGCGCCGAGGGCGAGCCTTTCTCAAGAGACGAACTCAATCGCATGCTGACCTTGGGCGAAAAAGGCATTGAGTATTTATTCATTCGCCAGCGCGAGGCGCTCGGTCTTGCTTGATTCGATGGTTATTGCAACAGGCAATGCGGGAAAATACCGTGAAATTGCGGACCTATTGGAAGGCACGGCACACCGGATCTTTTCACTGAAGGATTTTCCATCATTGGAAGCGCCGGAAGAGACGGGTACTACTTTCGAAGAAAACGCGGTACTGAAAGCGGAGTACTATGCAAAATGCTTGGGCGTGCCATGCGTGGCCGATGATTCCGGCCTTGTAGTGGATGCTCTTGGTGGAACGCCGGGAGTCTATTCTGCGCGTTATGCGGGTGAAAACGCAACCGATGCGGAAAACAATGCTAAATTGTTGTACAGCCTGCGTGATGTGTCTGATGCCGGTCGGACCGCTCGATTTGTATGTTGTGCGGCATGGGTTGGTCATTCAGGCGCTCTGATTACAGAAATCGGGCTAGTCGAAGGCCATATCGCGCACGTCGAATCTGGCCCCAACGGGTTTGGATACGATCCACTGTTTATTCCGTTGGGGTACCGCGAGACATTTGGTGTCCTTGATTCCTCCGTCAAACAGACCATCAGTCATCGGGCAAGCGCGTTCAGGGCGCTTCGAGTCAGGCTTTTGTCACCGACATGATCCTGTATCCACCTACACAGGAAGGCATTGAGCAGGCGGCGCTGTCCATCCGTGCCGGGCACATTGTGGCTTATCCCACGGAGACAGTCTACGGACTCGGCGTCGATCCCTTCAACGCCGACGCGCTAGACAGGCTATTTCGCGCGAAAGGTAGAGACGCATCCAAGGCCATCCTGTTGATTGTGGGCAATGTCGGGGACATATCTGTCGTCGCCACTGAGGTCAGTGAAACGGCGCGGTCTCTTATGAGCCACTTCTGGCCCGGGCCGCTCAGCCTGCTGCTGCCACCAACAGAGCGTATTCCCCAGTCATTGACTGCCGGTTCAGGAAAAATCTGCGTGCGATGTCCCAGCAGCGAAATCGCACGGCTCTTGTGTCTTGCCGCGGGCGGCCCAATTACTTCGACATCGGCAAACCGATCCGGAGCGGCGCCTGCTGAGTGTGTAGGTGATATTCGTCTGAAAGGGGTGGCTTGCGCGATAGACGCAGGCACTCTGGCGCCAAGTGAGCCGTCTACTGTATACGACCCTGATGAGGACAGAATCTACAGGGAAGGGCGTATTACAAGGCGGGAAATCGACTCCATTCGCGCAACCATGTCCTAATGAACAACCGCACATAGAAATGCCCCCTTGCCGCGGATCGCGGCAAGGGGGCAAGCAATTCGTACTGCACTTGAATGCTGGTCTGGCCCCGGTTATTTCTCCAGACGCAACGTTGAACCCTTCTCGGGCTTCTCTCCCTCCACCAGCGAGCAAATCGACATCTTTTCCATTACGTCGTCCACCTGAACGACGCCTGTCTTCGTCATTTTGACGTCGAGCACCAACCCCGTATCCGGATCCAGGATTTCCTTGCCGCGCTTGTAGACGGCCAATTTCAACCCCGGTTCCACATTACGGTTGCTGCCCGCGTTGATGTAAATCTGACTGCCTTCCACTTCCGCCACACGCGCGGTAAAAGGTTGATTGGCCATCTCCGCGACGATGTAGTCGACGGCCTTCTTGATTGCCAATTCCGAAGTTTCACCCAGCGGGGTTTTCTTAAACTGGTCGCCGCCCACGCTGCCGTAGCTCGAATAGACATCCATGCCCACCGATTTGTGCGTAGCTTCGGCCTCCGCCGTCTTGTTCATCAGGACGACCGACGTCTCCAGGTCGACAATGCGCAAGTTGATCTTCACGGAGGAGGTCACCTTGCTGCCGCCTAGTCCAATGCCAACGCCGCCGATGGGAACCGTTACCCGGCCGCTCTGGCCCGATTCCCCGGGCTCGAACTGAGTGACCGTGCCCTGAATCAAGTAACTCGCGCCAACTATATTGCCAATCTTGAGGGCGGTCTGGGAGTTGATGCGGCCCGCAGCTCCCAAGTCTTGTTCCGTCAACACCGTGTCCAGTTGTTGGCGTTCAACAATTAAAAAGCGGCCTGTGTCCATCAGGGCCGATCCCAACATCGTTGAGAGGACCGGACCTTCGTCCCAACCCAATTTGCCGGCGCCTTCAAACGGCATCACGCAGACAACCTGCTTTGGCCCTTTCGCAGCCGCGCCCGCACTGGAGGTCGTCGTTGCCGGAGCCGATTCCTCGGCGGGGGCCGCCTCTTCGGATTTTCCACCGCCGGTCTTTTCCTTAATCTTGCCCAGAATGCCCGCGCTTGCGGTATGCGCCCACATCAGAGACAGCGCCGTCACACCGAACAGCCCTGCCGTCAGAAGACGCCGCCTGCCCAATCCAAGTCGTTCCATTGTCACCCTCCTCAACGTGCACCTGTGCACGTAGCAACCCAGCAAATGAACCACACTCGGCGAAGGGCAGGATCATAAATTGTCTCCAATATGTTTGCAAGAAATTCTCCGTGTCTGGGGATCGGTGTTTCCGAACTTGAGGGTCTGGCAACCGGGATCGCTGCGTCTGAGTGAAACTGACTTAATGGTGTAATGTGTTAAAAGTGCGTCGCTTGACTGGTTATTCCATACCTCATTTCGATACAATTACTGGCTGGTGCTCATTCGTTGTCGTACGGTGGAGTCATGCGTTCCGTGCGGACAGCCCTTAATCCTGGATTCTGATTCACTTGGTCTCCGCCAGTGGCAATGCCTTTGGAGATGATTACTATGAAACGTCTTTGTGTGTTGCTTGCCCTGGCATTGCTAGTTCCCCTGGTCATGGCTGAACCGGTTGACGTCGATAAATTACTTGGGGAGCAGTGGTATGGGGTCTATATGAACGGCAAGAAGTCTGGCTACGGGACGCGAACGCTCAAAAAGGACGAGCAGGAAAATGTGTTTGTTGAATCGGATGTGCATTTTCAAATCTCCATGAACAGCATCAAGCAGGACATGCGGATTTTCTCCAGCCAGAAGTTCGACCCCCAAGGGCAACTTGTGGAGATCAACTCAGTTCTTCACGACCAGGCCGGGGACACGCAGTTCAAGGGCGTAATGACGGGTACTGAAATGCTTTTTTCTGCCACCGTTGCCGGCCAGACGATTCAGGAGCGCCTGCCACGTCCGAAAGAAACCTTGGATGATGTATTGCGGACCGTCGAGTTAGTTCAAGGTAATGCCAAGGTGGGTGACAAACTTAGCTACACATCCTACGATTTGGTCTTAAAGACCGAAGTCAATGCCACATGCGAAATTGTGGGTATTGAGGAGCGGCTGGCCGGGGGCGTTCCCGTGCGGGTCTTTAAGATTCGATCGATCGACGATGTGATGAATTTGGAGCAAACCACGTATATCACGGCGGAAGGCGTGGTGTTGGAAGATGTGGTTGCGCAAATCATGACCATGCGACTCGAGCCCATGGAAGTGGCCAAGGATGTGGACTACAGCAACGACACGGTCGTGTCGAATGCCGCCTTTGTGGACGACCCCATCCAGAACCCCCGTGAGCGCGAAATACTCACCTTGCGAATAATGGGTCCTTTGTTGCAAGAGCACCTGTTTCAAGATGATCGGCAGCAATTCACACCCGACGGCGACAGCTACATGTTTACGGCCAAACGGGTCTCCATGGATGGCGTGGATGCACCGGATTTGCCCATTTCCGATACCAGCGTGGCCGAGTGGCTTACACCCACGACATTCGTGCAAAGCGACAATCCATCGATCATCAATAAGGCGAGGGAAATTGTGGGTGACGAGAAGGACAGTTACGCCGCAGCGAGAAAGATATGCGATTGGGTGTCGGATAACCTTCGAAGTACGTTTTCCGCGCGTATGACCAATGCCGCCGAGGTGCTTGAAAGTCTCGAAGGCGATTGCACCGAGCACAGCGTGCTCTTTATCGCCCTGGCACGGGCGGCAGGCATTCCCGCGCGTGAGGTCGCGGGTTTGATTTACATGGATAACGGGAGCGAACCCGGTTTTTATTTTCATCAATGGGCGAAAGTCTGGGCGGGCAAATGGATTGATATGGACCCGACTTGGGACCAGCCTTTGGTCGATGCGACCCACATTAAACTCGCCGAGGGCGATATTCGCGACCAGTTGAAGATCATTCCGCTTATTGGCCAGATTCGGATTGTAGTTGTAGAAGAAGGTACCCCGCGCTAAGATGGAGGTATGTCCGAGCATTCCCCTACAACCCACAAGCTATTCTGGAAGCGCCGCTATATCTATATTCCAACCCTCTCGCTTCTCGTACTACTTATTGCCTCGTTTTTCGACGCACCACGCCGCTATTTGGTAACGACGTTTGCAAGCCGCTTTCTGCACGCAGACGTGAGGGCCTCCGGAATTGGACTTTCCGGCGAGTTCAGCGTAGAGCGTTTGTCCATACAGGACAGGGCAGAAAACCCAATAGACGCGCTGGAACCTATGATAGACGTCAGCCGAGTCTCCGCCGACTATCGACTTTTACCCGAAGACGGCCGTTACCTGCAGTCGCTGCAAATAGACGAGATTGTACTGCGAATTCTCCAGGCCGCGGCGAGCCAGACGAACTATTCGTTTGTAAAGGATGTACTGTCACAACCGTCGTCCGGAAGAGACGTCACACCGTTTCTGCCGAAATCAACAGACATCGCCCATATAGACGCGCGGTTTGTTTCGCCCTATGCGGCGGTTCATCTCAGCGGCCTTTCACTTTCCGGCTCGGTTCAGTCAATGGAGAATATGCGCTGGACTCTCTCCGGATCCCGGTTCACCGGCGAGTCGTCTTTTCTGGGAGATGTTCCTCATGTGTTTGAGGACGGACGTGTGCTTGTCGAAATCTCGCGCGACGGGAACGTATTTGAACTGAATCCCGTCTCGATTCAAGTGCCAGGTATGACTGAGTTCGAGGGAATGGCTGAGGTGAGGACGGAGGATGATCGAACGGTCATACACGTGGACGTGCCTCAAGGCCGGGTCGACGGCGCATTTGTCAGCGCAGTTGCGCCCGCATTACTGCCTGTTCCCATTCGCATGACTGAATTGGATCTCACCGATACTCAAATATCCGGCACACTCGGAACCGCTGCATTCGGCGACTGGGAGGGCCGCGTGCAGATGAATGCCTCCGGTTTTGCCGTCGGCGCCCCAGGGGCGGTGTGGTTCGAAGGCGATCTTGCGTTAGATGGAATCGTGAAACCGGGTGGCGAATTCGATGTAACCGCGTTGGTAAACGGCAGCAAGCCGATTCGGGCAACCGGTTCATTCGAGGGTGGAGCGCTGGAAACAGCTATTGAAACCGGCCTATGGCAACAGGCGGAATGGGAAGCTGTCATTCCCGGCAATCTGTTGGCGTCGATTCAGTCATACACCACTATTGACACGATCAGCGCGACGGCGAATGTATATACGGATGGCCGAGAATTCCGAATTCAGAGTCAGATACTACCCGAATTTGAGTACGACCATGGGCGCATGCCGGTCCGCGTCGACCTGAACGGAGAGGGAAACGTCGGAGGCGAGAGTGGGGACTTTTCGGGGTCGGTCGCTATGGAACTCAACGATGGGGTCTTGGATCTTCACTTCCGTTCCGTTGCTCCTGACGCATTGTCTGTAACCGGTCGCTTCGATGTGATCGATCCTCATATGTTCGCCTCTCTGTTCAGGCCGGAATGGGCTGCGCACTTCCCACACGGAGCACTCAGCGGTAATGCTGACGCTACTGTTGGGGCAGGACTTGTGGCAAGTGCGGATCTGCAATTCTTACGGGCCGCATCAGAATACAAAGTAAACGCACATGTTGAGCTGGCATCCGATAAATTATCTTCATCGGAGTTGATTGCCGAAGGCTTTTTAGCCACAAGCGACTCAGGCCGGGCAGAATTTGAAAGCAAAAGGGACCCGGAATCCAGAAGTATTCAGGCAGCCATAAACTTGTCAGACTTTGATGTCGCGGTTGCGCTGAATGCATTGGGATTGGGTGTGTCCGGCCTCAATGCGGCGGTGGCAAGTGGTGTGATAAAGGTTGGCCATGCCTCAAATGGCACCGATATCGATGTGAATCTGTCTCCGTCGGACGTACGTTACGAAACATGGTCCATCGCGAATGTCGATCCGTTTACTTTGCAGGCGAGTATACAGTTGCCAGAGCAATTGGATGCTGTCCAGATTCGGGCCGCAAACCTCACCATTTCCGAAGCCGTTGTTCTGAATATTTCGAGCGGGCATGTTGGACTGGGGAATCCGTCATACGGCGGCCAATACTCCGGCCGGATTGACTTCGACGTCTTAAACGGCCTAATCGAACCTACCGGTGCGGTGGGCGCCTTGATGTTTGACATTCCATTGACCCAGGCCGGATCAAGGTTGGCATCCAAGGTGCGATTGGAGGGAGACGGATTTGGATATGGCCGCTGGGCTGGCGCGTATGGAAAACCGCTCATTGTTCAGGCAGAGACCTTATATGATCTGGATTCGAAATCCGGCAAAGCGGAAACTGTATCCGTCGTGTATGGGGACAGTACACAAGTTGACTTGGATGCTTTCCAGTGGGCGACGGACCCGTTAGGGTTTTCTTCCACGTTCACGATCGACACATCGCTTAACCTACTGGAAGATTTACGCGTGCTCAACAAAGCCGATGGCATTGGGAAATGGTCCGGTGAAGTTGCCTGGAAGAACAATGCGCTCCAAGTGACGGCCCGCGGCGTGGCGACGGCGCCGGTCGCGGTATTGCCCAATGACTATGCCGCCCTCGGTGGCCTGTCAATGGAAGGGAACATGATTTGGCAGGATACTCTCAGCGGTGAAGGGCGTTTCGCCATTGCCAACGTGGCCGCCGCCGGAGCGGTAATACACGAACTCTCAGGTACGTTTGAGGTGCAAGGCGGCATCATGAACGTTATTGTCACGGGTGGCACACTCTATGGTGGCGTCATATCCGGCACCGCGCAGGTTGACTTAGTGGGGGAAAATCGCGAAGGCCGCATGGCGCTGGATTTTGACGGAGTGGACTTGGACCAGTTCACCCGGGAATACGAACCGCCTCAGGTCGTTCTCACAGGTCTCGCCAATGGTAAGGTACAGATCCAGTGGGATCGCGCGGGGATGACCAAGTTCCATGCGGTGCTCAAATCCACCGAGGGCTTTACCATGGACAAAGCAACGATTGATACGCTCCTGGTAACTACGGTCATGCAGGAGACCCGGGGCCTGCGCTTCCTGACCAAAGGGTTGCGTAAAGACGCCATTGGCGATGAGCCGCAGCGGCCATTCGACAGCGCTTCCATGGTCATCGATCTTACCGGAGATAGCCCGGAAACACACAGGCTTGAGGGTCCCGTCAAGATGCTCAGTAAAGGACTCGACCTGACCATCGACCTGGGAGTGGATATAGGTGCGATTTACGCCGGCCTGGAACTTCGACAGGAGGCACAACTCGATCAGATCGACACCATCACCGCCGACCCGCTACAATGGGGTGAATAAAGCCGCGGCCGTTCGCGTCCGTATGTGTGGGAAATGGAGGACAGGTCATGAAACGCGTATCCGGAGCTCTTTTTGTCGCCATACTTTTTATCGGATTTGGATGTGTCATTCGCACGGAGCACAAGATCGACGCCCATATTACCGTTGACATTCGCCACATTGAGCAGCAGGCTGATGAAATCCTTGACTTTATCGAGGGCAAGTCGGAGACACTGCCCACCGAAGAAGCGGCGCCCCAGTCGTCAATTCGGCCCTTGATTCGGCAGGCCTGCGATTTTCTGTCTTCCGTGACAACAGCGCATGCTCAGGAGCTCAAGTCCTCCACTACCCCGCGGATGAAAGAACTGGCCACCAAGATGAAGGATCGCCAACCTCAAATTGACGCGCTTAAGAAATCGAAGAGCGTAGGCGAAAGCAACCGAGGCTATCTCGCCCTTCGCGACAGCGACGAGATGAAGGACACGGAGAAGAAGAACGCGGCGCAAAAGCTTATCACGGAAGAAAACGCCGACCGTAAGGCACTCTATCAGGAAATCGCGCGCGACAACTCGGATCAAGCCTCGGTAACCCTAGCCACCGTAGAGCGGATTTACGCTCAGCGCAGACTGGAACGCGCCGCCGCTGGAGATATTTTTCAACTTCCGCCCGCCGGCAAGGACTTCGATGATTTCGCGGCCTCCGCCACTGGCAAGAAACTCGGCGATGAATGCAAGGCCGAGGCGTGGGTGGAGATAAAGTAGAAATTCAGAGGCATCCGCGAGCTTAAGCAGGTCCCATGGTTATCCGTGGGACCTGCTCTGAATTAATGCGGCATTCGATTTTCCGGGTTGGGTTGCGAAGCCACGATTAAAGAGCGGATCTAATACGCAATGGCGCCGTTACAGCCCTGGCACATCCACCCACTTCCTATCCCTAGCTGATGCATAGCCCAGTTCCGCAAGCTGAACGCCTTTGGCGGCCTCTTTCAAGTCCCATGGGAAAGGAGTGTCCTTTACGACGTGCTTCAGGAATAGCTCCCACTGCGCCTTGAACGCGTTATCGTACGCGGCATTGGGCGGCATTTTCTCCCATGCCGCGAAATAGTCAAGGGGACTGTCGATATCAGGATTCCATACAGGACGGGGCGTGGCCGCATCGGGCTGTATCCAACAGTGGCGCAACCCGGCGACGGCGGAGCCGTTTGTGCCGTCGACTTGCAACGTCAGTAAATCGTCACGGCGAACTCGCACGCACCACGACGAATTGAAGTGGCACACGATGTCTCGGTCCGTAATAAAGGTGGCATAGCATGAATCATCGGTGTCGCATACATACTTCTGATGTTTTTCATCCCATCGATGTGGAATGTGCGTCGCCGTGTGGCATGTCAGGTTTTTGACGTTTCCAAATAGATTGTCGATCACGTAGCGCCAATGGCACAGCATGTCGAGCACGATGCCGCCTCCGTCGGCCTGGCGGTAATTCCATGAGGGGCGTTGCGCCGGCTGGTGCTCCCCGGTGAATACCCAATAGCCGAACTCGCCTCGCACGGATAAAATGCGCCCGAAATAGCCTGTGTCGATCAAGTACTTCAGCTTCAACAACCCTGGCAACCACAGCTTGTCCTGTACTACGCCGTGCTTGATGCCTGCAGACTTGGCGAGTGTATACAGTTCCATGGCCTCGGCCGATGTGGAGGCCACGGGCTTTTCGCAGTAGACATGCTTACCCGCCGCTATCGCTAGTTTCGTCATGTCGTACCGAAGATTCGTGGCGAGCGCATCAAAATAGACGGGGTAGTGCGCGTCGTTCAGAACCCCGCTCACGTCGGTTGTGTAATTCAAATCGCCGTGTGCTGCCGACAAGGCGGACAACTTGGCCTCGTTACGACCCACGAGGACTGGGTCCGGCATTATGGTCTCGCTTTCGCTCATCCGTACGCCGCCTTGCGATCGAATCGCCAGGATGGATCGAATTAAATGTTGATTGCAGCTCATCCGGCCGGTCACGCCGTTCATGATGACGCCTACAGTATGTGTTTTCATGGAACCCCCGGAGAGAATAGCGAGAGCAATGGATTCAGGACGCCACCAACAAGAATAGGTATGTGCCTACCGATACGCCGGCCGCCGCCGCGGTTGCCATATACAGACGCGCAAGGGGATCAACGTCCAGGTTGTCGCGGTTAAATTCCGACCGTGCAATCACAAACAGGACCATCGCAATCCAGGTAGCTCCTGAAGCTATCAATAACGGAGCAATACCCCGTGCAAAAAGACCGGCTGCGATAACGGCTATACCGGGCAGAATCAGCCAAATACGTTTTTCCGAAGCCGAGGCCGATTTTTCAATTGCAGCCGATGCAAACGGATCCGCGCTTTTGGTTTCCTGTGGGGGATTCGAAGGGGCAAGGTTCTTCGGATCCATTTTGTCCTTCTGGTCTTTGTATTTCTTGCTCATTTCCCGAAATCCGCGCCTTTTCGCAACGTACCACCACTATACCGAATAGGATTGGTTCTTGTCACTTGTACTAACTGGGCAAGTGAAAGGCAAGGTAGGGCTCTTCTTTCGCAAGCCGCTTCAAGTATACCGCCAGTTCCATGGCGTGGTAGTCTCCCCACATTGACGACTCTCCTTGCGGTACGCTCTTGTCCTTGGGAACGTAGTCCCATCCGTTGGGACGGTGGTACACCGAATGCAAGATGAGCCCTTGGTGGCGGGAATCTTCCGACAAGTAGGGCCGGCTGAACAATGTGCGAGCCACGGTCAGGCCAGCTTGAAAGTACTTCTTGCCCTTCCCTTGCGGATCGAGCAGCATCCCCAAACGCAACAGCCCTTGTGCGGCAATTGCGGCAGCCGAACTGTCCACGGGTTCGAAAGGATTGTCGACTTCCGCCGGACGGTTCAAATAATCGCCTAGTTGCGCGAGACCCGGTGCGCCAGTGTCCCAATAGGGGATGCCATCAGCCGGCGTATTCTCGATATAGAAATCCGCAGTGGCCAGCGCGGGCTTCAGGAGTCCCGGCTCGAGGTGTTTCATGCCACCGACAGATTCCAATTCCCGCTTGTCCAATGATCTCAAGCACTCGATCATTTCGGGAAAACCGAGTACGATCCAGGCCAAGCCGCGGGTCCAGGTTGTGAACGGCGAATAGCCCTGCTGCGTGCTCGGGCAACGGTAACGGCCGTCTTTCGTATTGAAAATGCTCTCGTGCACGACCCTCCCGCGTACATCATATGCGTCCCGCCGGTCGCCAAAATAGACGTTGTATTTGGATGTGTTCAGCGCGTGCTCAAGGGCGCGGCCCAAAAGCGAAATGCGAAGGTCGTTTTCGCTCATGAGGCAATGGCCCAGCCGATGTGCGAGGAGCAGCGCCCGGCAAGACCGAATTGTATCGCTGAATAGCGAATGCGGTCCGTTGAAGGAATGGATAAAACCAGTGCCGTCGTGCAATGTGGTCCACCGTGCCGCCTGAATCGCGCCGGATGTTTTCAACGCCATGTCGTAAAAGGCAATCGCTTCTTCGGCTTCCACCGACTTGCCTTCCAACGCCAAACGCCGAAGGTTGCCATACGTGGAAACGTTGTTGAACCCATGGTCATGCACACCCACATGGCTCACGTGTGTTGCCATGTGCTCGAAAGTGTTATTGCGGCCCATGGCGAGAAACGATTCGGCACCCGTGGCATCAAACTGAAGGATTTGACAACCATATTGAAATCCCTGGGTCCATTCGGTCCAACCCCGCGTCGCATAGTTGCCCTCGCGAGTGAATACAGGAGTCCCCTTGTCCGTATTCCAGGTTCGATTCAGCGATTCAATCTTTCCGGCGGACAATTCAAAAAAATGGTCGAGGGAGGGCAAGAGAGTCGCGGGCGAAAGGGTAGTGTCAGTGACTAGCATGGAAATCCCCGAGGTTGAAACTTATTCCGGCAACGGCAAGTACTTTTTCAAGAACCGTTGCATGATAAAAAGGCAGCGATCGTTGACGGGCTTGGCTATATCCATGGAATGGGGCCAGCCCTCCACGCGGTCGTAATAGTTTGGGACGCCCAATTCGTCGAGTTTCCTATGCAACGTATCCGCTTGCTCGATGGGCACCAATTCGTCAATTGTACCGTGAAAAGTCAAGGTAGGCGGGTCGTCCGCTGAAAGGTGATGTAGAGGCGAGGCCATGTTGTACGCCTCGGGATCTGCCTCATAGTCTTTGCCAATAAAATCGGTGACCTCTTTCGCTTCCCGAGCGTATGACGTTGCACAATCCACCACGCCGTAGAGATTGATAATTGCTTGCACCCGCGTGTCGATGCCATTGGGCGCATCGGGACACTCCAATAACGGTTCCTGTGCGTACCCAGCCATTAGGGTTAGATGCCCGCCAGCCGATCCCCCCAACACGCCGAGATGTTTGGGATCGATGTGGTAGGTGTCTGCGTTCTTTCGCAGCCATGCAATTGCGTGCTTCACATCGTGTACCGCATCCGGAAAATGGTGCTTGGGAGATAGCCGGTATTGTACGGCCGCTGTGACGTAACCAAGCTTGGCCAGTTCCACGTTGTAGAAATGGCAATCGTTCCGGTTTCCCATGCGCCAACCGCCACCATGAATCAGCAGTAGGCCAGGCACTGGCTTCGTCGCGGACTTAGGCACAAAGACGTCGATTTTTAATTCTTCGCCACCGTGTGTCGCATACACGACGTCCAAGGAAACCTCAATTTCATCCGGAAACGTCGTAGGCTTCTTTATCGCCGGAATCTTTCCCGAATACACGGCGGTTTGGGCTTCGAGGTATGAGGTGAAACCCGGTGGTACCGGAGGGGCGCCTTCAAATAAGTCAGGAGGATTCGCGAATACAGTCGGGACAAGAACAAACGCGAGCAAGTGCATGATGCGCATGGATGAGATCCTCCGAACTTTCTAAAGAAGGGGAATTATAGCGTGGAAATGGCCCCGATTTCTTTTTTTATAGATCACAACGCATTTTGATCTCCAGAGAGGTACGTGTGACCAGCCACCGTCGCACAGCGTTTAGAGCTTAGTTAAATCAATTATTTCCGGAACCAATCTGCGTGTTAACAGGTAATCTGCTGATATATCATTAGTCCGGTTAGCTGTTAATACTCGCCGATTCACCCTTGATTGGGCGGCGAGCCCAATACCCGGCGATTGCTGATCCCGTCATGTTGTGTACAACGCTGAATAGACTCGCGGGCAATGCAGTTAGCGCGCTGTCAAAATGCGCTTTGGCCAAGGCCACGCCAAGTCCGCTGTTTTGCATGCCAACTTCTATGGCAATGGTACGCCGCGCAGTGACCGGCAATCGAAACATCGTCGCCAACGCGTACCCTAATGCAAGGCCCGATATGTTGTGCACCACGACCAACAGGCCGGTCACACTCAGGTTGTTCACAATATTGTCGCGTGACAAAGCCGTCACGCAGGCAATGACCAGCGCGACAACCAGCACCGATATCGCTGGAAACACTTCGAGAACAGCCCTTGTTTTCTCCCTCAACCACCAACGTACGCCGAAACCCAGCGCCACCGGCACGAGTACGATTTGCACCAGACTCATGAACAGTCCCCATCGGTCCACCGGGAGATAGACCCCGCCGTACAGGCCAATCAACGCAGGGGTAAGTACGACGGCCATCAGTGTCGTGCAGGATGTCATCGTTACCGACAAGGCGACATCGGCCTTGGCAAGATATGAAACCACGTTTGAAGCAGTGCCGCCCGGGCAGGACCCCACGATGATGAATCCCATGGCAATATCGGGCGGCAAACGAAATACCCAGGCAAGGAGTGCGGCAACCAGCGGCATAATGAGAAATTGACCCAAAATGCCGCAGGCGACTGCTCGCGGCATGCGCAGCACGCGTTGAAAGTCCGCCGAGGTCAGAGTGATGCCCATTCCGAACATGATGAGTCCAAGTCCGGGGGCAATCGCCGGCTGGAGGGCGGCAAATGGACGAGGAACGAAATACGCGGCGACTGCAAACAAGGCTACCCAGACTACGAACCCGTTTGTCCAGAGTACGAGTACTTTGCGCAATAGAGTCTTCCTCTGTTACAAGTTATTGCCTTGGAATTGGTTGGAGCGAGCGGTCGACACCCACAACCTGCCAGATACGCCGCTGATCGCTACGCCGCCGTTTGTGTCATAATAGTGCGAGAAGCCAAGAATTAAAACAGTACCGCGGGAGATGATTGATGCGCTGCCGTCGCCACGGGTTCAGCATGGTCGAAATGCTTGTCGTGCTTGCCATCATTTCGATCCTAATGGCACTTTACCTGCCCGTTCTGAGCAAAGCGATGCGAAAAGCCAAAGACGTCGCGGCGAAGGAGGGCTTGCGTCAGGATGCGATTGGGCGATATGCCGACGGGGCAAACGTCGCAGGTCCGAATAACGGACCATTGCCCGATCGCAATGCGTGCCGCGAAGCGTTTCGCACCCTGATGCAGACCGGAAAACAGGAAGAGTGGGTGACGAAGATGCTGTATGCGGCGCGCAATGACGATGAATTCGAGGCCTATTGGAACACGCTCTTGAATCCAAATGCAGCCGATCCGCTGGAATTTGAGGGGCGATCCGTGGTCGCCACGGATTTTGAGGGAAATGAATACCTGCTTCCGGTTATCGACGACTTGGATGTAATAGCCAGCCGATTGGGGAACTTTCCCGTGGGGTGGACCTATATCTCGACCGACTTATCCGATACAAGCACCGGCAACATCGGAGGCGACGTGTTGTTCAGCGGGGGGCATGTCGAGTACGTCCGCTATCCATCGGGATACCCCATGTCCCCGACCGTAGCGGACTTGTCACACAAGTTTCTACATCCGGATCTGCCCCTGTTCGGATAAGGCAGGGTTTTCTATGCCCCAAACTGCTTGAGGTGATGTTCGCAGTGCCGCACATGCATTACAGCCCAGCCATCGATGCCAATGTCGCCGAAGCCGGGGTGTTCACATGGCTTCATCGAACCTTCCTGTACCGCCGCCAAGTAATCGTCTAACGTGACCCTTAATTCTGCAATAGCCTGAGGCAAGGGCGTATTTCGCTCTTCCGCGAACTTTCGCTTGATAGGAATGTTTTTGGGAATGGGCAAAATTCCTTTCAGGATCAGCGGGCCGAAGATGTATTTCGTCATGAAATTGCCGACGTAAAAACTGGGGACTTCTTTTCCCATGGAATAGCGGAACGTTGCATTCAGATGATTCACCATTCGGTCCGGTGACATTTTACCCCAAGCCGGTTTGGCTTCCGCAGGTATCTTCTCCAGCCGTTCTATCAATTCAGATGCAAAGTCATGGTCCATCTGACGCATGGTGGCTAAACTCCAAACTGCCGCAGATGATGGTCGCAGTGAACAACGTGGAAACGGCGCCAGCCGGACACGCCGATATGGCCGAAAAAAGGGTGGTGCGGAGTGGACATGCCCCCATTCGTACTATTGACCAGAAACTCACCCAATACAGACTTGAGTTCCTCTGCCGAGCAGGTGCGGGTTCCGTGTTCCGGCGCGCCCTTGGCTCGGGGAGCCCGGATATTTTGAGGGATTTGCTTGATTCCAAATAGCACAAGTGGGGCAAACACATACTTCGTTTTGAAGTTTCCCTTGAAAGGGACTTCAGGTCCCTGGCCCATCGAATACCGGACAACATCGGCAAGGTGCCCAAACATCTGATCCCGGTTCATTTTGCCCCAAAGCGGCGCGGCGTCCGCCGGTATCCGTTCAATTCGTTGGGTAATCTGGTCAATGTGCGCCTGATTCAACTTGGCCATGCAATGTGCCCTTTCAGACCGCGAATTGCCTCGCGTGATGATCGCCATGAACAATATGCAGCTTTCCCCAGCCTTTTGCGCCGATCGCGCCGAATAAGGGGTGGGGAAGTGGATTGAAATGGGGTTCGCTCATTCTGTCCAAAAAGGCCTCCAACCGGGCATGCACCGACTCCAGCGGCTCGCCGGGTGCGTCAAATGCATACATTTTCGGGGCTTCTACGTTGCGCGGCATTCGAATGAAGCCGTTCAGGATTAAGGGTGCCGCCACCGCATGGTAAAAGAGATTGCCTTCGTCTTTCGCCCTGGGCAATTCGCCCAATGAATACCCAATGGCCTGGCTAAGGTGGGCGAACATTTGCCCGCGATTCATGGCCCCCCAAAGCGGCTTTGCATCCTCGGGAATCCGAGAGAGCCTGCTGCAAAAAGAATCCACAAACGACCGATCAAACGTGCGCATTGTAAGAGCCCAACCCAAGTTGTCCGCCATTATGATTCTGAGTGTTTGAATGTGCAAGGACCGGGAACTGCAATTAGGAAAGTGTTTGGGCCAGTCCTTGCAGCGGCCTCATGGAATCGGTAAGATACGACGCTTTGGCGTGGCAGATGTGTCCCTGCTAACCCTTTGCGCATCAATCGATTATCCCCCTTCCGGAGGCATGCAATGGCAGACGAACATTTCAAGGAAACGTGGAAGACCATTCGAGAGTTCGAGGCGAACCAGGATACAGACGGTCTTCGGGAGTTCGTGCATTCGCTGACACCGGGTGACATCGCACGCGCCTTGACGCGCCTTAGTGATGACGAAAAGACCACCCTGCTGACCCTACTTCCCCCGGATGAAGCGGCTGGGATTTTGGCCATTCTACCCGAAGTGCAGGGCGCGGAGATTATCGAGGAACTGACTCCCGAGCAGGCCGCCGCAATCCTGGACGAAATGGAAAGTGCCACTCGCGCGGACGTTCTTGGCAGTCTCGAGGACATGGACGTCGAGGCCATCTTGAAGGCCATGGATCCCGCTCAAGCCGAGGATACCAGGGTTCTTTTGAACTACGACCCGGATACCGCCGGCGGCCTGATGATTACCGAGTTTCTCTACTATGAAGAGGACCAGACAATTGCCGACGTCTTGAGTGATTTGCGAACCAACGCCGACACATACGCCGACTATGGGGTTCAGTACGTATACGTAGTCTCACACGAAAAGAAGTTGGTTGGCGTTATCCGCTTGCGCGATCTCGTACTCTCACCCGGATTGACCCCGCTTGTAGATGTCATGATTAAGAATCCATTGAACGTGAACGTCAAGACCTCGCTTGACGATTTGCGGCAGTTGTTCGATCAATACAATTTCTTTGGTGTGCCCGTAGTCGACGATGCCTTTCAAATTGTTGGCGTTGTACAGCGCGACGACGTTAAGAAGCGCGAATCGGATGTGGCTGGAAAGGCGTTTATGCGCTTCAGCGGCATCATCGGTGGTGAAGAATTGCGGAGTATGCCCAACAGCATTCGCGCGATCCGGCGATTGGCATTTCTTACGCCCAACATTTTCTTAAATCTGATTTCCGCCAGTGTCATAGCTATGTATGAAAAGACCCTTGCCCAAGTTATTATGCTGGCTGTGTTTATGCCCATTATTTCCGATATGAGCGGCTGCTCGGGCAACCAGGCGGTCGCGGTCAGCATCCGGGAATTGTCCATCGGCGTCATTAAGCCCCGCGATTTCATTCGGGTTTGGCTAAAGGAAATGCAGGTTGGGGTTCCAAACGGCATCGCGCTAGGCATCGCGCTGGGCCTCATCGTGCTGATATGGTCGCAGAACATCTATCTGGCTAGCGTCGTCGGCGGCGCCTTGTTGCTGAACACCATCGTGGGAGCTTGTATCGGAGGATTGATTCCACTGGGGTTGAAGGTGTTTAAAGTGGATCCGGCTTTGGCCTCCGCACCGATATTAACGACCGTGACCGACATGCTCGGATTCTTCTTTATGCTCGGTTTTGCATCGCTTGCTTTGAGCATGGGGCTGCCCATCGCCGACTGACAACCGGACTCACCAGCACCAGTCCTTGAATGTGCACGGAGTCTGCTAATTAAAGAGAAGCTCGCCATGGCGTGGGAACAACTGGAACAGCTCATTGAACAAGAGGACCATTCGGCCCTTGTCGAATTGTTGCATTCCCTGAGCGCCGCTGAACTGGCACGGGCCTTTTCACGCCTTGGCGAGGATGACAGAGCAAAACTCCTCACGCTGCTTGAGGCCGAACACGCAGCGGACATCATTGCCCAGCTATCCGATGCCCAGAGCGCGGATCTACTCGAAGAGTTGCCCGCCGAAGTTGCCGCGGACATTTTGGAGGAATTGGATAGCGATCAACGCGCTGATCTGCTCGGAGAAATCGACGCCACCGACGCCGAAGCCATTCTGCAGCATATGGAACCGGAGGAAGCCGCCGATGCCCGCATGTTGCTCAATTACCCCGCTGACACGGCGGGCGGCCTGATGGTAACCGAGTTTCTTGCATTTCCCATGGCATGGAAGGTGTCCGATGTTGTGCGAAATCTGCACGACCATGCCAGGGAATACGCCGACTACAGCATCCAATACGCCTACACTGTGTCCGATCACGGACGGCTTGTGGGGGTGCTTCGATTGCGAGACCTTTTGCTCTCGGAAGACGAGGTTCCGTTGAGTTCACTCATGATCGCAAATCCAATCTATGTGTTGCACACGGCGACTTTGGATGAATTGGAGCAGACATTTGCCCGGTATCCGTTTGTCGGTTTGCCGGTCGTCGAGCCCGACGGGCGCATCATTGGCGTAGTGCGCCGTTTGGATACGGAGGAAGCCCTCGGTGACCGACAAGAACAAGCCTTTATGCGATTTGGCGGTATTATCACTGGCGAAGAGTTGCGCAGCATGCCCTTGTTCGAGCGCTCGTTCCGGCGTCTGCTGTGGCTTGTCATCAATCTTGCGTTGTCGTTGCTCGCGGTTACCGTCATCGACCAGTTTCACGCAACGCTTGAAGCCGTTATTGCACTTGCCGTATTCATCCCTGTGGTTGCCAACCTGAGTGGCTGTGCAGGCAATCAGGCAGTCACGGTCAGCATTCGTGAATTGTCGCTCGGCCTGATAACCACCGAGGATTATGTTCGCGTTATTGCCAAGGAATCACAAGTTGGGCTGATAAACGGTTTGTGTCTCGGCACGTTGCTGGCAGGCGTATCCTACCTTTGGAAGCACAATCTCGCGCTCAGTCTGGTCGTGGGCGTGGCGTTAGCGGCGAATTCGGTAATAGCGTTGGCTCTGGGTGGCTCAATTCCGCTAATTGTGCGAAAAATCAAAATGGACCCGGCTCTGGCCTCTCCGCCCCTCTTAACCACGATTACGGACATGTGTGCATTCTTCTTAGTCTTAAGTATCGCCGCTGCGGTTCTAACACACTTAGTGTAAGTCCCGGGATCCGTGGAAATTAGACCGCATCAACTTTGACTTGCCTGCGCCGGGGCTGATACTATTTTCCCCTTTAGCAAGCCGCAACCTGACACCTGTTTATGGATGCAAGTGGATGATTCAAGAAGCCTTACATGATCTGGCCCTGAAGCAAGATCTTTCGCGGGATCGGGCTGCCGCCGCTCTGGGTGACATCATGGAAGGCAAGGCCACACAGGCCCAGATTGGCGCTTTTCTTATGGGTCTTCGGGTGAAAGGCGAGACAGTTGAGGAAATCACCGGACTTGCCTCTACCATGCGGGCCAAGGCTACTCGAATCGTTACAACCCGAAGCCCCTTGGTGGATACCTGCGGCACAGGTGGTGATCACTCGGGTACATTCAATATTTCCACAGCGGCCGCTTTCGTGGCAGCCGGTTCCGGCGTGGCCGTTGCAAAGCACGGGAACCGTAGCGCCACAAGCAAGTGTGGCAGTGCTGATGTTTTGGAAGCACTTGGCGTTCAATTGGATGCGTCACCAGACCAAGTAGGCAGGTGCATTGACGACGTAGGGATAGGGTTTCTTTTTGCCCGAGCACTTCACACGTGCATGAAACATGTAGCGGGTCCGCGGGCCGAATTGAAAACCCGTACCGTGTTCAACATTCTCGGTCCGTTGACCAATCCGGCGGGTGCCTGTGGACAGGTTATTGGGGTCTTTGATCGCGATCTCGTCGAGACGCTTGCCCAAGTACTGGCGAATCTCGGTACGCGCCGGGCATTTGTCGTATCCGGCCCTGATGGACTAGACGAACTAGGATTATCCGGCCCATCTACTGTATGCGAAGTGTCAGGGAAAGGATTGCGGAAGTATGAGATACGTCCGGAAGATGCAGGGCTTGCCCCGGCACCGTTGACGGCGGTGAGGGGAGGGGGGCCGGAGGAAAACGCCGGTCTGCTTCGCGCGGTATTGGAAGGTCAACACGGCCCTCACCGTGACATTGTATTGTTGAATGCGGCTGCGGCCTTATTGGCGGCTGACGACCACAGTACCGACTGGCGCGAGGCGGTCGAGCGAGCCTCATCGTCCATCGACTCAGGTTCGGCCTTGGCCAAACTGGACGCGTTGATTGCGGCTTCGGGTGCATTGACGGAAACCGGCGGCAAACCATGATCTTAGACGATATCTGCGCGCACAAGTTGGAAGAAGTGGCGGCCCGCAAACAGGCCCTGCCACAGCGGCAACTTGAGGAGCAAATTGACTGGAACCGAAAACCTCGCGATTTCAGGGGTGCACTGCGCAAAGACGGCATCAGTCTTATCGCGGAGATCAAGCGTTCCTCGCCGGTTAAGGGTACTTTTCTCCACAACGTGGATCCGGTGGAACTGGGACATCTTTATCAGGATAACGGGGCCCGCGCGATTTCGATTCTGACCGACGAGAAATACTTCAAGGGAACGCTTCAAGATCTGCGCCAAGTCAGTACCAGCGTTCGCGTACCTTGCCTTCGAAAAGAGTTTATCGTCGACGAATACCAGATATACGAAGCGCGCGCCAACCGGGCCGACGCGATCTTGCTTATAGTGCGCATGCTTACGGATGAACAAATAAAGGACTATAGCAAGCTCGCCGCCACGTTGGGCATGGGTGTACTGGTCGAAACGCACGACGAAGAAGAAATAGCGCGCGCGCTGAAGGCGGGTTCGGCCATCATCGGCATCAACAACCGCGACTTATCCTCGTTCACCGTGGATATTGGACTCACATTAAGGCTCAAAAAACTGGTGCCGGGCGGCCACGTGCTCGTAAGCGAAAGCGGTATTTATACGCGGGACGACGTGAAGCGTCTGGAAGACGGCGGCGTGGACGCTATCCTTGTCGGCGAAGCCATCGTTTCCAACAAGGATATAGCATCCAAGATCAGGGAACTTCTCGGTTTTGACCAGAGTTAAGATTTGCGGAATCACAAGTCTGCACGATGCGCTGGCTGCCTGCGAATTCGGTGCAGATGCCCTGGGGTTTAATTTCGCGCCTGAGGCGAAGCCCAGGAACCGGTATATCGATCCGGATAATGCACAGCGCATTATCGAACAATTACCCCCGTTCGTGGTGACTGTCGCAATTTGCGTCAACGAACCCCTTGACCGGGCAATCGACTTTTTGTCAATCGTGGATACGGTCCAGTTGCATGGCGAAGAGCCGCCCGAATACTGCGCTGCCTTTGGGCCGCGTTCAATTAAGGCGTTTCGGGCAGGACCCGGATTTATCACGGAGTCCATGCTTGAGTATCCCTGTGGGTCTTATTTGATTGACGCTTATGTGCCCGGCGCGCGAGGCGGCACGGGTCACGTTGGCGACTGGAATACAGCGGAACGCGCCGTTCAGTTGGGTAAGCCCATCTTGCTGGCCGGCGGATTAACGCCTGCCAATGTGGCGGAGGCGGTGCGTCGCGTAAAGCCTTATGCAGTCGACACGGCGGGGGGCGTAGAAGCCGAACCCGGAAAGAAGGATCATGCAAAGATCAGAGATTTCATCCGCAATGCCAAGTGCGCCTTATCCGTTTCCTGACGATCGGGGTCGGTACGGGGAATTTGGTGGGCGGTACGTACCCGAGACGCTGATGTATCCATTGCAGGAACTGGAAGCGGCGTACGCGAGTGCCATGGCTGATCCGGAGTTTCAGGCCACACTGGCGAAGTTGCGGACCGATTTTATCGGCCGCCCCACGCCTTTGTACTTCGCGGAGCGGCTGACGAAGCAGCTTGGCGGGGCCAAGATGTACTTCAAACGCGAGGACCTGTGCCACACAGGCGCCCACAAGATCAATAATGCGCTCGGCCAAACCTTGCTTGCCAAGCGCATGGGAAAAACCCGCATCATCGCCGAAACCGGCGCCGGTCAGCACGGAGTGGCGACGGCCACCGCCTGTGCTTTATTGGGTCTGGAATGCGAGGTGTACATGGGCACGGAAGACATGGAGCGCCAAAAGCTCAACGTTTTTCGCATGCGCCTGCTGGGCACCAAGGTGACCGGCGTTAGTGCCGGCACCAAGACTCTAAAGGACGCCATCAACGAAGCGATGCGCGATTGGGTGGCCAATGTGCGTCACACCCACTATGTGCTGGGCACTGTGGAAGGGCCGCATCCGTTTCCGGTCATTTGCCGTGACTTTCAAAGCGTGATTGGCCGTGAGGTGCGGACACAAATCATGGAAAAAGAAGGCCGCTTACCTGACGTGCTCATTGCCTGTGTCGGCGGCGGAAGCAATTCGATTGGCCTGTTCTTTGACTTCATTCTCGATGAAGCGGTGAAAATGTACGGCGTTGAGGCTGGCGGCCACGGACCGGAAACCGGGGAACACGCCGCACGGTTTGCCGGCGGCGTCAAAGGAATGCTTCACGGCGCGATGAGTTATGTGCTGCAGGACAAACACGGGCAAATTCAGGGAACTCACAGCGTTTCTGCCGGCTTGGATTATCCCAGCATTGGTCCCGAACATGCGTACTTCCATACTATCGGCCGGGTCCAATATCCCTATGCCAACGACGATGAGGCGCTGGAAGCGTTTCAATTGGTCAGCCGTACCGAGGGCATCATTCCCGCGCTGGAAAGTGCCCATGCCATCGCTTTTGCGGTCAAGCTTGTGCCGACGCTTGCTCCTGACCAAATTGTGGTCGTCAACATGTCTGGCCGGGGGGACAAGGACGTGCAACAGGCTGCCCGGTTTATTCTCGGGGAGGACTTGCTGTGAACCGTATCGATGCGCGGTTTGACCAATTAAAGCGACGAAAAGAAACGGCGTTCATTCCTTTCATCACTGCGGGCGATCCAACGCTGTCTCGCACGCGCGAAATCGTTCTGGCGCTTGAAAGAGCCGGCGCGGATATCGTCGAGTTGGGCGTGCCATTCTCCGACCCAATCGCGGACGGTGTCGTAAATCAAGAAGCCGCGCAGCGCGCTCTCAAACATAATGTTACCTTGCATGATTGTGTGGCGCTCGTAAAAGAGCTTCGCAAGGAAACGCAACTCCCACTCCTGTTGTTCACGTACTACAACCCGGTACTGGCGTATGGAGTCGAGCAATTTGCAGTAGATTGCGCCGATGCGGGCGTGGATGGCGTGTTGTGCGTCGACCTGCCGCCGGAGGAAGATGAGGAGTACAACCGGTGCCTGCATGAGAAGAACATTGCTACTGTCTATCTGGTGGCTCCAACTACACGTCCCGAACGCATGGACGTGATCGCCCGGTATTCGCGCGGATTCATCTATTACGTATCCAGCATGGGCGTTACGGGCGAGCGCCGGTCGCTTGACGACACAGTCGGCAATATGGTGAGCGAGCTAAAGTCTCATGCCCAAACGCCTGTCGCCGTAGGATTCGGCATATCTACGCCGGAACAGGCCGCACAAGTAGCCGGGTATGCCGATGGTGTCGTTGTTGGCAGCGCGATTGTGCGCCTGATCGGTTCCCTGGGCGATTCACCCGAGACCGCAGACAAGGTTGGCGCGTTTGTAAAAACCCTTGCGGACGCTTCCAAGTTAGGAGCGGCCCCTTGACCAAAGGCGCCATTCAGGATGCATTGGACACTGCCATCAAACTGGGGGCGGTCGAGGCCGAATTGGTGTGCCTGAAAAGTGAGTCGCTGGAAATTGAAGTGTGCGGGGGAGACGTGGAATCCCTTGCCGAAGCAGAGTCCATCGGCACCGGACTCCGTTTGTTCACACCGGACCGGAGAATGGGGTTTGCCTTCTGCAGCGATGTCAACGGTGGATTGACAGCGCTTACTGAATCTGCCTGGCAGAACGCGCTTGGGAACGATCCCGATCCACATAACGGCCTGCACAAGGACGCCATCGAATCGTTTGACGACTGGACCGAGGAAGACTTCGCGGCTCGGCCGGTGGCTGAAAAAATCGATATTGCACGGTCAATCGAAGCGGCCACCCTCGCCAGCGAACCCCGTGTGCGGGCAGTACAGCAAGCTTCCTACGGCGACATTCTTAACGATGTGACCATAGCCAACACCCATGGACTCTTTCGCCGGTATCGTAGCGGTTACTGTTCGGCCTCCGTGGTGGCCGTGGCCGCAGGGGACACCGGCGATCCCGAGATGGGCTGGGAATTTGATTTTGCCCGCACGTTTGAGGCTCTACGCCCCAATTGGGTGGCCGATAGATGTGCGCAACGTGCCGTCCGCGGCTTGGGTGGGAAGCCATGTGCATCGTGTGTCATGCCCATCGTGCTTGAAAACTACGTAGCCATGCAGATTCTCGGTATTCTCTCCACATCGCTCGCCGCCGATGAAGTCTTGAAAGGCCGATCCATGTTGGCCCACCGTGTGGGCGATGCCATTGCGTCCGAAGGGGTGTCTATCTACGATCAGAATGATCTGCCTGAAGGCATCAACAGGGCCCCATTTGACGGGGAAGGCGTTTCTGCGCAGCGGACTGTGCTCGTGGAAGACGGCCGTTTGGCTGGCTATCTGCACAGTGTTTACACAGCTACCCGGGTGCAGGGCCAAAGCACCGCCAATGGCTCGCGAGGGGGGTTCAAATCCACTCCAGAAGTAAGCGCGTCGAACCTGTATCTCAACCCCGGAACTACGTCGTTGGAAGGCCTGCTGGATACCGCTTCAGAAGGGTTTTATGTGACAGAGGCCATGGGGGTGCATACAGCTGATCCGGTCTCTGGCGACTTCAGTTTTGGGGCCGCCGGCTTACACATAGTAAACGGCCGCCTCGGCTCTCCTATTCGAGGTGTGACGATTGCGGGAAATGTCATCGACATTTTTAGTAAGATAGCGGGGATCGGTGACGATTTGCGGTTCTTCGGCGCGTGTGGCGCGCCTTCCCTGTTAATTTCAGACGTCATGGTGAGTGGAGAATAATGGGCGGAGATCAAACGGAATTTCAGGCACTGTATGCCGTGTTGTCCATGTTTGCCTTCGTATTGGGCTGCATGGTGGGCAGTTTCTTGAACGTCTGCGTGTATAGGCTGCCCCGTGGGTTGTCTGTGGTCAAGCCTCGTTCGCGCTGTCCCAAATGCGAAAGCAGCATCGTATGGTACGACAACATCCCCGTTTTAAGTTGGCTCGTACTGGGCGCCAAATGTCGCAATTGCAAGAATCCCATCAGTTGGCAGTATCCACTGGTTGAAGCGATTACTGGATTGTTGTTTTTTCTGGTGTTCTGGAAGTTTGAGATTTCCATAGCGACCCCGATCTACATGGTGCTTGCGGCTGCACTGGTTCTTGTGACTTTTGTGGACCTGACGGATTGGACCATACCTGATTCGGTTAGCCTGCCCGGCATTCCGATAGGTATTGTGGTTTCGCTCGTGGCGATGTTCTACCCCGAGAGTAGGCTCGTTGTGATTGGCCCGTTCGACCAGGCGGTATTTAATTCGCTGCTCGGCGTACTGGTGGGTGGCGGTAGTCTGTATGCGCTGGACAAAATCGCGTTGTTGCTCCTGAAGAAGCCCGGAATGGGCTTCGGCGACGTAAAGTTGAATGCCATGCTTGGCGCTTTCTTTGGGCTGGGCGGGGTCATATTGGTAATTGTGCTCGCGTCGTTTGTAGGCGCCTTAATTGGCATCATTCAGATGGTCGCATCCAAACCCAAGCCGGTGTCTGCCGAGGCGGGAGACGGCGAAGGTGCTGAAAGCGGCGAGCCCGGAGCTCATTACCTGCCATTCGGCCCGTATCTTTCCTTGGCAGCCATGTTGGTCATGTTTTTTGGTGCGGAGTTGGTCCGGATGTACTTCGACTTTCTACGGGGCCCGGCATACTGAACAGCCCGATTTTGGCGACTGCTACCACACGGTGCTTTGCCGCCCTGGTATGCATGAAAAGCTCAGTAAGGGCGTCATGCATAGTTCGAAACTGGGGCGCCGGTCCTGTCGAGTGGGTGCCCCAACAATCCAGGAACAGGCGCAACGTGCAGCGCCGGGAGCATCGTATGAGCAAGAAGCAGCATATCGAAGAGGAAATCGAGTATATCGATCGGCGACTCGCCAACGCGGAAAGCTACCTTGCCCAAGGCGTCAATATTGAAGGACAAGATGCGCTATTTCACTTAGACGATTGGTCGGGAAATTCCGGTCATCCACTGTGGATGAAGAACCACATGATTCCCGTTACAGAACGCTATAAGGCCCGAAAGTTGAAGGCCTTGGAGTCTATTGACGCGAAGGACAAGGCAAAACGTATAGCGTTGCGAAAGAAGTCCTGTAACGACTTTTCACCCAAATGAAGTGGCCCGGACTTGGCCTTTCAAAAGAGATGGTGGTCCTCAGTTTTGTTGCGTAGTATACATTGCTCTCGGCGTCGGCATGAAGACACTGGGAGGCCATGTATGGGCCATTGGATTGCGTAGGAGCATCGAACGTGTTGCGTTACTATTCTGCCGGCGAGTCTCACGGCCGCGGTATATTCTGTTTTTTGGACGGCATCCCCGCCGGGCTGGAACTTGAACCGGAAGACATCAATTTCTGGTTGGCGGAGCGTCAGAAAGGATACGGCCGCGGAGGGCGTCAACGCATTGAGAAAGACGAAGTCGATGTGTTGACGGGGATGCGCGGCGGAATAACCCTGGGCGGTCCGATAATCATGGCTGTCTGGAACCGCGATTTCGAGAATTGGCGCAATGCCATGGATCCTTGGAAACCCTCCACCGGCGAGCGATCGGAGAAAATTGTCCGGCCGCGTCCCGGACATGCCGATCTGGTAGGCGCTATGAAGTACGGCCATGACGATTGCCGCAACGTCCTTGAACGGGCCTCGGCACGCGAGACGGCGGGGCGTGTTGCGGCAGGGGCTCTGTGCCGGAAGCTCTTGGCGGAATTTGGCGTTGGAATCGCCGCGCACGTGACTCAAATCGGATCGGTAATCGCAGACAGCGACACGATTCCATCCGAAAAAATACATGAGCTGTCCATGAATTCGGAAGTGCGCTGTTGTGACGCGGCCGTGGAAGCTTCAATGGTCGCGGAAATCAAGAAGGCAAAACAGGCCAAGGACACATTGGGCGGTGTAGTGGAAGTCCGCGCTTGGGGTCTTGCTCCGGGTCTGGGCACGTATACCCAATGGGATCGAAAACTGGATGCTCAAATCGCCGAAATGATGATGAGTATACAAGCAGTGAAAGGGGTGGAAATTGGCTTGGGATTCCGCGGCGCGGAACGTTTTGGCAGTGCATTCCACGACGAAATCGTCTGGTCTGACGAGGTCCGGACGGGGGGGCACTACCGCCGCACGACGAACAACCTCGGGGGCACGGAAGGCAGCATGTCCACCGGCGAGGATTTGGTGGTTCGGGTAGTGAAGAAGCCCATTTCAACGTTGATGAAACCTCTGCGGAGCGTGGACATGGTTTCCCATGAGGGCGTCGAGGCGGTATACGAACGCAGCGACACTTGTGCTGTACCGGCCTTGGCCATTATTGTCGAAGCGTCGCTGGCAATCGTACTGGCCGGGTTATACTGTGAGAAGTTCGGCGGAGACACCGTCGACGAGATGAAGCGCAATTTCGAAGGTTACGTCGCGTACATCAACTCAAGGTGATACCATGGCTGTCGTTGTGGAAATGGCCGGTCTAATCCGCCTTAACGAAATCTATATGGAGCGAGTTTGGGGTGGGTCCAAACTAAAGTCCCTGTTGGGCAAACCGGTTCCGCAAGGCCCTCCCGTTGGAGAAGCATGGATCGTATCCGACCACGCCACTGCCGTGAGCAGCGTGGTCAGCGGCCCGTTGAAAGGATACTCGCTCCACGAACTGCTGACCAACGATCCCAAGTCGCTGCTAGGGTACCACGCCAAACCGACGCCTTTTGGCCGTTTTCCACTCTTGTTGAAACTGTTGGACACGGCGGAATGGCTGTCCATCCAGGTGCATCCCGACGACCAAACGGCAGTTCGCCTTGGCGAGTTGGACGTCGGCAAGACCGAAATGTGGTACATCATGAATGCGGACCCGGGAAGCCGTATTCTCTGCGGCATGAATCCTACACTGACGGCCCAATCGCTGCCAACCGAGTGCGCGAACGGCGCCATTCAATCTCAATTGAAATCCGTGCCGGTGACAGCGGGTGATGCCGTTTTTGTGCCGGCGGGTCACATGCATTCCATTGGTGGTGGGGTTCTTCTGGCGGAGATTCAACAAAACAGCGACCTCACCTACCGGGTTTATGACTGGGGCCGGGAAGGCGACGACGGCAAGCCACGTCCACTGCATATCGACAAAGCCTTGGAGGCGACTCGATTTGGTGCCGAGCACCCGGGTCTTGCCATTCCACTTGCGTTGAGATTTGACCATGGCCAACGGGCCATTTTGGGGGCTTGCCGGTATTTCGCAACAGAAAAGGTGGATGTCTCGGGTACGTATGTGCGCGATACGCGGAATGCTTCTTTTCACATTTTGCTTGGCCTGTCGCGTGAGTTGACTGTGACAGCTGGTGGCGATGACGCTCTTTTGCGACGGGGCGAAGCACTTTTGATACCCGGTTGTATGGCCGAATTCCGAGCCAATGGGACCGGATCGTTTCTGGATTATTATGTACCCGACTTGCTGGTGGATGTAGTTGAGCCTTTGAGACGGATGGGGTACCGCGATTCCTTGATGGTCGGTTTGGGTGGCGACCCGGTTCACAGCGATGTGGCTTTACTGTAGATTTTGTTCCATTTTGGACCTGTTTGTGATCGTTAAGTTTCTGTTAGCCACCTAAGAGACAATCAAGGTAACCTGTCCGCCAGTTAACACACACCTTGCTCGGGTCTTTGTTAAGGACAGGCATGCACGTAGAAGATGCACAGCTCGTACAGCGTTGCCTTGAGGGAGACACGGACGCTTTCGGAAAGCTGGTCGAGTCTTACCAAGGTGCCGTATTCGCCACGGCGTATTATTACGCCGGGCGGTACGGTGCGGCGGAGGATATCGCCCAGGATGCCTTTCTGGAAGCTTACCGTAACCTTCGAAATCTGCGCGACCCGAACCGGTTCGGCCCGTGGCTCAAAGAGTTGACGTGCCGGACGTCGGCGAATTGGTTGCGCAAACATGGCAAGCGGCTGCAGAACGAAACGCCGCTGCCATATCGAAGGACGATTTCGATTGAAGATGCTCGGCTCGGCCCGGAACAGCTCAGCGAGCGCAATGAAAAAATTGAACGCATCAATCGCGCCATAGACGCACTGCCCGAACGGTACCGGTTGCCGGTTGTGCTTCGGTACCTTCAGGAACTCAGTTACCACGAAATAAGCGAGTTCACGGGTGAATCGAAAGATGAAATACGTGGCGTGCTGGAACGGGCGAGCCGGCTGATGCGTGACATTCTCGAAGGACGCAGTTCAGAGGAGCAGGACACGTGGCGTCGTGTACGCGAATAAAGGGTTTGCTGCAAGCGTATATCGACGGTGAGCTCTCTCATTCCGATCGAGTTATCGTCGAGTTGCACGTTTCAGAATGCGGAGCATGCGGAGAAGAATTCCGCGAACGCCAGCGCATGTCCGCATTGATATTCGAAGCCATGTCGGAAGATCGGCTGTCGCGAAATCTTCGCCAGACCGTACTCGAGAATCTGCCGGAAATCCAACCGGTCGCAAGGGACATTCAAGAGTACAATTGGCGGGTAAAGCATTCGCATGATCGATGGCGTAGGGTCGCTCGCTATTCGCCGGCGGTGGCCGTGGTCTTCCTGCTTCTTATAGCCGTGATTTTGAACTCGTACTGGCCCCGTGAAGCTGTCCCAAGCGATGCGATAGGACTGCTCACGGGCGTCAGGGGAGTTGCGGATCGCGTGGCCGAATCGCAGCGTGCTTCAGTGCGTGACTCGGTGCGCCGGAACGACGAGTTCTCTACGGCCGCCAGAAGTAGCCTTGTCATGCGCCTCCTGGGATCCACCGAAGTCAAACTTTCGGCAGAAGGCCGGATGCGGGTGATCAATTCTCGTCATCTGCACGTCGAGGAGGGGACCATCTGGTTGGATGTGTCGCCCTCGGGGCGGCTCTTCAAAGTCAGCACACCTTCGGGTGAAGTGAACGTATTCGGGACGATGTTTTCGGTCGCGGTCAAACCGGACAATACCGTGGTTACCGTTGAACGAGGGGAAGTGCACGTGGCCCAGGGCGATCACTTCACGATCCTGGAGTTGGGCCAACAGGCGCACATGTCCAAGGGGGGTGGCATTCGCAAGACAGACGTAAATGCGCACGATGCCCATTCTTGGGCTCATGCGTTGGAAGCCGATGCCTCCGCGGACCTACTGTTTGCCAGCAAGATGCAGAACCGAGTAGCGCCTTTCGATGAGCCGGAGGCGAGGCCGTACACATGGGAAATGCACTTGGCCGGATCGGGGGCCAAGGCGGTTACGGGAATGGTCTTGAACTGGCGGCCGGACGGATTAACCACAGGCCATTGCAGCTACGATCTGTATGTGACAGACGAGAAGAACAACCCACTGTTCAAGTGCAAAGTGAATGGCGCCATCTTTCGTAATCCCGAACGCAGTTCATTTAACGTCGAGTTGCCGAACGGCCGGATTGAAGGCGTACGTTGGATTCAAATTCGCCTAATCCCCGACTACAGCACTGGACAGGTTGAGATGGATAGTTTCACCATATTGCTTCAAACCTAGTGCGTTTGAGATTCGTCCAAAAAGTTGAATGCGGCCTCATATCGGAGGGGTAGGTACGTGAAGCTTTTGCACACGACGTCTACCTTAAGACACTCCTTCCCCAAGAGTAACTGCAGCCAGGAGGTTTCGCCTGCCTGCTCCTCCGATCCAATCAATATTCGTCCGGGAACACATTGAGATGGATGAAGAGGAGAACGGCAAAAAAAAAGAGACAGTAGCCGTCGGGGTCGACTACTGTCCGCCAGTACAAAAACGGCCTTCAGGGAAAATCAGCTGCTCGGAAACTGATTCGCCAACCGTCCTTGCAACCGAATTGTAACACTCGATCCCGATTTGCGCAAACGTAGATTTCGTAAGGATGTCCATAATTGTTTGTTTGTTCGTGAAATCGGTCACATTTGTTTCGTGTTCTACTTGAAAATCCAATTCCCTCCCATAGAACTAGGGTTTGTAAGTCCTTCATCCGTACCCAATAACGGTAATTGTCGCATCCTCCTGCTGCGAAAGGGTGCTGCTTGTTTCCCTGCACAGCTTGGGTTAATCTATGCGGATCTATGTCTGACCATAAATTACATCCGCAAGCATGGGTAGCATTTGGAATTACGGGTCTTTTCGGGGCTGCGGAAGCGCTGTGTTCCATTTTCGTCAGTGTTTACCTTTGGGTGAACAGTCACGATCTAAATGTGATTTGCCGGTTCCATCTTGCCGTATTCGCCGTCACGCCCGTATTTTTCGTAATCTCGGGGTGGTATGCCCAGGCGAAAGACCGGCTGCAGGTCTACCGGTTTGGATTGGTCCTACACGCGATCTATTACGGCATCATGTTGTGGCTTCAAGAGCGGGCATCGGACCACGACATCCTGCTGGGTTCTCTGTTGGGAGTTGCCTGGGGCGTGTTTTATGCCGGCAACAACACGATTCACTATGACGTGACGTCGTCTGGCCGGCGCGAATACTATTACGGCATTTTGAGTGCAGTGAGCAATTTTTCGCGTCTGGTTGCCCCACCCGTTGGGGGTATCATTATTGCATACGCCCCCCAAAAGCTTCAGGGGTACCACCGGCTCTTCATGGTCGTCATTGTACTTTACTTGATGGCGTATGTGCTGAGCTTTCTGTTGCCGTCGGATCGCCAACAACGTCCATTTCACATCAAGAAGGCCTTGTTTCCACCGAAGAAACACAAGGATTGGCGTAACCTTCTCTACGCCGCGTTTACACTGGCTGGATCCTATTATGTTCTCGCATTCATGATTGGTTTACTGATGTACATGGAGACGGAGAAGGAAGTCTCCGTCGGAGGTTTTGCTTCCTTTCAGGCTTTGATAGCCATCGCGGTTTCGTATGGCCTCGGCTGGATCATGAAGCCTTTACATCGTAGACGCTACCTGTGTTGGTCCGCATGGCTGCTAACGGCCGGCGGCTTGCTCTTCTTTCTGCCGGTTACATCCGGCATTTTGATTGCATTCGGTATTATCCATGCAGTTTCCACGGCCATGTTCGACATTCCCCATTTCAGCCTGCGTGTCGAGGTTATTCAAGACACCGTTGACGATCCCACGCAACGGATCGAGTACTTGTGTGCCTGGGAGATTCCACTTGCGATTGGCCGTGTTGTCATGATGTTTTGCATGCTCGGACTCTCAAATTGGATCGCCGGCAGCGATTGGGGCGTTCGAATTACGTTGTTTATTCTCTGCGCGCTGCGCGTCTTGACGTATTTTTATTTGGCGCGCACTACACAATTGCAACGGCCTGGGCCATTGCTGCCGGAACCGGTCGCCGAATTGGAGGCAAAAACGCCAACAGGCACCTGACTCTTTCATCCGCGGCTTGTTTCGCGATCGGATTGCGGAAGTCGACGATTGGAATCAATGCACCAGCTTTTCGCGTCTTCGGTCCTTGATCCGCACATTCGCTAGTTGTTACAGTCCGATACTGGGTAGCGGGGGAGAAGCGATCATGCTGGGCGAATTTCGGGCATTGGACGTTGTTATACTTGTGGGGTACTTCGGCATTCAATTGGCCATGGGGCCATATTTTGCGCGGCGTCAAAAGAGCACGGAAAGTTATTTTGTAGGTAACCGTTCTTACCCCGCTTGGTTGCTTGGCATTTCCATGTTCGGGACATCAATCAGTTCGATCACATTCGTTGCCTTGCCCGCGGATTCGTACAAGCGAGCCTGGCTCCTTTTTTTGATTTATCCCACCTTGCCGATCGCCATGCTAATCGCCTCCAAATGGGTGCTGCCTTTTTTTCGCCGTACACACACGACTTCCGCATTCGAGTATCTGGAGGGCCGATTCGGTCCAGGAACACGGGTTTATGCGGCATTGATGTTCAATGTGAGCCAATGCATTCGCTTGAGTCTGGTCTTGTATCTGGTATCCGCGCTCATTCACGCTCTCACCGGGTGGAACACGACCGCGTGTATTGTGGTCGGAGGCAGTGTCACCGCATTTTATACGGTGTTGGGGGGAATTGAGGCCGTCATCTGGACGGATTTCGTCCAATCGATTGTACTCAGCTTAGGTGGTTTACTCATATTGGCAACGGTCGTCTGGAATCTTCCCGAAGGATTCTCAACCCTTTTCTCGGTGGCGGCAGAACACAATAAATTTGTGCTTGGTGTAACAGACACGGTAACGAACCAACCTGTGGCTTCGCCAATAGCGCCGAGGTCCCTGCACGAGATTTTTTCCACCAAGACGGTGCTCATGGTGCTCGTGTATGGTTTTTTCAATTGGATGACCGAATATAGCGGTAACCAGAACGTGGTGCAGAAGTGGTGTACAGCCGAATCCGCTAATGCGGCGCGCCGGGCCATGTGGATTAATTGTCTGTGCAGCCTGCCCACTTGGACCTATTTCTATTTCCTCGGCACTGCCCTATTCGTTTTCTATCAGGTCTACCCCGATCCGGAAGCCGCCAAGATGTTGACAGGCGAACGAAAAGCGGAAGATATTTTGCCGTATTTCGTGAGTATGCATATGTATCAGGGCGTGTCGGGACTGGTCATCGCGGGCGTGCTCGCGGCGGCAATGTCAACGCTGTCATCCAGCATTAACGCCATATCCGCTGTAACGGTTACGGACATTTACAAACGGCATCTTGCTCCCGAAAAGAGCGAAGGCCATTACATCTTCGCCGCAAAGTCGCTGTCGTTTGTCAGTTCAATCATCATGATTCTGGGCGCATACTGGCTGTCTGTCAGCGAGACCAACACGCTTCAGGATTCGGCGACCATTCTGAACTCAATCAGCGCGGGCGGGCTGTTGGGATTGTTTATGCTGGGCTTTCTCACGATGCGTGGCGATGGCCGCGCGGTCTTCATTGGGATTGTATTCACGGTCTTATTTTCCGGATTCATGTCGCTACACGCGCTGGGCAGACTCCCCGAAGCATGGTCCCTTGCGATCAAGAGTAATTTCGATACGTATTACACGACCATCATTGGCAATTGCGTCATGTTTACCACAGGGTACTTGATTGGCATGTTGCTGCCTACACGGCGAAACCTGGCCAATCTCACCATCTGGACTCAAGACGAGGAGATGCGTGCGCTGTAGACGGACAATTCGCGAATCGCCGCCATGCTGAACAATCTAATGATGCATGGTTCGTATAGTGGCGGAACCGGTGGCGGAATTGGAAGCCAGAATCCAGAGTGGTACGTGATTCACCCCCCCAAGCAAAGTTTGCTTTGCGTATCCGCGTTAACCTCTACGCAATGATTACCGTGCATACTCGAAATAGGTGTATTCTCGACTTGTATCGATAGCAACTTGGGGGTACAGGCATGCGATACAAAACGCTTCTACTCGGTCTAATGGTGTCTTCAGGGGCGGTTTTAGCGGATATCAAGGCGCTTCCTGGTCCATTCGAAGATGGATACCTTCTTCCCAATGGCTGGCGAATATCGCCGTCAGGGACGTTGCTCGAAACACAAGACCTGCTTCTATCCATCGTGCCGACCCCGGATGGCACCGCATTGATTGGACTGCACGGCGGATTTAATGCCCACGGGCTGGTCGTGGTGGATGCCCAATCGGATACCGTTACCCAGCGAATTCCACTTCCGACGGCGTGGCTTGGTCTTGCGTGGAGCCCCGACGGCAACCGGTTGTTTGTTTCAGGCGGCAGCAACAAGACCGACGAAGGCGTCGCAGCGTCTATTTATGTTCTCGAGTATACAAACGGCCGGCTGGGCGAGAAACCGGTTGCCCAATGGAACGATACACTGGAGTCCGAGCGTACGTACTGGTCGGGTTTGGCACATCATCCATCGCAGCCTCGGCTCTTTGCAGGAAACCGTGTCACGAATGAAGTAGTCGTTTTGGACTCCAACTCGGGGCAGGTGACGGGGCGTGTGAAAGTGGAGCAAAACCCCTATGACTTGGCCGTATCGCCGGATGGCCGTCGCCTGTTTTGCTCCAATTGGGCCAGCGCGAGCGTGAGCGTCATCAATACGGAAAGCCTGACCGTCGAACGCACGCTTCGCGTGGGCAACAATCCGAATGACCTCCTATTGGACGGACGCGGGCGATTGTTTGTCTCCTGCGGGAACGATAATACGGTCTGGGTCATTGATTCAGAATCGTTCAAGGCCATTGAAACAATATTCACCTCCATGCATGAACGCGCCCCGGAAGGATCCACCCCGAACGCGATGGCTGTGAATCCGGACAGTACAACGCTGTTTGTTGCGAATGCGGACAACTATAACGTGTGCGTCGTGGATGTATCGGAGACGGAGGAAAGCAACGTGCTTGGTTTCATTCCGTCTGGATGGTATCCCTCGGCGATTGCCCTTAGCGCTGACGGAATGAAACTGTTAATCGGCAACGGAAAGGGGACGGAATCGTACTCCAATATTCGTGGTCCGTTGAGCCCCTTGCCTCCGGGCGAAGAAGGTGCGGGAAACGTCAAAAGCCTTCAAAAGGGAGCAATCCAGATTATTAGCGTCGCCGAATTCAAGGACAAGTTGCCGGAATTGACGCGTCAAGCCTATCGCAATTGTCCATACAACGACGAGTTGTTGGTTCGGGCAAAACCTTCGGCCACGCCGACGGTTGTTCCGAGCGATGTGGGAGTGGCGTCGCCCATCAAGCACGTGCTCTACATCATCAAGGAAAACAGAACCTATGATCAGGTCTTTGGCGACTTGCCGCAGGGCAATGGCGATCCCCGTCTCGCCATTTTTGGACGCGAAATAACCCCGAATCATCATGCCATCGCTGAGCAATTCGTTCTGCTCGACAACCTGTACTGCGACGCGGAAGTAAGTTGGGATGGTCATCAATGGTCCAACGCGGCCTATGCCACGGACTATGTCGAAAAGACGTGGCCGGCCTCATACGGCGGGAAGAGCCACGCGCCGCTTTCTACCGCGATGTTCCCGTCGGCCGGGTATATCTGGGATCAATGCGCCAAGAAGGGATTAACGTACCGTTCGTACGGTGAGTTTGCGGAACAAGTAAGCGATGGGACACAAATGGCCGCGCGCGTGGCCGGTTTGATGGGGCATGTCGCACCAAACTATGGATCGTGGGATGCGCGCGACACAGACAATGCCAAGGAGTTCATCCGCGAGTTTGATGAATACGAAAAGAACTACAGTGACTCAGATCCCGACAAACGGCTTCCGAACTTTATGGTGATGAGTCTGCCGGAGGATCATACTCGTGGCACGCGTCCCGGGGAGCCGACTCCCCGTGCGTCGGTGGCAAGCAATGACTTGGCACTGGGTCAGATCATTGATCGTGTAAGCCATAGCAAGTATTGGAACGAAATGGCCGTGTTCGTCATCGAGGACGATGCGCAGAATGGTCCCGATCATGTGGATGCGAGGCGGACCGTCGGTCTGGTCGTGAGCCCATACTGCCATCGCGGAATTGTCGACAGCACTTTTTACACGACTTCGTCAATGCTCAGAACGATCGAACTACTGCTGGGGCTGCAGCCTATGAGTCAATACGACGCGGCGGCAAACCCCATGTATGCTTCCTTGAGTGACAAGCTGGATCCCGAGCCTTATACGCATCTTCCCTCGAACATAGATCTGAACGAAATCAACCAGGCGACGGCGTGGGGCGCGGATGAGTCGATGAAGATGGACTTCAGCGACTACGATCGTACGCCTATGCTGGCCTTAAACGAAATCGTTTGGAAAAGCGTTCGTGGGGCGGATTCGGATATGCCGCTGCCCGTCAGTCGTTTCCACGAGGCAAGTGTTCGATTGACTGATTGATACATTGCGTCGGCGTGGTGTCATGGGACTTGACCCTCGATTCGCAGGGTGATACCTTCTTGCCCAACTGGTGCAAAACAGATGGGAGAACTCACTATGGCTTTGAATTGTCTGGACATCGATCTGGTAACTGCGCGCAAGATTGTGGACGCCGCACGAGCAAAGGCCGAGGAACTTGGTTGCAAAATGAACATTGCGGTTGTGGACGCGGGCGCCAACCTGAAGGCGTTTGCACGGATGGACGGCGCATGGCTTGGCAGTATCGATATTTCCATTAAGAAGGCGAAGACTGCGCGGTATTTCGATTTCGATACCGGCGTCATTGGCAGCCTCAGCCAGCCGGGCGGATCGCTATACCAGATAGAAGTCTCGAACGGCGGTTTGATTACGTTTCCGGGCGGTGTGCCAATCAAGACTGCAGCTGGTACGGTAATCGGCGGAGTCGGCGTCTCGGGGAGCACGGTCGAAAACGATCATGCGTGCGCGCAAGCCGGCGCCAAGGCCGCGCTGTAATCTCCCGATCGAATGCGCGTTACCCGGCGATGCCCCCCAACCGGGCAGGGATTCTTCTCTCACGAAGGAACGGAGGTATCGCTTATGTCTCACAAAATCTGCCTTATCCCCGGCGACGGCATCGGCCCAGAAGTGGCCGAAGCCGCTCGCCGGGTCATTGACGCATCCGGTGTCGCAATAGAGTGGATCGAACTGCCGGCAGGTGCTGCGGCCGTGGATACCCATGGCAGCGTGTTGCCGGATGTCACACTCGAAGCCATTGAACTCCACAAGGTAGCGTTGAAGGGGCCGGTAACCACCCCGATTGGCAAGGGCTTCACCAGTGTAAATGTCGGTCTGCGCAAACGGATGAACCTGTACGCCGCTGTTCGTCCGGTGCGTAACCTTTCCGGTATAAAGACCAGGTATGACCATGTCGATTTGGTGGTGGTGCGCGAAAACACCGAGGGGTTGTACTCGGGTATTGAAAACGAAATTAGCGAAGGCGTTGTGACGAGCATCAAGGTTGCCACACGCAAAGGATGCGAGCGCATCGCGCGGTTCGCGTTTGACTATGCCCGTTCTCGCGGGCGGAAAAAAGTCACTGTGTTTCACAAGGCCAACATCATGAAGATGTCAGACGGCCTCTTTCTGGATTGCTCGCGCTCCGTGCACCAGTCAGGATTTCACGATATCGCGTACGAAGAACTCATTATCGACAACGGCTGTATGCAGTTGGTGCGTGATCCGGCGCGATTTGACGTGGTCTTGATGGAAAATTTGTACGGAGACATCGTCAGCGACCTTTGTGCGGGGCTGGTTGGCGGTCTCGGCGTCGTGCCCGGGGCAAATATTGGCGAGAAAGCGGCGGTGTTCGAGGCCGTGCACGGCAGTGCGCCGGACATCGCCGGAAAGGACTTGGCCAATCCGCTGGCCTTGATCATGAGCGGCGTCATGATGCTGAACCACATAGGGGAGACGGCTGCGGCCACCCGCATTCGAGAGGCGTACGATACCGTTCTCCAGTCCGGCGTAAGCAGCAGCCTGACGAGAGATATCGGAGGATCCGGCGGTACCCGCGCCTTCGCGGATGCGATTATTGAGCGCATAAGGAACTAATTCACTTTGGGTAGACGATTTCATGGTCAATCCGTCTTCATAACGGGAGCCTCTTCCGGTATTGGCGCCGCGCTAGCAGTCGCTTTTGCGCGCGAAGGAGCCAAGGTCGCCTTGGCGGCGCGCCGCCTGGATAAGCTGGATGAAGTGTGCCGGTTGGTCGAAAAAGAGTATGGAACCGCCATTAAGTTGAAGTGTGATGTCACCGATCCGGCTGCGCTCCATGAAGCTGTAGACAAGGCTGTACAAGCCTTCGGGGGTATCGATGTTGCCGTGGCAAACGCAGGCTTTGGCGTGAATGGCGCGTTTCAAAAGCTTAACACCGATGATTTTCGAAGGCAGTTCGAAACGAATGTATTCGGCGTGATAAACACGATATATGCAGTATTACCCTACCTAGTGCAATCAAAAGGCAGGCTTGGTCTCGTGTCCAGTGTCATGGGGCGTGTCGGAATGCCTGCAAGCGCCGCGTATTGTGCCAGCAAATTTGCCGTGTGCGGACTGTCCGAGTCGCTGTATTACGAACTCGCGGCAAAGGGTGTATCCGTTACGTGTATCGAACCGGGGTTGGTCGAGAGTGATATTCGCCGAACCGACAACATCGGCAACCTGCACGCGGACCGGCCTGACCCCGCACCTCAATGGCTTGTCATGCCCTCGGACAAAGCGGCCCGCAAAATGGTGCATGCGCTTTATCGGCGAAAACCTGAAGCGGTCATCACGAATCATGGGAAGACCCTTGTCTTCTTGAATCGCCATTTTCCCGGGACGATGCGCTTTATCCTCCGCCGATTCGCCGGTGACACCGACTCCGTGGAACGCGCAAAGCGCGGGCACGTCGAGTGATCTCCTTCTAACCCCAGATATCCTGTAGATATCGCCCGTTGACTTCCCACTGTAGAAATGTTAATATACCGTCTGGACGGTTTAGTTCGGGGGAGCTATGAGTCCAGTCAGCATTACACGGGAACGTATACTCGACGCGGCCGAGATGATTGTTCAGGAAGCAGGGGCCGCACGGCTCACACTTGACGCCGTGGCCCGCCGCGCTCACCTGAGCAAGGGCGGACTCCTTTATCATTTTGCCTCCAAGGATGCCTTGCTTGAGGGCATGATCGAGCGATTGGTCCGCCATTTTGAGACTGCACGACAGGGGGAAAATGCGGAGTACACCGATGGCCCGTTGGGGGAACTGCAGTCCCGCCTTAAAGTCTGGTTGCGTCGTGATCCGCGCGTTGAGCGTATCAGCACTGCACTGATCGCCGGCTCGTTTCACAATCCTCGACTGGTTTCGTCTGCGCGCGAAGCTTTACGCAACATGATTACTTCAACCTCCGCCACAGGACTAAGCCTTGAATTCTCCATGATTGTGTGTCTTGCCGTTGAAGGCTTATGGATCATGGATGCGCTGGGGGTATCCCCATACGACGACGCAAGTCGCCTCGCAATTCGTGACGAATTGTTGAGGCTGGCTCAACATGCGTTCGATAGCTCCGGAACTTCACCATCGGCCGCGCTTGCGCAACAGGTGGACTGCAGCTGAAACGATTCTGGCCGTGCAAAATGGGCAGCGCGGATCTGGACCGTATTCGTGACGTAACCAGTGCCCAGCGAGAATCCACGAAGCAATGTACATGAAAACGATGAAGCGATTGGCGGTGGTCATTTTCGTAGTCTCCGTAGCAGCCGCGGGTATCGCATACTTTCGGATTTCCAGCATGGCGGCCACCGAAGACAACGTCGAGTCGGACACGCTCGCCGTTCCGGTGGTGTTGGGCAAAGTCGAAAGACGTCTGTTCGAAGAGGCCGTTCAAGTGCCAGGGACGCTGCTGGCAAAGAATTTTGCGCTGGTTTCCCCACGTGTTCCCGGAACAATAGAGCTGATTTTGGTGGATGAAGGCGACACGGTTATCGCGGGCGAAACCGAACTTTTTCAGATCGACAGTCACAATCTGCAGAAGGCGGTGGAGATCGCGCGCCAGAACCTGAAGGTAGCGCAATGCAGTCTGGAGGAGAGCCATGCAAACATCGAACGGACTCGTTCCGACTTGAATCTTGCGGAGGTGGATCTGGCTCGCTACAAAACCCTTCGAGAACAAGAAGTAGTTACTCCAGAGACGTTGGATATCAAGCAGACCAATTATGACAAGCTGCTCGCAACACTACGCTATGACGAAAGCTTGATTCGCTTGACGCAGGAAGAACTACGAAAGGCAGAAATTGCTCTGGACATTGCCGAAAAAGATATGCGCGACTCTCTGGTGGTAGCGCCGTTGTCCGGCAAGGTCTGCAACCGGATGGCCGAGCCCGGCGAGATGGGTTCGCCAGGTGTTCCCATTTTGAGAATCGTGGATACAGCGTCGCTCGAGGCGTCGTTGTTTGTTCCTGCACAGTATTATGCTCGCATCGCCATCGGGATGGCGGTCGTTCGGGTTCGAGTCGGATCAGTGGATGCCGGTTCGTATTCCGTTGTCTACAAGAGCCCCACCATAGACCCCACGTTGCGAACGTTTGAAGTTAAATGCGATCTTCCAGGTGACGACACGTCTATCGTGCCTGGGGGCTTGGCAGAATGCACAGTACTGCTGGATCGCCGCGAAGGTTTGGGCGTTCCAACCGAATCGATCGTGCAGCGAACCGGGCAGGCGGTTGTTTTTACAATTGATAACGGCTGCGCGAAGATTTTGCCGGTCAACACCGGTCTCGCCACCGCTGGATGGACTGAACTCACCGGAGATAGGCCAAAGGAAGGCGCTGCCGTTGTGGTAAAGGGTCAATTCCTGCTGAATGACGGCAGCCCTGTTCGCCCCCAGGAGGAGAGTACCCGTGTTTCTGGCTAACGGTGCCATCCGCCGGCCGGTGGCAATGTGTTGTCTGATCATTGCTCTCTCCATGCTTGGATTTAACGCCTACCGGAAACTCGGGCTTGAATTGATGCCTCGCATGGAGATTCCCTACATCACCGTTGTTACAGTCTATCCAGGCGCATCGCCGGCCGATATTGAGGTCGACGTGGCCAAGCGTATTGAAGATGCTGTCTCTTCAGTGGATGGTCTAAAGCATGTGACTTCCGCGTGCATGGAAAATGTAGTTCAGACCGTCCTGGAGTTTCACCTTGGCGTCGATGTGAATGTCGTTGCAACGGATGTTCGGGAAAAGATTGACCTGGAATTGGCGAATTTTCCCATTGGCGTGGAAAAGCCGGTGGTTATGAAATTCGACATCAATGAAGAACCTATCGCGACGCTCGCTTTGACAGGGGATCTCACCATTGACGAGTTGTACGATTACGCAGACAACACGTTGCGAGATCGGATTTCCGTGCTGACGGGCGTTGCCAATGTTGAGCTGATCGGGGGCTCCGAACGCGAAGTTCATGTGTTGCTGGATCGGACTACATTATCCGCAGCCGGCCTCAGCACCGCCCAAGTCTCACGCGCGCTGCAGTCTGGAATCAACACCACGCCTGCGGGGCGTGTGACCGATCAGAAAACCGAGTATTCAGTGCGCTTCGACGCCGAATACGATTCAGTCGATGAAATCGGCTCGCTTCAGGTGGCCGGTGCGGACGGTGCAAGACGTTACCTGCGGGATTTGGGGACGGTGGTGCTGGCCTCGGAGGAGCGGCGCGAAGCGGCGTTCGTGGATGGACGCCCATGCATTGCCATCCGTGTAGTAAAAAAATCCGATGCCAATACGGTGGCGGTAGTTGGCCATGTCCGCGATGCCATGGACACGTTGCGCACGCAACTGCCGGGGGGCATGGCGTTGGAGTGGGTTTCCGACAACGGAGCTTTTATTCAAGCAACGTTGGACTCCACGGTTTGGAACGTCGTCATAGGAATACTGCTGACGTCTGCCGTGCTTTTTCTTTTTCTATTCAACGTGCGGACAACTTTTGTCGTGGCTGTCAGCATGCCGCTGACGATAGTGATCAGCCTGTTCTTTATTCAGATACTTGGTTTCACCTTGAACATGTCAACATTGTTGGCGATTGGATTGTCCATAGGCGTATTGGTGACCAACTCTATCGTAGTGATGGAGAGCATCATCAGTTGGATGCCCCGCTCACCAAATTCCTGGAGTGCCGCGCGACAAGGCGCCGCGGACGTTGGGGAGGCTGTGCTGGCCAGTGCCGGAACGAATATCGTCGTATTGTTCCCCATCGGATTGATGGGCAGTGTAGTAGGACTTTTCTTCAGGCCATTTGCCATTACGGCCCTGATCGTGAACGTCGTGTCATTGTTTATTTCCTTCACTTTGACACCCATTCTATGTGCCCTGCTGCTGAAACACTCAGGCCAGAAATCAACTGTCCTTGGCCGCTTCGAAAGTGGCGTGGACAAACTGATTAACGCATCAGCAGCCGCTTTGGCGCGCATGCTCTGTCCGCTTGCCGGCAAGCGGTGGGCGGCCATTCCAGTCCTTCTTGCCAGTGCCGCGTTGTTTGTGGGCTCGTTTGCAATCGTTCCTCTGCTTGGTTTCAGTTTCGTACCTGATATGGACGAAGGCGACATTTACGTAAAACTGGAGTATCCAACCCGGCTGAATCTTTCGGAGACCGTCGCTCGCGCCCAGAAAGTGGAGAAACAGCTTTCATCGTTACCCAATTTACAGCGCACGGTAACTCTGGTAGGAACGGCGGGCGGCGGGATCGGCCAGTCCACCGACGGAGTCTATCTGGCGCAACTGCTTTTGAAATTTAGCAAGAAAACTGAACGCAGGGAAACCATTCACGACTTGGCCAAGACTGTTCGCGATAGACTCAAAAACTATCCAGACTGCATCGTGACCGTGAGTGTAGGTGGGGGGGTAGGCGGACAAGACAGTCCCGTGCAGATGGAGATCGCTGGAGATAGCATCAAGGAACTTGAGCGCATTGCATTGGCCTTGCGACAACGCGTCGTTCAAATTCCGGGATTTGTGGATCCGGACACGTCCGTTCGTGACGGCAAACCCGAGTTGTTGGTAGAGCCTATCCGGCCCATACTGGCGGACATCGGATCCACCCCTGCGGATCTGGCTGCGGTATTGCGCGGAAATTTGGAAGGTCTGGAATCGGCAATCTATCGGAGCGGAGATCGCACATACGACATACGGGTAAAACTTGCGGAGACGCCGGGAGTGGACCAGGTTCCCGCATTCCAGGTTCCCGTGGGCGGCGACCGAACAGCCGTGTTGTCCGGGTTTGCAGATATTAAGGAGACACTTGCCTCGGTCCAAATTACCCGGAGCGACAAACGCAGGGTTACGCATCTCTATTCGAATTTGAGTCCAAGTCTGCCTCTTGGCACGGCCATAGACACTCTTGAGAAAATGGTGAATGGTTCCGCAATCTTGCCCCCCGGATACCGGTGTGAGTTTCGGGGAGAATACGAGCGTATGGCCGAGAGTGTGGCGGAATTCCTGGAGGCCGGTATCCTGGCTGCACTGCTCACCTACCTGATGCTGGCTGCCGTGTTGGAGTCTTTCACTCGTCCGTTCCTGATAATGACCACATTGCCCATGGGGCTTGTCGGCGTGCTGGGGTTTCTGTTCATTGCCGGCAAGTCCATCGACATATTTGTGCTACTGGGTTGCGTAATGTTGATTGGAATCGTTGTGAACAATGCGGTACTGATTCTCAGTCACATGCACGCCCTTATTCAAAAGGGAGCGAACCGGCATCAAGCCATATTAGAGGCGTTAAAAGGCGAGTTCAGGCCCGTACTCATGGTGACCCTGGCCGCCGTGCTCGGCATGATGCCATTGGCTGTCGCCGCCGGTCTTGGCAGTGAACTCAGCAATGGAATCGGCATTGCATCGATTGGCGGCATCGCGGTTTCCGCGGCGATGACATTGATCTTGCTACCCGCGCTAATTCTGACGGGAAGAAACCGCTGATTGGTCTGGCAGGAGCGCACTTTCTGACGCTCACGGCGCTTTGCGTACAACCTCGACATTCTTCCGATCGAGCGCGCTCCGAATAGCGCTGGCAAGGTCATTCGATATCAACGGCTTCATCAATACCATGTATACACCGATATTGGCTGCTTTTTGTTCCGTTGTTTGATCACTATACCCTGTCGTAATGATAACCGGCACATCCGGGCGTATGGCCTTCGCTTTTTCCGCGAGCGATAGCCCCTGCAACCCCGGCATGGCCTGATCGGTGACTATAATATCAAACGCCTTGGGTTCAAAACTGAATTTCTCAAGCGCTTCTGCTCCGCTATTGACCGCGGTGACCCGATATCCCATCCGTTCGAGCACTTTCTTGCCGAGTATCATCAATGACTCCTCGTCGTCCACGAAGAGCACATGTTCATGGGCGACAGCCGGGTTCTGTGACGCGACTTCGGTCCGCCGCTGCACACTTGCGGTTGAATCCAACCCAGGCAGAAAAACTCCGAATACCGTACCTTTGCCCAATTCACTGTGCACGGAAATGGCTCCCTTATGGCTTTTAACGATGCCATGCACGGTCGACAAGCCGAGGCCTGTGCCCTCGTCCTTCTTCGTTGTAAAAAAGGGCTCGAAAACGCGATCTAGAGTCAGTCGGTCCATTCCGTGGCCGGTGTCGCATACTTGCACGTAGGCATATACGCCTTCCTGAAGGTCGACAAAAGTCTCCGCGGTCTCACTGTCAATATATCGTTGCTGCAATTTGACTGCCAGAGTTCCACCGCGTTCGCGCATGGCATGTGCCGCATTTGTGCACAAATTCATAATTACTTGGTGTATCTGGGTACTGTCCGCATTCACGAGACAACATACTTCGTCGAGTTCTTCTTCAATGGCAATGGTCGAAGGGAGGGCGGCACGTAGCAATAGCAGCGCTTCGCGAATAACTACCCCCAGATCCACCGGCTGCAATTCATGGGGGACATCGCGGCTGAACGTCAGTATTTGGCGTACCAGAGATCGGGCTCGTTGGCCAGCTGTGTATACGGCCGTCAGATCTTTGCCGAGAGGGGAGTCGGGGGAAACATCGTGCAGCATTACTTCGGTGTAGCCCATGACGGCGGATAGTATATTGTTGAAATCGTGCGCAATGCCGCCTGCAAGCGTTCCGATCGCCTCGAGCTTTTGGCTCTGATGCGTGCGGGAAAGCATGAATTCTTGTTCCGTGACGTCCCGATGAATGGCGACCATGTGACTCGTCTTGCTGTGTCCCGATTTTATCGGCACCACGTTGCCTTCCATGCGGAAAAATTGGCCAGACTTTTTTTGGCACGTTGTGACTCCGGCCCAAGGCTCGCCCTGGTTCAACGCATTCCAGATTTTGTCGAAGTCTGCTTTTGCAGCATCCCCCGCAAACAGTTGTTGAAATGGTTTGCCTACGATTTCATCGCGCTCATAACCAGTCATGGCGACAAACGCCTGATTCACGTACTGCACCAGTCCGTTCATCTGCATGATCATGATACTGTCAGCCGATTGCTCCACTGCATGGGCCAGCAGGGTCATCTCGGTCTCGGTACGTAACCGTTCGGTGATGTCACGGCAGTTCAAGACGATCCAGGGTCCTTCGTCGGCATTGGCTACTTCGCCGATTACTTCTACATTCCGCCACGAGCGATCCTTGTGTTGCAGCCGGATTTCAATCACTTTGGTTACGAGAGGCATTGTAATCAGTGAAGTGATAAATGCAGTGGCTAACGGCCGATCTACCGGCTCGACTATCTCAAGTACATTCTGGCGGGTTAAGGAATCGATCTCGTATCCCAGGATACGCGTTACCGAGGGACTTCCAAAGCGGATGCGCCCATCCGGATCGATGGCCAGAATAATATCCGGTGCATTCTCAATCAGAGACCGGAAGTAGGCTTCTTGAGCCTCTACCGCTTTGTGGGCCTCTCGTGTCTCGGTCACATCGACGATATACCCCTCCAGCATATCCAAGGCACCGTCCTCACCCGGTACGCCGCTCCCTTGCTCCCATACCCACCGGACCATTCCATCTTTTCTTCGAATCTGATAGGTAATGGCATATGCCTTGCCGCCACGAATTGCTTCGACTGCCGTGTTCCGCACCTCCGGCTTGTACTCCGGCAAGACAATGTCATCAAAATCGATACGTCGATTGATGAACTCATCCGCTGAGTATCCAGTAACCGCAAGTGCGCCCGGGCTGGCAAAATCCATTTGGCGCGTCTGGTTGAAGTGGCATCGATAGGCCATCCCTGGAAGATTATTCATCATTTGTTCGAAGAGACGCTGTGACGTTCGGATTTGTATGGCGTGCTTACGAATCAGGAAATAGAGCATGAGTGCCGTTAAACCAACAAATAACACGCCTCCCTTGAGGAACTGCATGAACGTGAGCAGGTCTTTGTCCGATATCAGCGTCGCCAGCAGAAAGTCCCCGCTGAGAATCCAAAGCGATGCAAATACGGCATACAGAATCGTAATGAACAGTGGAGACAACTTCAGATTGTGCAGGGGCCAAAGCTTCATGTGATGCGTACTCGTGGCGGAACCTAGTAGGGTCAACCCCTGATACAATAGGCTAGCAAATTGTTCCAGAACCAACAACTAAACTGTCGGTACAGTTACGAGTGAACGGGGTTTGGCGCATACATGCCAATCGGACGAATGGAACGCCCGGCGATCCCTGTTTTGCTGTCCCCCAATTCCGTTCGCATGCGGTCCGCCTGTCTGCGCAAACGATCAACGATGTCTGGGTTCTGATCAATCAGGTTTTTTTGCTCGCCTGGATCGGTGGGGAGGTGGTAAAGAGCTTCCAGGACTAAAGCATCGGGATTGGGTGATTTCCGGTAAATGTCCTCGCCCTTCATGGAGTTTTCAAATCGAAGTTTCCACTCCCCAGACCGGACGGCGTGCAATTCCGATCCGAAATAGTAGAAGTAGGCCTCATGGGGAGACGTTGCATTCCGATCACCGGACATAAGGGGATATATATCCAGACCGTCAATGGTTCGGTCCGGCGGTGCGGTTCGGCCGGCAAGTTTGGTAAAGGTGGGAAACAGATCGATGGTCGCGGCAACTTCCCGGCAAACGCTGCCGGCTGGAATATGGCCGTTCCACCGCATAATGCAGGGAACGCGCATACCGCCTTCGTAGGTCGTCCCCTTGCCCGCGCGCAGCGGCGTCGCGAACCCGCCGTTAGACCCCTTGGAGAGCCACGGGCCGTTGTCGGTCGTAAAGACAACGATGGTGTCGTCTGACAAGCCGAGTTCATCCAACGTGTCCAGGATGGCACCGGTGCTCCAATCGATGCACTCAATTACATCTCCATAGATTCCGCCATCCGATTTGCCCGCGAAGCGATCAGAAATATGAAGGGGAATATGCGGCATGTTGTGCGCCAGATAGAGAAAGAACGGTTTGTCTTTGTTTTCCCGTATAAACTGGATGGACTCCTCGGTATACCGTTCCGTGAGTGTCGCTTGTACGGCGGGTTCTTCAATTACTTCTTCGCCCCTCATCAGCGGGCACGGAATCATATCGTTGCTATAGGGAATGCCAAAATACGAATCAAATCCGTTACGCGTGGGGAGAAAGGGCGGGAGGTGACCGAGATGCCATTTGCCGACGCAACCGGTGGCGTAGCCCATGCCTTTAAGCGCTTCGGCCAGGGTGACTTCGTCGGGATGGATGCCGCAAGGTGTATCCGGAAACAGCACTTGCCCAATGCGGTTTTCCGATCGGGGCATATCGACCATACTGTTTCGTTGTGGGTAGCACCCCGTCAACAATCCGGCTCGTGAGGGCGTGCATACCGGGGCCGCCGAGTAAAAATCGGTAAATCGCATTCCTTCGAGGGCCATTTGATCAAGGCGTGGTGTTTTTATACGGTGCGATCCAAAACAACCGACATCGTTGTAGCCTTGGTCATCGGTAAAGATGATAACGAAGTTAGGTTGCCGTGCGGGTTCAGCTGTACCGTGGACTCCCAAACCAACGGCGCCGAACGCAGCCAATGACCCTGCCAGGAATTCTCTGCGCGTCGCCAGGGTATTCACGGTAATCTCTCCTCCGGTTATAAAGCCCCTCGGCCACCTGTGTGCGAGCCCATTGGATGATAACCCATGGCAAAATGTGTATGCTAAATCCTCAATGCGTCAGTTGGGAGAACCGGGGGCCGGCCTTCAGGGGCGAGCCGGGAATTGACGCGCAAAAAGACATCGACACGCGAATGGTGCGTGGGAGGAGTGAGTTATGGCCAAGGGCAAAACTAAGAAGGTGGTCCTCGTTTCCAACGGCGATTATCGCGATTCGGCATGTGAAGTCTGCTGGCCCATGCAGGAATCGACGTTGAAAGAGGTCGCAAAGGCGTTCAAGAAACTTGGCGTGGAAACGGACGTATGGCCCAAGTTCGACAAGAAGCGGAAACACGGATTTCTCACGAAGCAGACCGAAGGCGCGGCCGCTTTCGCCAAAATCGATCCCGATGCGGCCGTAGTGGTCGTTCTGAGTTGCTGGGCGTATTCGCATCACGTGACGGGGCCATTGCAAACGCATCGCGGTCCCAAACTGCTCCTGGGCAACTTTGACGGAACATGGCCCGGATTGGTTGCGTTGCTGAACCATGCCGGCTCCCTGGAACGGTTGGGCGTGAAGCACTCGCGGTTATGGACCGAAGAGTTCACCAAAGACGACTATTTCATGAAGAAACTGGCCGAATTTGTGCAGACCGGTCAAGTGACGCACAGCATGGACCACGTGGCGGACGCGAGCAAGCTGAAGTTGTCTGCCAAGGCGCAGAAGTTCGGCGAGGAATTGGCGGGTGTCATCAAGCGCGAACGCCGGATCATGGGACAGTTCGATCCCGGGTGCATGGGCATGATCAATGCCGTGCTCGATCCCGCCAAGACCGGCGCGGTTGGATTCCCCATCGAGTATTTGAACCAGTCTGACTTGCTTGCCGAAATGGCGTTGGTCAGCGAGCCGGAAGCCCAAAAGCATTTGAATTGGCTCATCAAAAAGGGGACCTGGTTCGATTGGGGTACGGATGGTTCCAAGCACTTGGTACATAGCCAGGTCATATCGCAGATGAAAATGTACGTGGCCGCCGCACGCATGTGGGAACGGTACGGACTCAGTGCAATAGGCATTCCCTACCAATTGGGGCTTGTGCGCCAGTGCCCGGCCTCAGACCTCGTCGAAGGTATGTTGAACAATGGCGATAGGCCCGATGTGAAGAGTTATGAAACCGGCAAGACCATCCTCTCCAGTGAGCCTCTGGTCCACTACAACGAAGGGGATCTTGGAGCCGGCATTCCTCAGCGTCTGATGTATGACATCTACAAGCGCAAGAAGATGCCCAGTGAGACCACGTTGCACGACGTGCGTTGGGGACGGGAATACAACGGTAAGTTTGTCTGGGTATTTCTGATTTCCGGCGGCGCGCCGCCAGCCCACTGGAACGGGTGGAAAAACACCAAAGTGTTTCGGCAGCCGCCCATGTACTTTCCGATGGGGGGCGGCACCTGTTCCGGCGTATCGAAACCCGGTGTCATTACGTGGTCGCGCGTATGGGAGAAGCCGGGCGAGCTTGTCATCGACTGCGGCCGCGGCGAAGTCATCGAAATGCCTGACTCGGAAGTGCAGGACCGTTTAAACAAGACCACTCCAGTGTGGCCGATTGCCAATGTGCACATTCCCGGATATGACAGGAACGAGTGCATGTCCGCTCATATGTCCAACCACATTGTAATGGGGTACGGGGATATCCTGGAAGAATTGGTGGCGACTTCGCTGAACCTTGGACTGAAAGTCCGGGTTTCAGGCGACGCCCGCAAACAACTCGGATAAACAAATACACATCCCCGGGATTGCGCACTCGCATTCCCGGGGATAATTGTTTGTACGTGCCGAGTCCAGGCTGCTTACTGAGCCACCTTTTGAATCTTTTCTCCGCCACGTTCGATGTCTTTTCCGGCGCCTCGAATCGTGTTGCAGCCCGAAGTCCATCCCACTACAACGGCGAGCGCTATCGCCAAGGCAATTCGCACCATGATTGGGTCCTCCTCTTTTACGGAGGCCAAACCTATCGCACGGATGCAGGCCGTGTCAATTCCCGGTTGTGCCGGTCTTAGCCGGCGCTGTAACGGAACGCTTTCGCCGGTTTGGGTTGCTGGAATGCAGGCCCAAGGTTATCCACAAGATGCGGCCAACCGTGCGGAACGGTTGGACAGGGTCAAGCATAGGGCCGATGGACCGGTCGAACGGCTGCCCATCCTGAACGGCCGCCCGGCTCAAAACCGCGCAAACCAGGCACATGAGGGTCGACAGCAGGAAGCAGCTTCGAAAGCCCCAGATGCCGAACCACTCGACGATGTAACCAACCGCCACGGGCGTTGCCGCAAGGGCCAGCGAAGTGCCCACGGTCCACAAGTTGGTATAGCTGACGCGATCCGTCTCGGGCACGAAATTCAACATGGCTCTGTGGACGGCCATCCAGAAAGCCGCGTTGAATACGGAGATGGCGACATACAAGGCACCCGCCGCATAGGGTGCCCACGCCATATCCGGTATCAACTCAATACAGAAAAACGATGCCAACGCATATCCGATCAGGCTCAGAAACATGGTTAAGCCGCTGCCGTTCAATTCCGCGAAATGCGCCCAGTGGCGTATGCTCAGCAGTATGCCAAAGCTGCCAGCGGCCAGAATAAACATGATTGTATGCGACGATAATTTCATCGCGTCGCGCAGGAACAACACATAGGCGGCGCTGGCCCACGTTACGGCAACAAAACAAAGCGAGGCCACGATCACAAACCGGACAAACGATTTGTTCGCCAAGGCGCCCTTGTACGAGGCAAAGCCTTCGGCGATCGAGATTAACTCCCGGCTGCCCTTGCCTCCCGGCACGCGTCCCATCCACAAAAGGCTGATGAATCCCGCCGCAATTCCGATCGCGTAGACAATCAGGAACTGTGTCAATCCCGGATTTCCGAGCAGTATAAATGCCTGCACCAACGTCACGCCCACATTGATGGTCTGGGCGACTGCAACCTCCGCGCTGAAATAGGGACCACGCTGCCGCTCAGGCACCACTTCATGCAGCCAGGGCAACCAACCCGCCGCGCCCAAGGCTCGTGCCAGGCAAAAGGCCAGCGTCGTAAACAGCAACACATACCACGCTGCTTTGGGTCCCCATACATAAATGGTCCACGGCATCGTGAAGACCGCGCACGCCACTACGTTTCTGCTGAACCAGGCACTCAACATGAGCCGTTTAGGTCCCCACCAGACCACCAACGGCACCGTGCCCAGAATGATGATCATGGAGAGCGGGAGAAAGGCGAGCAAAAACCCGACCCAGGAAGGCGGCATGTCCACGTGACGGCCAAACAAAACCAATACCTGACCGACAATGCACTGCCACGACACGACGTTAAACGCCGTGAAAAAAAGAAACCGGCGCGGTGCCGGGTCGAGTCCTCGTATATGGGCCAAAAAAGACATGGGTTCCCGCCAGTTGGATATATAGACACACGGGGCATGCGCACAAATCGGGTGGTTTCGGGCAGGTAGTCCGGAACTGGACAAGAAGTGCCTGCACGGCGCGTAATCCCCGGCTCTATTTTACCCGAATATGCGCCGTTTCGCACAAAGAAGAAGGACGCCGCCTGCTTGCGCCGGGCAGCGTCCTTCACATATGAATTTCCAAAGTCATCTCGCGATGTTTATCTAATAGGTGAGAATCATCCCACCGAGGCACAGGCCCGCGCCCGTACCAATTAACAGGACTTCATCGCCGCGCTGAATCCTGTCCGATTTAATCGTGTCGTACAACGTAATCGGCAGGGATGCGGCCACGCAATTGCCATACTTGTCGATAGTCAGCGATACCTTTTCGTCCGGTACGCCGTATTTGCGCAAGGCGCGAATGGCGAAAATGCTCGCTTGGTGCGGAATCACCTGGCGGATCGTACCCAAGCCGGATGACAATCCCGGCCGAAGCTTTTCCAGAAACGGCGCGCTGTATTGTCGGGCAAGCCGGTATACTCGAGGTCCCTCCATGTGAAACATGAAATCTTCGCGGGTGGTACGCTCGTCAAACGGCGGGCGGTTGGTCCCACCGCCGGAAACCCGAGTGTAATCCGCACCGCTGCTATACCCTTCCATGAGCACACTGCTTACGCCACTGGCTTCACCGGGCGGCGTGACCGTAACCACAACGGCCGCCGCGGCGTCCCCAAACAATGACGCGCTTTCCGGCTCCTTGAAATTAAGCCCGATGGAGGCAATGTCCGCACTGACAATCAGGATCGTCTTGTAGCGCCCGGTGGCCAGGAAACAGGCGCTGACATCCATCGCCGTAAGAAAACTGAGGCACGTGGTGTGCACCGAAAGACACGCCGAACCCGAATCGGCCATACCCAGTTCCCGCTGGAGCAAGTGCGCCCCATCCGGAATTGCCTGCGCTTGGGTACCCGAGGCGTTCAATATTAAGTCAATATCTTTAAACGTGATACCTGCGTCTTTGACGGCTTCCCGGGCGGCTTCCGCGCCCATGTAGGTGCTGGTCTCTCCATTAACCCAACGCCGCTCCTGGACGCCAGTCTTCTGTCCAATCCAGCCGGACCGCAATCCGCACAGCTGTTCGACTTCGCTGCTGGGTACAACCCGTTTGGGCAAATAATGTCCAACACCAATAATCTTGAGCGGTAGCCTACTCATTCCTACTCCCTACTGACGCGCCCTGTCCGCATGGTCTCGGTCGCGGTGCGACGCCCTAGTCCTACTCTACAAGCAACCCCAAACGGCATTTCGAATTCCGTTTCTCTTGCCGGCAATGTGTCCTACAAGATTCCTGCCGGCAATGTCCATGGAACCCGGCCATAAACCTAGACGCGATTTTCTCCTGTCAGGTTTCAATCGGGCCCAGGAGGCGAGATTGGTCGTCACCCGACGCATGTGGAGGTAATAAACCGGTAATGGCATGGCCAAGAAATTCAGACCCCGCAAATTATCCATCCTTAGGGCCGGGAATTGCAAATAGGAGGCAACCGGAAGCCACTTTTCATGGTCCAAATTGCGGTCAATACCCCATGAAAGGGACGTGTCTAAGAAAAATACGCAAAATATAGCCCCTTGATGTGGAACAACGATTGACGACCGTGGTATTTTCTATAGGCAACTGGATGACCGGCGGGTTCCATGGGGTAAGTCGGCGTCGTCGAGGAATGCTTCGGAAGTAGAGCAGGGGTAATTATGCGCGTCGGGTTCGTTGTACTATTTCGTTTGCTATACCGGACAGTATTCAAGAGCCGTGGCACCCACGCCCGGTTTACCGTCCGGCGCTTCTTCGTCATGGCCTTCTTTATTCCAGCCTTTGTCACGCTCCAAATACTGCATCGGATTGCATTTAAGCTGGATGACCTGTTCTTCGGGGCCTATAAAAACGTGGCCATCAAGGAACCGGTGTTTATTGTCGGCATTCCCCGCAGTGGAACCACGTTCCTTCACCGCGTTATGTCAAAAGACACGGAAACATTCACGACGCTGAAACTGTGGGAACTGATTTTTGCCCCGTCGATCGTCGAACGCAAAGTAGTGTTCGGGTTGCGCTGGCTGGACGGCATGGTCGGACACCCGGGATACAAGATCCTCGCGGCGCTGGAGAATCGGATTTTTGCCGAAGTGCGAAAAATACACCGGGTCAGCCTGTTCGAACCGGAGGAAGACGACCTCATCCTCTTCCCGATTTTTGCGTCTATTTTCCTGCTCTTCCCGTTTCCTTTCGAAGAGGAATTGTGGCACCACGCCACCTTTGACCGGGATACCCCCGAAGCCGATCGGAGGGCCATCATGTCGTTTTACCGCGAATGCGTGCGGCGGCACTTATACGTACATGGGCCGGAGAAGCGGTTTCTGTCCAAAAACCCGGCCTTCAGCCCCAAGACCGATTCGCTGCTGGAGTTCTTCCCGGATGCCCGCGTGATCTGCAACGTGCGCAATCCCTATTCGTCCGTGCCAAGCTTGATGAGCTTTCTATCGTTTTCATGGAACCGGTTCGACAACGACCCCAAAGGCGATCGCTTCCGCGAGATGATCATGCGTCTCGCCGGACACTGGTATCGCATGCCCATGGAGCGCCTGCCCAAGTGGCCCAAAGGCCAATATGCCTTCGCCAAATACGACGGGCTGACCGCGACGCCGCGAAAACTCATCAGTGAACTCTACGAAAATCTAAACATTCCCCTCACCGAGCCCTTCCGCATGGTGCTCGCCACGGAAGAAGAAAAGGCCAAGGGCTACGTCAGCAAGCACAATTACTCGCTGGACAAATACGGCCTGACCGCGGACATGATTCGCGAAGCGTACAAAGACGTTTTCGAATACTACGGGTTCGAAACGGAGATCGAGGAAGTCCAGCAGGTCTACCGCGCGGTGTAAAGAGTCCTATTCTGGAGTTGCGTACTCAGGCTTGTTTCAGAAGTATTCGTGCAATTGGACTCAACCCACCTTTTCCGCCACCGGCGATCCAATAAACCTGCGTACGCTTTCGGCGATGCCCTCCGCGTGCAGTCCTATAGTCTGCAACTGTTCATCGCGCGTGGAGTGATCGACGAAGAGGTCGGGGAAGCCGAGTTTGCGGATGCGGGCTTCGTGGAGCGTACCTCGGCGTTCGAAATGGTCCATAACAGCGGATCCAAAACCGCCGACAATCGAATTCTCTTCGACCGTGATAATGGGCGCGCTCTTGATGCTTTCGATCAGGCCCTCGTCCAGCGGCTTGATGCTGCGCGCGTCGGCGACGGCAATGGAGTAGCCCTCGGCCGCGAGCAGTTCGGCGGCGACAAGGCAGTTCGCCAGCACCGGTCCGATGCCCAGAATGGTGGCATCCGTGCCTTCGCGTAGAATCTGGCCGCGCAACACGTCGTCGCCACGGCCTTCAGCCTCGCCAATGGTCGTGGCTTTGCCGCGCGCGTACCGGATGGAGGATGGACCGTGGTGATTGAGCGACCAGTGGAGCATGCGCTGTAAATCGACGTCGTCGCGCGGGGCGAGCAACACGATGTTCGGCACGCATCGCATAAACGAAATGTCGAATGCGCCCTGCTGCGTGGGGCTGTCTTCGCCCACGGGGCCGGCGCGATCCACGGCAAAGATGACGGGCAGATTCTGCAAACACACGTCGTGCAGGTATTGATCGTAAGCGCGCTGCAAGAACGTGGAGTAGATGGCACAGACCGGCTTCATGCCTTCGGTTGCCAGACCCGCCGCAAACGTCACGGCGTGTTGCTCGCAGATGCCCACATCGAACATGCGTTCGGGGAAATGCTTTTCAAACTTCGACATGCCCGTGCCCGTGGGCATGGCCGCGGTAATCCCCACGATACGGTTGTCTTTCTTTGCCGCCTCGATAAGCGTATCCGCGAAGACATCGGTAAAGGTCTTGGCGGGCTTGTTGTTCTCGGAACCCTTGAACGCGCCTGTATTGATGTCAAACGCACGGACCCCATGGTAGGTGAGGGGATCCTGCTCGGCATAGCTATACCCCTTGCCCTTTTGCGTGACGGCATGAAAGAGCACAGGGCCATGGGGTTTGTTCTTGAGGTTTTGCAGACATTCCACCAACGTTTCCAGGTCGTGTCCGTCCACCGGTCCGACATACCGCGATCCCAGGTGCTCAAACATCGTGCCCGGTGTCAGGAAGCCTTTGACCGAATGTTCGATCCGTTGCGCCGCCTTGATGAACTGCTGACCAAGCGCCTTTTCCATGAACGAATGTATGTCGCCCCGTGCCCGCGTATACAGCCCGCCCGTAATCAATCGGTTGAAATAGCTCGACAAAGCGCCGACATTGGGCGAAATGGACATCTTGTTGTCGTTCAGGATGACGGTAACGTTGTACCCCAGGTGACCCGCGTGCGCGAGCGCTTCAAACGCCATGCCGGCCGTCATGGCTCCGTCGCCGATGACAGCGATGGCATGCCGGTTCTGACCCTTGAGGTGGAACGCCGTGGCCATACCCAATGCCGCGCTGATGGAAGTGGAACTATGCCCGGTGCCGAAGGGGTCAAACATGCTTTCGCTTCGTTTGGGATACCCGCTGAGGCCGCCCTTTTTGCGGATGGTGTGCATCAGGTCTTTGCGGCCGGTGACCAGCTTGTGGGCATAGCACTGATGGCCCACGTCCCACACCAGCATGTCTTTTTCGGTGTCAAACACGTAGTGCAACGCAAGCGTCAGTTCCACCACCCCCAGATGGGAAGAAAGATGGCCCTCATTGACCGAAGCCACCGCGATGATGGCGCGGCGGATCTCTTCGGCTAACTGCTTTAACTGCTCTATTGATAAGCGTTTAAGGTCTGCCGGACCGTTAATGGTATCCAGGATGGGGGTGTCCCCCTTTTCAGGCAGACGCGGTTCGCAATGATTCGTATCGGTCATGGGCCTTTCGCCTTCTTTGAATCCAGCCAATCGTGCATATCAACTACGAATTCTGTCCCCAACTGCTTTTAAATACCTCAGTTTCGCCCAAGCATCGCGGCGGCCTCGGGGTGCAACGCCGCGATTTCCAAAAACAGATCGGGAAACAGGACCCCAAAAGTATAGCAAATCCTTGCACCAACTTACATTTGGAATTCAGTAAGCACCCCTGCCGGCGCACCCGATTCATTGCCTTTTCTCCGTTACTGAGTCAGAATGCCCCTAAATTCAATCAGGGAAACGGGACCAGGGGCATGCGACACGATATTTCACGCAGAACGTTTTTAGCTGCCGGAACAGCCGCCGCGGCTGGACTCCGGATGCAATCCGCGCGAGCGTCGACGACGGCGCCCAACATTCTTTTCCTCTTTGCGGATGATCTCCGGAGTGATTATCTCGGTTGCATGGGCACGCCCATCATTCAGACGCCAAACCTGGACCGGATGGCAGGAGAAGGGGTGCTGTTCTCGAACAACTTCTGCACGACGCCCATTTGCATGGCCAGCCGGGCCAGTGTGTTTACCGGGCAGTACGTACGCACCCATGGGATCGACAACTTTGCGAAGCCGTTGTCGCCTGAGGCCTATGCGATGATATATCCGGAGTTATTGCGCCAGTCAGGGTACCGCACCGGATTTATCGGCAAATGGGGTCTGGGCGGAGAGTTGCCGGCTGACAAGTTTGATTTCTTCCAAGGGTTTCCAGGCCAGGGACACTATTTCAACGAGATTAATGGGAAGAAAGAGCACCTGCGCAAGACCACCGGTGACCACATTGAGGCGTTTCTAAAAGCGGGGGATGGTTCCAAACCGTTCTGCCTGTCGGTCAGTTTCAAGGAACCGCATGTCGAAGACGGCGATCCGCGTCAGTACCTGTACGACCCGGAACTCGAAGACCTGTACAAGGACGACGTGATTCCACCGCCGGCCGTCTCGAGCGACGCCCACTTCAACTCGCTGCCCGACTTTGTCCGCACATCCGAAGGGCGCACGCGCTGGGGCTACCGGTTTGAGACGCCCGAACACTATCAGGAGTCCGTCAAAGGATATTATCGTCTCGTTACAGGCATGGACTTCGTGGTGGGCCGGGCACGATCGTTGCTCCACCAGCTTGGACTCGCGGAGAACACCATCGTGATCTTCACGGCGGACAACGGCATTTTCAATGGCGAGTGGGGTCTGGCGGGAAAATGGCTCGGCTACGAACAAAGCATCCGTACCCCATTAATCGTGTTTGATCCCCGCGTTGCACCGGGGCAGCGTGGCAGGCGTGTTTCGCAGATGGCGCTGAACATCGATATGGCGCCGACGATGCTCGACTATGCCGGGGTCGCGATTCCCCAAGCCATGCAAGGCCGAAGTGTGCGGCCGATTGTCGAGGGCGCTTCTCCCGCATGGCGTACCGAGTGGTTCTTCGAACACCTGTATGGACATAACGGGAAAATCCCCAGAAGCGAAGGCGTGCGGACCGACTCCGCCAAGTATGTGCGCTACGTTGACCCCGATCCCAACCTGGAATATGCATGGGACCTGACAACGGATCCGCTGGAAGAGCGCAACTTGTTCGATGCGCCGGACACCAAGAGTCAGGCAGAGCAGTTAAGGACACGCTGGCAAATTTGGCACGACGCGCTCGCGGCATGGAAACCGCAAGAAGGACCATGGACGGACCCGGCTTAAGCGACGCCCGGCCAAAGTTGGCCAAGAATCTCCGTGGCGCTGCCACGCAGCGCATGGGTGTATAGTGGCGTCATCGGCGTGTCGTCGAGGTTTATCTCAATAGTGGTCGCGCCATGGGCCATGGCAATTCGAGGCAATTCAGCCGCGGGAAACACAACGGCCGATGTGCCGATACTTACCAGCACGTCGCATTGACCAATCGCATCTGCGGCGCGCTGTAGCGTGTCTGCTCGAAGGGGGTCCTCGAACCAGACAATGTCCGGCCGCCAATAGGCTCCACACGTGCAGCGCCGGTTCGCGATAGGGATTTCGAAGTTCGGCGTCACTGTTCCTTCCCGGTCACAGCGTACTCGCCACAAACTTCCATGCAACTCAATCACATCGGGCGAACCCGCCCGCTGATGCAACCCATCCACATTCTGAGTAATAACCACCGTACCCGGACGTTCGCACTGTATTGCCGCAATGAGGTCATGACCGCGATTGGGCTCGCACGACAACACCTTGGCGCGCCGCGTGTCGTGAAAGTCCCACACTTTCTCGGGGTCGCGTTCGAAGGCGCGTTGACAGGCGTATTCTTCGTAATTGTATTGCGCCCAGACACCGCCGCGGCCCCGGTATGTTGCCAGCCCGCTTTGCGCGGACAGCCCCGCACCAGTAAAGAAAACGATTCGCTGGAAGTCTTTCAGGGACAAAGTATTGCTACTGGCCATGGTATTCGGAATTCCGTGTAAGCAATTGCGAGACGTGGGGTTGCAGTTTAAATTCGCGTCGGCCAAGTGCTATTCTTTTCGATTGGAGCCGGGAATTCAACAGAGAAAGGAGTCCGCACATGCTCTGTTCCGCGTTATTGATAACGATCTCCGCACTCGCGGCAAGCCCCGTACATCAGGCCGAAATCATCTTTCCTCATGAATCATGGCATAACCACTCGTCCAGCATGGTAGAAACTCCGCAAGGAGACTTCATCGCCGCCTGGTTTCATGGCAGCGGCGAGCGCAAAGAAGATGACGTCGTCGTCATGGGATCCCGCCTGCGCAAGGGCGAATCCGCATGGAGTGAGCCATTCCTCATGGCCGATTCGCAAGACCTGCCCGACTGCAACCCCGTATTGTTTATGGATCCCCAAGGAAAGCTTTGGTTGTTTTGGGTGGCCATACAAAACAACGAATGGGGCGGCGCGCTTCTGAAATACCGGACGTCGACCGACTATCAGGACGACGGAGCGCCCAAGTGGGAATGGCAGGATGTCATCCACACGCGTCCAAAAGACTTGGAAACGATTCACCCGGCGTTTCTCGAAGAGGCCAAGATACAATTCAAAGAACATCTCGCCAGCAACCCGCAACACGCCGCAATGATCGAGCAATTGAAGGCGGCATCCCAGGATAAGCTGACCAGCCGGCTCGGCTGGATGGGCCGGATACCGCCCATCATGATTTCCGAAAAGAAAATGATGTTGGGACTCTACTCCGACGTGTTTAATTGCTCAATCGCGGCCTTCACCGAGGATTCGGGAAAAACCTGGTCCTACAGCGAGCCGATTCTGGAACTGGGCAACATTCAGCCCGCGTTCATTCAAAGGAAGGACGGCAGCATCATCTGCTTCATGCGCGACAACGGCATTCCCGGCAAAGTGAAGACCGCGCGTTCTGACGATGGCGGCGTCAAGTGGTCAAAGGTGGGCGTTTCCGATATTCCCAATCCTGGAAGCAGCGTGGCGGCCTACGGATTGAATAGCGGATCATTCATTCTCGCCGCAAACGACCTGCGTCAAGGCCGGCACAATCTGACCCTGTATCTTTCCGACGACGAAGGCAAGACTTGGAGCATCAAACGGAGCCTCGAAGCCTTGCCGTCGGGCGAAGGATCCGCGCACTATCCCAATCTAATCCAATTCGCGGACGGCGACATCCACTGTATCTACACGTTCAAGATCGAGTCCCAAGGCTCGACCATCAAGCACGCCCGCTTCAACGAAGAATGGGTGCGCGAAGGCGAAGCGATCTCCGTTAAGAGCAATATCCCCGGAGAATAAGGCATTTCTCGTCCAGTCATTGGATTTGAGGACCCCACAACAACACGGATGTCGCTGTGGGGTCCTCTTACGCTTGATGTGAAAGGATCCGGGGATTCCCAACACCACGAAGACCACCATTCGAGCTGATGGCGCACATTCTTCCTGATTCAGTGCTTGGACACCGTTGCGATTTCGATGATTCTTGTACGCTTGTCCATTTCCAAACCCTCATGAGTGGTTGCGGACAGAATAGAATACGCAGCGCAATCGTCGGCAAATGCCTGCGGGAACTCACCTTGCCGAAACTCGGATGTAGATACACAGTGGGAAGATCTATGGTATAATAGTGGCATTGTTCCAAGACGGTTTGGGAGTTGGCGTAGTACTTGGAACAAGGTCAGCAGCGGATTTTCGAAGCCTGGATACCATTGCGCGTCGTGGTGCAAGGGTAGATAGCGGCGAACTGCAAAATACCTATTCGCTATTTCCCTGTCTGTACAAATGAGCGTCTACTTTTGGAGCATCGTCTAGCGCAATGCGGGGCACCAAGCCGGGGCGGGTTCTTTGGGGAATACTCTTTCTCTTTACCCCTTTTATGTGTAGCGGCACCACCCTCGAATGGACATTCTCGTCGGACCAGGAAGACTGGGGAAACGAATCCGAAATCACGCTCGGTTGGGATAGCCGGGAGGGCGGGCTGCTGTTGGCGCAACCCACCTCGTCCACCGATCCACATTTCGGTATTACTCTTGCTAGCCCCATTGCATTGACCAGCTTCTCGGAGTTTCGGTCGAAAATCCGCGTAGTTTCTGGCCCCAGCACGCCGGCAGGTCCCATCAGTTGCCAGTTGGTACTCACATCGGATGCCGGAATCACCACGTATTCGTGCTCGTTGTATCCCGGACTTAATAGAATTACTTTTCAGATTGCTGATCCGGATGCCGGGAGTATGCCCCCTGCAGGAAACCTTTTGTCGCTACGCATGGATTTGCCACAATCCGGTAACCACGTAGACACCGTTTTTGAAGCCGATTGGATCGCATTGAGCGATGTCGAAGGGTATTACCCTGCTTCGGACGACAATCCTTCAGGCCGCACATGGTATGTCGACAAGGACAACACGTCGGGCAACGAAGATGGCCTGAGTTGGCCGACGGCATTTACGTCGCTTCAGTCTGCCATTAATGCAGCGGATGCCGAAGAGGGCGGCGAAGTATGGGTCGCTGAGGGAGTATACGACGAAGCTCGAATCGGTGACCCATTTGCCGAGGGCGAGAACAGCGGGGCGTTGGTCGTCAACGATAGCGTCCGTCTGTACGGTGGGTTCGCCGGCTCTGAGTCGACACGCAATGAACGGGACTGGGACCTTCACCCAACAACGATTGAAGGTTCCGCTTCGAGGGATGGACAGCCCGCATTTCACGTTGTCGTCTGCGAGCACAACGCCATTTTGGATGGATTCAGCATTTCAGGAGGGCATACGTCGGGAAATGTAGGTGGCGCGGGGGTTGCTGTCCGAGGTTCCAGCGCAACAATTACAAACTGCCGCATAGAATCGAACTCGGCAGATGGAAATGGTCGTGGCGCCATTGCCGTAACGGCGTTTGGGGTCTGTTCTATTCTGGATTGCGTCGTCGACGCCAACTATAGCGATAGCCTCGCCGGGGGACTCTTTGTTGATTCAGACAGTAGAGTCGAAATCACAGGTGGAACATTCCAAGACAATGGCGCCATGCTGGATGGCGGCGCGATGTATGTCATGGGCAGTTCCCATGTCGAAATAAACGGCGTTAAATTTCTGCAGAACCTTGCGAATTTCGGTGGTGCAATTTACTTTTCTGAATCGTTCGTAACCATCGTAGACTGCGAATTCACGTTGAATTCAGCCACCGGAGACGGCGGAGCGTTGTTCAATAGTGATTCCAACCTTTCCGTGACGGCATCCCTGTTTGACTCCAATTCAGCGCAGCGAGATGGAGGTGTCATTTCAGGTTATCAGGCCAACAACGAGTTTTTGAGTTGTCAATTCATTGAGAACGATTCGTCGCTTGGCCGCGCTGGCGTCGATGCACAGCTTGATATCACCTTTTCCAGCTATACAAATTGCTTGTTTGAAGGCAATTCAGCGGCTGTTTCGGGCGGTGCATTAGTATCGGAAGGTCTGAGTACGCTGGTGCTCCAGAATTGCTCGTTCTTGAACAATATACGATTCCACTCGGCCACGCCTGGGCCGGGAATTTACCTCAATGATGCGTCACTGACAGCGACCAATTGTGCATTCAAATCGACAGTCGGTGCCGTTACATTCCTGTCGTCTGTTCAGGTCACCTATTGTTGTTCGCCACAACCTATCGGCGGAACTGGAAACATTACCGCCGATCCGATATTTCTAAATGTTTCGCCAGGAATGCTCCGGCTGGCTCCGAATTCGCCGTGTATTGATACTGGGCAATCCCTGGGGTCGCCTGCAACCGACATTCTCGGCGTAGCAAGGCCACGAGGGGCTGAGGTAGACATCGGCGCCCATGAGTTTGGAGGCACGGACAGCGACGGCGATTCCATACCCGATGAATACGAAGGTTCGGACGATTTTGACAATGATGGAGATTCCAATGCCAACGACATTGACAGTGACGAGGACGGAATACTGGATTCCATTGAATTGACCGGAGATTTCGATGCCGATGGAGCCCCAAACTATTTAGACAATGACAGCGACAACGACGGAATACCCGATAGCGAAGAAGGAAATGCAGACGTCGACGCCGATGGCCTGCCAAATTACCTGGACCTGGACAGCGATCAGGATGGTTGGACGGATACTTCCGAAAATCAGCAAGGATCAAATCCGTATGACGCACAGGATTTTCCGGAGTCGCCGTTTCAAGGTGGATACGCGTTCGAACGTATGTGGCCGCCTCTGCAACAACCTCTCTACTTCTACAATACGAAAGACGTCGCTCACGATGGAGCGGGAAACATTTACGTCGCGGACAGCGGAATAAATCAAATCAAAAAATTTAGCTCTCAGGGACGCTTCTTGACACAGTGGTACACATCAGGGAGCAATCCTGTTGCGGTCGCGGTGTCCAGTGACAATTATTTGTACGTAGCAGAGCGGCTGGAGCACGCCATTGCAAAGTACTCGCTGGAGGGAGAGCAAATCTGGAGGAGGGGAAGCAATGGAAACACAAGTGGAAAATTCAATGAGCCTTGGGGGATTGCAGTCAGTCCGGCAGGAAATATTTACGTTGCCGATACGCTGAATCATCGAATCCAAGTGTTCAATGTAAATGGTGACTATATTGGACAATGGGGTTCGCAGGGGAGCGCAAACGGCCAATTTAACCGGCCAAGAAGCGTTGACGCTGACAGTTTTGGCAACGTCTATGTGACAGACGAACTAAATCAGCGCATACAAAAATTCGACGCCACGGGTAACTTCTTACAATCATGGGGAGGCTCGGGTTCGGGTCTTGGAAACGTGTGGGGATTGGGAATAGACCAAAACGATGTCGTTTGCGTGACGACGAGTTCGAACGTTTATCGATTCGACACGGGCGGCACGCTCTTGGACCAATGGCCGTTGTACAATGACTGGCCGATAGGCGCGAGAGTCAGAGGGCCGGCAGGAATAGATACGCAGCCGGACGGCCGTGTTTTGATAGGTGCCGCTGGCAGACGGTATGTCGATGTCTACGACTCCATAGGCAACTATATCGAAGTTTGGGACGGAAGCTATGGAGCGCGCGACGAGCAGTTTCAGTTTGTGGTCGATATCGAAGTAGGGCCTGACAATCTGGTCTACGTTGTGGATGATCTCAACCACCGCATCGCACGATACTCAAGAGACGGTATCTTGGAGAGCGTCATTGGCGGCTTTCCAGGCGCCGGGCAGTTTAATCGCCCGACCGCCATGAGCTTCTGTTCGGACGGAACGTTTTTTGTTGCTGATTCCCAGAACGAAAGAGTACTGCGTTTTGACACCGACGGCACTCCAATTTCAAATTGGCCCATTTCCGGGTTTAAAGGTGAGGAAGACTGGTCTCCACGTGCCATGGCGATTTCTGCCGCGGATGAGTTGTATTTGACCGATGCGAATCATCATCGCGTAGTTGTGTATGACCTCGCAGGGAATCTCTTGCGCGAGTGGGGGCAAAGCGGTACTGGAGTAGGTGAACTCTCAGCGCCATGGGGGATTTGTGTCGACGGAGACGGGTTTGTATACATTGCAGATACCGGCAATCACCGTATTCAAAAGTTCAGCCCAACTGGCCAATATATAAGTAATTTTGGCGGCAATCCCCTTCTCTTCTTTCCCACATCAGTTACATTTCTGGCATCTTCCGAAACCTTGCACGTGACGGACGATGCAGGACACATTACGCAGTTTTCCAAGTCCGGCGACTTTCTTGGTCAGTGGGGCGGCGGTGTAGGGACTCTCGCGGGCACCTTCTTATATCCCGCAGGCGTGGCATTTGATTTAGATGGTACTGCATACGTTGCGGATACCATGGCCAGCCGTGTGCAGAAGTTTCGTTTCGAGAATCGTACATCCAGAAGTAAGGCAATTGTCATTTCGGCGGGCGGTCCATACATCGGCAACAATTTATGGGATGCTACGCAGGCGTCGGCGAATTTTGCGTACCGTGCGTTGACGTATCAGGGGTTCACGAAGGAGACAATTCATTACTTGTCTTCGGACACGGACCTTGACCTGGACGAGAACGGGGTGGCGGACGACGTGGACGGGGACGTGACGCTGTCTAATCTTCAGTCGGCGATGACGGTGTGGGCGCCGCAGGCGTTGGGGGGTCTTCCCATTGGGGACGTGGTGGTGTACTTGGTGGATCACGGGGGTCCGGGCACATTCCGGATGAGCGGTACGGAGACGCTGGACGCATCGGCCTTTGCTGCGTGGTGCAACACATTGCAGGCGGGGATTGAGGGCAAGCTTATTGTGGTGTACGACGCTTGCGAGTCGGGCACGTTCGTGGGTCCGTTGCAGTCGTCGCCGTACGCGGGCCGGCGGATAGTGGCGACGAGCACGTCGCCGGGCGAGGATGCGAGCTTTGTCAGCACAGGGACGATTTCCTTTTCCAACTATTTTTGGACTCAGGTGTTCAACGGTTCGACGGTGAAGGCGGCGTTCGACGTGGCGGCGGAGGCAATGGGCGAGACCTTCGAATTCCAGACGCCGTTGTTGGACGACAACTCGAACGGGTCGGGGAACGACGGGGGGGACGGCACGGTGGCCGCCCTCACCTACATTGGCAATGGCGTGCAACAGTATTGGGAAGGCCCGGTGATTGGCGGGGTATCGCCGGACCAGCAACTGGACGGCGTAGCCTCGGCGGACATGTATGCCGAGCCGGTGACCGATGCGGACGGGGTGGCGTCGGTGTGGGCCGTGGTGCGGCCGCCGGACGTGTCGGGTTCGTCAAGCAACCCGGTGACGGGGTTGCCCAGCGTGACGCTTTCGCATGTGACGGGGACAGATCGTTGGGAATCCAGTTTTGACGGATTCACGTCCGAGGGCACGTACACGATTCTATTTTACGCCAGGGACACTCAAGGCAACACGTCGGCGCCGGTGAAGACGACCGTGTCGGTGACGAATCCGCTAACGCGCAAGGCGCTGTTGGTGGTGGGCGGCAATGCAGCCTCGCTGCAGTGGCCGATGATCGAGCGGTTGGGCCAGGTGGCTTATTCCTCGTTGGTGTCCCAGGGGTACCGTCCCGAGGATGTGTATTACCTCAGCCGGACGTCGACGGCGGGGGTGGACGGACTTGCCGTGCTGGCGAACGTGGCATACGCATGCACGGATTGGGCGTCGCAAGACACGCAGGATTTCACGGTTTACCTTATAGGCCCCGGTTCGTTGAGTGGCTTTTGGGTGGGCAGCACGGGAGCGGATTTTCTTTCCTATGCCCAACTGGACCAGTGGCTGGACGATTTGCAGGCGACGTTGCCGGGCAAGGTGGCGGTGGTATGCGACGCGGACAGCGCGGGTTCGATGCTGCTGGTGCTGACGCCGCCGTCGGGCAAGAAGCGCATGGTGCTGGCGAGTACGAAGGCGGGACGATTGGCGTCGTATTACCACGGCGGGGCGATCAGCTTTTCCAAGTATTTCTGGAACCAAGTGGCGAATGGAGCGACTACGAAGGAAGCGTTTGGTTTTGCGGCGCAGGCGATTTTGCACGCGGCGCACCAGGAATCCGCGTACGACGACAACGGCGACGGCGTATACAGCACGAAGACAGACGGTTTCCTTTCCTCCACCTACTATATCGGGAACGGGTTGCTGTTGGCCGGCGACGAGCCGCTTATTGGTTCCATTAGCGATGTGCAGGTTTTGAACGGCACATCCCAGGCGACGGTGGTGGTGGATCAAGTAACGACCACCGGCAGCATAGCCGAGGTGCTGGCCCTGGTGATTCCTCCCG
>BTWA01000026.1:0-89196 GCA_045863295.1 Candidatus Hydrogenedentota bacterium
AGGGTCTCCTGACCCTGACACGCCCCCGACCGCAGGTCTCCTCCCCTCACCCCCGCAATATCTTCTCCATCTTCTTCCCCTTCGCCAACTCATCGATCAACTTATCCAAATACCGAATCTTCTTCATCAATGGATCAGGCACATCCTCCACCCGCACCCCACACACCACACCCTTGATCAACGTACAGTTCGGATGCATTTGAGGCGCCTCAGCGAAGAACGTCTCAAAACTCACCTCCCGATCGATCTGCCGCTGCAACCCCGCCTCGTCATACCCCGTCAACCAGCAGATGATTTGATGGACCTCCGCCTGCGTGCGCCCCTTCCGCTCCGCCTTATGCACATAATGGGGATACACACCCGAGAACTTCATTTTGAACACGCGGGTATTGTCCATGTCTTATTCCTATCTCTCTTGCACAAAATGAGGGGTCACCTTGGAAGGCATAATAAAACGACGGCGCGCACCCACACAAAGAACAGCGTCCATACCGTCACACCTGCCCCTCCCCCTCCCACTTCGGTGGATGGGCCTGCACATCCGGCCGCGGACCGCGGATAGCCGCGCCACGTTGCAGGTTGATCAGCCCGGTCTTCAACACCTCGTGCGGATCGGGTGGCATATGCAGTTCCGCCTGCCCCTCAGGCGTCAGATCGGTGTCCACTTCCCGCCGCAACGCATGCTCCACCGCGCTCGTCTCCACCGGACCGTCATCTTCCCCCGGCTCCGGAATCATCTGCCGGATATGCCGGTACTCCGACATCAACCGCATCAGCGTGCGCATACCCGGCCCTGGCCGATCCGCGCTGGCTTTGGCTTCCGCCTGCGCCACGGCGCCGTCGCGCCCCATGGCTGCCAGCGAACGCGACATCATGACATGCAGAAGTGCCATAAAATGGGCCAACTGCCGGTCCACGGCCCTGGGGTCCTGTCGGCCGTCTGCGAAAGCCAGGTTGTCCGACAGCATCGCGTTATACTCGGCCAACTCGAATGGACACACCGGCCGCTCTTGCTTATCCAAAGCTTCGATATCCGGCCCGGCGCAAGGACAGCTCTGCCATACCGCGCACTGTGGACCGCACACCATCAATCGGCGCGAGTACAGTCCATGCACCACGGCGTTCCGGTTGCCTTTGTCCGCGCCCGTGAAATCGTAACCGCCATGAAACCGGCAGCGCCCGTTCGGGTGTTGGGCGCGAATGGTGCAGACACCACCAGCAGTGGATCGCGCACCACAAACACGCCGGCCAAGCTCTGTCTCTTTCTCGTTGACGGTCTTGATCCAGGCGGAATCCCATGCGCGTGAACAAGGTGTCCCCAACTCTGTCGTCCGTTTCTCGTCCGTCTCCCGCGCCTTGTTTACCTTGGCCACATGATCCTGGACATGCAGCGCGGCACGCGTAAAACCGGTCTTCAGAATCTCAAATGCGGAATCGATGTTGTCTGACATGAATAGTACCTCCACTATTAAGGCCAACGCGCTGCACTCACGTGCCTCGAATCACTGGGAAATTCCTGCCAGTGCAACGCCGTAGCCTATTTAATAGACGCACATTGCAGCGTGTACATTTTTGTAAGGGGTTGTTTCGCGTGGAAGGAATCGACTATGAAGTCTGGGACAAAACAAGAGCGGCACGAGATCCATGGGCCTCGTGCCGCTAGCCGCGCAATCGGCGGTTGAACGTCTTCGGCTACACCAAACCCGCGTCCTTTACGCCTTTGGCGAATGCCTTCGCTTCGGCTGCGCTGAGCTCGCGTTGGGGCGGACGCACAAACCCGGAGTCGACACCCTTCAAACGCAGGCCTTCCTTGTAAAACGCTACACGTGCGCCGTAGTGATAGAGCTTGCAGGCGTTGCTCAACTTGATCTGACTCGCCCACGCCTTCTTCCAATCGCCTTTTTGGGCCGCGCCGTATATCTCCAGAAAGATCTCCGGCACCACGTTCGCCGTGCTGGAGACACTGCCCTGGGCGCCCGCTGCATAGGCCTGCATGCTGTATTCGTCGACACCGTTGATGACGGCGAAATCCTTGGGCTTGCCCGCGAGCACTTCGTTCAACGCAGAAATGCTTCCCCCGCTGTCTTTCATGCCGATGATGTTCTCTACTTCTTTTGCCAGTTTGATGGTGACGGCCGGTTTGAGCACGTTCTTTGCGCAGCCCGGAATGTTGTACAACAGGATCGGAAATCCTTTGACAGAGGCGGCCACCAGTTTGTAGTGATTGGTAATCGCATCGTCGTCCAATGTGTAAAACCCGGGCACGACCACGCCAGCGGCGGCGGCTCCGGCTTGTGCCGCATGTTCAGTGAGTTCGATCGTGGAGGGCGTGTCGAAATTGCCGGTGTGTGCGATGACCTTGAGGTGCTTTCCAACGGCCGCAATGACCGTTTCAAGCAGTTTCTTGCGTTCGGCAACGCTCATCAACATGCCTTCGCCTGTCGTACCGGCAATAAACAGGCCTTGCACTTTCTTCTTGGCCAGATGCTGGGCAACGCCCGCGGCCTTTTCGTAATCTACTTGTTTGCCGCCTTTGGTAAAGGGCGTGACCATTGCGGGAATGATGCCTTCAATACGGATACTCATAGCGAACCCCCTTGATTACCAGCCATAGCGTTCCGGTCCCCACGGCTTGGTGATGTGTTCTTGTTTGGTTAACAGCAGCGTGCGCTCGGGCACGTCTTCCTTCACGATGACGCCCGGTCCGACGCACGAGTAATAGCCCACCTTTACGCCGGGCATGAAAATCGCATTTACGCCCGTACGGCAATAGTCGCCAATATAAGTCTTTTCTCCATACGCCTCGGGAATCTCGCGGTGGCCGCAGACGTCGTGCTCGCGAATGGCATTGTCGAACCGCCATGTTCCGCATACGGATGCCGCACCGATATCAACAGCGGTGCCCATTATGCCGGAGATGGAACAGTAGTGATAGAAATACACGGTGTCAAAACAGAGTCCATTGAATTCAGCGCAGTGACTCACTACACACTCGTTGCCCAGCACGGTGTTGTGTCCGACAAGGCCGTAATCTTCACAACGGGTTCTGGCGCCAATGTAGTTCCCGCCTCGTAAAATCGCGCCGTTGATAATGGAGGACCCTTCTTCAAGAATAGCGTTGCCGCCAATGCGGCATCCCTTGCCTATCCGGGCGCGCGGTCCCAACTTCAGCTTCGCGCCCTCGGCGACGTCCGCGCCATCGTGTATGGAAGCCCCTTCGCCAAGCTCGATGCCGGTCATGCTATCGAACGTATGATTCAACACGGCCCGATTGGCCATCAGCAGGTGCCACGGGCGATCGACATCGACGAAGAAGTCATTGGCCGTGATGCTGCGCACCGGGATCCCTGCTTTGTGCATTGCATCCAGACAGAGCGCGAGATCGCCTTCGAGGGGAGGCATGGCGCCGATGCCGGCATTCGTCATAATGCCGGGGTCGCGCTCGTAATTGTGCTTCAACTGTCCGGCTTTCGCAACCATAAACCCAGCAAAACGGGGTTGGCTCCTCTCCCCCCTGCCCTGCACGGCTGTGACTAATCCACGCGAGTCAGATTCGATCGTGGTGTAGTGGGCCGTCGTGTTTCCCGCCGGTGCAACAAGCGCAACGGGCGCATTTCCCTCGTCATAAGCAGCGATAAGTCGCGTAAGTGAGTCAGTAGAGGTGATGCAGTCTGCGCAGGCAATCAGCACATCGTCCGTTTCAACCGCCTGCAATCCGCACAGGGCGGCATGCACCGGGCCATTGTTGGATTTCTGATCGACAAACCGAATGCCTTCCAAATCTCCAAGACAGGCCCGGACGGCTTCCGAACGGTGTCCTGTGACCACGACTTGGCGCGTGACGCCGATAGCGGCAAGATCCAGCGCGAGACGGCGAACCATCGGCACATTGGCGATGGGCAGTGTGACCTTTTGGCGGATACCGCAGTACGGCCATGCGCCTCGGCCTTCCCCGGCGGCAAGTATGACAGCGGTTTTCATTACGATTCCTTACACAGCGCGGCCGTGCCGCCGGTTGCGATTCATACGTGTCCCAATTCGCGCGAGGGCCGTTGGATTGCGCTGCACCGGCGCGGCGGCAATTTGGGGCAAAAACCGCGAGTCAAGGCGTACTGATCCCGGATTATACGTTCGCAGCGAGAATGGAGGCAACTTGGGAGTGCCGTACAATTCGCGATAGACTCGGCGGCCATGGGTAATGGGTTGCAAACGAGGCTATCTCCTTCGGGAAAACGCGACGCACATGGGTGATCTGCCATGAACCGGCCGGTGGTCTGGGTTGCCGCGGGTATCGCGGCGGGCACTTTTCTGGCCGCTCACGGCGTGCTGGGAAGCTTCCTGTCCAGCGGTTTTCTTTTCGCATTCGCCATTGCCGTCATTGCCGGCTTTAAGCGCTATCGAATCGCGGCGGTTGTGGCGGTAATTTTGCTTTTTTGCGGGGTTGCCGCCATGAACTGGAACTTCCGCCGTGCTTCGTTCGAATGGGACGCATTGAGCCGGTATCTCCTGCGCCTTTCGCCTGCGTACATGACCGTAACCGGCCGCGTGGCGACATCGGACATCGTTCTCCCGGACGACGAGTATACCTCCTTTGTACTGGACGTAACCGAAGTACATGCCGAAGGCCATTCCAAAGCGATACCCGGACGAATGCTGGTCCGTTGGACGGGGGCATCGAATCCCGTCTATCCAGGGGAAACCATCTCGATTCGCGGCGAACCCGACATTCGCCTGGGATCTGTCAACTTTGATATCTCCGGGGTGGAGGAATACTACCGCCGAAACGGTGTGCATTCGCTGCTGAGCGTAAGCGGTTCGGGTTCCTACGAGCACCGGAGCGACGCGCCGTGGTGGTGGGTGCCCTACTGGGCGGGACTGTTACGTCAGAAACAAGCGGAAACCTTTTCCGCAGTGACGCCGCCCAAGGGGCTGCCATTCGTTCTCGCGGTATGGCTGGGCGATCGGGGGACGCTTCGACAGGATGAACTGGAATCTTATGTCCGCACCGGCACGGCCCATATCCTATCGGTGTCCGGTGTCCACGTCAGCATCGTCTATGTAAGTCTGGAGTTTCTCCTCGCGCTATTCGTCCGCAAGCGATGGATTCGTACAATAGTAATCCTCGCGGCAATTGTCCTCTTCACTCTGATGGCTGGGGCGCGTGTCTCAAGTGTACGCGCGATGCTGATGATTGCCTGTTATCTGGCGGCCGATTTGGTAAATCGTGAGCGCGATGCGCCCACGGCTTTGAGCCTGTCCCTCATTGTCATCGTACTACGGAATCCGCTGTTGCTGTTCGATGTGGGTTTTCTCCTGTCTTTCAGCAGTGTGGCGTCTATTTTGCTTTTCCAGGATCCCGTGCAGCGGGCGATTGCCGATACACGGCTTACATTCTTCGGCGCGGGGTTGACGGCAATAACGGTACAGTTGCTACCGCTGCCGCTCGCAATTCGATACTTCCATATTCTCCCCGTAACGGGCGTGGTCGCGAATTTGTTAATCATACCGCTCTTGACATTGATTCTTTGGCTATGTCTGATGACATCACTGTGCGCACTGGTATCCATGCGGTTTGCGATGCTATTCGGACATGCCTTATTACCGCTGGTGGAGTCGGTCCGATGGATTGCAGGGAGCTTTGCAAGCCTTGGGCCTTCCATTCTGTTGCCGACGCCAACGGCATGGGCCATAGGATTCTGCTGGGTCGCCACACTCGCGCTGGCATACCTGATATGGCGGCGAGAACACTGGCGGCGAGGAATGAGCCTCGCCCTTGTCGCACTTGTATCAGCAATCGTTTTATGGCGGCCTCTAACCGTACAACCGCAAGTGGTCTTTCTTGACGTTGGCCACGGCGACGCCGCACTCATCGTGGATCCTTCCGGGGATACAACGTTGGTTGATGGGGGTAACCGAATAGAAAATATTGACTTAGGCAAGGAGGTCGTGGCGCCCACCCTCTGGGCCATGGGTTATTCCCGCGTTGACCGGATAGTCGTATCTCACTCGGATTTGGACCACTTAGGTGGTCTGTTCTATATCCTTGACCACTTTGATGTTGGCGAGGTCATCTTGGGATTCCACCCGTCCGGGAGGACTATGGAGACCGATTTTGTGAGTATGTGCACAAACAAGGGGATTCCAGTCCGCCGGGTAATGCGTGGCGACCGGCTATATTTTGGGACGAGTTCCGCCCACATCATCCATCCCCCAGAATCCTGGCCAAGCGGGGCAGGAGTAAACAATGCCAGCGTGGTAATGAACGTAAACTGGCAGGGCCAACAGATACTTTTTACCGGCGACATTGAGACATTTGCTGAAGACAGCCTAAAGGAACTGGATTGCACGGCCAACATCCTCAAGTCCCCTCACCACGGGTCTGATACCTCCAATTCTCAACAATTCTTGGAATCTGTTCGACCCGATTGGGCGGTGATATCTACCGGTCCTCAGCGTACCAACCGGGGCCTTGACCGATCGATAATAGAACGTTTCCACGCCAATTCCATTGATACGCTGCGCACGGACCGGCACGGGGCCGTACGTGTAACTGTAACAAATGGAGAACTTTACATAGATCACGCACGCAAACTACCCTCCCTGGAATAGCCCAACGTGCGAGCGCCACCCCTATCCGCCGTATGCAGCAATATGGCGTGTAAACTTCACACGACGCTCCGTTCGTCGAGGGCCTGTTTGACTTACGCTTCTTTGGAGCCTATACTACCCCTTCGTACATGACGCGGGGTGGAGCAGTCTGGTAGCTCGTTGGGCTCATAACCCAAAGGTCGTAGGTTCGAATCCTACCCCCGCTACCAATTTAACCTTATGCGGCACACAGAGTTATGTGTGTCGTTTTTCTTTTTCTGCACTTGTCGTCCAGTCTGGTGTACTGCAAACTGCGTCACGCGCTTTAATCCCTACCAATAGCGTATCGTTTGTGCTGTCTTTTCTGGCACATGGTCGATCACAAGAAGCGCGAAACTTGCTCAAGCATGCACGGCAATTGGAGACACACAGTCTATGCGAAGTACGTGTCGTTGTCCTATTTGTCTGAGCCTCTTGTTAGACATAGAACCCGAAGGGTACCAGAAATCGCACGTACCCCTGTCTGCATACTAAGAGATAACCTTTCACCGTTAGCTTCGTCAAACAAAATGAGCTTGCGGCGCTTCGGCTGGCACAGGGGCAACACCGTCACGGCCTCGTGGAAGTCTTCGGTTAGTCTAAAGATGACAGCTCACCTCCGCCATTCCGATACGACCTCACGCTCTCAAGAAAAAACTCTTGAACTCCTAGGTCCGCGGTGAATGTGTCGCGCTTGCGGTTGGGTGTCAGAAGGAATTCGCCGTAGTGTAAGGCCGTCCCGTGGATCAATGCGGCGGGACGCTGCATCTTGTGCCATAAATATATGTCAATCGACAAGGAACATCGATTCGAAACGGGACTCGCAGGCGTACAACACCGATTTCATTTCCATCACTGGCACCTCAGCGACGCCAAGGTCCTGACGGTGCCAGTTCCAGAAAATGGACTTCCCCCGCCTCGGTGCCTGCGTATATACGCGACCCAAACACCGCGCATGAAGTCATGGGAGTGCTGTTGACCCACATCGCCAGACATTCTCCGCTTTCCAAATCCCACAACCTGAGCGTACAGTCCTCACTGACGGACACCGCGCGGCGCCCATCAGCGAGGACCGCAACCTCCCACACGGCGCCATGGTGTCCGGGAAGCGTTCGCATGCAAACGCCCGTATTCAGATCCCACAGCCTCACCGTCTTGTCTTCGCTTCCTGAACATGCGCGGTGCCCATCCCCGTATACGGCAACCGAACGCACCCAAGCTTTGTGGCCCGTCATAGTCAGTAATCGCGTTCCTTTCTCCAGGTCCCAGACAATGATTTGCCCATCCTCCCCGGAAGAGACTAGCTGGCGGTCATTATTAAACGCGGCGAGAGCATCTACCAAGCCGGTGTGCCCACTTAGCGTGCGTGACCGGACCTGGGTCGTTAGATCCCAGACATAAATGGGGCCAACATTCCTACCTGGAATCCTGGAACCAGTAACCACTTGCCGGCCGCCACCAATAACCGCAATCGCTCCTATGTCGAATCCCTTAATCATTTGCAGGCCGTCGCCGCTGCCCAAATCCCAGAGTTTGACTGAACTAGGCGCAATTGGTCCCGCCGATACCGCGCGAAGTCCGTCAGGGAGAAGAGCCAACGACCAGATGGAGTGATTTCCGCTTATCGTTTGTCTGCACGCCCCGCTCGATGTATCCCAGAGCTTTAGAGTACCCTCCACGCTTCCCGAAAGTAAGGTTCCTCCATCGAGTGAGACAGCAAGCGATGTAACTTCCTGAAAGTGCGCTTCGCCTTTGTCCTCACTGGGGACATCCAAGTCCCACATCTTGATCACGCGATCAGATCCGCTCGAGAGCAGACGACGCCCGTTTCTGAGAGGAGACAAGGCGTATATGCATCCTTGGTGCCGCCCGAAATCGCGCAGGCACTTCCCATTCTTCAAGTCCCACAACTTGATGATGCCTTCATTTCCCGATCCTGTAACTGCATGTCGATTGTCCGGAAGGAGTGCGACAGAAAAAAGTTGGCCACGATGCCCGTCGAGTGTTATCCGCTCCACACCCGCAACCAAGTCCATCACATGCAGGTTTCGTGGCCCGTCGCCTCCGAAGACGGCCACGCATCCATCGTGTGAGACTGAGACGTAGCGGACTCGGGAGTTAAAGCTCCTATCACAGGAACCTGTCTCAAGGTTCGCGACGAGTATTCCGCGTTCGTGCACGGAGACGACCCTGCGGCCGCTCATAAACGTGGCCGCTGAATAGACCGCGCCCAACTTCTCGTGGCCGAACGTGCCCAGGCATTCGCCAGTCTGCACGTCCCACATCTTAAGGGTCTTGTCGCTACTGCCCGACAAGAACCGGCCCGCCGGTAAACTGACCACGGCTGTGACACCACCCTCGTGCCCTTCATACGTACGCAGGCACGTACCGGCTCTCAAGTCCCACAGCTTAATGGTCTTGTCCTGGCTGCCGGAAAATGCATGGAGTTCGTCCGGCAGTACCGCGAGGCATTTTATTTCCCCTTTGTGCCCTTCCATGGTACGCAGACATTCCCCCGTGGTGAGATCCCATACCTTGAGGGCGTAATGCTTCCCGGCTGGGGGGTGTTCGTAGCCGCTTGCCGAAAGAGCCTTGCGCCCACCCTCGAGAAACGCCACATCATGGACCGACCCAGAATGGCCCTCGAGGGTCATCATGCACGGGTGCGGAATTGGATCAAGTGGCCGTTGCAGCGACCGCAGCCAGGGTCTCTCAGGGCCATGTTTCGCAAGCCAAGCTTCGACGGAACGCGCCACGGCACCTTGCTGCGCGTAGGCATAGGCAGTCTGAAGGAAACAAATCTCGGGGCTGCTAACCGAAACTCGCTGCCAGAGGTGCGAGTTCTGAAAGTAGAAACGATACCACTCCTGAAACGCAGGGTCTTTCCGTTCGAGTGCTGCCGCCGTTCTCTCGAATTCCGCTTTGACTGCATACGCTGCACGATTGCCGCCGGACTGGATTTGGGCAAAGTGATATTCGAAACGGGTCAGCGCAGAGATCGAGCGATCTCGTTGGACCACATCTATGGACTCAGCGATTCCAGAGTCGGCCTCCAGTCTCGGTGGAGCGGGCGAGAAATGAGCGGATTCGCCGGACTGCCGCGGGCGCATGGATGCAAATGTACCAACTCGCACGCCTCCGATCGGAGGAACCTGCCCCACGGGCCTGCCAACAGGCTTCCTCCTGACTTCCCTGGAAACGGGCACTTCCTGAACTTCCCTCATCCACGTGAAACGCCCTTGCATTGCGGCGTGTCTATCCGGAGCAACCGGTTCCAGATTTTTCTCGGCCGGAACCGGTTCTTCGCCACCTCTGGCGGTCATTTCCACGGCCGCGCAGTAGACATAGCTGGATCGCTTGCCGGTAGCCGCGAAAACGCTGGCATTCGGGTGTGGCGTGACGTAGCGCAAAGGTACCCGAAACCAGGCAGCGGCTTTCATGGCAGGCTCGATTTTCAAGACCGCCTCGTTCAATTCTGAATCCAAGCCGAACCTGCCAATAGAGGGATTAAGTGGCGGCAACTCCGGGTTGCAGGTGGCCATCCATTCTTCATCGTTCCAAGGGGCCGAAGTCGTAGTTCCATCCGGAAGGATGGTTATCTCACCTGCCGGCTCCCCCTCATAAACACGGGGAGTGCGTTGGCAGTACATTCCTTTGGCATTCCAGAGTCGTATCCCTTCCATTCCAGCCGTGCCAATAAGCGAACCATTGGGTGACCATTTGACCTGTAGACCAGAACCTTCGTGAGCTGTCACAAAACCGGCCGGCCGGCCATCAGCCATTTCGAATAGGTCCAGGCGGCCATTGTGCTTTATTACAGCCAGCCTGCACCCATCGGGGGAAAGTGCGGCAGTCACTCTTTGGCCCCGACCCTCGCTCGCGCAGAAAACGCTCGCCGGAGATAGATCCTGTGCATGCCAGAGTTTGGCAGATCCATTTCCGCCTCCGCTCCAGACAAGAGAGCCGTTGGGTGAGAAGCCGACTGCGTTTATAGCTGATCCGACATCCACAACAGTCCGTTGAGTGCCTTCCGGAGAGGTAACGCTCAAATATACTGTGTGCGCTTCGCGCTCGCAGATTTTTTCCCACGCGTCTCCACGCTTATCGAGCACAATCAGCTTGCCGTTATTGCACCCGCAGATGATGCGCGAACCGGTGGGATGACACGCAATGCTGACCGCAAAGCAATGCGTAAACGAACCGGTGAAACCGTATAGGAATGTATCCGACAGCGGACCTATCGAGACTTGGCTGATCCGGCGCCAATCGTCGATGGACCATTCGGTAACCGACGCTCCCGCCGAAAGCAACACGGGAGCATTGGGGCGTAGACATAGGCTTGTACAACTTCCCTTTGCGTCCAGCGTGCGTAAGCACGCACCGGAGACGACATCGTAGACGCGTATCGTTTCGTCCCCGCATCCGACAGCGCTCGACCGCCCGTCTGGCAGAAAAACTAGGCATTCAGGGCATGCATCGCTCAGCACGATGGTCGTGAGCGCGGCGCAATCCGCAACGTCAATTATGCGTACGGTACCTGTTTTAGCCGTCCTGTTCGCGGAACAGACAGCGCATCGGGTGCTATCGGGTGAGAAAGTCAGTGCCGTGACATACCCAGACAGACGGAACGTCCCAAGTGCTCCCGTGCCAAGATGCGTTACCGGCGGATACAGGCTTCGAATCCAGAGAAGCGGATACTCCTCGTGGTGACGGGCACGCCACGCGCGCCAGCTCCCGAGCAATTCCGACAGCCGGTGACCAGACGCCTGCCAAGGTAAAGGCAGCATGGTTGGCGGCCACCCCCCGTCCGGTTCCCGGTAGAAAAACGCCGCGTCAGGACAGTCGTACCACCAACAGAGGTTCCACATACACTGAAAAAGCGTCGTCGGGTGCCGCTCAACGAAATGAATATCCCGGCGAATGGCTTCTTCGAAAAGTTCCAGCGCGCCACGCTTGGGGTGATCGCGCGGAATCGTAGCGATCGCGTCGGTGTAATCGCGCGCGAGTTCGAAGATCATGGCAGTTCAATGCATTTTGAGAGAGAAGATGTATGAATTGAGTCTCTCGGCGTCATAGCGATCTTCCGGGTTGCTGCACCGTGCATAGCCAGATAACTTTCGCGAGACACAAAGTGTGCATCAGCATATCCGAACAACTTGAGATCTGTCACGCCCCAGTTGACGGCAGACAGATCAACCTACTTCTCACCTCCGTCATGCCCTTTGGGTCCCTCCAAGCGAAACAGGAGCAAGTGCTCCGCAGAAGAACCGGCCCACGTCCAGCGAGCCGACGAGACGGTCACATGTTGCAACGAAGCTGGAAACCATGCGCAATCGAGTAGAGATTCTGCGCAAAGCACGGCAGTCGTATATCCTTGTGTAAACGTTAACCAGCGATATCCTGCCGCGGCGTGGGACACTGATGTCGTATCTCTCACATTCTCGATTCTACGTATACACTCGCCCGATTTGGCATCCCAAAAATGAATATCAAACCAGCGTCCTGTCCCCGTCCTCCTGTGAGAAGCAGAAATGACGCGCTGGTCGTCTATCATGAAAGCTACATCTAGCACGTGGCTTCTGTGCCCTCGCAAGACCATCAATTCCATTCCGGTGTCTAAATTCCAAACTCTTGCAGTCTCATCCATTGACCCTGATACAACATGATTACCACTGTGCGAAAATGCGGTCGAGGTGACATCCGAATCATGACCGCGCAGTACGACAAGTTCTCGACCGGAATCCAAGTCCCAGATTCGAACGGTACCGTCACGCGATGCCGAGCCAATTCGGCGCGTATCCGGCGAGAGTGCAATACTATGTACCCACTTGGTGTGCCCACAAAGAACCGCGAGGTCATCCAGTAAGTAGCCATCCGAAACATGAATATTATGGGTGGGCGAATCATACGCGATTATGCGTGAATTTGGGGAGAATGCAACACTATTCGGCGGGCTCGGATCTCCGGTTTCCAACGTGTTCAATGCTCTATCTGAGTTTGCATCCCAAATCTTGATAGTCCCACCATATGAACTTGATGCAATAAACTTTCCGTCCGGGGAGAAGGCAACATACTTTATGGCGTATTGATGCCCCCTGAGTGTCTGTAGCAATACCCCCGTGTCTCTATCCCAGAGTATGATGTTGTTGTCGGCTGCGCCAGAGGCGATACGTCGCCCATCTGGCGAGAATGCGGCCGGGCTTGATCCTTGGTTACCGCAAACGGTCCTTAGCTCAATCTTGTTCTGAACGTCCCATAGGTGGACGTAATTGTAGTCACCCGAGACGATGTAGTTGCCATCCGGTGAAAACGCCACGTGCGTGACGAGCCATTCGTTCGCTTGCAGTGTATAGATTCTGGCTCCCGAGCGTACATCCCACACCTGGATAGAGCCATCGAATAAGCCGACGGCTATGCACTTTCCATCAGGCGAAAAGGCCACGTCGGTATACTTGTTCGGCCCGCGAAACACGCGAAGTTCGTTTTTCGAGTCGACGTCCCACAGGCGGACCGTATTGTCATACGATGCAGAGGCTACGCATTGTCCATTCGGAGAAAACGCGACGCTGGTCACAAAGTCCTCATGGCCGCGCAGAACGCCCGTTTGCATACCAGTTCGTATGTCCCAAATCCGTACAGTCTTATCGCCACAGGAAACGATCCGATCACCTTCCGGAGAGAAACTAACCTGATTAACTTGACTTTCGTGGCCGCGGAGCGCGAGTACCTCCCTCTCCGTTCGCAAGTCATATAGTAGTACTGTTTTGTCTTCAGATGCGGTCAGGATGCGGAGAGCGTCTGGCGAATACACGAAGGGGCCACACCCGTGTTCAGACCGCACGGTCCTTAGGTTGATTCCCGTCTCAGAATCCCACGCTTGCCATGCCGAATTATTTGCCGTAATAATCCGAAATCCGTCGGGTGAGAACTCAAGCTTCTCTGCCGAACTGCTTGGTAGTTTAGTCAGGGTCTCACCGCTGGCGATGTCCGTAACTAAGGCCCCATCTCTAGAACAGGATACGACTCGCTGTCCGTTAGGGGAGAAAGCGACGTTTGCAACGGGAGATTCGTGGGCTTTTACGACGCGAGTTAGCGTTCCCGTCTGTGCATTCCACAGGCACATTGTGTTGTCTCTAGAACCAGAGGCCACGCAGTCGCCTTCCGATGAAAATGCGATGCTTTTTATGTCAGATCGGTGTTCATTAAGCTCGTCCATTGTGTATAAGACTTGTGTGTCCCACAATATAACAACGCCGTTAGAAGACCCTGAAGCGATTTGCTTCCCATCAGGGGAAAATGCAGCAGTTTCGACATAATCTGTGTGGCCGCAGAGCAAACCCAACTCGGTGCCAGTATCGGAATCCCAAAGCCGAAGCGCTTTCATACTACCGGAGGTAGAGGCGCCCCGGTGCGAGCCGAGCGCCAAGGCTAATGGGAGATCCGTCTTAGGAAATCTGAACAACTCTATGTCGGTGTCGGCGCCTAGATCCCAAAACCGCACAGTACCATCGCCCAGCACGAATACGATACGGAGCGCGTCCGATGTGAACTCCAGTGATATATCTTTCGCGATATCGCCGAAATCTGAGCACGACCTCCCCAAGATGAGTGACCGTTCCCCGTTCCGTGAATCCCACAGCTTTATTTCAGAGCCTCCCATCGACGCGACACTATTGCCATAAGGAGAAAACGCCACGCGCTTCACTTCTCCGTTATGATGGTGCAAGACTCGCATCTCTGACCCTGATTCCGCACCCAAGATATGCACTGTGCCCTCGTCTGTGCCGAATACGACTCGCCCCCCATCGGGTGAGAAGGTTACATTCGACGATGCGAATATGTGTTGCTTAGTAAACAAGGGGATCCCCCCAGCGACATCCCACACATTCACGGTGCCAAATGTCGAGCGTGAAACGATGCGCCTGCCATCAGGTGAAAATGAGATGCTTTCAAACTCCTCTTCTTCACGACTACGCAACACATTCAACTCGGCACACGTGACCGCATCCCAAATGCGAATTGTCATATCTGTAGAGCCGGAGGCTAGCAGTCGTCCGTCCGCTGAATACGCCACGCTCAAAACTCTAGACAGCGATTCGTGACCGCACAATATGCCCCTAAGGGAAGAGCCCAAATGCAGTTTCTGTGGCCGCAAAGTGCGAAGCCAATAGAATTTCGGAGTCAAATCCTCCTTTCTGCGGTGCCACAATTCCATAAGTGCATGCAACTTCTGGCCGGAGTGGTTCCAGTGGCGTTGTTCTGTGTCCGGATTCTTCTCCGGTACGTTGTAGTGATTCTCCGCCTCGGGGCAGTCATACCACCAACAGAGGTTCCACATGCATTGGAAAAGCGTGGTGGGGTGGCAGTCGATGAAGCGGATGTCGCGGCGTATGGCTTCTTCGAACAGTTCAAGCGTGCGGCGCTTGGGGTGATCGCGCGGGATCGTAGCGAGGGCGTCGCGAAAATCGCGCGCGAGATCAAAGATCATGTATTGGCTCCAACGCTCGCCGACGGTGGTTCATCCGAACTAAGTTCGACAAAGTTCGGATCCGCTTCCGCTTTGGCCTCAAGGAACTGCCAATCCAAGAGCAGTTCCGCTACTGCATCCCAATAAGGCGAGTTTGCGTCGTCTTTGCCGCCAATCTTCGCTGCCTCGAGTCGGTGGTACGGAAGTTCGACCACTTTTCGGACGTTGGCCGGGCGCGGGGTAGGCGGGAGACGTTTCGCCCGGGCGCGTTGGGCATCAAGGGATTCCGCCCAGAAGTCGAGTCCAGCAAAGTAATCCCCAAGCCGTACATGGGCTGCCAGCAAGGCGGCCTCGTCGGAACCAAAGTAGCGCGCCGCGACGGCTTCGCCCACTTGGCGATGATAGAAGTTCATGACGACCGTTCCGTCCGCGCGCCGCTGCACCATGTACGGCCGCAGATCGGCGAAAAGCCGTGACCAGATCACAACCGGCAGTTGCTTGATGCGGTTTTCAGGCTTCTTCTCGCGTTCCGTCGGGGATTGATCACAAAACCAATTCATTACAGAATCATCTTGAGAAAGGATCTCCACCAGTTCGTCTTCCGTCAGGCCGTTCTTGCTCGCGGCGATGTTACCCAGCGCGCGTTCCACCAACAGCCTTCCATGATGCCGCGGGTCTTCGATCCGGTGAAGCATGTCAACCAGAATACCCTCGACGTTCCCCTCCAATCCGGGAACCGTGTCCGATCCGCAGGGCAGACCACTCCAGGATCGCCAGCTCTTGGCCTCCTCGAAGGCTACCTTCAGGTAAAGGGGCCTGCCATCGACACCAAACTTCTGGAGTATGTCCGTGCGCTGGGCCGCTTGCAGCGTTCGGCCTTCATCCTGCAGCCAGGCATCCAGCAATCGCGCCCCATCTTCCCGCGCGAGGCGCCCCACTTCCAAAAGCGATTCAGGCCATATTCGCCGGGCGACATCGAAGGGACCGTAGATCGTGGCCCTGTTGTCCACCGCTGTCGACGTCTCTCCTTCCAGCACCGAGAGCACGAGCTTAACGCCGGAAGCGAGTTCCCGGGGAAGCCAGTAGAGCATCCGCGCGTTGTCGGTCGGGTTCAGTTGGTCCAATGCGTCCAGAAAGACAACGGCTGGAGCAGTGGCTGACTGTGTCTCGCCCGGTTGCTCGGAACCGGCCAGGCGCTCCCGGAATGCCTTGACGAGGTCGTTCATCTCTGTGGGGGGAGTCTCTATCTCAAGCTGCTCGCACAGACTGCGCAGTAGCGACCTCAAATCGGCAGACCCGGGCGTGGCCCCGATAAACCGCATGACTGCCTGCTCAGGATTGGTCTTCGTCAGCCATGCCCGCGCCATCAAAGCGGTCTTACCCGAACCGGAGACGCCATGAACCACCAGCGGTTTCCGGTCGTCGCGGTCGTTCAAATAGCGTTCGATACGGGCGAGTTCATCGTCCCGTCCTATAAAGTGCAGGCTGCGCTCCTGGCCGAACTCTTGGTGCGACTCCTTTTCCCGCTCCAACTCGGCCAAGTTCTTATAGGCATCAAGTTCGGAATCGATAATCGCCTTGAGGTCCGCCTCGACGCGATTGCACAAGGCTGTCAGGTCCGGCTCTTCCTCGATCGTCAGCTTCGGTCGCGGATCCTGGTTGCGGAACGCGACGCGGTCCCACGCTACGGAGTATTCAAAAGCGTTGTGAACCGGCAACCGCTTCTTCAATTCGGCGCTGAGTTCGTCAAGGTCCGCCTTGTCCATACCCCCATCGACGTAACCGCGCGCCGCACCATCCGCGGGTGGCTTGTCAATCGTTCGGAAATAGGCATAGACATGCCTGTCCGCATCGAGCGATTCGTGCAAAGCCCCGTGATCGATTTCCTGATGGGTGGCAGACTTCTCAAACATTTCGTGCATGGGGGTGCCCCGGTCAACTCCAAGTGTGTCCAGAGCCGTGAGCAGCAGTCGGCGCATCTCCGCCTCGATTCGGTGCCAATCCGCGGATTCATCCTTGCCAATCTGGATCTTGTCATCATCACTGACACCGTCCGGGTAATCGATCGTGCGCGGTTGCAGCACGTATTCGTGTGGCACTGCGTTCAAGTCCTTCCGGTACCACCCGATGCGTTGTACTGCTCTTCCTGGAATCCAACTCGGCACGTCGCTGTCCGTGGAGATCAGCGCGCGATCCGGCTCCGGAACCGCGGCCAGAATGTCCTCGAACTCTTTTGCGGGCACGCGCCAAGGTAAAGGCCGCCAACCGTACCGCTCACCGAGCAGCACGATGAAATTCGGCTTGGGAGACAACTCCTGGCATCGCTCAAGTTCCTGAATGCAGATGTTCATCGTCTGCTGATCCAGTGACGCCTCGCTGCTGACGCCCCATCGGAGGTCGATGGCTTGAAAACGGGCGCCCCGCTGCTGGCAGTAGGTGCGCAACGCGGGAAATACTTTTTCCTGCAATGCATTCCGTTCGGCAATCAGGTCACTGAATGTCGAACTTACAAAAACCCGGAAAGTCAGGTCCTTCCTTCCCACAATTCACCCCCTTTGACAATACCGCAGCCCACGTCTAGCGACCAGGACAGCCAGTTGGCCAATCATGCGAATGGTGTAATTGACTAAATGCCGTCACCCGGCAGAGCCTGAGACTCAAACCCCACCCCCAGATTAAAGTTGGTTCCAGTCGTGCCCGCACGGATCAGTGGAGTGATACCGACGTTGTCTTCCCAGAAATCCTGGGCAACGGAAGTGTCATAGAAGCCGCCGAACGTGAGCACGAAGGCATCGGCTTGGAGGAGGACTTTCAGCGACGGTTTGTACGCGGCTTCAATGGGCGCGTGTCCCTGGGCGGCGGAATCGACCTCGTTGTACTGGCCTTTGACATCGATGGACAACATGTCGGTCAAGTCCGCGGGGAAGTGAGCAGGTTGCAGGGGCGGATACCAGTCAAAGTTGAAGCCGTTGGCGACGACCGCGGCGTACTCCATGTCGCCGGTGTCGCCGGCGCCTCCGCTGAGGAGTGGGACATCGTCCAAGTAGTTCGATGCGATCTTGTACAGATTGAGATCGCCGGTCGTGTTGTCGATTGCGCCGTCCAGAGCAACTGACATTGAGCCTTCGCCGGCGATTGACTTCGTCGCCCAGTCATACGTGAATGATATGTTGAGGGTCCAGGCGCCGTAGGTGCTGCCGGTGCCCGAGGAAACGTCGCCCGACAATTTGACTTCGATTCCATCGCTCATCGCATTGATCGAATCCACCGCGCTATGCCCGAGCACGGCGCCCGCCATAAATGGTTGCGGATACCAAGTTGACCCCCAGCCATCCGGGTCTACACCGGGATGCGGACGAAACGCCACCGCACCGTTGGATACGATTAGCGTCCCAAAATGACGAGGCGTTCCGTTCTCGACGAGCTTAAGACGGTACTCCAGTCCCGCCCCCGTTTGAAGCGAACTGACCACATAACCGTCTGGTGTGACCGTGCAATCGGTAAAGCATGCCACCCCGGCCAAGAGGATCAGCGTAAATACCGCAGCAAAAACGCCTCGTTGAAGCCTCCGGAAATCATGGTGGTCTCTGCATGCAATCTGGCCAAAATCAGATTCTGACTGCTTTCCCATGCCCAATACCCCCTTCCAGCCAGAGACTGGGCTCCATAGAGAACAGACACTATTGCGTCTTGACCCTCAGAGCGCACATCTCATTATACCCAATCCTCCTGTCTGCAGTATCAAGCGGAAAACGCCGAAAGTATCTCGCTTACTGAGCGGATAGGTCCTGCCCAGCCTACGCGCGCTGCGTAGGCTGCACCCAGAAGCGAGAGTGCAATCTGCACTGCGAACAGCGAACTCATGAGTATAGACTCTCCGGAAATTCGCCCCCCACCCACCTTAATGTTATTAGCTCCTGCAACGCACCGCAAATCGACGCTTATACGAGGAACACAGGTTACAATCCCCAATACGACAGCTCTGGGCTGAAAGAGGGGCGGCGCCAGTCTTCCCAGCGTTCGACAATTTGCTGGAACTTTGGGTCGTCGCGGACGCCGGGGAAATGAGATGCGGTGCGGAGCACGGTGCCGAGAATCTCTTCTTGGCGTGCGGAGTCTGATATGATGCGCGCTTCGACCAGGAGTGCGCGGACGAGTTCTTTGGGATGAAACCGCTCCATGAGCGATTGAGCAATCCGCAGATTGCGGAGGGCGTCCCTCTCCGTGTGCTGACACTTGGCGCGCTGCAAGTACGAAGGGGCCTGAATTACACCAGCCTCCTCCCGGTACGCAATGTTCTCATCCAGAATCTGTATAGCCCGTGGCACATCGCCGCGGCGGCGTAGCACCTCGGCCAGTGAGTCCCCAATTCGAGCAATAACGCGCTTCTCGGAAAGACCACTCGTTTCCAAGGTTAGTGCCTCGCAAAGGACTTCCTCTGCGCGTGAGTTCTCCTCTTGTCCTAGGAGGTAAAGCCCGAAGTACAAGCGCTCGATTGCAGTGAAACCGCGTTGTAGAGGCGCCAATTGCAGCGCTTCGAACTGTTCATGCGCGCGTTTGACGATTGGATGCGGAACCAGTCCAATTGCACATCCGGCCTTTTGAAGGTCGGTGTAGTGCGGGCCAGCCGCAGTAGGCCAATCGAAGAGTCGTATCCCCCATGCGATCGCCTCCGTATCCCCCGCTTCCGCGCCAATCCAGCACTGCAATCGATCAAACTCCTCGCGGGCGCGCGGACGTTGTAGACTACGCCGGTCGATGGAAGCGCGAATGCCATCAAGGGCGGGTACAAATCTTCCCTTCTGGTAGTTGTCCGACAATTGGATGAGGTCAAGGACAGGCACTGATGTTTCGTCTGTGTGTGCCGCGACCCAACGACCCAGTTGTGCCACAATCGGAAGTTGGTGCCACGAATCGTATCTGGTCTCGTTGGTAATGAGGTACAGTACACGTTCAAGATTGCTGATTGCGGCATCGAAATCGACTCCACGCGCAACAACATCGTATTCAGCAACGCCGACAACGACACAGGGCGGCCCGTCGGCCGGAGCGATGTCCCATCGATCTACACGCAGGTCAAGCACGCCCCCATGCGTGCCGATGCGCGCGCGCTCTGGCGGGCGCTTCGCGTGTGCGCAGGCCGCGAAGACGCCAGGGGCGAGCGATTCGGTTCGCTTCGGGTCCGCCGCGATCGCCATGGGCCAAACGCGCTCCCGTAGCGCCCAACGTACAACGGTTTCAATGCGTTCATCCGACCCCGTAGAGCCATACGGGCAATGTGCGAGCATCCAAGCGACGGCTTGTTGTCGGCAGTACGGCACAAACCGCGGCCCGAATGGGTCAGTGGATGAGAGCGCCAGAAGGACGCCCCCCGCTTCGATAGACGCAACGGAACGGTCCGCGGTGTTGGACGCAGTCCACCATGCGGTCTCGAGTTCACCTATTTCCAGGTGAATTTCCGCGCGATAGCCGGAGACTTGTACATTCTTGCGTTCCAAATACCTGCCTTCAATATTGAAAAGCGCTTGATTTCGATGCATATTCGCAACCTCCGATTCGCGGCGCTTCGTGTAAATCCGGTACAGCGCGTGGTGTGCCCGGGCGAGCACACTCCTTCGAAGTTGAAAACTCATGCTGTGCGCCGCCCCATCGGTCTGTGACCGTGTCTGTTCGATGCGAATGCATTCCTGCAGCGAACTTTCACTGTTTTTGCCGCCTTGGTTGCGGCCGTGTTCGAGTAGCGCCAGCGCCAGGAAGTGTGCCGTATTAAACGTGGCGTACCGCGCGTCCATCGCACGGGCCAGACGAATAGCGCGATCGTAGTCGCCGGCTTCGCAGAAGAGCTGGACGAGTGCCAACGCGCCGCGTTCTGGTACGCCATCGCCGCTGGCGATGCGGAAGAACTCATCGAATAGAACGTTGTCCGGTACGGCAGCAGCGCTCGTTGCCAGGTCGTGCACTACAGGGCACAACCAGCCATTTGGCGCATACTGGGATTCGAGGAGTGCGAACACACGTGGAAGAACCGGGGCGGCTAGCGCCCGCCAATGCGCGGCGGCACTGGGATCCCGCTCGATTAGCGTTGCAATCCCGGAGCACCATACAGGCACTGCAATTGCTTCGGGCGCAACCGAAATCATGTTCTTGAAATGCGCTTCGGAAAGACAGAAATCACGCAGCTCTACAAACCTCTGCGCGGCGGCGAGAAACCGGGGAGCATATGACCACGCAAGTGGCGCGGCGGACGACGGCAGCGCCAACGCGGCCGTTGCCATATAGTGTGCGCCTGCTCGCTGTACGGCCTGGTCGATGGCACACTGGGACCCAGAAATGCGTTGCTTCCAAGTCCAGGTCATTTCGACGAAGGCGGCCGAGGACTCAGCAACGTCTCTGGACAACAAATCGTTTATCCCTTTCTCGACCTCATGTTGCTCCCTCTTTGATCCTGTTCCGCACGCGATGGCCGCTAGCACAAGTTCGTTGCGTTTGATTGGGCCCGGCAACACACTCAGCATGCCAACCAGTTGCCTGACGCGCGACGCATGCCCCGGGCCGCTGGCTAGGCGTTCGATCTCCGAACACACATCCTTCTCGTCGGGGTGCGCAGTCAACGCCGATGCCCAATAGGCTTGGAGCGGGGTCATGGGTGTGACCCCTCGACGCCCAGCGGCGTGTATTCGACGGCCCGAATTGAAGCGAGGGAATTGCGTTCTACTAGGTACGCCCGCAGCGATGTGAATGGATGCCGGTCGTCCTTGGACTTAAGTTGCCGCTGCGGAATGGGTCCCCATTCAAATGACCCCGAAGGGCCTGGAGCCCGCAAGTCCAAAACGCCGCGCCGGAGACTTCGCACTTCCTCCCAGTTGGCCTGCGCCTCTTCCCCATTTCGGGCGAGATCGAGGATGGCGTTTGCACGTATATGACAACGGCCTTCCTCCTCGGGTGGCGGCTGATGGCATTGGCCATCCAATTGGCTATCGGTGAACAGTACGCCTGGTGCGGCGAGGCCCGAATCCGTGAGCTGATGAAACAGACCTCCCCTCATAATATCTCCGTACTCGTATGCGATGGCCATGAACTTGCGCATCGCCAGTATGTAGCGGTCAAGCACATCGGAATCCGGCCGTCTCCAGCGCGTGACACCCACGACATCGCTTGATGGACAAGGTCCAGGTGTTCGTTCATTCGCGACAATCTTCTGCCAAATGGCCTGTGCATTCCCCTTGCGGACAAGAGCGCGCCGCGCGGCGCGGGCGGACTTGAGTGGTATGTCGTGCGCGTCGAGCGTACGATTCCACAGTTTCCACAACGTCGCGTGGTCGCAAAGCCCCTCAAGCGCGACAAGTCCGCCGTCATTGAGTTTGGTCGCAATCTCGGACACGTTCTCCAATTCCTCGTCGGCCCACTGGGGAAGTGGCGTGTCCTTCTTGCGTTCGCGAATCCAGTCGCAATACGTGAGCAGCAATTGTACCCCCGTCATCCTCCTGCCGTCGGCCAGCCGGTAGAAGTGCGCCAGGTTCGCCCCGGCAACCGCACAGTGCAGATCGGTAACAGGCTGCGCCAACTCGATTCGAGGCGCGCCCTCAGGGTGTGTTTCGAGGCACTGTACAAGCAGATGGACTGCCGCGTACACCGCTCGGGTCTGCAGGTGCGATTGCAAGTTGTCAATCCCCAGCAAATGCTGGCGGCTGCCGTGTGGCGCGGGAATCTCCTTTGTGTCCACAATGCCCCGGCGCGTGCTGGTATGACCCGACGTCATCGCGGTACAGCGCATTGCGCGGAGTGACATCGTGAAATCAAATGTTCGCAGGTCCAGTCCACCACCACCCGACAACAAGGGGAGAACGGACATGAACGTGCACAAGTCCGGCATGAGTGTATGAACGGGCACGGATCGGCCGATATTGAAGTGGCCAGCCGTGCTATGGTCAATATCCTCGAGGTTATACGCCGTGTTGTGCTGAGAAATGACGAGCTGCGATAGCGACAGCGCCTCGCGCACTCGTGTACCCGCCTCTGCGATGACGGTGCGCAAGAGCGCGCCTTGCAGGGTAGCCCCCACCGGCGTGCGACAATCGGCACATGCGGCCTCAAGCAGGCTCTCAAGTTCGGCATAGACGTGACCATGCGCGAGAAAAAGCCCCTTCGACTCCTTCGACGACGCTACCGACGGCAAAGCGCCAAGTTCTTCCATCATTCTGTCGACGAGAAGCTTTGGGTGCACGACCTGGCCGTGCGCGTCACGCGCCATAATCGTCAGTTCGCGCTCATCGCCGTGAAGCCGCTGTGTTCCCATTGTAGTCATGATTGTGTCAAGGGGGTCCGTCATCGGAGACGATGGCGGACCCCGATTCCCTATTCACTGGCCCGATTGCTGCGTTTTTGAGAGTTCCTGGAACCGCTGCGGATCACAGTTCAACATGCGGTCAACGATAGCGTTGGTCCGCTCGTGGATCCGGCCGAGCCTCGGCGATTCCTTGTCGATTAGATTCTCGATCGGTGGCGCCGTATCCGTTACGACCGACTCGTGCTCTCCAACCAATGGTTCCACAGAGGTCTTTGTCATATCGCATTCCTTTCTGTTGCTGCCGGATCTAGACCCGCGTGATTGCCGCAGGCCCCTTTCCGGTCATGCGGTATATGGGCTGCACCGAGCATCTCAAACGATTGAATAATTTCATCCGTTGAAGGGCTTGCGAGGATGTGCTCGCAGTCCTGTCGACGGAGAAAGTGCGGGTCCGCAAACCACACCGAATATGTCTTTCCGTCGCGGTTCCGGCGAACAACAGTTTCGTCCCAATTCACGCGGACCACCGCGTACTCGGGATCATTCGCAACCCGTCGCAGAAACATCGCGTGTCCCCAGGACCGGGTGCCCTCCGGAGGTGAATCCATCGCACGCATGATGGCCCCATCTTCGACTTCTCGTATCGTCGCACCTGCTTCCTGCTCCGCAAGAAACAGACTGTCCTCTGGATCGGCGCTTCCGTAAAGCTGATCGAGCATTGCGATGTGTGGCGAAGCCCAGTTCAGTCCTTGCCCATTGGCGATGGCATGGGAAAGGATACGGCGCTTGTTTACCCAATCGATGCGAGGCGACAGGAAGTCCCAATCCTTGCGAAGAAATGCGTCGCTCAATGCCGCAGCAGCGTCGAGGACTGCGGCCAACTCCAAAACATACTGGTCCAAGCCGCGCTCAGATGAGACCTGAATAAGCAGCGCTACCAGTTTTGCAAGGTATTGGTCCGACGTAACAAACGTACCGTCCGCCAACTCGGCCCGCGTCGTCAAGGTTGGATCGTGACTCCACTGCCACAAAGCGTTCACCGGGTCCGCCAGAATCAGGTGAGACACGGGCGTCTCCTCCGTAACCGCCGCCAATAACGCCGAAACTATCCCCGAGGTGACGAAAAGCGCGTGTTCATTCAACGGGAAGTCAAGGCAGATGTGGTGGAAGCGCGCCCACGGGTTTCGCATCGAATCGACGGGACCGCACTCCGCCTCATCCCGCGTGTTGATCAGGCCGCGCCCTTGACGCCCCATCGTGTCGAGGCAGGCAACTTGCGTTATGAAGTCGGACCGCTGCGCAATCTGAAACGCTACCTGTGGGCGGCGGTTCGCCGCGCCCACACACCCTTGCCCGGCGACAAGCTGGATTCCCGCCATGGCCGATGCGACGAAGCCGGTCACTGCGGGATACTGGCCGGAACAAATCCGGTACCAGGTTTCTGAGGGTACGAGGTAGTTGTAGTGCGTTCCGATGGAAACCGCGTCGGGCCCGCGCCCGCACCGGCATTCGAATAGAACGACGATGTGGGATCCATCGGCCGCGGCCTCGTTGCACGCGCGCTGTGCCTCGCGAACGCGCCGCCGGGTCGCCCCCGTATACGCGACCAGGTCCCGGGGGCCCGCACACAGCGGCACGCATGTCTCGAGGTGTCCGAGTTCCGAGTAGTAGCATGCGCCGTTGCGAGGGTCATAACGGCGGCCCAGGTCTAGCGGCGCAAACCGCCAGAAACGCGCCTTGGGGTGCGCCGGCACACCAGGCAGGCATTCGAGCAACTTCGTATCGAGAAACGGCGCTGCGGAGTGCCCTTCCCGAACCATTTGGAAGTGGCTGATCTCCGTGTCCGCGCCGAGGAGGATGGTCTTAGGTCTATGTACAGGTGAAGCACACATAGGACCGCACAGGAGCAATGACCATGCCATACGAAGTTTCCGATGTAAGTCGTTTCGCCACGGAGGATCGGTGCAGCGTTGGGCTGCAACCTTGCAGTTGGCGCGCCCATCCCAATCGTTGCATTGCAGCAAACCTTTCCGTACCATGCACTGGGGTGGGCGATTGGGGGATTACAGCGATGGAAGTAGCCGTCCTGGAGTGTACCATCAGAGGGAAGACTGAAGTCTTCACCGAAACGGTTCTCGACCGTTCCCTGTCCCCGGATGTCGTCCGCTTGTTTGTTGTGTCCGGCGATCGCATCGCGGAGATTTCGCGCCTGTTTCCGGCGCTGCGCAATCTGGCGCCCGGCAAAAACCAACTCAATCTCCAGCGCACGTTCAACAAGCTGCGCGAGGGAGAGTGTGGCACGGTCTACCGTGACTATGTCTCGCTTGCCCGCATGCGCAGTAGTATGAAAACCCTGCTCTCGAATATGCGGCATACCCGCCGAAACGTGACGTGTATTGTCCAGATTCCCCCGCGGATGTACACGCAACTTGAGGCGGATGTAAAACAACTTGGAATCCATCGGTCAACGTTTAGCGGCAGTGCCGGTTCCCCCGCCTCGCTATACCTGCAGATCCTGCCCGATGTGGACATACCCCCGTATCTTGAAGCGAACTACATCGGGGCTTCGCGCTCTGTGCAGTTTGTACGGCGGATGATAGTCTTGGCGAGCCGACAGAACGTTCCCGTGCTCATCCAAGGCGATTCCGGCACGGGAAAGGAAATAGTCGCGAGAATGGTACATCGATGCAGGTTCAACGGTGCGGAGGACAAGGATTTCAAACCGGTTAATTGCTCGTCTATCCCCGATTCACTGCTCGAATCTGAGCTGTTTGGTCACGTGTCCGGCGCATTTACAGACGGAAAGAATACCCGTGACGGTCTGTGGAAAGCGGCAAACGACGGCACGCTGTTTCTGGATGAAATCGGCGAACTCAGCATGTCGAGCCAGGCGAAAATATTGAGGGCCATCGAGACCAATACAGTGAGGCCGGTTGGCGCAGACAAAGACGAACCGGTCAAGGCAAACCTCATCATGGCCACCAACCGCGATCTGTTCGCGATGACAAAGCGCGGGGAATTTCGAGAAGACCTCTTCTTTCGAATTTGGGTGGGACGCATCGTGACGCCCCCGTTGCGCGAGCACCCCGAGGACATCCCCCTGTTGGCGAATTTTCTATGGAATAAAATCACAAACCAAAACGGCGTGACGCTGCCCGATGCGGTGACGGAATGCCTCGCCGAATATCCCTGGCCAGGCAATGTGCGCGAACTCCAATCCGTGCTGCGCTCCATGTGCATCGCTCACGGCAACGCCGTCACCACGCGCAAGCAAGTCGAGTTCGCCATGGACTACGCGGGGGTGCCCGCGAATGAATTCTTCCGCGCCGACCGTGCCGTGGCGAAAAGCACGCGTCGCGCCACCCAATTGAAACAAACCCTGAAAGCCCAGGAAGCCATAGCCGTCCTGCGTGCCCTCGTCGGACAGGTCCAGAATTGCCCCACCCCGGGCCTTGCCGTGCAGGCCGGGCTGCCGCTCAGCATCTTCAATGTGCATCGTGATCTACTCACATTGTGCGAAGACCCGCTTTCATTTGGTTCAACGGAGATCTACAAAGCGGTCCTCGCGTTCGGGGGAAAACTGGGGCAGTATCTGCTCGCAGTGGACGCTAACCCCGATACGATCGGCGATCGCGCAACATGCCTCGAATTGTTGTCGGGTTCGGACGCGCTCGAAGAGCGTCTGACCAACTACTCGGCTGAACTCGTTAAAGCCCGCAGAAGTTGAGGATCACCAAAGAATGAACTGGCACCCACGTTCCGCAACGCAGGAGCCAACCAAACCTTTGGCCCAATACAACACCAACCAAGCCCAAGACTTGTGGGAAGACAACGCGATTATCTCCCCCCTCATCCGCCAAGACAATCCGCGCACCGAGTTCCGGTTCAAGTTCAAGCGGCAATCGAAACCACAAACCGGGGACAGGCCGTAGGAGACCTGCATGGCGACATGGAAAACAGTCCGCGTCTTTATCTCCTCCACCTTCCGCGACATGCACGCGGAGCGGGACTACCTGGTCAAAGTGGTTTTCCCGCGGTTGCGAGAGCGGTTAGATCCGCACCGAATTCATCTAGTCGATATCGATTTGAGGTGGGGCATTACAGAGGAAGAAGCAGAGGACAACCGCGTACTCGACCTTTGCCTACAGCAAATTGACACCTGCCGCCCTTTCTTCATCGGCATCCTGGGCGAGCGCTATGGTTGGGTGCCCGGTGCTTTCGACGAGTCGGCTCTCTCGAAGTATGGCTGGATACAACACGCAACGGGTAAGAGCCTGACCGAACTGGAAATATTGCACGGCGTACTGCGCAATCCCGAGATGCGCAGTCATGCGTTCTTCTATTTCCGCAACCCTGCGTTTATTGATGACGTGCCCGTCACAAAACGAAGCGACCTGCGACCGGAGAACGCTGAATCCAAAGATAAGCTGCTCAGTCTGAGAGAGGCCATTCGACAAACTCCTCTTTCGTACCCGCCAATGGAAAACTACCCTTGCCGTTACGCCGGGCTACGGATCAACTGGCGGCTCGCGTCACAGAACCTTACCCAAGCCGACAGAGATGTGCTGCATACCTTGGCGGTGGACGGTGTAGTAGATTCAACCGAATACGCGGCATTGGACGATCGGCTCCGGTCGGTGATCGACCAGAATAGCCACGTATTGCTGACTGGGCTTGAGATATTTGGGAACAGGGTATTTGACCAACTTTGGAGCGGCATCAAATTCGAGTACGAACTGCCCGATACCCCGTCAATTCATACGCTCCGGGAACGCGATCCACTCGCGGAAGATCAGGAATACCACGAGCGATTCATGGAATCTCGGACACGGGTGTACATTGGCCGCGAGAATATTCAGCAGCAGCTTTTCGCCGTGGCCAGCAACGACGATACGTATCCATGCCTGGTAACCGGGCCGGCTGGCTCGGGCAAATCCGCCATACTTGCCAAATTTGCGACGGATTATTTGGCCGCGCATCCCGACGTGCTGGTCATACCTCATTTCGTCGGGGCGAGTCCCGGCTCGACAAGTCTCATGCACATGCTGCGTCGCTTCTGTCTGATCCTGGGCGATACGTTCGCTATAAAACACGTTCAAACGCAGGAAGAGAGCGAACAGTGGCAAGTCCCCGCCGAAGTCCCATTCGAACCTATCGAGCTCGCTTCCAGATTCAGGGATTATCTAAATCGTGTGCCAGGAGAAAAACGCGTCGTCTTTGTCATCGACGCTCTAAATCAACTCGACGAAACGGACAACGCGCATGCCCTTCATTGGCTGCCCCGCGAGTGGCCCACCCATGTGAAATGTATTGCCAGTTGCACTGCTCACGAGGATAATAACCCTGTCGTGCTGGCAGCATTCAAAGGGCGCCGCACGCACATTATCCGCGTACCGACGCTGACGGACGAAGAGCGCTTGGCCATTGTGACTGAGGTGCCCTCGCTAAGTGCAAAACGCCTCTCCTCAAGTCAGGTCCGTCTGCTGCTCGATAACCCGGCGACGAAAAACCCTCTGCTTTTGCTGGTCGCACTCGAGGAACTGCGTGGGTTCGGATCCTTCGATCAACTCAACGCCCGCATTGCCGCACTGCCCCGCGACGGCGATACCGTGACCGCGATTTTCACCCAGGTGATCGAACGTCTGGAAGAGGAATTTGACGCGCGGCAGGTGCGAAAAGTCCTTTCATGGCTCGCGTGCGCCCGAAGCGGACTGTCCGGGCGCGAACTACTAGAACTGCTCGAAGGCATAGGCGCATCAGAATCACGTTCGGACCTGTATCCCATCCTTCGCCAAATCCGCGCATACCTTCAGCACCGTGGCGAGCTTTTCGATTTCTACCACGGAAGCTTCCGCGACGCCGTGGCCGGGAAATACGGTGCGCACGCCGGTGCCCAGGTCTTACATGCGGAGTTAGCCGCATACTTTCTCGCAGTGGCCGATCCAGGCGGGAACCGCTCTTGGACCGGGCAAAGCGCGCATAGCATCAATGAACTGCCTTTCCACCTCTACTCCTCTTGCGCCTACGAGACACTGGCCGCCGTACTGGGCGATACGATGTTTGCCGCGGCAAAATCAACGGGGGGCGCTGTCTACGACCTATTAACCGATTACCAGACCGCGATCCTCAGTTTTTCATCCGAGGGCAGTGATCAGACCCGCTTAGTTCAACTTGCCAGCATTTTGCGCCGATTTGCGCACGGACTCCACAACGCTCCCGAATGCAGCCTGCAACAGATACTTATTGGCATTGCAGCGCTGGAATCGCCAGACACATGTTTGGAGATGCAGGGAAACGTAATTGCCAATGAGCACGCGAGGACCGGCCCTGTTAAGCTTACCAGTTTCATTCCTCTGCACATGACTACCGGCGTCGCTCGGATCCCCGCGGATAACGATCGAGTCGTTGAGAATTCCGTTCTAAGACAAGCCTCCATTTTGTTGCGTTATAGAGGCGGAGAGTGGACAGAATTCTCGTCTGACTTCGAAGTGCTCGGAATGGGTTCGACCAATTCGGCCACCATGTCAACTATGGTCGCTGGCACGCAAGCCTTGGTGATGTGCAGCGCGAACGTTGCTCAGATTTACAGATATTGGCCCGTTGGCCAGCCTCTGAAACATCGCTGCACCCATCCCATTACTACAGCGGCCTGTTCGACGGATGATCGGTTCGTCCTGCTCGGATGCGCCGATGGCGCATTGGAACTGCTGATCTTGGAGGACGACGGGAGAGTCACAATCGAATCTAACCAATTAGGGACAATGGTCGTGGCGTCATGGTTTGATAGCGGTGGCGTCGCGGTAGCGGTGACTCGAAACGGTAGTATCCACTATCTACGGTGTGATTCGCATACTGTCACTTATTCGGCCCAAACCCCGCACCCGTGTGCTGCTGCATGCGGAGCCTGGCAGGGAAAAGCGTGTCTGCTATCCGAAGACAACCACCTATTCGTTCGTCGTCTGAATGCAGAGTTAGTTTGGGAAGACATGCTTCCGACTCGAGCGTACAGTCTGGCGTTTGCGGCTAAAACGGCCGATTCCGCTGCAACAATTGTATCAGGCCTGGAAGATGGTAATTTACAGGTGCGCGATGCCGAGTCGGGTAAACTCCAAGAAACGATTCAGGTGAGCCATACCGCGTTGCAGCATGTCGAAATAGCACAAGCCGGAAATCTCATTCTGTGCCGCGACTCGGCACATAACGTCTATGTGATATCGCCAAGACGAGGCGACGATGTCGCACGGTTCAGGTCTTGGCCGTTTTGCGGCCATATTCTCGATACTCACTGGAATGCACGGCTCAGAAGATTGTCGGTCGTCACCGCCGATGGTGAACCGTTAATAATCCACGAATCAGGTCATTCCGGCACCAATTGGAATATATCCCATGCGCCCAAGCTCGCCGCTCGGCTCGACGATGCTAGTTTCGCCCCTGACGGCTCCATCACCGCACTCCATCGCGAACCGGGTGTAAGCCAGGTGTGGCGTCATTCTCCAGTCGGCAACAACGGGTCTACTCCCGGCCGAACCCCTGAAACAGCCATTGCATTCAGAAGCCGGAGATTGTGGTCTGGACATGTGGCTCGTCTCTCACAACCTCAATGGCTTAAAATCGTGAAAGTTTCCCGATCAGGAAACGCATTTGCGATGTATTCCAATGCTGGGTTAATAAGTTGGGGGCGATTCCGGCTTTGGGGTATACGGCCGCATTGGGAAAAGTGGCCCAATCCAATCGACGAGTTCGCCATATCCGATAGAGGAACCGTAATCGTCTTGACACAGCAAACGGGCACGGCTATAGATAAACCACCAGCCCGGCTTCTTTTGTGCAAGGGTTTCAAGCACACATTGCTGAAAGATGGCTGGGGCGGGGGAACGCGTGGGATAGAGCGCGGAATGGCCAAACAGCTTCGGGGAATATCAATTAGCTGTGACGGACGAATTATCACGGCCATTGACCTCGCGCATAACCTGTGGGTATTCAATTTTGAACCCGACAGACCCGATGATCCTCCAAGTGGGGATATTGTGCTTTCAAACGTTGTAGCCTGCGAAACGTCGTCGTCAGGCGTCTTTTTCGCTGCATTGCACCTTGACATGACGATCCAAGTACTCTCGCGCGAAATGAAGGCCTGTCCCCAGAATCTCGGAAAACTCCTGCTGCCTGGCCAGGCTAACCATTTTCGCATCGATGAAACAGCGCGCTGTCTGATTGTCTCAGGACACAATTATGTTCAGTCGGTGAGATTCTAGCCAGTGAGAACGAAAAGGTACTGAAATGAACACTGCCAAGGACTACTTCGTGGGCGCAACTAGCGTCGTCAGTATGTGTTTACTTGTAAGTTCATTCGTGCTCATGTATCGCAACTTCTTTACTGAATCGCACTATTCGTGGTGGCTCATCGGCGGCCTCGCTTTACAGTTTCCAGTGATGGCAAAGATAATGGCGAAGCTCTTTCGCGGATCCGTCCGGCCGTCTGATGAAGTTATCAATCATGCTTTCGATCGCGTCTACGAACAGAGACTTCGTTCGGTTGTATTCAAATTTCCCGAAGGCTGGCGCTACAAGAAGCAAGGACGCGGCGTGCACAGTTTCTACATGCAAGAATGTGGCCACGCGGCAGTAATACACGTCGAGCTTACATATCTCTTCGAAACCGAGATTGACTCGCTGGAGGGGTACTTGGCGTACGCAACGGAATTTGTGCGTGGGCTAAACGCCGAACTTATGTTTAACCGTGTCGCAGATCGATGGGGAATGCGTATTCACGAGTTTGCGTACAAGTCACCGCGTAGTTGCGGGCAACGGCTGACTGTGCCCTATCATGGCACTGAATATGGGTTCTTTTTGCGGACCGATGTCGCGGACCTGGCGCAGCCTGCAGGTAAGCTCTTCGATCACTTCTTGAGCCACGTGCGATTTGATCCCCCACCACTAAAACCGCAACTGGCATTTGGTGGACAATTGTCAGTTGCACTTCCAGCGGAATTCATGCCCGTCCAGACCCAAAAAACGGACACCGCAACTTGGAAAAGCACGACTCGAAAAGACTGTAGCATCTGGTTGCAGTACCGTCACGAATGTGAAGCACCAATGCGCCCTGAACTACTTCGCCCGCTGCTGAAAAGCTGCCCCCGTCCCGAACAGGGCGCGAACGACTTCGTCCGGGGACTAAAAAAGGGTCAAATCAGACTATCTGAAAATGGATTTGGGGGATACATCTATTATCAAGCCACGGATAGGTGGGGTTGGTTAGCGGCGGTGGGAGACCTACCGTCGGGCGGGCGTGTTCTGTTCTGCCTTGACGACAAAGACCCTGAACAGGCTCCATATTATGGGACATACTTTTATGAGCAAATCTCAATTGAAATTCTAGTTACCTTGTCGGAACGGCTGTAGTGGCGCAAGGCGACACAATAATGATGAAATATGACATATGACCGATTCTACAAGATTGAAAGAGACGAGGTAAGGCTGACAGGAGCATGACTGGAAGAAGATGACCTATACTTCGAAAATACGCGGGGGGTGGGAACCCGTTCGAGCTTTTTGGCGCGTTTGGGGGTGGCCTATTATCTGGGCGCTTGGGGTGGCGTCGTTTGTGTGCGGATATGTGGGGTTCGCGCAATATTACCAGTCACAGGCCGAAGTCCATTCGGTGTTGGAACTGGTGTACCGCACGCTCCAGCTCTACGTCCTCCAATCCGGAGCGTTGGACTATCCGGTCCCGCCTGCGCTTGAGGTCGCGCGGTTTCTTGCGCCCGCCGTGTTCGGTTACACGGCAACCCGCGCGCTGACATCGCTGCTGCGCGAACAGTTTCTCACGTTATGGCTATGGCGGCGGCGGGAGCACGTCGTTGTGTGCGGACTTGGGCGCAAGGGCCTCCAAATCGCAAAAGACTTCAGCAACCGGTACTCCGTCGTTGTTATCGAGCCCGATGCGCACAACGACCGCATCCGTCACTGCCGCGACTTTGGCGCGCGCGTCCTCATCGGCGACGCATCGGACATCGACCTGCTACGGCAGGCGGGCGTGGCGCGCGCGCGTTACGTCGTCGCCACGACGGGCGACGACGGGGTAAATGTGGAAATCGTGCTCCACGCCCGCGAACTGGTGCAATCGCGCCCCGCGATGTTCTCGCATACCTGCACGTGCCTGGTTCACATTGTCGACTCCACATTGTGTGCGGTCTTCAAAATGGCGCCGACTTTTACCTCAGGCAAGGATTGGTTCGAGGCAACGGTTTTCAACATATACGAAAACTGCGCAAGGCAACTGTTCGAAGTGCAACCGCTGGACCGCGTGCCCATCGGCGTTTCTAGCCGGGTGTCGGTCCACCTCGTCGTAATCGGATTCGGCCAAATGGGTCAGGCTGTCGCGCTGCAGGCGGCACGCGTGGGCCATTTCGCAAATGGACGCCGGCTGCGCATCAGCGTCGTCGATCGAAACGCGAAGGAAGCACACGCCGCCTTCCTTGCGTTGTATCCGCGATTTGGCGACATCTGCGACATCGAGTTCGTTCACGCACTCGCGGGAAGCGCGGAAGTCAACGAACGCTTGATCGCTTGGGCGACCGAAGAGAACGCGATGCTGACCGTTGCCATTTGCCTCGACAACGACACGCGCAGTCTGACGCGGGCCCTGGCTATCGCGGAGAAGCTCCGGGAGTATAACGTGCCCGTTCGTGTTCGGATGGAAGAAGACACGGGACTGGCCAGCTTGCTCGTATGCGAGGGCGTATGTCATCCTTCGATTGCATACATCCGCGCATTTGGCCAGATTGATCGCGTGTGCGCGCTGAACCGGCTACTGTCCGAAGAGCAGGACCGCAAGGCGCGCCGGCTCCACAATCGGTTTATCGCCGTGGCGCGGCAAGATCTCAAGAGACCGAAAGATGACCCGGCGCTTCTGGACTGGGAGAAACTCCCCGAAACATACAAGGAGTCGAACCGGCAGGCGGCGGATCATCTTCCGGTGAAACTGCGCGCAATCGGAATCACAGAGAATGGCGATCTCACACGCGAATTGAAAACACGTGAGATCGAAATTCTAGCCCGCATGGAACACGCGCGCTGGATGGCCGAGCGCCAGCTTTCTGGCTGGAAGTACGCGCCCGGGCCGAAGAACGACACGAAGAAGACGAACCCAAACCTCGTGGCATGGTCGAAACTCGATCGCGCGAATAAGGACAAAGATCGCGGCGCGGTCCGCGAAATGGTAAGTTGGCTCAAAGTCCCAACGCACAGGAGTGCTACATGAGCTACGCCCCAAGACCAATCGACACATCAGGTGTGGTGTTGACAGAAGAAATTGCAAAGCTGACGGAACTGCTCGCGGAAAATGCCCACGAGCATTGGGCCAAGCAGCGTCTCAGCGATGGCTGGCGCTACGGTCCCACGCGGGACGATGCCAAGAAAGAACATCCCTGCCTCATTCCCTACGGTGATCTCCCCGATTCCGAAAAGACATACGACCGAAAAATGGCCATAGAAACCCTGAAGGTAATCCTGGCCCTCGGCTATCGCATAGCGAAATAGACGATTGATACGGACCAATTAACGATTTCGAAAGGAGGCCGCATGAAAACGGTCGTCGTGACTGGCGATGTCATGGTGGACCACCACCTTTACGAAGGCAAACGCTTGACGGCATCCGCGACCGATCAACCGGGCTTTAAAGTGTGCCGGCAGCATGGAGGCGCCATGGCCGTTTGCGATCTCGTTAACGCGGTCATAAACCAGTCGATAACGGACTCTGCTGCCGAGATGGAATGCAAGGCGAAGGCCGTAGAAGACGCCAGACAGGCCTGCGCGAAAGACAGTGAAAAGGAAGCTGCACAACAGAAACTCGCGGAGGCGGAAGAGGCCCTCCAGAAACATAAGCGGGTAAGAGAATCTGACTGGAAAGCATGCTTCGGTCTGACGACGCCCCTGGAACACGAGATACCCTGCGGGCATCATGCCCTCTCCATATGGAAACCATTCCAAACAATGGAAGGCAATGAGGAGAAGAAAGTCTGGCGGGCGGATTTGCTGATGGGCTACGGCCACGATGACGCTCCAGCAAAATGCGACACGGAGAAGTGCGAGTATACACCCAAAGTCCTTTCCCCGCCGCCGCCACGCGCGGATGTCCTGGTGTTGGACGACGGCGGCTTCATTTTTCGACACCGTTTCCAACGCGATTGTTGGCTTTTGCCATCGGCGCAGGAAAGTAAGCCCCATTGGATTGTAATGAAGATGAGCGGGCCGGTCTGCCAAGGCGATCTGTGGTCGCACCTCAAGACGTATGGAGATCGGCTTATCGTCGTGGTCTCCGCGAACGATTTACGCCAAGAGTGCGTACATTTGGGCGAAGGACTTTCATGGGAGCGCACCGTAGAAGAACTGCGGGACGCGCTGCTAACAAACCCTGCATTGAGCGACTTGGTGTCCGTTCCGCGCCACTTAATTGTGCTGTTCTCGGCCGACGGCGCGCTGTGGTTGGATAGGTCTGGCGAACAACTCAAAGCGACGCTTGTCTTCGACGCCGGTGGCATTGAGGGCTGGTGGGGGCGGAAGATCGAGGGCAAGGCCTTTGGATACATGTCGTGCATGGTTGCCTCTGTTGTTCGGGCGGCGATGCACGATTCAGAGGAACCGGCGATCGATCCGGCGGTTCGGGCAGGCCTCGCCGCAATGCGGGACCTTGCCCGGTGGGGACACGGTGAGGTAAACGACGGCTGGCCATCCGGCTTTCCGTGCGACCGGTTGGCGCGGGTGATCGTTCGGGGCGGCAGCGGCTTCGCCGTCACGCGCGTCCCGTGGAGCGAGGCCGAACGAAACCTCTATGCCCCCGCACCCGAAAATCCAGACGGGAAGTCTCCTTGGCGGATTGTCGAGACGTCTCAGTGCCCCTTTGGAGACGGAAAGACACCCTCGCTGCTCGGCCTGGCCTCGCAGGTAGTGATCTATGGAGAACTGGCCATTCGCGCACTCCCCCATGCCCGATTTCGCAACCTGCTAACAGCCGACCGTATTGAAATCGAGGCCCTGCGATCCATCGAAGTGCTGATGAACCGGTATCTCGACGAGACAAAACCAAAGCGGCCGCTCTCGATAGGCGTGTTTGGCCCGCCGGGCGCCGGCAAATCATTTGGCGTCCGGCAGCTTGCCGACGACATCTTTGGCGCAAAAGCATGGTTGGAATTTAATCTGTCACAGTTCAAGGATTCCAAGGATCTAATCGGCGCATTTCATCAAGTGCGGGACACGGTGCTAAGCGGGCAAACCCCTACCGTCTTCTGGGATGAATTCGATTCCCGCGAATATGAGTGGCTCCAGTACCTGCTCGCGCCGATGCAGGATGGGCGCTTCCAGGAAGGCCAGATCAGTCACTACATTGGCAAGTGTGTCTTCATTTTCGCCGGAGCGACCGCCTATTCGTTTAACGAGTTTGGACCTGCGAAGCCGCCGGACAAACGGTTCGATGCAGACGCGTGGAAAAAATTCAGCTTGCGCAAAGGCCCGGATTTCCACAGCCGCTTGGACGCCTATTACGACGTGCTCGGGCCCAATCCGCGCACGGTATTGCCCCACGATGGCTGCGGCTCGCAACGCGTACCGGACCCAACAGATGTCTGCTACCCGCTGCGGCGGGCCTTGCTGATTCGATCTCTCTTGAAAGCCAAGAATTCGGCGCTCGATTTCGATCCGGAATTGCTCCACGCCCTGCTGCAAACTGCCGAATACACGCACGGGGCACGCTCCCTCGAAAAACTCGTTACAGCACTCATTCCCACAAAAAAAGGCCAGTCAATCCGGCGCTCGGCATTGCCGCCGCCGGCCCAACTCGCGATGCACGTGACGGAACCAGAACAGTTCATACACATGCTGGGCCGACACGTCCAATATCGCAATCCTGAAACGATCAATGCCATTGCACAAGGCATCCACGAAACGTGGCGTGAGCTTTCGGCAATAGAGCATTGGAAGATGCAGCCCGCCTATGACATGCCATACGAATTGCTTGGAGATGTGGAAAAGGATGAAAACCGTGCGGCCGCCCGCCGCATCCCGGACATCCTCGCCCTCGCCGGACTGCGGATCGAGCAGTCCGATCTGCCACACGGCGCCGGCGTCGAAGACCAGTTGAAGCAACCGCATCAACTGCGGCGGTTGGCAGAAGCCGAACACGAAAGGTGGATGGCGCATCGCATCAAGAACGGATGGCGTTATAGCGAGCAGCGTGACGACGCAAAGAAGCTGCACCATGCGCTCGTGCCGTATGCCGACTTGGCTGAGGCCGACCAGAAAAAGGATCAGAATTCGGTGAAGCACTTCCCCGAAATGCTGCGCCGCGCGGGTTACCGTATCGTTTGGGCATGACGACAAATGAACTACATGTCCGGCGCCGCAATACCAAGGCCGTTGTTTGAGTGGCTTCTCACGATCACGCCGGCAGGTGCGGTCCGTGGAACGCCAGCGATGCGGCCCACTCGTAGTTCTCCGAGGCCATGATGTCGCTTGCCGTTCGGACGTGGGCGCGAATTTCGTCGGGGGTTTCCGCTTTCCGAAGGTCCTCGGCGACATCGTTCAACAACCTCGCCATATTCGCGGACCGGCTCGAGATCCGCTCGCCATCGAGCAGGGTGTTGATCGCCTGAAACGTTGCGCCCCACAACGGCAGCAGCACGGTGATGCCAAACAGGACGGCCGTGACCGTGCCCATGCCATGCTTGCCCGGTTCGCCGTGGCCGATCCCTATAGCGTGGAAGAAGGCGGCTACCAGCGTCAGCGAGAAGAGCACCAGTCCCACGCGGTGCAGCGTCTTTGGCAACTTCAGTTTCCTCTCGACATTATCCATGTGCCATTGGGCCTGCGGCGTGATCCAGTCCTGCTCGATGAAATCTCGCAATGCCAGCCACCCGGCCTTTTCGTCCGCGGGATGTAGCGCGGGGCCGGAGGCGCGCATGATGGCCACGTCCACCCAGTCCGCGGGCCGCCGGTAAAAAGGAAGGTGGGATACATCGCGGCGTTGCCCCGACGCGGTCATTTCGCCCAGCAAGTCCGTGTACAATTTCGCGCGCAGGCGCTCGGCGAAATGGCGGTCGTGCAGCCATTTTTCGTGCCAGCGCTCCTTTCGCGATATGCGCAGCAACGCCAGAATTGCGACCATCGCCAGCACTTCGAGAAAGGCCGCCGCATACCACGACGGCGCAAACAACATCTGCATGACGGAAACCGTTACGCCGGAAGCGGCGAGTGTAAAAAGCCCTCGCGCGCTTCTAAAGTGCAGATTCTGGTAGTGAAGCGACAACACGTCGCTCCGGGCATAGTGCGCCAGCGTTTGCCATGTCTTGTCATTGAGAACCCACTCCGGCGGGTGAGTTTTCTGCGCGGTGTCCAGCATCGAATCCTGGTGTTCGCGAAATTTCCGCGCAATCGATTCCGCCGAAACCGCGGTGTCGCGGTTGTACGCCGCCAGCGCGTGATAACTTGGCGAAAACTCCTTCGCAGTCTGCGGGAGTTCGCACGTTTTCAATTTGACTGGCGTCTCTTCTGAATCGGAAGATTCCGGCACTACTAACTTCGCGGGAGTTCGAGGGTTGTCCGCGTTAATCCATAGAATGGTTCGCCCGTGCAGCAGCGCGTGCTTCACGATATCGCCGGTCCCCCCCCATCCTTTGGCGGGTTTCCCGTCCCACACGGCGATGAGTATGTCGCACTGGTGCACGACCAACTCGCCCGCTTCCCGGTACAGACAGTCTCGATTCGAACCGTGCGCGTCCAGCATGCCTGCGATTCCCGGCGATGCGTCCAGCGCGAGGAGCTTGCGAAACGCCTCCAAACTCGGCGCGTCGAAATCGTGTTCGTATTCCTCGGCATCAAACGGTAGAACCACCTGCAATTGGGAGTCCTTCCGCGCCAGTACAGCCTCCGCCACGATAATGTCCGCGCCCTGCGCCAACGCCGAAACGACGCGCCATCGCAATGGTGTCGTCATGGACGGATCGACCACGGCCGGTGTCACCGGTACGGCCGGCCAAATCCACTTCAGCGCGGCAACCAACGCCCGATCGGCCCGCCTCTTGATGGTCTGTTGATTGGTGTGTGGCCCAAGCGGATTTGATCCAGCCGATTCCAGCACGCGCTGGACATGATCCAACAGCGCGTCCACGGCCAGTCGCACGCCCGCTTCATCTCCCAACGCCCGATGGCCTGTCACGCCGATCCGCAACTCGTACGGTATGGGTTCAGGCAGGCCGACGGAACTCGCGGAACTCCCGCTCGTTTCACTTCCCACTACAGGAGACATGATCTTCCCTCGCACTGGAACGCGCGACGCAGTCTACGCGCGGAGAATTGCGTCAACCGCGCCCGCGGACCAATTGCCGGGCGAGTCCATCCATTTCCTTGATCACGTGCAGTCGACCTGCGCGGTATCGTTTCTGAGTTTCGTATTGCGGCCAGAACCCGGCAGGTCAACGAGACTCTTCACGGTTTCCACGTCATCGCACACCCCCCAGAATGTTGTGTCTGTGGATCCTATCGACAACCACTCCATAAATCAACGGACTGCAATTTCAAATTCAACAGTACTCAACAACACCTCTACTAGGCGTTCAGTAGCCTCAACACGCATCAATCTCGTTTGGCGTGGTAACTCTACCTCCAGATGTATACTTTGAGACCACTAACAATCCCGCTCATTGGACATCTTGCGGCACATCCTGAAATCCCGAACATGCAGCTTAACCGCTACAGGAGTCCATCGCCGGAACTCCTTAACCTGGACCGCCAAAGCGCAGGAGAAGGAGTTTCACGGTGGACGATTTCGACGGTCAAAGCCATGCCACATGGGATCGCAGATACCACATACTGCTTCTCCCTAAGCTCTGGAGAAAGGTGTTGTACCGGTAATTGCGAAAGCAACTTGAAGGAATATTTCACTGATTGGCGGGGCAAAAGGAGTGCCGGTTCAATAGGGCATCAAATGGCCGAACATTCCTTCAACCACACATCCGGTCACAGGCGCTAGGCTCCGTGTTGCCAATTGCCGTTTCGGCTTAAGAAGATTGTTCTACTTTGTGTGCCACTTTATTTGAAGAACTCCGTGCTGTTAGTGGAAGGTGGAATGTGCCAAGTGACATGGATAACGATCAAAGACGTTTCACAGGGCACCTTGGAGGGCGGAGGCACGACCGTTACCCCCGATACTCTCTAGAATCTCGCTCAAAGCAAGTCAGCGCGTCTGCCGTGTCTTTGTGTGACACATTCTTTGAAGTATATGTGCTACACGGCGTTGCATGTGGCACAGAGACCGAAGGCTGGAAACGGTTTGGACTCTGTAAACTACAATGATTTCCACGGGTTACGGGTCATAGGTGGAAGCCGCTCATAACCCAATGGTCGTAGGTTCGAATCCTACCCCCGCTACCAATTATGTATCAGGGACTTGCAAGCAATTGCAGTTCCCTTTTTGTGTGCCCAAAATGGCCCACTGTACACGAAACTGTACACGGTCCGGCGGTGAAGACTGGACACGTGGCACTCCGTCGCACGTTGCTCCCCACCGCCGTTCATCGAACTCCCGGAGTGCAACAGCCTCTTTGCGTTTACCTATGGCACAATCGACCAAGACGACGCCGTGTAGAGCGGCATGCAGACGTTGCGCGAGATACCGCTGGACTGGTGAAATTGGGTCCTGTAGAATCACCACTGCGTCGGCATTCAGTCTCAACCGGAATCTTCTTAAACCAAAATTTGGTTGATGACAACGGTGCTTCCAGCGGACAAACGCGATTTCGAGTGCTGGAACCAGGCTCCGTATCGGCCCGATTCATCTGACCACGCCCACACCGAAGGCTCCGGCGAACACTATCTGCCGCCCTATTGGATGGGCCGCTACTACGGTCTCAACGCGGTGCCTCTCAAGTAACATCGAGGACAGCATTGTCGCCGGTCAGGCCTCTATTGCTGCTCATGCTGTGTGCTTGACGCTTCGATGACGCACGTCTCGGGACGGAGTCGCCGCGCGAGTTCCGTCGCCGTCATGGCATTGGTCGGGACGGGAAGGTCGTTATTCAGCCAATCTGCCCCGGCCACCCATTGGGTCTCTCCGGTCTCAAGTGCGCCAATGGATGGCGAGCGCCCGCCGTTGCCCTCAGCGATTCCAGGCACCAGCACGCCGGTGCCATCCAGCGGGCCGCCCGGCTTGGGGCGAAAATCATACTGAGCCGGATCCACAAAAAATTGCCCTTCTGACCCCGGCACAAGGGTCGCATTAGAATCGATGGCGCCCGGTTCAGACGTGAGTGGAAGCACGAACTCCCGCTCGGCATTCTTGTAGTCGCTACGCCAGGACATGCGGTCGAGAAACGAATAGGCAACATTGTTGCGCACGCGCCACCCGGCGCGTTCGGCGGAAGAAATCTCCGGCTCGAAGACAACGATGAGCCCGCCTTTTAGATTGTTCACCACAAGCGTGTTGTTGTATCCCTCCAGTTGGAAGCCCTGCATCTTACAGCCGACGGAAGCGTTCCAGACCAAGTTGTGATGGAAAACGATATCGCGCCCCTGAATATCCACGCGATAGCCAATGCCGCGAATATCGTGAAGCCAGTTGTGATTGACCACTGTACCCGACATTCTCCGTCCGATCGGCACATACAGCGACGAAACATCCACGCAATATAAACCGACGTTGAACACGTGGCAGTATTCCACCTTGGCGGGGCTCGCACCCCGCGGGTAGATAGCCACGCCGCCAACGTTGTACACCGTATTGCGGCGGATAATGTTGGGAGACGGGGCGCGCGCGGCGGCTTTTTCGTTGCCCGTTGAAGTACCGGTTCGCCTCGTTCGCGCATTGGCCAGGCTTTCCGCGCCGTCTATGGTGATGCCGGGACCGGGATGTCGGCCGTGCAGGTTGCTGTCGTGCACGATGCAATTCTCCACCCGGTTGCCCGAGCCTTCGACCTCCAGCGCGCCATCCACCGCCCATTCAATCAGGCAACGCTCAAGGACATTCTCGTCGCCTTCGATGCGAAGATTTTTCTGCAATTTCTCCGCCGTCTTAAGGCCGGGGAATAGTTTCGGCGTCGATGGATACAGAAATCGGCACCCGCGCAGAACGATGCGTCGGCTTTGCGCAAAGCGCACATTGCATTTGTGAAACTCCAGACCGCTAATGACGATATTGCTGACGCCGTTGCCTCCCATTCCAGCGACGCGCGCCTTTACCGAGACCGCGTTCTGCCGCGGCTCCAGGCCATCGGGAGCAATCAGAAGCAGTTCGCGCTGCTCCACGTCATGCCACCATTCGCCGGGCGCATCGAGTGCCCCGCGGGCCGCTATGAAAAACCGGTTGCCTTCTAAGCCGTAGCTCGCGATTCGTTCCGGCATCGAGTCCTCGCCCCAGGCTCTGCCTTCCATATCCGTCGAATCGTAGCGCAGCGTCGCGCTGCCGGATTGATGCTCGGTCACAACGCGGGTGAAGCAATTGTTGCCTTTGCTCAGCTTCAGGTAGACCAATCCACCGCGCAAATCCTGGCCCGATTCCGCCATCGCCGGGCTTTCGATCTGGCCGAGCGTAGTGCCATGACCTGTTAGTGCCCACTTTTTCGCCGGCTGCCAGTTCTCTTCCCACGAGCAATTGGGCCACCGCGCCTCGACCAGCATGCGTTCATCAAAAAAGACCGCTTCAATGGACTCCTTTGCATCTACTTTCATCGCCCATATCGTGTCACTCTTTTGCGTCCAAGTGCCGGTGACGATGTCGGAGCCATCAATGATGACGCGTTCGTTTTGGTAACTCGTAAACGTGATGGACTTTTCTTCGTCGCCGGAAGTTCTGAGTATGGCCATCTCCCGGTAGACCCCGGCGCGGATGAAACAGGTATCGCCCGCTACAGCCGCGTCGGCGGCACGCTGAATTGACTTAAACGGCCGATCGATAGCCGTGCCCGAATTCGAATCGTTTCCGTCCGGCGCCACAAAATAATTCGCGGCATACAGCGGCGCCGGCGGAATCAGAAACAGGGCGGTCATGGAACAGAGCAAAAGCGTGTGCTTCATCGTGCCAGGTTCCTCAAAATGGGTTCGCGCGCCTTGGCCATTTATCGCGCCTCCGTTGCCCATCACGGAGTGACCACGAAGTGCGCGGCGAAACGGTGGGCCACGTTCGTCGGCAGCGAGCAGTCAAGACGGAGTTCGAATGGTCGCGGCGCGTCCGACGGCGCAATGGTCAAGCGCCACGTTTGCCACGGCGCGGCGTACATGCCGTTGTCGATGACGGGTGTGAAAGTGGCTGGTTGACCGTCGAGCGTGCCCACAATCGTAAAACCGTTCTTGCACTCTTTCGTCCAGTGGAGATTCGACTGTTCGGAGAATTGGTCGTTCACGGCAAGGAGGCCGCCTGTCGTGGTCGGCGGCACGACACCGCGCACGACGAATCGTGTTCCGGCCGTCGCGTCATCGGGTGTTTCGACATCGATCTCTACCGCACGGCTTGGCTCAGTGAACGTGTTCGGCATTTCCTGCGTCTTGAAGTCGCGGCTGAGCGTCGGCGGCGTGCCGGACGGAACGACTTCGAGCAATACAATGTCAAAGGGCCGCAGCGCGAGCGTGACTTGCGATCCGTGTTCATCGCCCAACTTGGCGGCCTCGGGCCAGCAGCGATACAAATCCCAGCGCTGGCCGTCGGGAAGTCCCCACTTGGAATTCAGTTCCAAGGTCAGCGTGCTGTCGTTCCACACTCCGTTGTTGATCGCCAGGAACGCGCGATTGCCATCGGTACAGCAGTAGCCATACGGCTCGTTTTTCCACGGGTTGCCGAGAATAAATCGCGTGTTGCGGAAACAGTTCGGCCGCGCCTTCATCAGCGCGATGAAGTCCGCCATTTCACGGCGCTCGTCGGGCGAGAGGTACGCGGTGTCTGACCAGAGTTGCGCGAGCAGATGACCGCGGCTGATGTCCATGATAACGCCGCCCTGCCACGCTTCTTTGCCGATGTGACTGTTCCAGTTCCAGTCCGAGAGCCAGATGCCCAACGAGTCCCAGCCGAGCGTCGGCCAGTCTTTCAACATCCACCGGCCGGAATCGAGGCGTCGCGCAACGCTGTCGCGTGCGCGCAACGCGGGATAGGTGGAAAAGCTCGCGCCTTCCATATGCATGCCGACGTCGAACACCGTGTCGGCGTATTGAAGCCACCACGGCGAGAGGTAGTACCAATAGAGCATGATGAACACATCGGGGCTCTCGCGGTCCAGCGAACGGTAGAATTCGATTAGCGCGTTTTCGATGGGTTCGACCGAATACTCGCCGGGCAGGTGCTCGTGTTCGGGCACGGAGCAGGTCAACTGCGCGTTGTCGAATTTCACCAGGCACACGCCACTCTCGCGCAGGTGGTGTGCGTATCCGTCGATGTAGAACCGGTTGGCCGGATCGGTCGCGCGACACAGACCGAACCCGCTGCGGCCACGCGCCGGCGTGAGCGCCTGCGCCACAGCAGGATTCTCCGCGATAGTCCAATCCCCCACGTTTCCGCTATCCACCCACAACCCCGGTTGGATGCCGAGCTTGGCCAACTCCGGCAGCATCCTCGTGAACCCGTTCGGAAACCGTTCGGCATCCGGGGTTATCAGATCGCCCTTCGAGTCGGTCCAGAAATCGATCGAGTAATAATCCCAATGCAGACTCGAATCGCGCTGGCCCTCGGCAACTTTTGCGATGTTGTCCATAAAAAACGCTTCGTCCTGCCAGAAGTCTCCACCCGGTTTTGCGCCGAACGGTTCAAAAATCGCCAGCGGCCTGTCGTGGCCGCGCTGCACGCGCCGCATGCGCGTTTGCAGATGATCGCGGAAGGCCTGACGCGACTGCCCCTCGCCGCTGACGCCGTAAATCGCTTCCATACACTCAAAGGTCGCACCCGGCGCAAGCTTGGCCCCGGGCATTTGAAGCAAGTTTAAGTTCCGATCCTGCCGCAGTACGGACCCGGCGGGATGGGCAAGGCCAACAAAGAACTGCCACTCGACATATGCAGGAAAACCGCGCTGTTTCCCCGCAAGATCGACGATCGGACTCTCAAGCATCGCCGGAAAGTCCTTATCGGAAATCTCCGACTGCGTATCGGTGGAATAACTCCCGAGCTGGATATTCAGCAGCCGGTTCCATTCCTGATCGCTGCGGTTGGTAATCGCGACGAACTTGCGCAACACCGGCTGGCTCACGTCCCAACGATAGGTCACCGTTATGGAAAGGTTCGGGTCGTCCGCGCCGAGTTCGAATATCGCTTCGCCCGTCGCGCCCGTGAATGCCGCGGGTCCTCGGATCACGCGTAGCTTTGGCCTTGTGATCGCTTCATTTGGCAAGCCGATATCGAGGCCCACCTCTTCCCCGTTCCCCATGCTCAGTTTCCGCCCCGTGATTCGGTTCTCCCACACCATCGCGCGCAAGCCGTCCGATGTGTCAAGACCAAAAGAGAACGCAGGCGACTCCAGCGTCACTCGCGTGTCTGTAACCGTCGTCGAGCAGGTATTTATAGGCTCGGCAGCGAAGACGAAATCGCCGGATACGATGCAGATCATGGACAACCATGGCACGAAGGAAGGCGTGGTCATGAAGATTCCTCCAATGTAAGCCAACGGAGAACGAAACCTGCGCGTGGTCTCACCCAAAGAAGGTGCACTATCCATTGTCGTGATTCCCACACGATGCATCAACCATTTTCCCGCACATCGCAAATGTCTTCTTCGACTACCATGGGTCGGTGCGTGGGTTCTATATCAACGGAAGCAGTCTTATTGCGCGAGTTACGAACATGCTGGAGATTGTGGTTCCAAGAGTACGAAGCATTCGTCTCCAAAGCAGTTCTCGACGAGATTCGGCGAGGCGATGTAGATGCCGCCCGGCGCAGAATCGAGGTGATTAGCGGATTCCCCGTGTTGAATGTTACGGACATAGCCGCAGAGATTGCGGGGGCATACCTGGACGCGTTGCCATCGCCCCGAACCGCGCTTGCCGATGCTCTTCATCTGGCCCGCTACGCATTAGCACGGCATGATTCAATGACCCTCTTGCCGGTGCCAGTGACAGTTTCGGTGATACTTAATTTGATACTCACGAATTGACGACCATGGTGAAAGTGGTTAACATGGACATGTGGTGAGGAGTGAGTGCTTCTCGCGCAGTTGTCGTAAGTTTTAGAATTCACAGGTGGTTGTACCGGCTGAAGTTGAGCCGCTCATAACCCAAAGGTCGTAGGTTCGAATCCTACCCCCGCTACCAATTTGATTTCAAAGGACTTACGGTGACGTAAGTCCTTTTTTGTGCCCGAAAACGGTCCCGTATTGTTTAAATTGTTACTTGTGAAACCCGCCGGACCCGCCGCCATACAGACCAGGGCGCCAATGAAGAGGAATGCGTGGCATGGCCTCCATCTGGAAACCAAAATGGTATGTGCTGCGGTTAGAGGTGCAGGCAGACTACTTCGGCGGAATAGTCGCGTGGACGGCACGAGCAGCGAACGACTCGCGCTAGGGCCATGAAGTCAATCTCCTTTTTGTCTTCCGTGCTCATTGGCTGCGCGGAGAATGGATTCTTCCATGCGGTCCCATTGACGTCTTTCGGCGGCTTCGGCTTTCTGGGTGGCGGAAGCATCCCAGGTTTTGGCGAAGCGGGTGCGGAAGATTTCCATGATGACGTAGAAGCGCGCGTCTTTTGCAGGAGTGAGGGTTGCGCCTTTTTGTTTGGGTGCTTGATCGGGAGTGAGGTAGAGGCTCTTGGCGCAACGGTTGACGACGGCCGTGGCTTCGGCTTCGGATTCGCAGGCAAATGGTCCGGTGGCACTGGTTTGAGCAAGCAGTTGGAGGGCCGCGTTCAGGGTGTCGCTGTCGACGGCGGGTGTGGCTTCAGTAATTTGCCATTGGCCCTTGACGACAGGACCGTTGTAACGATGCCAACCGATGCCTTTTCCGCCGCGGCTGCGGCCGGAGACCACGGTGAGTTCTTCCAGGCCGGGGGCGGAGGCGAGTTGTTCGGCGGCGCGTTTGATGACGTTGGCTTTGAGGCCGATGCCACCGTCGGCTTCGACGTAGGTGGTACCGTGGCTCGTGCTGATCTTGCAGGGGATGTCGAGGGCGACGTCTGGCAAATTATCTCCATCGGCGATGAGGGACACGAGGACATCGGGATCGCAGAAGAGGGCAATTGCCCCGAGGAGGCCGGCGAGTTCGGCGGGGATGGACACGCCGGTGATCGCGCTACGCGCGCGTGCGGCGTGGCCCTTTAGCAAGGTGAGCGTGCGCGTAGGTTGGTTGGCACGCTGGCGGCGTTTCGGCGGGTCTACGGGGATGTCTGCGATAGTGGTTGCTCCGAGGATGTGCAGCAGGCGGGGTAGGTCACCGAGGTCGGATTCCAACTCGGCATTGCACAAAACGCGGCCTGCGAGCACGTCTTCGAGGGCCTTGGTATCTGCCTCGCTGGCTACGGAATTAATGAGCGCGGCGAGTTTGGCGACGCGCTTTTCGGCGGGTTTGTTTCCTTCGGCCCAGTCTTTTGTGAAGTCGTGCTTCGCCTCGGTGAGTTTGCCAGCGGCGCTTGCGGAGAGATGCCAGCCATCGCCGTCGTAGGTGGTGAAGAGCAGGAAAGGCACTTTCGCTCTTGCCGCTGTGTCACGTAAAGATTCATGGGATGCGGCCAGCGCAGAGGCAACGGTCCAGCACCAAGGGCCTGACACTTCTATCGGGACACAAGGGGTATGACCGAGCGCCTGGCCGAGAGTTTCGTTATTGGCCATGGGGGACAGTAGCAGATGTCTGCGGATAGCCATGGGTGAATCTCCAACAAATCAAGTGGGGAAAAGCTAATTGAACCCGTTGTAAGTTTTCAATGCGATAGCGACTCGGTATACCCGATTTTCACAGGCGAGATTGTGAGAGCAACGGGCATGGGAGTGGCACTTTTTATGGAGCGGGCAATTCGGGAGTTGGAGTGTCGCCCATGAGTTCTGCGACTTTGGGTTCAATAGCGGCGGCCCAGATACGGTGACCCTCTTCGTTGGGATGTTCAAAGTCGGGCATGAGGGTAGCAGGAATGCTGCCATCGGGCTTGAGAAAGAGGTGGTTCACGTCCATGTAGAATATGTGTTCGTCGTCCGCGAGCTTGGATGCGATGTCATTGGCCCTTGTGAGCACTGCCCGTTCCTCCGTGGGTTTTTCGCCTCTGAAGAAAATGGCCAACACGAGAATCCTGGTTTGCGGCAGTTTTTCGCGCAGGGTGTCTACAATGGCCGTAATGCCTGCGCCGATTTCATCCCCGGTATTGAAGGGACCATTGTTCTGTCCAATCATGACGATGGCTAGTTTGGGTGCTATGCCATCAATATTGCCGTTTTGCAGACGCCAGAGAACGTGTTCGGTGCGGTCGCCGGAAATGCCGAGGATGAGGCCACGGCGCTTGGCGTAGTAATGATCCCAAACGGGTTTTCCTTCCCACTGCCAATTGCCGACAATGGAGTCGCCGATATAGATGAGATCGACGTTGCCTTGTTTGGCGCGTTCATTCATGGCTTCGTGGCGCGCGCGCCAGGTATCGCTGCCACCGGGCACGGGCATGACTGCGGTATTTACCTTCTGCGCTGGAGCCGAGGGCGCCAAGGTACTGTCGGCAATTGCCACGTATCCCGCGAAAGCCATCAACCCTACGGCGAACGCGAATCGTGCACTGTTGTTATTCATTATAAGATCCCCCACGGTTACTTTCTCGGATGAGGTTCAAGAGCATGGTCAGGTGTTTTTCGCTGGTCAAAGGATTCATGAGCGTCGTTCTCAGGAACAAACCTTTCGGAAGCCGCACTTGCACGATGTAGGTCTTGCCACTTTCGATAAGTCGCTGGCGCGTGCTCGCCTGAAGTCTGTCAAGGTCTCGTGCGCCAGATGGAGTGTACCGAAAACATACGATGTTGCTTTCGGGTGGGGAGGCAAGTTCAAAATCCGGTGCCGCTTCAATGAGTTCCGCAAAGCTTCGAGCAAGGTCAAATGCGTGGGTCACGTAGCCGCCCAGCACCTGGGTGCCATTGCACGCCAGAGTGGCGTAAAGCTTCAAGCCCAACATGCGTTTTGTACATTCGATAGTCCGGTGGCCGAGATTGTACCGTTCTTCCTCGGCTGTACGATCAAAAAGATACGATGCCTTTTCGGCAAATGCAGCGTGGGTATTGCTTCGTGATTTGAAGAGCACGGCGGTACACAAAGCCGGCATAAGGAGGAGTTTGTGGGCGTCCCACACTACGGAGTCGGCGCGTTCGATGCCTGATACGAGGTGCCGGTACTTATCGCTCAGGCATGCGGCGGCGCCGTGTGCGCCATCGACGTGAAGCCACAAGTTGCGGCGTTCGCAGAAGTCTGCGATTGCTGGCAGTGGATCGTAGGTTCCGGTAGGGGTGCAACATGCGTTTGCAACTACGGCGACAACATGCATCCCACTCTTCTGGGCATCATGAAATGACTCTTCAAGGGCCTCGGGGCGGAGTCGAAGACTTTCGTCGTGTGGGACGGTGACGAATCCTTCGTCACCCCATCCCATGATCCTGACGGCACGGTTGATCGAATAGTGAGCGTGTTCAGTACCAAGCACGGCGAGTTGGGCGTTTCGAGACGCGATGCCACGTCCCATGGCGGCTTCGCGAGCGGCGAGCAGAGCGGTGAGATTGCCCACCGATCCGCCGGAGGTCAATAGCCCGTCGGCCTGATCGCCAAAGCCAATAACTTTCGCCATCCACGTTACGGCCTGTAGTTCCATGGCAGTGACCGCGGCACCGTGTTCGTATACGGCCATTCCGTTGTTGAGAACGGACGCTGTCAAATCGCAGAGGGCTGCCTCAAGCAGCGGCGGGGAGACCTGGTGGCCCATGTGCATGGGGTGGTGAAGGTGGTTGGCCGACTTCATTACTTCTCGCAACAAACTCACAAGGTCAGCACGTCGTTCACCTGCGCCGGGCACGGGCCAACGCTGCATCATCTCTTCAGGTTTGGTCCAATCGAGAACAGGCAAGCTCTCGCCTGCGGTTACGGCGGCCAGGTAGCCAGCCAGCATATCGACTAGCTCATGCCCCTGGTTGCGAAATCGTTCTATGTCGTAAAGCGACCTGCTTGGATTCTGTTCTGCGCTATGCACCTGTTTTCTGGCTCCGTTCCCAACACGCCGACTGCTGCATTAGTTTACAATGGCGAGTTGTGAAGGTGTGAGCGCGCAGTTGAGATTCAATTTGGCGAAGTGGGAGAAGTAACCGCACATTCGACTCTGTGAACGACGACAATCATTGGCCGTGAACAGGAAAGTTCTCATGCGAGCGATTTCGCCGCCTTGTAGACGTACATTGACGCCAAGGGCAGAGCGGGATAGAATCCCGTATTGCACGAAGCACCGAAGGGCCAGTGAGGTGCAACGACGGGCTGGGAGACTTGGATTATGTCTGTGCGAAAGGTAGATAGACGTGGTTTCTTAAGGTCTGTGGTAACCATGGCATCGGTGAGCCCGTTCGCGGTAATGAAGGCGACGGCACAAGGAGCTTCTGTCCCGGCGCCGAGCAATCGGGTTAACTTGGGGTTCATTGGGGTCGGATCACACGGGCTGGGATGGAATCTGGCCGCGTTTCTTGCTCTTCCTGAGGCCCGTGTGCTGGCCGTCTGCGACGTGTTCCGCGATCGGCGAGAACTGGCCCGAGACAAGGTAAACAGTGTTTACGGCGGGCGCGATTGCACAGCGTATGCGGATTTTCGAAGCATTCTGGCGCGGAGCGATATTGACGCGGTGGTAATTTCCACTCCGGATCACTGGCACGTGCTCATGTCTGTTATGGCCGCGAAAGCCGGCAAGCATGTGTTTTGCGAGAAACCAACGCTCACGGTTAAAGAGGGACGGGCTCTGGTCGAGGTGATACGGCAATGCGGTGTCGTGTATCAAGGCGGCATCGAAGATCGCTCGGTCGAGCAGTATCACCGCATGGCAGAACTTGTTCGCAACGGACGGCTGGGCAAACTGAACCGTATTCTCGTGACACTTCCACAGGGCGAGATCTTTCCCAAAGAGGACCCTGTGCCGGTTCCCGAAGGGCTGGACTACGACCTGTGGCTCGGACCCGCTCCGTATTCACCATACACGCCGACGAAGCTGGGGCCACAACAATGGCGCAATGTGTGGGATTATTCAGGCGGAAAGTTTACGGATTGGGGAGCGCATCTGCTGGACACCGCGCAGGTGGCCATTCATCAGCAGCATGGAGGTCCAATCAATGTGGACGGCAAAGGGGTATTTCCAGAGAATGCCATGACCACGACGGCGACAGAATATGAAATCCGTTACGAGTATGCCGGTGACGTTGAGGTGATAGTGAAATCCGGGGGAACCGGCATACGATTCGAAGGCGCCGATGGTTGGATAGACTGTCCCGCGTGGCGTGAGCCACTTGAAGCAAGCGATCCGGACATATTGGCAACGACGTTTGCATCCGATACAAACAAGATGTGGCCAAGGCCTCCAAGCGAGCACCAGGCTTTCCTTGATGGTATCCTAAGAGAAGAAACACCGTATTATACGCCCGAAGACATCCATCGCTTAAGTACGGCGATGCACATCGGAAACATCTCAATGCGCCTCGGACGCAAATTGTCATGGGACGCAATTCGCGAAGAATTTACCGGGGACGATGAGGCCAATGCCCTTTTATCCCGCGAGAATCGCGCGCCTTGGCAGCTTAGGGACGCACTATAGGCGCTGGATTGCTCGCCTCCGCTTGAAGCTTGGCACAGAACAATCGCCATTGGGCGATGTTATGCTTTAGATTCTCCAACGTATCTCCCTTGACCTGGTAGCACTGAAGTCCGATTGGACCTGAATACTGAATCGAACGGAGTTTGCGCAACAACGCCAAGAGATCGAACTCACCCTGCCCAAGTGGACGGATGAGCCTATCCCAGTCTCCCTCGTGGTCGGCGCCATTGATCGAGACGAAAAAGAGCCGTGATCCGGCACGATCCAGTATCTCGTCAAAACGATTTTCGTTGCCCGCCTTGAGTTCGTGGCACAAATTGAAGGTCACCCCGAGATTCTCGCGCTGCACCTGGTTAGCGATCCTCATGGCATCGTCCAAGGTCGCGACATAGAAACCCGCGTGCGGATACAGGGCCACCCGAAGTCCCGATGCCGCGGCCAAGTCCGCAATCCCCGTTACTGTCTCGACAGCCCGCTGGTCGTTGTCCGCGCGCCCCTGCACGGTTAGCCAGAGCGCCACGTCAGTGCCTTTTAATCGTTTGATGGCGGCGGCCAGGGATTCGTCATAGGGCGGCTCATTCTCCAGATTACAGCCGACATACAGGTTGACAATTCGTACTCCATGCCGCTTGAAGGCCGACAGCCGTTCATCCAAATCCTCTACGCCCGTATATCCCACGCCGTCGTAACCGAGGTCGGCCAGTGTCTGTGCCTGCCTATCCGGCGTCCATTCGCCTCGCCCTAATCCGTTGTCAAAAACAAAAAAGGGATTCACCGCCGGAACTCCCGACTCGGCAATAGTCTCACCTATCCCGTGGGCCGCACTGTACATGACTGCGACCGCTGCGAAGAGTAATCTGGTCATGGTGTAGCCTCTCTGGTCCCGCTAGCAGGCAACGCTCACGGTTCTGATGCAATTTGTTCAATCTTGTAGAGATGGGATGTCGTTCGTAGAAAGAGTGCAGTACCGGCAACGGCCGGCGAAGCCAGTATCTCACCGTCCAACTCGTTCGTAGCCAACTCCCTGTATTCCCGCCCGGCGGCGAACACGACCGTGGTGCCTTTCTTGCCTGGCATGTAAATTCGATCTGGAGTTGCCAGCAACGATGCCCAGTAATCCCCTTTCAATTCCTGTGTCCACACTTGATTCCCAGTGGTTGCCTCGGTGCAGATCACAATTCCCCGCTCGCTTACGGAGTAAATCAGATCACCCACCAATACGGGCGATGACTCGTGCGGAGCCTCCTTGGTCATCTTCCAGACGACGTGCGTATCCGTCACATCCCCCTCGGCGCCCTGACGAACGGCCCACAATTCCGTCGCTCCGGGAGAACCGCCGGTGTTGACGAACAATAACCCGTATCCATGGAGAATACGTGATATGGTGCTGTCGTCCCTGTAGCGGACTCGCCAAATCTCATGCCCGGTTTTTGGGTCGTGACCCGTCACAAGCAAGGCCCCATTGCTGACCATTTGAGTCCTGCCATTGATCTCGACAAAGACAGGAGTTTGATAGGATTTCTTATAAACACCCTGGATTTCATCGGTGTAGAGTTCCGCCGGGCGGTTGTATATCCAGACAGTGTCACCGGTCTTCTTGTCTAATGCGGCGATGAACTGTTTGTCGGTGCCTTCCAGGGTAACGATGATCAGATCCTCGTAAATGACGGGTGACGATGCCGGTCCTTGCATGTGATCACAATTGAGATCCGTACGTCGCCACAAAACTTGCCCCGATTCCGTATCAATGCAGGCGGTTCCAAAGGTTCCGTAGTGAACGTAGACCCGGCCGGACTCGATTGCCGCGGAGGGTGTGGCATACGAATTCAGAGGATTTATACGCTGAGGCTCGTCCACCTGAAAAACAGATAGGTCATGGAGGATACTTCCAGACTTCCTGTCCACGGCTATTGCATATAATGCCGTTCCGTCCTTCTTGGCGGTAGTCAGCCAGATTTGCTCGCCCCATATGACAGGTGTGGAGAATCCCGTATCGTGAATGGGAGTCTTCCATGAAATGTTTTCATTTTCCGACCAGGTCAAAGGTAAAGCATTTGACTGTACCGACCCATCTTGCGCTGGCCCTCTCCAATCCGGCCACTCTGCCTGAGACCATGCAGACCCGCCGACCCACAAAACTATAAGCGCTTGAATACATGAACGCATGGTATCTCTTTGTCCCCCATCTTTGGAAATACATTTAGGGTTTCTCTATCTGCAGCGCGTTTGCACAGCGTACAACGACGGATGAGGATCTGCCGTTAGACGACTCCCTTCGATTTCACGACCAAGTTGCGCGGGTTTATTTCGAATCGTTAAGAATCTGCCGCACTTCCCGCAGGAGATCCGAACGCCGATACGGCTTGGAAACGAGTTTCAGTCCTTTCTCAATGACAAAGTTCGTGTGAATTCCGTCGTGGCTGTATCCGCTGCTAAACAGAAATCGAATGCGTGGGAATTTTGACTGAATACGATCCATCACTTCTCGCCCGTTGTATTTGGGCATCATTACATCCAACAGCGCTAAGTCGATGGAATCGCCGTGCTGTTCGCACATCTGCAGCGCGGTCTCGCCATCAGACGCCGCAAAGACCCGATAACCGCCACTTTCCAACATCCGCACCGCCAATTCGCGGACCATTTCTTCGTCTTCGGCCACGAGGATGGTCTCCGAACCCCCTTCGACAATCTCTTCTCGCGGTTGAACATCCGACTCCACCGGACTTTCGACTGCAGGAAGATAAACTCTGAAAACGGTTCCCATGCCGGGTTCGCTATACACATGGATCAATCCATTGTGTTGCTTTACGATGCCATAAACAGTGGCCAGTCCGAGTCCCGTGCCCTGGCCCACGTCTTTCGTTGTGAAAAAGGGCTCGAAGATCTGTGTACTCGTTGCTTTGTCCATTCCATGACCCGTATCGGAAACGCTAAGGCAGACGTAACGGCCTTCCACCGCCCAGGGATGTTCGGCGCAATACTGCTTGTCAATGACGATGTCTTGCGTGTCAAGCATCAGGGTCCCGCCGTCCGGCATCGCATCACGGGCGTTCACGCACAAATTCATTAGTATTTGTTCCAGTTGCCCTTTGTCTCCGTACACCGTTCCCAGTTTTCTGCCCGGCATGAATCGCAGTTCGATATGCTCGCCAATAACCCGGCGAATCATGCGAATGACTCCATCGATGAGCACATTCATATCCAGGTTGACCGGCTTGATGATCTGCCGCCGGCTGAATGACAAAAGTTGTTGGGTTAATTCTGCGGCGCGAACCGCCGCCTTGTGAACTTCTCGGAGCGCTCCCTTGTCTGACTCGCCAAGGCCGCTGCCTTCCAGCAATAGTCCCGTATAACCCAAAATCACTTGCAACAAATTGTTGAAATCGTGGGCTACTCCGCCGGCAAGTTGTCCAATCGCCTCCATTTTCTGCGATTGCCGGTATTGCTCCTCCAACTTGAGTTCGCCTGTAATATCGCGCTTAACCGCAACATAGTTGACAATATTGCCCGCCATATCCTGGACGGGCGTAATTACTGCATCCTCTGTATAAAGTGAACCGTCCTTCTTCTTGTTTACGATGCGTCCAATCCAAGGCTCGCCACGTAAAAGCACCTCCCACAAACCTTGATAGAATGAAAGGGGATGCTCGCCGCTCTTCAATATCCTCGGATTCTGGCCCAGCGCTTCAATCCGGGTGTAGCCGGTTACACGCTCGAAGGCGGCATTGACATACTGAATCGTTCCGTGGATATCAGTAATAACGACGATTTCGCTGGTTTGCTCGATGGCCGTGATGAGGTGCTGCCGTTCTTCCTCCGCGCGCTTCCTCTCAGTAATGTCGCGAATGGCCGTACTCCAGCATTCCCGCCCGCCCAACGTGATTGCTGTCCCACGGACCTCTACATCGATAACGCTGCCGTCCTTTCGGATCATTCGATATTCGTAGGGTCGTTCAAATGCGTCGCGGATGCGGGAATTCACAAGCTCCCAATCATCCGCTTCAACAAAAACACTTAGTTCATTTCCAACAAGCTCTTCCCGGCTATATCCAAGAATCTTGAGCAACGCGGTATTCACTTCGACAATCCGGCCGCCATCGGTGACTGCAATCCCTTCAAACGAGGCTTCCATAAGGGCTCTGGACCGCTTTTCGCTATCCAATAAAGCGGCCTCGGATCGCTTTCGCTGCGTAATGTCCTGCAACAAACCAATCGAACCCTCGGATTGGCCATTCGAGCCGATAAGTTCAACCGCGGCGTCTGAAAACCAAATAATCTGCCCGGTGCGCGTCCGCACCGAGAAGTCCGACACCCACACTTTCGACTCTCCACCCCGGTACTTGGCGATTACTTTGTCAGGATTCGAAACCTCGCCCTCCCCGATAACGAAATCCTCGACCGTAATGCTCGTCAACATGGACGGTGTAATTTCCTCCATGGGATACCCAATGAGATCGGCAATACGCGCGTCGAGAAAAGAATACTTCTCCACAGGATAATACGTATGCACGTATGGAATGGCTCCGGCGGCGGTGATGGCGCTCCGGTAGATCCCTTCTATTCGCTGAATCTCCTTTTCTTGGACGACTCGGTCCGTAATGTCCAGGATAATTCCCGTGGAACTGTCGGCAAGTCCGTCCGAACCAATAAATTCGACCGATATTTCCGAAATCCAGCGGATATCGCCCGATTTCGTCTTGACGGCCATGTCGCACTGCCAGTAGTCAAACTCGCCCCGACGGGCCCGTTGAATCGCGTCTTCCAAGGCCATGCCCGTGCCGGGGCCACGAAGGATGTACTCCAATACGATCGTATCGAGTAACTGGGGCGTAAACTCTTCGGGCGTGTAACCGGTAATGCGCGTGATTTGGTTTCCCATGAAGGTGTACGCACTCGGATCGTATACCTGGACATACGGTGCGGCGCCCGCCGCATCAATCGCAATCTGATATGCTTTTGCTACACGCAATTCAGTGCTCTTGTGGAAGCGAAGCTCGTCGATCATGAAGAGGTGAGCAATGAGTCCGGCCAATTCGCGGCATTGCGAGACTGTCGTGTCATCCCATGCACGAGGCGCAACACGGGTTTCCAGGCTCAATGCACCCGCAAGGCGGCTGCCAAGGAAAACGGGGATATGCAACTCCAGAGTCGGCCCTGAAGAAACGGGCGAACTGGATTGAATGCCGTTTCCGCTCTCGCCGGGGTGAACGGAAACCGTATGCAACCTGACCACACGTTCAACAACAGACGGCGACAATTGAAAGTGCGGAGCCCCAGCGTTGTCATGCCCTTGTTCAAAGCAATCAACAACCGTCGCACGGTCGGAATCGCCTTCCGGCAACCGCCACACATAGACGCGATCCACGCAAAACAAGTCCGCGCTATGCCGCGTAAGAAACCGGACGGAGTCCATCAGCTCGCCGCTCAAAAACGCCGGCTGTGTCACAAAATTGTAGAGAAACTCGCGAAATCTACTTATGTCGCTCATATCGGCTCATATCTTGCCCAATTCAGCATTCCCCATGTGTGCTGTGCCGTCGAGCAAAATCAGTACTGGACGCACGCTAGGCCGCCTAACGGCCTGCGGCTGTATAAGTATACGCTTGACGGGACGCCTAGCGCCATAGTCCACCGGGTAATAGCGCATCGACCTCGACAATGAGAAAGGCTTCGTATACGTGAACAGGTTTGATTTAGGATATGGGTCATGGTCGACTGACCGGTAATGTGTATCCCATTAGATCGCGCCAACCTGTCTGAGGCACCTTCCAAATGAAATCAGAGTCAGCCGTCCTGAACAGGAGGATCACGAATTGACCGACAACGCGGAACCCAACTTGCTTTCTGAATCTTCACTGGCCCGTGAAGGGAAAATTATTCGTCTGATGGATTTCTTCGACCGTGCCTATATCATTAATCTACCGGAACGGGTCGATAGACGCCGCGAAATGGATGCGGAATTGAAAAAGGTTGGAATGCTCGGGCAAAGCGCGAAGCTACAGTATTTTCCCGCAGTACGCCCGGACGACGCCGGAGGGTTTCCTTCCCGCTCCGTTCGGGGCTGCTTCATGAGCCACTTGTCTGCGCTGAAGAAAGCGTACACAGAAGGCCTTTCCAATCTCCTTATTATGGAAGATGACTTGTCATTTGAACCCGCTTTTGTGGCAACAGAAACTGCCATTGTCGAAATGCTTTCGCAACACGACTGGGGATTTGCCTACTTCGGGCACGGCTTGGCCATCCCCCCTGGAACCAAGCCCATGGAGCCATATCACGGACCCATCGTACTTGCGCACTTCTATGCGGTAAATGGCCCTTGCCTGGGTAACCTCGTCGCCTTTCTCGAACAGCTGCTGACCCGATCACCCGGCGACCCAGAAGGCGGCCCCATGCACGTGGACGGAGCATTCAGTACGTTTCGTGAACGCAATCCCGACATAGTCACCCTCGTCGCAAACCCCAGTATGGGAGGCCAACGCAGTTCCCGAAGTGATATTCATCCCTCGTGGTTTGACCGGATTCCCATCCTCCGTTCGATGGCAGGGCTGGCTCGCTCGCGCCTTAGACGCTGAATGCCAAATCCGCAGTAGTCAATCCGCCTCAACCATTGGGAGGCAGATTCACCCGAACAAACCGTGCTTGGCGCCGGTTGTAGTCGTAGCTGAATACAAGTTGACCATCCACAACAAGAGGACAGGGATAGGCGAGCGAACCCCCTGTGATCACGTCAGCCTTCACGGACCAGGTAGCCATCTCGTCGCTGCTCAGCCAGATGGAGAGCGGATCCCGGACTGCCCGTTTCCCTACTTCGCCCCCGGAATTATTATGTATCAGGGCAATACGGCCGTCAGGCAGACGAATGAGGGCCGCAAGACTGGTCGGATTGGGTATGTCGGTTTGCCAGGCATCGGTCCAGGTGCGTCCGTTGTCAAAGCTGTCTGAACGCCATAAAAAACCGCCGTACTCAGCTCTCATCAGCATGACGATACTGCCGTCTTTCCGTTGCACCAACGTGTTTTCCAACAAACCCAGTGGACGGTTCCGGATCCCACGGTGTTCTACCAATCCAAACAGGTCAGGGTCGCCGGTGGAAAGCACGGAACACCCATGCAGATGCGTCAGAAACTTGTTCGCATGATTTCGAGAATCGGGGTCGTCCGGCAATGAAACTGCCTCCGCTTCGCTCCGCGCATGGGCCGCAGGCTCTATTGCACAACGCAATGGTCGCGACCGCTTCTCAAAAAACGATATCGGAAAGAGATACTCCCCACTATGCAATTGGATGGGTCGCTGAATCATGACGTTTTCCGTATCTCGCACTTGAAACGGCTCTCGAGGCGACCAAGTGAACCCATTGTCGCTGGATTCCATTCGAAAATAGTGCCACACGGTATACTGCAACTCAGACGGCCACTCGGCCCCGAAGGCAATTATCTTGCCTCCTCGCCCTACATGTATTGTGGAGAGTGCCGCGGCATGCTTGCCTGATTCGATCAGAATATAGGGCTCACTCCACGTCACTCCATTGTCCGTGGAGCGCGACGCGAGGACGTTGTTGTCGGTCGCGGGCTCGCTGTCGCTTCCAGATAGCCACCAACATATCAAATCGCCATTCGGCACCTGGACAATGTTCGCACCACAGGCAAGCCGGTACACTGTACCGTCATGTTCCCACCCCAGATTGCCGTCAAATACGACTGTCTCGTGAACGGTTATCACGCCGGATGCGGAACCCGGCTGGGCAAGATGGACGAGTACCATGAATGTAAGTACCATGCGCATCCCTCTTCACTACTCGGAAATAAACCCGTGCGCGCGGCCCAGGTAATAGGCCAGAAGATAGTGATAACCCTCTCGAAGACGAGTGCCTGTACCTGAATTGGACAAAACCCAGGGATCGCGATCCCAGTAAATTTCGTGGCGCTCGTCGATCTGATAGACCCGGCCATCATTCCGGTGTCCCGTACCCGGTTTCTGATCCAAATGATCGCCAAGGGGAACCATGTCTATCCGATGCGCATTGGACATCGGCCAGTCGACAAGATCCCATGGATACCGTCTCAGTGTCTCGATGGCATCATCAAAGCACAACCGAGGAGGAGTCAAATCAGTCTCGCCCCACTGATCACGGCGAACCTTGCCGAAACAACAGGCGGCGTATATGAAATTCTCGAATGCATTGCGCTCATACTTCTCGATGTGCCAATGCCGGTTGATGGCACGGTAATACATGCTAAGCAATTTGGGTTCCGTCTCGTACCGGATGAGGTGATAGTAATTGACGAATGCCATGTTGTCATCGGGCTGCCCAAACGTCCCGGGCCCCGCGATATCCTTGGGTTGGGTCATCCCATTCATTCCATACCCGTGTTCAATGGCCAGCCTCAAGTATTCTTCCCGGTACTTTGAATCACCGAGTATATGATGCGCGATGGAAAGGTACGTGAGTATGCTGTATGAATTCAGGCCCCTCTCGTAACACCATGCCTCGTTCTGATTCAAATCCTCCGGAGAAAAATGCCCCCACCGGGTCGGAAGTCCGTCAAAGTCGACCATGTTGTAGCCGTGATCGATTACATGATCGATAATCCGGCGCACAACGTCGCGCACAACTCGTTTCTCGTCTTCCGTTTCGCACACCCGATCATAATAAATCGCATATCCGAAAAAATGACCGTCCAGTTCATCGGAACTGGAATCATTCTTCCAATACCACTGACCGGACTCGTCCACCGGCCATCGCGGCTGGATAATCTGCCAAAGTGAATCGGCGGCCTTCCGCTTTTGATCGTACGCCAGATCGAATTGAGGGTTGGGGTCGGGCTCGGAAGTGGGTCGAACCGCCCTCGCCACAAATCCCTTGGGCGCTGGATGGGTGCCTCCTTGGGTTACCTCACTCAAAAATGCCAGGGCGCGGAAAGCATTGGCCGCCTTGGTCTTCATCTCCGGATCGCGAGTTACCGAATACCCCAGACTTACCGCGCCGAGGTAGAGGCCCGTATTGTGGCCATCGTTATCGGTGAATTCGGCTTTTGCCGTGCTCTTGTCGCCTGGAGACGATAGAATCGCAGGGTTTACGTATCCAAAAGTCGTGCGTCGGTGGTACTTCTCTATCTCCGCCTCAAAAAATGCCGCCTTTTCCTGAAGTGTCGTTGCTTGACTGGCAATACACGACACGCCTGACGGAGTCGCCAGCCACGCGTTCTCCTCATCGTCAACAGCAATATCGTGCACATGGTTGTCCACCAACCACCGCCGGCCCTGGCGAAAACTCCACTCGCCACTCCTGTACCGTATGGCTCCGTTCGTTGTGCCAAACCACACGCTATCACGACCGGATGCCATGCATGTGAAATCGTTGAATGGAAGTCCCTCGGTCGCAGTAAAGAGCGTCCAGGCTCCGGAGAGATCGCGACGTCCTACCCCCTGGGGCGAAGCGAACCACAACGCGCCTTCCGGCTCATAGGCCACTGCGCGAACATCCACAGGAGCCCAGCGAACGGATCCTTCACGCGGCAACGCCAAATTCCAACGCCGCCGCTGCCACAGATAAAGGCCGTGACTGGTCGCCACGGCAATTTCGCCCGCAAATGTCGCGGCTTCCCGAATCTCGACTGGTACTCCGGCAACCTTGGTCAGTTTCTCTGTTTGGGCACTGCTCAATACCAGCCTATTGGGTGACACCCGATTTTCATGCCCTGGAACGGCTACCCACCGGTCATGTTTGAAGTTCGCGATACCACCTTCCGTGCCCGCCAGCATACCCATCGATGGATCCCATTGGATCCACTGCACGTTGTTCGCGGGCAGGCCGTGTTCGGAGGTATATGCGCGATGAACGTCTTGTTCAAACCGCTCCACGGATATCGGAAGATAATGAGCGGTGTCTTGCCCCAGGCAGACGGTTTGCATGGCAAAATTCATCAACGTCACCAATACTGCGAGTCGCATATTCACCCCCTGAAAAAGTAGTCTCACTTGAATTTGCCGGGCCGCGTTCCAGGCGAGAAATCACGACACAGTGTATCAGATCAATGGCAATCACCTCCTCCAAGCGCGCTCGATCCACGTATTCCAATGAAACACATTCCATCGAAGTGGTATCATCCGGAGCCGAATCTCCGGCAACAGCACTGAGGGAAGTTCGTCTCATGGTCTACCTGATGATGTTACTGGCAAGTTTGGGGTCGAACGAACCGCTCGTGTTCGAAGCCGACTCGTTTCGATATGTGCTCTCCCGAAACGCCACCAGTGTTGCATTCGTAGACAAGACCACTGGCCAGGATTATTGCGACAACACAAGCGGCATCCCGTTCGCAGTATGGATTGACGAACGTGCCCACCCCGCATCCAGCGCTACGCTGGTCGACGGACAACTCGTAGTGCAATTCACCGACGCCAGCAGGCAAGCCACGTTTCGGGTAACACCATCTAAACAAAGTCTTGTATTCGAACTCGTCTCCTTGTCTCCCGCAAGTACGCCGTTGCGTGAACTCCAGTTTGCAACTATTCCGCTAACGCTGAAAGGGACCTTGGAGGAGCCGTTTGCCGTCAGCCCGCTGGCGCTGAATATCGAAACATATTGCCCGACGATTCCCGGATACACTGCAACCCTTCCGGGAGTCAAATGCTTCGAAAAGTTGGGAATGGTGGGAGCCGCGGTCGCCATTGTCGGGTGCCCTTCGCCTCAACTTCGAGATGCACTAAAAGACGCGATCACCGGAGCCCCAGGCATCCCTCAGTCGTCCAACGGCGGACCGTGGGCCATGGACTCGCCGATCAACCAACAGTCCTACTTCCTGGACACCACCGGCAAAGTGAACGAACAAACGGTATCCTCATGGATCGACATGCTGAACGCGCTTGGAATAAAGCAGCTGGACTTACACGGCGGTTATGCGTTTCGATTCGGCGACTATATGCCAAACCCCGCCGAGTATCCCAACGGCAGGGAAAGCCTCAAAGCCGTGGTCAATGCCCTTCACGACGCGGGCATTGCCGCTGGCCTGCACACGTACGCTATGTTCATTGCGAAAGACACTCCGTGGGTAACGCCCATCCCGGATCCGGGTCTGGCAAAGAATGCACAGTTCACTCTGGCTACGGATCTGACTACTGCTGATACAACGGTGCCGGTACTTGAAAGTACCGAATTAATGTCTCCGCTCACCGGCTTTCATCACAGAAACAGCGCCACGATTCAAATCGATGACGAGTTGATCGTGTTCTCCAATGTATCCAAAATTGAACCCTACGCATTTACTGAATGCACGCGCGGCGCATACGGCACCGCCATCGCATTCCACGACAAAGGCGCAAACGTCTATCATCTCAAGGAATGCTTCGGCCTGTTCGCGCCGGATCCTGAATCCGACCTGTTTCATAAGGTGATCGCCGAAACAGCAAAGACCTACAACGAGTGCGGATTCGACATGATGTATATGGATGCCCTGGATGGGTCCGACGTACTCGACGTAAAGGCTGGCGGTGAGTTCGGCTGGTATTATGCGGCCAAATTTACCTACGAATTGATGCGCCAACTGAAGAAACCGCCCCTGATGGAAATGAGCACATTCGGACATCACCTGTGGGCCGTGCGCTCACGCATGGGCGCATGGGATGCCTGCCAGCGCGCACCACATACATTTGCCGACATCCATGTGCTGTCCAACAACGAATGGCGAAAGCATTTTCTACCAACCAATCTGGGTTGGTGGGGCGTGTTTCCATGGAGCGGTGTGCAACCAAAGCGCTCCTTGCCGGAAGACGTCGAGTACATATGCGCAAAGGCGCTCGGGACCAACAGCAGCTTGTCCCTGCTTTTGGGTTTCAATCCCGCAACATACCCAACCAGCGACAACCAGCAGCGGCTGGGCTCCATCATCCAACGTTATGAAAACCTGCGGCTGCAGGGAAGCCTTCCAGAATCCATTCGTGACCAACTGGCAAAGCCAGGACAAGCGTTTCATCTGGATACCAGTGTGAAGGGAACGTACCGTATTCGTCCTGCGGCATATTTACGTCACGACGTCAACTCGTCCAGCGGCGCGGAATCGTGGACAGTCGACAACCCGTTCAGTTCGCAATTGCCAAGTATCCGCATCGAAACACAGCTTTCCGCCCATGCCTATGACTCTGAGAAGTCGGCCGTCATAGAGGATTTTGGAGATCTCGGGGCGTATAACCCCGTGCAGACGCCCCCCGGAGTCACAGCGAACTTTACCGTCGTCAGCAACCCTACAAAGGTAGACGGCGTTAGTGCCGCATTCACCGCCAAGAATGACTCGGCCGACAGGTACCGTTCCTGGGCAACAGTGGGTCGCATGTTTGATCCGCCCATTGACTTGAACAATCGAGGCTTGGGACTCTGGATCCACGGTGACGGTAAAGGCGAAATTCTCAATATTCAAATCAGATCGCCGAAGCATGTCACGTTCGCCCTCACGGAACACTATGTTCGCATCGATTTCTCCGGATGGCGCTACGTTGAGTTGATCGAATCGGAAGACTACACAATAGAACATTACGAATGGCCCTACTCCGTGCCACGTAGCGAATGGGAGAAGAACCTCGCTTCCGCCATGAGTTTTGCCTATCCCGTGTATCATGCTCATCTGAACTACGGTCAGATTGGTGAACTCCACATCGCGGTGAATGACATTCCACCTGGAGAAGAAATTCAGGTATACCTGAGCCCAATAAGAAGCGTGCGCCATCGGATCGTAGAGCTTCGCAATCCTGGCATCACAATAAACGGTACCGCAATCGCCATTCCCGTGGCGTTGGAAAGCGGCCAAATGCTTGAGCTCGTGCCGCCGCGAAGCTTTACACTGCTCGACAAAGACGGCGAGCAGATTTCAAGCGGGGTCCTTGATCACGACCTGCCCCAACTCCACTCCGGCCCGAATGCATTTTCGTTTACCTGCCTACCCCCGGAATCCGCCTCCGCACATGCGCGAATTACCGTGACCGCGTTCGGCGATCCCCTTGTCGAGTAGTGGCCTCGGGCAGGATGACTCGCTCATGAAGTTTGTGCGGTTTTCAGGTAGTCCGCCAAACGCTCGAAGTTTTCTTCATTCGCACTGCGTATGATATCCCGGACCGAGTCGCATTCCTCAGCCGATTCGAACACCATGCGCCACTCCAGTCGGCTCCCGGCGCCGTCCACCGAAAAGCGCATGGTCATCCGGAATCCGTGCGTCGGCTGTATGTGATCGAACACAATGCAGTCGGGCTTCGCTATGGCAACAAAGCGCTTATGCAACTCATACCGCGTTCCATCCGGACCCTGCATCTCAAACCGCCATATCCCGCCGGGCCGGAGGTCGAATTCGTAAAATGTATTGGTAAACCCCTTTGGTCCCCACCAGTGAATGAGATGCTCGGGCTGTTCAAACATGGAGTACAAGGCCTCCCTACTCGCATCAAACGTTCGGTAACTTACAATCTCGTTGCGCTCCGGCAACCCGTACCCTTCTTCTGATTGCATCGTGCCTCTCCGGTATCTGTCCGTCTAATTAAGGTCGATTGAGTCAGCACAAAATCGACACCTCGACCGAATAGTCAGACCGGTCTGTTTCCGATTTCAGAACAATAGCCAAACCAACGTGTCACTTCCATGGCTTCCAAAAGTCGCTCTCCAAGCGCCGGCGTCGCGCTCGGGTTGCAGTCAACGCAACCCGCATGACATTCTGTGGGCCGGGTACAACTGTGAGGGTGCAAGGCATGCGCAAAATGGGTTGGTCAGTTCGTTCCAGGGCCTTGATCGTAGTTGCGGTAGCATTGTGCGCGGGCTACGGCGGCGCATTGGGGGCCGAGTCGCCGGACTGGCCCGAATTCCGAGGCCCGACCGGCAACGGACACGTAACTTCACCGGAGGCGGATGCCACCCCTTCCCTCCCTGTTCGCTGGAGTGAGTCTGAAAACGTCGTGTGGAAAACGGCTACACCAAACTTGGGCTGGTCTACACCCGTCGTTCTCGAAAACGACATCTGGATTACGGCGGCAACCGAAGACGGCCACGACTATTACGCCATGTGTATTGATTACGAAACCGGCGACGTTCGACTCAATGAACACCTCTTCCATACCGATACTCCAGAGCCCTTGGGCAACGGCGTGAATTGCTATGCCTCGCCCTCGCCCGTAATTGAACCTGGCCGTGTATACGTTCACTTTGGAAGCTACGGTACCGCATGTCTCGACACGGCAACCGGAAAGCCCATCTGGAAACGCGACGATCTACGTTGCAGACATTACCGCGGGCCGGGGTCGTCTGCCATGCTCTTCGAGAATCTGCTCGTGCTCACGTTTGACGGCGTAGATGCACAGTACGTTGCCGCGCTGGACAAGAATACGGGCGACACGGTATGGAAAACCGACCGGACCACAGCTTGGCAGGATCTCGATGAATCCGGACAACCGAAACGCGAAGGCGACTTTCGAAAAGCCTACAGCACTCCGCTCGTGTACGATACAGGAGAGCGGCTCGAATTGATGTCCGTAGGCTCATCGTCCGCATTCGCCTACGATCCCAGATCGGGAAAGGAACTATGGATGGCCCGCATCAGCGGATACACTCCCGCGTCGCGCCCGGTCTATGGCAACGGCCTGGTCTACTTCACCTCGGGCCGAGGTAAACAGGAACTCATGGCCTATCGCCCGGGTGGTAACGGTGACGTTACCGATTCCAATCTCGTCTGGAAAATGGAAGGTCCCGAAGTGCCACAGGAATCGTCGCCGGTTCTAGTGGACGATCTGCTCTTCATAGTCAGCAACAACGCAACGGCATCGTGTCTGGAGGCGGCCACCGGTGAAGTGCTCTGGCAAGAGAGGTTAGGAGGCAACTTTGTCGCTTCGCCCATCTACGGAAACGGCCTCTTGTACTTCTGCAACATGCAGGGAGAGGCCAATGTCGTCAAGGCCGCCCGATCGTTCGAAGTGCTGTCTACGAATCACCTGGATGCGGGATTCATGGCCTCGCCCGCCGTTAAGGGAAACTCGCTAATCCTGCGCACAAAGACGCATCTCTATCGTATCGAAGATCGCGCGGTGAAAAGCTGACCATCCATAAACCAAGCCTTGTACATTCACCAGGAACACAACATGCACCCATCTTCGGGCGAAACGGAAGAAATCAAAGCCAATGCACTAAGCGCCGGACGTATGCGACTATGGCCGGCGGTCGCCATATGCGTGGGTCACCTGGCATTGTTATGGGTAGCGCTGGCATCTCCCACCATTATCATGAACGCCGTGGGCATTGTTGGCGCACCTGTACTGGCAACGCTTCTTCTAATCATCTGGTGGATGACGGCATCGCGCTCACCGTGGCGGATTCGGTTGGCCGGCCTGATGCTATACCTCGCTATAATTGCCTGGATCGTACTTTCCCAGCCGCATGATGGCATCCGCATGCTTATAGTCGCGTTACCCGCTTTGAATTTTGGCTTAGTGGCCGCGCTCGTGGCTACGTACCGGGTCCCGCGCATCCAAATGGCAATGGCGATAGTAGTGTTGCTCGTAGGCGCGGTTGCGTTCCCTCTATTCCGAATCACCGACGTGAACAGCAATCTCTCGCCCGTGCTCGGGTGGCGCTGGACACCCACCTCGGAGGAACTGCTCGCGTCAACCACCACGGCCCACAAACCGGGCGCGCGGGCAGAAGTGCCGGCGCAGGCGGCGCCCGAAGACTGGCCCGGATTCCGTGGGGCCAACCGGGATGGTGTCGCGAAAGGCGTCGAATTCGCTCTGAATTGGCAGGAAAACCCGCCCAAAGAATTGTGGCGGCGCCGGGTAGGGTTGGGGTTCTCATCGTTTGCCGCGGTGGGCGACTACCTCTTCACCCAGGAGCAACGATTTGACGACGAGGCCGTCGTGTGCTACGGCGCCGCCACCGGCGATGAAATCTGGCTGACCGCCGTGAAGGCACGATTTGAAGATTCCACCGGTTCGGGCCCGCGAGCGACACCCACATTCGAGGGGGGAAAGATCTACGCACAGGGCGCCACCGGCATACTTCATTGTCTGGATGCGGCTACCGGCGCACCGCTCTGGCAGAAGGACATTGGAGAAGATACAGGCGCGGGGCTTCCAACCTGGGGCTTTGCCAGCTCACCCTTGGTCACGGATAAGCACGTCATCATTTTTTCCGGCGGACCGGAAGGTAAAAGCGTAGCCGCATACGACAAACTAACGGGGAATCGCGCTTGGCATGCCGGCGGAGGAACCCACGGCTATGCCTCTGCGCAGCAATTCTCAATAGACGGCGCGGCCCAAATCTTGATGGCGAGCAGTCTGGGCATTCAATCCTTTGCACCGGAAACGGGCTCACTCATGTGGGAACATCGTTGGCCGGTAAGCACCAATCCACGCGTGGTTCAACCCCTGCTGTTCGACTCCAACGGCGTACTCCTCGGTACCGCCGAAGGCAAAGGCACACGCCTCCTTGAAGTCTCCAAGACAAATGACACGTGGGCCGTTCAGGAAAAATGGACCACCAAGTCGTTCCGGCCCTATTTCAACGACTTCGTCTTCCACAACGGATACTGCTACGGATTCGATGGAAATATGCTCGCTTGCATGGATGCTCGCACCGGGGATCGGAAATGGAAAGGCGATCGGTACGGCGGACAATTGCTGCTCGTTGAAGATTTGGAGGTGCTCGTCGTGCTCACCGAAAAAGGTAAAATCGCACTGGTAAAGGCAACCCCCGAATCATTCGAGGAAATCGCCGTGGTGGATGCACTTGCTGGAAAAACATGGAATCATCCCATCGTGGCGCACGGACGTCTCATCGTGCGAAACGCGGAAGAGGCTGTCTGTTTCGAGTTGCCCAAATAGATTCCTACTCGGTGCGAAGCACATCCACGTCGGTGCGCCGCAATCCCGCGGCAATGCCAAGACCCGCGAATACGGCCGCGATCCCAAGCACGGACGCAAAAACAGTCAATCGCCAGATCGGCGATCCGTGATAGTGCGATGCGGTCATGGAGGGAAGCATCGCCACGACAGAGGCAACGGCGCCGGCGGCCGTGCCCGAAACCAACAAGAGTCCATACTCGCATGCCAACAGTCGTACGATGCCCTTGTGAGTAAATCCAACTGTACGCAAGAGCGCGATTTCGCGCCGGCGCTCAAGCAGATTCCGCAACACCACCACGCCGGAGGCTGTCGCCCCCAGCAATAGCCCGATGCCGCCCAAAACAAGAAACATATTCAGATACGTGCCCTCCACCGCATGAAACATCGCGAGCCTGTCCGGAGTTGTGGTCACGTCCATGCCGTAGCGATCAAAGGCGCGCTGAATGGAATCTGCGGTGCCGTCAACATGGTCGAACGGAACGTCCACCAAGAAAACTCGAAACCCTTCTTGCGAGGGCCACAGCGCCGTGAAAGTCTTCGCCGAAATCAGTATAGTACCTTGAAACACGGATAGCCGCATGGGCAACCGCCCTACCAACTTCACCGAAATGTCGCGTCCCGCCTCGTCGGTGTACGCAAGGATATCACCGGTCTCAGGATCCGCTTTTTTGCGCAACGTCCACATCGCTGTGTCGGAATCGCCTACAAGCGCGGGCACAATACCCTCACCATAGTCCTGCTCAAGCAGGGACCAGATCCCGGATTCCGATTCCCCCGTGAATGCACCCAACTCGGCCATCTGACTTTCATCGATCCCAAGTACCCGCGGGCGGATCGCACGGTTCAGATTCAGGCAACTGGCATCGTCCCCCTCAAACACACGAATCCCCACGGCGGACGCAACGGGAGCCGCTTCTTCGAACTCATCAATAGATAGAACAGGCAAGGTTGATTCAGCAAACAACTCGAAGCCGCCTGTGCCCGACCAACGCTGGTCCGCGTTCGCACGTACGTCCGATTGCATGGAAGATACGGCAATGACCAGGAATCCACCCGCGGCAATCGACGACACCAGACCCATGCTACGTCCGCGCCGGCGAGTCGCGTTCAATGTGGCCAGCGAAAACGTGCTTGGGACACGGTCAATACAGGCATTCCTGGTCCGGAAGATAAAAAATCGGCAAAGAAAAAGTCCTGACACAAGCATTAGAAATCCGGATCCGAAAAAGATCCCCGCCAAATCCGTTGGCGGAGATATGTACGCAAGGAAGACCAACCCCATCGACGCCGCAAACGCGACCAGCCCTGTCACAAGCCCTTTTCGGCCTACAGGCTTTCGCTGATCGGCCTGAGTAAAATCGGCATGGAGTAAGTCTACCGCGTGGTTGGTCAAAAGCCGCCGCAAGGCAAGAGTCACGGCGATAAGCGCACACAGTACAATGGAAATAGACCCGACCACGAAACTCTGAATTTGCGCGTCAAACAGGATCGGAATGCGGCCCACTGCGTCCTGCCATCCATGCGATAGACCAAGCAACAACAGCCAAGCGTATAACGTACCCAACACCGATCCAATCACTGCTCCCGGAAGCGCGATCAGCAACGCCTCGGTCAATAAAGAAAACCGGATCGCCCGTCGGGTCATACCAAGTGCGGCGAGAAGCCCAATCTCAGGAGCGCGCTGCTGTGAACCAAACGCGTACAACATGCCTGTCAACAGCAATGCAGACCCAAGAAGAAACAGACTCATGCCGAGGAACAACCCGCCCAAATCCATGGCCTGTGACGTCGCCTGATCCGCTTCCTCTCGCACGGGACGCACCTCAATGCCTGCGTCACGAGGTCCGATCACTTTTGTAAGACTGCTCATCAGGCCTTCCGGTGTAGCCGATCCTGCGTCAAACCGCACGGCCGAGAGCCGCCCAAACCGGTTTGCCCACATGGCTTGACCGGCCGCAAGAGAAACGATGGCCTTGGGCGTCTGCCGAAACTCTTTCCAATACGCCTCGTTCGCGTCATCTTCGAGAAGAGCCTCGTCCATCGGCATGCCTATTTTCCAGTCCTTGCAACTCTCGACGTTGCTCAGCCCGGGAAACTCCGGCACAAGGTCCTTTTCGATCGTGAAATCCGCCATCGGTAAAACCCGCTTGACAGTGAACTCGCGCGACCTCTCTTCGAATTGATTCGAAGGCATGACTTCCACATACGTCACGGTAAGTCGATCGCCGGCTTGCACCTGTAACTGCGTGGCGAGCCACTCATTGATCACCATCTCATCTTCGGCGAGTTCGCGCGAAAGCGCGCCCCCGGCTGTCATGAACGAATACGGCGTCATTCGTTCGCCATGGTGAATGGTATTGACAAGATACGACAGCGCGCCATCGGCGCCAGGCAACGACAGCGCGGCCCGCTCTGTCGCCTCATCCAGGAAAATGCGGTCGGATTCCAACTGCAAAATACCGTCGGTACGGCTGCGAACGTGGATCCCCGCGTACTCTGGCTTCCAACTGGCTTTCAACGCGGATTCTACCTCGGACTGCGACGGTCCCGCGCCAACAAGCATCAGATTAACTTGTTCAGGGCTATCCGAAAGTTCCTGCAGATCCGCCAGCCGCACAAACACATTGTAAGGAGGGATCTGACTGGGCGCGAGACTGAACTGTCCCATACCGCGATCGGAGGCCACATGCGCGACCGTGAAATTGGCGCGTTGTGAGGACTCTTCCTCCCGGGAAGAAAGCGGCGCATCGCGGGAAAGCAACCCCGGTGTCGGAATCCGCAATGCAATCATATCGCCTACGTTTACGCCAAGCCTGGAGGCGACACGCTCATCCACAACGGCCTCGCGCCGGCCAAGATTCAGTGATCCGGAATCGCCGAATGTCCAAAATGTCTCGTCAACCCCTATCACCTGCGCACGGTTAATTTGTGTTCGGCCGCCCGAGGAGGGATCCTGGTAAAGGGCCATCCCGCGAAGCGCCAATACAGGCGCCACCGGCGCGGAAATCGACTTTCCAAGGGCCTCCGACGATTCCTGATCGAAAATCCGCTCGAATGACGCGATGGCATACTCGACACTGCCCAAGCGTTGTAAAGCGAACGTCTTTAACGTATGGTCTACCGAGTCGCCCACCACCAGGGCCCCGGTGAGTATCATGGAAGCCACCGCCGTTCCGGCAAAAAGTCCGCCATTCGCATAACGGAAATAGAAAAGACTACGGACAATCAATTTCCACTTACTCATGGCGGCGGGTTCGCTCGATCAATGTGCCCTGTTGAAGTTCAAGGACACGGCCCATCATTGCCGCAACTTCCTCGGAGTGAGTCACAAGTACGAGCGTGATGCCTTCAGACTTGTTAAGCTCCAACAGGAGTTCAACCAATTGGTGCGCGCCTTCTCGATTGAGCGACCCGGTAGGTTCGTCCGCAAGCAACAACTTGGGCCGGTTGATGATCGCGCGCACTACCGCCGCACGCTGCCTTTCCCCGCCGGAAATCTTGCCAGGCAAATGGTGCGCACGGGCCGAAAGCCCGACGCGCTCAAGCAATGCCTTCGCGCGGTGAACGGAATCGGTTGACGGATTCGCCATCGTCGGCACCAGAACATTCTCAAGCACCGTGCATTGCGGCAGCAGATGATGCAATTGAAATACAAACCCAACGTCCGTGCCTCGCAGGCGAGCCCGAACGGTTTCGTCTATCGCACCAAGGTCCTGCCCATTCAAAACTATCTTTCCGGACGACGGTTGGTCCAATGTTCCCATCAGATTGAGCAATGTACTCTTGCCACACCCGGATGGACCCAGAATTGCAGCACACTCACCCGGCTCAAGCCGAAGATGTACATCCCGAAGGACCCGCAGCGGTTGGGGCGAATCGGGATACTCTTTGCATACACTCTCCAAAGTGAGAATGGGATTGGACACGACTTCACTCCCGATGTGAAAATGCTGTCAGCATGCCGTCGTCGCCGCCCACCAGAATCAGTGTTCCGGTAATTGCGGGCGAAGTGATCTCATCACTGACAATATAGCGCCAAAGAATCTCGCCGTCGGTCAGCCGCATTAAGTACAACTCGCCGCTTGACGTAACAACTACCGCTTCACCCGCAATGATCGGCGAACCCGGAATGCCATCCAACGGTTTCTTCCACACCAGGCTGCCAGTCCCGCGATCCAGGCAATACACCAGACTGTCGCTGGCTGTAAAAACGACTCGATTGTCGCTTACCGCCGGAGTAGCGTACGACTCTCCCGCGCAGTCTGAATTTGTCCACACGGTCTGCCCGGTGCTTGCATTGGCATGCACGAACATGCCGCTCCGGCTGCCGGTAAAGATGGAATCGCCCAGCAATGCCACGCCGCCCGCAATCTGGGATTCATCGTCCAGTGGAATCTCACGAATCATTTTGCCGGTTTCACTGGAAAACACATGGATCGCGCATGCGCAGCTTCCATAAACCACATAGGTATCGCTAACGGCAGGCGAGCCATCGCATCGGTCCACACTTTCGCCGCTCCAAATCTTCTCGCCCGATGCAAAATCGATGCATTGTAAGCCGCCAGCCATCTCATCGATCACATAAACTCGCTTCGAGGGCTTGCCGTCCACATTCACTGTCGCGACGTTGGGAGTGCCGAGAATGGGCCATTCAGTATCGCAGGTCCAGCGCACTTCGCCGGTATGCGAATCAAGCGCATACACGATACCGGTGGATGTACATGCGAGCAGAGTGGAATCAAACAGCGCGATTGGCGCGTCAAACCCCACCGGACGAGGATCACGGCCTGGCTTCGCGGGCTCGTAAAAGGTCTTCGTCCACACAAGTTGGCCGTGCATATCATAGGCATGCAACGTGCCTTTGGTATCCGCGACATACACACGGCGTCCGTCCGAGACCGGTGTATTCATGATGCGATTGCCAACATCCGCTTTCCACGCAAGCGATAAGGCTTCGGGCAACGATAATTCAACATACCCGGCCAAAGACGCTCCGCCGTGATAGGTCTCCCAGGTAATGACGCGCGGATCTGGTTCGGGATTCCGCTCGGGCTCGACGACGGCCGCGGGCGGAGGCGCGGATGCGTTTTTGGGGACCGTGTTGGATGTAGATCGTTCACCGCAGCCGGCCGAGAAAAAAGCCAACAACAACGGTAGCAGAGTCAACCCGCGGGCGCGCATCATTTCCCGCTGCTCAATGCGGCCACGGCCACACGAGCCGGGGCAGTTGCCACGGCAATGGCCTCCTGAAACACCGACTCCACGTTTCGGGCCATCGCAGCACTGGTGCACTGCTCCAAAACGACCCGGCGGGCACGGCTGCCCATCTCTCGAGCCGCTTCGGGATTCGATAACACCTGGCGCAACGAATCGACCAATCCACTCGTGCCGGATCGCTCGTAGACAAGGCCGCCGCCTGTCATCTCCACTACTTCGCGAAAGGCGCCCGCGTCCGGCTGAACCACCGGCACACCGCACGCTCCGGCCTCGAGTATGAAAAGTCCAAACGCCTCTCCTTCTGGAGCAGGAACAGTCAGCACGCTCAGCGATTGTATGAACTCCTGACGAGCTGCCCGGTTAAAGTCCTCGACCAATTCAAAATCGTCTGCAACGCCGGCCTCGGCCATCTTCGCCTGCATCTCAGCCACGTAGTCCCGATCTCCGCTCGTCACTCCTCCGGTGGCGCGAAGCCGAAGGCGGCTAAACGCCGGCTCTTTCTTTAACTCAATAAACGCATCCACCAGTTCAGTGAACCCCTGCGTAAAATGAATACGGGACAAAAATCCAATCACAGGAGGATCGAACGACAGCGGCGCCTGTGAAACCGTTTCCCATTCGACGCCAAGCGGCACTACCCGAAGGCGCTCCGGAGACAATCGCATGCGGCCGGCCATTTTTGACGCATACCAACGGCTCACCGCAATAAACATGTCCACGTCGCGTGCCTTATCCGCAATGATGTCCCAGCAGCGATCGCGCCAAACCGGGGTCATGGCATCTAACCAGGTGTCTTCATCCTGTAGACTGCATACTATCGGTACCTTCAGAACCGACTTGATTTCCGCCGCCAACCCCAAAAGCAACGCATTGGAAATGTGCACCAGATCCGGAGCGGGTTGCTCCTGCAACCACTGCAACAGACGATCCAGTTCCTTCCGTTGTTTGCCATGCTTCCCCTGAAGCATCGAATAGGTCATCGGACCCAAATCCGACGCGCGCGTGGATCCCTCACGTGCCGCGGCAAAACGCAACACCCAGGATGAATCAAACAACTTGTCCAACCAGCGGGGGGTCCGACGGAAAATCCCAAGGTTCTGCTGCAGGAACACATTCACCCCGCCAAAAAAAACGCCGGATGAACTGTCCAGTTCCTCGGAATCCAGGAGTATCGGAAGATAAAGAGGCACCACGGATACATCATGACCACTATGATGCAACGCGCGCACCATCTGGCCATCGCGCAGGCAGTTCTGGCAATAAAACGTGCCGCCTGTACCGGGTGTCAATGAAAGGATCTTCATGGAACCGCAATTATACTTCCGTGATTAAGGGTTCTTTACGTCGAGACACTTGAGTATGTCCTGACTGCGGACGAGCAACTTGCCGTCGGTAAGCGCCATCGGCGCCCACAGTTCGTGGCCCTGCAACATGGCCACTTTGGCCAACTCCTTATACCCATCGGGTTTCGGCTCAATCAAATGAAGCGAACCTTCCTTGCCATCGATCGCGAATATCATGTCATCGGCCATCATGAGCGCGCCCCGCTCGAACAACGGCAGGCCCTCCGTTTGTGACGTCTTCCATTTGACGGTGCCGTCCAGCGCGATACAAGCCATGCCATCCAACTGCTCATTGGAATTGCTGTTCACATACAAATGACCGTTGTAAAGAATGGGCTGGTGTATCTGGCTCCCGCATACTTCGGGCGCAAGCTTTGCCACCTCGGAAACCTCAAATCCCGTAGCGCCTTTCTTCACTTGAATAATCACAGAACCGGCCTTATATCCACCGGTGATGAACAGTTTGTCGTCAGGAAGCAACGTCGGATGCGGAATGGGGATGAAGCACTGCCAGCCGTCGTACGTCCACAATACCGACCCATCCTCCAATGACAGCCCCGCCGTAGCGCCTTTCTCCGTGCCAGGACGGTTGGATGCGGACACAACCACAAGCTGCTCGGTGCCGCCCAGCGTCGCCAACACGGGAGAAACGTAACCGGAAAGGCCAAGCCCTGGACTCTTCCAGGTCAATTCACCCGTCGCTCGGTCGTACGCAACAACGAAAGCATCCGGTGCCTGCGCCGCAACAATGACCAGGTTCTTATACAAGAGCGGCGATTGCGAAACGCCCCACCGTGGCAATTCACTCTGAAAATCGGTGACCAAGTTTTTCTTCCAGACAGGCTTGTGCGTACCGCGGTCCGTGCACAAAAAATCTCCCATCATGCCCACGGAATAAACATATTTCTCGTCCACCGTCGGGGGCGTACGAGAACCCGTGTGCCCGACTGTGCCCGGAGCGTCATAGCTATGGCTCCAAAGCTCCTCGCCGCTGGCAAGCGAAAGGCAACGGAGTATATCCACTTGGTCGTCTTTCCGGTCCAGAAGAAACACTTCACCGCCGTGAATGGCGGGGGCGCCGTACCCAGCCCCGACCGGCACACTCCACAAAACGCGCGGACCCGAGTCAGGCCACGTCCGCGAAAGCCCTTGTTCATCGGATACGCCATCGCGATTAGGACCTAGAAACTGCGGCCAGTCCGCGCTCGCAACTACGCAAACCACTGGACAGAACAGCACCGCGAGGAAACCAAGCATGAAAGTAACTCGTGTCATGACAACTGTATCCTTGATTCTGAAAAAATCAGGTCTGAAAATTCGATGTCGAACCGGCGAATAGACTACTATGCATTGAAGGCAAGGTCCAGCGAAATATCCCCGGCCCTCGGTGGACTCCCTGCGTTGAGCAAGCGACAGCAGGTGACATAAGCTGTATACAGGGCCGGAATTCATACAGTCGTGCGACCCGAATCAATTGCAGTTCTTGAACGCGAGGTACCCTACATGAATCGGAAAGTCATCGCTCTTACTACCATGGCGCTGGTCACTACAATTGCATCAAACGCCTGGTGCGCGGATACGCCACAGTTTCGTGGACCTGAACGAGATGGCAAATTCCAGGAAACCGGCCTTCTCAAAACGTGGCCCGAAGGCGGACCCGAACATACTTGGACTGCGGAAGGAATCGGACAAGGGTATGCCTCCGTCGCCGTGGTGGATGGCGTCGTTTACGTGCCCGGCATGCTGGACGACAACGAAGGCTACCTCTTTGCAATTGACCTCAACGGCAAGGAACTGTGGCGACAAAAATACAGTACGGAAACTCTTGACAGACAGGCCCCCGGCTCCCGAGGAACACCAACCATCGACGGCGACCGCATATACGTCATGTCCGGCTTGGGTGTACTCACCTGCATGGCAAAAGCAGATGGCAAGCAAATCTGGCAGGTCGACGTAAAAGCCGTCTTCAAGGGCCAGGACACCTCCTGGGGATTCTCGGAGTCCCCGCTCGTGGATGGAGACATGGTATTTGCCACACCCGGCGGGCAGGACGCCTCGATTGTTGCCCTGGACAAAATGACCGGCGACACCATTTGGACAAGCAAAGGCTTGAGCGAGGCAAGTGCATACTGTTCCCCCATCATCTTCACGTTTGGGGACCGGCGAGTGCTCACCACGATGACCGCCAAATCCGTTGTCGGACTTGACGTTAAGACAGGGGAGACACTCTGGACCCATCCCCACGAAACCGATTATGACATTCATGCCGTCACCCCGGCATGCAGTGGCAACGTGATCTACTACACAGCGGGCTACGGCTCCGGCGGTGGTGCCTTGGACGTAAGTGCCGACGGTACAAAAGTCACCCAGAAGTGGCTTGACAAAAACCTCGATTGTCAACACCACGGCGTTGTACTGCACGACGGTTACATCTACGGAACAGGACACAAAAACGGCGAACTTATGTGCCTGGAACTGGAAACCGGCAAGCTAATGTGGAAGAGCGATACGATTTCCCAAGGCGACGTGGTATTCGCTGAGGGAATGTTGTACGTGTACGAAGGCCCCAAGAAAGGAATTGTGAGTCTTGTAAAAGCGACATCAACCGGGTGCGAAGTGTCTGGCTCCTTTGAAATTCCAAAGGGAAAGGACAAACATTGGGCCCACCCTGCAATAGCGAACGGCTTGCTTTTCATCCGGCACGGCGGAAACCTCTATGCCTACAAGATCTCGAGCAAGTAAGGTATACCAAACAGGACAACGCATGCCTGTTGGGCTTGTGATGAATTGTAAATGTTACTTTTGACGGGCGGGGCCGGGCTTTTTCGGCCCCTTCCTTTTTTCCGGCAAAGGCTTGTCTGTGGGAAGGCCTACCCACTGCAAGAACCCCGCAATCAGCGCGCTGATTGCGGCAACGGCAGCGATGAGAAGGGTCTCACTGGTTGGGGCCACTTCGGTATGACCGAGTTTAAACAGCAGAAAGAAGAGCGAGCATACGGCCGTGCCCAGCGACAACCGAAAGGTGACCGTCAAGATGGTACGCATGAGTCCAAATCCCGAATTGACGTGTAATGTGGGTATTCTGTTCGTCGAGGCTAAGAGAATAGCATACCCGCTCGAACTTCTCGCCTACCGGTTATCCAAGCGGATGTAGGCAGCGCAGGAAACGCGAACGACAAGATGATTGATTCCGATTTCGGCATACCGGGGCGCGACCCCGTTCCACCCCATACGCCTGAACACCGGCGGCGCATCCTCAAAGAAAAAGGATTCGAAATTGGTGTTGTCATACTTCTGATTATAGGCGGAATGTCGTTCCTGTCATGGAGAAGCCGGCATGCCGAATTGCATGCAAATCCTGCTGTATCACTGGCCGCATCCGCAGAGGTAATCGAACACGCCGGGCTGGATTTAATGGGACAAGGCAAAGCCATGGGGCGACGGATTGTCACGCTAACCCAGGATTTGGATGTGTTCCTGTGCGGGGTGGAACTGGTTGGCATAGAAGAAGATACCCCCCTGGAAACAGCAATAATCTGGTTGGCTCCGGCGGAAGGAAAGTGGAGCCCGGGCGAATCGTCGTTGCAAGCCGCAGTCAACCGCGTTGCCGTGTTGGCCCAGACGCTGGTACCCACCTCGGGCGAGGCCTTTGAAAAGGCGGTGAACACGCTCACGACTATCGACAATGAGGGCAGAGTGCACGACAAGGGCGTGGCGGGAACAAGCGACGGCTGGAAGCTGACCTACATTGCGTTTCGAAGCTTTGACGATACGGCTACGTCGCCGGAACCCGTGCTGTATCTTGTCTTACAGCGGTTATCTGCTGCATCCGATACCACGCTCGCCGAATTCAACCGCACACTATACGATGCGGTTGATCGCGGGGTCGCTATCAAACCCGCGCTTGAAGCCAAGACCGTCCACTAAGAATCGAATCGATGGCCTAACCAAGCGAACTCTGTAATGACTGACACGGCAATCGGCCGGATCCGAATTCTCTCCAAGAGCGGACCCGATGCCCCAGCGTTGGGCGTCCAAGGGATTGCGTTGGACGATTGGTTTGGCTAAAATGGTCCAAGCAGCAGTAGACGCCGCCCGCTACCCGTTCGACTGCCTTCCCCCTGCCGGGAATACCGGCCTTGCCGAAAATGTTTCCGTATCGGCTGACTGTGTCTGGCCATAGACACATACTGGTAGCAAGCAAGGCAAGAATTTCGGTTCGATGAGGCCATCTAAACGCGAGCCGCTGGGGCTCGCTTCGAGTGTCCACATGTCAACTGTGACGGCCGGCCTGATGACATATGTAAGCAAGCCACGCGTCGGTTCCGCAATCATTGGCGGAACTACCTTCCTGTGCGTCGTGGCGGCCGCAGTCGCGTTGTTCGTCTGGCTAAGTACGAATCCCGCAAGAGCCATCGTCGCCGAAGTACCAGGAACAGACGGGTTTGTGAAGGGAAATCTGAATGCGGTCAAAGTGGACTTGGCCGGCACGTTTGAACGGCTTGATGGACAGCCTTCTCCAGTGGCGGGTGCCTGGACCGGGTTTCGCGGCCCGGACTATTCCAACGCCGTTACAGACTCCCCCGCCCTTGCAAACGCCTGGCCCGGCGAAGGACCTAAGGTCTTGTGGAAAGCCAAAGTCGGCGATGGCTACGCATCCCCCGCCGTTCTGAACGGTTGCGTCTACCTGATGGACTACGACGTGGAAAAACGGATGGACGTGATCCGCTGCATGTCGCTCGACGATGGCAAGGACATCTGGAAACGCGCGTACGGCGTCAACATTAAACGTAATCATGGCATGTCGCGCACCATCCCGGCGGTAACCAACGATTACCTCGTGGTGATGGGGCCTAAGTGCCATGTGGTTTGCCTCGACACCGCTACCGGCGATTTCCGTTGGGGACTCGACTTGCAGGCGGAATACGGCACAGTTGAGCCCCTTTGGTACACCGGCCAGTGCCCAATTATCGACAACGATCAGGCCATCGTCGCACCCTGCGGTACGGAAGTCTTAATGATGGCCGTAGATTGCAAGACCGGCGATATCCTTTGGAAAGTGCCAAACCCACACGGCTGGAACATGTCCCATGCCTCGATCGTCCCAATGACAATTCTTGGAAAGAAAATGTATGTCTACGGGGCATTGGGCGGTATGGTCGGGGTATCCGCTGAACCGGAGTCAGCGGGTACGCTGCTGTGGGAAATTCCATGGGATGCAAAAGTGGTCGCCCCATCAGCCGTCAAGGCAGGCGAAGATCTCATCTTCGCAACGGCGGGGTACGGACGCGGCAGCCGGTTATTAAAACTCAAGAATGAGGGCAACTCGTTTTCCGTGGAAGTGGTCTACGACAAAAGCCCTTCGGAAGTACTGTCCTGCGAGCAACAGACGCCAATTTACCACAACGACTTGTTATATGGAATCATGCCCAAGGACGGCGGCTCGCTTCAGCAACAGTTCGTTTGCTTTCGACCGGACGGCTCGCTCGTGTGGTCGAGCGGTCAGGATGCCCGTTTTGGTCTGGGGCCATTTCTCATCGCCGACAACAAGTTCTACCTTCTCGACGATGAAGGCAAATTGACCATGGCCGATGCGACCAAGGAAACGTTCACGGTGCTCGGCGAGGCGGACATCCTGGAAGGCCACGATGCATGGGGACCCTTCGCCCTGGCCGGGTCGAGGCTCTTGCTGCGTGACATGAATACGCTGGCGTGCGTGGAATTGGGCGCCGCGTCGTGACAACGGGAACAAAAGAATGAAGGAAGGCGTAAGACAAGTCCGGCATGGCTGGCTGGTGGCTCCGGTGATCGGAGTCATCGCCGTCGCCTACTTTTCGTTGATGAGCGCAAGCGAATTCCCGGAACCGGGCGCCAACATCGAATACGACTTGAAGGCCTTCGAGGAATTGGACAAAGTTGAGTCTGCCTACACCGAATTGAATCCAATTGCCATAGATGTTCCCGATGCGAGTGCGCTCGCGGTTGCCGGGAACAAAGTATACGTGGCAGGTAAGGATAGGGTCGCAATCTATGACGAAAGCGATAAGGAGATTGCCAGTATTGCCACAACCGGGCCTGCCACTTCGCTCGCCGCTGCCGTCGATGGGGCGGTGTACGTGGCATTGCGGGATCGCATCCATGTGTTCAACGCAAACGGCTCGCCGGAAGGCGAATGGACTGACTTCTCGTCGCGCAGCTATTTGACCGCGGTTTCAGCCGTGGACGAGGACGTCTACGTCGCCGACGCGGGAAATCGAGTCGTCTATAGGATGGACCGCGCCGGTAAGGTGCAGGAAGAAATCGGCGTCAAGGACGAAGATCGCGATGTGCCCGGTCTGGAAGTTCCAAGTCCTTACTTGGACCTCGCAGTAAACGGAGACGGCGATTTGTGGGTCGTAAACCCTGGAAAACTGGGCTTGGAACGGTACCGCGGCGATGGCTCAATTGTGACATCGTGGTACCGTCCGACGGTGCTGCAATTGGATGGTTTCCCCGGCTGTTGCAACCCGACGCATATTGCTTTTACAAGCCAAGGTGAACTGATTACAACCGAGAAAGGTCTCGTCCGCGTCAAAAAGTTTGATGTGACCTCCGGAGAGTTTCAGGGATTGGTGGCCGGTTCTGCCCTATTCCCCAAAGAACAGTCCGTGCAGGATTTGGCGGTCGATTCCGAGGACCGCATTCTGGTACTGGATGCGCGGCAAAACAAGGTCCGCAGATTCGCGCCCAAGGAGAAGATCAATGGATCAACAGTCCAGCCGGCATGAGTTCCTTCAGCTAATCGGACGCGGCGGCCTATTGGCCGGCCTGACGGGGATTGGCATGGCTGCGCTGCACGGCCGGAAGGACGTGAGCGAATGCTTCAATCACAACCACTGCGCCGAGTGCTGGGCCTTTAACGGTTGCAGCCTGCCGGAAAAAAAGGAGACCCCGAGCCATGAGTGAGTCCAATTCCATGGAACGGCGAGACTTCATGCGGGTGGCCGGCGGCATCGGATTCGCCGGCGCGGCCTACGCGGCCGTGGGTGAAAAAGGCGATGACATGCTCTGGCAGTTGGATCCGAACAAGTGCACCCAATGCGGGCGCTGTTCCACCCACTGCGTACTGAATCCGTCCGCCGTAAAATGCCTGAATCAGTTCAACATCTGCGGTTATTGCGACTTGTGTTTTGGCTACCTGCAGCCAGGGTCAAGGGATCGGGATTCGGGTGCCGAGAATCAGCTCTGCCCCACCGCGGCCATCAAGCGCACCTTCATTGAAGACCCATACTATGAATACATCATCGAAGAAGACGATTGCATTGGCTGCGCGAAATGCGTGAAAGCGTGCCTGGTTTTTGGCAACGCCTCGTTCTACCTCCAGATTCGCCAGGACATCTGCATCAACTGCAACGAGTGTTCGATTGCGAAAGCCTGTCCGTCGGATGCCTTTGAGCGCGTACCGGCCTCGAAGCCGTACATCTATTTGACCGGAGATGTGGAAACAACGAAATCGCTTCCGTCGGCGGATCCAAACCCGCCGCAAACCACATTGGGCCCAGCGTGATACCCAAACGTATTTCATATCTGGCAATCGTCCTGGCGCTGATGCCCGTCGCGGGCTTCGCGGCGGAAATGCGGTTTCCACCGCCGGATTTCCAAACGGGATATACGCTGCCGGACTTGTACACCCCGCCCTCGGCCAGCAGCAACGGCGTGAAGGATGCCATCATTCTATTTGCGGCGCTGTCCATCACGACTTGGCTCGTGTTCAAGGCTCGTTCGCGCCGCGGCCTGTTTCTGATGAGCATTTTCTCCCTCGGTTACTTCGGGTTCTACCGGACCGGATGTATTTGCCCCGTGGGCTCCACGCAAAACGTGATGGCGGCGGTCCTGGTCCCGGATGTGGGCGTGTCCGTAGCGGTGCTCTCGTTTTTCGTCCTGCCGTTGCTATTCTCCCTGTTCTTTGGCCGTGTGTTTTGCGCCTCGGTGTGCCCCCTCGGCGCCATGCAGGAACTGGTCGCCATTGCGCCCATCCGCATATCGCCCGCGCTCGACCGCACACTCGGCCTGGGACGCTACCTGTATTTGGGACTAGCTGTCCTCGGTGTCGCCACCGGGGCAGGTTTCTTCATTTGCCGATGGGATCCCTTCGTCGGAATCTACCGCCTCGGGCACAGCTACGGCATGTTGATGGCGGGTGCGGTCATACTCGTGCTGGGTGTCTTCGTCGCACGGCCGTATTGCCGATTCCTCTGCCCCTACGGCATTCTGCTGGGATGGATGTCTCGCTTTTCCAAATGGCACTTGGATATTCCGCCGTCCCCGTGCGTGAACTGCCGGCTGTGCGAAAACTCCTGTCCGTACAACGCTATTGACATGCCGACCCCCAAGCACCTCGTGGACGATCCGGTCGTGGGCAAACGCCGAATACGCATGTATGTATTTGCTTCGCCATTGATCATCGCCATCGGCGCGGCGGCCGGTTTCATGATGCACGAGCCCTTGGCGCGGCTACACCCAACCGTCGCGTTGAGCGAACGTATCGCGTTGGAAGATTCCGGCGCAATCCAGGGCGACATTCTGGAAAGCAGAACCTTTCGAGCTGCGCAAAAAACAACCGATGACCTCCATGCCGAAGCCATGGGTATTCGCGAACAGTTCAAGACGGGCGGCGCATGGCTGGGTGGGTTCATGGCCTTGATCATTTGCCTGAAGTTGATTAGCCTGTCCACTGTTCCGAAGCGGGAAATCTATACCCCTCACAAGGAAACCTGCTTCAGTTGTGGAAGATGTTACCCGTATTGCCCCGTTGAACCGACCCCCAAGCGAGCGTGAGTCGTGCTGGAAAAACGCGAATTTGAAACCAATGACTTTCTGTGGAGACTGTCGTCCGCAGTGGCGGTCGTCTCGGGGTTTTTCTCACTCCTGGTATTCCTCCTCCTGGTGATTAACTACCTGCAAATTCGGGCGGCCGACCCGGTCAATCACGAATTAATTACGAAAATGCGCCAGGAGTATGCGGTCAAACCCGAAAAGGACGAAGCGCTGGCGCAACGAATTCGCGACTTGGATTTGTTGAATCGAAAGGCCTTTTTTACGACGCAATACCACCTGCGCACAGGCGGCATCCTGCTGCTGGTCGGCGTGTCGGTATTCATGATTTCCTTCAAATACTCCATTCGCTGGCAACGCGAGAAACCCGAGTTGGAGGAAGTCCCCACGGCCGAACAGGAGTTCCTGGCATTTGCACAGTCTCGCCAACTCATTGTTTGGGCTGGAGTGGGTGTGTTGGCCGTCGGGCTCGGTGCGGCACTCTTTACGGAAAGTGCGCTTGTGAACGAGAGCCGGATGGTCGCGTCTGCCGATGACGGCGGTGGGAATGGCTCGGAAAGTGCAGAGGCCATACCCAAGCAGGAGTTTGTCGCGCCCACATGGGAAGACATCCAAAAAAACTGGCCAAGCTTCCGCGGACCCGGCTCAAATGGCAGGGCTCATTTCGCAAACGCCCCGGCCAACTGGGACGTGCAAGCAGGCACCGGTGTGCGCTGGAAAGCCGAGGTGCCGCTCCATGGGCCCAATTCCCCCGTCGTGTGGGATAAAAAAATCTTCATGAGTGGCGCCGATGAAAAACGCCGCGAAATCTACTGCTTCGATGCGGACAGCGGCAACCTGATATGGACAAAGGCCGTCGAAGGCATTAAGGGAGCCCCAACAACCGTGCCGAAGGTCACCGAGGAAACCGGGTTTGCCGCCCCCTCCATGGTCGCGCACGGAAACCAGGTCAGCGCAATCTTCGCCGACGGCAATCTGGTTACGCTCGACCTGGACGGCAACGTCTTATGGTCCAAGAATCTGGGGACCCCGCAAAACCACTACGGGCATTCCTCGTCGCTCCTTGCGTACGACAAACTATTGTATGTCCAGTTGGATCAAAGCAAAGATCCGAAATTGATGGCTTTGGATATGGCGACGGGCAATCAGGTCTGGGTGGCAAACCGCCAAACCATTTCGTGGGCCTCGCCCATCGTCGTGGACACGGACTTTGGAAAGCAACTCATCCTGAATTCAGAAACGACCGTGGACTCCTATGACCCGCTGGCAGGCACCATGCTGTGGACCCAGGAATGCCTGAGTGGCGAAGTCGCCCCCTCACCCACGTACAGCAACGGCGTGGTCTTCTCGGCCCAGGAATACGCTACCGCCGCAGCCATTCAGTTGGCCAAGAATGATGAAACCATTACACCGGAAATTGCGTGGGAGTTTGATGAACTCCTGCCGGAAGTCTCCAGTCCAGTGGGAGATGGCGAACGGTTCTACTTCGGCACTAGTACCGGAACGTTTGTGTGCCTGGATGCCAAATCCGGCGAAATGCTCTGGGAGCACGAAGCACACGACGGATTCTACTCGTCGCCTGTTGTCGTCGGAGACAAGATTTACGTTCTCGACAACTCCGGTGCGATGTACATTCTACAGGCCGGACCGGAATTGAACGTGGTGGCAACCCTCAGTATGGGTGAACCCACCTTCGCCACTCCGGCCTTTTTGGATGGCCGTATCTACATTCGCGCGGAAAAAACCCTTTACTGCATCGAGCAACCCAATGCCTGAGACGCACACCATAGCGGCAGAAGTAGACCTTCGCGAAATTGACGCCATTATCGAGCGCGAAGGAAAGGGTCCCGAAGCCGTCATTCCCATATTGCAGGCGATTCAAAGCCGATACCGCTATCTGCCCACCCCTGCTTTGGAAAGAGTATGCGAACAGACGCAAATTACACCGGCCAGCATTGAAGGGGTTGCAACGTTCTACTCGCAATTCCGGCGCGATCCCGTCGGCAAGCACGTCATCAGCCTGTGCGATGGAACCGCCTGCCATGTGAAAGGCTCTGAAGACGTTTGCGACGCAATCCGGTTGCATGTCGGGATGGAAGAAGGTCAGGATACGGATCCCGACGGGCAATACACGATTCGAAAAGTGGCCTGTCTGGGCTGTTGCTCACTTGCGCCCGCAATGCAGATTGACGGCGTGACCTACGCGCATTTAGGGGCCGAGTCGGTCGGAAGTGTGTTGCTGGACTTCTCCAAGAGGCAAAAATCCATTGCCAAACAAAACGGCCACAAGACGCGCAAGATCAAGGAGAACGGCACGGAAATCCGCGTCGGCCTGGATTCGTGTTGCGTGGCAAGCGGTACAGACCGAATTGAACTCGCCATTCAAAAGGCCCTGGCCGATCTGGAATCTGACGTTCCAGTAAAGCACGTGAGTTGCGTGCATATGTGTCATCAGGTGCCGGTAATTGAAATCATTGAAGCGAACAAGCCCCCCACGCTCTACACAAAAGTGAGCGAGGACGACGTGCCTGCCATTGTCGCGCGGCATTTCAAAGCGCGAAACCCAATTCGCCAACTGACGGCGTCGCTGCTGCGCTGGACAGATAATCTGTACGGTGACGTGGACAAAAACGAAGTCATCGAAACTCACGAGGCCGATGTCCGCGACGGCCCCGTATCGCAGTTCCTGGGAAAGCAGCTACACATCGCCACGGAGCACCGCGGCGATCTGAATCCGGCGGACCTCGGCGAGTATTTGCGCCGGGGCGGTTTCATGGCCGTCGAAAAATGCCTCTTCGGCAAGGCCAGCGGCCGTACCCTGATGAACCGGCACCGAGGCGTGGCGCCGGGTGAAGCCGACACAAGCAACGCGTGGACGCCCCAACAGATTATCGACGAGATCCTTGCGAGCGGCCTGCGCGGCCGCGGCGGCGCAGGATTTCCGACCGGAAAAAAATTGCAGTTCGTGCACGATGCCCCGGGGTCGAAAAAGTACATCATCTGCAACGGAGACGAAGGCGATCCCGGCGCGTTCATGGATCGCATGATCCTGGAATCGTATTCATTCCGTGTGCTTGAGGGCATGATCATTGCCGCATTGGCCGTGGGCGCGGATGAGGGCTACCTCTATATCCGCGCGGAGTACCCGCTCGCTACTCGCAGAATTCGCCAATCAATAAAAGAATGCGAAGACGCGGGAATCCTCGGCGCCAACATGTTCGGCAGCGGAAAATCACTTCACCTGCACGTCAAGGAAGGCGCGGGGGCATTTGTATGCGGCGAGGAAACGGCCCTCATAGCCTCACTGGAAGGCAAGCGCGGCATGCCGACTATACGCCCGCCCTACCCCGCACAGTGCGGCCTCTACGGCTGCCCCACGCTCATCAACAACGTAGAAACGCTGTCGATGATCTCGTGGATCATCCGCAACGGCGCCGCAAAGTTCTCCGCCCTGGGTACGGATCGCAGCAAGGGAACCAAGGTCTTCTCGCTCGCCGGAAAGATCCGCCATGGCGGACTGATCGAAGTACCCATGGGCATCACCATTAACGAAATCGTCAACGATATTGGCGGCGGCATCGCGAATGGAAAGGACTTCAAGGCCATTTTGGTCGGCGGTCCATCCGGGGGCTGCATTCCAGCATCCATGGGCGACACCCCTGTGGACTACGAAGCCTTGGCCCAGGCCGGCGCTATGATGGGTTCTGGCGGCATGGTGGTGTTGGACGATTCGGATTGCATCGTGGAAATGTGCCGGTACTTCCTGTCCTTCACGCAAGACGAGTCCTGTGGCAAGTGCGCACCCTGCCGCATTGGCACAATGCGCCTGAAAGAAATGCTGACCCGCCTCACGCAAGGCAAGGGCCAGATGAGCGACCTGGAACTGCTGGATCAGTTGAGCCACGTGGTGAAAGATCAAAGCCTTTGCGGCCTGGGCAAAACGGCCCCGAATCCGGTCCTGACGGCATTAAAATACTTTCGTGAGGAATTCGAAGCGCACGTCAAGGGTTTCTGTCCTGCCGGCAAATGCAAACCCCTAATCGACTACTGGATTATCGATACATGCATCGGCTGCACGAAGTGCGCCCAAGTTTGCCCCGTTGATTGCATAGACAGCGAGCCGTTCAAACTGCACTTTATCCAACTCGATACGTGCACGCGATGCGACGCGTGCCTCGTCGCCTGTCCCGTTGATGCCATCAAAGCAGGTTCACGCACAAAAGAGGAAAAAGAGCTTTGCCAACGATAGTCATCAATAATCGCCCAGTGGAAGTGGAGGCAGGCACCACCATCCTGCAGGCAGCACGCTCCATCGGTATCGAAGTGCCGACGCTGTGCTACTGGGAAGGCGTGCGGCCGATGAATTCGTGCATGCTGTGCGTCGTGCGAAATACAAAAACCGGACAACTGCTCCCCTCGTGCTCGTCCGTCGTGCAGGACGGCATGACGGTCGAGACGGACAGCGGCGATGTCTGCACCGCCCGGCGCGACGTGCTTGAACTCATTATCAGCGAACATATCGGCGACTGCGAAGCGCCTTGCACGCATACGTGTCCAGCTTCAATGAATATTCCAGTCATGATGCGGCAAATATACGAGGACGACTTTGACGGCGCGGCATTCACCGTAACGAATGGACTCGTCTTTCCCGAAACGCTGGGATACGTCTGCCCCGCCCCGTGCGAAAGTCCGTGCAGGCGCAAGTCGTACGACGTAACCATGGAAATCCGCTACCTGCATCGAAATGTGGCCGTAAAGGCGAGACAGGACAATCCGGAACTGCTCGAGTGTCCAGACGATTCCGGCTTCAAAGTGGCGGTCGTCGG
>BTWA01000027.1:0-89024 GCA_045863295.1 Candidatus Hydrogenedentota bacterium
ACGGCCTCAAATTCAATCATGCTATCCACGCGGAGCAGCAACTCGAATGTGACATCTGTCACGGGATTGAAGAGGGTGTGCCCGCGATGCCTACGCATGATACGTGCAGCGCGTGCCATGACCTAAATGTGGATCAGCCTTCTCCTGAGCAGTGCGGATTTTGTCATACGCGCGAAGATTATTCGAAGGACGAACGAATCAAACCGTTGTCAGAAGAGCTCAAGTTTGCGCACGATCCACATATTGCCAAAGAAGTCGCCTGCGCTACCTGCCACGAGAATCCCGACGTGATGCCATTGGTGGATCAACCCCTGAAACCGTTTTGCATGGACTGCCATGGCAAGACGGACCCACAACTTAACGAATGCGCCGTGTGTCATACCAGCACTTCGCGGGATACGATTCCACAATTTCGCCAAGGCAAGCGGATCCAGCATGACGCGCCTCAGATATGGACCCAGCTCCACGGAAAAGAGTCGCAGGTTGATCCTGAGTACTGCATGGTGTGTCACGATCTTGAGCAAACATGTGACACGTGCCATCAAACCACGGCTCCCGCCAACCATACGGTTTCATGGAAGCGCAAGACCCACGGTATGAAGGCATCGTGGGATCGCAGCGATTGCACCGTTTGCCATGAGGAAGAGTCGTGCCTGCAATGCCACCGGAATACCAAACCTGATTCGCACCGTCAGGGTTGGGGGCAACCCATGGACCGGCATTGTACGTCGTGCCACTTCCCACCCAATCGCACCAATTGTGTGGTCTGTCACGAGGTAATCGAACACCAGACAGCGGCGCCTTCGCCGCATCGATTGGGTATATATCCGCCCAACTGTATACAGTGCCATCCGGGCGGACTTTCGGGCCGTGCACCGCACCCAACCAACAGCACGGCGCGTTGCGAGATGTGCCACTAACCCCGAGTGGCAGGGATCCGCAAATTCAAGCTGCGTTTGCCAATCCGTGTGATATGATTACATTTTGGTCAGGTACAGTTGCTTTGCCACAATGACTTTTTGATAGGACAGGTATGTATATGAGTCGCACTGGAAGCCTTTTGATAGTTGTGATCGCCGCAGCCGGCTGCGGTGACAGCGGGTCGGTATTGGATATTGGTGACGAGCGGAACGTTGATCCCTCAATGGCTGCCATGCCTGCGGGTCACCCTCCGATTCAACCGGGAGCCACGAGTGCGGGTGAAAGCATTTCCACTTCCCAGTTCACTTGGACGACGCCCGAAGGTTGGGAGGATCAAGAGTCAACCCAGCTTCGCACGATCAACTTGCGTATGAGTGGAAACACTTCGGCGGAATGGTATGTGAGCGTATTACCCGGTGGGGGAGGCGGCCTGGATGCCAACATCAACCGTTGGCGTTCGCAGATGTCTTTGCCCGAATTGGCTTCGGACGAGATTCAATCACTGACCCGAATTCCGATGCTGGGCGGGGAAGCGGCCATGGTTTCCATGGCGGGTGAATACAGCGGTATGGGCGGACAGCCTGCCAAGCCATCCTACACGTTATACGGTGCTGTGCTCGAACGGCCAACGGACATAGTATTCGTCAAGATGACTGGCCCAACCGACGTCGTAGCGCAGTATGAGGATGCGTTCAAAGCATTTTGTGGGTCGATCAAAGAAGTCACGGCCAGTATGTCCGACCCGCATGCGGGACTTTCAATGCCTTCCGACCAAATGATTTCTCCGCTGGATTATCAATGGGCTGCGCCCGATGGCTGGACAAAGGCGCCGGATCGCACCATGCGCCTCGTAACCTACATTGCGGACGGCGCCGAGTGCTATATCACCGTCTTGCCGGGTACGGGCGGCGGAAAGAAGATGAATATAGATCGCTGGTATGAGCAGATGGGCCAGCCAGCGCCCACTGACGGTGAACTCGATGCGCTTCCAACCATTCAGTTGTTGGGGCAAGCAGCGCCGTTGGTTGAAGTCAGTGGCCGTTTCACGGACATGACTGGGAACACGAGAGAAGGTTTTGCTCTGCTCGGTACACTTACAGAAGATCCGGTAGCCAGTCTTTTCGTTAAAATGGTAGGCGAAGAAGCGGTTGTCAAGTCGCAACGGCAGAGTTTTATCACATTCTGCGAATCCATCTCCCGCACGAAGCCATGAGCAGATTCCTTAAACTTCTTACTGGGGCGTTGGCATTTCTTTCTTCATACGGTCTTGCCACTGTATTGTTTCTACTCTTGTTACTTCTCACTTTTCTGGGCACGGTGGAGCAGACTGAAAAAGGGCTGTACGAGACCCAGAATAAGTTTTTTGGCTCTGTCTTCCTCGTGCATCACTTCTTTGACCGCATTCCGGTTGTACTGCCGGGCGCCTATTTAGTCTTGAGTTTACTTTCGATCAACCTGCTTCTTGGCGGCATCTTACGGATTCGGAAAGGATGGAGACAGGCCGGAATTCTGATTGCCCATGGTGGGATAGTGTTACTCATGGCCTGGGCCTTTATCACATATCACTATGCGTTTGACGGTCATATGACTTTGTATGAAGGTGAGCGATCAAACACGATTCAGAGTTACCACGATTGGGAAATCGCAGTCACCGAAGGAAGCGTGGAAGGGAGTGCCAGGCAATTCGTGATTGCCGATGACCGGTTTAAGCGCGCGAGCAAACTTAGCCCGGCATCCTTTACCGCGGATTCACTGCCGTTCATCCTTTCCATTTTCCAATTCTTTCAGAATAGTGCGATGCAACCCAAGGGACCGACCGAGCCTTCAATCGGTCCGGTTGTGAACGGCTTCATCCTTGAGCCTCTGCCGAAAGACCCTAAGAATGAGCGAAACGTAGCCGGCCTCTACTGCACCGTGGAAGACAAAACGACAGGGGAACGAAGCGATGGACTCTTGTGGGCCATGGGAGGAACGCCGCTGACGGTCATGGCCGGTGGCACGACGTGGCATGTGGAACTTCGGCGAAAAACCTGGGAATTGCCGTTTACCATTGTACTTAACGATTTTACGCGTGAGTTGCATCCCCGGACATCCATGCCGCGTGTATTCAAGAGCGAAGTTACCAAGTTGGAGGGTAACACGGAGCAAATCATTCAGATTTCCATGAATGAGCCTTTGCGTCACCGGGGGTATACGTTGTTTCAAGCTTCGTGGGGACCCCAGGATGCGGGTCCGAACGATCGCCTGTTCTCGACGTTTGCCGTGGCAAAGAATCCCGCGGACCAATTCCCCTTGTATGCTTGTATCGTCATTGCGGCAGGCCTATTGATTCATTTCTCGATAAAGTTGTACGGCTACCTGCAAAAGGAAAACAGGAGGCGCGCATGATGTTTTTGCGATTTGCCACAGTCGTATTCATTGGCTCCGTTTTGTTTCCTGCGTCTTCTGGCGGGGAAGAAGTGCCCACGGAATGGCCCGCGGACTTGCTGGACACGCTTTCCAGGGTTCCCGTACAAGACGGGGGCCGTATCAAGCCGATGGGAACGTATGCACGCTTCCAACTCTTGAAACTCAGCGGCCGCTATACCTGCAAAACCCCGGACGGGCGAACTCTGTCGCCACTTGCATGGTGGTTGGATACCGTCCTCTTTCCCGGGAAAGCGAAGGAATACAAGGTGTTTCTCGTGGAAAACGCAGAAGTGCTGGACGCCATCGGCGTGACACATGAGAATCGCCGCGATCGCTATTCGTACGTACAGTTGCTGCCGGGCAAACCCAAGTTAATGCAACTTGGCCAACAGTATGCCCATATTGACGCGAAAGAGCGCACGCTTGTCCAAAGCCAGTTGGCAAATCTTGCGTCGAATTTTCGCGAGTTCGAGTTTATTGCTTCCAGCTTTGAGTGGATCGAGCAATCCATCGACGTGGAGGAGAGCGAGGTTCTAAAGGCGGTTTTTTCTGGAAGCAATTCCGTACGTGCCGGCGAGTTTGTAACGCATGCGAATGAGATTAATGCGGCTATCAAGGCTTTCCATTCCGATGCATCCGTTTCACAGTCGGCCAAATCTCAAGAGATAGGTGCAATTGCGAAGGCCTTTTCGACGTTGGAATCCTCTGCATCATCGGTACATACATTGGCAATTGTCCCGCCGGTAGTTCCAAAGGAGGAAAGAGAAGAATGGTATTCGCTTGACGAACTGGCGCTGGAGTCATTTCACACAACAAGCATGGACAAGCGTTTGCTTTTCATGTTTGAAATTGCGCAGTCAATGAGAGAGCATCGAGGTTCAGCCGCGCTTCTGCGGGCGGATATCTCACAATTGCATGGGTCGGTTGTTGAGTTGGCAACTGCCCGGGGCGAGTATGAGACGGTGCCCTTGGAGGCGTTTTTCTATCGCTCGAATGTTCTGAAGTACAGCCAGTGGCTATTTACCGTGAGCCTGCTTCTGGTGTTTGCGCTTTGGGTTCGGCCTCATAGCAAGACCCTTTGGTGGGGGTCTGTCGGATGTATTCTTGCGCCGTTGTTTTTGCTTGTGGCGGGTATCATTATGCGATGTTTCATTCGCGGCAGGCCTCCAGTCAGTACACTCTACGAGTCAATTCTCTTCATCACCGCGGTGTCGGTCACCCTCGCCCTCTTTATTGAATTTGCGAATCGCAGGCGGATTGCGGTTTCGCTTGGATCCGTGCTCGGACTGTTGGGTATGTTTCTGGCGGGCAAGTATGAAATGGTGGAGGGGGTGGATACGATGCCCACGTTGATCGCGGTGCTGGATACCAATTTCTGGCTATCCACGCATGTGACCACAATCACCATTGGGTATGCTGCGGGGTTGGTGGCCAGTGCGATTGCACACGTGTATCTTTTTGGCAAAGCGTTTGGATTACGACGAGATGACACCGCTTTTTACGCGGCTGTCAGTCGAATGGTGTATGGCGTAATCTGTTTTGGATTATTGTTTTCAGCGGTGGGCACCATATTGGGTGGCATTTGGGCTAACGAAAGTTGGGGCCGGTTTTGGGGCTGGGATCCAAAGGAAAACGGCGCACTTATGATTGTCCTCTGGGGTCTGGCCGTGCTCCATGCCCGAATGGGTGGCTATATTCGCCAACTCGGTCTGTCAGTCTCGGCTGTTTTTGGGGGTATCATCGTCGCGTTTTCATGGTTTGGCGTGAATCTGCTCGGAGTCGGATTGCATAGTTATGGCTTTACAAGTGGCATCGCGACCGCCTTGTTTACCTTTTATCTGCTGGAGACTCTGGTGTTGCTGGTAGGGGCCTATGTCTGGCTGAAGCAAGATGAATCCGGCGCGCGCAGTAGCCCGTCCCCTGGTCAATCGGCTGCATCAGGAGCGGAACGCGCGTGCGGAATTGTTGTGCCGCCGTCGTAGGCGAATGTTCGATCCGTAACTCAAAGAAATCCGAAGAGAAACGTACCAAGGTCCAGACCCAGAAACAACAACTGAAGAACCTGTCCAAAGGCTCCACCGAGAAAGCTGAGTATCGGTTGTATCACTTGAATCAGTATGAACAATTGTTCCAATGCGGCCTGATCTATGGGCATGTTGAAAATCCTTTCTTTGTGATAGCAAGTATCACGTAATACGCACTCAGTTGGCTGAAACGTCCCTGGTGAGGCCCCAGGAGACTATTGCGGAAGAGCCCGCTTTCCACCGCGCGGAGATTCCGGTGTGGAGGCAAAAAAGAGGCGGGCCGAAAGTCAGCCCGCCTCTTAGCATTCAAGTAACCTGAACGAATCAGAAGAAAACGGACTACGGCTTTGCCTTTGTCGGATTCGGATGCGCTATTTTTTTTGCAGCCTGCTCGAAGTCGAATCCCACTTTTTCGCCGCTTTCCAAGGTATAGCGATCGGGTTTCCACGTCGGGCTGGAATCGTTGTGGCAACCGGTGCAGTCTTCTTTCGTGCCCTTCTTGATGTGTGCGGTGATATCGACGGTCTTATCTTTTTGGAACAACACTTTTTTGCCGTCCGCCTGATGCAACGAGGCAGGACCATGGCATGATTCGCATTGCACACTATCTTCAAGTTTGATTGCGTCCGGGGTCTTTCCCGTTGCCGGATCGTAGGCGGTTACATGGCACTTCAAGCACTCCGGCGCTTCATGGGGAGGCTTTGCCAGCCCGACCTTTTTACCGACCTCAATGGCTTCCGGCGTTTTCAATCGTTCGATTGCTTTCGAATGGTTCTCTGCTTTCCAGATATTCCATTGCTCGCCTTCGGCCTTTTTGTTGTGACACACCTTACATTGGGCATTGCCGATATACGTTGCGCCACTCTGATCCGCGGCATAGGTGGCCCCGGATTGCGCAAACATCGGAATAGTAAAGGCAAGCACCAACGCCGACATCACGAAGACTGTGGATACACGTTTACTGGACATGAGAAGTTCCCCCTTCTTATACTGGAATTGTACCTCATTCGTGCCAGTTGACGCAATAGGTTGCCGTATACTGTGTATACTTGGAGCAGTTCTTGGGTTGGAAGGTTATTCGTCTTGAGTTGCGGCAAAAGTTAGAGTTTTGTTGTTCTAATCATGCGATCAGTAGGCGGATCCAGGTGCTACGGCATGGGTCGATAATGGAATCGTATGTCGAGGTCACTACTTGGAGAACGATTTAACGGAACCTCGACATTCGTCTATAATTAATTGACTCGAACGGCTGTTCGTGCTACAACGTATACTATCCCTAGTCCGGGGGGACTTCTAGGGGAGGTCAAGCAGCCGTGAATGAATGGCTTGCATGGTTTTGGGGTGACGAAAGACCGGCCGGGGATTCGGGCGAACGGCCAGGGAATCCCAGTGCCGGGTTACTCCCTCACAGCCTGATGTGTATCCGCGCGGGCGCCCCGGTGCGACTCAAATTTGCTACCGAAATACTTCACGTATCGCCGCTAATGGGGGAAGCTACATGACCCAGTCCAGACGTAGTGAATGGATGTGGACCTTTACATCGCTATTTGCGCGAAACGCGCTCACCTTGCTGGGGGCAAGCGTCACGACATCCAGCGCAATTGCAATGGTCTCCTTGGCCGGCTTGAGCATTGTAGGTCATGCCGAATCGCCATATATCGGCATTCTGGCGTTTATGGTGCTTCCGGGGTTTTTCATTGGCGGCCTTTTAATGATTCCGGTCGGTCTATTTTGGGATCGGCGCAAGAGGTCGAGGCAAGTTCCCTCAGGGGAAGGGTTTGCGATTTCTGCGTTTCCTCGAATCGATTTGAACAGGGCTGAAATCCGTAAGGCGTTGGGCATCGTCGGGGCGCTCACTCTGGCAAACTTGCTCATTTTGTCCACCATCAGCTATCAGGCGGTGGCATTTATGGATTCGGAGGAATTCTGTGGGACTGTCTGTCACACGGTGATGGAACCTGAGTATACGGCATACAATCTTTCCCCACATTCACGAGTTGAGTGCGTTGAATGCCACATCGGCCCGGGTGCGCCGTGGTTTGTGCAGGCCAAATTGTCCGGTGTCCGTCAAGTGTTCGCGGTGATGTTTGATACGTTTAAGCGGCCAATCCCTACTCCTGTTCACAATTTGCGTCCATCGCAAGATACTTGTGAGCAATGCCACTGGCCCGAGAAGTTTACGGGTGATCGCGTGCGCATCATTACCGAATACCAGGAGGACGAAGCCAACACGCCGCTTAAGTCGGTGCTGGTTATGCATATTGGCGGGGGCAATTCGGGTGCGAAGGGGATTCACAGTTGGCATGTGGATCCCAACAAGACGACCGAGTACTACACAACCGACGAGAAGCGCCTTTCTATCGATTACGTTCGAGTTACCGACGCCGACGGGACGTCCAAAGGATATCTTAAGAGTGATTCTGAGGTAGATCCTGCCTCCATACGACCTGAAGATATGCGGCGAATGGATTGCATCGACTGTCATAACAGGCCGACCCACGTTTATCAATCGCCCAATAAAGCCATGGATTTAGCCATGCAGGCTGGGCGCATCGATCCATCCATTCCATTCATCAAAATGAACGGTGTACAAGCACTTAGAACGGTGGGTGAGGCGTTGGGAGAGGCCGGCGAAGTCGGAGTTGCCGTACGAAAGGTGTACGAAGCGGATCATGCGGATTATTACGCCGCGAACAAGGATTCCGTGGAGAAAGCGATTGCCGAGTTGGAAACGATATATTCTTCCAACGTTTTCCCGGAAATGAAGGTCACCTGGGGAACGTATCCGAATCACATCGGCCACGTGGAATTCGACGGCTGCTTCCGTTGTCACGACGACAATCACGTCACGCCGGAAGGCGAGGCCATCCGGCAGGATTGCACGATTTGCCACGCCGTGCTGGCCATGCAAGAGGAAAGCCCGACTATCGTGGCCGATCTCGGATTGGAATAGAGACCGTCAACCGGCTTATTGCCGCGTGTATTCTATGGCGCAGCGTCTCCGAGAACCTGCCTATCTTGTCTTCATGGGGCCGCGTCTTGCATGACAAGCAGGGGGGATGGTGCAGGGAAGGAATGCAGGCAGTCTGATCCGGAAGGGCAGTGGCGCGGCACCTCGCGATCCAATTATCCGCGTTGGCCCGTGCCCATGCAATCGTTCAATACGAAATCCCCAATGGCCTAGTTGGCCTCAGTCAAGCCGCTGGCTTCTTAAAGACAACATCACCCCCGTGGATTATCTCGCTGGACACGGTTTCTCCGCTCAAAAACTTCACCGTGCGGGTACGCATTTCTTCAATACCAGAGAATAGCTGCTCATCATGACCCACGTTCTCGATTAGAATACTGATGCCGTTGGAAAAGCCCACGAGCGACTTCTCTGCGTTGGAATAGGGCGTGCGGTTATCCAGGGATCCGCTAAAGAAGAGTACCGGTATGTCAGAAACCAAATCAGATCGAAACTCCTTGCCAAGATCGACATCGCCACAAGCAGCGCAGATCTCCGGGTACGGATCGTTGATGCCATCCCCTAACAGGAAGTCCTCACTCGCTTGACGAATCGTCGCCAAGCGTGTTTCGGATACACCGGATGCGCAATCCATATATAGCGACATCGCCGAGCCAACTCCGCCTTTGCGAAAGAACATGGAGAGACGTGCGATGTTCTCAAAATCGCCTTTCTCCATGGCGAGCAACTCAGCCGGTAAAGTTCGTATCGACGGCAGACGGCCTGACATTTCGGCGACGTACAGCTTCAAGTCGTACGAGCCCAGGACTATTGTTTCCGTCTTTTTGGTTCTTGGGTCCACGCGTGAAACTGACACGGGAGTTGTGTGGAGTTTCTTGATTAGGGAGTCGATGAGGCCCATGAAACTTGGCATTTGTGCGCTCAGCACCTCGTCCTGCTTACACAGCGCTTCTATCTTTTCCAAGTTAGCCTGAATGGATTCGGGAAGCTTCAGGGTGTCGTCCGGACCCTCAACACCGCATAGGACTGCCCGGTTGACACCTGATCCGTGCCGCCTCATGACGGCGAATGCCAAATGTGTGCCGTAGCTGCTGGCACACAGATTTATCTTCTCCGCTCCGATTGCGGCGCGAATGGCATCCACATCATCCGCATTTTCATTCGTGTTGTACGCACGCAGGTCTACACCTTTCGAACGAAAGAACGCCGTACACGCCTCGGCATTCTTGACGGCCGCGGTTACCAAGCTGGACTTATCCAACGGTTGATCCAGCGGGATATTCCATGAGTCTTCAAACTCAAGGTTCGGCTTGGATATCCCGGTCCCGCGCTGGTCAAAAATGATAACATCGCCCACGGCGCGGAGCTCGTTGATGAGTTTTGCCCGTATGCTTCGGCCAATATCGATTCCTGAACCACCCGGTCCACCAACCAGATAAATTGTTGGATACTTCGGCGAAGGGCTAGAAGACTTTATGACAATGAAAGCTAGTTCGATCAGGTTTGTACTGGAAGTTGATCGGTTTTCCGGCACAAACAACGTGCCTTTCGTCGCTTCAACTGGCGTGCCTTGCAGTTTGAATGAGTACGGTTCGAGGGTTACGTCGCCTGCTTCCTGAGTCCATCCCGTAGCGCCGATGCATATGAAGAATAACGGGCAGAAGATTCCGAGCATCGTAAGTCGCTTCATGGCGGAAATACTCCCTTAAATATACAACCGGCATTCACATTACCACCTGCCATCTGCGCACCGCAACAACCGGGATTTGGGTTGGAAACAGGAAGGGCCCCGGCGACAGGTCGCCGGGGCCCGTTGGTTACGGATGGGTAGAGGGTCTCACGGGGCTAGTGCGTGAACCTTCTCCACGTCGAACTCTTTGCCTTCGCCATGGCACACCTGGCAACTTTCCGCATCGTTCGTGTAATCCGAATTCAGTGCCGCGTGGAGCACGCTTGCGAAGTCGTCGTGGCACGACGTGCAGGCCGCCGATGCCGGCAACACTTCACTGATTACCGCGCTGGGATTTGCCTGTGTAACCAAGGTTGATAGTGTGCCTTCCGGAGTCGGAACCCCAAAAGTTCCCTCGGCGTGACACATCGTGCATTGTTGCCGGAGACCCGGGAACACCACGTGCGAGAAGTCCACCGCCGAACTGAAGCCCCACACGGTGTAGCCTTGATCCAGCTCTTCACCGCTGTGGATCTTGTGGATCATGTCCTTGAAATTGATGGTGACCGGCGGGTTATTGCCATCCGGCCTACGGCTATCGTCGGTGCCGTTCGGATTGTGGCAAAACACGCAGTATTCCACGCCGGTACGTTGATCTCCGTGAAAACGGATTTCGTTGTGGCAAGCGTTACATGCTTGCGGGTCGACCGGCTGCCGGCGAGCTTCTGGAGCCGCCTTTGTGGTTGTGCCGTCAATTGCAAAGTACAGGACACTTGGGTCGGCAATACCCTGACGAAGTGTAGTGGTGCCACCTCCGTCGAGCGGTACTGAGTAGTTACGCCGTGCTTCCATGCCGATGGCGTAGGTGATGCCTGTATTCGTTGGGACGGTTGCGCTGAACAGGTATCGGTACAAGCCGCCGCCGAGATTCGTCAGTGTACCCGTGGGCGAGCCCGTCGAGCTGAACACTGTTTCGCGCAAATTGGTCTCGTAGTCCGTTGCCGGCCATGCGATATTTGCGGCTATTGAGTTCATCGTCGTCGAGTTCAGGGTTGCTATCGGCGTGTTGGTCTTGTCCGTCGCGGTGAATTCAATTTGCACTCTTGACGGGTCAGCCGCTTGAGCGCCCGGAATGACGATCAGATCGGTAATTTCGATATTCAGCCCAGGGCCGAATTCCTGGACTTCCGTCAAATGCGAGTCGGCGATGGACAGGAACGATTCCTGGTGGCACGTCTTGCACTGACTGTTGTTCACGTTTGGAATCGAATGCAGCGTGTACCCTGTCGGCATGTCCGCGGGAAGACCAAACCATGTCCGGTCGTGGCACGATCCACAACCGCGAATCGATGGATTCTCAAGATGGTAATCCGCGCTACCTGCCTTGGTGGAGGTTGTGTGGCAAACGGCGCAATTCCGGATGTCTTGCGGGAATACGACTTCTGAATAATCGTGTACCGCTCCGCCAAACCCTATGATTTGATATGGAGTACCGCCGATTACGCTTGGGAGGTCGGCTCCCTGGTGAATCTTGTGCACCATTTCGGCCATGTCAACCGAGTTTCCCGACTGACCGTCGGTACTTTGCGGAGAGTGGCACAGAATACAGAGCTGCACTTCGCGGCGTATGTCCCCATGCAAGGAAAGACGTGTATGGCACTTGTTGCAGGATTCCGTTGCGACTACATCACGTATCTCTGTCACAGCTTGGCCGTCGGGTCTGAAGGAGATGGCCGCATTCGCCTTATACTCTACTCCCGTGGCCGCATACTGACGACGGAATTGACCGCCAACTTGATGAGTCAAGTTGCCTCCGGCCACGGTTACAGCCGTGTTGCAACGATAAGAAAAACTGCCGTCGCTATTCTGTGTTACCCCATTCAGCGCGGCCGAGTCGTATGTGGCCTGTGTCGCGCCACTGTCCAGTCGAGTCATGTAGCTCATATAGCGGCTCGGTCCACCGTCGGCTGTACCCGTGAGGTAGGCCAGGATGAATCGAACGTCAGTCAACTCCGACTTGGCGACATTATTGCCTTTGTCGTCCTTCGCGGTGAACCGGACTACCGGCCGGTTATCCGCAGGGAACTCTACGCCCAGGATGACCACGTTCAACCCTGGTGCGAAGCCACCTACGACTGGTCCCGGAGGGCCCTGGGGGCCTTGCGGTCCTTGTGGGCCTTGGGGTCCTTGTGGGCCTTGTGGGCCTTGGGGCCCCTGCGGGCCGGGCACAACCGTGACCCCAAGCAGCGGGCAACCCGACATGACGATTCCGGCAAGCAGCAAAACGATAACTTCCAGCCACGGCGATCGGACTGTGGTGCGTTTCCTCGGTATGAGACCCATAAGTTGACCCCCTCAATTCGTTAACCCAGCCACGAAGTCCGGGAGACTCCACTTACCGCACTACTAATAAGGGGTCCCGTTCTTCAGTTCATTTAAATGTCAGGCAATACGCAATGCGGTTGCCTCGAACTACTTTGGTATACGGTGTAGCATTTGTTGTGCCTTTGCAAAATAGTTTTTATTGAATAAGTGCAACTCTTTTGAGACTAGGTAGTTACTGCGTATTTAGATATGAATTATCCGATTTGTTGCTGAGGATGGATACGCAACGCTGAACATATATGTGCAGTGCAGTTATGACATTCCAGGGAACGTTACTATTGCACGATTTCAATGTCCCACTATCGATTCATGGTGGCCAGAACTGCAGACTGCCACAAAAACGAAGCGGGCGACACCCCGTAGAGTGCCGCCCACGTGTCCAGTATACGCTGGAAACCTGGCTAAACGGTATCAAACCCTCTGTTCGAAATTAAACTCATACAGTGATCCGATCCGTTTTTGGGACCAGGCATGGTACCTGGACTATCCATCGACGGACCACCTCCTTTCCGACGCCACCAGCGCATCCAGAGCACCCCTCATTGGGTCCTCTTTGTCGCAGCGGGTCTAACTGTCACTTGATCAATACACCAAATGGCGTCAAAAGTAAACCTTTTTTTTGTGGTCGCAGGTTTTGTACATACCGTATATGGTGGTACTTGCTTGAACAAACAGCACCAACACGGCATGATTGCGGTATGAAGCGTCCCAAAATTGAGACCCAAGGACAAAAGGAGCCGCTTACCGCGAATCCGTTCGCCAGTTTGCTCAGCCAAGGCGGCACGACCGATCTGCCCCCAGGGCCTCCGGTTCCGACAACGCCGGTCCTTTCGTCGCCGTTTCAGGTTGGAAAGACTCGCAAGGGCGGCTGGCCCATTTCGGTAGAAAGGCGCGGCAATGGCTGGGTCACCATAGTGGGGAATGTACAGGGGGACGCGGAGTCGCTTTTGCGACGGCTCCGGAAGCACTGCGCCTCCGGGGGAACCGCGCGCGCTGGCGAGATTGAAATTCAAGGCGATCACAGGAACAAAGTGAGTGCCGCGCTGGACGAATGGCTTCCCAAGTGAGTCAATGGTCTCGCCAACTTGGAAATTCGCGGGCTCCGGTATCTTTCAGCAGCCGCAACAATTCCTGATTGAGACTAACAAAGAGCGACTTTACGTTTTCTGGCGCACGCTGAATTACTTGTCGTTCTACTGGACCTGACTGAGTCTCCACGGTGATGTCACCCACGAGGTTATTCATTTCCTCGGGGTCGTTAACCAGGTCATACAACTCGCACCTGTCCCAGATACCGTGATATCGCATCAACTTATGGGTCTTGGTCCGAACGCCCAACACTGACGGCGTCTGCGCAAACGAGGCTTCCCAGAAATACTCGTACAAAAAGGCCTCTCGCCATGCAACCGATTCGCCCTGCAGCAGTTTCCAGAAGGATTGCCCTTGCATGGATTGGGGCACGGGTGTGCCAGATGCATCCAAGATTGTTGGCGCAATGTCGATGTTGAGCAGCAAGTCGTCGCGTTCACCCGGCGGTATCGCGTCGGGACAATGTATAATTAGCGGTACTTTGATGGACGCTTCATACATGGTACGTTTGTCGATGAGACCGTGCTCTCCAAACTGGAACCCGTTGTCAGACGTGAAGACGATGAGTGTGGATTCCAGTAACCCCTGGTCTTTGAGCGCGGCGACAATTCGGCCCACACTGTCGTCCACTGCCAGCATTGTTTCACAATACAATTGGGTGAACTGGTCGAAATCCACCTCCTTGTTGTACATGCCATCTACCCCATGCCAGCTATTTCTCTGATCGCGGACCCAGTCCGGCTTGCCCCGGTAGTTCTCGTCTGTATTCGCCATGGAAGCGGGGTAGGGGTATTTGCGCCCGGCATATCGCCCCTTGTGGCGTGGAGCAGGCGTGAACTCCGCGTGCACTGCCTTGTGAGACACATAGGCGAAAAACGGACGGTCGGCGTTGGCCCGGATGAATTCTTCGGCGTAGTCCGTGATCAAGTCCGAAACATACCCGTCCTGCGGTTTTTGCGAACCGTCGATATTGAATGTTGGATTTTCATAGACGCCCTGCCCCCGAAATGACACCCAGCGGTCAAATCCCGGTCTCGGCATATCGCTGTCGCCGCCCATATGCCACTTGCCGAAAAATCCCGTCGCGTAGCCCGATTTCTTCAGTTCCACGGGAAAGATGGGGGTGTCGGGCGGCAACGGCGTGCTGTTGTCCAAGACGCCGTGAATGTGCGCGTACTGACCCGACAGTATTGATGCCCGGCTCGGGGAGCAGAGCGAGGTTGTAACGAATGCGTTTCGGCAAAGCGCGCCGCCACGCGCGAGCGAATCCAGGTGTGGAGTCTCAATAATTGGATGTCCCATTATGCTGAGCGCATCGAAACGCATGTCATCGACCAGGATGAACACCATATTGCGCCTCGGGCTTTCGCCGGACGCTGCAAAGGTCCTCCCGCTGGCTGTATATGCCGCTCCCACGGTCCCCGCTGCCTGCAGAAATCCCCGTCTGGTCAAGTGAATGCCGTGCATGACGCTGTCCCCTAACAAAGTTTGAAGCAGGATTCTCACACCATACTGGACTGGTCAGGCGAAATCTACCTGGAGTAACTTGTGCCGCAATCCCATGTCCAGTACAGTCTTGCCCAGGAGGCCGGCGCCCAATCATGTTTCCGCAAGTGTTTGAGTCGAAATATGTTGTAATCCACACCCATACGGTTTTCCTCGGTCTTGCCGTTGTACTTTCGTCCGTGTTGGTGTCCCGGGATTCGATTGTCCGTCAATTGGGAGTCTATATCCCGCCGACAGCGGGTATTGGCGCCTATCTGTCCGCGCTTGTGGGCGCCAAGTTTTTCTGGCTGGTGGAGTTTTACGGCATCGAAACGGCGTGGCGAGCGGTATTTGTCTGGGAGCCTGGATATGCGTTTTACGGCGGACTCGCTGGTGTGCTGACGTTTGCCGTGCTGTACACACGGATTTACACGATTCCTTTTCTCAGGCTTTGCGATCTTGCGGTGCCTTACATGGCCCTCGTAGAGGCTGTTACTCGAATTGGTTGTTTTCTCAATGGGTGCTGCTATGGCAAGCGAAGCGACCTGCCTTGGGCCTTGTCATTCCCGAGGGGTAGCGCGGTATACAACAAGCACCTCGTATCCCACTGGATCTCCGGTGCCGACTCAGTCTCTTTGCCGGTGCACCCGTCTCAATTATATATGTGCGTACTCCTGGTAGGCATGTGGTGGATATTGCGGGTTTCCTGGACACGGCGGCCGTTCGACGGTGCGTTGTGTATTGCTTATGCAGCCCTGTATGCCGTTTACCGATTCATTATCGAATTCATTCGAGATGACAGCACACTGCCTATCCGGGGCTTGTCAGTACCTCAAGGGCTGAGCATTGTGCTTTTGCTGGTTGCCGTTGTCGCCTGGTTACTTTTGAGACGGAGAAAAGACGGCCACGCAGAGAACCGCAATGGGGAGACTGATTCAACTTCGATTGGACACAGTGCGGCGGAATAATGCGTCCAATTTGCGGACTTCGGTTTCGGTAAGGTGAGACTCTTCCACAAGTTTTCGTCCAATGGACCCCATCTCGCTCAGTTTGTCGGCCGTTTCCTCCATTGCCTGCATGATGGCGTCACATAGTGACTCAACGTTGCCGGCGGGCACAAGCCAACCGCATTTGCCCGGCCGCACCAGTTCCGGAATGCCTGCGATGTACGTGGAAATCACTGGTCTCCCCAGGGCCAATGCCTCCATGATGACCACGGGAAGTCCTTCCGCGAAGCTGGGAAGGATCAGCGCTCTTGATCGGAGGAGATGTTCCCGCACTTCCGATTCACTTTGCCATCCCGTCACATAAATCCGGTCGCGGAGGCCGCGCGCATCAATACGTGCCTCGACTTCATCGCGCAACTCGCCATCGCCTACGATTATCAACGATCCTTTCAAGCCCCGCTCGACGGCAAGTCCAAATGCATCAACAAGAAAAAGAGGCCCTTTTTGTTCATTCAGACGGCCGACAAATACAATTGAGTCGGCATGCTCCGGAATCGGCGTTGCTGCGGTAAGCCAGTCCTCGCCTACCGTACAATGCACGATCTCAATCTTGCCCCATTCCTGGTACTGTGCCCATCGGCGAAGTTGCGACGCGCAAAAGTCCGAAATCGCCACAGTGAATGCGGCATCTTTCATCTTGTCACCGAGGCTCAAGCCGATGGGGGCGTCGAACTCCGATGGCCCGTGGATGGTCATGCTGTAGGTCGGGCCACCCAGTAGGTGCGCCAGCCTTGCAACGGCAGCCGCGTTGGTTCCGAAGTGGACGTGCACGTGGTCGATTCGATGCCTGCGTAATAGCCCGGCAAACCATGCCGCTTCCAACCAATACGCCAAGTGCCGCAAGAGCCCCCGTTCACTACGCCGACTCATGGAACAAGTGACCCGTAAAGCTCGAAGGGCGGACACTGGCGACCGCATCAATTCAAGCGCGGCGCGCACCATCACCGGCGCCAAAGAATCTGCCAAGCAGTATACCGTCTTTTCCTGCTCCGCCTTGTCTTGCGGATCCGCCACTGCGCCTGCCTTACGTATCGAAGCTCGAAGAATGGAGTAGCCAGAACGCTCAAGACCTTGGATTTCCCGTCGGATAAACGTGTGGCTTACTTTGGGATACTCGGTGGTCAGATAGGCTATGCGCGGCGTAATGGAGTGCCCTACATCGTTACGGGAAGACAATGCGGATTCCTTTTCCTGGAAGCTAGTGGGCCTGTCGGGAGTCTGGTGACGCATACCTTACCACCGGAAACAACGGGCGAACAACGGACTTAATGCTTTGCCGTCTCCGACGATAGAGCCTTCTCGGGCCAGCGGAGCGCCGAACATTGAAGCAGGCCGACGATTAGCAACAATATGGATAGAATTTGGCCGCCCGTTAGCGGACCGATGAGCGTATATGTATTTCGAAAGCCTTCGATGATGAGCCGCTCGGCGCCGTAAACGCTGCAAAACAAGGCAAAGATCAAGCCTGCAGGTACATAATTCATCCGCTTCGGCACGCTATACGTGACAAGGCCGGCAATCGCGTATGAAACCAAGTCAAGGCCCGGCCACCAAAGGCCCGGCCGGAGGCCCAACTCCATCAAGCTTACGTACGGTACGCCTTGACAGCAACCTTGGAACAGGCAGGCAAGTCTTGCGACGAACCCTCCCACGCAGATACCCGGCACGACTGCATCCAAGTAGATGAGGGGAACATGGCCGCGAATAGCCGCATACAGGAGCACTACGGCCATTGGACCCAGTATGCCTCCCATCGAGCCAAAACGCAGCGCCATCCATGCGCCGTTGCGAAATACAGCTTCCTGGAAATACCACGGTTGCACAAGGCCGTACAGCCGGGCCGCCAACGCCGCTCCAAGACAACTCCACAACACGATACGCCACGCCTCGCCCCGGCTGCTAACGACGCCTGGGAAGAGCTTTCTTACCGTAATCAGGGCAAAAAAGATTCCGGCCAGCGGTAAGAAGACTATATCCGGGTTGAATACCCAGTATCCTATCCTGAGACTGACCACTGATTCGCCTTCCCGAATTCAGGCACACGGTTTACAATTTCGCAGTAGCGATATCGGCCGGGCGTAGCCGCTCTCTCATGGTTAATTCCGCAGATGTATCAATCCAATGTCGCCTCAGACGCCCAGTGTCCCAGCCCCCAACCTTAAAACGATTCAACGGGAAGCCCCTGTTCCACCTCGTGCAAGTAGGATTGAAGGCGGTCTTCAATTGGGGCCAATTCTGTAATGTGCATGAACTCGTTTCGTACACGTGCTGCGCGTGGCATGCCGCGCAAGTACCCGGAATAGTGCTTACGAAACTCGATAACACCCGCGCGTTCGCCTTTATGGGTTACACTCAGGCGAAGGTGGTCAATGCACGTGGCAATGCGTTCACGGTAAGCGGGGGAGGGCAGGATTTCACTCGTTGCCAAAAAATGCTTGGCCTCACGGAACAGCCACGGATTCTGAATTGCACCACGGCCGATCATCACGCCGTCGCAACCGGTATCGAACATCTGCTTGACGTCTTCCGGCGTTTTGACATCGCCGTTGCCCAATACCGGTATGGAAACGGTTTCCTTGAGCCGGGAGAGCCAGGACCAATCGGCGTCGCCCTCATGGCCCTGATCGCGTGTTCGGCAGTGCAGGGAGAGTGCCGCCACGCCGGCCTGTTCCAGCATGCGCGCCACGTCCAGAATGACGATTGACCGTTCGTCCCAGCCCAACCGCGTCTTCACAGTAACGGGAAGTGAAGTGCCACGAATGACCGACTTGACGATCTTCTCGAATTTTACGATGTTTTTCAGCAGGCCCGCTCCTGCCTCGCGCAGCGCGACTTTTTTGACCCAACACCCGCAATTGATGTCGATGAAATCGGGATTGAATCGTTCCGCAATGGCGGCCGCGCCTTCCATAGAATCCTCAACCCCGCCGAATATCTGTATTGCCACGGGTCGCTCTTCATCCACGACTCGAATTTTGGCCAGTGATTTTCGAGCGTCTCGAATAAGCGCTTCGCTGCTTGTAAACTCGGTATAGAGGATGTCGGCGCCCAGCCGCTTGCAGATCAAGCGGAAAGGGAGGTCAGTAACGTCTTCCATGGGCGCCAGCGCAAGTGGCGAATCCAAGTGTATATGGCCGATCTTCATAGCCTGATAGAATGCCATATCTGGCCTGCAATCGCCAATTTACAGCTTGTACGGGTTGACTTCGTCAATGGACTGTGGCGATACTGCATCGAACTGCACTATCGAGGAAATGTCCGTGAATAACCACCTTGCCGAGTATCATTCGCCCCTGCTGCAACAAGTTATCCAGCAATTTGATGACGTTCGGGATCGTATTGGCGTGGAAGAGGGCGCACTTGCGCGGCTGCGTTATCCAAAGCGGTCCGCCATCGTCACTGTTCCGGTTCGAAGGGATGACGGTACCACACAGGTGTTTATGGGATACCGGGTGCAGCATTCCATCACGAGCGGTCCGGGTAAGGGCGGGCTGAGATACCACCCGGATGTAACGTTAGGCGAAGTCGCTGGACTCGCCATGATTATGAACTGGAAATGCGGTCTGATGGGTCTGCCATTTGGCGGAGCGAAGGGAGGGGTCAACTGTGACGCATCCAGTATGTCTCGTGGAGAACTTGAACGGCTCACACGTCGTTTTACTATTGAGATGTTGCCATTTATTGGTCCGATGACGGATGTAATGGCCCCCGATGTCGGCACGGGGGAGCAGGTAATGGCATGGATATACGACACATATTCAATGCATGTGGGACACAATGTACCCCAGATAGTGACAGGCAAAAGCGTTTCCATCTATGGCACGGTAGGTCGTCGCGAGGCCACAGGCCGTGGCGTTGTGTACACCATCGAGGACGCCGCCGAAGCGATTGGACTTAAGTTGGAAGGCTCTCGTGTCGTTATACAGGGGTTCGGCAACGTCGGGTCAGTTGCAGCGCATGAACTCGCATTGCGCGGGGCGCGCGTCGTCGCCGTAAGCGATGCCAAGGGGGCAGTCCAGCGGGAATCCGGACTCGATATTCTCGCCCTTCTCGAATACAGCAATCGGAATAAGACCGTGCATGGGTTTCCCGGGGGCGACACGATCGATCGGGAAGCCATCTGGGCGTTGCCGTGCGACATTCTCGTTCCTGCCGCTCTTGAGCGGTGTATTACTGAAGAAAACGTACGGTCGCTAAAATGCCGGATTCTCGCGGAAGCCGCAAATGGTCCGACCACGGCGGAAGCGGACAAGATATTGAAAGAAGAAAGTGGAATATTTCTCATTCCCGACATCCTGTGTAATGCCGGTGGTGTAACTGTAAGCTACTTCGAATGGGTGCAGGATATTCAGATGCTCTTCTGGGACGAAGAGGAGGTCAATCGCCGGTTAAAGAAGATCATTTCCGGCGTATTTCACAAATGTCTTGCGCTCGCTGAAAAGGAAAAGGTGGACATGCGAACAGCCGCACTCATTCTGGGCATTCGGCGGCTGGCACAAGAAAAAGCCCATCGGGGATTGTATCCATGACTTCCGTTTATTCGCGGCGAGCGGTCCATTGGCTGCGCTGTGCCATCTGTGCCTTGGGAGGATTGATGGTGGCGCTTTCTTGGCCGGTCCACGCGGGTACGCTTCTGTTTGAGGATACTTTTAGAGAAACGATGGACAAAGAATGGACATGGAAGAGGGAAAACCCAAAGAATTGGCGGCTAACGGCAGTTGGTTTGGAGATTCGGATCGAACCCGGCAACATGTGGGGGAGCGACAACAATGCGAGTAATGTTCTGATCAGGCCATTACCTGTAATAGAGCATGGGAGTCTATCAATCACGTGCCGCGTGGAAAACCAACCGCTTTCGCAATATGAGCAAGTTGATCTCGTGTGGTACTACGATGACAGCCATATGGTCAAGATCGGACTGGAATTGGTGGATGGCCAACGAAGCATCGTGATGGGGCGCGAGGAGATGGACAAGACGAAAACGATTCGAATCGCACCTATGGAATCACAATCGGTCTATCTTCAATTGAGCGTCAAAGGAAAACGTATACGCGGAGCATACCGCGTGTCCGAGGAAAGTGAATGGAACATCGCAGGAGAGTGCGACCTGCCAGCCAATAGCGGTGCCCACGCGAGCCTCCAATGTTACCAAGGTGCGGCCGAAATCGAGCACTGGGCACTTATTCGCGATTTCAAAATCATTCACGAACCGGGCGAGTAACCGGGTCCGCCACACTTCCTTGCATATGGCGTGACCGACCTTCCTTCGTACATTGCGCGGTTTGTTTGCTTGGACGATTGAATGATCGTGTGAATGATGGCAGTCAGCCCTGTGCGGCCGTCTCCATTTCCACGTCGATCAGTGCGAGACCATGACCGGGTTCTCCTTCGGCCAGTTCCATGCCTTCGATTTGAAGCATTTTACAGATGTCGAATTGCACGGAATGGATGGCGTCCAAGGTCGGCCTGTGCGCAATGATGCCCGTGCGACGGACCGGCGCTTTTACGCTCAGATTTTTTTCCGCCTTTGCCTTTCGTACCGCATCCAGCACACAAATAAGTGCATCCCACGTGATATCCAATTCGGGATCGGGTACAGAAGCGAATTCTTCGAGCGTGGGCCAGGGGGATGTGTGTATGAAAGGTTTCATTTCGTCATCACCGCTGTATGCCCACTTCCAAACCTCTTCGGTCAAGTAGGGTATAAAGGGCGCCATCATGCGAAGCAATGCTCTATGCAGGCACCGGACAGTTGCCGCCGCCGACAAGCGTCCTTCGGTGAGTCCTTCCTCGTAGGTTCTGGGCTTGGCCAATTCAAGGTAGTTGTCACAGAACGTGCGCCAGAAAAAGTCTTCCGTCAATTGAAAAGCCTGGGCGTAGTCAAACGCCTCAAACGCCTCCGTGGCTTTTTGTATAAGTGGACGCAGTTCCCGAATAACTGCCCGGTCAGCCTCTTGCGTAATCTTGTCGGGGCCGAGCAGGCTTGGCGAAATTCCCTCAATGCGGCCCAGCGCAAATTTGCTTGCGTTAAAAAGCTTCGTGCAAAGGCGGCGGCCCACTTTGAAAACCTGTTCGTCGTAGGCGGTGTCCGTGCCCAGGCGCGCGCGGGCCGCCCAATAGCGGACAGAGTCCGCGCCATACTGATCCAAGAGAGGTTCCGGCGTTACCACATTCCCTTGGCTTTTGGACATTTTCTTGCGATCGGGGTCCAGAATCCAGCCACTGATGACGACGTTGTGCCAGGGGACGGTGTTCTCGTGCAAATGCGCCTTGACAATCGTGTAGAAGGCCCATGTGCGGATAATCTCGTGCGACTGCGGACGTATATCCATCGGAAATACCGATTGATGACGCTTTTGGTCGAGCATGCCGTGACTGCAGATTTGCGGCGTCAATGAACTCGTCGCCCAAGTGTCCAGCACATCCGGATCGCCTGTAAACCCGCCCGGTTTGTCGCGTTGCTCCTGCGTGTATCCCGAGGGTACGTCGTCCAACGGATCCAACGGTAACTGTTCGGGAGCGGGGAGGATTCGTTGGTCATAGCAGACCCTGCCGGACTCGTCGATCTTGTACCATACTGGAATCGGCACGCCGAAGTAGCGTTGCCGGCTCAAGCACCAATCCTGATTGAGGCCCTGCACCCAATGTTCATAACGAATACCCATGTGAGACGGGTGCCAGGCGATTGTACGGCCTCGATCAACGAGCGCCTCCTTATGGTCCAGAATTCGCGAAAACCATTGACGCGCCGGAATCAGCTCAAGCGGGCGATCGCCTTTCTCAAAGAACTTCACGGGGTGTACGATGTCTTGCGCCGGACGATCCAGAACATCGCCTCTGGCCTCAAAGTTCTCCACTAAAATCTTACGGGCTTGTTTGACGTACTTGCCTTGTATCTGCTGATAAATCTCCATGGCCAACGCAGGCTCAATGCTGGGAATCGTTCCCGCGGTTTGCGGGCTTCCCTCCAATACGAATTGAACAGGCATCAAGTGCCCATCGCGATCCAGCACTTGCCGGACCGAAAGCTCATGGTCGCGCACCCACTCTACGTCGGTTTGATCGCCGTAGGTACAGACCATCACGATCCCCGTACCTTTTTCCGGGTCGGCTTTTACATCGGTTTTGATGGGTACCGGCACGCCAAAGAGAGGCGTTATGGCACGTTTCCCAACCAGATGCCTATAGCGTTCGTCTTCGGGGTGCACGAGAACGCCCACACACGCTGGAAGCAATTCCGGCCTTGTAGTAGCAATGACGATGGGCGCTTGCGACCCTTCAACGCCAAACCGTAGAAAGTGATATGCGCTGGGGACTTCCTTGTCAGTGACTTCGGCCTGGGCAATGGCAGTACGAAAATCGACATCCCATAAAACGGGGCGCTCCGCTTGATACACTTCATCCCGTGCCAGGAGTTCCAAGAAGCTTAACTGCGAAATTCGACGGCAATGCTCATCAATCGTCGCGTACTCCAGACTCCAGTCGTACGAGAGACCCAGCCTTGTCCACAGGCGCTTGAATGCTTCTTCATCGTCAGCCGTGACAATATTGCACAACTCGATGAAATTCTTGCGGCTAACGGGGATTGGGTCGCCCTTGCGGCCGCGTTCCGGCTTGAATTCGGGATCATAGTGCAAGTGCGGTTCACAGCGAACGTTGAATAAGTTCTGCACGCGCCGCTCGGTAGGCAACCCGTTGTCGTCCCATCCAATGGGAAAGAAGATATTTTTGCCCCGCATGCGTTGGAAACGAACGATGAAATCCTGGTGGGAATAGCTGAACAGATGGCCCATGTGGAGCGAACCGCTCACTGTAGGCGGTGGAGTATCCACGGCGAATGTCTCGTCGCGGCCACGTTCGGGATTCCATTTGTAGATCCCCGTGTCCAGCCATCGGTTACACCACTGCCCTTCGATAGACTCGTGTTCATACTTCGAAGGGGTATTCTCGCCAGACGCGCCCATGGACAACTCCTGTGCTATGTTCTGCCGCATAAACTAGTTGGGTTGTTTCAAACAGTAATCAAAACACTCGGCCAGTCGGCCATTCCAGATTGACACTCTAGTTCTCGGCAAAAGAGTGCGGAGTATACCAAGAATTCACCCTACTTTTCACACGGTCCGACCGGAAAATCGAGGTATCTCTCCGCATGCTGTGTTCCGCAGGCGGTTTTTTGGGGTTATTCGAAATATTTCACTGCGAGCGGAGCAAGACGAGTTCATTGTATACCCGCATGTCGACTAGGGTTAGTTCGTGCAAAGGAAGAAGGGTGCCGTTTTGTTGTTGAGATCGAGGTTTATGAAAATGGGGCAGGAGTAGAAAAGGTTATTCGAATTGCGGAAATCGAACGAATTGTCGGCCATTTGATGGATTGCTCCTGTCCATTTAAAGGCCGATGCTCAAATTATTCTGTATAAGATGTCTCAATCAAAGGACTTGCAGAAGTGCCCCTGGTTGCGTATAATCAACCCATTGAATTTAGGACGACAGATGAAGATCCCGTGCGCGGCGTTCTGCCACGGGAAGACGCCCAAGCCGGTGATGGAGGACCTTGCTCCGTGACAATGACCAAACGGGAATTGGTGATCCGCGTAGCAAACAGGCTCGGAATGACCCAAAGCGATGTCGCCAAGATAATTGAGGGGACATTCGAAACCATTTCGAGGACCTTGGCGGAAGGTAAGCGCTGGGAATTACGTGACTTTGGAGTGTTTGAAGTAAAAAGCAGGGCGTCCCGACTTGGCAGAAATCCGCGTACCGGCGATCAGGTGCCAGTGCCGGAGCGCCGTGTCGTCACGTTCCGCCCTGGAAAGAAGATGAAAGAATTGGTTGCGACCGGTTCAGAAGATGAGATGGAGCCTGGATCTCCACCTGTCAGCGGATCGGCAGATTCCAATCCTTAGACGCCGATTCCGAGGTCCTTTTCTTACTTAAGTGACTATTGGTTTTCTTTCTTTTAGAATCCGTATGCTCGGCTACCAGGCTTCCCGGTGCGTAAATTGTGATTGATGTATTGCATTTATTGAATTTAATTTGGATTAAGCGGTATATTGACCGCATCATTTCTTGACAACCCCCACATCTGGCGGTATAGTAAACTGTGCGAAGATCGCTCAATTCGAGGACGTTCATGGTCTCGCTCAGGCTACTCTGCCTATATGGATTGTTCGGGATGTCGGCTTTTTCCGATCTCTCGAACGGCTATGTCGAACAGTGGGACTTCCGTCACTATCGTACTCCGGAAACGTTGGGAGACGATCGCATTACAGACATAGAAGAGTCCGGAGATGGTTCCATCTGGGTCGCTACATGGGGGAGCGGCTTGAGCCATCTCAGAGGAACTGAATGGACCCAGTACAACACCAGTAACGGCCTTCCCGGCGACTGGTTGCGTTGTTTGCTGGCCGATCCTGATGGGAGCATGTGGATCGGAACGGCGGACGGATTAGCCCACATTCGGGACGGAGTTGTAACAGCGTATACTTCCGCCACGATTCCCGAACTCTACGACAACTCCATTCGATCGATGATTCGTTTGGAATCCGGTGCTCTCTGGCTGAGTATCCAAGAGCATCACATCGTACAATTTGAGCCAAATCTACCGGGATCCGGTCGTTGGTCCGTTATTGCGGACCAATCGATTACCCAAGGTGACTCCATCCGCGCCATGATCGAAGAAGGTCCAGGCCATGTGTGGATTGCCACGGAAAATCAAGGCCTGTTGGAGTTTAACGATGGACAGTGGCAATGGCATGACATTGGCGATGGATTCGGTGCTGGAAGTGACTTGTTTGCCAAGGGCCCGGATGGGCGGTTGCTTGCCTCTTCGGACCATCACGTCTGGCGACTGAACGGGAGTGCATGGGAAATCCTGTATTCGCCGCCGGAAGGTACAACGTGTTTAGGCGTATCAAGCAATGGTAATGCTTATATTGGACTTACATCGGGTTTGGCTCGTGTAGTCGACGGCAATCTGCTGCGTATGCCGTTAGGCCAAGAAATCGGCGCACCCCATGTGACCTCATTATTGGCCAGCAAGTCCAATATGCTGTGGGTGGGTACTCAACAGGGACTTGTGCATGGTGTACTACCCTCATGGAAAAGCTATGCGGAATATGTTGCGGAGAATCTGAACATAGGAACGGCATTGGCAGCCGAAGCCAGTGGCGACATGATCGTAATGGACGATCAGGGTGATGTATTTGGGTTTGAACTGGCTACGCAGGCCTTTGAGCGGATTGAGATGCAACGGCCGGACGTTGGATCCGTACAATGGCTCACACGTGATCCGGATGGAACCTACTGGTACTTGACCACAACGCACTTAGTCCATTTTGATCCTCGGCAAAAAGCTGTACTCAGCCAATTGCCCCTGCCCGAATCCTCCGATGCCTCCCGGCTGTACCTTGATTCCAAGGGCAACAAATATATATACGGCGGCCGCACCTTCCAAACGACGACTGGAGACCACTGGAGGGTTGCCTTCGATGGATTGAGCAGCATAGAAAACCGAGTCACATGCATGGTGGAGAACGCAGACGGTTCCTTCTACGTGGGCACAGACTGGGGTGCTTATCACTGCCAAGGCGGTCAGGCGATTCCACTCGAATCTATTTATCCGGTTGCCAAAGACGTCCACTTCAAATCAGCCTTTCTTGCCAAAGACGGATCTAGTTGGCTTGGCACCTACGGTTCTGGGCTGTTGGTGATTGCAGACGGCGGGGTAAGACAGATTACGCGCAAAGACGGACTGTTAAGTGACCACATTTCGGCGATCTACGAAGCGTCAGACGGAACGATGTGGATTGGGTACCGTCGCAAGGGTGTGGGTTCATTCAAGGACGGACTATGGTTAAACTATTCCAGTGAGGATGGCTTGCCAAACGGGTCTGTAGAGACGGTTTGTGAGTTTCCCGCCGGCTCCATATGGGCCGGAACGTCTCGATTTGGACTCTATCGATTTGAACCGGATGCCGCCGCCCCTGAAACGGAATTCCTCGGTTTCCCATCTGAAATTCACCACCGCGGCACTGCCGTATATTCATTTGCCGGGCGGGATGCATGGAACCGTCAACTAACCAGCAAGCTGGTCTTCTCGTGGCGTCTGGTCTCGTTGGATGGCGACGATCGCGAGGTTCCCTGGTCGCCATTTACTTCAAAATCCACAATTGTCTTAAGTGATTTGAATCCTGGCCGTTACTATTTCGAAGTCCGCGCGTCCGATGGTGACCGCAATGTCGATTCCACGCCTTCGGCTCAACTGTTGGAAGTCCATCCGCCACTTTGGTTCACGCCGGAGTTTCTGGTCCCCGTGTCTCTGTTATCTGTCATGGTCGTTATTTCTCTGGGTATCGGCATGGGCAAGCACATAGCCTTACTGAACTCACAGCGCCTGCTCACGGATAGCGAACGGAGCCTGGCTGAGGCGCAGCGAATCGCCCATCTTGGGCATTGGGTGTGGGACGTTGGCACTGGAGAGGTAACGTGTTCCAACGAGCTTTTGCGCATTCTCGGACTATCCAGAAAGTCCAGCCCGACTACGAGCGACACCTTTCTTGGTGCAGTGCATGCCGAGGATCGGCTGCAAGTGGAAGAGGCCGTAAACACATCCATTCGCAAGGGAAATCCAATACGAGTTGACCATCGTGTAATCCAACCCAATGGTGAGCAACGATTCGTACAGACTCAAGGCGAAGCGATAGTGGACGCTGAAGGCCAGGTCGTACGTTTTCAGGGTACCGTGCTGGACGTAACCGAACGAAAGCGTGCGGAAGATGAGCGGGAAAAGTTGATCCAGGACTTGCGTCTTGCATTATCCCAAGTGCGTACCTTGCGTGGCCTACTACCCATTTGCACGTCTTGCAAACGGATACGGGACGACAAAGGGTACTGGGAGCAGGTTGAAGTGTATTTTCGGGACCACACGGAAATTGATTTTTCTCATAGCATTTGCCCTGAATGCGTCAAGCGGCTATATCCAACACTGTACAAGGCCGATTGAGGAGGCACTTCACGTGTCTCCCGCTCGTTGAACCCGACCCACGTAAGCGATATGATCTTTGTATGAAAATTCTGGCTCTGGACACTTCGACTTCCATTCTATCCGCGGCGGTTTGCCATGACGACGCAATATGGGCCGAGTACACAATCGATTGTGGAAGGACTCACGCCGAACGGGCCATTGACTTCCTGGACATCCTGTTGTGCGACGCGGGACTGAAGCTTGCCGATTTGGACGCTTTAGCGGTATCGCACGGCCCCGGATCCTTTACAGGAGTTCGGGTCGGCGTCTCCCTGTGTAAAGGTCTGGCATTGGCCAACGGACTACCGCTGTACGGGGTTCCCACGTTGGATGCCATGGCGCGTGGTTTCGGGTTAGGGTCCGGTTCGCTGTGTGTGATGTTGGACGCAAAGATGAGCGAAGTGTTTGGGGCCGCATTTCGCTTCGACGGCAGCACGCGGGTAAAGACCTGCACCGACCAGGCCGTCGCGCCGGAACGTTTGGCCGGGCAAATGAAACCCGGCACGGTGTTCATGGGCGACGGTGCGGTTTTATATGCCGAACAGATACGGGAAGCGTGTTCCGAAGCCGTCGTATTGCCAATGGGATTGTCCATTCCCAGGGCGTCCATGGTGGGATTTGAGGCGATTGAAATGGCACGAAACGGGGATCCAGGGGATGCCGCGGCCGTAGCTCCGGTCTACTTACGCCCATCTCAGGCTGAACAACTATACTCCCGGATGGGCAAGCAGTGACGATCATGCAGGATAGTCTACTTGAGTTTGAACCGATTGAGTTGAAGCACCTCGATGCGATTATGCTTATTGAGCCCGAGGCGTATCCTGAACCCTGGACCGAGGCTATGTTTCGTGACGAAATTCGCGGAAACCGGTCGTACTTCTATGTTGTCAATTTGGGACCGGAACTCATTGGATACGGAGGGTTTTGGCTGGTCGTTGACGAAGCGCACATTACCAGTGTGACGATCCGGAACGATCTGCGAGGCCGCGGCTACGGCCGGTGCCTGCTTGCGTACCTGTTGGAGGTTGCGGTAAAAGTAGGGGCTGAAGTGGCTACCCTGGAAGTGCGGACCTCGAATGCGGTGGCGCGCGAGTTGTATGCCAGTATGGGGTTTCGGGTTGCAGGCTTGCGGAAGAAGTACTATCCCAAAAGCAACGAAGACGCGATTATTATGACCAAGGAATTGGCCTAGTCCCGATTTTTCACAACGACGTGTGAATGATTGCGTAGCTTGATCCGAACTGCTGGAAGTGTGATAAAGGATTTATGTGCACTATGCGCCTATTAAGTGCAGCAAGAAATCCTTTGCAAACGATGACACATCGCGCACGCTTTGAGCGTGGCAAACCAAAAGGGCCGGCCAGAGGCGGAAAGGTGCGATCGCAGTAGCATGAGCATCGAACAAGGCGGATCGCCTTTAGCAGGGAATTCTTACGGTGTTCCGCTCGGCGGCGTGGGTGCAGGCTGTATTGAAATGGGCCGGGATGCCCGCTTTCGCAATATCACCATTAACAACAATCGCACATCCGCCACACGCATCCCCATTTCTGAGGGCGCGTTTCTGGCGGTTCGGGCGGCGCGTCGCGGCCGGGTCGTGACCCGTATACTTCAATCGGCAACGGGACTCCCGTTTGCTGAAGCGGGAATTTCGCCATCGTACGTTCCGCCGGAGCAATTGAACTGGCGCGGACTCTATCCTGCCTCCAACTATCGCATGGACGATCCGCAATTCCCGCTCGAAGTCAGTTGGACTGCCATGTCGCCCATTATTCCTTATGACCACGAAGCTTCCACGTTGCCACTGGTATATATCACCGTGTACGTCAAGAATTTGACTGAACATCACGTGGATGTGTCGACAGTAATGAATTGGGAGAATTTGTGCGGTTGTACTGCAGGGCATTTTCCGGAAAAGCGCGGCCCTATTCGCCCCGTACTATTGAGCGAAAAGGCGGATAAGAAAACGCTAAGTGTTGAAGAAGATGATGAGGCGGGCAACGATCAGTCCAGTCCGCGGAAGCTTTCCGGACTCGATTTTGGTTTTCGTAGCGAGTATCGCACGAACGCCGAGGGTAACTTTTGTCTGGTGGCAAAACAGCAGCAGGACGTTGACATCAGCATCCTGAGTTGGAACGAACGAAATTCCAGAGAGCTCGATGTATTCTGGGAACAATTCTACTACCAAGGGAAGTTGTCCAACCAGCGATCCCGGAGTGAAGTGAGCCACAGCGGCAGTGTGTGTTGCAACGGATCCATTCCACCCGGAAAAGGCCGCAGTTTCCTGTACGTACTCGCGTGGTACACGCCGCGATTCGTGGTGGATGGGGTGGATGTGGGGAATGGCTATACGAATCGTTTTCCCCACGCGGTGGCCATCGCGGATTTTGGACTAACCTATTACCGATACTATTTTCAGTCGGTTGAAGATTGGCAAAACCGCATCCTGACTTCGTCGCTCCCGCGCTGGTTCAACAAGATGCTGATCAATAGCGCGTCGCCGTTGTCTACAAATACGTACTTTACCAAAGAAAACAACTTTCTGATGATGGAGACACCAGAAGATCCGCGTGTTGCGGTCGTGGATCGAAGGCTTCCGGCGTCGTTGGGTTCGGTTCTCTTTTTTCCCCAATTCGAGGAATCGGAACTGGCACTAATTGCTAAAGCGAAGGATCCAAAAGATCCAGGCCGGATCTTTCGCACTCTGGGCCGGGGCCACCATCAAAGGCCGGAACACGCCTCGTGTGATGGGGCAATCGAATCCAACCTGAACTTTGTACTGGCCGCGTGCCGCAATTATGCAATGACGGGCCGTCGGTTTATCCTTGATCACATCCTGCCGAGAATGGCGGAAGCGATGGCGTACGTTGTTCAGATGGATCACAATAAGGACGGTTTACCCGACGCCGAGGGATTGGCGACGACTTATGAAGATTGGCCAGTATCCGGCGCCAATTGCTATACAAGCGGCCTGTGGATTGCCGCATTGCGCTCATACTCGCAGCTCTGCAAAAAGGTGGGCCAGAAAGAGGAAGCGGACAAGTATTCGGAGATCCTAACCAAGGCCATTGATTCATACGAACGAACGTTTTGGAATGACGCGGACGGATATTACAAATATCTTGGCGATTCATTGGATTCGCCAGACTTGGCATCGGCATGTCATGCGGCGCAACTGGCCGGTCAATGGTATTCGGATTTTCTGTGCACAGGCTGCTTATTTGATCCCGGACATGTTGAGCGAGCGCTTGGTGCAATCTGCAAGGTGAATGAGAATCGCAACGGGGTTGCCTCGCTTGCCCATCCGGTACCTGACTCGGCGCAAGCAATCGGTACCGGTTTTGGGATGAACAGTTGGCCCAACTACGACGCCGTGATCTTAAGCGCCTTGCTCATTCGGCACGGATATGTCGACCGCGGTCTTTATGTAATCCAAAAGATGTACAAGAATGTCCATGGCCGCCGGGGGCGGACATACAGCCAGCCACTGAATTGGGACTTGGCCAAGAACGATGTCACAGGCTGGGGCGCGGATCGCCATATGGGGGGGACTTCGATCTGGCACGTGGTTTATTCGCTGCTGGGATTCTATCTCAATGTGGCCGATGGTGTTCTGTGGGTGAGACCCAAACTTCCCACCGGCGTCAATTCTATCAATGTGCCTCTTTTTACGCCGGTCTGCCTCGGTAGAATGAGGTTTAGTGAAGACGATGAGCACGGCTATCGAATGCGTATGACCATTTCATTCGATAGCCCCATTACACTCAAATGCATCGCTGTCGGCGTCCCCATGGAAGTGGAGGATGCGCACGTGATTTGCGAGAGTAACGAGGGTAAGGAAGAGGTAAAGTCGACATTCGCGGTGGATGGCCGCGACAAAGTGGTCGAGATTCTGCCCAGTAAGCCGCTGCAGGTGGGATTGCAGCTGAACATATTTATTCAGCAGACCAAGGGAAAGCGATTTCAGTTTCCCAAGAAGTCCACGGCGAACGCATGAAGATCATTGGGTTGACCGGTGGTATCGGCAGTGGCAAATCCGAGGCCGCCAGACGATTCGACGCTTACGGTATTCCTGTGATCGATGCCGACGCTATTGGGCATGCGCTGCTCCGGCCAGGAAGCCCCGTGGAATCTGAGTTGCTCCGAATCTTTGGGGTCGATATTATTGTGAACGGGGCTATTGATCGAGGAAAGATTGCGGAAATCGTATTTCGTGATGCCAATGTGCGTGCCGACTTAAACCGGTTGGTTCACCCACTGATTGTTTCGGAGGTTGCCCGGCGGTGCACTGAATTGTCGGATCAAGGTAAACCGCGCGCTATTGTGGAGGCTGCACTGCTTGGTGAGGCAGGCGTTCGGGAACCCTACTTGGATGGTCTTATACTTGTCCTCGCACCCGAGCCGGTTCGCGTAAGCCGTTTAGTGGAACGGCGGGGGATGACGGCCAAGGATGCCCGGTTGCGCGTGGCCGCGCAGCAGCCGCCTGAAAACAAACTTGCGATAGCCGACTGGGTCATTCACAATGACGCAGACTTGCCACATCTTCATCGACAAGTGGATACCATCATTCGCGAATGGGCAAACGTCTAGATCTCATTTTGGGAAAGCGAGGCACGTATTCATCGCACGATTCTGAAATATACCGTGCAAGGCTTGATTGGTCTTGCGGTGGGTTTTCTGCTCATTTGGTTTCTGTTGCGCGGGATATCTTGGGAAGAACTCAAGTCATCGGTCACAGGGGTCAGCGTGGGATGGCTTTTGCTCGCGCAGATTCCTATTTGGCTCAGCTTCTTCACGCGTATTTTGCGCTGGAGCTATATTGTCAGGGCGGTACATCCGGCGTCATTTCGAAGCATGTTCAGCGCGACTCAATTGGCATTTCTCGCGAATTTCACCATTGCCATGCGAATAGGGGAGTTCGTGCGGGCACTTGTGCTGAGCCGCCTGGCGGGAATTAGTTTCTCCAAGAGTCTTGCTCTGGGCGCGCTGGATCGCGTAACGGACCTGATTGGTTTAATGGCCGTCATGCTGGTCACTGTTGCGGCGTTCCGGCCGACGGACGATATTATCCTTCCGGAAGGGCTTTTCGGATTCGAGAAACTCCCGCCGATTCGTGCCGGACTCATACAATCCACTGGGGCCGCCGTAGCAGTTGGTCTGGTGGGATTGTTGTTCGTGCTTGTCATGCTCTATGTGAATCAGAAACTCGTCATTCGAGTTACGCGCGCCGTTGTGGGAAGAGTCTCCAGCAGGATTGCGGACTGGGTATGCCATCTTTTCGAGCAATTTGCCCAAGGGCTCCATGTCTTCCGTTCCGTGGGAGATATGGCCAAGTCTACTGCGTATTCGTTAGTCACGTGGTCGTTCTTTATGTTGGCGCTCTATTTCACACTCAACGCGTTTCACATTTCCTATCCTTGGTACGGACCATTCGTAATTCAATCCCTGTTGGCTTTGGCGGTAAGCGCGCCCATCGCCCCAGGGATGTTGGGCCAATTTCACCTTCCTCTCGTTGCCGGCATCATCATCGTTTCGCCTGATACCCCCATTACGGACGCAACCGCGCTCGCAATTGTGACGCATCTCACCAACCTCTTTCCGGTAATCATTCTCGGAATACTCTCGATCATGATGGAAGGGGTAGGGATTTTGAAGTTTCGTAGTTCGACCGACACCTCCAACGAAGAGGCCCGCTAGTCCCATTACTGCGACAGAAACCGGGCTGCGATTTGTTTTGATTCTTCGTCACGTCGAATGCCCAGCCGTGTGAGGGCGAAATCGTAGCGGACCGGGTCCTCCGGCGCGAGGGTTCGAAATACCTGCGTGATTTCCAAGGCTGTTTTTCCATCAGCGGATTTTCTGTGGGTTATATTCAGTGCACGCGCAATCCGATGCATGTGTGTATCCACCGGGACGAGAAGCAGGGAGGGAGAGACGCTTTGCCAGACGCCGGGATCGACCGCGTCATGTCGAATCATCCAACGGAAGTACATGTGCAACCGTTTGCAGGCGCTACCTTGTGCAGGATCGGGTAAGAGATAGTTCTTCTTACGCCGGTCACAGGATCGCAATCGTGTGGCAAACCGTTCAGCCGCATTGAGCAAGTCGGTATCCGATGGCCGCAGTTGATCGGCGAAGCATGCGCCAAGGGACCCGTATTGGACCAGAGCGCCGCGCATGCCCAATAGCAATGGCACCAGGTCGTCGCAATTTGTGTATCTGTGTTGAAACTCGCGCAGCAGACGGTGCATGGCATTCGGCGGTTCCAACATCACAAAGTCGCGAGGTGAACCGATTTTTTGGAACAATCCCTCCAGGGTGCGTAGAATCTGTCCCACATTGCCGAAGGCCAGCGAAGACGCCATTAGCCCGGCCACCTCTCGATCTTCAGGTGATGTGAACCAGTAGACCGCTTCCAGTGGATCCGGGTGGATATAGCGTGAGTCATTGTATTGCCAGTACAGCGATTCCAGGCGTTCTCTAAGGTGCTCGAAGGACATATGCAACATTCTACAGTCTCGGCAGGGCACAATACCTCTGCCGCAATCGTGAAATGCTGAGGGTGCTATGAACGCCACAGGGAGATCGATACTAGTTACCGGCGCTTCAACCGGCATAGGAGCTGCCTGTGCACTGCGATTCGACGGACAAGGGTATCGCGTTTTTGCCGGAGTCCGAAACGAGGCGGACGCGGATTCGCTACGATCCCGGGCGTCTAACCGGCTTGTGCCGGTACTTTTGGATGTGACGGACTTGGAATCGGTAGCGTTCGCGGCAACTCAGATCGACGAATGCTTGGATGGTGGCGGATTGTTTGGCCTGGTCAATAATGCGGGAATCACGGTAAATGCACCCATGGAATTTGTGCCTATCGACATTCTACGCAGGCAAATTGAGGTGAATTTTATCGGTCAGGTGGCCGTGACTCAGGCGATTTTGCCCATGCTTCGCCGAGTGCGAGGGCGTATCGTAAACATGGGATCGATCGCGGGCCGTGTATCCCTCATATTTGGAGGTCCCTACAGCGCCTCCAAATTTGCGCTCGAGGCGTTCACTGATGCCTTGAGGATGGAACTTTCACCCTGGGGTATGCACGTTGCCATTGTGGAGCCCGGCCCAATTGCCACACGCATATGGGATAAGGGAATGCGACAGGCCGAGACGCTCATCGATTCCATGCCGCCACAGGCTCGCGAGTTCTATGGTCACCTTATTCCGAAGATGATGGCAACGGTGAAGAAGACGGCCGAATCGGCCGTTGCCCCAGAGGTTGTCGTCGCCAAGGTCGAACACGCGCTTACCAGTAAGCGGCCGCGCACTCGGTACCTCGTCGGCCCCAACACTGGAATGCACTTGATGCTAAGCCGGCTTCCGGATCGCTGGAAAGACATTGTTGTTCACATGTATTTAAACCGCCAGTAGGTGCGTTTGCCGCTTGAGGTCCTTTGCCAGCGATTCATTGGGTCGTTCATTTCCCGATGGAAGGGCGAGCCGGCCCCGCATAGGGTTCGGCCCCCAAGTGCAGATTACGAGACTCCACGTGTACCAAAGCGGGATCAGTTTCGCGCGGCGCCTTGATGAATCCGTGGTAACGCCCCATCCAATAGGCGTCCAAAAATCCGGACGGATCGACCACCTCCTGGCCGGAACCGCCGTCGGGTTGCACTGTACCGTCCGTCCAACGCATGCCCCCTCGTTCTCGCGGAGAGAACGCCCGCACACCTCCCGCATACGCAATATAGTCCTCAATGGGGTGGATGTCCGCGCGATGGGAATTGTGGAATGGATGCGCCACCATGTCCAATGGCCATTCCCGCATATGCCGCACCGCCTGCAACGATTCACAGTCGTTGCCTGTTATGGCTCCGTAGATAAAATTGAACCAGGGATTGGATTCGATTCGCTCGATTTCCCAACTGCGCTCCAAGCTCCTGCGGTATATCGATCGAAGAACAGGGTCGGTTTCGTATTTCAGCATCGTGTAGTACAAATAAAATGCCATGCGATCGTCAGAGTGATTCACGAATCCCGGATGAAAGATCAGCTTCAGCCGTAACACATCCGGTAAATAGCCCCGTGTCTGATACTGCTTGTAGGCATCCTCGAACTTGGGATCGCCTGTTAATGTCGCTGCCGTGCGAAGGTAGGTCAACGCTTCGAACCCGTTTAGCCCACGCGCATAGAATCCGAGTGGCGTGTCGAGGTATGCCGGGTCCCATCGCCCCCAACGCGTAGGCAGGCCATCCACGTCTCGCAGTACAAAACCGTTGTCAACAAGATGGCTGACAATCCTGTGGATATGCTCTTTTGCATGCGTCTTGTAGTTTTCATCGGCCACCAGATCGTGAAAGATAGCCGCCGCATAGATGTGAGCGTCGGTTTCGTCGCTGGATGTATCTCCCTTCCATTCAAACTGTCCATCTTCGGAAAGGTGCCATTCTGCAGGCAATCCACCCGATCCATGCATTGCTTTGTGGCCCTTTTCGCCTACCGCCCAAATGGATCGTGCGGGAAATCCGTCTATGGACGTAATTTCCTCGCTCCACTTCATCGCCTCGAATGCATCAATTGCCTTGGCCTTGGCGTCTTTGTCTCCTGTTACCGCATACTTAAAACACATGGCCGCCAAATAGTGCGTACTCCAACCGACGTCGTTGTCGCTGATCTCGCGCATCCACTGATTCGATTCCCGGTCCCATTCGAGCTTGTGCGTGAACCCGAGGCGGTATTGTCCCCATTCGGTCAGGTGCCGTTCGTAGAACAGTGCCTTCTTTTGCAGCGTATAAGGCACGTAGTCGATGATACCGAGGCCGCCATCGGTCGCGATGTAAACGGATTGGCCCATCGAGGCCACCGCATTTACCGAATTTCCGGGCAGCCAGCGTGGACCGGCGAAGTAGTGATATTCACCGTTGGTGATGCGCACGGCTCCCCAATGAGTGCCAACCCAGGTGTCGCCGTCGAACCCAGGTGCAAGACATCGGGTGTCTTCGTAAGGAAGACCATCCTCGCCTCGGATTGAGGAAATCGCCATGCCGCGCAGTACGCCCAAGCCTTGATCGGTTGCAAAGAAGAGTTTGCTTCCTCGGACAAGAATGTCCCGGATCTGCGTACCGGGAAGACGTTCGCCCCAATCAGCTACGTTCGAAAAATCGTAATTGGCGCCGGTCCAAATCCCGATGCGATCGCCGAAGGTGCAGTAGATGGATTCCGCATAAGATTCCACGTGATCCGCGCCGCCCCGGGAGTCCGTGATCGGGACTGGAGTTTCAGCATCTACCCGCACAAGGCCGGTCGAAGTTGCCGCAATTATTTGACCGAGGTGATCGCACAGGTCGGTCACCCCACCCTCCAATACCAGTTGCCACTTTATTCCGTCGTAGCGCTGCAAGCCAACATTGGACAGTACCCAAAGCGCATCTCCAAGTGCTTTTATTCCGGTAATGGGCCCCTGTGCGCCGGAGAGCTCTTCCAAGGTTTCGCCGTTGACTACGTATATCGTCTTGGCATCTGAGGCATATACACGATTGCCAAAGACAGCTACACCGGTAAGCGGTACCTCGGTCTTAACCTGTCGCCCGGTCTCCTGCAGATACACGTCGTCGTCAATCGGTGACCACAATGGGGCGGCACTGGCAAATTCGCTGGAAATGCAGACAGCCATCATCGCGAGCGGCAAAGGGAATTTCATGTTGGCTTTGGTCTCCAAACGTGTGTGTTCAAGGCAAGACCGGGGACCGGTACGCTCAATCGCCCGGTGCGGAATACTGCCAGCAGCGAGGCGTGGAAGTCCATTACGAGGTTGATTGCCAATAGCAGAATTCTGTAGCATCGCCGCAGTGCGTGGAAAGGCAGTGTGAAGTCCAATGCAGGTCACCTCCGGATACATTGGCTCGTTTTCAAAGCCGTTAATTCAGAATGTTTCATGGCGGCATGCCATGAATTTCGCGGCGGCCGTGGGTGACCTTAATCCCGTCTACTTTAATGATGAAGCAGAAGCCGGGATCGTCGCCCCGCCACTCATCGCGGTTTCGCTTACCTGGCCGTTTGGCATTGATGCCGATCAGTATTGGGATGCGGAACGTTTTCCGTTGCATTTGCTCATCCACCAGGTGCACTACACTGAAACGTTAGAGTTCTACCGGCTCATGCGCCCCGGAGACCAGCTGACCTTGACAGCGCAGGTCATTGCCATGAAGCCTCACCGTGCGGGCACCCACGTGTACATCACCACAACCGCGGTGGACGAGCACGGATTGATGGTTTTCAAGGAAACGGCCGGCACGCTCCTGAGAAATGTAACGTGTCTTGACAGCGGAGGAGGGGAGGAGAACGTTCCGTTGGTGCCCAAGTTATCGGGCAAAAGCGACCCGGTATGGGAGGGTACGTTCCTTGTCAGCCCCGTTGCAGCGCACATCTACGATGGCGCGGCGGATATCCACAATCCTATTCACACGTCCGTCAAATTCGCCAAGGCCGTAGGGCTGCCCGGTACGATTGTCCATGGGACGTATACTTTGGCCGTTGCCGCAAGGGAAGTCGTTAATCGAATGGCCGATGGTGACCCCGGCCGCCTCAAGTCGCTCAGTTGCCGGTTTACGGGCATGGTGCTGCCCGGCACCGAAATTGTCGTTCGTATTCGCGGAACCGAACCGGCGGATACCGGAGACAACGTCTATTTCGAAGTAATCAACGCAGAAGGACGAAAGGCCATTAGCTACGGCCATGCATTCATCGCGCATTGAGCGCGACGGTAAGAATTGCTACCAGGCCATGATCGATTACACTTTCCACGCGGAGTTTCAACGCGGGTTTCCGTTGCGGATTGCCTACCAGGCCATGATCGATTACACTCGACGGCCGCAGCACTCGCGCAGAAGGCGGTTGCGGATTGCCTACCAGGCCATGATCGATTACACTCGCAGCGGCGGGTTTCCTCCTGATGCCCAGGTTGCGGATTGCCTACCAGGCCATGATCGATTACACTCGAGTGTCGGGCATAGGCGCGTCACTCTCTGTTGCGGATTGCCTACCAGGCCATGATCGATTACACTGTCCAACGCACACACCCATCCTCATACCGGTTGCGGATTGCCTACCAGGCCATGATCGATTACACTGGCCTGTATCGAAGCGTCGGAACTCTCCGAGTTGCGGATTGCCTACCAGGCCATGATCGATTACACTTAATGCCGTGGAGGATATGATGCGGATTGCGTTGCGGATTGCCTACCAGGCCATGATCGATTACACTTTGTCCAGACTGCCCACTTCGTAATCATCGTTGCGGATTGCCTACCAGGCCATGATCGATTACACTCGGAAAGCGAAGAGTGCGAAGAGTCCCGCGTTGCGGATTGCCTACCAGGCCATGATCGATTACACTTTCCACGTGGAACCACGCCTTGTGGCATCAGTTGCGGATTGCCTACCAGGCCATGATCGATTACACTTAACTGTCCGTGGCATTGTCAAAGCCAAGTGTTGCGGATTGCCTACCAGGCCATGATCGATTACACTCGGCAATGCGTTGGGCTTTTCCGAACGTAGTTGCGGATTGCCTTCCAGGCCATGATCGATTACACTGTCGCCCGTCCAGTGACACGGTGCGTCAGTGTTGCGGATTGCCTACCAGGCCATGATCGATTACACTCATCGTCGCGTGCGCGTTCGATAACGAAGGGTTGCGGATTGCCTACCAGGCCATGATCGATTACACTCTCGCGGCCTAATTCCGTGTCAGCCGATTGTTGCGGATTGCCTACCAGGCCATGATCGATTACACTATTCCCGTTTCGACGATCACCGCTATTTACGTTGCGGATTGCCTACCAGGCCATGATCGATTACACTTCTCCGCCCCATTGGTTCAGCATGGACTCTGTTGCGGATTGCCTACCAGGCCATGATCGATTACACTTGTCGGGAACGCTCGCATCCGACGGGCACGGTTGCGGATTGCCTACCAGGCCATGATCGATTACACTATATATTCTGAGACTGTTTGGTTGTTCGGGTTGCGGATTGCCTACCAGGCCATGATCGATTACACTCAAACCGTTTGGTTCAAACGGCGCTGGACGTTGCGGATTGCCTACCAGGCCATGATCGATTACACTCGGTAGACTTGCCGGAACCGAATGGTCCCCGTTGCGGATTGCCTACCAGGCCATGATCGATTACACTGTCCGCATAAGGAGAAAGTCATGAACATCGGTTGCGGATTGCCTACCAGGCCATGATCGATTACACTCACGTCTCCGGCCTCATCATGGAATTTACGGTTGCGGATTGCCTACCAGGCCATGATCGATTACACTCGCATTCCGCACGGGCGATTGATTGAATCGGTTGCGGATTGCCTACCAGGCCATGATCGATTACACTCAGGTCAACGCGATGATGTCGGTATAGCTGTTGCGGATTGCCTACCAGGCCATGATCGATTACACTCGCCCTTACCAACTACCATCGAAACATGCTGTTGCGGATTGCCTACCAGGCCATGATCGATTACACTCGTTCAATAGACGCCAACGTAGGGCCCTAGTTGCGGATTGCCTACCAGGCCATGATCGATTACACTGTCTCCGTACAAATACATACGAGATTGCCGGTTGCGGATTGCCTACCAGGCCATGATCGATTACACTTACAGGAGGAGTCCGACCGCGAGTTCGCGCGTTGCGGATTGCCTACCAGGCCATGATCGATTACACTCGATGTGGCGATGGATGCGTGGGTAATTGCGTTGCGGATTGCCTACCAGGCCATGATCGATTACACTTTTGCAGGATTAGTCCAACCAGTATCTATAGTTGCGGATTGCCTACCAGGCCATGATCGATTACACTTGACTCGTGCTCAAGCACGTAAAGGCCATAGTTGCGGATTGCCTACCAGGCCATGATCGATTACACTATCAACCCGCGCTGCCGTGGGCGAACTGAGTTGCGGATTGCCTACCAGGCCATGATCGATTACACTCTTCCGGGTGCGTAACGACTACCCCGGGTTGTTGCGGATTGCCTACCAGGCCATGATCGATTACACTCTCACACTCCCGCTGTTCGCGAAATTGGCGTTGCGGATTGCCTACCAGGCCATGATCGATTACACTCCAATCCATCATCTTCTTGGTCCCGTCCGTGTTGCGGATTGCCTACCAGGCCATGATCGATTACACTCATGGGGCCGGACGGAACAGGGAGATGGAAGTTGCGGATTGCCTACCAGGCCATGATCGATTACACTTGTGCTCCGTCGTGAACACCACGGCGTCTGTTGCGGATTGCCTACCAGGCCATGATCGATTACACTGATGACGAGGTCAGGGAGTTACAAGCATGAGTTGCGGATTGCCTACCAGGCCATGATCGATTACACTACGTGCTTGGTAAACATCTTATCCGCAAGGGGTTATGGGCGATCCGGCTAGAAGAATTCGAGCTGGGCTGGCGGTTCCTCTGGTGGTTTTCGGCGTTTTCCCCAGAAAACGCGCATGCGCTCAAACTGTTTTTCCGTGATGACGATAAGCCGAACCTCGCCATCCGGGGGAAGCGATTTTTCGACACGCTTGACGTGTACATCCACATTCTCCTGACTGGGGCAGTGCCGGATATAGACCGAATACTGCATTTGCGCGAACCCATCTTTCAACAGGCTCGTACGGAAGCGCGTGTACTCGCGCCGCGCATCCTTGGTATCCGTGGGCAAATCGAACATGGCCACTATCCACATGAAACGGTACTTGCTAAGCTCCATGGCCGTCTAATCCATGCTGGACTCCGGGATCCAAAGGTTCGAATCGCTGCCCTGAATACACCTGACCAGTGAATACGCCATTTTCTGGACGCCGTTCATCATGGGACATGTATCGCCCTCGAAAACAACCGTGCCGTGGAGGAGGCCAAGCAGTTCACTCTTCGCCTTCGGTTGAATCGTGCCGATACCGGCCTCATCCAATTTGCGTACTGCCGCATCAACCATGGGGCGCAACGGCTCGACCAAATCATCAGCGAGGCAAAAGGCATTGGACCGATTGCAGTGGTGAATGCCGAGCGCGGTGTTGAGTCCCGCGCCCACAAGGGCGCGCGCCACACTCGCCCTCATAAGGGCATAGCCATAATTCAGCAGCGCGTTGATGCCGTCCCCATCGGGATCGCGGCGAAACGCGCGGCCCTCGCCAAGCCAATTGGCCCAGTACAGCTTCGCCGCCTGCGCTTCCATGTTTGAGGGATCCCCGGACCGCACAGTACGGCTCATCTCCATCAACCTGCGGCGAGCCGGCGTATCGCCCCCAAGATTGCCGGCCTGCGCCCGAATCTTCGCGACCACCAATTGCCGCCATAGGCTCTTTCGTACGGGTTTAGACAAGGCAATCTGATCATGAATGCGGGACACCACTTCGAGATGGTCTGAGAGAGGCAAAACCATGCCCACCGGCAGATGATTCCCGCCACACAACACGACAACGGTACCATGTTTCATCAACGTTGCCAGACCATGATGCGAATACGTCACTTGCCTTTGATCGACAACGAGGGCGCCCAAATCCTCGCAGGGAATTGAAACAGGCGGCCCCTCTCGCTCAGGAAACCGCAATTCAAGCTGGTCCAATGTTGCACTGATGTACGCAGGGGCATTCGAAACCTCGACAACGCGTTTAATCATGCTCAACCCTGATAACTGCGCCCAGCGGACTGACGCGCACCTTATAGGGGCCTTCAGACGCAGTCGGACCGCAGTTGGCCAGGTCAGCGGGCGATACAGACCAACGTTCCTGGTCTGCGGCACTGCGTGCATCCCAGTCCGGCGCCAGGACAATACTGATGCTCTTGCCATCGAGTTCAAGCTTTTTTACAACAAAATACCCAGTTTCGCTGCCTTGCTTAGGTCTTGCATGGATCATTTCCCCTTCAGCGAGCGACATAACAAACTGCAACTTGTCGCCATGATTCTTTTGAATAAGCAACGTATTCGCCGATTCGTCCACTCCTTTAAGGCGCTGGATTGCTTCATACATGCTTACACATCTGCCTGACCACCTTCCGTTGGAACGGTTCCGAAGTATTTCGACATGATGATTATTGCCCCCTATGTAAACACGCCTGGGCTTTCCGCGGGACTGAATTACAACGGGGTTCTTGATTGTGCGCAAGACTTTCACTGCAGTTATCGGCACCCCGCTCGGCATCCGAAAGGCACCCGACTCCAACAGGCGTTGTACATCCTTTGGGGAGAATTCATCCGCGGAAAGATGGTTCGCCTGCATAATCTCACGCAGTATGCGCCGCATTTCCAAATCGCGAACCAACCCTCCCTTTCCTAGGGGCGGGTCCATAAGCACAGTGCATCCATTATCATTCTCGATTGGAACGGGCATGCGGAGCATCTTTGGGGTCAGCTTTACGAGGGGGAGACGAGTCACAAACACCTTGGCTTCCATATCGACCGTTCCATACAAAGTCTCTTCATGCAATGCGCCGACAAGGCGGCGTTTCACAGGTCGGTGACATATGACCAGCCCCCGTGTTTCATTGTCACCGAAAACATGGCCCATGACTTGGGCGCGGAACGTCTCCAAACTCGTCCACGGTTTAGGAACCGGCAATGTATCGCGCTTTTGCCGCTCACCTGTCCGTTTGTAGGTCTCCTCCTGGCGTGAAGCAATATCGGCCAACTCTTTCACGATAGCGGGACCACTTAACGCGATCACGACGGCATCAATCGCGTGATGGTAATGATTCGCCCGGGTCTTCGATGCCGGCTTCGCACCGTCCTCCGATGGCGCGGCGACTTCATGATAAAGTTGCCAATCTGCGCGCAAAATTGCCGTGTACCGCCCCTTCGTGAATAGAATCTGCCGCCGGTTGCGGGGCGCATCGTGAAAGAGGGCCTCTTGAAGGTAGGCGCTCACTTCTCGCGCGGCATAGGACGTGTCCGACAACTGAGATTCGCGCCAAGCAGCTACATCCGCCTCTTTGACATCTCTGTCTAGATTATCCCTCTTGCGCTTGAAATCCGACCGCCGAAAATAGCTGGTGTCGGATTTCGTCGGCTTGGCTAAGTGAGCAAAGCGCTGCTTAAACGTGTCAACCAACCCTTTGCGCGCTATCCACTCTTTGGCGGTCTCGTTGCCCTTGTTGCGGTTGCAATCCCTATGGCAGAGCACCCGGTTATTGAGGCCATCCTCACCGCCACGGCTCTTGGGAATTACATGGTCGACTTCAACGCCATGCCCCCGCGCAGCATCGGTGTCGGACATCTGCTGGGGGGAGTCGCAGTAGGGACAAAGCCCTTTCTGCTGGCGCCAGAGCAGAACGCGATCCTCGCCCCTGCGCCGTTGATTCTCATTGAGATTCTCCAACTGGTAGTCTTCGGCAATTTTCTTCCTGATCTTCTCCCGTTGCCTGTTCCGCGCCAGAATCTCATTTCGCACCTTGCCGCTTTGTTTGGCCTCGCGCGCCATTTCGATCACGACCCGGTCCGGCTTACGGCCAAACCGCCGCAGATACTCATTCAAATGCCGACGCACCTCGTGAATCGCTTTGCGGACAACGGGATTGGCCAGCATGGGGGCGGGCGGCAGCACATCAGCGTGCTTTTCCATGAACCGGCGCTTGGCTTTGTTCGCGCCCCTCAGGCGCAGAAGCGCCTCGGCTTTTTGCTCGCCAACCAATTCATTCAGCAATTCAATCAAATCAGCATCAACGGTGAACGCATAGCGGGCGCGCTGTTCTGGCGTTGCGCTGCTTGCCGCATCTTTCGAGAATGCTTCGCGCGCTTCAGTAACGGAAGCCCCCAGGCGCATGTAAGGCAGTAGATTCAAGATGGCGTGCCGGGATAGACTGACTCTATTTTCCAGCTTGGGGCGTTTCTTCCATGCGTCATTAAGCTTTCCGGTGCTCTCTTCTGATAGGCCCCACCAGGCCCGGCACCCACCGGCAAGCCGCTCCCGATCTAACTTGACATCCGGATCGAACTTCTGGAGCGCCCGGTTTACGGATTCTTTGCGGCTTTCGTCGAAAGTGAACCATGTATCTTCACCGATTGCCCCAAGTACAATTTCGCGGTAGAACCAATCGGTGTTGATCTCCCGTTCCGCATCTGAATCCGTATTCAACTCATAAAACGCGGCGACCTCGCGCCTGTTTATGCCCAAGGCCGTTCGGATTGTTTTACCGGTGGCCTTCTTCTGATTTCGGAGCGCGGCAATCACTTTCTCGCGCTCGCTGTCACTCAAGGCTCTCATTTCTTCGTCGTGCTTCCGAATACGGATATTGTTCACGTTTTCCAGAACCCGGAATTCTTGAGCGTGCATGTCAGCCATTGGGCAGCATTGATCGGTCGGCTCTAAATCACATCGGCCCATCGTTCCTGTTCGCCAATAGGACTTGCGCTGTTCAAATACAATGCCCTTGTGCCGGAAAGTGGCGTCAGGTTTGGGGTTGTCAAACTGGGTTCGAAACTCGTCGGTGAGTAATTCGGCCAGGACCCCTCCAATAGAAACCTGCTTTTGCCAGATTGCCTCAAACTCGTCCAGGATCATCTTCCGGGTGGCGTGAAACTCGTGGCTGTCACGCCGGTTTCGAATCGAACCATGTATGGCAAATGGCTGATTTTTTCTGTTAGTAGCTGGAGTTTGCCTTTCCACATATAGGCGGGCCATAGTTTGGCCAAAATGTTCGTCCTGCCGCCTGACTTTTTCCAGTTTGTCGATACCAGCCTTGACGGCACCTTCTTCCTTGGACTTCCCGTCTTCCTCTTCCGCATTTTCGGCCGCTTCAGCTTCGTCCGATTCAGTGAGGATGCCAAATGCTCCTCTGCGCTGGTTCAGGTGAACCAAGAGCCGTCCAAACTCATGGGGCGTCAGCGCGCGCTGTAATGCGTCGGTCCTGAGTTCCCATGGATTTGTCCGCATCAGGTGATTGAAATCAGACTGGGTCTCTGGGAGTAGACCGTGCTCAACCAGAACCGCCCGCAGACGCTTCTTACGGCGTGCGCGCCGCTCAATAATCCTGCGCGATTGCCGCTTTGCTCTCCGCGCCTGATTCTTGGGGGCGCCGCGCTTGTTGCTGCTCTCCTCAACGCCAGCCGGGAATACACTTACACCGGCCACTATTTCCCCAGTCTCCGTATCAACCCAAGCACTGCCAACGGAGTTGCTGCCGATGTCCAAACCTATAGAAATCATTGCATTGCCTCCGCCCACGACGGCAATCCACTCATTTCTTGACACGACTAGTGTCGCATGATAGCATATCGAACGTGTAATCGATCATGGCCTGTTGGTTTTTCGCAACAAGACGAGAGATTCGCAGGCACCTCTAATCCTTCGGGAGTAGAGACCAGCCGCAGCGGAGCGACCCTCCTTCTGCGGCTTTTTGCTTTAACAGTGCATGGCATCCCTCGGTAATCACTTGCTTTCTCCAATCCCGTTGATCCATCCTGCCCTCGGTGGTTAGCCGCAGCACTCCTGGGAGCCTTATGCGCTATGAATGGTGGCGATCTGTCTTTGACCTGGCAGTATGTTGACAAGTGGGCGAAAGACAATCCAGAAGGCGAAGCCACGGTTTTTCACGGTACCCGTTTGACATGGACCCAGTTCCGGGACGAAGTGGATAAGGCGGCCAAAGCCCTCATTGAGTGCGGTGTGAATCGGGGTGACCGGGTCGCGTTCCTGGCAATGGCCCAACCTGAGTTTCTAATCACGTTCATGGCTGCGAATAAAGTCGGGGCTATGTGGCTTGGTTTGTCCCCGAAGTTTACCTCGGATGAACTCGCCTACATCGTCGGGGATGCAAGGCCCGCTGCATTGATTACACTCCATGATTACCGGGGCCATGATCTCAATTCGACTATCCACGCACTGGATTTGGCCTCAGAATTCAAAGTAATTTTGCTGCTCGGAGATTCGCCCGTATTGGACTTGAACTGCCGCGCCCCGGTCTTTGCTTACAACTCGTATGTAAACCACGATCGCTCGAATCTGGACGAGTCCTTGCGTGACCGCGTGAAACAGGCCAAGCCGGACGACAATGCGCTGCTTATGTACACTTCCGGTTCTACCGGGAAACCCAAAGGCGTGGTGCATACGCATGCCAGTATTATCGCGAACATTGCCGCACAAACGCGTCATTTCATGATGGAAGAAACAACCCGCTCGCTGATTCACTTTCCCATCAATCACGTGGCTGCCGATGTGGAACTCGGATTCGGTTCGATTTTCGGTGGCGGAACGGCCGTGATGATGGATGCCTTCGATCCCGTCGAGACATTGGAGATCGTCGAACGAGAGCGGATCACCATGTTTGGGCAGGTACCCGCCATGTTTTTCTTGGAAATGACCACGCCTAAATGGCGTGAAATGGACTGGTCTTCGGTCAAGGCTTTTCTTTGGGGAGGCGCTTCGGCGCCTAAGGAATTGCTTACCGTCCTTGACGGCATTGCTAGGAAACACGGCGCACTGTTGATGACGGGATACGGATCCACGGAAGTCGGAGGCTTCGTCACCTACTCGGAACCTGACGACTCCCTCGAAACGCTTGTGTCCGGCGCAGGCCGGTGCGCACCGGAGTTTGAACTGCGGATAGTGGATGAAAACAGGCAACCTGTGTCCACAGGTGTGGTGGGAGAGATTGCCGTTCGCGGTCCGTTGTTAATGAAAGAGTACTTGAACAATCCAGAAGCGACTGCGAAGGTACTCGACGATCAAAGCTGGTACTACACGAACGATTTGGCTCGACTTGATGAAGCCGGCAACCTCCACATAACCGGCCGAAAAAGCGAAATGTACAAATCTGGGGGCGAAAACGTGTTTCCACGCGAGGTGGAAGCAGTAATCGAGGCCATGCCTGAGGTGCTTATGGCCGCGGTCATCGGTGTACCCGATCCGCTTTTTCAAGAGGTGGGCCATGCATTTGTGATGCCGCATCCCGGCAAGTCCGTGGACGAGGAGGCCCTCCGCCTGCATTGCAGAGAGCATCTTGCCAATTTCAAAGTGCCCAAACACTTCGACGTTAAGCCGTCGTTGCCACTTCTGGCCACAGGGAAGATCAACAAAGTCGCATTGAAGCAGATGTATATCGGTGAATGAACCGGCCCCCATCTCCGGCTCGGGTCTTGAAGGCTCGGGAATGTCTATGCTAGCGTTACGCGGGCCTGAAACACCTTTGGAGACGCGATTTATGAAGCACGTTCGCACAATGTCGAAGTTCCCCCAGCCCGCCACGATTGGTCCGGGACTGTCTTGGGTTCAGCAGTTGTTTCTGTTGTTGACCAAGGGCCGCTTTCTGCCCGTGAAGTAGTCTTTGACCTGTAGTAAAGCGCACCTTTGGACGGTGCCCCCAGCACGATGGAACCAATCACAGGAGACGTGCCATGGCCAGCAAGAAGATGATCGAGGCACTCAACAAACACGTAAACCTAGAGCTGTACTCGGCCTACATTTATGCTGCCATGGCGGCGTGGTTCGACGGCGAAAACATGCATGGGTTCGCCTCTTGGATGAAGGCCCAAGCCGGCGAAGAAGTCGGACATGCCGCGAAGATGTACAAATACATCCATGACGTGGACGGTCGCGTGACGCTGGAAGCCATCGAAAAGCCCCAAGATCGGTTCAAATCCCCGCTCCAAGTATTCGAAGCGGCGTATGGCCACGAAAAGGTCGTAACCAAAGCCATCTACGCTTTGGTGGATCAGGCGATAAAGGAAGGCGATCATGGAACCAATGCCTTCCTGCAATGGTTCGTCAATGAGCAAATCGAGGAAGAGGCCACGGCCTCCGATGTTGTGGGCCGGCTGAAAATGGCCGGAGATGCTCCGGGAGCGTTGTTGCTTCTTGACCGGGAAATGGGCGGCCGATCCGCCGGAGCCGGCGAATCCGAAGAATAGTTGGTTCTGACGATTGGTGGGATGGAGGTATCTTCATCCTACCTTTTTTTTGTCAACGTTGTCATTTTTTGTGCTGATCGCGAAGAGTCCTTTCAATTTTCGTCGGAATTCCGTTTTTCAAATCCCCTCAACTTGACAATTCCTGTGTTCATTTCCTACACTATTGTCAATTCAACTAAGGAGCCATACCTTTCGGTGAAGTAGCCGGAAGGTTTTTCTATATGGGAACAAGACAATCCTATCCAAAAATACGGCGCGACGTTTCTGAACTAGCGCTTTTGTTCGAGATAAGCCAGATCTTGGAAAGAAGTCTGGACCTGCGCGACGAGATGGGGCACGTGCTGAGCGCCATTTCCGATAATACCGGTATGATGCGCGGCACCATTACGCTACTCAACCGCCATACCCACGAAATTTTCATTGAGGCCGCACATGGGCTTTCCACCACCCAGCGTGAGCGGGGTCGATACAGGCCCGGAGAAGGCATCACCGGGAGGGTTGTAGAAACCGGCCGACCCATCGCGGTACCTCGGATTTCTCAAGAACCGGCATTCCTGGACAAGACCCGTTCTAGAACCGAGCTTCAAAGGGACGAAATCTCCTTTATTTGCGTACCCATCAAGATCGGAAACGAGACCATTGGAGCCCTCAGCGTGGATCGGCTCTTTTCCGACACGGTGTCATTAGATGAAGACATGCGTCTTGTGACCATTATCGCGTCGATGATCGCCCAGGCCGTACGAATTCGCCAACGCGCCCAAGAAGAGCGTATGGCGTTGCTACAAGAGAACATGCGACTTCAAAACGAGCTGAAGGAGCGGTTTCGCCCCGCGAATATCATTGGATCTTCCAGGGCGATGCAAAAAGTATACGATCTTATACAACAGGTGGCTCAAAGCGATGCCACGGTACTTATCCGCGGTGAGAGCGGTGTAGGTAAGGAACTTGTTGCCAGCGCCATACACTACAACAGTTCACGTGCCAATTCTGCGTTCATCAAAGTCAATTGCGCGGCGTTGCCTGAAGCCGTTATCGAAAGTGAGTTATTCGGTCACGAAAAAGGCGCTTTTACGGGGGCCGTAAACCAACGCAAAGGGCGATTTGAACTTGCCCACGGCGGGACGATATTTCTGGATGAAATAGGGGATTTGTCACCCACCATGCAGGTTCGCCTGCTTCGGGTATTGCAGGAGCGGGAATTCGAGCGGGTTGGCGGAACAGATACCATTCGCGTGGATGTACGTGTAATTACGGCTACCAACCGTGACCTGGAAGTCGCGATGACAAAAGAGGAGTTTCGGCAGGACCTCTATTACCGCCTGAACGTTTTTCCCATTCATATTCCGCCGCTTCGAGAACGGAAGACGGACATTCTGGAATTGGCGAACTTTTTCGTTGAGAAGTACAGCCAGAAAGCCCATAAAAACGTGCGACGTATCTCGACGCCGGCCATAGACATGCTCAGCAGCTATCATTGGCCCGGCAATGTCCGTGAGCTGGAAAATGTCATAGAACGCGCGGTGCTTTTGACGAACGACGATGTTGTACACGGCCATCATCTTCCCCCCACATTACAGACCGCTGAAGCCAGCGGAACCATAATGGAAGGCACTCTCGACGCTACACTTAACAATGTCGAGCGCGAAATGATTATCGAGGCGCTCAAGAATGCTCGCGGGAATAAAGCCAAGGCTGCATCGGCCCTCGGTATTACCGAGCGCATTATGGGTTTACGGGTCAGAAAACACTCCATTGATACCCGAATGTATCGTTCTGCCAAGATTGTTTAGTGCGGGACTCCGCCTCATGTCCCTATATTTCCTACCGATTTGTTGTATCCCATCATTTCAAAGGAACATCCCTGTCGATTCTTCCACTTGTCTCGGCGTTTGCGCCGGATTTCCCTGATTGCGATTTTAATCTCGCCGGAAAGTCCACAAAATACTTATTTGTATAAACTTATGTTAAGTATTTCGCATATGTTTCAGGTATTCCTACGTGTTGCATAACCCTAAAATCACGTATGCTTTGGCGTTGGCACGTCTATTGCTGGTTTGGCTATCAGGAGTACAACATGGTTGCCTATCATCGGGCTGACTCGTCCCATCATGTCGACCCGGTGCCCGTTTCAGCTGCGGTCAGGGCTGTGGACGACCTCATTGCGCAGTTTGCCAAGGGTAGCACACCCATATTGATACGAGGTGAAAGGGGTACCCGGAAAGAGGATATTGCGCGCGCCATCCATGTGCGGAGCCCGCAAGCGGATGGTCCTTTTATAAAGGTAAGTTGGGCGGAAGTAACCGAGTCCTTCGTGGAAGGAGAACTCTTTGGCTACAGTGAACCGACGGCCGCGATGGCCCTGTTATCCAAGCGGGGAAAATTTCAGGAAGCGGAAAAGGGGACCCTGTATCTTGAGGAAGTAAGCGACTTTTCAGCATCTACCCAAGGAAAGCTTTTGCGCTTCATTCGGAACGAGGGCTTGCAGCCTCTTGGGGCCATTTCTCCGGTCGATGTCGATGTCCGACTTATATTGGCCAGCAGTCAAGACTTGGAGCAATTGGTTGAACGAGGAAAGGTGCTCCGGGAACTCGTGGAAGAATTGTCGGCCTTTTCGATCCAGATTCCACCTCTGCGAGATAGGAAAACAGACATATTAAGCCTGGCGCAGCAATTCGTGCGTAAGCATGCACAGAAAGTGCGCAAGCCCACCCAACACATTTCCTCTCGTGCCATGAGTCTTCTTGTCAGTCATACATGGCCAGGCAATCTCGTGGAGTTGGAGCAGTGCATGGAGCGTGCGGTGCTGCTTTGTGACGAGAGTGTCATTGACGTCCGGCACTTACCTCCTGCGTTACAGGAGCTGAATACGCAAGAAATTCAAGGAGAAACGCTTCAGGATACTCTCGATATCATTGAGCGTGCGCTCATTTTGGACGCCCTGCGCGCAGCCAAAGGAAACCGATCCCGAGCGGCCCAGATATTGGGGATAACCGAGCGATTGATGGGCCTTCGGGTCCGAAAATATTGCATCGATCCAAGGGAATTCCGTACAAAATAGTACTTTTGCTTCAAAAATGTGCTGACAATTGAGGTTTTGGAGGTACGCTATTATTTTTGATAATATAGTTAAAGCTACAATTTTGTATGTTCAGTAATTAATATTGAAGCTTATAAACCGTTTTATGCGCTAAATTTCAATAATTTATAATATAGTCAAATATATTAATTCCAATGCTTGTTATAGCATAATGTAACAAAATACCATCTGGTAATTATCAAATTACTCCATTTCTACCATAATGTAGTCTTTCTTGCTGTCCACAGAAATGCCCTTTTCGGCAACGTATTTCGCAAGGTGTTCGTATTGAAATAGTTAGGAATCGCCTTTCCAGCACGGATCCATGGATGGCACATCGATTGCTCTTGGAACTCAATCCCTTCCTCATTTCGGGGTATTGCGGGCTGAACGTTGGTGTGCACAATGAAAGGAGATCCGTGAAACATGCGAAGCAGAATCAAATTGCCAATCCCCGCCCTCTTGGTGGTGGCTGTTCTGCTGGCGCTAGCGCCGGCAGTGTTTGCCCAGGAAGAGGCGGCCGCACCGCCACCCAGTGAAGTCGAAGTCCTTACAACGAATTTGAACATTGTCTGGACGTGCGTCGCTGCATTTCTGGTTATGTTTATGCAGGCTGGATTTGCCTTGGTGGAACTGGGTTTGACGCGCGCGAAGAATGGTATCAACATCATGATGAAGAACCTGATGGACTTTTGCATCGGTTCGGTCGGCTTCTTCATGATTGGCTATGCGTTGATGTTCGGTCCTACCAATGGGTTCTTCGGCACCGAAGGATTCTTCTTAAGCGCCATTGACTACAGCAGCGAATCGCCGTTTACGGATTGGAATTGGACATTTCTAATTTTCCAAACCGTGTTCTGCGCTACTGCCGCCACTATCGTGTCTGGCGCCATGGCCGAGCGGACCAAGTTTGTCGCCTATCTTTTGTATAGCGCTGCCATAAGTATCGTCATTTATCCCATTTCCGGTTCGTGGGCGTGGGGAGGGCTCTTGAACGGCGGAGGGTGGCTGGAAGCGCCGGAAGGCGGCTTTCTCGCAAACGCGGGGCTTCCGGGTTTCTGCGACTTCGCGGGCTCAACTGTTGTGCACTCGGTGGGTGGCTGGCTCGCGCTGGCTGGCGCGATCGTGCTTGGTCCGCGCACCGGTAAGTATGGTCCCGACGGAACGCCGCGGGCCTTGCCCGGTCACAACATTCCCTTGGTGGCTTTGGGTGTCTTTATCTTGTGGTTGGGTTGGTTCGGTTTCAATCCCGGATCGGCGACGACCGGCGACGGCACGATTGGCTATGTAGCCGTTACGACCAACCTTGCCGCGGCGTGTGGCGCGATCAGCGCGATGATTACGGCTTGGATTATCTTCAAGAAACCGGAAGCAACCATGACTTTAAACGGTGCATTAGCCGGACTCGTGTCAATAACGGCGCCGTGCTACACGGTCAGCCCATTGGGTGCGTGCGCGATAGGTCTTATTGGCGGCGTCCTGGTGGTCATTTCAGTGATTGTGATTGATCGCGTTATCAAGATCGACGACCCAGTAGGCGCGGTTAGCGTTCACGGGGTGTGCGGCGTATGGGGCACTTTGGCGTGCGGCCTGTTCAATCTGGAAGGAGGGCTGATTTACGGCGGCGGCGCGAAACAGTTGATCACTCAGCTTATAGGCGCTGGCGCCTTCTTCGTGTGGGCGTTTGGCCTGGGCTTGATTCTCTTCTTCATTCTCAAAATGACGGTCGGTCTGCGTGTGAGCGCGGAAGAAGAGTTGAAGGGTCTGGATATCGGCGAACACGGTATGGAGGCCTACAACGGATTCCAGATCTTCACAACGCAATGACGCGGTTCACGGCCATCGGCCAACGAAGAGGAGACTGTGTATCATGAAACTGGTGATAGCCTATGTGCAACCAGACAAACTAAACGCCGTGAAGCAGGCGCTGCAAAGCAATTCAATTTCCAAGATGTCCGTAACAAACGCCCTTGGATGCGGCCAGCAAGGCGGGTATCACGAGAGCTACCGAGGTACAGATATCGAGGTAAATCTGCTGAAGAAGGTCCGTTTCGAAGTTGCGGTCAACGACGATTTTGTGAAGCCCACGATCGACGCGATTATCAAAGGCGCGAAAACCGGTGAGATAGGCGACGGCAAGATCTTCGTGTTGAATCTTGAACAATGCGTCCGGATCCGGACAGGCGAGGCAGGCTCGGCCGCTATCGGCTGACCATTTCGCTTTTCGACCATGCCTGGGGTTCCCTGCTCTTGCGGAAGGGGGAACCCCGGGTTTTTTTGTGCGGTTGGCGGAAACCGAGTCTGCAGCGTCCATAGGCCGGGATGTAAAACCTGTACCTCGGGACAAGCAAGATGTAGCACGAACACCATGGCCGACTGCCTCACAGCCGGCAATACCGAAATTGAAGACTTGATCGCGCCTTACTACCGGTTACCGCAGGGCGGCAGGGTTTAGAACCGTGGACGTGACGGAACGCGCCAATGTAACCCAGGACGTGCGTATCGTACTTAACCCTGTAGGCAAACTTGCAGTCAGAGTCAATCAAGCGAGGTTTGCCGCGAATGCCTCCGCCAGTGCAGATTAGCGGGGGTGATTTCGAAGTCGTGACAAGTCCGGCCAATCTCAAAGGTGGGTTCTCTGCGGGAGATCTAATCCCTTGGATAGATGAAGTTTCGATTGCGGCTGGCGAGTTTGGAATTCAGGCTCCGCGGGCGGAGGTTGCGGGGGACTTCATTATTCTTACTGGAATGACCTTGTAAAGATGAATGCGCACCCAATAGTTTTGCTGTTTACGGGCAGCTTCTCTGATTACGAATCTTTTACTTTGGATTCCAGTGTTGCAATCAGTTCATTCAGGACACCGTGTGCGGCATCCGTATCGAAATTATCCAGTGTTTCGCCCAGCCGGTTCGACCATTCGTGAAGCGTCGTACCGGTAAGCACCCGCTTGAACTCAGCAAACTGCTCAACGGCCTGGGAGAGGTCGGAATCAAGTAGTCGACTGATATCCCCGGCTAGTTGCAGTGCGGCCGGAGCATCTAACTGCGCTGAGCGAACTTGATCGTCATCCTGTTTTGGCCGAAGCAACTCCAGACTTTGTACTACGACGGCGAGGTCGGTTTGGAATCGCTGGGCCGGTGCGGAGGAGAGATCATAGTCCCCTGATTTGAGCTGCGATTCCAGCAACTGGCCGGATTCGTAGAGTTCGAGGGCACCCAGATTTCCTGCGACACCTTTCACGGAATGGGCCAAGCGAGCCGCAGCCTCATACTCGCTGCCCTGCAACAACCGCCCCAGATCCTCAAACGCCCCGGCGTACTTCCCTGCAAACTGCGTCAGCAGTTTGCGATACAGCGTCTCATTGCCTGCAACGCACTTCAGCCCCGCCTCCATTGAGATTCCAGGTACGTCTCTCAGTTCCGGAAGACCGGGTGTGTGATCTACCGTTTGTTCAGGCGTGGGAAACGTATTAGCCACTTCTACTTCAAAACTCGGCGCCCACTCCAACAAAGTTTCGTATAGTTGTGCCGGATCGATCGGTTTGGCAACATGGTCATTCATCCCCGCTTCCAGGCACTTTTCCCTGTCGCCGGCCATGGCGTTGGCCGTCATGGCTATGATTGGAACTGTAATGTTCCCCAAATCTTCGCGGATCTTACGTGTTGCGGTGTATCCGTCCATGACCGGCATTTGACAATCCATCAGCACTAGCAGATATGGCTTTTCACGCACCATTGCAATGGCCTCTTCACCGTGATTCGCGATGTCGGCATGTATTCCCACACTGGCAAGGATTTCCGTGGCAACTTGTTGGTTGATCTCGTTGTCTTCCACCAGCAGCACGCATGCACCTCGCAAGCGCGATTGGATCTCCGCTTCAAGTCCAGCATCCTTTCTCTCACGCCGGTGTCGGTTTGCATCGGGGCCAAGAATGGAAATGATTGTATCAAACAAGGTGCTCGGTGAGATTGGCTTCAGCAAGACGGCGTCGAGATTGTGATCTTCGGTCATTGAAGAAACCAATTCGCGTCCATAGGCGGTAACCAGGAATATAAATGGAATGTTTTTAAGTTGCGGATCGGTTTTGATGGTTTTCGCGGCTTCGACGCCGTCCATGCCGGGCAACTTCCAATCCATCAATATGAGGTCGAATGGATTTTCGCTACTCGCCCGTGAAATGGCCAAAAATGCATCCTCGGCACTTGCGGCGCAAACGACATCGTATCCGAATGAAGTCAATATCGACTCAAGAATTGTCCTGGAAGTCTCGTTGTCTTCAACCACGAGGACATGGAGGTTTTGAATCGTTTTGTCGGCTGGGAGAGTGCGTTCCCGTTTATTGCCTTTACCAAATGGCAAGGCAAATACAAACGAACTTCCTTTACCCGGGACGCTGTGGGCTCTAATCGAACCGCCCATGAGTTCACACAGTCTCTGCGAGATGGTAAGTCCCAATCCCGTACCGCCGTATTTTCGCGTAGTTGAACTGTCCGCCTGTGTAAACGGAGTAAAGAGTCTGGCAAGTTGATCGGGCGTCATTCCAATTCCGCTGTCTCGAATCTGAAATTGCAGCAACGCCGTTGCCTGCGTTTCCTCCAGAGTCTGCGCTGAAATGACAATTTCGCCTGCGTGCGTGAATTTCACCGCATTGGTACACAGGTTTACGAGCACCTGATTGAGGCGCAAGGGGTCCCCCACCAAAAAGCGGGGTATGTCGGCGGGAAAGTCAAATAACACTTCTATATCGGGCTTATCGACGGCCTTTGCGGAGATAATGCTGGAGAGATTGTCGAGTACCTCATCCAAGTCAAATTCCACATTCTCGACATCCAGTTTTCCGGCTTCGATTTTGGAGAAATCAAGAATGTCGTTGATAATGCCCAAGAGGGCGTTTGCCGATGACTGAATTTTGCACAAATAGTCGGTTTGCTGATGGGTGAGCGTAGTCCTCAATGCCAGATGGGTTAAACCAATGATGGCGTTCATGGGGGTTCGAATTTCATGGGACATCGTGGCCAGAAAATCGCTTTTCGCGCGCGTGGCTTCTTCTGCAATTCCTTTGGCATCGTTAAGTTCGGCGGTGCGCCTTTCTATACTGGCGGCCATGGAATTAAAGGCATTGGCCAACTCACGCATCTCGTCGGCTGCAGCAATTTCAATCCTTCGTGAATAATCCCCCTCTTTGATTGCACGAGATCCTTCTTCGAGCAGAGAAAGCGGGTGTACCACTCGGCGTTTCAGCAAGACGTAAGCATAGATGGAGGCTATGATGGCGAGTCCTGACAGGGCGGCAATGGACCACAGTATGGCCCAATTGCGCGAACGTACGCGGTTCAATTCATTGGTGGTTCGCAATTCAAGCAGGGTAAAGAACTCATCGAGACTCCTCATTATCCGGGACTTGGCAGCCAGATATTCGTCACTATCCAAAATTCTTCGTGCACTCTCAAGATTGGGAGGTCCATTAACCGTGAAGTTGCCGTCAGAATCCCTAAACCGGCCTTTGACCGCGTTCATCGCCTCATCTTCCAATGAGACGAGACTATCGGATTCCCGCTTGGAGTTGGCGAGCTTATTGCGTTCAGTTTCGGAAAGGGCAAGTTGTTCTATCCGGCTCTCGATACTGTAGGTCGGACCGCTGGCGTCAATAGGCACACCGCCGGCTATTACATAATCCCAATAGGAAGTTGTGAACTGTTTCGGATGAGGCTGTTTACCATCCCTGATTGCCACAATGGTTCGGAAATATTCTTCGAAGCGCGGGTCTCCAGTCCTTGCGTAGAACCGAGCCATTCGCGTCAGGTCGTCGGACGATTGCTTGAGTTCCAGCGCCAGTCGCAGGGAATCGTATTTCCGCTCTTCGATTTCGGATTGTTGCTTTGCGCCGTCTAGAACTATAGATACCAAGGCCCCTACAAAAACGGTTAGACCGGAGAATGCGATGGAGATCATCAAAAGTGTTTGCCGGATGGTAAATTGTGTAGGCCGTCCGATCGCAATCCATGCAAATACCATGAGGGCGACAGCAAGCGCGAATCCAAGCGCCAGAATCTGAAAAAAGGCTGAACCGGTCGGTGCCGCGGGAAGCAATTGGACTGGTTCTTCCGCACCTCTAACCCACTTCTGGCGGATTGCGGACTTTTCCGATTCGGATATGGTTTCCATGACTTTATTCAAAACGGACAATAGTATTGGCGAGTCGTTGCGAACACCAAACCCCAGATCGAGTGAAAGGTCGGTAAATCCGATGACGGCAAGATTTGAGACGCCGTATTCGGACATGATGTACGCGACCGTTGGATACGTTTCTATGAGAGCGTCGACTTTACCTTCTGCGAGGAATCGGACACCTTCCCGGACGGTGTCCACTTCGACATAGTCCAAGGACGGAAATTGATCGCGAAACGGCACGATGTAGCCATAGTTTTTCACGACGGCGACCCGCTTTCGTTTCAGCTCATGGGGCGTGGACACTCCCGGTGTGCCCTGTCGCGCAAATACAACGACGGGGAATTTGATATAAGGCTGCGTAAATGTCAGCTCTTTGCGTTCGGAGTTGGTTGTCTCCGAGAGCATATCGACATTTCCTGTTTCGGCCAAATGCACGGCGTCCGTCCAGGCTGTAACAGGAATACGTTCGAATCGAACTCCAAGCCGTTGCTCAAATAGATCAAGCATGTCGGCCACAATCCCGATATAGTTTCCTTCTGGCGTAAATGACTCTTGGGGCATCCAGTCTGGATCGCCCGTAAATCGAATTGTTGGATGTTCCCTCAACCAGGCTTTTTCGTCGTTGGTGAGGGAGTTCCAAAGCAACTCCTTGGCTCCAACCTGACTCTGGGAACCGGTCACCATCCACGGCTTGGCAAGGGCCTGAGTCTCTTCTTGCGAAATGGATCCGATACCTTTGTCGAGAATTCGGGCCAAAATCGTATCTTCGTGCCTGACGCCCATGCGGATTTTGGCATGTTCCTCATCATCAATTCCGGGGTCTCCAGTGATGCGTAAACCCGCTAGGAAGTTCTTTTGCATGGTGTAACGCAAGACTTCCCTGTTTCCGATAAAGGCGTCGGCCTGCTGATCAAGGACTGCCGTCATTCCATCGAGGAAAGATGGAACAAGCACAAGTGCTATATTGGGATAGTCCCTTCGGACGATTTCCTCGTAATAATACCCCTGCACCACGGCCAGACGCTTTCCATTGAGGTCGGATACATGGTTAATAGGCGGATAGTTTTCCCGGACGATTGTTGCCGATGGATTGTCGAAATACGGGCGGGAAAACGTCATAAATGATTTTCTGCCGGCCGTCTCGGATACCGTGGGCATGATGTCCACATCTCCACGCCTGAACATGGCCATTAGCCCTTCCCATGTGTGGCCGTATACGGGATTAAATCGTAAACCGATCTTGGTGCCGAGGGCGTGGAGGTAGTCCACCACAAAGCCTCTGGGTTCGCCATTTTCAACAAAGCAGAATGGTGGCCAATCCATTTCGATGGCCACATTCAGAACGGGGTGAGCACGAATCCAATCCATTTCTTCTGTCGTCAAAGGGACTGCCGGTTCCAAAGTGCCGGCATAGACGAATCCGGGTAGATCCTTTCCTCCTTCCAAGAAACCCAATTTTGCATAGGTGTCGGCGATGATTCGTTGTCGGGCGGGAAGGAGCGAGCCCAGGGCAACAAATTCGCGGGAAATCGCGACCGAGGTCATTTGCGCCTCGTATTCCAGTTTTTCTCGAGTCAATTCGCGCGTATTGTATTTGCTAAGGATTAGGTCGATTACTTCGTCCGGATGGTCCAATGCGTAGTTCCATCCCCGCATAGTGGCTCGAATCATCTTCGGCACTCGTTGCGGATTGCGTGCGATCTCGGACTCCGTTGTGAACAGATTGTCACCGTAGAAATCCACACCGTAGCTCTGCGGATTGATGATATTTATGTCAATGCCCCTCTGTCGGAAATCGAACGGTTCGTTTGTGATGTAACCGTCGAGAACATCGACTTTGCCATTGATCAGGTCGTCTAACGTGAACGATTGGGGAATGTAGGAAATATTCGGGGTTCTGCCATGCGTGGCCATGATGGCTGCAAGCAGGGGCGCCTCATCGTGGGACCCGACATCCATCATGACGCGTTTGCCGTCCATTTCGAATGGACTTGTAATTCCACTTTCTCTTAGCGAAATGAAGACATGGGGTGAATGCTGAAAGATCTGCGTCAGCAACACGACAGGCATTCCCTTGGCTCTGTCAACGTACAAACCGGCATCACCCACGCCGTATTCAGCCTTGCCGCCGGTCACAGCCTGTACCGGATTTGAAGTTGTATCTCGTTCCACCAAGAGAACGTCCAAACCTTCCTCGGCATAAAACCCTTTTTCCACCGCCGCGTAGTACCCTGCAAACTGAAACTGGTTAAACCACTTGAGTTGAAGGCGAACCGTTTCCATATCTTCCGCGGAGCCCAATTGGTATTCAGGGAGCGCAGCAAGAATAAGAAGCAGGATGGCCCAATGGCGTACGACGGAAACTAACGCAATGGAAAAGCCGCGTCGGCACCCCGAGAGTGGCATGCAATCCGAGTTGAGGAGGGAATTGCCATTTCGAATTTGAGTGGACAATTCTTGAAACGTCAAAACAACTACCTTCCTGCCCGAGGCTTGTTTGGACGCTGCTACGATCATTGCGTGCGCAAACCTAGCGCCAGTCACATCTTAGCCCAATCCTACTCAGATTGAAATGCTATGTTTGCGGGGGATCCTCCAATATTCATCCAATAGGAGGTGAACCGATCCGTGCTCAGGGGGTTAAGATGCCATGGCTGCCATGAACCTAGCCAGCGCGTGTAATGTTGCTGTACCTTGCGAGGCTTGGATTTTGCCTTGGCTAGAAAACTGTTGACAGAATTGCTCATCTCCGGTAAAATATACTCGTGGGTCAAAGGACGCTCGGCTCTTTTACTTGAGCCAGTTATGAGGAGAATGCAACCCGTGAAGCACTGCAAACGCATTACCAAATCCCTGCCAATTGTGGCGGCTCCGTGGGCGGAATTCGTATGCCGGGTGTCGACCATTTGGTTCGATATCCTGTCGACCAAGCAGGGCTCAATTCCATTTTTGACCTACATCGACGAAAAGTGCCAGCCGAGCGAAGATTTGGAAGGTCAAAACAATACCGGCGGATAATCCTCCTTCGAGAACTGGACAAAATCAATCCGGGCACATGCAGGGGATCCTGTTTGTGCCTTTTTTATTTGACCCAGTTCAATTTAGGTTCTCTCTTGCCATGCAGTGGCGCCTCATCACCGTTCGTGACACGTTGCAAAGGCATACATGAATACATAAGGCGAAAGTCCCGAAAAGCGGGACTTAATCTGGCGGACCTGAACGGTCGGTCACGAGGCCTAGGATGATTTTCCAGGCGGGAGCGATATAATGGGAGAATCCCTAAATCAGTCCGGTGCTGGTGAAGTGACCTGTTCATTTTGTGGCAGAGCCATGCGGCCGTCAAACGGAAACCGCTGGACCGCAACCGTGGCATTTGAGTGCCCGCCCTGTGAAAACTATCGGTTGGTAGTACGGTCAGGGCGCGAGTTTCCACCTATGATTGGCTTGCTTTACCCGCAATACATGCCGTCCCGATAGTCGAATTCCCTTCCACCAAACGTCAACCATGCGGCATTTGAAGCGTCTCAATTTCAGGTGCTATACTTTTCCAACGTATTCGTTGACAACAGCTTGCAGCGGCCAATTCGCTTCAAAGCGGCGATAGAATGGGCATCCTTGCGTGCATACTTGAGTCTTGGCAGCAACCTTGGTGACAAGACCGCCAATCTGGTCTTGGGTATTCGAGGCATCGCGGCATTGCAGGGAGTACGTTTGAACCGCGTATCCAGTTTTTACAAGACAAGGCCTTGGGGATACATCGAGCAGCCTTCTTTTGTCAATGCGGCGGCCGCGGTTACGACCGACCTAGACCCCGTTGCGTTACTGGATGACCTCCAGGCCGTCGAACGCGGGCTTGGACGTGTACCGGGTACGCGCTGGTCGTCCAGGGTGTTTGATGCGGATATCGTACTTATGGACGAGTTGCAGGTGGAGTCAGAGAGGTTGTGTATTCCGCACCGGCTCTTCCGGGAGCGCGCATTCGTACTGATTCCACTCGCCGAGATTGCAGCTGAAGTTGTAGACCCGGTATCTGGAAGGGCGATTGGCGAATTAGCCGGGCTTTTCGGGAACGATGCTGGTTTGGTTAAGATTGGTACTTACGAAGATTTTGCACTAAAGGTGTAGCCTGCTGAACCGCTCCGCTTGGAGCCCAACAGGGACCGGGACGGGTTACGTCACGGTTCAGGAGCTGCCGGATGAAACGTATTACCGCGGTCACTATTAGGGACCGCAAGCCCGCCGGCGAAAAGATTGCCGTATTGACCGCATACGATTTTCCCTCCGCGCGGATCATGGATGAGGCCGGCATCGACATCATACTGGTTGGCGATTCGTGTGGCATGGCGGTGATGGGGAAATCCAGTACGCTTGGCGTGACCATGGAACACATGGTCTACCACACTGAACTGGTTTCTCGAGCAGTACAGCGTGCCCTCGTGGTGGCGGATTTGCCGTTCATGGCGTATCAAGTAACTGCCGAAGACGCCGTCCGCAATGCTGGCCGTTTGGTCGCGGAAGGGGGGGCGCAGGCGGTCAAGCTGGAAGGCCCGGCCCGGTTGTATGGCAGTGCGGTCCAGCGAATCGTGGAGGCGGGTATTCCGGTCATGGGACACCTTGGACTGACGCCACAGTCCATCAATCGGTTCGGTGGGTTCAAGGTGCAAGGCCGCGAGGCCGATGCCGCGGATCAGATGGTTGCAGATGCCAAAGCGCTGGAGAAGTCGGGGTGTTTCTCTCTAGTCTTGGAATGCATTCCCCGTGATCTGTCGAAACGGATTACGGAGGCCGTGGCGATTCCGACCATTGGAATTGGCGCGGGTGGGGGGTGCGACGGGCAAGTGCTGGTTATGCACGACTTGCTGGGACTGGGCATGTATACGAAATTTTCAAAGGTATATGCCGACGTGAAAACGATTATGCACGATGCATTCGCAGCCTACGCACATGATGTTAAGAACGGAACATTCCCGGGCGAGGAACAGAGTTTTCAATGAGTGGTTTGCAAACACTTGAGACTGCCGAGGCGACTCGCGCCTGGGCGATTCAGCAGCGTTGTGCAGGCAAGTCGATTGGATTCGTGCCTACGATGGGGGCGCTTCACGAAGGGCACGGCAGTCTCATCCGGGCGAGCGTTGCGAACAATGATGTGACCATCGTGAGCATATTCGTCAATCCGGCACAATTTGGCCCCAACGAAGACCTGGCGAAATATCCAAGGACGTTCGACGCGGACCGGTCGCTTTGCGAAGAGCTTGGCGCCGATGCCATTTACGCCCCGCGCTCGGCGTCGATGTATGCGGCGAACCACGCGACCTTTGTAAATGTTGAGCGATTGAGTACGCATTTGTGCGGCGCCTCGCGGCCTGTCTTCTTCCGGGGCATAGCCACTGTAGTAACGAAACTGTTCAATGTTGTTTCACCGGATCGCGCCTATTTCGGCCTCAAAGACGCGCAGCAGTGTGCCGTCATCAAGCGGATGGTGCGCGATTTGGACTATTCTATCGAGATAGTCGAAATGCCCATTGTACGCGAGCCGGATGGCTTAGCCATGAGTTCTCGCAATGCGTATCTTTCGTCAAGGGATCGCGAGCGTGCGCTGTGCCTTTCAAAGTCATTGATCGAGGCTTCGAACCTGTTTGCCGAAGGCGAGCGCGATGCCAACAACATCAAGCGGTTCGTTCGTGAGCAATTGAGTGGCGTGGATATCGACTATGTGGAAGTGGTGGATGCATGCGAAATCCAGCCGGTTGATCGCATTGAGGGCAAGGTTATTTTAGCCGTTGGTGCGTGGCTTAACCAGACCCGGCTAATTGACAATATACACTTGGATCCGGACAGCAAAGTCAATTCGACCGCAAACTCCTGAAGCGGCGGACATGGCTAAGACGAGAGGGAAGTCAACGAGATGATGTTGAATATGCTGAAGAGCAAGGTACACCGGGCGACGGTGACCGAAGCCGATTTGAACTATGTCGGTAGTCTGACATTGGATATCGATCTTATGGAGGCAGCCGGCATGCTTCCGTTCGAGCGGGTCCAGGTGCTAAACCTCAACACAGGAAGCCGCCTCGAAACGTACATAATTGAAGGAGAGCGCGGCAGCGGCATCGTCTGTCTAAACGGCCCCGCGGCACGGCATGGCGCCAAAGGGGACATTGTAATCGCGCTGACGTACGCTTGGATGGACGCCGAAGAGGCCAAGTCATGGCATGCGACGACCGTGCATGTGGACGCGCAGAACCGCATCACGTCAGTGCAGACCGGCGAAGAGCCGGATTGACAGGAGCTGCACTGGATCGCAATGGCAACCGCATCACGATCAGGAATTGAGCTGAACATGTCTGAAATTCGCGTACGTATCGCCCCGAGTCCTTCCGGCTTTTTGCACATTGGGACCGCCAAAATGGCGTTGTTCAACTGGTTGTTTGCCCGAAAGCACGGAGGCACGTTCATCCTTCGACTTGAAGACACGGATGCATCGCGTACCGAGGAAGAATTTGTCGAAGCCATGTGCGAGGGCTTTCACTGGCTTGGTATCGAATGGGACGAGGGTCCTGCATTTGGTGATGTACCGGAGAAAGGGCAATTGGGCCCCTACCGGCAATCCCAGCGGAAGGCGTTACACGTGGCCGAGGCGCAGCGATTAATCGCGGAAGGGAAGGCCTACAAGTGTTTTTGCACGAAGGAGGAATTGGACGCGGCACGGGAGCGTGCCATGCAGGAAAAGCGGGCTCCGCGTTACAGCGGCAAATGCCGATCCCTCACGGCGGAGGAAACGGCTGCCAAAGGTGACTTGCCGTTCGCTGTTCGATTCAAAGTGCCCGATGGGGAAACCACCGTCGACGACATGGTGCAAGGACCGGTTACCACGAAAAATGTGGAGATAGACGATTTTATTATCGTGAAACCGAATGGCGACCCTGTTTTTCATCTGGCTGTCGTTGCAGATGACGGGCTGATGAAGATAACGCATATCATTCGTGGCGACGACCATCTAACCAATGCGGCCCGTCATGTCATGTTGTTTCATGCATTGGGATATCCGCTGCCCCGATTCGCGCACCTGCCCATGGTGCTGGACGAGCGTGGGAAGAAGTACAGCAAGCGGGACCGTGGCGCGAATGTCCTGGATTGGCGTGATGACGGTTATCTTCCCGAGACCATGATCAACTACGTAGCGCTGTTGGGTTGGACTCCCGAGGAAGAGGGCCGGGAGTTGTTTACACGAGAGGAATTAGTAGACGCATTTACCGAGAAGCGCCTCGGAAAATCGGCTGCGAAATTTGATTTGAAAAAGTTGCAGTGGCTCAACGGCCAGCACATACGACGGCTTTCCGCCGACGATTTGCGCGATCGCGTTGTGCCAATCCTGCGCAATGCTGGCTTCGACACGGGTGTGAAATCCCAACAATGGCTGACACGGATGGCTTCCATCTGCCAGGAAAAGATTCCAACACTGAATGACATCGTGACGTACACGGATTTCTTCTTTAGCCCGCCCGGCGAATACGAGGAAAAAGCGGTCAGAAAGCAATGGTCGCAGGAAGACAGCATGACGCGAATGGGAGAGATACGCGCTATGATCGCCGAGGTCAATCCCTGGACGCATGAGGCGATAAAAGCTCAATTCGAAGGGAAGGTCTCTGAGACCGGAGTGAGTCTCGGGTTGTATGTGCATCCAACCCGGCTCGCACTTACGGGAAAAAGTGTAGGTCCGGGTCTGTTCGAGTTGACCGAACTGCTGGGACGTGAAGAATGCCTCTCCCGCATTGACCGGGCGTTGGCATATATCGGGACAATGGGGGGAGTCTCATGAGCAAGGGAGTCATCGGAATTGATTTGGGAGGCACGAATGTCAAAGCCGCGCTTGTATCCGTCGATGGACAGGTATTAGAAAAGGTATCGCTGCCGACACACGCGGACGAGGGGCTGGAAAAAGTCTTAAGCGTTATGCAGGGGTCCGTTGAAAACCTGCTGCAAAAAACCGGGGTGAGCCGCGCCGATGTGTTGGCCATGGGGATTGGCGCTCCTGGTCCCATGAATTGGCAGACCGGCGTTGTGTACAGTCCGCCCAATCTGCCGGGCTGGAAGGACGTGCCCCTTGCGGACCTCATGGCCGAACGTACGGGCATCAAGACCTACGTGGACAACGACGCAAACGTTGCGTGTTGGGGCGAATTCTGGCTGGGTGCAGGTCGAAACGTGCATTCAATGTGCGCCCTCACGCTGGGAACCGGATTGGGCGGCGGCATTGTCGTATTTGGGAAGCTGTTGCGGGGAATCGACGGTACGGCCGCGGAAATCGGGCACTTATGTGTCCAGCGTGACGGCCGCGAATGCGGCTGTGGCGCCAAAGGTTGCATTGAACAGTATGCATCGGTCACGGGAATGGTGCGGACAGCCGTCGAAGGCTTGAAGGCAGGCAGACAATCCCGTTTGACCGGCATGTGCGGAGGGGACCCAAACGCCATAACCGGCAAACTGATCTCCGACGCACATGCCGCTGGCGACGAATTTGCAGGTTGGGTATTGCATGAGACCGGAGTATGGCTTGGCACCGCATGCGCCAGCCTGATCAATTTGCTGAACCCGGAGATGATCGTGCTTTGTGGCGGCGGAATTGCCGCGGGCGAACCCCTGTTCAAGCCAACCCGTGAAACCGCGCTGGCACAGTCGTTCGAAGTCCCGGGCAGGCGCTGCCAAATCGTGCCGGCGGGACTGGGCAATGACGCGGGAGTCATTGGGTGCGCCGGCTGTGCCCTGGAAAGGTATCGCGAAGAAAACGGCGTCGCCTAGACGCAAAACCGAGGACTGAATGATTGCCATTGTCGATTACAAAGCGGGAAATCTGAAAAGTGTGGAACTTGCACTGCAATTCATGGGGGTAGAAGGAAAGGTTACACGAGATCCTGCTGTTATTATGGCTGCGGATCGTGTCATCTTCCCGGGCGACGGCGCTGCCGCATCCGCCATGCAGCACCTGAACGAACTCGGACTTGCCGGACCCTTGCGCGCTGTATACGAGCGTGGCACTCCGCTCCTTGGCATTTGCCTTGGCACCCAAGTGATCATGGATCATTCGGACGAAGACGGAGGAGTGGATTGCCTGGGTCTGCTACCCGGCAATGTGGTTCGCTTCAAGCCCAAGGAGAAGATGACGAAGATTCCACAGATGGGTTGGAATCAAATGCGATTCAAACGCGATCATCCCCTGTTCAATGGCATCGAAAACGACAGCGAGTTCTATTTTATTCACAGTTATTACCCGAAACCCCTGGATGGATCCCACGTCATGGGTGAGACCGCCTATGCCGATGCCACCTTCGCTGCAGCAGTAGGGTGCAATAACTTGTTTGCAACGCAATTCCATCCTGAACGAAGCGGCCGAATTGGTATGCGATTGCTCGAAAACTTCACGACTTGGGACGGGCGCAACTAACCCAACTTGCAGTATTAGAGGTACGAATACATGCTGACCAAACGAATCGTCCCCTGTCTTGACGTGCGCAATCGTGTCGTCACCAAAGGGGTAAAGTTTCAAAATAATATCGACCTTGGCGATCCCATAGAAATGGCGGTAGCCTACAGCGACGGCGGCTGCGATGAACTGGTGTTTTACGACATCACGGCTTCGGCGGAAGGCCGCCGTATTGACATCGACATGGTGCTCGAAGTCGGTAAGGTCATTCACATTCCCTTTGCGGTTGGCGGGGGGATTCGCAACCTCGACGATATGTATGATGTGCTAAATGCCGGCGCGGAAAAAGTCTCCGTGAACTCCCTTGCGGTTCAGAACCCCGGCATTATCGGAGAAGGCGCGCGCATATTCGGATCCCAGTGTATTGTGCTCGGGATGGATCCGGTCAAAACTGACGACTTGGGCAAGTGCCCAAGCGGGTACGAAATTACCGTGCGGGGCTTCCGCGAGCGCACAGGAATGGACGCCCTAGACTGGGCTAGACGCGCCGAGCAACTTGGCGTGGGCGAAATAGTCGTCAATTCAGTCGATGCGGACGGCACCCGGAACGGGTTCGAACTGAAGTTGACGAAATTAATCGCGGAGAATGTGGGCATTCCGGTTGTGGCCTCTGGCGGCGCAGGTACGTGCCAACATCTAATAGACGTATTCAAGATTTCCCATGCTGACGCAGCGATTGTGGCGAGCATGGTACATACCGGCGACTATACGATTGCGGACATTAAGGATGACCTGGATGCCGCAGGGATCCCGGTACGTAAGAAATGGTGAAATGCAAACACGGTCTGAACAAATCAATGTCAAGATGGATCAGGACAAGCCGCTACAAGTAATGGTCGACTTGTGTATCGTACCGTTGGGCGTGGGCGTTTCTCTGTCGCCCTACATCGCCGAGTGCGAGAAGCTGATTCGAGAGGCGGGCCTTTCACATTGCCTGCACGCGTACGGAACTAATATTGAGGGCGATTGGGACACAGTATTCGAAACGGTCAAGCGCTGTCATGAGGCCGTACACGCCATGGGAGCGCCGCGTATTACAACTACATTAAAAGTTGGGACCCGCATCGATCGCCCGCAATCGTTGCACGACAAGGTCGCAAGCGTGGAAGAAAAGCTGAATGGCGCCAAATGCGCCGGGACCCAATAGCAGAGCCATGGAAAAACGCAACTTTCTCATCGACATGGACGGCGTTCTCGTTAGCGGACACACCGCCATACCGGGTGCAGCCGACTTCATACAACGCCTGATTGCGGGCGAATACAAGTTTCTCGTAGTCACGAACAACCCACTTTATACACCCGGCGATTTGTCGTACAAGCTGCGTTCCCGTGGGCTGGATATACCGATGGACCGGATTTATACCTCGGCTATGGCGACCGCGCATTTTTTGCAGAAGCAGAAGAAGCGAGGGACAGCCTTCGTGATCGGTGAGAGCGGGTTAACCACCGCGCTTCACAATGCGGGTTTTGTAATTACCGATCAGAATCCCGAATATGTCGTGGTCGGCGAGACCACAAACTACAGTTTCGATCTGATCGCTAAAGCTATCCGTTTGGTGGCGGCCGGGTCCAATTTCATCGCCACGAACCCCGACGCTAACGGCCCGGCCGAGGAAGGTATTGTCCCTGCGTGCGGTGCAATGGCCGCTTTGATCGAAAAAGCAGGAGGGCACCGGCCTTACTTCATCGGCAAACCGAACCCACTCATGATGCGTAGCGCCCTCAATTATCTCGGCGTACACTCCGAGAACACATGCATGATCGGCGATCGTATGGATACCGATGTGATTGCAGGGATCGAAAGCGGCATGGAGACCATTCTAGTGTTGAGCGGTGTGACGAACCGCGACGACAGTCTGCGATTTCCCTACCAGCCCAGCCATATCGTTGGCAGTGTGGCCGAAATCGAACTGTGAACTATAGCCCCGCCAGTTCCACGCGGTTTCTTCCCAATTCCTTGGCGCGGTACAGTGCCTCATCCGCCGCTTTTACCATGGCGCCGGGTGAATCGTAGGTCGTTTCGTACTCGGCCACCCCAATGCTGGTGGTGACACGAAGCGGGTCGGGTCCCTGCCCTTTAAAGTCCGTGTTGCGGACTTCCTGGCAGAGTTTATTCGCGAGCACCGACGCTTCGGTCATTCGAGTCTCGGGTAAGATGATGGACATCTCTTCGCCACCGTAGCGGCAGCAGATGTCGGCCTTGCGCGTTCTATCTTCCAACAGTGCCGCAAACTGTTGAAGGACCATGTCTCCGGTCTGGTGGCCGTGCGTATCGTTGAATTTCTTGAAGTGGTCGATATCGCTGAGCAATACAGAGAATGGGCGCCCGTACCGTTTGGCTTGGTCAAATTCCTCATCCATACGCAAATCGAAATACCTTCGCACATACAAACCGGTAAGTCCGTCGGTTACCGCCAGGGCGTAAAGTTGCGCATTGTTTATCGCAATGGCGATCTGTTGCCCCAGGGACTGGAAAAGGAATGCGTCATCCTCTGTAAATGGCTCGCCGTCCTTCGGATCCTGCAGCAGCATCACGCCGAGTAGTTTGTGTTGCGCAATGAGCGGAACCAGCGCGGCACACTCAAACTCAGATACGTCCAGATGCACCCGCCTTGCCGCGAGTGCCCGTCCCATAATTGAACCTTCCCAAGGTCGTGGATCTTCATCAAGGCGGTCCTTGCCAATCAGATCCTCGCCAAATTTTGCGATGACAGGAAAGATGAGCTTTCCCGTCTTATCCAGTTGATAAATCGTCACCCGCCGGACTTCCAAGGCCCCCTGAACCACATTCGCAATGAGCGTTAATGCTTCGTCCAAGTTCAGGGTAGTGCTTATGGCAACGCCGATTTCTCGCAATATCGATAAATGGTCGACTTGCCGCCGAAGCCCCAGGTAGCTGCGGTACAGGTTTTCGTAGTCGCGGGCGAGTTGATCGGCCGGAGTATCTGACATGCAATGGCTGCTCCATCCACCGTTGGGCCATAGTACCACGCGTTGCATGACACAAGCGACAGGGCGTATAAAGGCGCCTAACGCGGTGTGGCAAAGGAGCAAAGTATGGCTATTTGGAAGTACGCCTTCACTTTGGATGATTTGAATGCGCGATGTTCGGAGACGTTGGCCGAGCACCTTGCCATTGAATTTATCGAGTTTGGCGATGATTTCATCAAGGCGCGAATGCCGGTGGATCGGCGCACTCGCCAGCCCGCTGGGCTCTTGCACGGCGGCGCATCCGTTGCCCTGGCGGAGACCATTGGCAGCATGGCCGCCAATCTGTGCGTGGACATTCAGCGATTCATGTGTGTCGGACTCGAAATTAATGCCAACCATGTGAGACCCGTGACCCATGGATATGTCATTGCGGAAGCCCGTGCGCTGCACATCGGCAAGTCTACACACGTTTGGGACATCAAGCTGCGAACAGAAGAGGGGAAGCTCGCCTGCGTCAGTCGTCTCACCATGGCGGTTCTTGCCCATTCGGAGTGAACCGCCAAAAACTCGATTTTCACGCCCGCCAAACGCTATCATCATTTCCCTTTGTTTACTGACAATGGGCTGATTTTGGCCTTGAGTAGTGTGGGAGATGTGGCGTGCGTAGAGCAATTGTGAGTTGTTATGACAAGACCGGCATAGTGGAATTGGCAGGCCTGTTGCGTGAATTCGACGTCGAGATTATCAGCACGGCCGGTACGCTTCAGGTGTTGCACGATGCCGGAATCGATGCGGTAAGTATCGGTGAGTACACCGGGGTTGCCGAAATGCTGGACGGGCGGGTGAAGTCGCTGCACTCTAAAGTGCACGCGGGACTCCTGGGTCTGCGCGACAAGAAACTGCACCAAGAACAGATGGCGGCTGCTGAATATCCGTGGATAGACTTCTGCATCGTGAATTTGTACCCCGTAGCCGAATTCATACAACGGAGTTCGGTGACGGTCGATGAGGTTGTGGACCACATCGACATCGGTGGTCTCGCCATGATCCGGTCGGCTGCCAAGAATTTTCGCTATGTGACGTGCTCGGTGAATCCAGACCGCTATAGCGCAATCATGCATGAACTACGCGCCCATGACGGAACGGTGACATTCAAGACACGGTTCAGGCTCGCCCAAGAGGCATTTGCTCATACGGCCCAATACGATCAGGTAATCGCCGATTATCTCAAGCAAGTAGAACCGACCGATGAGTGAAGTGAATGTGCTTATAGTCGGCAGCGGCGGACGTGAGCACGCGCTTGCTTGGAAACTGCAACAGAGCCCTATCGTCGGGAAGTTGTATTGTGCGCCGGGCAATGCGGGCATTGCTAACGTGGCCGAGTGCGTTCCAATTGGTGTAAACGATTTTGACACGTTAATTGCCTTTGCGCGGGAAAAAGACATTGGACTGACGGTGGTGGGACCTGAAGATCCGCTTACTCGTGGTATTGTGGATGCGTTTGAGAAAGAAGGCTTGGTTGCATTTGGCCCCTCGGCAAAGGCGGCTCAATTGGAGGGAAGCAAAGCCTTTGCAAAGCAGATGATGGCCCAATGGGGCATCCCCACAGCCGCCTATGCCGAATTTACCAAGGCCGATAAAGCCGTCGCCTACATCCAGGAACGGGGCGTCCCCATTGTAATCAAGGCTGATGGTCTCGCCGCGGGAAAGGGCGTAACGGTTGCTCACACAGTAGACGAAGCCATTGGTGCAATTCATGCCGCCATGAGTGACCGCGTTTTTGGAGATGCGGGCGCAAAAGTCGTGGTTGAAGAATGTCTGGTGGGTGAAGAAGCATCAATCCTGGCCTTGTCAGACGGCACAACGATCATGGCGCTGCTTCCAAGTCAAGATCACAAGGCGGCCTTCGACAATGATGAAGGTCCGAATACGGGCGGTATGGGCGCCTACGCGCCGGCCCCTGTTGTGACTGACGATCTCAAGTTGGAAATACAGCGGACTATCCTGGAACCCTGTATTGCAGGAATGAATGCAATGGGAATTCCCTTCAAGGGGGTCCTCTATGCAGGGTTGATGATCACGAAGGAAGGTCCAAAGGTCATTGAGTTCAATTGCCGGTTCGGTGATCCGGAGACTCAAGTTACACTGCCGCAACTCAAAGGCGACTTGCTGCCCTTGTTATTGGCATGCTGCACCGGTACGTTAGACCAGCATCCTCTCGAGTGGGAGGGGGGGGCTTGCGTGTCGGTGGTCATGGCGTCGCCCGGATACCCCGGCGAATATCCCAAGGGCCTGCCGATTGAGGGAATCGACAGGGCGGAATTGGGTGGAAACGCAATGGTCTTTCACGCGGGGACGGCGGTAAAGAATGGCCAATTGGTGACCAACGGCGGGCGAGTACTTAATGTGACTGCATTGGGTGATGGCATCGCGCAAGCCATAGACAAGGCGTACAAAGCGGTTAATTGCATTGAATTCAAGAATGCGCACTTCCGACGAGATATAGGCAAGAAGGCTTTGGCGAAGTGCTGTTTCCCCCGGATCTGACCATCAGTAAGCCAGCCATCTCAAGATTGTTCGAGAACAGCGTTTAGAGCGGAGTCGAATTGCGGAGGTGTAGTTAGCATGTTGGTTGTTCTGGTGGACGTACATGTATTGCCGCAGTACGTCGAGGCCTTTAGGGAGGCCACGATTGAGAACGCAAGAAACAGCGCGTTGGAACCAGGAATTGCACGCTTCGATGTGATCCAACAGCAGGATGATCCGACGCGATTTGTATTGATTGAGGTGTATCGAACGCCGGACGATCCCGCCCGGCACAAGGAAACCGATCATTACAAGCGCTGGCGCGATACGGTGGAATCGATGATGGCGATTCCGAGATCCAGCCGTAAGTTTTCCAATGTCTTTCCGGACGATGTCGTGTGGGACTGAGCGTCCGTGAAGGATCCCAGGCGATTCGCAGGGTGGCGGCGGCGATCCGCAAATGTTTGTGCACTCCTCGCGGTGTTTCCTGCATTGGGGACTGTCCTTGCCTTGCTTGGAAATCGTTGGTGGGTGGCCGACCTTTTTACGCATTTCCGTATCCAATATGCCCTCGCCTTACTTCTGACGACGGGTGTGCTCCTCGTGGATCGGCGCTGGATACTGGGGTCCTTTTACGCGACGATCACCCTTTGGAACTTGATGCTGCTTGCTCCCTTCTCCCTTCTACCTTTCTGAGCGAGGCAGCGGGAATCAACGCGATTTCAGGATTCTGAATGCCAATGTCAATACGGCGCAAGGAGATCCGGAGCGCCTGCTCGAGATAATCTCCCACTATAATCCGGACGTGATCTTGTTGCAGGAAGTGGGCGATAGGTGGCTGCCTTCGTTGGCTGCATTGAACGCTGAATATCCATTTGAGCTGGTCTATCCCAAAAACGACAACTTCGGAATCGCCTTGTATAGCAGGCGCCCGTTAATTAATCCTCAGGTGCGGTTTATCGGCCATGTCGATCTAGCAACCTTGACTGCTCGAATCGAATTTGAAAAACAGGATGTTTATTTCATCGCTGCACACACATTGCCTCCTATGGGCTGGCAGAATTCATACTGGAGGAACAACCAGTTAAACCTACTGGGAGAGCACGCGAATGCTATCAATGGGAATGTCGTGCTGGCGGGCGATCTGAATGCGACTCCTTGGTCGGGACATTTCCAGGAAATGATAAGAAATTCCGGGCTTCGAGATAGTGCCAGGGGATACGGAGTCCAGGCCACGTGGCCGGTGGGATCCCTCTTACTGCGTATCCCGCTCGATCATTGTCTACACAGTTCAGGGCTGGAAGTGGTGGGTAGAGAGGTAGGACCCGACATAGGTTCCGATCACTTTCCAGTCATTGTCGATTTGGTATTTGCCGAGGCCGGTTGATAGTGGACTGCGATGCGACTGCTTCAAAGATTGTTGATTAGTATGCGCTCGGCAAGGACCAGGGGGACCGGTATCCAGCAAAAAGCAACGCATCAGCGGCCTTGCTATTCGTAATCCGTTCGCTTTCGGCATCCCATTCAATTTCGTCTTTAACCCTGTATGCAATGTTACCCAAGTGGGCGATCGCAGTGACATGGTGGCCTACTTCGGGATTGGAAACCGGTTGCTCTCGCGACTTGATGCAATCCAGAAAATTGCGCACGTGTGCGGCACGGCCATCAGGGCTGGCTTCATGCTTCTCCGCTTCAAGCACCGCTCGCACGGAGGGATCAGGAATGACCTCCCAGCCCCCCGCCGAGGCAATGAGTGTGCCGTGGGCACCGCTGAACGCAGCGCCGCTGTCGGCATTGTGGGGGCCAATCGTACCCTGTAATTGGTGCTCCCAAGTGAGCGTGTAATGGGGAAACTGATATAGCACGGTCTGCGTGTCCGGAGTCTCAGTGATGGTACCCAACACGTTCGAACTACCGGCCGACGCAATCCGAGTGGGCCATTCCAGCCCTGTAGCCCACTGGCAGAAATTGATTACGTGAACACCCAGGTCGGTGGCGAGACCGCCCGCGTAGTCCCAGTACCACCTAAAGTTGCGGTGAAACCGATTAGGGTTGAAGGCGCGCTCGGGGCATGGCCCCGTCCACAAATCGTAATCCACACCCTGGGGCACAGGGCAATCGCTTTGTGGTTGTATGTCCCATGTCTTGTAGCACCACGCGCGGATAGAACGAATGGATCCCAATTTGCCGGATTGTACATAAGCTGCCGCATCCGCATAGTGTTGAGCGCTTCGCCATTGCGTTCCCATTTGTACAATGGACTTATTCGCCTGCGCGGCCGTGACTATGGCGCGCCCTTCTTCGACGGTTCGCGCAAAGGGTTTTTCGACGTAAACATCCCGCCCTGTCTGGCACCCAAAAACGGTGGGCAACGCGTGCCAATGATCCGGGGTTGAAACTAGGAGCGCGTCGATGTCCTTTCGGTCAAGTACGCGACGGAAGTCTCTGTGCGTGTCCGGCTTATTGCCGCGCTGCGATTCTACGTTCGCCGCGCCTTTTGCGGCGTGCGCATCGTCGACGTCGCATATGACCGCACACTCCACTTCAGGATTTCGCAAAAACTCCGCCAGATTGCCCGTGCCCCGGCTGCCGTAGCCTACAACCCCAAGACGGATTCGATCGCTGGGGGCGACCTGCGCATTGGCCAAACGAAGCCGGGCCGTCGCCAATCCGGAAGCGGCGGCTATCACAAACGTACGACGCGTGACGGAAGGCATAGATGATTCCCTCGCGTTTGCTGACAGGGCAGCTTACCACGGTAGTCAAACAGGGATCATCCGGATAGTGTTCGTGGAACACGAATCAGTAAAGGGCTATCCGACTACGAGATTTCGAGCGACGATGCGGTCGTCGTGCCGGCTCTTCGCGCGAAAAAGGCCAGACATGGCTTCGCCCAACACAAAGTCGGCATCTTTGGCCTGACCGTTCTGGCAGGTAACCAAGCCTGCGCGCAGAATGACCTCGGTTGGAAAGCAGGGGTCAGCGAAGATGGTGCTATCGACTTCGCGCAGGATCTTGTCGGTGTAGCCACGTGCCTGATCAATCGGGGTGTGGGGGAGTATACAGGCAAAAACCGTTCCATCAAATCGAGCCACGATGTCATAGGTGCGCGAATGATTCCGGATAGACATCGCGATCTCCTGCATCAGATCGTCGAGGGAAACCGGGCCAAGCTCTTCGTCTTTGGCCACGATTTCGTCAATATCGATTACGACGCAGGAAACCGGGTAATCGTACCGGTGCGCCTTTTCTACTTCTTCTTGCAGCCTCTCCATAAGATAACGCCGATTGCGTAGTCCGGTAAGGAGATCGGTGTACGTCGAGTCTTGCAGTGAATCTTCCAGTTCGCGTACCCGTTCTTTCAGGCGATAGGTGCGCATCGCGGAATCAACCCGAACCATGACAATAGGAAGGTTGTAAGGCTTTGTGATGTAGTCTGCCGCCCCAAGCTGATACCCAGTCAGCACGTCATTATTGCTACCGCGGACACTCACAAAGATGACTACCGTGTCACGTGTCAGGGGATTTTCTTTAATCCGTCGGCAGACGTCATGCCCGCTGATATCGGGCAGACACACATCCAACAGAATTAGGTCGACGCCACCCTTTTCACAGGCAGCCAGCGCTTCCGTGCCGGTGCACACGGCAAAGGATTCGTAGTTGTTTCGCCGCAACCCCTCGCAAAGGGCCGCCGCAGACTCTTCGTTGTCGTCCGCCACACACACTACTAATGGTTTCACTGAATCCCCACTTCCGGTCACGACAAGAGAACTACCATAAGTACCCTTCCCATGGGAGTTTACCATGAGTATTTGGAATCCGCCAAATTGCCAGTGGACATTCCGCGAAGAACCGGGACGGCGAATTCAGGGAGTAGGAGGGGGGCGGGAGTCGTAACTTCCAGCGAGACCTAATCTTCCGTATCCGGCGCTGAATCGATGTACGAATAGGAGGAGGTCGAGCCGGACTCGGAAACGGGCAATTCTCCAGGCTCGCGCAAGCGTTTCAATCGGGCTCGTATACTTTCTGCAAATTCAGTATCGGGAAAGTCGGCCAAGTATTGCTCCAAAACCCCCACCGCGTCCGCTGGTTGATTCAAATGCCGCTGGTAGAGGTCCGCGAGGCGGTTGGTAATACGAAGGCACTGGTCTGCCGAATTGGAGTTGCCAAGCGCAATCTCGAAATATTCCGCCGCCTCTTCGAATCGTTCGACTTTGACCAGATTGTCCGCTGCACGCAGGGGAGAAGTTGCATCCTTGGGAAACATCCGAGATACCGCCATGTACTCACGGGCCGCGTTTTCAAAATCGGATTGCCGCTCGAAGGCTTCACCGGCCCCGTAACGGGGCTCGTGGACGTCCGCATGGGCCCCAGGCATCACCAGTTCGACCAGGGAATGCGATACAAATGAACCAACAATTGGGCCGTACAAAGCCACGCCTGAGACAATGAGCCCAAGGCTCGCCAATAAGTATAGTGCGGGGGAACGGGCGAGCCATTGGTGCAACATGCTGAATTGCAGAAGGAAGAAAAAGAGCAAGGCGGCAACCGTGAAGGTCTCAGTCGCACGATTGAAATCGAGGTGATGGCGGAGCCGGAAACGCAGGAGGTAGACGCCCCAACACAGGTAGGGGATTAGGAGCAGCCCGGCGATGATCCATGGGGCATCAAAGCTGGGGTTATCGAGTTGCAGCTTCATATCGTTTTGCGAATATTGCCATATTTGTCAATTATTAATTTACCACACCGATTCGCGATTTGCAAGGTTGACGGGTTTTATATACCCAATTCGCGGCCTCGGCATGTTTCCAACGCACCATGCTTTCATCTTGCCGTTGATTTGCCTGGTGCAAGTCAGTATGATCGCGACCGGATCCTTTTTCAACACTCTATTATTGCTCAAAAGGGCAGAATTGGCAAACCGCCCCTTCCCGATTCGATGCGATTCCGGTTTTGGCGGGTTTGCTTTAACGTCAATTATTTCAGGAGGTTAGGGCGCCATGAAATTGGCAGTAATCGGCGGTGGCAGTTCCTACACGCCGGAACTTATAGACGGCCTGTTTCCACGCATCAAAGAAATCCCGATTACCGAGGTCTGGATGATGGACCCGGACATGGATCGGCTGAAAATCACGGGCGGTCTGGCTCAGCGCATGTCCGAGCGGAACGGCAGTCCGTTCCCTATTCATCTCACCACCGATATGCGCGAAGCGGTCAAAGGCGCTAAATACGTCGTAACCCAACTTCGAGTCGGGGGAATTCAAGCGCGGATAAATGACGAGAAACTGGGGATTAAGCACAACATCATAGGGCAGGAAACGACCGGCGTAGGCGGATTTGCGTGTGCATTGCGCACCATTCCCCGAATTCTTGATATAGCCCGTGCCATGGAGGAAACCGCGCCCGAGGGTTATTTGATCAACTTTACCAATCCCTCCGGTATCGTGACAGAGTCTATTGTAAAACACAGCTCGATCAAGAGCGTTGGCCTGTGCAACGTTCCCATCGGCATTATCATGGAAGTGGTAAAGCATCTTGGCGTTAAAATGGAAAACGTGCAGTTGGATTATGTGGGTCTGAACCATTTGGCCTGGGTTCGCCATTTCCACGACAGCGGCAAAGACATCACGGACGAAGCACTCAAAGCCCTACTTGACAATCTACACGAGGAGTGGGAAGACGAGACTATTCGAGAGAACATGAAGACTGCCATGGAAAGTCTGCACATGTTCGTCAACCCCTATCTTCAGTATTTCTATGCGACCGACCTTTTGCTCGCCAAAATCAAAGGGAAAGACAAGACACGCGGCGAGGAAGTGGTAGAGATTGAAAAAAGCCTGTTCGAGAAGTACCGCCAGCCGGAATTGAAGGAAAAGCCGCCCGAGCTTTCCAAACGCGGCGGAGCCCACTATTCGACAGCCGCATTCTACCTCATCGATGCCATTGAGAATGACCGCAGGAACACTCAGGTTGTATGCTGCAGAAACAATGGCGCAGTTCCAACCTTTGACGACGATGTGTGTCTTGAATTGCCTGCGGTCATCGGCAAAGATGGAGCCAAGCCGGTACCTCAGGGCGCGCCCGAACCACAAATTCGGGGACTGATGCAGCAGGTCAAATCCTACGAGACGCTTACCGTGCAGGCAGCCGTGACCGGCAACCGCGAAACCGCATTTCAGGCTATGCTTGAGAACCCGCTTATGCCGAATGCCACTGGCTGCAGAAAACTGTTGGACGAACTGTTGGAGATCAACAAGCCTCATCTCCAGGGCACGTTTTTCTAGGTGGAATTTGAGGCGGGTCAGTACGCATGGTCGGGGAAAGACTATCTGGAACAAACGTTTGGATTTTGACTCCCCAAGCCGTGCATTGTAATGGGGTGTTCGAGAGCAGGGTGATACCGTAGGGATTACAAGCTTACTTCATGGTTCAGGCATTGCTCGAGACCCATTTGCCCGGCAGGAAACCCAGCCACCGGGGCAAAGTACGCGACATCTACGACACCGGAGATGCGTTGATCATCGTCGCGACTGATCGAATTTCCGCCTTTGATTGGGTGAATCCCGTACCTATTCCCGACAAGGGCCGCATACTCACTCAAATGTCCCTTTTTTGGTTTGACGTTGTGCGAGAGATTTGTCCGAATCACCTGATTTCAGCCGATATCCAGGAATTCCCCGATCCATTCATTACCGACCCCGCCCAGTTTGCCAAGCGAACCATGCTCGTGCGCAAGTGCGCCATGTTTCCCGTAGAGTTTGTAGTGCGCGGCTACCTCGCCGGCAGTGGCTGGAAAGAATACCGCCAAAATGGGACGGTTTGTGGTATACCTTTACCTGCGGGGTTGAAAGAGGCGGACCGGTTGCCCCAACCCATCTTCACGCCCGCTACAAAAGCGACAGACGGTCACGACATAAACATTAGCCCTGAAGACGCCGAGGCCATAATCGGCCGGGACTATTGCCGTACTGCTGCGGGTTATGCATTAAAAATTTATAATTGCGCACATGCCTTGGCAAGCCAAAAGGGCATCATCCTTTGCGATACGAAGTTTGAGTTTGGGTTGATTGACGGTGAAGTGGTGTTGGCGGATGAGATTCTTACGCCAGACTCGTCCCGGTTTTGGCCGGCCGATCAATACGAACCCGGCCATGGTCAGCCCAGTTATGATAAGCAGTTCGTGCGCGATTGGCTGGAAACGACCGATTGGGACAAGAATTCTCCCCAGCCGCCATTGCCCGATGACGTGGTCCAGAAGACCCGTGCAAAATATGTGGAAGCGTACCGTAGGTTGACCGGAAACGAGGATTTCTAATCCATGGACGAGGCAAACTTTCTCTTGCAAGGCGATCGCCACGATGACGACAAGCCCCATGAGGAGTGTGGTGTCTTTGGCGTTTTCGGTCATCCGGAATCGTCCACGCTGACTTATCTTGGACTGTATGCGTTGCAACACCGGGGTCAGGAAGGCGCAGGCATCGTGTGTAGCGATGAAGGTATGTTACGGGGGCATCGTGGTGTTGGGCTGGTGTCCGACGTTTTCAAGCCCCACCATTTGCAACGCCTTCAAGGCGACGTCGCCATTGGCCATGTGCGCTATTCTACGTTTGGTACAAGTGTATTGAAAAATGTCCAGCCCTTCATGCGGGACTACGCCCGGGGCTCTATGGCTTTATGTCACAACGGCAATCTGACCAATGCCGGTCAGGTGCGCGATCATCTCGAAGATCAGGGCGCCATATTTCAATCCACCTCCGATACGGAAGTGATTCTCCATCTCATCGCCCGGTCCAAGAAAGAACGCTTCTGCGACTGTGTGGTAGAAGCATTGCAGCAAGTTGTGGGCGCGTACTCTATTCTCGCTACAAACGGGGAAGAAATCGTCGCCGTGCGCGATCCCCATGGCTTTCGACCGCTTTGGCTGGGTCGCCTCGGCGGCGCATACATCTTCGCCAGCGAAAGCTGTGCGCTTGATATTATTGATGCAGAACACGTTCGCGAAGTAGAACCTGGCGAAATGATTGTTGCCCGCCGCAACCAACTGGAAACAAGTCATCCCTTCCCGAAGGCGCGCATCAGCCCCTGCATTTTTGAATTTGTCTATGTGGCGCGCCCAGATAGTTTCCTTTTTGGCCGTAGCGTGGATGAGGTCCGAAAACAACTGGGCCGAAATCTAGCCAAAGTGGATGATGTCAAAGCAGACCTCGTGATGGCTGTGCCGGACTCGTCCAATCAGGTGGCCCTGGGTTATGCCCACCAGAGCGGTATCCCCTTTGATATGGGCTTTATCCGGAACCACTATGTCGGCCGTACCTTTATTGAACCCGATCAACGCATTCGAGACTTTGGCGTGAAGATCAAACTCAATCCAGCCCGCACTGCTATCGAAGGAAAGAAGATCATTTTGGTGGACGATAGCATCGTCCGGGGAACCACCTCGAAAAAGATAATCAAGATGCTGCGAAAGAGCGGAGTAAAGGAAATTCACTTTCGCATCAGTTGCCCGCCCATCATCAATTCCTGTCACTACGGCATCGACACGCCCCAGCGCGAAAAACTGATTTCTTACAACATGTCGGCCGACGAAATGCGCGATTATCTCGGCGTGGATTCATTAAAATTTCAGACCCTTGAAGGTCTCGTCGATGCGACGGGCTATAAAATGGACGACTTCTGCCTCGCCTGTTTTAATAATCAGTACCCCACGCAAGTGCCGTCCGATTTTGAAGCCCGTGACAATAACCGCCGCCACATCGATATGAGTACGGATCTCGCACACTCGGTCTTTGAAACGTATACGCCATAAGGGCGGCTTGGTTCGCGTAAAAGCTTGAGAGACATTTTGCCGCATGGCTTCACGCTAAAGGACCTTGGCGTTGGCCGCGTGGAAGAATTGGTGACTTCATTCGGTCAGCATAGCCACACTTCGGGATTCGGACTATTCGAGTTTGTCCTGAATGACTCCCGCCTGGGTGCCTTTTTCGATTCCACTGACATTGATCCCTCTACTTGGAACTATCCGGTGGATTCACCAATTGTAATTGCATTCAATGGTAACAAGCGCAAATCTCACTACTTGGGAACTGGACTGAAGTTTCTCTGGGCAGGCGACTTGAATCGGGATGGAACGTCGGAAGTCATTTTCTGGGTCGATCGATACAATCAGAATGGATATGCCCTTTATGACCAGTCGCTAAATGAACTGGCGACCCACACGTGGACTTATCACTGACTAATGCGGAAGCAAATCTCCACAAATCATATTACTTCCAGAAACTCACGCGACTTCAATCTAGGAAATGCCGCGTGTGGTTCGGTCTGATACCAGTAGGCCACCGACGCGATATCATCCTGCAGCGGCACATACCGCTTCCCTGTACCCCATCCCAATGCTTGAATGGTTACACGAAGGTCCCGTTCAAACCGGACGGGATCCATGACGTGCCATCGATACATGCCAAATCGTTGCTGCGACTTGTACGTTCCGTCCGGCCGAATCACTTGGTGCAATCCGGCATAGGCGGTTGAAAATGGAACGTACTGGCCGCCCCGGTCAAAATTATACGATCCGCAAAAGTAGTCTTCCGTGCCCGTACCGCAAATAGTTGGCCACGCCACATCCCCATCCATGTAAAACTTGATCTCGCCCTCGCCCCACCAACCGTTGTTGTTAACGCCCCAAGCCAGATACGTTCCCACATAATGACCGTGCCCGACAACTCCGTCCAAAATCATATAAACGTCTTTGTAAGGAAGAGGATTTACCCGGCGCCATTGCGCGTGAAAATAGGCGGCGTCACCCGGCACGTCAGTAAGTGTATAGTCCACCTGGTAGTAGAGAATCATGCTCTCGTCCGCGATGTTCTCTAGCGTGATACGGAAACCCTTTCGAAACGGCATCTCCCAGTAGCAATTGAATGCGCTACCTGGATTGACGCAGACGGCCATCGAATTCAGGTGCGCATACTCGCACCAGCCCATGCCGAAGAAATCACCAATCGGGCATTCGACGCTGGGTTCCAGCTCATCATCCCAGTGAATCCGGAGAATGGAGAATCGCCAATTCCCGGTGGGCGTCATCCAGATATGTTGAATGGCGCCTTGACCATGGATATCGGCCAAGGTAAACGTCTGGCCTGGCTCGATCCGTACTGAAGGCGAGATCTTCCATCCACGGCCCAGGTCCCGGGCGCAAACGGCCCCGGTCCCCTCCGTCGCCATGCCTCCCGCACCTTTTTCGCCGGTGAAATTCTCGGGCGATATGGATCGTGTCTTCGCGTTGGAAAGGCGAGACAGGTTGCCAAGATGCATTCCAAGTCCATCGTGCACGGTCTATTCCTTTGATATCGGTTGTACGACGATTTGCGCTATATCGATCGTCGGCTTGCCATTCTCGATTAGGTCAAAACCAAATCCGGTGTAATTCCCTGGGGATACGGAGAATCCATCCATTCCGGGTAGAGTAATGTCCTTTTGAAATCGTTGCCATTGGGTATTCAACCTGCAAATCGCGGCGGGTCGAGGCCGTCCTTGGGCGACTTTTACTTCGCCTGAGGTATCGGCTGCCTCAAACAATTCATACCCCTTTCCCTTCACTGCCGTGATTCCGGGAGTGACGTGATCCCGGCTCTGCCACACGATGGGAACTATGTCAAGTTCGCCTTCCATTACGCGTGCGAAAAACGAGACCCGTAGAGTCTTACCGGCAAACGTGGAAACGTCTCCCATCCCAAAATACTCGAGAAAGGTGCAGCGATAGTCGGGCAAATGATGTGCTTCGCCGGTCCAGCCTTCTGGGGCCTTGGACCACGATACGCGAAAAAAGTACTTGGGATTTCCGGGTACTTCTGTCTGGTTTTCAGTAAACTCCAGACGGTCATAGGTAGCCGTCGCGTTCACACCCGGTCCGCCGTACCAGTCCTTCGCAATGGATCCACTTGGCACGCCTACGCTTGTGGTTGTCACCCCGCCGGAATAGTCGTCCCAATGCTCGAAATTGCCATTCTTGACCGCGTTTCCGGCATCCTCGGCGGCCAGGTGGGCTGCCGCGCAAGCCAACAGCAGAACGAATCCAGCGTGAGATTGCATACTCATATCTTCACACGAGCACTCGCGCATCGTGTGCCGACTGCATCCAAGCGCTTAGCATCCCATGGCACCGGGCGCGCACTTTCTCCAAGTCGGCGTCATCCGCGCGGTTCGACTGCTGATAGGGATCCGAGGCGTTGTCGAATAACCATACCGGTCCGTCATCCAAGACCGCATAGGTGTGCGTACGCGTGCGCACACCCCGGAACAAAGGTGCCGGGTGATCCTTCCCGCCGGAGGCGCCGCCCTTGGCAATGTGCATGATGAATTGCGATTCCGGGTTGGGTCCTGTCTCGTTTCGCAGCCAGGGGGAAAAATCCAACCCCCTGCATGTCTGCGGGATGCCAATGCCCGCCATGCCGCAGAGAGTAGGGAAGACGTCAATCGTTCCGAATAAGGCGTCGGTGCTTCCTCTAGCGGGTATATGCCTTGGGCAGCGCATCAGAAACGGCACGCGAATCGACTCTTCATACGGTTGTCGCTTGCTGCCCACGCCGTGTGATCCGAACATGGATCCGTGGTCCGAGGTGTAAATGACAATGGTGTCCTCGGTTAGCTCCAATTCGTCCAAGGCAGCCAGGACACGGCCAAGGGCTCGATCCATTCCAGTGATATTCGCATGGTAGCAACTGTAGTCTTTTTCACTGAATCGAAATGCGCCTTTGGCGTCCGTCTCTTTGGAAGGGGATGCATTCGGGCGCCAAGGCAGGGTTCCTTGTGGATAGAGGGCCCACAGATCGTCGGGTGCATCGTCAAATGGCGCGTGAGGGGGCACGTACGACACCATGAGTAGAAACGGCTTCGCCTTGTTCGCGACGATAAATTCGACGGCCTGCTCGGTCATCGTGTCGATCGTATACCCTTCTCGATGGACGGGGCCGGAATTCGAAGGGAAGTATTCGCCCGAGTGATGTCCCTTTACGTGCCACAACAACGAAGTGTCAAACCCAAAGGCTTCGGCCCGATCTCCGCCCAAGTGCCACTTGCCGATATAGCCAGTCGTGTATCCGGCGGCCTGAAAGGCTTTACCAATCGTCATCTGATCCGGGCTCAATGGAATGTTGTTGTCAATGACACCCTGCTCGTATGGCCATCGGCCGGTCATCAGCATGGCGCGATAGGGAGAACACACGGGATAATTGCTGATGCAATTCGAAAACTCAAATCCTTCGTCACGCATACGAGTCATGTTGGGAGTGCGAACCGGAGGGAGTTCCGTATGAGACATCGATTGCCAACGGTGTTCATCGGAAAACAGATAAACAATATTGGGCTGACGCTGCGGCGGCGACTGCGCTTTCGCAGCCATGCTTGTCGTGGCAGCGGCCAGCGCCGCCCCCGCCATAAACTTTCGCCGAGAGATGGACATACGAGCCTCCAATAGTAGAAGCGACATCTTGTCGCTTCCGAGCCACCTGTATGCGGAAAGCAAAGCTATAAGTACTTTCACGAAAGCTTCATCGCCCGCGGGCGTGCGCTAAGGTGCCTGTCACATGCATGCAGCCCTGCGGAAGCGGCATGATGTCGTGTATGCCGTCAAGCTGTCCCGCCGACCGTGAGCTCCCGCACCCGTATTGTCGGTTGCGCATCACTGACCGGCACGCCCTGACCGTCCTTGCCACACGTGCCAATTCCGTAACCCAGATCCGTGCCCACACCCTCGATAGCAAGCAACGTATCCGGTCCATTGCCGATCAGCGTCGCGCCGCGAACGGGCGTCATCGGCTCGCCATTCCGGATGATATATCCTTCAGTAACTTCAAAAACATAGTCGCCATTCAATGTGTTGACTTGTCCGCCGCCCATGCGCTTTACGAATAGTCCATTGTTTGTTCCCGAAAGGATGTCTCTGGGATCGGAATTGCCTGGTGCGATGAACGTATTCGTCATGCGCGGAATGGGCTTGTATTCGTACGATTGACGGCGCCCATTGCCAGTGGGTGCGATTCCCATCTTTCGCGAAGTGCGCAAATCACTCATAAAGCGGACCAATCGGCCGTTTTCAACGAGCACCGTCCGTTGCATGGGTGTCCCTTCATCGTCCACATTGCAGGATCCCCGTTTGCCCGGCAGTGTACCATCGTCTACCACGGTTACCTCGGGCACCGCAATTTGCTCGTTCAACCTTCCACAGTACTTCGACATGTTCTTGTCGATATGATCCGCCTCAAGGCCGTGTCCCACAGCCTCATGAATCATCGTCCCGCCGGCTTCACTGCTGAACACCACAGGCATGCGCCCGGCCGGTGCGGGATCGGCGTCCAACATCAACATGGCTTGCCGTGCCGCCATGCGGGCTACTTCTATTGGGTCATGGTGCTCGAAAATCTCGTAGCCCATAGTCCCGCCGATGTATTCCATCCCGGTTTGGATCGTGCCGTTCTCCGATGCCACTACTTCCACCATGAAGATCACTTGAGGGCGTTCGTCTTCGACATACCGCCCCAGAGAATTCGCAATCCAAACCTTTCGCAAGGAATCGCCATACACCACCGAAACCTGGCGTACCCGGGGGTCGCATTCACGCGCAACGCGATCCGCATCCCGAATTAGGGAGGCTTTCTCAGCAGTGGAAATGGATGCAGGCCTGGTTTTGACCGGCGACGCAAATCGCTCAATCTTGTAATCAAAGTCGCACTTGGATTTTGGACCCGAGTAACCATTAGCCAGGGTATGGGCAAGCTTGGCAAGTCCTTTCAGTGAGATATCGTTGGTATGCGCGTACAGTGTTCGATCCCCGGCAATCAGGCGAATTCCAGCGCCCGCTTCGGTGCCACTCACGACCTTTTCCAACTTTTGCTCTTCCAATTTGAGTGATGCCATCGCCCTGTCTTCGACATAAATCTCGGCCATGTCGCCGCCGTTGCGAAGCGCGCAACTCAATATTTCCTCGGCATGTCGCTCCAAATCCAGCACAAATTGGCTCCCTGGTGAATGATGAGATGAAGTTTATGGGTTTTCGATGGAGTGATCAAATTCAGGCTTTGAATGTTTCAGAGATTAGGCATAGGATGATTCAGTACAGGATTCGACTTGGGGATAAAAGTATGCTAGACGTGAAGTCCATCGAACGCCCGGCGCCACCATTATTGGCCTACTATTTTCTCGTCTCATTGTTATCTGGGCCGCTTATCATTGTCGCGTTCCCGCCTCTCTTTTTCCGGTACCACACGTTGCGCTACAAGTTTGACAATGAAGGCGTCTCCGCAAGCTGGGGTTTTCTGTTTAAGAAAGAAGTGCATCTGACGTATCGCAGAATACAGGACATCCATTTGTCAAAGAACTTTGTGCAGCGATGGATGGGTCTGGCCACCGTTAAATTGCAGACAGCCTCCGGAAGCGCCACTCCCGAATTGAGTATTGAAGGCGTTCTCGAAGCTGAAGCCTTGCGCGACGCGCTCTACCTGAAGATGCGGGGAGGGGTTGAGGAAGAAGACACGGGCATGGGCTCCGGCCTGGAAGTGCCGCAGCCGGACGAGGCACTGCTTCTTCTGCATGAAATTCGCGACTTGATCCGCGGCATGGCACAGGGGAGGTCCAACCCGTGAATGGCGACATTCGAACGACATGGCTTGAATCGGGCTTGGGAGCCGTGTTGTCCGCGGTTTTGAAAGTTCCTGCCGAACCCCCGAGGTTGCCTGCGCGAAGTAGCGAGCAGGTCGTTACTACCCATCCTTCGCCCGGTTTCCTGCATTATTCACTGCTCGGATTGTGGATTGTTTCCGCCATATTCGTGCTTGGATTGGTTCTGCTCAGCGTGATTGTCGCGATTGAAGAGCCAGCTATTGCCGCGCTGGTGCTCGTGGGGGGCGGCAGCCTGCTCGCATGCTTTGTCATAATCCTGTACCTCTTGACTTACGTTGTCTATTGCACAACATGGTATGTCATCACCGATCGAAGTGTGCGAATACGGACTGGCGTGCTGACAATTCTGGAAACAACTATTACCTTTGAAAACGTGCAAAACGTTTCGGTAAGCCAAGGACCCCTTCAGCGCATCTACGGAATAGCCGATGTGCAGATAGACACGGCAGGGGGTGGGGGAGGGGCAGCGGCACAAGGCGGACAACCGACCCTGCAGAATATGCACAAGGGCGTCATCCGAGGTGTTTCAAACGCTCCGGAATTGAGGGATTTAATAGTGAAACGAATGAAGCATTCGCGTACAAGCGGGCTCGGCGATGATCGCAAGAAACTCGTTCGATCGGAGGGACTCAACGGAAGAGAATATATTGCCGCGCTACACGAAATTCGAGATGCGCTGCAAAGCCTGGCTCGATAGCGCATGATGCGCCAGAGAACTGCAAAGCGGGTTGTATGGCTGTTGATCCTGGGATTCTGTCTCTCGGCAGGAACGGCCGTCTACATGCGCTACCTGGCCACGTTTCGATTTTGGTTTCCCAACCCTGTTGGAAGCGGTCCGGCTGGGCCCGAAGTGCTAGGTGAAAAGTTCCAACAGGTTTGGCGAGAAGGACCGGTGAAACTCCTGGGAATCGGCGATAGCATAACTGCAGGTTTTGGCGCCTCCCCAGGACATTCATACTTTGAACGGCTACTGAAAAGTCCACCAGGAGATGCCTCCGATTTGTCCGGTGTTCACCTTCATGCCGTATTTCCTGATCTTTCAGTCGAAAACCGTGCAATTTCAGGTTCGAATTCCATCGAGCATTGGGAAGAACAAATCTCCACCTTGGAGACGGCCGATCCCGCGGTCTTGGGAGTAGTCGTTATGACAACGGGCGGCAATGACCTCATCCATTGGTACGGGCGCGGCACTCCAAAGGAAGGCGCAATGTATGGAGTTACTTGGGAAGATGCCCAGCCCTGGATAGATCAATTTGAAGTCCGCTTGGCGTCAATGGTCACCCGAATACATGACTCG
>BTWA01000028.1:0-86227 GCA_045863295.1 Candidatus Hydrogenedentota bacterium
CAAGGCGCAGGGCTACCTTTTTGAGGCGCGTAGCAGTTCCGACTCTCGTCTCACGTGTGTCATGACAATCAAGGCCGAATCCTTATTTTAGGAACCGGCAGGCACGGAGCAATAAGGACTTATGACAGAGAACGTCATTTTTGGCTGGAACGTTGTTATGGAAGCCCTTCATGCAGGAAACCGGTTGAATCGGCTATTTGTTGCACAAGATTCCAAAGTCCGCCAATTGCCGGTTGTCCTCGAAGCCGCCAAGGCTGCCGGGGTCCAGGTGGAACGGGTGCCCGTGGCCAAGTTGAATCACTTAACCCAAACCCGGGAACACCAGGGACTTGCGGCCATACTAAGCCCGCTGGCGTACATGGATTTGGCCCAATTTCTTCTGGAGTGTCCTGCCAAAGCTTTGGTCATCGCCCTGGATCACGTTCAAAACCCGCGAAATGTCGGGATGATCATTCGTTCGGCCGCCGCCGCCGGAAGTGATGCGGTATTGCTGTCGGCGAAAGGAGGCGCCGTCATCGATGAACAGGTGCTGAAAGCGAGCGCGGGAGCGGCATTTCGAGTGCCCATCGTGCTTGACAACAATCTTATGAGCGCGCTGGGTGCTTTACGCGAGGCCGACTTCTGGTTGTATGGGCTTGACGCGGAAGGCCGGGACGACGTCTTTGGCGTGAAATGGCCGACTCGGGTAGTGCTTGTGATGGGAAACGAAACGAAAGGGTTGCGGCCAGCTGTTCGGAAAGCCTGTGATGCCTTGGTCCGAATCCCCTTGGCGAACGGGGTGGAGAGCCTCAATGCCGCAGTGGCCGCGGGCATTGCTTTGTATCAGGCACGGACGGTCAAAAACGGCTAATTCGGCCTACCGGCCGCCAAAGTGCCGCTTAAAATAGGTGGCGTCGTCAATCCGCTGCAAATCAAATTTCGCGAAACGCTCCACATCACGCTTTGAGATAGGTTTGGTGTCGCTTTCGATTGACTCAGGCTCGCCCTGTCCCATGTCCTCCTCGCCGGAAGAATCTGTTTCCATGGCAAATCCGGAAGGTGGTGAGGAAAAAATGCCCGGATCCAGAAACTGTTCCAAAATCTCGGCAAAATGGCGAGTCCGCTCTTCCCGGGATCCCTGTTCCAAAATCTGACGATTTACGCCAATCACTTTCTTGCGGAACAGCACGACCAACTCGTGGCAGCTTGGGCAAGACAACACCGCTACTACGTCTTTCGGAACTTTCGAAACCACAATGCGAAGATTTCCGCAATGCGGACAGGCGCAAACATTCATGGCATGCCTCTTCTTCCGTCCTGGGACTGCGTTTCTACGCGGAAGATATCGAGAATAGACTACAGAATGTAATGAAAAGAGTCAAATTTATGCTGTCGCGAGGCGTCTACATACTGATTATGCGCTCCACCTCACGAGGAGCTGTCGGTAATTCCTGAACACAACGGAATCCAAGAATGGGGCTGGCCACGGAAAAATTCGCGGTCTCGTTGCGCCACGAGAGGGTTGAGGTTTCTCCGTCGGATGTAACAGTGATGTCAAAGATATGAAGGGAATCGTCGAAGGACGGTACGTATACAGCATCCAACTCATGGCCCACTACCGATCGTGACCATTCCTTTAGATTGCCGACAGTCCCTGTGACACTCTGGATACTTGATAGTTTGAAATGGTCCAACGCGCGCGCCCATTGTGTCGCGGTTGGCACAAAGAGGCCGTTGTATGCGGCATAGGCTTGTGCATCATAAAATGTAACCATGGTAACCGGACGTGACGGGTCCGTCGTGTCCTGGCCACGCAATCCATTGGGCCATCCATCTGGCACATTCCGCATGAAATCCATGTACTTTTGGATCGTCACGGGCTGTGTGTCGATCAAGAAGGGGGGTACTTCCACCTGTTGGGTGCCGGTATCCATCGGTCCGCCGGGCACATAGGTCATTCCTGTCCGCCACAAACACAGCGCCATAAAGCCTTGCAAGGCTTTCCGTCCGCTACGCGCTGATTCATCGGGATTGGAGCCATAGGACTCCTTCGCGATTTCGAACGCCGCCGCTGAATCGTCGAACAACTGCTGATGTGCGGAATCGGTTCGAGCCTGACGTTCGGCTTTGCCCCGCGCACGATTCATGGCCGACTCAAATGCGACAAAGGAAGGAAACTCCAGGAACGGCTCGCTGCTCGCTCGTATGTAGCTTTCCTGCCGCACTGTGGACTCTTGCATCAGGGTTCGGCGCCGCTTCTCCGCCATGCCTATGCCTGCGGCGGCAATCACGGCAATAACGACACATAGTACGATACCCAAGGTTCGGCTGGATTGGCCCTGCGCAATGGCTTTTCGACCAGGCGTTGGCACTGGAATTTTGATTTCTGACCCCTCGGATTCCAGGGTTTGGAGCACGGCCTCGAGTACTTCTCGAAGTTCCAACGCGTTTGAATACCGTTCGTTGGGGTCAGGTTCCACGCACTTTGCGATCACCACATCCAACGATGCCGGAACGCTTTGCATAATCTGCGATGCAGGCTTGGGCACTCCGGTGGGAAGATTCCCGGTCAACATCTCGTACAGCATCACGCCAACGGAGTAAATGTCGGCGCGCACATCGACGTTGCGGCTGTCTTTGAGCTGCTCGGGCGACATGTAGTGCGGCGTGCCCATGACCACGGATGTTGCCGTCAACTGATTGTTGGTCATCAGTTTCGAAATGCCAAAGTCCATGAGCTTGATGCCCCCGGACTTGACCATCATCACGTTCTCCGGCTTGATGTCCCGGTGAATCGTGTATTGGTGCGCGTATTCGAGTGCCTTGCACAATTGAATGACAATGCGAAGCGTTTCAGTAACCGGCATGCGTTGGCCGGCGGGCTGATGATCCAGAACGCCGCGCAATGACTTGCCTTCCAACAGTTCCATGGAAATATAGACGGTGCTATCCGCAATGCCGATGTCATGCACGCGAACAATGTTGGGGTGTGACAATTGCCGAGCTATTCGGGCCTCATTGAAAAACCGTTCTACAACCAACTTGTCGCTGACGAATTGGGGCAACAGGGTTTTCAGTGCGACTTGCTCGTTAAGGGTGTTGTCGTGAACCTTGTAGATGCACCCCATTCCCCCTTTGCCGACAAGGTCCATGATGGTATATCGGTTCGCGACAACCTGGCCGCGCCGGAATGTGGTTTGTCCTCGATTTGGAATAGGCTGTGACGCAACAATCCTTACTCGAGGAAGCGGCGATCCACAGACCCCACACTTTTCTTTCGTATCGTCGTTCGTCGCGTTGCACTTCTGACATTTCACCAACGGCATAAGTATGGACCGCCCCCTTCCACTGCAATGTGATTCTTAGCCTATACCGATTCAGGCTGCAATTGCGACTTTTTGGGGCCCAATTGAGTCAATCCGGGGAGGCATTTGTAACGGGTCAGTGAACAGACCGGTTTAGCCAATCGGTTACCAGCGCCTGCATCGCTGGATCGAACGAGTTGTAATACTCCGGGGACTGCAATTCCAACCGATCCTCATACCCAAGCAGCCGAAATACAGTTCGTGCCGCCTCTACAGCCTCCGAAATGTCTGTTGGAACGGTGTCGCGATCCAGTGTGGGGGCCACCACCAGTACTGGCCGTGGCGCCGCCATCGCAAGAATTACGGGAATGTCGTAGGGAAGGCGGTCTTCCTTGCCGAAAAAAGTGCCAAGCCGTGGCAGCCACATCCTGTCATGCGACCACCGCCGAGTGCCACCGGTTACTTTTGGATCATCCCGCACAAAAGGTTGCGGAATGCACACGAGGGCGTACGCGGACGCACGGTTATCCAGTGCCGCGAAGTGTAACGCCTGCAACGCGCCCGTCCCGTAGCCAAGTACGGTCACACGTTTTGCGTCGATGTACGGTTGCTCCAATAGCGCATCCATCGCACACTGGGCGTCCCGAATCATTTTTCCCATAATGGACCACTGGGGATAGTGGCTGTAGAAGCCCTTTAATTCCTCAACACGGCGTCCTGTACCAACGGGGTCAAAACAGAACACGACATAACCTTGTCTTGCGAAGTTCCGATATACGGGATCGCCCTTTACGTACGAACCGGTATAACCGCGAGGTGGGTTGTACGGAGGAAACCAGAGAATCGCCGGGAGTTTCGCATCTTCTTTGAATGCGCCTTTGGGCAGGTACATGTCACCGGTAATGTATTCACCGAACGAGACGCTTACACACTCGACGTCATCTCCCGGCTTGTCCCGGTTGAGCATCGCGCGAACACCGGCAGGGTCTGTGCCATACGTGCCAAGGGAATTTCGAATTCCCGGAGGTGGCGTGCCCAGCATCTCCTGCACTGCGCTTCGAATACGCGCGGTCTCCTCCTCCCAGGAATTGGCGCTGTCGACCGGGTGCCCGTCCGCAGTTTGCAGGAGGGCAAACGCGTCACGACTCGGATACGTTTCCGGATCGGGCACCTGCGGCACGCCCGCTTTCCAGGCGTTCCAATCGTGTGGATACAGGAACTCTTCTTCCGCCGGCATGCTACCCCGGCCAAACTGAGCATCGCTCCAATCCAGAAACCGGTCGATGACGGTAGGCCACGTTTCGTGGCCTCCGGACCGCCTCAGTATACGCAAATTTTGTGGTGCGCCCAGCAATTCGTAGACAGGCTGCACAGACCAATAGACACGTTCCATGGCCCAGGCGTCCTCGACACCGTCGTTCAAGGCCATACTCAGTAGACATGGCCTGGGGGCCGACAGTGCGACAAGCGTATGCAGATCCATTGGGAGCTTTTGTTCGCGGCCCACAAAGAATCGCCAGCGCGGATGAAACCATTCCGGGAAATTCCGGGTGATGAACTCAATGCCTTCACCAATACTTTGTTCGGTCACCAGCCGCGCGGGCATCGTACCGCCGGCGCCGCTGCTGGAGGAAATGACGGCGGCGATGCGTTCGTCCAGCGCCGATGCAATAAGGGACTGCTTGCCATTGCGGGAATGACCGGTAATGACGATCTTCGTGGTATCGGCCCTGGTCTCTGATTCGAGATAGTCGATGCATCGGGACCCCGCCCAGGCGCGGCGAGTCAGCCGCGACCAGTCGTAGTCGGGGTAGGATGCCAAGAAGGAGTCTGTGTCGTCCCGGCTGTCGGATCCGGCGTACACGCATGCGATGTATCCTCGCCGTGCGGCGATGAGGCCCCATGCCCGATGGTTGTGCTGCGTGAGAAAAACCGGAAAAGGTCCGTTTCCGTCGGGAATGATGAGTTCCATCCACAGCTTCGCCGAGTGGTCTACTCCAAACTGCAGTTCGACTTCGCGAACGGTGCACCCTTCACCGCGCATCTCGCTGAGGTTCGTCGACAACAGATTGTCCGGGCGAGGCGGAACCGTTCCGAATATCCAGTGGGAAATGTCGTTGAGTAGCGTTTCCCGGTGAACTTGCCATTCAGTGACGGTATTGATTACGTACTCCTCGGGCGTGTTTTCATGGGCAAGGAGTGGATTGGGAAGATTGGGGATGGATGGCATCGCATCGAAATCAGGCGGCAATTCGCCGGACTGTTCCAGCCATTGCGTCCAGGCCGGACTTTCCTGCAAAACACGTTTTAACTGGCCTAGCGTCGATTCACGGCGAGTCGCTTCGTCCGCCCACACCGATGCCGCCAACAAGTAAACGCAGAAGACCCTTGCCAGCCTCATAGACATAATCCAAATCCACCTGACTGATTGGCAATATCCCTACACCGCACTTACTGGCACAACTCAATTCGGCAAATCAGGCGCAGCAGGGAAATCGCTGGGGGTATCCATTATGTGATTGAAATAATTGGTGAAAATATTGAGACAGACTACACTGACGATTTCCACGAGTTCCTGATCGGTTACGCCCGCGGCCCGTAACGCATTCACGTCGTCGTCGCTCACATGACCAAGCGTATCGAGCATCCGTTGTGCAAAGCGGAGTACGGCATCGGACTTTTCGTCGATGCCTTGTCCCATTCGACTCTGAATGGTTTGCGCCTCGGTAAGGCCCGCTTTCATGGCGCCGGCTGTGTGCGCGGCCAGACAATACGTGCATTCGTTTTCTTCGGCGAGCAGGAGCGCAATTTGTTCTCGCAATTTCACGGGCAGCGAGGTGCGGCCCATTGCGCCGCTGAGCGCGAGAAAGCCCTCGAGCACGGCAGGAGAATTGGCCATGCATTTGTACATGCCGTAGACCTTGCCTGCTCGCTGCTGAAGGCCTTCCATAATCTCCCGGGCCTTGCCTTGTGCCTGTTCCGTATTCACCAATTGTACTCGGGGCATCTTAATATCTCCTGAATACTGGGCAACTCGGATGCCGGTTTATCCGATGGCATGGTAGCAGCCATGAAACGGCGAATTCGACACACACGGCCCCGGCGCCAATCCAATCTACCAGGCGACGGAGCCTGCGAGGTCCGGACTAGTGTGTCCATCCCGACGACAGCAACGTTCGGTCCCGAAAAAGCGCGACGTCCATCAGAGGTATGTCATCAGGGACAATAGGCCGAAACTCCATCTGGTCGAGGATATCCCGTTGGAGATCAATGCCGGGCGCGATTTCGGAAAGCAGTAGTCCTTCTGGCACGAGATGGAAAACGCATCGCTCGGTAACGAACATCGCATCCTGCTTGAGACGACGAGCCCGGTTGCCGCTATAGGTGATCTGATCGACCTTCTGGACAAATTTGGCGGCCTTGCCTTCGGATTCAATGGTCAGTTTTCCATCTCCAACGGACGCCTTCAGGCCGCCCGCTCTGAACTCGCCGCAGAAGATACATTGCTTTGCATTTTGAGTCAGGTCGATGAACCCGCCACAGCCGATGACTTTGTTGCCCAGCCTGCTGACGTTGACATTGCCTTCGCGATCGACTTGAGCCAGACCCACGCACGTGACGTCCAACCCTCCGCCATCGTAGAAGTCGAACATTGCGGGTTGTGACACAAATGCCCGCGGGTTACGCGCTGGTCCGAAATTCTTGCCGGTGTCGGGCTGGCCACCAATAACGCCGAACTCGGTATTAAGGGTTATGTCTTCGAGGATACCTTCCTCAAAGGCCACGGCAGAAACGCCTTGGGGAATTCCCACTCCCAGATTGACGGTCATTCCAGCGGCCAGTTCGCGCGCAGCTCGGCTGCAAATAACCTTTTCGATAGTCAACGACATAGGCTGGACGACCGAGGAGAGTGGCACGGTAGTTTCGCCGGTGAAAGACGGATCGAACTCGACGAAAAGTGAGTGTGGATGCACCTTGCGTGATGGCGCGACCACAATGTAGTCGACCAGCATGCCGGGAATACGCACCATATGTGGGTTGGCCGCCGACGCGGATAGCTGTTCGACTTGGACGATTACAGTACCGCCGCAGTTCTTCACGGCGAGCGCCAACTCGAAGGCATCCATCAGCAACGGTTCGTTCTCGCAAGTAATATTTCCCTGGGGATCAGCGGTCGTACCCCGCACAATGCCCACATTCAATGGAATCGACTTGTAGAACAAATACTCCTCGCCATTTAATTGAACAAGCTGAACCAAATCGTTGGCGGCTTTTGTGCGACGATTGGTTTTGCCGCCGTCGATACGAGGGTCGACAAACGTCTCCAACCCAACGGTGGTCACCAGACCAGGCCGCTTGGCCGCTATCTCGCGATAGAGTTGGGCCAACGTACCCTGCGGAAAATTGTAACACTCGACGGCGTCTTCGGCGACCATCTTGACCAACAGGTGATTGACTCCGATATGGCCCGCGATTATTCGCGAGACCATGCCGGGCACGGCAAAATGATTCATCCCCTTTACATCTGCGCTAAATGGCCCTAAACCCGCTGTAAATAGAATGGTGAGATTATTGGGGCGTCCGGTCGACTCAAAAGCACGCCGGAATGCTGGAAAGACTTCCTCGGTTGGCACGGGATTAACCGCAACCGTTGCATTGTCGGGCACACGGCGAATGGCCTCATCGGCGGTCACTACGGCAGGCATGAATGGATTCCCCCACGGTTCCAAATACCAAGTCCCCCCACGGGAATTGTACCAGCTATTACCGCGTATTGCGGTGACAGCGCAAAAAAAGGACGCCCCCGAATGGTAATGGCCATTGGGGGGCGTCTAGAAATTTACAGAATCTCAAGCGGTTATTGGGTAACGGCTGTCCTCTTGTGTATGACCTCCAGCCGATCATAGGCATTGAGCAACAGGCTTTCCGTTTCTTCCCAGCCAATGCAGGGATCAGTAATCGAGATGCCGTACTCCAATTGGGACGGATCGTCGCCCAGTTTCTGGTTACCTTCCTTGATATTACTTTCGAGCATCAGGCCGAGGATATTCTCATTGCCGGCAACGCGTTGGTCGATAACCGCCTGCCATACAACGGCCTGTTGGCGGAAATCCTTGTTGGAGTTTGCATGGCTGCAGTCAACCATGATTCTGGGATTGAGGCCGCGCTTCGTGAGCAGGGAGAAGGACTCGTCCAGGCTGGCCGGATCGTAATTGGTGCCAGAGCGCCCGCCACGCAGAATCAAATGTCCGTATGGATTGCCCTTGGTATTCACCACGCACGTTTGCCCGTCGGAATCGATGCCGAGAAAAGCATGGGAGTGTTCGGCGGCTTCCATGGCATCCACCGCGATTTGAAGATTCCCATCCGTCCCATTCTTGAATCCAACAGGCATGGACAACCCACTGGCCATCTGCCGATGAGTCTGGGATTCGGTGGTTCGTGCGCCAAGCGAGGCCCACGTGACTAGATCGGCCGTATATTGGGGCGTGATGGGGTCCAGCATTTCGGTGGCCGCAGGCATGCCCATTTCATTAACTTTCATCAGAATGGAGCGGCCTTTACGCAAGCCCGTATCGATATCGAACGTACCGTTGAGGAACGGGTCATTTGTCAGGCCTTTCCAACCGACCGTGGTGCGGGGCTTTTCAAAATAGACTCGCATCACCAGACATATGCGGTCGTTGACACGTTTGGCCAAATCGACGAGCCGCGCGGCATAGTCCAAAGCCGCCACTTCGTCGTGAATGCTGCAAGGACCGACCACGACCAGAAATCGTGGATCTTCACCCTTGATAATATGCTGCAGCGCGATGCGCCCTTTCACCACGGTCATGCAGGCTTTCTCGGAGATGGGGAGGAATTCCTTAAGTTCCCGCGGTGAAATCAGGGGAACAATACTGCGTATATTAATGTCCTGGGTCTTTTCCATGATCACTTCCGTTGGTTCAGCGCACTGGATTGTGTGCCCATAACCCGCCTAAAATGACGGTTTCGGGGGCCAAACCGGCTTTCCCCATTATGGCAGAGAACGGCCGGATCGTTCAATCCCGGCGTGGCTTATACCGGTTCTTTCCCGTATTAAATGCCATGCATACGGGTCGTCCTGATGGGGTGAATCAACGTAGGAGAATTCGCTGTATGGTGTCGAAATTGACCGCAGAAATCGAGCAAAAGCTGTTAAGCGTGGACAGCCCGACCGTCTCGAACGCAATAGAAAAATTCAATGTTCGTAGCCGCTGGTCCGGGTATATGGGGCCACAGATTCAATGCCGCTTCCCGAAGATGGGGGCCGTCGTGGGCTATGCCACGACGTGCACCATTATCGACTACGACGAATTGAATCCTCCGGACGCCAGGGAACGCGTCAAGTGGATTGAATCCATCTACAATATGCCAAAACCCTGTGTGTGTGTGGTCAAGGACATGACAAGCCGCAAGGGGTGGGCCTCGCATTGGGGCGAAATCATGGGTACCCAAATCCAGGTGCTTGGCGCGAAGGCAATTATCACGGATGGGGCGGTACGCGACCTGGAGGCCCTGGAAAAAATGGGCATGAAAGTATGGAGCGAACACGTAGTTGTGTCGCACGGGTGGATCGACTGTGGCAAGGCGGATATTCCGGTGGACGTGGGCGGGCTGCTTGTCAATCCAGGGGATATCCTGCATGCGGACGTTAACGGTGTCGTGTCCATACCCCACGAGTTGCTGGACAAGTTACCTGCGGCTATCGATGAAGTATTGGAGAATGAGCGGGTAATTCTGAAGAATTTCAGGGAAAAGGGATTTGATCTGGAGGCGTTTCGCAAGCAAGTGGAACACTAAAATCGAACCTATAGCGATTTACGTTTTCACGTAGCCGCAGAATATGCCGTGAGGTACTGCACTTAATCGCGAATCGCTTACATTCACGGCTATAGGTTTTCTTAAATTGCTCTAAGACAAAATCCGGGACTGCCGTCCAATCAGCCGTCCCGGATTTCTTTTACTCGATTAGACTTATCGAAACGTATCCATGATTTCTTTCAATACGCTGTCGGATGGGCGAATCAATCCGTCGTTCAAATGCACCAGCGGCGTGTCGATCAAATTGATTTGATCGTGAATTGTCGGCACTTGCGCGTCGTAATACATAAGCCCGGTGTAGAAAAGCCCCTCGAGGTGGACTCGCTCCAACATGTCGAGCGCCTGACGCTGATCGGTCGGATCGTATTCGTGATTGAGCTTCTTGAGCGTAATTGTGGAGCCGTCGTGCATCTTCACAACCTGCATGGTGCCCTCGTCGTATTCCACTTCGATGTTCTCGTAACGGGGAATGAAATCGATGTCGTGAAGCGGATCCTCGAACTTTCGCGCATAGGCGCGGCTCTTGGTGGAACCCTCATGATCGTTGAACGTGACACAGGGTGATATGATGTCGATCACGGCCGATCCCTGATGGGCGATAGCCCCCTTGATCAACGCCCGCACCTGTTTCGCGTCGCCAGAGAATGAACGGGCCACGTAGCCGCATCCCATTTGAATGGCGAGGGCACATAGATCGATCGCTTCCTGGTCGATGGCACGGCCACCGCGCATGAGCGAACCCTTGTCGGCCGTTGCCGAAGCCTGTCCTTTAGTCAACCCGTAACAACCGTTATTTTCGACAATGTAAATGATGGGCACGTTCCGGCGAATCATGTGGCAGAAATTGCCCAGTCCGATCGACGCCGTGTCACCGTCGCCACTGACGCCGATATTCAGCAACGTGCGGTTCGCAACCGACACTCCCGTAGCAATTGTCGACATGCGGCCATGGACCGAGTTGAACCCGTGCGAACCATTGAAGAAGTAGTTCGTTGTCTTGCTGGAGCAGCCAATGCCGCTGAGTTTGGCGATGCGGTATTGCTCGACATCGAGGTCGTAAAATGACTTCATGATGGAGGCGGAAATGGCATCATGGCCACACCCTTTGCAGAGCGTGGATTCGGCACCTTTGTAGTCATCGAGCATCAAGCCGAGGCGATTCGTTTTCTTGCCTTTGCCGGCTTCGGTATCCGTTTCTGTGGTCGAGAGGACGCTTTCCATGCACGCCTTCCTTATTTGCCTGCGAGGTCGAGGCTAATCTTTTGCACAAGGGTTTCCGCATCAAGCGGAAGGCCGTTGTAGTGAAGAACGCTTTTCAGTTTGACACTTTGTTCGGGGTATTCGCTGCGAAGAATCATGGCCATTTGCGCGTCGCGGTTTTGCTCCACGACGTAGACCGTTTTGTGCCTTTCGATGAATGACTTCACCACGCCGTTCACGGGAAGTGCTCGTATCCGCAGGTAGTCCACAGCAATGCCTTTAACCTGCTGTAAATACGCCCGGGCTTCCTGCACGGCGAGATCGCTGGACCCATAGGCAATCACACCCACCTCCGAATGGGTGGACTCGTCCACTACCGGCACGGGCACCATTTCGCGTGCCGTGTCGAATTTACGGCCAAGCCGATCGAGGTTTTTGACCCATTCGACAGGGCTCTCGGTGTAATTCGCGAATTCATTGTGGCCCGTGCCTCGGGTGAAGTATGCCGCCTTAGGATGATTCGTACCCGGAAGCGTACGATAAGGTATGCCGTCGCCGTCCACGTCCCGGTATCGTGCAAAGCTCTCGACCTGGTTCAACTCCTCCACGCCAAGGACCTTTCCGCGCTGCAGCGGCTCGGGCAACGGTTTCATCGGATCGGAAAGCCACTTGTTCATGCCAAGGTCGAGGTCGGTCATTACAAAAACAAGAGTTTGCAACTGTGCCGCCAGATCAAGGGCCTTGGCCGTGAATTCGTAGCATTCTTCCATGTTGCCGGGAATAAGGAGCACATGGCGGCAATCTCCATGGGATAAGAAGTACGCCTTGGAAAGATCGCCCTGCGAGGTGCGAGTGGGCAAGCCGGTGCTGGGTCCAAGCCGCTGAACGTCAACAATGACCGACGGAATCTCGGCAAAGTAGGCCAGTCCTGCCATTTCGGCCATCAGTGAAATACCGGGGCCGGACGTGGCGGTCATGGTCCGGGCTCCCGCCCAGCCGCCGCCGACCATCATACCCATGGCGGCCAATTCATCTTCCGCCTGGACAATGGCATAGGTGGCTTTACCGGTTTCGGGGTCCTTTCGGTACTTCGCCATATACTTACTTAAGTACTCGCAGACGCTGCTGCTGGGCGTGATGGGATACCAGGAAGCCATGGTGACACCGCCAAACATGGCGCCCAATGCGGTGGCTTCGTTGCCCTCAATCAGGATCTTGCCCTTGGCGGCGCTGGACCGGCGAATGACATGGGTGGGATGCCGCGAAATGTGTTCGGCCGCCCAGTCAAACCCCGCCTTGGCCGCGGCCAGATTCAATTCGACCGCCTTCTGTTTTTTGCCAAACTGGTGCGCGATGGCCCGCGTCACTTCCTCCATTTCGATGCCAAGCAGATATGCAGTGACGCCGACGTAAACGACGTTAACTACTTTGGGACGGAGACGCGTGTCTTCACAGGCCTGAGCCACCAGCTTGTTAAACGGAACAACAATTGCGTTAATGTCATCGCGCCGGCTGAAACTCTTCAGCGTGTCCGGCAAGATCAAGGTGGCATGGGGAGCAACATCTTTGACATCGGACACGATAGTGTCGGGATTCATGGCAATGGATACGTCGACGTTGGTCCGCTGAGCAAGCCAACCATGTTCATTCACCCGAATGGTATACCACGTGGGCAACCCTTGGATATTCGACGGGAAGAGGTTCTTGCCTGCGACGGGGACGCCCATTTCAAAAATGGAACGCATGAGAATCAAGTTTGCCGATTGACTACCCGAACCGTTGGGAGTGGCGATCTTGATGACTACGTCGTTGACGACTTGCCGCGAATCGTGCGGCTGTGGAGCGGCTTCAACTTCAGTTACTTGCGACATAGGCCTGAAAGAACGCGCCGCAAATTACGGCGCGAACTGTGCTTCCTCCTGCTGTTTTGACTTTCCAAAGGCGCGTTCACCGTGTGTGGTTTGTTCAAAACTCCGCCACAAACCCTATTGCCAAGGGCACTTACCGGTAAGAACGCGTCAGGAAACCACTATGTTGCTGCTGCCAGGATTGGCCCCGACCGTTGGACCAATGTAACTACAGATGCAAAATCGTGACATGATACACGCTTACCGGCAAACGGTCAACTTTTCACTTACTCCAATTGTACCCGAAATTTTGAGGAGAACGCCGGGTATAATGCTTCGCCGGAGGCTGCGGTATGCTCTGTACCAACACCACATAATTCCAGAAAGGGCAAGACTTTGAACCGATTTACAGACCAACGAATCATTGTCACAGGGGCGTCGGAAGGCATCGGACGTGCGCTTTGCCTGGCCCTTGCCCCTCAGAAGCCCCGACTGGTCTTGGCAGCCCGGAACACGGATCGCCTTCAGGAAGTAGCGAACCAGTGCCAGTCGCTGGGCGCCCGGACGGAGACAGTCCCCACGGATGTATGCGAGGAGACTGCCTGTAAAAATCTGATTGACCGTTCGGTTGCGGCCTTTGGAGGCGTCGACGCGTTGGTGAACAATGCGGGGGCGACCATGTGGGCCCGGCTGGAGGAGATGGAATCGCTCGAGATCTTTGAACGCCTGATGCGTGTGAACTACTTGAGCGCGGTCTACTGCACGTACTATGCCCTCCCCCATCTTAGACGGTCCAAGGGGTTGGTTGTGGGAGTGGCGAGCGGAGCCGGGCTGACTGGAGTGCCGACGCGCACCGGGTATGCCGCGAGCAAGCATGCGATGTTTGGCTTCTTCGATTCCCTGCGCATTGAATTGGACGGCACAGGCGTAGACGTTACCATGGTTGCTCCGGATTTTGTGCTATCCGAGATTCACAAACGCGCGATAGGCAAAGACGGAAGCCCTCTGGGAAGAAGTCCGTTGCTACAGAACAAGATCATGACGGCGGAGACGTGCGCGGCTCTAATAGTAAAGGCCATGGAACGGCGGCAACGCCTGTTGATGACATCGTCGCGCATCAGGCTGGGCCGGTGGGTTCGCTTGATTGCCCCAAAGTTAATTGATCGAATGGCATTGAACGCCATCAGCAAAGGTAAATGAACGAAGGGCACGCCGTAACGTGCCCCTCGATTGACGTACAGTGGCTAAAAAATATAATCGTTCAGGATGTTTTCGAGCAATTCCTGCCGGCCGCTTTGAACGACGGGCTCTCCGTTCTTCAGCGTGTACGCTTCCAGCTCTTTAAAACCGGCCTTTCCCGACTCAATCTGTTTGCCGATACCAGAATTCCATCCCGCGTATCGCTTTTCCAAGGGTTTGATTAGAACTTTGTCCTTGATGAGTCGCGCTGCGGCTTTGAGGCCGCGGGCAAACGCGTCCATGCCGCCGATGTGGGCATGAAACAGGTCCGCGGGATCGGTGGACTGACGTCGCAACTTGGCATCAAAATTCAGGCCACCGCTCTTGAAACCACCGCCTTTTAAAATGGTGTGCATAGCAAGTGTCGTGTCGTATAGGTCCGTCGGAAACTGATCCGTATCCCAGCCGAGGAGTTGATCACCGCGGTTCGCGTCCACCGATCCAAGCAGCCCGGTCGCCACGCAGAACTCGAGTTCGTGGTGAAACGTGTGACCTGCAAGAGTTGCGTGGTTCGCTTCGATATTCATCTTGAAATGGGGCAACAGTCCGTAGGCACTTAAAAACGAGTGGCAACTTGCGGCATCGAAATCGTACTGGTGTTTGGTTGGCTCTTTGGGTTTCGGTTCGATGAAGAATTGGCCTTTAAATCGAATCGCCTTTTTGTATTCGACGGCCATATTCAAAAATGCCCCGAGGTGATCGAGTTCGCGCTTGAGGTCAGTGTTGAGCAGGGTCTCGTATCCTTCGCGTCCGCCCCAGAAGACGTATCCCTGGGCGCCCAGTTCGTGGCTCACTTCCATGGCTTTCTTCACCTGGGCGGCGGCAAAGGCAAACACCGCGGGCGACGGATTGGTGGCGGCCCCGGACATGTATCGGGGATGCGTAAACAGCGAAGCCGTGCCCCACAGGGGCTTGATTCCCGTTGCTTTCTGGAGTGTCTTGGCGATCTTAACAATGTGATCGAGGTTCTTGTTGGTCTCAGCGAGCGTGGCGCCTTCGGGGGCGATGTCGCGATCGTGAAAGCACCAGTAGTTCACGCCTATCTTGGTGAAAAACTCAAACGCAGCATACATCGTATTCTCTGCAATCGCGATGGGACTGCTGCCGGCGTTATAGGAACGCGACATGGTGGGAACGCCAAAGGGATCGGCACCCAGATTCTTGAACGTGTGCCAGTAACAAACGGAAAACCGGAGGTGCTCCTCCATTGTTTTTCCGAGCACTTTTTCCTTGGGATTGTAGTGTTTGAAAGCCAGCGGATTCTTTGATTTCGAGCCTTCGTATTGGATGGTCTTAATACCAGGAAAAAACTCTGCCATGGATGAAATCCCCTTTTGAAGTAGTAACCGGAAGTCTCGATTATACATGGCAGACTTTGTGCATTCACATGTATCGCAATACGATCACCTGCCGCGCACTGCACAATATAATGCCTTGAGGCTCTCTACGTGCCATGGCTGTCGAATGGTCGCTTTCAACGCGTACTTTCGCGCGGTACGGACATTCCCAATCCCGAGAGCCCACCATGCCCACTTCAAATATGTACCGGCTTCGGACTGGCTGGGCGGAATAGCCGGAATTAAGTCCCCCGGAACTGGTAGCCCGCGACGTTCCATCGTCTCTTTCAGCGCCCGGAATGCGGCCATGCGCTGCTTCTCGTAGGTGTCATGGCTCAGGCTTTTCAGGTGCTGCCGGTATCTCAAAAGCATTTCCGGGAGATTGGCCAATCGCCCGCGTTCCGCCATCCGCAGAAAGAGGTCGTAGTCTTCGCTTCCCTCAAATCCCGTGCGGTAGCCGCCCGCGGCGATCGCGACGGAGCGCCGCAACATGCAGGACGGATTGACGATGGCCGCGCTGCTATTGGGCGCGAGGTGCCAAGCTTCAATTTCTTCATGGGATTCGAGGCACTCAAGTTCGGTAAGCGCATCACCGTCAGGATCGACGAGCATCGCTTTTGCCCCCAACACCACGCATTCGGGATGGTCATCCATATACGTCAGTTGCCGTGCAAACCGCTCGGGAAGTGCCACGTCATCGGAATCCATCCAGGCAATCAATTCGCACGACGCCTCGTGCAAAAGTTCATTGCGGACATTGGAAATGCCTCGATTCTCATGCGAGATCACGCGGATTCGCCGGTCCCGGTCCGCGAGCGACTTCAATATTGCGACCGAGGCGTCATTGGATCCGTCATTGACGGCGACCAGCTCAAAATCCGAAAAACTTTGATCCAGGATGCTTTGTACCGCCTCCAGCAGATATCGCTCCGCATTGTAGACGGCCATGCAGCAGGAAATTCTGGGCATACTCTGCTCCGATTGCCAATCAAACCCAAAGCATACCCGCTACGTAAGGTGCGCGCCAAGTGGAACCTATTTCACGTTTCGATGTTCGAGTGCATCCTGATATGATAGACAACAGGACAAAGATACTCGCAAGGACACACCATGGCGTTACTTTCAGTGGACAATCTGCATGTCTATTTCCATACCCGCGACGGAGTGGTGCGCGCAGTAAACGGACTTTCGCTGGAGATTGCCCCGGGAGAGACCATTGGAATCGTCGGTGAATCCGGTAGCGGAAAATCCGTCTCCATGATGTCGTTGCTGGGTCTCGTGCCTATGCCGCCGGGGCGCGTCGAGTCGGGCCGCGCCATATTCAACGGCGTGGACTTATTGACCTGCTCCAGGCGGGTTTTGCGGGGTTTCCGCGGCAAACAAATTGCCATGATCTTCCAGGATCCAATGACTGCGCTAAATCCGTACATCACGGTCGGCCGACAACTGATCGAACCGCTGCTTATTCATGAAGGCCTGTCTACATCGGATGCATGGAATCGCGGCGAGGCGATGCTTCGCCAAGTCGGCATACAGGACGCGGCCAAGCGCATGAAGGCGTTTCCTCATCAGTTTAGCGGCGGCATGCGCCAACGCGTCATGATTGCCATGGCATTGATAACCCGACCCCAATTGCTGATTGCGGACGAACCGACTACTGCTTTGGACGTGACCGTTCAAGCGCAGATTCTTGAGTTGATACGGGGGTTGCAGCGGGAAATGGGGATGGCAGTCCTGTTGATTACGCACGATCTGGGCGTGGTTGCGGGCACATGCGACCGGGTTCTGGTCATGTATGCCGGCGGCCTCGTCGAAACAGCGTCCACAGCCGCGCTGTTTGAACATCCCAGACACCCCTATACAACCGCGTTGATGGCATCGTTACCAGCGGTCCGTTCTAAAAACACTCCACTCTACAGTATTCCTGGCCTTCCCCCCGACCCATCCGTGCAGTATCAAGGATGCCCGTTCAAACCGCGCTGTGCCTTTGGGGTAGCCGAATGCGAAACCGGTTTTGCCGGACTGGAACGCGTGGCGGACGGCCATGTTTCGGCGTGCCTTCGAGTGCAACGGGGCGACATCGCAGGCAATGAGGCGCTCGACGTGTCCCACGAGTGCGTGTCATGACGGCGAACGGGCCGATCCTAGAATTACGTGGAATCAAAACGCACTTTCCCGTGCGGGAAGGGCTGATTTTCGACCACCATGCGGGTACGGTGAAAGCCGTTGACGGGGTTAGTTTACAGGTCCAGCCGGGCGAAATTCTGGGTCTCGTGGGCGAATCCGGATGCGGTAAATCGACGTTGGCGCGAACGGTCCTCGGCCTGGCCCCGATTACGTCGGGAACAATCCATTTTGAAGGCAGAGACATTACCCGGCTTCGGCGCAACGAACTGCGTTCCATTCGCCCCCGGCTCCAAATGATCTTTCAAGACCCGTATGCATCCCTGAATCCCCGGATGACGGTTTCGGATACGCTCGCTGAACCCTTGAAGGTGCACCGCATTGTTCCTCCGGATGAGTCGGCAAAACGGGTAAACGAACTGATGGAAAAAGTCGGGCTCGCGCGGCGTTACGCCCGTAAATATCCGCATGAGTTTTCCGGCGGACAGCGGCAGCGGATCGCCATTGCCCGTGCCCTTGCCATGAATCCAAAAGTCATTCTGGCCGATGAACCCGTTTCGGCGTTGGACGTTTCGATACAGGCGCAGATACTCAATTTGTTGGCCGACCTGCGAAAACAGGAGGGATTGACGCTTCTGTTGATTTCTCACGATCTCGCGGTTGTGAATCACGCTTCGGATCGTATCGCGGTGATGTACCTCGGAAAAATTGTGGAAATCGGGGCTGCGGAATCGGTGTATCGAATGCCGCTTCACCCGTATTCCAAGGCGCTGCTAAGTGCGATTCCGCTGCCTGATCCGGAGAAGGAGCGATCGCGGAAGCGCATCTTCTTGAAAGGCGATCCGCCTTCACCACTCAACCCGCCTTCGGGATGTTCCTTTCATCCCCGCTGCCCCTACGCTGAAGATGTCTGCTACGGCGAATCGCCCCATTTGGAAACAATGGACGGCCAACGGCAGGTGGCGTGCCACTTCGCTCGGGAAATCGCCTCCGGCAAAAAGGCACCGGATGCGGCGGCCTTGTCTGTCTCGTCCGCGTAATCCCGTAAAATTCGCTAAAAAAGAGAGTCTTGGGAAGTTGCGGCAGGCGGGTCCAGCGCAAAATGCTTGTACGCCCTCGGAGTAGCCACACGGCCCTGGGGGGTGCGCTTCATAAACCCGATTTGGATCAGAAAAGGTTCATGCACCTCTTCCAATGTCTGCGCCTCTTCTCCCACCGCCACGGCCAACGACGACAACCCCACGGGACCGCCGTTGAACTTGTCGATGATGGTACGCAAGATAAGTTTGTCCATGTCGTCCAAACCAAGGGCATCGATGCGAAGTATGTCCAGCGAAGCGGAGGCTATATCCCGCGTGATGACACCGTCGCCCCGGACCTGCGCATAGTCGCGGGCTCGGCGCAACAACCGGTTGGCAATGCGCGCGGTACCGCGCGAACGCGAGGCAATCTCCAGCGCGCCCGATGGATCGATTGCCATGCTCATAACGCGGGCCGAACGCAAGATGATCCTCTGCAATTCTTCGGGCGAATAGAATTCAAACCGGCACGTGTCGCCAAAGCGGGCGCGTAACGGAGGCGTCAAAAGTCCGGCACGGGTCGTCGCTCCTATTAGCGTGAACGGCTTCAACCCTATCTTCATGGAGCGCGCCGTAGGACCCTTGCCCAACATGATATCCACCTCGAAATCCTCCATGGCCGAATACAGCGTTTCTTCGACCGCATGGTTCAACCGGTGGATTTCGTCAATGAACAGAATGTCAAATGATTCCAAGCTCGTGAGGATGGCGCTCAAGTCCGCCTGCCGCTCGACAACGGGACCGGATGTGGATTTGATGTTCACTCCCATTTCATTGGCAAGGATGCGCGCCAACGTCGTCTTTCCGAGTCCGGGGGGACCTGTCAAGAGAATGTGGTCAAGCGGTTCATTGCGGCCGCGCGCCGCCTCAATGCCGATATGAAGTTTGTGCTTGATGGGCTCCTGACCCGGAAATTCCTCCAGGCGCTGCGGCCGGATGCGCTCGTCAATCTCCCGATCGTCCGGAGTGGGGCTGTTCCGGATAATGTCATCCTTGGGCATGCGTCAAACCTTGGATAGCGAGCGTAGCGCCGCCTTCACGAGGTCCTCGTCCTTCGCTTCATCGCCCAGTGCTTTGCGGGCTTTGGCCGCTGCCTTGCGGGCCTCGGGCAGCGTACAGCCCAGGGCGCACAAGGCGGCAATAACGTCATCCGACTCCGGAGTGCCGCTCTCTTGCGGAGAACCGAGAATCGCCTCCAGTTCCGCGTCCTGTCCCAATCGCGCTTTCATTTCGAGCACAATCCGTTGGCCTGTCTTCTTGCCCACCCCGCTGATGCGCGTAAACGCAGTCACGTCGTGATTCATGACCGCCTGTCCAAACGCCTGCGGCGACATGACCGACATAATCGCCATGGCCGCCTTGGGTCCGATGCCCGTGATGCCCAACAACGCAATAAACAGGGCCTTCTCATCCGTTCGCAGGAACCCGTAAATATTGAAGGCGTCTTCGCGGATGTAACAATAGGTCTGCAACGTTGCCGTCGTCTGCAGCGCGAGGCGTTGCCGGACCAAGTCCGGCGCAAATACCTGATACCCCACCCCGCCCACTTCTAAAACGACGTGATCGATGTTTTTCTCGGTGACCGTGCCACGTAGATATGCGTACATAAGCGTAGATGGTAGTCAAAACAACGGAGCAATTCCAGAGCCGATGGACCCTGAACCGATTTTTTTGGCATAGTCCCTCATGCCGCGCAAAGGTAAAATGATCCGAGGCCCCGGGATATCAGTGGGTTTGTTGCTGATACTAGTGGTGCTGTTCTTGTGGGTCTTGTTTGTTCTCCGCACACCTGAAGGGCGCGCGATACGTGCCCGGATTCAAGACTCGGTCACGACCAGACTTAAGTCGTCCGGTGCCATACCGGCCGTTGAATCCGGTGCAATCCAAGTCTACTTCGCTCCGGGCTCACAAGATACTTCGGATGAAATCGATGACGCTTTGATCGCGGTGCTGCGAGCCGCCGATTCGTCGCTGGCCTGTGCGTTCTATGATTTTGAGTGGGAACCCGCGGCGGACGTGCTCGTGGCACAACACCAGCGCGGAATTCGGGTCCGGATTGTGTCGGATTCGGACTACGATGACCGCAGTGCCGTGCAGCAATGCGTTGCCGCGGGGATTCCGGTGACCTTCGACGAGCGCGAACCGTTCATGCATAACAAATTCGTTGTGGTGGACAATCGTATCGTATGGACCGGATCGACCAACGTCACGCGGAATTGCCTGTTTCGCAACGACAACAACGCCCTGCGTCTGGAATCGCGGGATCTCGCGGCCAATTTCGCGTCAGAATTCGAGGAACTGTTTGCGGGGCTGCACGGCAGGAAATCCCCCAAGGCGACGCCATTTCCAGAGGTAACCGTCGGGGGCATGCAGGTTGAATGTTTTTTCGCCCCGGAAGACAACGTGCAAGACGAAATTGTGGGCGAAATCGCCGCGTCGGCAAGCAGCATCGATTTCATGGCGTTTTCCTTCACGGCGGAGCCTTTGGCCAAGGCAATGGAACAGCGCATGCAAGACGGTGTGCGCGTTCGCGGCGTGTTCGAAACGCGAAACGCGGGATCAAAGTACAGCCGTGACGAGTGGCTGGCGGAACACGGCGCGGAAATTGTCCTGGACAGGAATCCATACACCATGCATCACAAAGTCATGATTGTCGATCGGCGGTCCGTGATCACAGGGAGTTACAACTTCAGCAAGGCCGCAGACACGCAAAACGACGAAAATCTCTTGATTCTGCACAATGCAGACATCGCAGAACGATTCGAAAGGGAATTCGAAAGACTGCTGCAGGCCGCCAGGACGAACTAGCCTTTACGCCGGTTTTCAATCCACCACCGGAGTTGCCCCCATGCCAGCGGCACTTTGGCAAAATAGGTGTGCAATGCATACACCAGCGCCACTTTCAGCGAGGTACCGCGCCGAACAGTCTGCACGAATTTGCGAACGATGATCAGAAGGGCCATGAACGCGAACAGTTCGTCAATCCAAAGTGAAAGAAAAAAGGATGCGGAGAGAATGGTGACGATAATGGCGCCCCAGATGTAGTTCGAACGCCGCTCACGCGACCACATGGGATCGTCCGTGCCGGCGCACCGCGCGGCGATTTCGGCATAGGATCGCCCATTGCGCACGTACTGCTTCCAGTACGACCGGAAGCCCGCCAGCGCAAGGTCATGATAGGCCATCACCTTGGGGAGTTGATAAATCTTGAGACCCTGCTCGCGCCGAATTCGCCAACACAGGTAGGGCTCCTCCCCGTACGCCACGTCCTCAGGAAAGCCCCCGGCTTGCTCAAACGCGGAGCGGCGAAACAAAGCGCAGCCGCCGCACGATTCCACCGCGCCTTCGTCAGCCGGCCAATCCAGTTCGAGCACCTGGTGCCAGAGTCCGTCGTTCACTTCCTCAAGAATCCCGCAAACGGCCGCCGCAACCGGATGGTCCGCCATGAACGCGGCGGCGGTCGCCGGCCAAGCGGGGTGCAATACCATGTCTCCATCGACAAAATGCAGATAGACGCCGCGCGCATGGGCCGCGCCATGATTCCGGTTCTCGGCCGCGCGCCGCCTCTTTTCGCCGCCCACCACTCGATTCACGCCAATCCGTTCTGCAATGGCGGCACTGCCGTCGGTGGAAGCACCGTCGGCGTAAATGATCTCCCACGACCACCCCTCCAAATGGGCGTCCTGAATGGACCGGAGGCAGGCCTCGAGGTGGCGAGATTCGTTGTATCCAATCACAATGAAGGAAATGTCGATGGCGTCGGGAGACATGTTCAACTCAGGTTAAAGGGGGCGGTGCGGCGCATGTTGTACATCGAAACGTGCGATGTTTTCCACTTTGTGCCTTCTGGCGCAGGCACAAAGTGGCTTGAGACCAAGGGTTTCGCTACACTCTGGGAGGGTTTGCAGCCGAATCGAGGTTTTCTAGCCGTGTCAATTCTAATCGAGATATTGCTCTTCTTATGGGCAATTCCCCTCGGCCTTATTGTGACGTATCAGGCCATCGTCACCGGGGCCGCCTACGCGTACCGGCCGCAGCGATCCATCGGCGCGGAACCCTTGCGATTCGCGGTAGTGGTGCCCGCGCACAACGAGGCAACCGAGATTGCGGCCACTGTTCATGGAATTCAAAAACAGGAATATCCCGAGGACAAGTTCCGGCTGTTTGTGTTGGCGGACAACTGCACCGACCAAACCGCGCGCGAGGCGGCCAAGGCCGGATCCGAAGTTATTGAACGCACGGATCCGCATAATCGTGGCAAAGGCCAGGCGTTGCATTGGTTGTTTGGATCCCAATTGGCCCGGTTTAAGGACTTCGAGGCCGTCGCCTTGGTGGATGCGGACACAGAAGTCAGCCCCACCTTTCTCCAATCCATGTCGGATACCTTGCACGTGCCGGGGGTGAGAGCCGCGCAGGGCCTTTACCGTGTCAAGAATCCGGGCGAGAATTGGCGTACGGCCCTGACATTTGCGGGATTCTCCATCGTAAACTGCCTGCGGCCCATGGGCCGCTCCCACCTCGGTGGAACCGCTGACTTAAAGGGCAACGGCATGGCACTACGGATGGATCTCGTCCGCGAATTCGGCTACCCCGCCCAAACGCCTGTTGAAGATACGGAGTTCGCCCTTCTTCTCCTCTTGTCCGGCTACCGGGTGGCCTTTGCCGAGGATGCGGTAGTGCTTTCGGAAATGCCCGCGACCCGGACCCAGGCGGAATCCCAGCGAAAACGGTGGGAGGGCGGCCGGATGCTGCTGCTGAAAATGTTTGTTCCGAAATTGTTGAGGCGGTTTACGAAATCCTTCGATCCTGCGCTCCTGGATGCGGCCCTCGATCTGTGCACCCCACCACTAACCCTTCTGGTAGCCATCGAATTGGCCGGATTTGCGGCCTCGTGTCTGGGCGGCCCGGTTTGGATGGCCGTATTTGGATCGCTGCTGTTACTGACCGCATTGCAGGTGACTTCCGCGCTCTATGTGAACAAAGCGCCCGGCCGCGTGTGGATGGCCCTGGCAGCCGCACCCCTATTCATCTTCTGGAAGATTCCCTTATATTTGCGGATCGCATCCCAAGGATCGCCCAAAACTTGGGAGCGCACTCAAAGGCGCGCCGAAGCCGAGAATCACGACACCAAAAGCTGAGCGTCTTGATGAACGGCGAATGCGCCGGGCACGGGCACTTTCACTTATCGCATTGCACTCTGATTTGAGGAAACAGCCATTGAAACAAGCCGTACATTTTGGAGCAGGTAATATAGGCAGGGGGTTCCTGGGTCAGTTGTATTTCGAATCCGGGTATCACACCACATTCATCGATGTGTCGGACGATCTCGTTGAGGGATTGAACAAGCACGGAGGATATCCACTTCGAATTGTCGGCGACGACATTCGCGAAGTATCCATTGGCGAGTGCTCTGCAATCCACGGCCGGGATTTCGACGCAGTCGCGGCGGCTTTGGCACAAACGGACCTGGCGTCTACCGCCGTCGGACAGGCCGCACTGCCACATATTGCGCCGCTGATTGCACGAGGCATTCAACGGCGGTTTTCCGATGATCGTGCTGCCCCGCTGAATGTCATCATTTGCGAAAACCTGTTGGATGCCGCAAACGTGGTTCGCCAGATGATCCGCGCTCACTTGCCGGAAGCATGGCACGCGACGCTGGACAGCCACGTTGGGCTTGTGGAGGCCTCAATTGGCCGAATGGTGCCCATTATGACGATGGAACAGCGAGCCGAGAGTCCCTTGTTGGTCTGTGTGGAACCGTATTGTGAACTGCCCGTGGACGCAAACGGTTTCAAAGGAGACATCCCACCGCTCAACCATTTGAAACCGCAGGAAAACTTCACGGCCTACGTGGAGCGAAAACTGTTTGTACACAATGCCGGCCACGCCTGTGCGGCCTACCTGGGATATTTGCGGGGCCACGAGTATATCTGGCAAGCCATGGGTGACGGCGCGGTTCGCCGCGAAGTGGAAAAAGCCATGCACGAATCCTGTCTCGGCTTGCACGCCCGGCACGGCATGGACCTGTCCGCCCTCACGGAGCATGCCGCGGATTTGATTCATCGATTTCAAAACAAGGCCCTAGGCGATCAGGTATTGCGTGTGGCGGCCGACCCCGTGCGCAAGCTCGGACCCAAGGATCGACTGATTGGAGCGTGCCACATGTGTCTGGACCAGAATGTCGAGCCGCGTAGTCTTGCGTTTGCAGCAGCCGCCGCCATGCGGTACGATCCACCGTCCGACAAAGCAGCGGAAATGGTGCAGCGCATCTTTCACGAAAGCCATATGGATGGCGTGATGCGTGAAGTCTGCCGCGTTTCGGCCGATTCACCACTGGGCCGTTTGATAGCGGAGCAACATAACCGGCTTTCCCGAGAGGGATGGCTGCGGAAAAAGGCGTGAGCGCCCATTGTATGGGTCTGCCGCCTGTCGCACGCGTAAATAACTGTTTCACAACCGATCGATAGGAATCGCCATGCAGGAAGTTTTGCTACCCCAACTGGGACAGTCCGTGGAAGAAGCGTCCATCGTTGCGTGGATTCGCAAGGAAGGCGAAGCAGTAAAAAAAGGCGATCCGCTGTTTACCGTTCAAACCGATAAGGCAGAAATTGAATGCGAGTCAACGGCGGAAGGCGTGTTGAGAAAGATACTTGTACAACCGGACACGCTGGTTCCGGTCATGACCGTCGTGGCCTTGGTAGGCAAAGTCGATGAAGCGCTCCCCGACTTGAGCAAGTACGGATCCACCCGGACAACCCCGTCTGCGCCGGCCACGCCGTCGGCCGAGTCCCCGGCTCCCGTGCCGGTCGCGGTTACGCAAGCCCCCCCTGCCCTGCTACCGCAAACCGACAAAGTACCGGTGTCGCCCCGCGCCCGCCGAACCGCCGCTGAAATGAAGATCAACCCGGCGCTTGTGGCGGGATCCGGCGTCGAAGGCCGAGTGATGGAAGCTGACGTCAAGGCCTTCGCAGAGTCAATAAGCGCTGTTAAGATGACGCCTACCGCGCGCCGGATGGCGCTGGCTAGCGGAGTCGATCCCCGCGGTTTAAGCGGAACTGGCCCCGGAGGCAAGATTACCAAGGCCGATGTCGGCGCGCCTAAGGGCGGGCTTGGACCCGCTCCGGAAAGGCCGGCCGCGGGCGACGTGCAGCGAGTTCCATTGACTCCTATGCGCAAAATAATCGCCAGGCGCATGGCGGAAAGTCTCTTCAGCGCCCCGCATTACTATGTCACGATTGAAGTTGATATGGCAGCGTGCGCCCAATTCCGTGGCGCCTTGCCGTTTAAGGTCTCCTACAACGACCTGTTGTTACGTGCTGTTTGCCGCGCCTTGGAACATCATCCCATGGTCAATGCGCGTTGGGCGGGCGAAGCCATTGAGATTGTAGGAGACGTAAACCTCGGCGTTGCAGTCGCGCTGGACGCCGGACTGATTGTGCCGGTTGTGAAGCAAGTTCAGCGCATGTCCCTCCAGGACATTGCCCGGGAGAGCAAAGCGCTTATCGACAAGGCCCGCACCAATAAACTCACGCCAGACGATTACAGTGGCAGCACTTTTACCATCTCGAATCTGGGTGTATTCGGCGTCGATCATTTTACGGCGATTATCAACCAGCCCGACAGCGCCATCCTCGCCGTGGGGCAGATCAAAGATACGCCCGTCGTTATTGACGGCGGTATCCACGTGCGTCCAGTAATGAAACTGACAATGTCGAGCGATCATCGTGTGATCGATGGCTCGCTGGCAGCTCAGTTCATGGGCACGTTGAAGCAGATCCTGGAATCAGCGGATTTCTGAAGCGGAAACCCATCGTATATACGTGATGCGGTGCAACCCAACCAAGACAAGGCATTACAATGAGCAGCATGTATGACGTAGCGGTGATTGGCGCGGGGCCGGGCGGGTATGTCGCGGCCGTCCGGGCGGCGCAGTTGGGTGGCAGAGTCGCCGTAATCGAAAAAGCCGAATTGGGCGGAGTATGTCTGAACTGGGGATGCATCCCCACCAAAACGCTTATCTACGCGGGCGAGCTCTTCAAGAAGCTAAAGAAACCGGAGCAATACGGCATCAGCGCGGACAATGTGCGTCTAAACCTGGACCCGCTTATGAAGCGCAAAGAACAAGTAGTGCGCGGCAACCGGGCGGCCGTAAAGAACCTGTTTACAACGAATGGAATCGACCATATTCAAGGGGAAGCGCAACTCACCGGCCCCAAGGAAATCACCGTCAACGGAGAAATCGTTCGCGCCAATTCCGTAATCATTGCGACAGGCAGTTCGTCCGCTGGATTGCCAGGAATCGCGCTGGATGGAAAGCGGGTCATAACGTCCACTGAAGCGCTGGAACTGCGGGAACTGCCGGAACGTATTGCCGTGATCGGGGCGGGCGCTATCGGCATGGAATTCGCCTCCCTATGGAATATCTGGGGCGCGAAGATGACTGTCCTGGAACTCATGCCCCGCATACTTCCGCTTGAAGATGAAGAAGTCAGCGCATACATGCACTCGCTGTTCAAAAAGCGCGGCATGGATATCCGGGTTGGGACGATGGTGTCAAAACTGGATGCGCGTACTGATGGTATTAAATTGACTTTGGAAGGCGAACACCCTGGAACCGTGGATACCGACCTCGTATTGGTTGCCGTGGGACGAAGATTCCACTCCGAAGTAGTGACCAAAACTCCGGGGCTGGGCGTCGAAGTCACGCCTCGCGGCGCGATCATCGTGAACGAGCGCATGGAAACCACGCTGCCGGGAGTGTATGCCATTGGCGACGTGACTGCAAAGACGCTATTGGCGCACGGAGCCTCAAACGAAGGATTGATTGCGGCCGCAAACGCCATGGGCGGCAACAAACAAATGGACTATCGCGTCATCCCCGCATGCACGTTTACGTCGCCGGAGGTGGCGCACGTGGGCATGACGGAAGCGCAAGCCCGTGCGACCGGTCGCGACATTCACGTGGGCCGCTTTGGCTTCTCGCACAGTGGACGCGCCTTCACTATGGCCGACACGGAAGGATTCGCAAAAATCATCGGTGACGCGGGAACGGATGAGGTGCTTGGTGTGCATATCTGCGGGCCGGAAGCCGGTGAACTCATCGCACCGGCCGCCTTGGCCATGCGCCTGGAAGCCACCGTAGAGGAACTATTCGATACGGTGTATACCCATCCGACACTTTCCGAAGTGCTCATGGAAGCGGCGGGAGACTATTTCTCGCTTGGCATTCACACACCACCCAAACGCGGATAAATCAAATCGACTGACCAGTTCCTGAACACGGTATGTTCAAGTCCTGAACATGTCCGCGCATGTTCTTCGTGCGTCAATCAACCGGTTCGTGCGATTTCTCCAGCAAATTCGCACTTGGTACAGTTCCTGCTTTACTACATTTGCCGCTCAATGGATCGCTTCGCGACATTGGCAGGCAAAATGTCTGTTTGTATCGTGCAGATTACAACACAGTTTGTGGAGCTGTCCAAATGCGTACTCGGAATCCGTCCACCGTGTCATGCCGTTCGAACTTCAAACGCAGGGTCGTAGCCGTTCTCGGCGGCGTGTCGTCGCTGATTCTGACGCTAGGCTGTCCGATTCAGATTCCCTCGGTGGCAGGGGCCTGGAACCTAAAACTGGACGCAAATTGCGATAAGGCAGGAATTGTCCAAGAGGTTTTGACGTTGGCCGGGAAGGACAGTGCGTATGTAGAGGCATCGATTTCCGGAGTATGGGAAAAAGATGGTGAGTTTATCGAAGTAACGCTTGGATTCCCTATGGGTGAATCGTTGCGGCTGCGAGGCATGGTCAGCGGAAACACCATGGAAGGCACGTTCGATTATTCCAAATCCTTGGTGACCGGGTGTTGGACAGCAACGCGCGCGAACTAATGCATATGAATGTTCATTACCACAGGTAACGGGAGAAATCGTATGACAGGCCAAGAAAAGGTAATGCGTTGGGGCATAACGGAATGTCTCCCCTTGCTCGCTGTTGCAGCAGCAATCGTGCTGCTATGTACGAGTACCACGGCCGCGGCGGCGCCCAGACCTGAACTCCAGGGAACATTACTTGTGAATATTTTTCCTCTAGAAGCGGTGAGCGCTGGTGCGCAATGGTCCGCGAGTAACGGCTTGATGCAGACCGGATGGCTGAACAGCGGTGCCGCAGCGTTCCTTGATCAAGGTGTTTATACGATTTCGTTCGCGCCCGTTGCGGGGTGGATTGCGCCTTCGCCCATCCAGGTTCAGCTAACCAACAGCGTCCTTGCTGAATCCGGCACGTATCAAGCCGAGAATGAAGCCCAAACGCTTTCCCCTCCTCAAAATGTAAGCGCAACCGATGGAACCTTCGTCGATTTCGTTCGAATTACCTGGGATGGGGTGGACGGCGCAACCGGATACGAAGTCTTTCGTGAAGATACGGAAAAACCGGAAATCGAACAGCCCATCGCGACCGTTACCACAACGACCTACGACGACACCTCCGCCGGCGAGAGCCAGCTCCTGCAGGCAAATTGCCAGCCGTATCCCGACTATGTCGTGCATACTTACCGTGTACGCGCTTTTGACTCGAGTTCCACCAGCGTAGTCAGCGAACCGGACACGGGGTACCGCGGCATCGTGGGCGTAGATGACCCATCGAAGAAGGCCGGGCTTCTGTTTGCCTCTATACCCACAAGGCACTTCGCCGGGGGAATCGGCATCCTGATTGCCGTTGCAGTCGTGCTTACCGGTCTGAATTCAACGGGACGGACCAAACGACAAACCGGTTAATTTCCGCTCCGAAGCCACGCAAGTCTGGCCACATCGCCAAAGACAACGAGACTTTCTCAGTATTCACGCGTGCAGACCGCCGAAACGAGCCGATTGGCTCGACAATTTGGTCCTGTAGTCCGTATCATCTGCCGTTTGCAGCAGTGCCGCTCAATTGAGTCACGGGAATCGGACGGTGGGGCCAAAACAGCGAAGAGTCTTGGAGCAATCCGTTTGTCTTGGGATCATTGCGATCTCGGCGGCGCTGTTGCTGTATCCAGCCATTTTGGGTGAAGCCACACCGGTTTCGCTCAGTCCGATCTTTTCTTGGGCGCCATGGCAGGATGCCACACCCGATTCACTCCGTCCTTCTGTAGCGGATCGCGCTACCGATCCCGCCCAGAAATTTCTCCCCTGGTACGTTTTTCTTAATACCGCTGGCTTCTCCGAAGACATCTTTTGGAACCCATATGAAGCCGGCGGAGTGCCGTTTTTTGCGCTTTGGCGGACACGTTGTCTCTCGCCGTTCTCGCTGCCGTTCTACGTGTTCGATCCTTTTATGGCCCTTTCAATTTCCTTGTTTGCGAAATTGCTCGTGGCCGGTGCAAGTGCTTTCTATGCGGCAAAGCGATTTGGTTTCGCGACGTCCATGGCGCTATTTGTCGGCCTCACCTTTCAGTTAAGTGCGCCTTTGGTCTTCTGGAGTGTCTGGCCGTTAGCCGATGTAATGCCATGGTTTCCTTTGCTCGTAATATTTTGCGAACGTCTCGCCCTTGGACATTACCGCACTTGGCCGTTGGGTGCGCTTACCTTGGTGCTCATGTTGTTGGGTGGCGATCCGGAGTCGGTCCTCATGCTGCTGGCGTTCGGGGCCTGTTCTCTGGTGGTGCGTGCCGTAATGACGCGCTCCGGCGCGGGCTCGCTGCTTGGCGCCGTTTCCACGCTTATCGGTACCTTGTTTCTTGCATTGTGCGCAATGGCCCTACAGGCAGGACCGTTCCTTGAATGGTTGCGGGAAGCGGCATCCACGGGCCGCCCCGAGGCATTGACGTCCCCGGGATTGTCCGACCTGTCCGCTCTGCTATTTGCTCCTTACATGTCCTTATCCAATTCATGGGAAGCATGGCGAGGGCATACCCTGGTTGTTTCCCTATTGCACGCTGGTCTGGTTTCAACGTGGATGCTGGTGCTTTGGATTTCATTGCGACGCCTCGCCCATGTCGGAGAAAGGCGGCGCATCGAACCACTGCTGTTTTCAACTCTGCTGTTCACGGTGCTGGGGCTGGTCGTATATCCGGTGTTGCGGTCGTTGCCGCCGCTTGCTTGGCTGAATCCCGAGCACTTCTTGTTGACGAACGGGTTTATTCTCGCCATAGCCGCGGCGGCGACGGGCGAAGAATGGCTTCAACTGAAGGCAGACGGATGCTCCGAAACGTTGAAACGATTCGGCGTCCGGTTGGCCGTCGTCGTTGCACTTGCCGGCGTGTTGGCGGCCATGAATTTCGGCGACAATTCATGGGGGCTTGAAGTCGGTCTGGGTGTGGTTTTGTTGGCCGGGCTGCTTGCCCTCATAGGAGCAACCCTACTGTACCCTTCCATACGCGTGCTGGGATATGGCATGTCCGTCCTGGCCTTCTTGAATTTGTATCCGTTGGCCTCCTTAAACATGCCGTGGAGCGAACGCGACGCGTTCTTTCCCAACACGGAATTCGTTTCCTCGCTTGAAGAAACCGGCTCCCGTTTGTCGGGCAGCGAAGGGTTGGCCCAGTGGCCGTTGACCGCCCACTTCATTGCACAGTTTCATGCCTTCAGTGGGACACAGACCAAACGTCATGCCCTGTTCGAATCGGCCTTGGCGCACGATGCACTTCTGTCCCGGCGCACGGGTTCTCCTTATTTGCTCCTGACACAGGCCGACATTCAGGGCGCATTCGCGCAAATCAGACCGCACTTGCGCATCAAGCATGTATTCTCCTCCGGTGCAGTCTTGTTTGAAGATCCGGAGGGGTATCCGCGAACGTGGTTGGCATCCTCTGTTCAAGCTGTTGACTCACCCGACGCAACCAAAATCGCTTGGGAAGCGCCTCCCTTGATGGAGCATGTTGAAGTGCCGTTCGCCCCTGCGGAAGCCCCCGGCGTCGCACACATTGAGAGTCCGGAAACGCACACACGGCTTAAAGTGAATGTCGATTCCACGGCGCCAGGATTGCTTGTGCTGGCGGACAGTTGGTATCCCGGATGGACTGCAAAAGTGAATGACGTCGAGACCGAAGTATTGCCTGTCGACGCGATGTTTCGTGGCGTAGTGACGCCTGCGGGCAAAAGCAGCGTTGTCTTCGAATATGCGCCCAATTCCCTGGAATCGTGGGCGGTCGTATCGCTGCTCTCTTGGCTCATTATACTCGCCGGAATAGTCTATCTGTTGCCAGGGGCCATTCGCAGAATACGGCAGCAATCCTCTTGGTCTTGGATTGAGTAAGTAAAAAAAGAAAACCCGCACAGAAACGCCTGTGCGGGTTGCAATAACTACGTACGATCACGATCCCTTGTTGATGGCTTTCTCTATTTTTTCATTCTCCGGCATACCCAACGACCTGGCCTTGTCGTAGTGAATCTTGGCGTTTGACGCGTTCTTCTTCTCCGTGGCATACCACCAAGCCAGATTGTAATGTGCCGGACCGTATTCGGACTGGGCCGAAACTAATTCGGAGCACATCCGAATCGCATCGTCTACCTGCTTGTTGTGCGACAAAGCGACGGCATAGGCATTTGTCGCGTCGGCCGAATCCGAGGCCAGACTAATGGCCTTCTTGAAATGAACGGAAGCCTCCTCGAACTTTTTGCGATTCATGGCTAACTTGCCCATGTGATACGCGCCCGTGGCACTCTGTTCCAGTCCAAGGGCATACAACAATGTCGAAGCGCTGTCCTGAACCGCCGATTCAAATCGTTCACGTAGAATCTTACCGCCTTCCGCTGTCCAGCGGTTCACTGCTTCGTCATCCACGGTAAACTGAGGCGACGTGACGTTGATGCCTTGCCGGCTGGTTGGGTCCCCCAAGTCGGTGTCCGCCAACACGAGGTCGTTGGTAACGACAAGCGTATCGCTCCATACGGTATCGATACCCGGCAACTGCACCAATTTGCCATCGAGCCTGACGGCCAGAATCCCGCTGGGACCGTAAATTCCATACTGCGTGACCAAATCCAGAACGAGATCGTAGTCATCCTTGGCCAGATCCTCGTACCGTACGTCTATCACATCCTGCCGCGACTGAAACCCAGCCGTCGAACCGAGAGGAGCCACACTCTTCAATTCGCTGGTTACCGCGGCGTCGAGGCGCTCCGAAAGTATCTTCTCAAACGCTTCAGCAGGCTTATAATCTTTCAGCGCGTCGTGAATGCGGTCGCGATAGACCGCGTTGACCACCGCATCCGCGCCCGAACCGAGAACGAGACCAGTCGTTCCTGCAACTTTCAATGTCTTGCCGGCAGGCGACACCGCGACGATCATATCACTCGGCGTCGCTTTCACGGACCACGCCGGCTTCGCCGCGTTGCTCAACGAGGGCGGAACGTCGGGGGTCGTTGCGCAGCCTGCGGCCAAAATCAAGCCTCCGAGAAACAAAAATCCCTTCTGCAGCTTCATACCTTCTCCTCGATTCGCACTGGGGGTTGGTCCGTCTTCGAAGTTGCCGCTTACTCTTCCTTGATATAAATATTGCGGAACTGAACTAAACTGGAAGCGCTGTTCCACTCATCCTTGGCCGCATCGTAGCCGCCATGGTGCTGCAATGCAATAGGGCCCTTCGCGGGCACGCCGGGCAATTGGGCATTCTCAATCACCTTCTTGCCGTTCAATTCCACGGTAAGACGGTCGCCTTTCATCGTAATGACAAACGTGTTCCACTCGCCCACAGGATTGTCCGCGTTCATTTTGGGGGTGACGCCGGCACGAACTTCCGGCGTTGCACTTTCGGACATCCGGTAGCCATACACCTCTCCAGACCCGATGGGCCAACACCAGATGTTGACTTGCGCATTCGGCGTGCCGCGCAAATAGATACCGGAGTCCGCATTGGGCATCTTCGTGGTAATGGTCTTGCCGTCGGCATCCTTTTGGTCCGTTCCATCAGGCAACACGGTCGGCACAGGATAACCTTCGCCTTTGGTTTCTTTGATGCGCCACTCACAGTGCAACGTGAAATCTCCGTACTCGCCGGCGCTCCACAGACTTTGGTCGCCTTTGCGGCCTTGTTTTGGATTGCAGTCGATTGTACGGTCGACGACGGTCCAGATATCTCCCGCACCGTCGGGGAGTTTCCACCCGTCAAGATCTTCGCCATTGAACAACGGCTTCCAACCATCCCCAGCGGGCGGCTCCGCCATCGCTGGCGACGCAAAAAAGAATGGAGTTGCGAGCAAGAGTGCGAAGCAAGGCAGAATCAGGCGCTTCATGACAAGGTCTCCTAAATCGTGAACGAGTTACATCGCCACAGTATGCAGGTTGTCCGTCAGAAAAGAAAAGCTTTGCACAAATCAGGGACACCCAACCGGGCGCAACTGGAGTTCCCGGCTACTTCAACTCCTTAATCCGGACGTCCTTGTACCAAGCCTCACTCGGCGGACCGGAATGAATCTGCAACCCAATGATCCCGGTGCGCGCAATGGCGTCGTCCTCCTCGGTATAGTCCACCGTCTGAACGCCGTTCAGCCAAAGCTGGATCCGCGGCCCTTCGCATCGAATGACATATTCATTCCACTCGCCGGGCTTCAACGCCTTCTTCAAGGTGGCCTCGTCGGGACCCGCCAACACTTTGTTCCTCCGAGACTCGTCGTACAGGCACCCCCAGTACCCTTCCCCCATGTCAGCCTGGTAACCCGACACCTCATGATGGTCAGGAATGCGTGTGGTGCGAAACTGGACTCCTGCGTTGGCCTTTTCCCCCACTAGCTTAAACTTCAAAGTCAGCTCGAAATCGCCATACTCGCGCTTCGTACACAGAAACTCATTACGCGGTATCGCGTCCTCCATCGACCCACCCACAATGGCCCCGTCTTCGACACGAAAGAAATCAAGATTCCCCTCCCATCCGGCAAAGGTCTCCCCATCAAACAGCGGCGCCCCGGCGTCCTTTGCTACGGCTGTTAAAACCACGGCCAATGCAACAATTGACCCAAAGCGTGCGAACGCGATCACTTTCATCATGGCTTGCTCTCCACCCGAGATTTCGCCATCATCTTACTCCAATCGCCGTTTTAACCGCCAAGCCTGCGAAACTGACGAGAGACGCGTCGCATGAACAACTTAATAACGGCAGTGTCCGAAGTAAATGACTTCATGGCCTCAAAGGGCTGGACCTACTGCCTAATTCGCGGCCTCGCTGTTCAGCACTGGGGTGAGCCCCGCACGACGCTAGACGCAGACTTCACGTTGATTACGGGCTGGGGCCAAGAAGCCCCCTACATAGACACACTCTTGAGTCAGTTTGAATCGCGCATACCAGATGCCCGGCAAATCGCGTTGACCCATCGGATCCTTCTCGTTCATGCGTCCAATGGCGTGCCAGTGGATATTGCACTAGGGGCCATACCTTTTGAAATCGAAATGATGAATCGTGCCACCCATATCGACCTCGCGCCAGGTTGCAGCGTCCCCTGTTGCACTGCCGAAGACTTGTTCATTATGAAGGCATTTGCCGGCCGGCCGAAAGATTGGGGAGACGCCGAAAGCATCCTGGCCCGGCAGCCGCAACTTGATGTAAACTACATCAGGCAACATCTATCAGATCTTTGCAGCGCCAAAAAGGATACACTAACTCTTCAGAAAGCGTTGGCACTGCTCGGAGCGGCCTCATGAATATGCCTTCCCCAGAAGAACAGCGCACTCTTATTCTCCAATGGGAGGAAACCGGCCGATTCCTCGACGAACTCCGGCGAAAAGAACTGCGCGGCAAACCCTACAACTGGCAAGAAGTCGACACCCTGCTCCAACTCGCCGACAACTACGACGGCCCCATCGATTCCAGCGGCATCATCGAAATGCAACGCCTCTTCATGCAACACCCATTCTATAAAGACCCCAAAAACAAAATCACCGGCTGATACCCAGTACAAAGCCTCGCAAGCTGGAGTTTCCTAGGCATCCTAATCTACAGTACAGACGCAAGGAGGCGGTAGCCAGACAGAAAATAGGATTCGGGGGAAAATGCCGCGAATTTTTGGCGGTCGATTTGGCATCGTGCCGATTTCTCCTTACCTGCAAATCTTGTTGCGAAAGCCTTTCAAAAATTCATACCTTTGCGCCGGGTTTTCGGGTTTATCCTTGAATCCAAAACCGTTCTCGCGGTACACTACGCCGTATTTTGTCCCCAGGGGTTTTTTTGGCGGATGGGGTTCGTGATCGCGACTGGGTTCGCGCCTACCTCACTCACTGCAGCACGCTCTCCACGGGCGATTTAAGGAGATTGGACACATGGCTAAAGCGAAGAAATACGTGTATTTCTTTGGCGGCGGCAAGGCCGAGGGCAAAGGAAGCATGAAGGAGCTGCTGGGCGGCAAGGGTGCAAACCTCGCCGACATGTGCGGCTTGGGAATTCCGGTACCGGCCGGCTTCACCATCACGACCGAAGTCTGCACCGAGTACTACAAAAACAAGAACAAGTTGCCCAAGGAAGTCGGCATTCAGGTCGAAGAAGCCCTGAAAAAGGTCGAAAAGGTCATGGGCAAGAAGTTCGACAATCCGAAGGACCCGCTCTTGCTGTCGGTCCGCTCGGGTGCGCGCACCTCGATGCCGGGCATGATGGAAACCATGTTGAACGTCGGCCTGACCAAGGCGACGATTCCAGGGCTCATCGCGCAGAGCGGCGACGAACGCTTTGTGTGGGACGCGTACCGCCGGTTGATTACCATGTACTCCGACGTGGTGATGGAAAAGGCGGCGGGAATTACGCCGGAAGACGGCCACGGCGTGCGTCATCAGCTCGAACACGCGATGGACGCCATGAAGAAGGCCAAGGGAGTAACGGAAGACACCGACCTCGACGCGAACGATCTGAAGCAGCTCTGCGAAGAGTACAAGAAGATCGTGAAAAGCGTGTTGGGCAAACCCTTCCCCGATGATTCCCGCGAACAGATGTGGGGCGGCGTCAAAGCCGTGTTTCAATCCTGGATGGGCCGCCGTGCAATTTCCTACCGCCGTATCGAAAGCATCCCCGACGAATGGGGCACGGCCGTCAATGTGCAGGCCATGGTGTTCGGCAACATGGGCGAATCGTCCGCCACGGGCGTGGCGTTTACGCGCGACCCCTCGACGGGCGACGAGAAGTTCTACGGCGAATGGCTGGTGAACGCGCAGGGTGAAGACGTGGTGGCGGGTATCCGCACGCCATCGCCCCTGAACGAAGCCACCAAGACCGATCACTCGAAGCACCTTGTGTCTCTGGAGAAAGCCAATTCAAAGGCCTACAAGGAACTGGTCGCGATCCGGAACAAGCTGGAAAAGCACTATCGCGACATGCAGGACATCGAATTCACGATCGAAAAAGGCCGTGTGTGGATGCTTCAGACCCGCACGGGCAAACGCACCGGCACGGCTGCGGTCCGCATGGCCGTGGAGATGTGTGAAGACAAGCTGATCGACAAAACCACCGCGATCATGCGCGTCAAGCCGGAACAGTTGGATGAGTTGCTCCACCCGATGCTCAATCCCGCCTCCGAAAAATCGGCGAACGTGCTGGCAAAGGGCTTGCCGGCGGGTCCCGGCGGCGGCGTCGGCCAAATCGTGCTCGATGCCGACAAGGCCGAACAATGGTCGAAACAAGGCAAAAAGGTAATCCTGGTCCGCAACGAAACGTCGCCAGAAGACGTCCACGGAATGCACGTGGCGCAAGCCATCCTGACCGCCAAGGGTGGCATGACCTCGCACGCGGCCCTCGTGGCCCGCGGTTGGGGCAAGTGCTGCATCGTGGGTTGTTCCGCGCTGGACATCAATACGAAGACCCGTGAGGTCAAAGTAAACGGCAAGACCTTCAAGGAAGGCGATTGGTTCTCCTTGAACGGTTCGCGCGGCATTGTCTACGAGGGCCAGGTCCCTGTGAGCCCGGCGGACCCGGACAAGAACCCCTGGTACAAGAAGTTGATGAAGTGGGTCGACGAGATCCGCGAAATCAAGGTGCGCACCAACGCCGAGCGCCCGGAAGACGCGCAACAGGCAATTGTGTTCGGAGCGGAAGGTATCGGCCTGGCCCGCACCGAGCATATGTTCTTCGAACCGGAACGCATCATTCACGTGCGTGAGATGATCCTGGCCGAAGACGAAAATGTCCGCCGCGCCGCTGTGATGAAGCTGCTGCCCTTCCAGAAGAAGGACTTCATCGGCATTTTCAAGGCCATGGCCGGTAAGCCTGTGACGGTGCGTCTGCTCGATCCGCCGCTGCACGAGTTCATCACGCTCGACGACGCTCAAGTGAAGGAATTGTCGAAACAGATCGGCATTTCCCCGGAAAAGATCACGAGCCGCATGCGCGCGCTACACGAGTTGAATCCCATGCTGGGCCACCGTGGCTGCCGCCTCGGCATCGCCTATCCGGAAATCACCGAAATGCAGGCTCGAGCCATCCTCGAAGCCACTGCTGAACTCACCAAGCAAAAGGTCAAGGTGCTGCCGGAAATCATGGTGCCTTTGGTCGGCCACGTCAACGAATTGGCCCACCAAGAAGCCATCATCCGCCGAGTGGCGGACGAAGTGGCCAAGAAGTACGGCGTGAAGAAGCTCGAGTACATGGTCGGCACCATGATCGAAGTACCCCGCGCCGCGCTTACGGCCGACAAGATCGCGAACGTGGCGGAGTTCTTCAGTTTCGGCACGAACGATCTGACTCAAATGGGCTTCGGTTTTTCGCGCGACGACATCGGCGGTTTCCTGCCCTCGTATCTTGATGGCAAAGTCTTGCCAGCCGACCCCTTCCAGACCCTGGATCAGGAAGGCATCGGCCAACTCATCAAAATGGCGGTGGAACGCGGCCGCGATTCGCGCCCCGGCCTGAAGTGCGGCATCTGTGGCGAACACGGCGGCGATCCGGCTTCCGTCAAATTCTGCCACCGTGTTGGCTTGGATTATGTAAGCTGTAGCCCATTCCGCGTGCCAATCGCGCGCCTTGCGGCGGCGCAAGCGGCGATCGAAACGCCGCGTAAGTCCAAGGGCAAAAAGAAGGCGGGCAAGAAGAAATAGTCCGGCTTGTCTCACGAAAGATGAACCGCGCCCGTGGCCAAAAGCCGCGGGCGCGGTTTTTGTTCAACAATGGTGAAATCTACTTGAACCGGTTCAGCACGGTTTGCCGGTAACGTTCCTCACCCAATGTTCCCTGCGTCTTCATATCGGCGGGAAATTGCGCAGCCAATTGTTGTAGCAAGACAATCCGGTTCTGCGTCAACGGATGCGACGACAGCAAGGCGAAGGGCATTGAGCCGCCCCCGGACTGTTCCTGTTCCAGCATCCGGCTCATAAACGAAACCATGGCGTCGGGATTGTAGCCCGCGCGAAACAGTACGTCCATGCCCAGTTTGTCGGCCTCGCGTTCCTGATCGCGCGAAAACTTCAACGTGGCCATTCCGCCAATTATTTGCGCGCCTGCCTGCCCGATGGGTTTTCCTTCGAGCGCGGCATTTGCCGCCGCAATCAGCAGTTCCAGTTGTTGTTGCCTGGCAATGGATTCGCCGTGATGCTCTGCCGCCACGTGGGCAATTTCGTGGCCCATTACAGACGCCAGTTCCGCCTCGTTCTGGCAGAGCTTCAACAGGCCCGTATAGATATACATATGCCCGCCCGGGAGCGCGAATGCGTTTAGCTCGTCCTTCTCAATGACGGTAAACCGGTATTCGACGTTCTGCCGTGGCGACACCCGCGCCAGCCGGTCGCCAATCTCGCCGATGTACTTCTGAATGGACGCGTCGTCAAGCACTTTTTCCGTCTTTTCGACTTCTTGTGAAAGCTGGGCACCAATTGCCATTTCCTGCTCTTCGGACAGAGCGCTGGGCGGGGTGTAGGTGCCTTCCCCCGTGGTGGCGCAACCGGACACAACTCCGGCCGCGATCAGAGTCAATCCGATGATCCAAGGCAGTCGCATTCATGCAATTCCTTATGGTATGGCGGTATTCCGCCTGATGCTGCCGCGCAAGAAACGAAACGGGGTATGCAAGCAAAGCCAGCATACCCCGAGTCTCTACAAGCAAATCAATCAGGTCAAACCCATTAGTCGCCCTGATACAGCGGTATCTTTGAGCCGCACTGTTGTACCGGAAGTATTTCCTCAAACTTCTCTGGCGAAACGGACGGGCCCTTTGATGTGCAATGCGCATTGAAGGCTTTGCGCAATTCGTTCGCGATTTCTACTGCATTTCGCTGTTCGATGTGGTGGCGCTGCATGGCAAAGAACGGCTTTCCGTCTTTAAACAGGATGACGTTGGGAGAACTTGGCGGCAATTCTGGTCCGATGAGTTGGCGGGCGCGTTGCGTGGCTTCGGTGTCCATTCCGGCAAAGACAGTATACAGCTTGTCGGGAATGAGGTCATTTTGCAGGGCCAACATGACCCCAGGCCGACAGGCACCGGCGGCGCATCCGCACACCGAATTAATGACGAGCATGGCCGTGCCCGTGGACTGTCCCAAGGCTGCGTCTACAGCGTCAGGCGTTGTCAAAGGCGTTATGCCCACTTCCACCAGTTCCTCCCACATGGGCCGAACGGCTTCCGGATCGTACATTGGAGGCATACTTGGAAACTCCCCTTGGGTTTTCAGAGGCTGGTAGGATATCAGGCGAGCCCCGCTGCAGGCGAGTTTTGCCTCGCTTGGCGCCATCCCTTGCCTTTTCCCCTCGAACATGCTTGTACAGGGGGTTTATTCCCCGTTTGTAGGCCGAATCGGGCGCGGGCGAAACCTGACACCCTCCGGGCTCGTCTGTCATTGTGACTCGTACTTACCGGTTTTGAACGGTTTGCCCCGTGGGTAATATGGTGTAGGCTACTTGGCGGAGTCAGGTTGAGAGCAAAGGGGAACTGGGCATGTCAGGCGCTGCCGCGTCTCGCGTTGGGTTTATGTTTGCCGTCGTAGGTCTGATATTGGCAAGCGGGTGTCCACTTAATCCGCCGGCCAAAGGATTTCCAGGACCTTACAGCTACGTGGAATGGAAGACAGATTACGCGAACGGGTTTCCCCTCAGTATTTACTATCCCAACCGCGACACCTTCAAGGACAAGGCACCGGTGATTATTTTCAACACCGGCTGGAATCAGGCACGCGGGTCTTACCTGGAATATGGGAGGCAACTGGCGGAATGGGGATTTGTCGTCGCCATACGTTTCTTTCCAAATCCGGACGTCCTGGGAATAGGACTAGACATAAATCAAGAGGAGGCGCATGTGGCGTTGGTTAGCGCCCTGATCGACTGGCTTGGCGAGCAGAACGAGAATTCCGCATCTCCCCTGTTTGAGTTGTTGGACATGGAGAAAGTCGGGGAGGCTGGCCACTCTCTAGGGACCAATTCGAACATGGCCGCGGCCATTGCCGACGATCGCATCAGGGCAATAGTTAACCTGGATGGCTGGTTCGATCACCCCGGTGGAGACTTCGTGACACATCTGCCGCACAAGAACGTGGCGATCATGTGGATAAACGCGGACCAGGGGTTATGCACTGCGCGCGGACTTCCTGATTTGATCGACTTGTATGATTACGTTCCTTCGCCCGCAGCAGACGTGATGATTCACGGTGCTAGTCATATTGATTTCATGATTCTGCCAGCTTTACAGATGGAGTCGGCGAGCATCGTGTGCGGCCGGGGCCAACGGGATCAGGCAGAAGTACGTACGCTCGCTCTCAAGTACATGATATGCTGGTTTAATGTCCAGCTAAAGGGCATGACCGAATTCGAGGATTATTACAAGGGCGCGAAGGCTAAGTCGGACGAGAACGAATTTGACGTTTCGTTTCGATGGAAATAGAGCCGTCGCCATTGCATGAGTTCTTGAGTATCGCGAACAGGACGCTCCCTCCCCCCATTTCAGTCCGCATTCAGATTTGAGGTGCTCAAGTACACTAAGGGGGACTCTTTTCATGAGCCAGTGCAACGGCACACACCGTATTCCAGGTTGCAGGCGATTGCGGTATGGGATCGTTATTCCACTTGCTTTCCTCTCTGCTGGAATTGTAGCCGCGGACGACACGTCGTTGGCAAATGCCATTCTAGGGGACACGCGTCTGGACACCGTATTGACCCTTGCCAGGTCCACTGTTTCATCGGGTTTCAGCGCGGGATCGGGGTACGGCGAAGTCTGGATTCGCGACTTTACCACGTTTATGGAACTTGCCTGTGAAGTTCATCCCAAAGAACTTGTGCGCGACAAACTCCTGACCTTTTTCCACTTTCAGACCGAAAATGGGGATATCGCCGATGGATACATCCCCAGAGAGCAGGCGAACATCTCTTATAAGTACCGCGAAAGCGCGTCGATGCCGGACGTGCTCGCACACAAGAATACAGTGGAAACGGACCAAGAAAGCTCGCTTGTCATTGGCGTTTGCCGATATGCGCGTTGTACCGGGGACACGGGGATCTTTGCGGAAGACATCAACGACATGACTGTCTCACAGCGTTTGGAACGTGCACTCGGTTATGTGCACGGACATCGGTTCGATGTTACGCACGGTCTGGTGTGGGGCGCCACGACGGCTGACTGGGGCGACGTTCAACCCGAACATGAATGGGGCGTCGAACTTGACGAAAGCAGCCATCTTGCGATCGACATTTATGACAACGCATTGTACCTAGTTGCCATTGACGAATACCTGAATTCGGGAGCTGCGATTGACGAGGACACGCGGATCAAATGGCATGGAATTCGCCAGACTATTGCGGACGCCGTACGCGCTCATCTCTGGGACAAGGACCGTGGCAAGTTCGTGCCGCATATTTATCTCGAATCGTCGCCGTTTCCGGCAAGTTATGACGAGTCTGCCGTTCACTTTCACGGCGGCACAGCGGTTGCAATTGAGGCTGGACTCTTGTCCAGGCATGAAGTTACCCATGTACTACGTCAGATGAGGGCGAATGTACAGGCCGCCGGCGCGGCCTCCATCGGTTTGACTGTGTATCCTCCCTATCCAAGAGGCTTCTTCAAGAACCCCGGAATGGGGCCATACAGTTACCAGAATGGCGGTGATTGGACATGGTTCGGCGCGCGAATGATCAGGCAACTTGTACGGCATGGCCTGGTTGAGGAAGCGTACACCGAGTTGTTGCCAATGCTTGATCGAGTTATTGCCAATAAGGGTTTTCATGAGTGGTACACTGTGGACAACAAACCCAAGGGATCGGACACGTACCGAGGGTGCGCGGGAGTACTATACTCGGCCATTGTTGACCTGAGGGCTTGGGCTGCATCTCACGCGAATCTGGATATCAAGGAGTAGTACCTTTGATCACCGCTCTCAGTGAGTTCAAAATTAACTTGGTGATGGCAATTTTTTGGGCTGGTGAACCTGCCGCGAGCCTCTGATTGACTTCTAGTTCAATGCCGAGATAGCGTGCGGCCGAATATCGTCTCCTTAAGTGCGTAGTGAATCCGTCGGAAACACCCCGGTAGGGCGCATTCCGCCGCACCACGTACTCCGGTGCGATATCGTGAATCAAGCATTGCCACCGGTGGCAAAGCGCCTTCTCCCCCGGCCGCTTTGGATCGTATAACAAGCCGACGTCCATCCGTCTGACTTGCCCGTGAAGGACGGGCGTAAATGTATGTACGGAGACATGCAAGACCCGGTCGTGATTAGTTAGCAGTCCTTCAATCTTCCTTTCGACTTCAGTCCGATACGGCATATAGTACGTCGAGAGAATCGACTCTCGAACGGCATCCGGCGCATTCTTTGTGATGTCTGAGAACAAGGAGGGATTTCCGGGAGACCGGTTGAGTTCCACTAGCAAGCGAGTAATCGTGGAAAAAAGCAGTGGTGCATTCAGTTCTTTGGCGAGACAGCGTGCCAGAGGCAGCGCGCCGGGATCGTAACCCCGATGGCTCTCCAGGCGATTATTATGTCCTTTGAAGATCGCCAGGTACTGCTTTGGTACCCGGTTGCCTCCATGTTCACACGTGAACAGGAGTGCCGTGGAGCGCGCCATCAAACTGTTCTCCGCGTTGCAGACATTCGCACAAGGAGCGGTACACGTTCTTCAGATTTGCAACATTCACGTTGCCGCCGACGGCGCGCACGATGCGCCGGGAAAGCGTGCCATGGCGAAGAATATGGTTTACCGGCCCGAGTAGTCTTACTTCATCGTCAGAGCACTTTGGAACCAGGTTCTTATAGATGTGACTCCACAGTTCACCCGCCGTAGCGCTTTGCCCGTTGAAGCCGAACGCGTTGAGGTATTCGCGATTGTCTATCGGCGCATCTTCGGCCGTCCGAACGGTATCGCGCAGAATTTCCGCCAACGGAGGTACGGCCCACTTTTTTTGTTCGTCCCAACCGCACCAGTCCTCTTCCACTAACGCCCTAATTGTCTTAGTAACCAACATCACAATGGCAATATCCGCGGCGGGGCATTCCTGGACGTCCAGGAGGCGCACCTCAATGGTGTCTCTTTCGAAACGTGCAATGGCTCCGCGAGCATTGAGCCATTCATCCTGCAAAACGGCATCAGGATCAAGCGGAGCAATTTCACGGTACAACGGCTGCAAGATATTCCGTTCATATTCGTCTGGCGTGAAAACGGGTTCCGGTATGACGTCGCCGGTGACCATGGGCACCTTGGCACAGTTTGTTCGATATACTTCCAGCCGGTAATCCATGGGGCCCGCTAGTTTGGCGTCGGCAAACGGGGAACTGGCGGCTATAGCGGGCAGGAGGGGCAGGACTAGCCGAATCGCGGCATGCAGGCGGCCAAATTCCTCGTCGCCGCAAAACGGCAAATTGATGTGCGCGCTCTGCAGATTGGCCCATCCGTGTCCCTTGCAATCGAATATGCGGTTGAAGGCATCGTAAATGGGCGAGTTTTCATGAGGCCAGAGCCTCATTTCGGCGTGCGGATCCATCCACGGGTGCATGGCGGTGGGCATCAGTCGCCCGCGCATTGGATTCAGAATGCGGTTTACGTCTCGTACGTGTTGGTCGAAATGGGTCGAAAGGCCCGCAAGCGACGCAGCCGGCCCGTTTGTTTTGAATTCGATGACGTGCAGGGTCAACTCATTTGACCAATTCAGCAGTCCGCGGTCAACTTCGTTAACGTACGAGCCGGCGACTGCTTTGATGACTTCGTCGCATGCGGGAAAGGTATTCAGCGAGTCCTCGCGGACGATCATGTATTCAAGTTCCACGCCAAACCCTTCGAACAAATGCAGGGGGGAATTTGGTGTCATTTGTGCGTGCCAGGCTCCTTCAGGGCTTCGATCCGGCTCAGGAAGACGCCCATTATCTTGTTGTAGAGTTCGTCTTTCACAAGGCTGTCTTCCACCCCGGCATCAATGCTTGGATTATCGTTCACCTCGATTACACTCACCTGGTGCCGGTGCTCTTTCAAATCAACTCCGTAGAGTCCATCTCCGATGAGATTGGCGGCCTTGACGGCGGTCTTGATGACGGCAGACGGGGTTGCCTCGATGGGCACGCAATCATGCTCGCCGTAGGTAATGTTTCCACTTTGTTCCGTTTTCTGTATTTGCCAGTGTTTGCTTGCCATGTGATACCGGCACACGTATAGCGGCTCGCGGTTAAGTACACCGACGCGCCAATCAAACGTGGTGGGCATAAACTCTTGTGCGATGATCAATTCGGACCTGTCCAGCAAGCGTTCGCATTCGCTTAGAAGCGTCTCGCGATCGTTCACCTTGATGACACCTTGGGAAAAAAAGCTGTCCGGTTGTTTCAAGATGCAGGGCAGTCCAATAAGGTCGTGCAAATCTTCGTAATTATCGCGGTGAACAATGACGGTTTTTGGGGTGCGAATGTTGTTCTTGCCGAGCAACTCGGCCAGATACACTTTGTTGCTGCAGCGCAGAATGGATTCAGGGTCGTCGATGACGACTAGTCCGTCGGCCGCCGCCCTTTGCGCAAACCGGAAGGTATGGTGATTGACCTGGGTCGTCTCCCGGATGAAGAGAGCATCGAACTCGGCGAGCCGGCCGTAGTCTTCCTTTTCGATGAACTCTGGCTCCATGCCAAGCGCTTTCGCGGCGCGTTCGAACTTCCGCAAGGCGCGCTCATTGGACGGCGGCATTTTCTCTTCCGGATTGTGCAAGATGGCGATGTCGTATCGTGCAGTCGGCTTTTTCCGCACGGCAAACCGGGGACGCGAGAAATAGACCTTAGCTGCTTCCAGCACGAATTCCCAATGCTCGTCGGGAATGTCCTTTGCTCCAATTGGGGCTATCCGCTGCAACTCCCACTGTTCTTCAAAGGTGAAATGAGCCCGCATCAGGGGCACATGAAACGCGTTCATGAGTGCTTTGCACAGTTTGTCGTACCTTCGGGCCATATTCTGGCCGAAATAGATGCTTAGGGTGAATTCCTTTGATTGCAGCGGCCGAAGGCAGTGCTGCATCATCTCTTCCAGGTCTTCGGATGCGTAGCGCAGCAGCGTGACGGACTTCATGTCTTGAATCGTGGTCACGGCAGGGACGGGCCGGTGTCCGCGCGCGGCGGCAATCAGTGAAACATAATAGCCGAGACTCTGATACCGATACGACCGGCAGAGATTGAATACCAGCATGCCGCGGTCGCCGCTATATTCCTGGCTGGTAACATAGGTCCGGGCATCCACTACATCGACCCCGGGAAAATGGAGTGGCCAATGCTTGGTGTTGTCAACGATAATGAGCGCTTGCATGGCTTGGGGAGCGATCTCCGTCTTTCGGCTGGAGGACGAGCAGATTGGCGTCGTAGGTCAGAACGCCCAGGAGGATGGAACAGATCAGCCGGTCCATATTGACTTTGTAGAATTGGGTATCGGAGACCGGATTGGGGTCCTGCGGGTCGGCCACGAGCACTTCCCGATCTTCCTTGTCGTATCCACAGAGCACCACAAAATGGCCCTGCGGCTCGCCGCGTACATCGTCGAAATCGTCGTTGGGACCCCACTCTCGGGCGGTTCGGTACAGGTAGGTGGAACTCAACCCAGTGAGTATGGGAACGCCGCGCTTCAAGTACCGGCGAATGAGTGACGGGGTAAGGTCTTGCAACCCCAGCCTACCGCCGGCGTCAAGGTATTTCAGATAGGCTTGCGTAGCCACGTGGAACCGCTTTCCGGACTTGTTTTTGGCTTGGGCGCGTAGCTTGTCGGCCAAATCGGTGCCGGGAACGTCAAACCATGTAGGGTCGAACATTTGCAGGTTGAAAGTATAGATTTTCGCGTCATATCCTCGCTGCAGGGCCTGCCCAGCCAGCATTACGGCCAATGTACCGCCATTTTCGAGCCGGGGCGTGGCATCGATAACCTCTTCCAGAGAATACGTGTCGCCGTAGTAATTGTAGACGGCATGCAGACACGTGGGTCCGCAGGTAAATTCGTCGGGTTGGGCCAATATGCCTAATTGAAGCCGGGCGTCCATGTGTCCTTCTTGGGGCGCGTACCAATCCCCCATCGGCCTGTCAACGCGCCTCTGTCCTTGATTATACAGGTTGTAAAGCGACCAGCGGTAGCGCACGGCCCCCGGTGGAGAGGGGTTGGCAGACCTGTTCGCGTGATGTATAGTGGGGTATCGGGCAAGAAGCTTCAATTCCTGGGAGTCCATCATGCGGATCAGAAATACTGTAGCGCTGTTCTTTGTCGTTGCGGCCTTGGTATGCAGTTCCGCCATAGCCGAAGTGAAGGTTGGCGATATTCCGGCCGAATTCCGATTTAAGGATATCCGGTATGTCGAGCGTTCGTTGAGTGAGTTGGGCGAGTCGAAAGCCATAGTGGTGATGGCTTCCTCAACCACCTGCCCGGTGGCTCAACGCTACTTGCCGGTTTTTCAGGCGTTGTCGGATCAATTCGGACATGAGGCCACGTTTGTCCTCATAAATGTCAGCGCTGATGACTCCATCATGGATATGGCTCAACAGGCCATTGACTATAATCTCACGGTAACGCTGGCGAAAGACATAGACGGCACCGCTGTGAAAGCGCTTGGGCTGACTCGAACGCCGGAGGTGGTGGTTTTGGACAGCGAAAGGCGCGTTCGATACCGCGGGCGTGTAGACGGTCAACACCGGGTTAGTGGAGTGAGTCCGGATTCGGGTCGTGCAGACCTTGCCTTGGCGTTGGAACAGGTATTGACAGGAAAGACGGTCGAAGTCACAGAGACACCGGTTGACGGCTGCGTAATATCTGAACCAGTGACGACGGCGGAAAAGGCTTACACGTATACGAGAGACGTTGCACCGATCTTGGACGCCCATTGTGTGAAATGTCACCGGGTCGATGGCGGGGCTCCATTTTCATTGCAAACCTATTCGCGCGCGGCCGCTATGGCAGACATGATTGCGGAAGTCATTACTGAGGAGCGTATGCCACCGTGGTACGCGCATTCCGCGCACGGAACGTTTGTGAATGCGCCGTCCATTTCGGACAGTGACCGGCGAATTGTGGCCGGGTGGGCTCGCGGCGGAAAGATTGAAGGCGAGGCCGAAGACCGGCCGGAAGCGCCGGTGTTTGCGGACTCCAAATGGCGCATTGGAGAACCGGATCTGGTGATCACCGCGAAGGATGAAATGCAGATTCCGGCAACGGGCTACATCAAGTACCAGTACATTCCGATGCCGTATGTATTTCCGCACGACACGTGGATTCAGGGTCTGGAGATCAGGCCCGAGAACGCAACGGTGCTTCACCACTGCAACATGATCTATATGCTGCCGGGCCAAGAGTATAGCCAAGAGACTCAATTCCTTACGGGATACGTACCGGGGGGTGCACCCGTGGATTTGGACAAGAACCGGGCAATGATGATACCCAAAGGTGCGACGCTGGTTCTCCAAGCCCATTACGTGACTACCGGCAAAGAAGAAAGGGACCGTGTCTCCATTGGTATCCGGTTCGCAAAAGAGCCGGTGGAGAAAAGAGTCTATTATAAAATCATTAACAACGATTCATTTGCGATTCCAGCGGGCGATCCATTTTATTGCGTAACAGCCGAGGATTCGATGGAGGAGGACAGTACGGGCATCGCGATGTTTTCACACATGCACCTGCGCGGACGGGACATGCTGTTCAATGCGCACTTCCCTGACGGCAAGAAGGAAACGTTGCTGAGTATTCCCAACTATGACTTTAATTGGCAGCTGTCGTATGTGTGGGAACCTTTCACGAAGAAGTTTCCCAAAGGCACGCGCATCGAAGTGATTGCACACTACGACAACTCTTCGTTCAATCCGTACAATCCAGATCCTTCCGCGGTGGTCAAGGATGGCCCTCAAACCTTTGAAGAAATGATGTACGGGTTCTTCTTCTACACCCGGGATGGCGAAAACCTCAATCTGGCCGTGAATCCGGAAACTGGCGAAAGCATGGGTGAAAAAGTGGCGGCTGCCGTGGCGCCGTAATCCAATATGCATACGCTTGTATAGAGATGAACGGTCATGGTGCCGTTCATCTCTGTTTTTTAAGGGGACTGCATGGATGACCTTCCAAATAAGACCATTCATGGATTCGGATACTGATGCTGTAGTGGATCTCTGGCGGGCATGCGGGCTAACTGTAGCGTGGAATGATCCGTACAAGGATATTTTGCGGAAGCGGCATGTGGGGCCGGAGTTCTTTCTCGTGGCGGAAGCGACCCACCGTATCGTTGGAACAGTCATGGGTGGTTACGACGGCCACCGAGGAAACGTAAACTACTTGGGAGTTCTCCCGGATGTCAGGGGCGACGGGGTGGGCCGACAACTCATGGATGCCGTTGAAGTGCTGCTAATGGCGGCCGGATGTCCAAAGATAAACTTGTGCGTACGTGCCACAAACATAGGCGCCATCGGATTTTATGAGACACTTGGCTATTCGCGCGATTCGGTGGTCTTGCTTGGAAAGCGACTAATTCCGGACATTCTGGACGTCCCATCGGGAATTTGACACGGATCGCCCGCAACCGCCATAATACCGCCTCTTGTTGACAAGGATTTTGCGCAATACGTCCGCTTAACGGAGTTATGAACGATGGCGAAGAACAAAGGGAACGTCGTGCAGGTGATTCTGGAGTGCACCGAAGCACCCGGCACCTCGCGATATTACACAACCAAAAACGTGCGGAACACGACCGGCCGCATTGAGAGGAAAAAGTATAATCCCTCGTTGCGCAAGCACACCGTGCACCGCGAAAAGAAGTAACTTCAGCAACGAATACATTGCCGCGCCCGCTGGTAAATTCCGGTGGGCGCGATTTTCTTTACGTTTCGTTTGGGTCCGGCGACCAGACAAGCAGGCCGTTACTGGCCCGGCCTTTGGTGCGTATCGACTATTGCATCCATCCATTGTGAAAGTCTTCCTCGCAACTCGGTGACCACCGCCACGTTAGCTGGATCGCTTATCACGTTCTTCAGTTCGAACGGATCGTCAAGCTGATCGAACAGCGCTTCTTCGTTTGTGTCGGTCAGGACGTATTTCCACCGGTCGCCACGAATCATACGGTGACCCATACCTACCGTGGCACCCACGCCGGTACATTCGCTGAAGACGTAGTCGCGAACTGTCGCATTTGGATTCGCAAAGACCGGAGTGAGCGAACGGCCTTGAATGTGATCGGGAAGGCGAATCCCCGCGAGATCCAGGAGCGTAGGATAGATATCCAGGCTGGAAACGAGGGCTTTGCTTCGCGCACCTTCTTTGACCACGCCAGGACCGTGAGCCAACATTGGCACACGCACCGATTCTTCATGCATGGTGATCTTATTACCGAGGCCGTGATTACCCAGATGGTACCCGTTATCCGCCAGGAACAGGATTACCGTATTTTCGTAGTGGCCCGAATCCTTCAGGTTGGAGATCAATTCGCCGATCTGGCGATCAAGGTGCGAAATAGTTGCGTAATAGGCACGGGTGAACTCGACAATCTGGTCCCTGGTGCGCGGCGGCCCTGAAGGGAGATCGTTATAGTTCTTCACGTACTCCGAATCGCGGTAGTACTGTTCACCCGGTTTGCCTTGGTTGTAGAGGCTGCCTTTCGGAGGCTTTTCCATAAAGTTTGGGTCCGGTTGGATGTTTGCCTCTTTATAGAGATCGAGAAATTCCTGTTCAGGCAGTAGCGGCACGTGAGGTTGATGAGGCGCGACCCACAACAGGAACGGAGACTCCTTCCCCTTTCGGCCTGCCAGAAATTGTGCCGCATCGGCGAACGTGGTCAGGTCGTTGTAGTCACCGTTCTCTTTGCCTTCAGTGAATCCATATTCCAACGGAGATTTCAAATGGGACTTGCCGCAGAAGCCGGTTACATAGCCGGCATCGGTAAGGTCGTGTGCGAACGTTCTGTATTTGCCTTGATCCACGACGTTGGTCAAAAATCCTGTTTGATCCAAGGCCACCGAGCCGTGCTGCTGCGGGAAAAGACTGGTAAGAATGCTGGAGCGGCTGGCCACGCAAATAGGCGACGCAACATAGGCATGTTCGAATATCGTGCCGCCGCTTGCGAGGCGATCAAGGTTCGGCGTTTGCACGATGGGGTTGTTGTACCCAATTGCGCGGTACACCCAGTCGTCGGCAAAAATCACAAGCAAGTTTGGCCGTCGTGATTGCTGCGCGTAGCCGGCTTCGCCCGACGGAGCTAGCAAGGCAAGGGTTCCCGCGGCCGCGCATCGGAGAAACTGCCGTCGATTGGGTTGGTAGGTCATGTTTCTACCCTTTTGTTTGGTTCGTGTTGGAACTTGCCAATTGATTTCCGCCCGAGTATGCATCGTATCGTAGGGGTTGAAGAATGCGAATCGCAACATCTTTACCGGTTTCACGGCAAGTATACCAACACAATGGCCTTGTAAAATGCGAGCTTTGGAAAGACACCAGACGACGGATCATTCGACAAATTATCGTTCTTGGAGCATGGTTCCCATGTGGCTCCCGTTGCGGCGGTCACGGATGTGGTGGAGGCACTTGCGAAGTCGACGACTGACTTGCCTCAAATCTCCAATACGATCTTGCCGAATTGTTCTCCGTTTTCCATGCGCATAGTGGCTATGCGAACATCCGCATGAGCAAAGGCGGTGTCTACCACCGGCTTGAGTTTGGACATATGCACAGTGTCCAGCATCTGGCGGAAATCTTCTTGCGTTCCCATGGTAGAACCCATAACGGTCACGTGGTTCCAATACAAAGCGGAGATGCTGACCTGTGCAGAGGCGCCGCTAGTGACACCGCAATGCACAATGCGGCCGCCTCGCCGGACCGTATCGAAATTGATTTGCCAGGTGGCCGCGCCAGTAGTGTCAAAGGCGACGTCCACTCCGCGACCGCCGGTGATGTCCTTGACAGCCAAGGCGACGTCTGGGTTGGCGGAGTAGTTGATGGCGTGATCCGCGCCCAGTTCGCGTGCACGTCTCAATTTTTCGTCGGACGATGATGTGACGATGACTTCCGCTTGAATCAGCTTGGCGAGTTGAAGAGCGGCCAGCGCAACGCCTCCTCCGATGCCGTGAATGAGAATGCGTTCTCCGGGCTTCGTCTTTGCGCGGGAAAACAGCATTCTCCATGCGGTAATGTGCGCAAGAGGTAGTGCGGCCGCCTCCGCCGGAGTCAGATGAGACGGTTTGGACATGATGTTCGCGGCGGGAAGCGCTACCTTCTCGGCAAAAGTACCGGGGCGGCTCATGCCCACGATGCCGAAGTACAGGCATTCACTGTGTTCACCCCTCCGGCAAAACTCGCATGTTCCGCAACTCAAACCCGGATTGATGACGACTTCCGTGCCCTCCTTGATGTCCTTCACGTGGCGGCCTACGGCAGAAACAATGCCGGCGGCATCGGATCCGAGTACGTGGGGAAACATCAGTTCAAGACCGGGCCGGCCTCGTCTCACCCAAATGTCGAGGTGGTTCAATGCGGCTGCCTTGACATCAACGACGACTTCATCGACGTCGGGTTTGGGATCGGCAACTTCTTCAATATGGATGTGTTCGATTCCACCATTCTGATTGATTACAGCGGCTTTCATGGTGAATCTCCCGATGGGTTTGTCACTGTGGTGCACAAGTTTCCATTATAGGACTTGCGAAAGCGATAGGAAATCGGGCAATTCCCCGGGGTTTTGAACCGGGGGGCCGGAAAGTGTCACGCAATCTCGCGGTAACATGCGGCGAGTTGGCGCGCGCTGGCGTCCCATGTGAGTTCATATGCGCGTTTAAGCCCCATTGCCGACCGGTTGGCATTTCCGTTGCTGTCTTTCCACATAGTGCAAATGCCCTCCATTATGGATTCGGTGCTGAGCGGATCGACGTACACGGCGGCACTTCCTGCCACTTCGGGCAGTGAAGAGCTTGACGCGGTCAGCACAGGCGTGCCGGCAGCCATGGCCTCCAGCACCGGCAGTCCAAATCCTTCGTAGAGCGAGGGATAAAGGCATGCGTGCGCGCCTTTGAGCAGCGCAACGGCTTCGCGCCGGGACAAATATCCGGCGTGCAAAACACTGCCGTTTCGGCTTTGGGTTTCTATCGCGTCAAAGGTGCTCTCGGATTTCCAACCGCGCTTGCCTGCAAGCACAAGCGCTGGCAAATCGGGGAATCGTTCTCGCGCATGCACGTAAGCGGCAATCAGCCGCACAAGATTCTTGCGGGGCTCGATGGTTCCGAGATGGATGAAATAGGGGCCGGAAACACCTATACGCCGCAACGTTTCACTGAGGAATTCCGGACCGAAGTCTTCTGCAAACTCGGTGTTGTCAACCCCGTTGGGAATTGCGCGAATTCGATCAGCGGGTACATTCAGTATGTCCATCATTTCCTGTTTGCAGTGTTCGGAAACGGTAACAATGATATCTGCCTCTCGAGCGCACTGGCGCAGCAAGGTCTTTTGAACGTCGATAGTACGGGGTGTATGTGTCTCTGGAACGCGGTAGCACGAAAGGTCGTGCACTGTAACAACGCGGACCGCTTTACTCGCGGCGGGAGTTTGATGGCAGAGGTTGTGGGCAATGCGCGCTGGGCCGGAGAACCATTCGATAGGTGGCCAGGAGAACCGGGTCCAGGCGTAGTATTTGAGAAGCCGGCTGTGACCGTATATGGCTTCACGCGTTGCGCTTGGAATTTTGCCTGACAGCATGGGGACGGCGTGGCGATCGCCAGTTGCAAAAATGCGGAGGTCCAGTTCCGGGTGCAGCCTCGCCAGCGCTTGAATTTGGAATAGAGCCGCATAACCGACGCCTGTCATAGGGGTCTCGGCGGCACAACTCATATCAAGAGCGACCGTGAGGGAGTTCATGTGCACCGCCTTCAGCGGCCTTGTTCAGGCGGACGCGCGGGAATCATATGGGAGTGGCCCGTTGATCGCGCCGTGCATATGCAGGGTCAGCGGGCGAGGGTTCCTTGCTGGGACGCTCTTCCAGGATGTGCACAAGCGAGTCCAAATCCTCCCCATTCGGTTTGGGCTGCGCTTCGCGCTCAATGAGCTTGAAGGCGAGTTCCGTGGCACGCATCTGAATCTCTTCAGACGAGCCGTGCATCATCTTTTGCAGCAGAACTTGTTTCAACGTTTCCTGGGTCAGTCCGGACGCTGGGGCGGCGGCATCACCGGCGGAGTATTGCGCGGGTCTTTGTACACGTACGACAGTCGGCGGGGGATCCGGCACCGCAGGTTTATGTTCGAGCACGAGGCCGCGCGCAATGTTCATTGATATGACGCACTGTTGCCGCGCGGCGTCGATGTCGGAGTTGCCTGGATACTGAACCGATAGGTCATTAAAAAGGACTAGAGCCTCGGCATATCGCTTGTTGAAGTACAGGTCGACTGCTTCGGCGAAGCGCCTCTTGGCATCGTCGGTGGGCCGGTGCCCGTTGTGGGAGATCGATTCCTGGCGCGTAGCCTGAGGAGAGGCGGCCTCTCCCCCTACTGTGAATGCATGGCCGCAGGATGGGCACGAAACCGCACGCCCCAGCGGACGGCCAGGCGCGACAGGCGTTTTCACCGGCACTGCACTTTCCTTGGTGATGGCAATGGTCTGGCCGCAGCCTGGACACAGGCCCATCTTGCCCAAGGCGGACTGGGGTACTTGAATGCGTTCGCCGCAACTGCATATGACCATCAAGCGTCGCATGGTCTACACGCGGATCCTCATTGAGTTGGCCGGTTCAACGACGGCCCAGAAAACGCAACAAAGCTTCCACCATCATTTTCTGCTCGTCTTGTCCCGGTACGTCCATAATATCGGGCAACGAATTGGTATCTCGCACGGGAGCATCCGATCCATCCAAATCGACAGAGGCGGCCATCGGGGCATTCGCCGCAAGGGCGTCGGTAGGATGCAAGCTCTCGATAGCGTGGTTCAGGCGTTGCACTTCCCGGCCTTTGGCATCTACTTCACCCCGGGCATTTTCCAATTCAATCGAGAGTCGCTCAATTTCGAACTGGCGGTCTTTGACCTCGGCCTGCAATGTTTCGATCGTTTCCTGACGCCTACGTGCCTCTCCCAATGCGTGTTCGGTCCGTTCCTCCGCATCTCGCAGATGCTCTTCAAGTTGCCTCAACGTCGACGCACGATCCAGATCCCGGTCTTCCGCGTCTTTCAGGGATTGCTGAAATGTTTCTCGATCCCCGGTGAGTTCCACTACTTGATCACGCAGAATATTCATGTCCAGCGCGTTGGTACGGCAGGTGTCGCGAAGTGTGTCGACCTCCTGCCGGGTACGGCGCAATTCGTCTTCGAAGGCTGCCTTTTCGAGACGGATAACTTCCACTTCCTGGCGAAGTTCATCGAGCTTGGCTTCCGCTGCGTCAGCCCTTTCGTCCGCCTGATGCACCTCGGCGGCGCGTTCCGCCGCAATACCTTTCAGTGTGGCGTGCTCGTTGTTCAAAAGCTCTAGTTCGCTTTCCAAAGAGCGCAACCGCTCCGCCGTATCGTCGGCGGCGATTCGCACAGAATCACGCGAGTCTTCCAAGCGCTGAATATCGGTTTGAAGCATTCGAATCTGTTCGTCTTTGGCGGCGGACGCCATGCGGCTTTCAATCAAGACGTTATTCAGATTCTCATTCTCGGCTTCCTTCTGTTCGATCTCGGCTTGCAACAAGTCGATCGACTGGCGAAGCCCGTCCAATTCGCGGCTCAACCGATCGCGGTCGGCCAATGCACCGGCGGACTCTGTCTGGTCCTCATCACTGGCCTCCAGTGCATCCTGCAATTGGCGACGGAGTTCTTCGGTTTGTGCCGCCGATTGGTTCAGCTCTTCCAACAACCGGTCTACTTCACGCGTTTTGGCACGAAGTTGATCCTGTAGTTCTTCAACATGACCGATGCTTTCCGGGACCGGTGCAACGGCCATTGGCTCCAGGGCGTTTGCACGGGCCGCCAAAAGCGCCGATTCGAGTTCGGACACTTTGGATTCGGCATTTCGTACCGATTGGTCCGCCGCTGCTATTTCCGCCTCAAAATCTTCCATTCGACGAGCCGACTGAAGCGCCTTATCCTCCAGTTCGCGGACTTGCCGCTCGAACCGGGAGGCCGCTTCACGCGATTGGTCCAGATCGGCCCGGAGGCCCTCGGACCTTTTTTCGGATTCTGCCAGAGCGGCTTTCAGTTGACTGATTTCGCGCTCCAGATCGAACCCGGGAGTTGCGCTTTTGAGTGGCGCGGCCGGTTTGGCCGGCAGGGTTGCGGCGGATGGCTTTGCAGGCGGTTTGGCAAAGGTAGCCGGAGACTTGGCTGTACTTACGGAGGTAGACTCGGGCTTTCCCAGGTCCATGGGAACGAGCACCACCCGTTTACATCTGCGGCACCAAGTGTGTTTTCCCACATTATCGGCATCAACAACCAATATTGACGAACATCGGGGGCATTCGAATGTGAGAGCTTTCTCGGGGTGTTCCATTCGGGCCATGGGTGGTATTCCAATCGTCTTCATGTTGGCCGCATTATATCACTTCCAACGCATAACTGTATATTGTGTATTTTGACTTCAATTCAGGGAATCAACCCAAGCAGTTGCGAGTGCACGTGCCCGTTTGTGATGGCGATGCCCTGCCGTCCCGACAGTGTCTGGACCGATGAGCCGTCCAATTTGGAACTACTGCCGCCAGCTTCTTCGGCAATGAGCATGGCGGCGGCGAAATCCCACGGATTCAGACCCACGTGAACGTAAATATCACTGTCGCCTGTCGCAATAGAGCAAATACCAATCACCGCCGCACAATAACACCGGACCTGGCCCACCTGTTCCATGAGCGGGCGGAACGTATCCACTGTAGCGGCTCTGTCCCGTTGAACAGAGAAATCGATTTCGGCGCGCGCCATGGTCAGGTCCGTGACGTTGGACACGTGTAACCGCTGGCCATTGCGCGTTGCGCCGGCGCCCCGCTCGGCCAGGAAGAGCGTCTCCTGCATAGGTACCAGGACACCGCCCGCGGCCACTTCCCCATCTTGGCAAAAGGCAATCGACACGCCGAATGCGGGGAATAGACTGCGGACGAAATTCTGGGTGCCGTCAATGGGGTCAATCAGCCAGACCCGTCCGGCATTTTGGTGGGGCAATTCATGTAGGCCGGACTCTTCGCCGACGATGATGTCGTCGGGGTATTCGTCGCGGATGCGCGCGACGATGCGCTCCTGGACTGCCAGGTCCACTTCCGTCAGCATATCGTTGGGGTCTATTTTGTGGGATATGTGCACTTCGTGCCGGGCATTGTACCGGTCACGAACGTATTCAGAGACCGCCCTCAATTCCGCTTCGATGAATGCTATTTCTGTCAAGTGAGTACCGCCTCTCTGCCTTTGCCGCTCACGTTGTTCGCGTTGGCGGGCAACAATTCGAATCCAGTTTGCATTTATTTAGTCTCCGTCGAGATTGATGGGGACGTTCCCTGGCTGCCCGGATTCTGGATCGTTGTCGATAGGCACGACTGACATCCCTGTGCGCGTTACGCGCGCGTTCACGTATGCGATGCGGCGCGCTGTTGGTGGCGGACACCGGCCGCACCGGCAATGATGACGTCCGTGGCGATACCAAGAAAGAGCCCGTGGCCCACGAGACCCGCAATGGCATCGAGTTCACCTGCGAGCCCTTTGAGATCGGGAATCGGCCCGAATCTGCCGTCCAGAATCAGGTTGCCCTGGTCGCTGAGAAAGGGTTTTCCGTCGGCGCCTTGACGGACAGTGACCTCTTTGGCAAGCGCGGCAATGCGTTCGCGCACGGGCCTCAACGCGAAGGGAATGACTTCGATGGGCACGGGAAACAAGGTGCCCAGCCGGGGCGAACACTTGCTTTCATCTACCACGATAATGACGCGCTTCGATGCACTTGCCACGATCTTTTCGCGTATTAGTGCGCCGCCGCCGCCTTTGATGACATTCAGATCGGGGTCGATTTCATCGGCGCCGTCTATGGTCAGATCCACGTGGGGATGGTGCTCTAGTGTGGTCAGGGGCACCCCCAGTTTTTCAGCTTCGCCCTGCACAAACAGCGAACAAGGCACACCGCGAATATCTTTGAGTTCGCCGGTTAGAATGCGTGCCGCAATGCGCCGAATTGCATGAATTGCCGTTGAACCGTGGCCCAAGCCCACGATCATACCGTCACGCACCGAGTCCACCGCCTGTTCGGCCGCCTGCTTTTTGTAAAAGTCTTTTGGATCCATTGCCTGTTGCATCGTACCCTTGCTCATTGGCTCAAAAAAGAAAAATGCGCCGCCTTAGGCACGCATCGGGAGTTCCAAACCGGGAAGCGAACCGAATGGTAGCGAAGCCGGGGCTGGAATTCCAGCCGATGGTCTCGCGGTTCACTTCCCGTCCGTGCGCCAGGCGGATTATGATCTGCGAAGCCCATCGGGATACGTTGATGCGGACGTCGATCTTCGGTACAGTCGCGGACATACCCATGTTGCGGAGACTAGCGATGACTGTACAGACAGGCGGAAGGCAGGTCCTTGTCCACGGGCTGGCGCTGATACTCGCCGGGTTGCTTTGGGGCATGTGTGTTCCATTGACGCCGTATCCGAGGCTTGCGCTGGGCGCCCACATCCAATTTAATGTCAACGGCATGTTGCTTATTCTGCTGTCGCTCGTGCTGACCAAGGTACCCAACCGTTCCGGAGCCGGGACTGCCGGGGCCATGGTTTTTACAGCCTGGATGACCTGGCCGATGGCGTTGTCGGAAGTGGCGAATGCATGGTGGGGAACGAGACAAGTCCTACCTATTGCGGCGGAGCAGGCGGGCGCTAGCGGGGGCGCGACATGGCAAGAACTCATTGTGACTGCGTGCCACATCCCCGGGTCGATTGGTTTGATTCTCACAGTGGGACTGTTGTTGTCGGGCGTTCTAAGACAAGTTGACCCGGGATGAGGAGTGCGTGGCCACTGGCAAGAGCGGAAGCGGTCAACACACAAAACTAGATTTCGTAGAGCCACTTTCATTCACCGGCCGATTTGACAACCGCGCGAGTCCGAATGAGAATGAGATTATTGGCGCCGCTCGCGGAGTTTTCCGCGGATGTACACATTCATTGCGAGGGGGAAATCGAATCGTGAAACCGAGTGACGAGATTCGCAATCCGTCGCTATTCTCGATCCAACTCGTCGCGGGCTGTATCATTACGATGATTTTTGTCTATGTGGCGGCCGGTTGGGGATTGATCGCCACAGGGGTAATTCCGAAAGAGGGGCTGGGCGACCTCAGTCCGAGCGCATACACCACGCTGTCACTAGTGTTTGTGGCAATAGGTCTGCCGATCATTGGGGCATCGTTTCCGATCAAGCGCGCGCTTCAAACCAAGATTTCGGCGAGAAATGGTACGGGTCCATCCAATGCAAGCGCCATTGCAGTTGCTATTGCGATCTGCGAGGCACCCGCCTTGTTCGGGTTCACCTTGGCAATGCTGGGCGGAATTACACCTTACTGCTGGGTGCTCTGGTCATTGAGCTTCGCCGCGTCCATCTTACATTTCCCGTTGCGGATGCCTGAGCGGCCATAGTAGGAGAATCATCCATGTGCTCATTGATTTCCATGATCTTCATCAGCGCCGCCGCGGGCGCGACCGCCGCAACCGGCACGGGCGATCGTTGGGTGAATCCCGCGGTCACTCCACTTGAATGCACGCGCAACGGCACTTTTTTCCAGCGATCGGACGGTTCGCTGTTGACCATTGAGTCGGGACAAGTCAGGGCAAGCACGGATGGCGGTGTTTCCTGGACGCCCGTTGGCGTTCCGTTCGATGCAGGCGCCCAATTTGAGCATGTGGGCCATGTGGGCCAGTTTATGCAAATGCGAGATGGTTCATGGGTGGTTGTATATCTCGATATGGCCCATATCAACTGGGGCTGGAATGATGAACGAGGCGAACCAAACCCCGATGTGAAGCTCGAGATGTGGTCTGTACGGAGCAAGGACGAAGGCACGACGTGGATAGATAAGCAGCGCGTCCTGGATGGATACAATGCGGATTTTATGGGCTTTATCGAAACAAGGGACGGCCGCTTGGTCGCCTCGGTCGAACATTTGGATCCGAACATCAAGCGATGGGTCGCGATGTCACTGTGGTCAGACGATGGTGGGGTTACCTGGAACAAGAGCAATGTGATTGATTTGGGCGGCCATGGTCACCACGACGGCGCCCTGGAACCGTCCGTCGTGGAATTGAAAGACGGCCGATTAATGATGTGGATACGCACGAACCATGATTACTTCTGGAAGGCGTATTCGAACGACGGCGGTCGCAATTGGCGTCACGTGGAGCGAAGCACGGTTGAAGCGAGTAGTGCTCCCGCGTGGTTAGGCCGAATGGCTAGCGGCCGCCTCGGCCTACTGTGGAATCCCGCTAAAGCGGAAGGCGCCACGGTAATCGATCGCCGGCCTCCTGGACCGGGCCACGCCAATCCGACATCCTGGTTTCGGGAAGAACTCTGTATTGCGTTTTCCGATGACGACGGCGAGACATGGTCTAAACCGGTTGTAATTGCGCGGCAGCCAAAAGGGCAGCTGTCGTACCCGTACTTTCTTGAACGGGCGCCTGGGGAACTGTGGGTGTTTACCCGGTACACGTTTATGCCGGGCGGCGCGGCGGCGCCGCTGCAGGTGCGGCTGAAGGAACAGGATTTTGTGAAATAATTGCGCATAGACTCGCACATTTGGGCCATGAATCCAGTGTGGGTATTTGCGCATCTCCCGTTCGTTTTGAGTAGGTACATGTAATGAAGAAGACTGAGTCCGTTCGGTGGAGTCTCATGGCACTGTGTTGCTTCGTCACGGTGGCGGGGGCTGTCGCGGACCGATACGATGAACCGCCGATTGAGTACAGCAAGGCCGACGATAGCAATGCCGTGTCCCAAATGGCGGCCGATTTGGCCGATGGCACGCTGGTTCTGGAACGGAGTGCTCCGTTTGGATATCTGAAGCCGTTGCTGGCGTACCTGGGAGTGCCGCAGGAGTCTCAAGTGCTGGTTTTCTCCAAAACCAGTCTCCAGACCCGATTCATTTCGCCCGATAGCCCTCGCGCTATTTACTTTAATGACGACATCTATGTCGGGGCCGTGAAGTACAGCGGCACAATAGAGATTTCGACGGCGGACCCGAAACTTGGAACGGCATTCTACACGCTCTCAGAACACGAATCGGGCCGGCCCATGATAACTCGTCAAACCGACAACTGTCTGCAATGTCACGCGTCCACCCTTACCGACGGATTTCCGGGGCACATAGTACGATCTGTTTATCCCGATGCCGAGGGCTTTCCCATTTTGCAGGCGGGCACCCATGTCACGACGCATGAGAGCCCATTTGTTGAGCGCTGGGGCGGCTGGTATGTCACCGGAACGCACGGAAGCATGCGGCACATGGGCAATTCGATTGCCGTTCCCACCGAGTACGCTGCGGAAATCGATACCGAGGCGGGAGCAAACAGAACTGATCTGACACACGTGGCGGATCTGGGAGATTACCTGACCCCACACAGCGACATTGTCGCCCTGATGGTTCTTGAACATCAGACACGAATGCATAACTTGATGACGTCCGCGGATTTCGAAACCCGTCTCGCCTTGCGTGATCAGGCCATCATGGACGAGGCGCTCAATCGGTCTGGCGGTGAGCTGAGCGAATCCACGCAACGCCGGATTGCAAGCGCCGGATCCAAGCTGGTTGACTACTTGCTGTTCGCGAGGGAGGTGCCCCTGAAAAGTGCCATCGCTGGAACGTCGGGGTTCGCGGAGTGGTTCACAGCCCAAGGTCCACGAGACAGCCTTGGCCGTTCCGTGCGCGAGTTTGATCTCCGGACCCGCCTGTTCAAGTATCCGTTAAGTTACCTCATATATTCTGCGCAATTCGATGCACTACCTGTGGAAATGAGAGAATACGTTTATGCTCGGCTGTGGGGCATCCTTACTGGCGGGGCCGATGCAGAACGCTACCCCCATTTGGATGAAGGAACGCGCAAGGCTATCCGCCAAATCCTGGCGGAAACCAAGACAAACCTTTCCAGCCATTGGAAAGCTGATTAAAGTAGGGCGATAGCTTCGCCTATGCCATTCGTTGCAGGGTGCTTCCGCAAATCGTTACACTCGCGCAAAGAGGCGGAACGCTGTATACACGGGGGAGGCATCCCATGCACATGAAAATAGGTGTTTGCATCGTACTCGCGGGCATGATGGCGGGATGCGGCGGGCAGTCCCCTGCGGGAAATGAACCTTCGCAGTCTTCGCAGCCAGTTTCGCCCACCGCGGACACGGTCAAGGTGGCTTTCGTCACTAACAACCCCTCAGACTTCTGGAAGATTGCCGAAGCCGGTACCCGGAAAGCCTCCGAGGAATTGGGGTGCGAGGTGGAGTTTCGGGTACCTCCCAATGGCACGGCGCAGGAACAGCAGTCCATTCTTGAGGATCTCGTTACCCGGGGTATCGACGGCATTGCCATCAGCCCGAAAGATCCCGTGAATCAAACGTCCATGCTCAACGCAGCGGCGGCCAAGGTGCCGTTGGTGACGCAGGACTCCGACGCGCCTGACAGCGACCGCATCTGCTATATCGGCACAGACAATTACGAAGCGGGTATTGCCGCGGGAGGACTCATCAAGCGCGCCCTCCCGGAAGGCGGAAAGATCATGTTGTTTGTGGGCACGTTGGATGCTCAAAACGCACAGGATCGCAAGCGTGGAATCGAGGAAGCGTTGAAGGGGTCCAACATCACGATTGTCGACACGCGCACTGACGAAACCGATCGCGTAAAGGCGATCAACAACGTTCAGGACGCGCTCGTATCGACGCCCGATTTGGTGGGAATGGTCGGTCTTTGGAGTTATAACGGCCCGGCGATTCTGAATGGCGTACGCGATTCGCGCAAACTGGGCCGAGTAAAAATCATCTGCTTCGACGAGGAAGAGGAAACGCTCCAAGGCGTAAAGGACGGCCATATCGCGGGAACTATTGTGCAGCAGCCGTTCGAGTTTGGCTATCAATCAGTTAAATTGCTGGTGCAGTTGGCGGCGGGTGATCAATCCGGAGTTCCGGAATCGAAACAGCTGGTCATACCGGTAAAGACAATTACCCAGGAAAACTTGGAAGCGTTTTGGAGCGAACTCAAGCAACAGACGGGCAAAGCGTGAGAAAGTCAGTCGGCTTGACAGGTTTCTTGGCTGTCTTGGTGGCAGGTACTATCGCCTGGGAACTGGCCACAACGGGTAGAACGACCTTTCTCACAGCTGAGAATGGTAAGAATCTGCTGACGCTAGTTGGGCTTTACGGTATTTTGAGCCTCGGCCAGTCGATCGTCATTATCACCGGGGGTATCGATCTTTCCGTCGGCAGTCTGGTTTGCCTTGCGGGGTCTTGCGCTGCTTTATGGATGGACAAGGGAGACGGGACTTCACCCTACATTGCTATCCCCGCGGTCCTATTCCTGTGCGCTGGCGTGGGCCTATGGCACGGCGTACTCATCACTAAAGCGCGCATGCAACCATTCGTGGTTACACTTTGCAGCCTTTTCTTCCTGCGTGGGTTTGCGCGGTTGATCACAGAGGACGGCACACAAGGGTTTGGCAGCGCGTTCGAAGGGTTGCGCTGGCTGGGCGGCGGTTCAATTTACGATCTTATTGGCGGCCGTGCCGACGGCATGGTACCCCCGCCCGAAAGTTTCATTCACATAGCCATGGACCTGATGCCTGCCTCGTTCCTGGTCATGTTGGTGCTGGCCTTGGTTCTTGGCCTTTACCTGCACCAGTCGCCGCAAGGACGGCACATATTTGCCCTTGGCGCCAATGAAGAGGCGGCCCGTTTCAGCGGAATTCGCACGAACCGGCTCAAGTTGATCGCCTACATTGCATGTAGTCTGATATCCGGACTGGGTGGTTTGCTCATGGCATTCAAAAGTAACTCCATTCAGCCCTCCAACTTCGGCAGCTTCTATGAGTTGTACGCCATTGCCGGCGCGGTTCTCGGTGGTTGCAGTCTGCGCGGAGGGTCGGGCGTAGTTGTGGGAGTTGTACTTGGCACCGCGATAATCCGCGTTTTGTACAATATGGTCAATTTGCTGAGCATCCCCAGTCAGTTGGAGTATGTTGTGATTGGTGGTGTAATCCTTGTGGGCGTGTTCGCCGATGAGGTATTTTCACAGCGGTCACGAACCGCACGTTAGAACCACGATCGACCGGATCGGACAGAGCCCTATGTCGAATTACGAATACGCCGGATACCTGAAATCCATCCTTTACGCTCCAGACCCGGGCGAAGCAGCCAGGGCGGAATCGGTTTTTTTCAGCGCGGACGACATCGCAAAGTGGAGCGTCAAGGATTTTGACGTGGAAGCGGAGTGGAAGCGGATTCCAGTCCACCGATCGCGAACGGACCAGGGTGTCCGGTTGGTTGGCCGGTTTGAAGACGTCACCCGAATTGATCTGGTGCCCAAAAATGCACCCCGCTTTTGGGTGCCCTTGGGAACGCTCAATCTTCAGGACAACCGCTTTCCCATTGATCTGAACTGGTACCCGATTCTTGAAGTAACCTACCGGTGCGCGAGCCCGAACGCAAGCCCGTGCTTGGCGTGGACGTATGCCGGAGGAAAGTGTTTGGAATCCCTGCCGGTTACTCAAGCGATGCGGACGGTGGTCAAGATGCTGCCTTGGAACGGCTTTCCCACTTTCCTGGACAAGCTCGTCTTGCGGCTGTACTCCAATTCCCGTACCACAGAGACCCTTGAAGTTGAGTCTATTCGATTCCGCAAGTTGACGCCCGAAGAGCGGGAGGCTTGCGACCGCGATCTTGCCCGCCTGGATTCCACTCCTCGTCCGATGGCCAAGGAATGCTCGGCGTCGTTCTCGCCACTGGGCGTGACCATGAACGCGGACACGGTGCGCCGCAATGCCCAACTCCTGGGGGTATCGTTAGGCGAGTATTGGGATCTGGCGATGGAGGACATCGTCCGTCATCACCACAATGCGGTCATTCTGGATCGAGCCCAGGAGTTGTCGGAACCGGAGTGGTCGGACTTGTTGTCGACCATGGCGCATCACGGGGTGCGGCTCGTACCTCAACTAAACTTGGACGTTGAGAATGAAGAGTACGTTCGGGAAGCGGTGGAGGCCTACGTCCGGCCACGAGCCGGCGACGATACCATTCTTGCGTGGCGAGTGAGCGGATGTGATGAAGACACGTCGTTGCACAAGCTGATCGCGCTCCGCAAACTGGTGGACGAGGCCGACTCGCGGCATCCGCTTGCCATTTGCACACGCGGAATCAACTCATATGCTGCTCTTGCTCCTCATTTTGATATCAGCGGAATCTCGTATGTCGAATCGCATTCGCCGTGGCAGTTGGGCGAAGTGGTGCGCACTCACCAGCAATTGTGCAAGGGACAACAGTTCTGGCTCGACGGTCCGGCGTTCGTCTACGCGACAGATACGCCGGAGTGGAGTACCTGCCCTGAAATGCGACTGATGGTAAATCTTGCATTTGCCAACGGCGCCCGTGGATGGTTTAGCCATGCATACTGCAACGATCCGTTTTGGGTTACTGGCAGTTATCAAAGGACCTTAACCGGGCCCTTTCTCACGTTCAGCGACCTATGGCTGGAATTGGACCGGCGGATGGAGCGCCTCGCGGCAGTTACGCCGCTGCTGCTGGAAACCGAGCCTGCGTCTATTCCTCGATTGTGGTACGCCCAGAGTTCCATTGCCGAAGACAACTATAAATTGCCGGAGGGCATGGCGGCCGTAAGCTCTTACCGGCTCAAGGGTCCCGACTTCGACCTCTTTTTTGTGGTCAGCAATGACGTGCGCGGCATGTCCGCGCTGTACGCCAACATTCCGCAGGATGCGTTAGAAGGGAATCAAATCTACGACCTGACTGACTTCATGCAAGAGCGGGTATGGAAGCCGATGAATCTTGAGCGCCATTTGGAAATGTTTCCGGGGCAAGCGCAGGTGGTATTGCTGGGCCGGCCAGAAGTATGCGATCGGATTCACCACGTGGTGTCGAAGCACCTTATCAATGTGGATATGCAGCAATTAAATTTCTATTTGAAGATGGCACGCACCTATGGATTGGATATGGGGCCGGTCGAAGATCTCCTAAGCAAAGCTACAACCGGAGACACGCTCATTGATCTGGCCATGACCGATCAGGCGCGCGACTTGTTGGTGGACATGATCTACAATACGCCGGACATCTTCCAACCCAGAAGCCATATTATTGAAATCAGCTCAGCCCTTTGCGCGTGCGACGGTGTCCTCTGCAGGATGATGAGCCGGGGCAAGGTGGAAGAAGCGATGGAATGGGGGCAGCGTGTAATTCCGCTGGCCCGTGAGGTGACGCGTTACCGCATTGAATTGCGGCGTGGGCTTGGTCACGACATCACCCCGCATACGGCGGATATAGTGAAGCGCACCCATTCACTGCTCAATGAGTTACGAAATCTGCGGTGACGCAATGGTACCCCTGGCCGGATTCCGGCCCGGAATTACAATACTGCGATTCCCTGGGAACTCTGGCAGCCAGCCAGACATTGTAATGGGTAGGATCGCCGGATTCAGACTCAATTTACATCCCCCGTGGAGCCAACCCCTTTCAACCGCAACGGGTTAGGCGATATACTGTGCCGAAAGAAACCGGAAGTCGATCGGCGAAACCGTAGCCTTTCTGGTGCTTGGCAGGTGGACCGGGATGCCAATGCGGATGGCTGCGCGTACAAGCGAACACGGTGGAAGTCCTGCTTGTCCCTAGCCAGATCCGAACTATGGAAAAGAAACTGCATTGGACGTTTCGAATGAGGAAGGAGCGTTGCGCGTTGCTTAGAATTCCCTTAATCCTTTGGGTCGCCTTGGGGGCGCATTTCTGCGCATGGTCCCATGCGCAGGATATTCCAAATCTGGAATCCGGCACCCCTTCCGAGACCGCTGCCAGCCAGGAAGCCTCATCGTCCACCGACAATGCCGGTGCCGGTAGCGGATTTGAGGCCATGACCTTGATGGACATGATTCGTGCGGGCGGCGTGATTTTGTACGCCATCATGGCGTTGAGTGTCTTTTCGCTGGTTATGGCCGTGTATTACCTGATTACCATAACGCCGGGCAGAGAGGCGCCTTCGTCGCTAATGAAACGCGCGGTAGCCCAGGTTCGTGCGGGGGATGTTCGAGGCGCATATCAAATGTGTGAGGAACGCGACGAACTGCTGGCGAATGTACTGCGGGCTGGACTCAAGATGTATGGGCATGACCGTTTTGTGATCCAAGAGGCGATGGAGAGCGAGGGCGAACGCGGAGCCGCACAACTCTGGCAACGTATTTCCTATCTTAACAATGTCGGCGCAATCGCACCATTGTTGGGCCTGTTGGGCACGGTGTGGGGCATGATGGGCGCGTTTGGAACCATCGCATTTAACAACACGGAATCTCGCGGCGAAGCAATGGCCTATAGCGTGGCGCAGGCCATGGTGACTACTGCCGCGGGCTTGATGCTGGCGATACCGGCTCTTCTCATCTACTACTATCTGCGAGGCCGTGTGGTCGCCATTGTGTGTTCGGTAGAATCATCTGCGACAGAGATGGTCGAACTACTGGCGCGGAGAAAAGAGGAATGAATTTTCGTAAGCACAGCGAGCATGAAGACAGCTCTCTCCAACTGGCACCGCTTATTGACATCGTCTTCTTGACGCTGGTGTTTTTCATGACAACCACGGTTTACTCCTCTCAAGAACGCGAAGTGGACATTCAATTACCCACGGCGAGCACCTCTCAGCAAATTGAGCGGGCACGCGGCGAGATTTATATAAACATTCGAGAAGACGGACAGGTTGTCTTGAACAACCGCGAACTTACCCTCCCCGAATTGCAGGAAGTGTTATTTCAGGTGGCAGAGAGTTTTCCAGGCGGTTCGGTGATTGTTCGCGGCGACAGGCTTTCTCACTTGGGTGTGGCCCTTGGCGTATTGGACTGTTGCCGCAAAGCCGACATACAAAACGTGTCGTTTGCGGCAGTGCAGGATGAGTATGCGCAATAAATTCGGCATTTGGGCGGCGACTGCCCTGATTTTCGCATCCGGGACAGTAGCGTCCTCCGCGCAGGATTCCGCTGAACAGGCCAAGATTGACGTGGCAAACAGCTTCTTTGCGTACGGGTTTCACGATATTGCTGCCGAATCGTATCGCGAGTATTTGGATGCGTATCCAGAAGGTGCCTTTGCTACGGCTGCGTGGTACCGGCTCGGTGAAAGCGAGTATAACGCGCGTCTATATGATTCCGCGCTGGCGGCGTTTGGCGAGTTGCTCAAGCGTGAGGTCGACACTGAGACAAGACTCCAAGCCACCCTACGGCGAGGCGAGATCCTCTACCGACTGGAACGACCGGACGAGGCTGTCCCTGTGCTCGAGTCTTTGGTGGGGCCCGACATTACAAGCGATGTCCGGGCCGGGGCGTTGTACTACCTGGGCAAACTCCGATTTGACGGCGGCGATCCCGCGGCGGCCGCGAATGCATTGCAGATGCTCATCCAGGAAATACCAGAGACTCCCCTGGTTCCGTATGCCCGGTATCAGTTGGGCATGGTCCTACTGGCGCAGAATGCACTCGATTCTGCGGCGGCGGAATTCGCGGCGGTATCAGCGTCAGATGCAGATTCCACGCTTCGAATGGAGAGTCTGTTTCGCGCGGCAGAAACCTACGATAGGCTCGGCTGGTTCGATGCTGCTGAAAAGACTTACCGGCAACTGCAAACGGATTTCCCGGAATCCGTATACGCGGAACGGGCAGCGTACGGATATGCATGGGCTTTGTTTCACGCCGGCAAGTTTGATCAGTCTCGCGCGTCGGCCGCTGACTTTGCGAAGAAATACCCGCAATCCGAATTTGTCGCAGGAATGCGCTACCTGGAGGCCAATTGCGTTCAACAGTCCAAGGACTACAACGCAGCGCTCGAACTGTATCAATCGGTGCAGGCGGACTTTCCAAAGTCTCCCTTTGCTCCGCGTGCGGCGCAGAAGGCCTGCTGGGTACTCTACTTGAGCGGCAAACGCGAAGAGTCCAAACAAGCTGTATCTGCTTTTCTAAATGCACATCGGGATACCGAACATGTCGGGGATGCGGCATTCTTGATGGGGCTGCTGCTCGCCGACGAAGGCCTGTTTGAGGGAGCCTTTCAAGAATTCCGGCTGGTTTCAGAGAAGTATCCGAACAGCGAATTTGCAGCGGACGCCTTGTATAAAATGGGCGAGACCCTCTCGCAATTGCAGCGAATGGATGAGGCCGCCAAGGTTTTCAAAGCCTTCGCGCAACAGTATCCGGACAGCCCTTTGGCCGAGGATGCGATACTGCGCGTGGGTGACGCCAAGTTTTTTGCGGCGTCATTCCAGGATGCGGTGAGCGAGTATAAGGCCATTTTGGCCGGTGCACCGGATCCGTATAAAGAGGAAGAAACGCTGTACCGGCTGGCGATCACGTATCACAATATGCGCGATTTCAAGGCCAGTACCGACACATTTCGCACGATACTGGAGAAGTTTCCGGAGAGCCGCTATCGCGCCGAGGCGCGCGTGCGGATCGGCGACTATTTGGCGCGCGAAGGAAACGATCCCGTCAAGGCAGTGGAGTCGTACGAAGCCTCGCTTGCGATCGAACCCGACGGCGCGTACGCCGGGCGCGCCATGAAAGGCATCGCCCTGACCCGCTATGAGACCAAGGATTTGGACGGCGCAGCGGAGATCTTCTTGCGCTTGATGAAGGAGTTTCCGGCGGAGAAATTGAATGAGCAGTCGTATCGCTGGACGGCGCAATACTTGCTCGACGCGCAGCGATGGGACGATGCCATCACCGCGCTGAAAGCTTTACTGGAAGCATTTCCCGACTATCCAAATCCGGAACGCGTACGGCTCGAGATCGCAAAGTGCAACGAATTTGCCGGGCGGACGGACGAGGCGCTCGATCAATTCGAAGTGGTGGTAAAAGAAGCGCCGCGTAGTTCGTCGGCAGTCGAGGCCACCTACCGCGTGGCGCGGATACACGAGGATCGGAAAGACCTGGACAAGGCCTTGAAGTACTATGAAGAGGCTGCCAGCACCAATACGGGAGACACCGCAGCCCGCGCACGATTCCGGCAGGCAGAACTGCTGGAACAACGCGAGAATTTCGAGGACGCGGCAAAGAGCTACTTGCTGGTTGCCATATTGTTTCTGCATCAGGAACTGTCGCCTGAATCGTTGATCCGCGCGGGACGTTGTTTTGAACAGGCAAACCGAATGGATCAGGCTCGAAAGGCGTATGAAGGGTTGGTCAAAGACTTTCCCGACAGCCCGCAGGCGGAAAAGGCCAAGGCTCGTTTGACTGAGTTGGGTTGAGGCGCTTTTGCGAGATAGCACGATGTCCGATAAGCGAACCATCTTGATTGCCAGCGTCACGATATCCATCGTGGCTCACGGCCTATTGTTGATTGCCGCGCCCCATGTAGACATGTTGGGGGCAAGCGCCTCGCCGGTGCCTCGACGACCGCTGATTCATGTGCAGTTGGTCGATGATGTACTTGCGCGCAATATGCCGGGCGATAGCGATGATTCTCTCCGTAATCTCGCGACAAGGCCCGGCACCATCGCGGATTTGTTATCGCAACAAACCGAGACTCTGACACCTTCAAATCCGGCCCGGGTGGAGATTCCAAGGTTGACCGAACGCATTGTCCAGGATCCACTCCCTCTGCCCCCGTCGCCAGAGACGGATGAGGGTGTGTTGCGGCAGTTTGACAGTAAGATTATTGAGATCTCCGAGTCTCTAGCACGTGAAAATGTCGAAGTCGCCCGCCGACTTGTGCAACCTGGCTTAGACCGAATTGTCGCGACGGACGAAGACCCCGTATTGCGCACGCCTGCAACTGAAATGGTGGATGAAGTCTTATTCATCGATCCGTTGAAACCCGGCATCGGCCTGGAAGGACCGGGTGGGACTGTCAAAGGTGAGACTGGGAGCGATATGGATCGCCTATTGGAATATCCGGCCAAGCTGGAACCCATCCCTGAAGCATTAGAACCGGTTACAACCTTGCCTGAATTGCCCGTGGATCGTGACGTCGTTAGGTCGCGGGTAATGGAAAACGTGAAGCAGGAACGCCAATACGTGGCGATGGACGAATTTGTGGAGATGCGTCTGGACGCGTTTATTCCCCCAGGCGAAAAGGAGGGATTCTTCCGCCTTCGAATTGTCCCCAAGGACGGAAATGCGCTTGAAGCACTACCCAAAGACGTGACGTTTGTCATCGACGCGTCGAGCAGCATCCTTCAACGCAAGTTGGATGAGACTGTTGCCGGTGTGGGTAAACTGGTGAATGGGCTAAAGGCCGACGATCGCTTCAACGTCGTTGTCTTTCGTGACAATCCATCGCAATTTCACACGGCGCCGGTAGCAGCCACACCTGAGAACAAGAAAGCGGCATTGGAATTCATCGGCGGTTTGCAAGCACGTGGAGAAACGGACATCTATCAGGCCATGCAACCCGCGATATTAACGCCTCCACGCAACGGGATCCCGGGCATTGTACTTGTCATGTCCGATGGACGCCCCACAAAAGGCATCAAGGATGGGCGAGAGATCATTAACGCACTGACCCAGGAGAATGCATTGAGGAACAGCATATTCGCTTTTTCTGGCGGACGCACCGTGAATCAATTCATGCTTGACTTGCTTGCCTACCGCAATAAGGGCGAGTGCAAAGTAGTGCCTCAAGTGGAAAGCATGGCCAGCGAGATGCAATCGTTTTTCGGCCAACTCTCGGACCCTCTGTTGGTAAACTGCAAAGCGGATTATGGCCGCATCGACGAGGATTCTGTATTTCCTAAAAATTTGCCGGATTTCTACCGCGGCCAGGCGGTCACAATTTATGGACGGTTTGATCCCACGCAGGATCATTCCATTGCCGTTCGACTTTCGGGCGTTGCGGGCGATGTTAAGAAGGAAGCTGCGTTCGCCGCCGATTTGCGGCAGGCGCAATCGGGCGATGCGGAAATCGCTCGCATGTGGGCGTTTCGAAAGATTTATGATTTGATTGGTGAAATTGTGCGCCAGGGAGAAGACCCCAAATTGTTGACCGAATTGCGTGAACTCGGCCGCACCTACAATATTCGAACCAGTTACGATTAGTATTCACAGGCCTGCGCGGCCACACACCTCGCAAGACGGAACATGACCGGGGGAAGCCTTGCAGACTATTCACGAAGTCCCACTACATCCAGTCTCCGGATGGATTTCGGCGCTCGCGCAACCAACATTACGCGTACGCCATCAATTCGAATCTGTATGGGGAGGCGACGAGGAAGTCCTGCATGGCCGCTTGCGACAAGTTCAAAACGCATTGGGTCTCTTTCTCGAACGGTATGGAAATCTGCCGGTCGTTATAGTCCGGTGCCCAGGCCGGATTAACCTGCGCGGCATGCATGTCGACACCCACGGCGGCTATCTAAATCTGGTTACTCATCATCGGGAAGCCGTAATCGTTGCATCTCCGACGGAAAATCGGCGTATCGAAGTCTGTAATGCGGATGCCACCTATGATCCTGTTGCGTTTGATATGGATGATTCCTGCGTTCCGAAGGGGCACCGTTGGTATTCGTTTATTACATCCGATGAGATTCGTCAGCGATTAGCAGAGCGCCCGGGATTCTGGGGGCACTATCTGGAAGGCGCGGCTCTTCGCATGCAATACGGTCAGCCGGAAAGGCCGATCCGCGGAATGCGGGCAGTCGCTGCAAGTGACATCCCCTGCGGCGCTGGACTCAGCTCATCCACCGCGCTAGTTCTCGCCACCTTGGGCGCGCTTATGCATGTGAACGAAGTCGTGTGGAGCCCGAGCGAAACCATTCTCGCCGCCCGCGATAGTGAATGGTACGCAGGTGCGCGCATTGGTGTCAGCGATCAGGCGGCCATGGTATTGGGCGGCCGCAACAGGCTTTACCATGCGGCGCTTTACGCGGAAGCCCGATCGGCTGACAGTCACGAGGAACCAGCCCTCGAAATCCGCAATAGCCGGCATTGCGAATTGCCCGGTGACATGGCCATCCTTGTAGTCAATTCACGTACGAGACGCCACTTGAGCGGTGCGGCCTTGGTTGAGTACACGCAAAACCGGTTTGCTTACTCCATGGCGCTCGAAATCCTTCGGCAGGAAATGACACGCGCCGGCGTGGACGCGGAAATTGCCAATCGCTACAACCGCCTTTCCGCGTTTGATGTAGATGGCCTTGGCATGATCGGCGGCATTTCGAAATTGTACAGCTTGCTAACCGCGGTTCCTCGTTACATCAGCGTTTCCCAGTTGGAATGTAAGTATCATCTGCCTCGCCTGAATGGCCTGTATATGCAGGCATTTGGTATGTTGCCCGAGCAGTCCCGCCCCACGAACATAAATTTACGTGGACCGCTGTTATTCGGAATTGCCGAGTCCGAGCGGGCACGCCTTTTCTTTGGCGCGGCTGCCAACCGGGACTGGACGGCCGCCGGTCAATGGATGTCTCTCGGCCACGATGGAGACCGGCGCTACGATAGCCTGGGGCTACCTTGGAATTGGGACTGTACGGACTCCCTTATGGAAGCTCTCCAACAGAACGCCACCCCATTGGCCACCTGCCCCGGACGGTATGGGGCAAGCAGCCGGTTTCTGGACGGTCTGGTGGATGCGGCTATGGAGGCGGGCGCACTGGGGGCATGCCTAACTGGTGCGGGAATCGCCGGAAGTGTAATTGCGCTTGTCCGCGCCCAAGAAGTGAATACGGTTGCGGACTGCCTTCGCCGGACCATGGCATCAACCGAATATGCCGCATGGTGTGGTGGACAGGTGCCCTTGGAAACGGCTGATCTGGCTGATTCCGTTGTTGTAAACCATGCCACGGAAGGCCTTTGCGCCCTACAGGTGCCCTGACTCTAATGCAATGCCTGCCATAACGCCTGTCCTGGCGCGAAACGTCCTGAAAGGGCGGTCTTTTCCCACCCCCCATATTCCGCCATAAGTTGGCACTGGCATTTGACTTTCCTTGACGGTTCCTACCCCATCTGCTAGACTTTCCGACAAATGCGACAAATCCCTGCCGTGTTCGACAAGTTGAGGAAATTTGGAACCTAATATTGAACTGGGAACCCAATATTTGTTGTAGCTAACGGCAAGCCGCCCAGAGCGGAAGTCGATCGGCTATCGTGAGGGTTCCCCCTTGGTGGATGGGTTCAATAGAATTTCCTCGCTACCGGCACAGGGCGGGGCAGCATTTTGAAGGCAGATTTCACCACGCGTCGCGCGTGGTGAAATTTGCTTGTCCACCCGCCATCGTGTGGCACGAGTGGGCAACGATTGAGGTACGGTTCACGGATTGCCAGTCTTGGAATTGCTGCTATTCTTGACCAAACTTGATCGAATCGGCGCGTAGTTCATTTTTTTCACAGACGAATCAGCACAAGATGAAGGGGTGGGGATCTATTTGTCCACAACAAAATGATGTGTAGATGAATCATTTTTGTCGAATATATTAGTTAGCGCACTTTGTATATTATTTGTAATTTTTATTTTGTCCCTTCCGTGTTATAATTTGATTGTCAAAGCTGCAAGCAGGGGCTTTCGGTTGCGTAAATTCCGATGGCCCCTAGAATTACTTCAGTACCGCAATGTGGGTCAGCGATTTGTGGGTGCATAAAAAGGACAAGATAAGTCTTGACAAAATCTCATATTATTGCTAACATCAAAACGATACAGACCTCTATGGGCGAAGCCTTGGAGTGCGCGCGAATGCTGTGGGGTGTTCGCGTATCGGGGCGCAACCGGCTGCTTAGCGGCCTTGAGGTTGTTTGAACGTGCTGTTCGCAAAACCCACCAAGGCAATAGGCCTCGATGTCGGGACGCATTCCGTAAAGGCCGTCCAGATGTCCAAGGCGAGTGGTCGCTTACGCGTTGAACGCGTAGGGTACGCCTTGATTGATCGAGGCGAGTTCAACCTCGATCCGGTTCGTGCCCAGGCAATGGCTGTTCGAGAAGCATTGCGCGTTATCCCCACCAATCAATCTATTGTACTGGGCGCTCTGCCCGGCCAAACAGTTGTCATACGTTATCCCCGGCTACAAGATCTGCCCGACAATCAATTGTCAGCGGCGGTAGAGAAAGAGGCGGGGCAAAATATCCCTTATGAATTGTCGGAAGTATTTCTTGACTGGTCGCCCCTCGCGAAAATCACCGAAGGCAACAAGACCCTTAACAAAGTATTGTTGGTGGCGGCTCGATACGAAATTATTGACTCGCGTGTGCAAGTGGCGGAAGAGGCTGGAATTCAGTTTTCCACGTTGGGTGTGGACAGCCTGGCACTTGCGGACGCGGCGGAAGCGTGCGACTTTCTACGCGTGGGCGAATCGGTTGCCATGGTCAACCTGGGCAGTTCGAGCACCAGTATTCATTTTGTGAAAGACGGCGTCTCGAATTTCATCCGAGACGTAAACTGGGGTGCGCGCGAGTTGCTACAGGCCATTATGAAAGCGCGCCGGTGCGAATTTGCGGAGGCGGAACGTCTGCTTCAGGCGAGCAGTGTGCCGGAGCCGATTCCAGCCCCGCCCCCGCTTCCAGGGCAAAGCGCTCCGGAGTCCGCGGAACCGGAAAAGCCGGCCGCGCCTTCGGGTGGAAATTTGCTGGACCCCTTGGATGATGAATTGGGTGCGTTGGGGGCTCTGGGGGATTTGGCGGCCGAACCCGCACCGGCAGCCGCACCCACGAAACCGCAGCCGCAAGAAAAGTCGATAGACGAACTTATTTCTCTTCCCCTGGCCAAGCTGGTCAGCGAGTTGCGCCGCTCTTTTGACTATTACGAGCAGCAATTGTACGAACAGCCGGTGGATCGGCTGATTCTGAGCGGAGGTTCCGCCGAATTGCCGCTGGTGCACAACATGCTTGCGGAAGAATTGAGCATACCGGTTGAAGTGGCCGATCCTTCGCAAAGCGCGATATACCTGAACGAGGAGTCGCAGGTGTATCCGATGTTGGAGCATCCACCGCAGTTTATGGTTGCGGTGGGGCTCGCAGCGCGTGGAGTGGCAGAACTATGATTCGCATCAATCTGCTTCCCCATCACCTGCGTCCCATCAAGCGGACTCCGTTGCCGTACATCTTGAGCGGTGCGGTGTTGGTTGTGGCGGTGCTTGCGGTGGCAAGCAACTTCATTGCGATTCGCGCTCAGTTGGCCTCCAAACAGGGCCAATTGCAGAACTATCAGGCGGAATTGGACGAATTGGATGCAATCATCAAGGAATCAGACCGTCTGGAAAGCCTGAAAGTGGGCTTGGCGGAAAAGATTGCCACGATCGATGAGATTGTGCGCGACCGCATTATCTGGTCGCGTGAGTTATATAACCTGAGCCGTTTGCTTCCCAAGAACATGTGGTTTCGCCGGGTGGAAGTGACGAAACGATCGTTTACCGAGCGGGTACCTGATCTGGATCCCAAGGGCATGCCTAAAGTGGATCCGAATACAAAGCAACCGATAATGAAAGAGATACGTCGTGACCGGCCAATCCTGCGGGTATCGGGTTATGTCACGGATACGATTACAGGATCGGATGATTTGACGCCGTTCATTGCCAATGTCTCGGACGATTCGGAATTCACCGCGCGCTTCACGTTGGAACCGCCGGAACTGGGCAGCACGACGTTTGAGGGATTTGAAGTGAATTCGTTCTCTCTGGATTTCCTGATTGAAGAAGGAGGGAACCAGTGATGTTCGATTCCATGAAAGGAACGGTTACCCGGAACGACTGGATTGCGGTGGGCGTCGTGTTGGCGATTACCGTCGCCATCGTGGCGGGTTATTGGTTTGGCGTTCGCGGAAAGCAGTTGCAGCAGATTACTGACATCGACACGAAGATTGCGACGGTGGAAAAGGATCTTCGCGAAGCGCAGGAGAAGCAGAAAAACATTGCCAAGCTCCGCGAAGAGACCGACAAGATCAACCGGCTGGTTTCGGATTTCGAGAAAAGACTACCTTCCGAGCGCGAAATCCTGGGTTTGGTAGGCACGTTTGAGCAATTCGCATTTCAAGTGAGCCTTCGCCACCAGTTGAAGCCGGAAACGCCCGTGAAAGACGAACGCAAGGAAACGATTCCCTATAGCGTGACGGTGTGGGGCGATTTCCACCAGATCGCGAGTTTTATCAACCGCCTGGAGCGGTATGAACGGTATTTGAAAGTGTCCAACCTTTTGATAGAGCAACAGGAAGCGGGCCTTTCCAAGGCGACCTTTACGTTAAGTACGTTCCGATTTCTGGGCAAGGCGGCCACGCCGGTCCCGCAAACGGCGGCTGCTCCCGCGGCGGGAGTCGCCCAATGAGCCGGGAACAGAAGAGCCAGACACCCAAGTATGTTGCGCTGGGCGTTTTAGGTGTTGCGGCGCTCGGGATTCTGGGATACCAGATGATGAACATGATGCCCGCCGCGCCCCCTCCGCCGCCTGCCGATGCGAATGCGGCGTCCGCCGAGGCCACGCCCGGTGCGCCAGCCAGCACGGCGCCCGCGGCAGGATCACCTGCGGCAGGATCGCCGGCGGCCCAGACGGTGCAGTCCCGTTTTCAACGATCAAATGTCAATCTCGACGAGTTGATTGCGAAGATTCAAGACATTGACTTTGACTATGACGTAGACAAGGTGGACGTCGATCCGTTTCGTCCGTTGGTCGGCCCCATGGCGCCGGCGCAATTCGCGGTACAGACCGGCACGTCCGGTCCGGGCCTTGGCGCGATGGAGTTGTTCCTTCGCAGTGTGTCGGTCACGGGAATCATCATGAATCCGAACCGGCCGCTGGCGGTCGTGAATTACCGCGACATGGCGACCAATCAGGACGCCTCCGAAGTAGCTTACATCGGCTTCATGTTCCCGAACACGGGCGTGTACGTTGAAGATATCAAGCCAGAGAGAATCGTCCTCAGGGCAAACGACATAGCGGTTCCCATTGAGTTAAAGGAGCGGTAGGCGATGCGTCATATCCCACGACTCAGCAGTATGCTGGCGTTGCTCGTGATTGGCGCCGCAACGGTGTTCCCCGTAGACGCGGCAGAGCCACTCGATCAACGAAAACGCGAATTGCTGGAGACCAGCCTTATGAAGCAGGGCCAGACCCTGAGCAGGCCGGTGCTCATGGACTCCGCGCAGCGGGCCGCCGCCATCACGGGACTGACATTTACGGACGATCCGGATCGCCCTGCCCTGGCGATTCAGGTTGAAGGGGACGCACCGTATACCTGGTTCCACCTTAACGACGGCAAACGGTTTGTTTTAGACCTTCACAATACAATCAATCTCGAGTCGGGCCGTGTAATCAAGACGGAATCCCAATCGGCGGTGCGCGAGGTTCGCACGAGCCTGTTCGCGTTTGAGCCGCAGTTTGTTTCGCGAGTGGTGGTGGAGGCCTCAGCCCCGCTCCAACCGGCCTTTGTCAAAGAGAACGGCCTTCTTCGCGTCGAACTGACCGTAAACGGTAGCAGCGAGTCAAGCCGCCTCGCTACCCTATTGGACTTGCAGGAACAGGAAGTACTGGCCGCAAAATCCCGTATGGCTGAAGCTGGCCGGCGTGCCGCGGCCGAACGCGATCGCATGGATGTCCGGTTGTCGGCGGTTTCCACGTCCGGAAAAGAATCGCTGAGTTCGGTGGAAACCGAATTTGAAAAGCAGTTTGCGTCCATATCGAAGATGTTGGACGAAACGGCATCTCTGGCGCTGGACCGCGTTGCGGCGTGCAAATCAAAGGCTGACGAAATCGAAAGCCGGATGGCATCCGGGCAGGTGACGGAAAGTGCCGGGGCCGATGCGTTGCGCGCACTGCGTGAGGGCGCCCTCGCTGAACACAAGAAGACAGTGGGCGCGTTGAAATCACATGATCGTGCATTGAAAGTGGCCACCGACCGTTTGAGCAACAAGCTGGACATCATTGCAAAGAACGTGGAAACGAGTACGGAGTTCGCAACGACGGAGCCTGTACTTGCATCTCTGGATATCGAGAAGGTCGAGGTCGCACCCGATGCTCAGGCGTCGATTCATGTTGACATGACGGTGATGGGCCCGCCCGCGCCAATGCAAATGGCCGCCGCGGCCGTACCGTACGGCCCCTGGATACCGTTGTCTGCCGCAGGCGAACAACAGCCCCAGACGGACGAAGAGAAAAAAGAATTTGATTCCATGCGCAGCCTCTTTGACAGCCTGAACGAAGGCGATCAAGGCGTGGCAGCGCCTGCGCCCGAAGGCGAGCCAGCCCCGGTAGACGACCCGGCGCCCACCGAAGATTCCGCGCCTGATAATTCAAAGACCGACGTTGTCGCGCCTGCGCCGACTATTGTGGAACCGGCCCCGGCCGACCGCGCTCCCGATGCGGAGCCCGAAGTGAAAGTAGCTCCGGAAGCCGCGCCTCAATCCACTCAACCGGTGGACGAACAACCCGCACCAGAGGCCCCCGCGGCCGATGCGCCTTCGGCCCCGGTGGAAGCGGCGCCGGTTATCGCGGAGGAGCCCGTAGTCGCAGCAGTGGACACCGAAACTCAAGCACCCGAGGCTGAAACCGTGGAAGCGGCCGCGCCGCAATCCGATACGGCAACACCGGCGGACGAATCGGCTGCCGCGGAACCGGCGGCAGTGGAAGAAACCCCTTCGGAAGAAGCGGCCGCGCCGGAATCCCCCACTCCGGTCTCTGAACCTTCGGGTTTGCGCGTTGAAATGAATGTGGAACCGAGTGCGCCGGCCGCGCCGCCGGCAACTCCTGCCGCGAGCGCACCCATCGTCATGCCAGCGGTTGTACAATCGGAAGGCAGCCGCGATGCGCTGGACACAATAGTCGATGTCGTCGACTTCCGCGACATGGACCTGAAGGAAGTGGTGCCGCTGCTCGCTGAAGCAGCCAACGTGAACGTAATTGCAGGCGCCGACGTTGTTGGAACGGTAAATTTCCGTGCTCGCAATGTGACATTGCGTCAAGCGCTGGAAACCGTGCTCAATATCAACAATCTCGGCCTGGTCGAAGACAAGGGCATTTTCCGCGTCGTTCCCCGGGCGGATGCGTTGGCCGCGCACCGCGTGACCCGCATGGTGCCTTTGGTCAATGGCAAGGCGGAAGCGGTGAAGCAGACGTTGGATGCAGTCGTAATCGGATCGCCGGACGCGGAGTTGGTGACGGTGGCGGCCAACGCGGCGACAAACGTCATCGTGCTTGCGGGCGTCAAAGACCGTGTGGACGAATTTGAACAACTGGTCCGGCAACTGGACGTGACGGAGCCGGAGTTGCCGACCGCCACGGAAGCGCTAAAACTGAACTACCTGGATCCGACTGAGGCCAAGACGATTGTGACTTCGATGTTGACGCCCGAAATCGGCAAATCCGAAGCGGACGTGCGGGGCCGTCACATCATCGTCACCGACCAACCGATGGTGGTGGAGCAGATTCGGGCCGTACTGAAGAGCATTGACACGCCTACCAAGCAGGTCAGCATTGAGGCCATGATTATTGACGCGATTCTGCGCGACTCCGCGCAAACCGGCGTGGACTGGACCATAGAAGCGTTGCGCCGGTTCAGTACGAACGGCGATCTCGTCAGCGACGTATCGCAACTGCAGTTCGACGGCAACCTCGGTAACGTTGGATCGGGTGATTTGGATGCAGGCATTCTTACGCTGGGTCTCTTGACCAGCGAGGTTCGAGTGCAGGCCGCGATTGCCGCGGAAGTGGCAAACAACAACGCGCAGATTCTGGCGAATCCCAGCGTAGTCACGTTGGAGAACAAGCCAGCGACCATTAGCATCGTGCAAGAATTTCCGTATCAGGAAATTACACAAGGTCTGACGGGCCCGCCCGTAGCCTCGACCGAGTTCAAGCCCATTGGCGTGTCCCTCGATGTAACTCCTGCGGTCACCCATGACAATGACATTATCGTCGAGATTCTGGCCAAGCAAAGCTCGGTGAGCGGTGTGACCGATACGGGAGTGCCCATCGAAGACAAGCGCGAAGCGGATACCACGTTGCGCACCCAGAACGGCCAGACGGTGTTTATCGGCGGTCTGCGCCGCATCGATGACGTGCTAGGCGTATCGAAAGTGCCTGTGCTGGGTGATATCCCGGTAATCAACTTCATGTTCCGGAACACGACGTCGGAGAAGACGAATACGGAGTTGCTGATATTCCTCACCTGCAATGTGAAGGAACCGGCCCTGCCGAATCTGACGACGACGGAGCAATACGAGTACGACAAGTTGGATGCGACTCCCAAGGTGCCGGATGCGCAACGGCAAATGTACAAGGATTACGTGAAGCCTCATACCACACGCGACCCGCTGTGGAAATGGCGTCGAACGAACTAGGATTCACCCGCGAAACGATCGGCGCGGCGGATTACCCAGGAAACCCGCGCCGTTATTTTTTGGGATATCGATTCAACATGGTACAATCGAATTTCCGTCAGGTGGGGAATTCAAGCGGTATTGAACAAACGCAACACGGAGACCGGTACATGCGGAAGCACGTGGTGGTGGTGGGGAAAAATTCGCCTCTGGCCGAGGCGATCGCAAAGGCAGCAAATAAATCCAATATCGGCGTCGAACAAGTCGATCCCAAATCGCCCCTCCCCCCCGCCACCGCCGCCGTAGCCGGCGGCGTCGACGATATCAAGGCCATGCTATCCGTGGCCGATCAATTGGGACAACAACACGAGGAACTCCTGCGGATCATCGCGTGGACCGGCGACGTGCGCGAAGGGTTTCCAAAGGGCGACTCCGATCGCGTCCATGCCTGCGCCGCGAAGTTTGGCGAGTTCCTGAAGTTGGATATCGAAGAACAGCTTGCGCTGGAGCGGGCCGCCCTGGTTCGAGGTATCGGCAAGTTTTGTATTCCCAACGCGGTATTGCTGAAGCGCGGCCTCTTAACACACGACGAATGGACCACCTTGCGCGAGTATCCGAGTTTTGGCGCTGAGGTCGTCTCAAAAACCTCGGTCCTGAAAGACACAGAAGCCATTATCCGGTACTACCGCGAATGCCACGACGGCACCGGATATCCCGACGGTCTCGAAGGCGACGCCATCCCCCGGCTTGCGCAGGCGCTCCTTATTGCCGACGTGTTTTGCGCCATGACCAGCCTTCGCCCCTACCGCGACACCAAGAACTCCATCGCCGATGCCACGGCCTATCTGAAAGCGGAAAAGGGCAAGAAATTTCGGCCCGATCTCGTCGAGGCTTTCTTGAAGGGAAGACCCTGGCAGGGGAAATAGGGCGAACGTGCTAAAGTTTGCGCGGGGGTATGTAGAGCCATAGGTGAAGCCCTCCGGCCACATAGACACTCGCAACTAAGTAATATGCAACGTACAACAGGGACAAACATGCCGCCACAGGGTGCGGTTCCGGGTATACCCACAACAAGTACAGCAACAATCCAGACCAAGCAATGGTCAAAACCATGGTTAATGTTCGAAATCTGACGGTTCGGCTGGGATACAAAAACTTCATCGGCACGAATACCAGCAGCGAGAGCCCCGCGATGGTTGCCATGTTTACCCACGGGTTCAATTCCAGCAAGAACAAATAGAGCACGACGATGTTCCAATACGAGGGAAAACCGACGAAGAAGTGGTCGTCGGTTTTGGCGTTGGCTTGACAAAACTGGTAGGCGGACGCCATGGCGATCATTCCCGCCGCGAGGCCGCCGTAGCCCTTGGGAACGAGGCCGTAGACGTAGAGGAAGACTGCGGGCGCAATGACGTAGGTCAGGTAGTCGACGATGTTGTCCAGCAGGGCGCCGTCAAACGTGGGCAGGATTTTTTTTACATCGGCAGCGCGCGCAAGCATGCCATCAATTCCGTCGATGGCGGTGGCCACGATCAGCCAGACGAAGAATAGTTTCCATTCGGCATTCATCGCGGCCAGGATGGCGTTTATGCCGCATACAGCGCCGAACGCCGTAATTGCATGCACGCCCCATGCGGCGGCCTTTCGCGCGAGGGAATAGTCAGCCATCCGCGGGCCGATCCGAATGGCCGAGGTTCATGCCCGGTGCAATCCGGTCGCGGATGCGCTGTTTCAGCTCTTTCGCCTCGGGGAAACGGCCTTCGGCTGTGCGTGACCAGACGGCGTCGCCTGAACAGCGCACCTCGAACGCGCCCGCGGTTTCGGACGGCACCAAGGCCACTTCGCCCAACTGGTCTTCGAAGGTGGTAAGGAGTTCCTGGGCATACCAAGACGCACGCAATAGCCAGCGGCACTTTGGGCAATACACGATTTCGACTCGGGGTTTGACTGACACTACCGGCACCCTCCCAGGGCACACAATATCACGCGGCCCATGGCGTTTGTCAGCCACGCCGCGACCGTTGGAACGGACCTCCCATGTTGGATACACTGGCGCGCGATATTCACCGGGCCAGTTCGCGGCCCGTTTATCCATGTGGGGTCCATCGCCGTGAAGCACCATATTCTAACCGTCTACCCATCGAAGAAGCCGTTGCCAAAGACCGAGCAATTGGCATGGAAGCTTGCCAATTTGTCCGCAGCCTCGCCTCCCGTGAGCGATGCGGCCAGAGAGATGGTCATCAACCGGATTATCGACAATGCGGCGGTCGCGCTGGCGGCTGTGAACCGACCGGCCGTGGCCAATGCCCGCAGCCAGGCAGTGTGCCACCCTCGAGCCGGAGGGGCGTGCATCATGGGGCTGCCCAGCGATGTTCGGGTGGACGCGGAGTGGGCGGCTTGGGCCAATGGCACGGCCGTGCGCGAACTCGATATGCACGACACATTTCTCGCTGCGGACTACTCACATCCCGCGGACAACATTCCTCCAATTCTCGCCGTAGCGCAGCAGTGCGCGGACCGGTTCAAACTCACGGGCAGGGACGTCGTGCGTGGCATTCTGGCGGCGTACGAGATACAGATTAATCTGGTCAAAGCAATCTGCCTGCACAAGCACAAGAAAGATCACATCGCCCACTTGTGTCCGGCGCAGGCGGCGGGCATCGGATCCATGTTACGTCTGCCCGCGGACACGATTTATCAGGCCATTCAACAGGCCGTGCACGTTTCGTTTACTACGCGCCAATCACGCAAGGGGGAGATATCCAGCTGGAAAGCTTACGCGCCCGCCCACGCGGGCAAGCTGGCGGTCGAAGCCGTGGACCGTGCCATGCGGGGCGAGTCCAGCCCTTCACCCATTTATGAAGGCGAAGACAGCGTGCTGGCATATATGCTGGACGGTCCGCAAAGCCGATACGAAGTGCCGTTGCCGGAACCTGGCGAGCCGCACGTGGCCATTCTGGATTCATACACCAAGGAGCACAGCGCCGAGTATCAGGCGCAAGCCTTAATCGACCTTGCGTTCCGCATGCGCGCACGCATCACCGATTTCGGCACGATTGAATCGATTTGTATTTATACCAGCCATCACACGCATTACGTGATCGGTTCCGGTGCCAACGATCCCCAGAAGTATGACCCGAACGCCAGCCGAGAAACACTGGATCACAGCATCATGTATATCTTCACCGTTGCACTTCAGGACGGCCGCTGGCACCACGTGGACAGCTATACCCGGGAGCGCGCGGCACGGCCGGATACGGTGATCCTTTGGCGTAAAGTGACGACCCAGGAAGACCCGGAATGGACCCGCCGCTACCACACCAGCGACCCCACGGAAAAAGCATTTGGCGGCCGGGTGGAAATCCTGCTCGCCAACGGTGACCGCATCGTGGACGAAATGGCCTTGGCAAACGCACATTCCCTGGGTGCACGTCCGTTTGAACGCGCGGACTATATTGGCAAGCTGTCGACCATTACAGGGGGAATTCTGTCAGCAGGGGAACGAAACCGGTTTTTGGAGGTCGTGCAACGGCTACCTGAACTATCATCCGGCGAACTCGCGGGTCTCACTGTCAGGGCGGACGGCGTTGAGGTGGTGCATCGGGCACGGGACAACCGGGGTATTTTCTAGCGCATCGTCGCATTTCCGGTGAAATTGGGCCGGTACGGGTCCCAAGTACGGGGATTGACGGTTTGGCCCTGCCCTGTAAGCATCACCTTGCGCCGGAATGCTATAGTGTGAGTTCGATTGCCGGTCCGGCAGACTGGGCAAATGGTTTCGTTTGGGTGGCACACTTTCGATTCAGCGCTTGGGAGCAACCATGAAGAAGACGCATTCCGTATCCCGCCGTTCATTTCTAAAGACCGCCGCAGGCGTTGTCGCGGCGCCGACTTTCATACCCGCCTCCGCATTGGGGGCCGATGGCCATACGCCCCCCAGCGACCGTATTGTCATTGGGTGCGTGGGTGTGGGCGGGCAGGGCACGAGCAACATGAACGCATTCCTGCATACGGAGGGCGCGCAAATCGTCGCGGTTTGCGACGTGGACGCGAATCGGAAAACGAACGCCCAGAACATTGTAAACGAGTTTTACTCAGACAAGAGCTGCGCCGCATTCGAGGATTTTCGCGAGGTGCTTTCGCGCGAGGACATCGATGCGATTTCCATTGGCACGCCGGATCACTGGCATTGCATTCCCGTTCTGGAGGCAGCCAGGGCAAGGAAACATATTTATTGCGAAAAGCCCCTGAGCCTCACCGTGCACGAGGGGCGCCGCATGTGCGACGCCGTACATGCCTCGGGCGTGACTTTTCAGACCGGCACTTGGCGGCGTTCCCGTGCGGGTTGCCGCCGGGCGTGCGAACTGGTGCGCAACGGGCATCTGGGTGAATTGAAAACTATCCGAATCGGCCTTCCGAAGGGATTCCAGATTCGCGGCGGCTTTTCGAATATGCACGTCGATATGCCGGTCCCCGAGGGGTTCAATTACGATCTCTGGCTTGGCCCCGCCCCTTTGAAGCCTTATACGGAAGGCCGTTGTCACTTCAATTTCCGCTGGATCCTGGACTACTCGGAAGGCTATATCAG
>BTWA01000029.1:0-48734 GCA_045863295.1 Candidatus Hydrogenedentota bacterium
GTCCACGCGACTGTGCCAGTTGATGGCGTTCTATGCGCAAAATACTCAATCGGTTTCGCGTCAACCCTTGAGCGATGAGATCGTTGGCAAGGATGACCTGTTTTCCGTGCTGGAGATCCTCAAGGCGATCTCGGCGCATCGCCGGTCTCAGGAAGTGCTTTACGTTTTTGTCGAGGAAATCGCGCGCATCATCCAGGTCGATCGATGTTCCGTCGTTCGGGTGGTGAGCGGCGAAACGCAGGCGCACGTATTGGCTTCGCACGACGACGCTTCGCTGCACGATTTGGGTATCGACCTGTTGAAATACCCTGAAATCCTGCATTCGATGGAAACGTTCGCAAAGGTGGTCATCGCGGACGCGGCAACGGAACCGGTGACGCGTCCGTATGCGGATCAATTGCGTCAGGCGCGCGTGAAATCGATTCTGGTGATTCCCATCGTGTTGCTCGATCCGAATGTGGGTTCGCTATTTCTGCGCGCCACGCGCAGCGACAAGCCGTTTGCGGCGCGAGAGGTCGGGTTTTGCGAGATTGTCGCCGAAGCGGCTTCCAACGCTCTGGAGCGCGCGTACCTGTTCGAGAGCATTCAGCTTGCCAACGAGCGTCTGGAACATCTGGCGATAACGGACGGACTGACCGGCTTGTATAATCACCGGTATTTTCGCGAGCGCTTGGAGCAGGAATTTGAAAGGGCACGCCGCTACCGGCTGCCCCTGTCGTGCATCATTTTCGACATTGACGATTTCAAGGGTATCAACGATACCTACGGTCACCTGGCGGGCGATGAGATACTGCGGGAGATGTCGGAGCGCATCTTGAAAGTCACCCGCAAAAGCGATATTGTCGCGCGGTATGGCGGCGAAGAATTCACCGTCATCATGCCACAGACCGGGTACCAGGGCGCGATGGCCGAGGCCGAGCGGCTTCGGCGCGAATTGAGCAACAGTTCATACCGGGTCACCCCGCCGGATCGCAAAGTGACGATTAGCGTGGGAGTGGTGGTAATGGATCACGAAATCATGACGGACTGCGAAGCGATGATCCGCGTGGCGGACGACGCCTTGTATACGGCGAAACGCCGCGGCAAAGATCAGATTGTTATTGGAAAACACCGAGGAGGCCATGCGTGAAACGGCTAGTATTTGCGGGATTGCTGGTGTTGGCATCGGGTTGCCATACCTTTATGAAAGTAAAGCCGGACTATACCACGTTGCCGGAAGAGACCTTGCGGGTCGTTGCGCTTGAAATCGAGCAGGCCGTAAAAGACGGCAATCGCGAAGCCGCCATCAAGAACCAGGGCGAGGTCGTGGTTGAAACCGACGAAATTCAACAGGCCATTCGCACGCGCGCCGCGCGATCCGCGCTCGTGCTGGCGTTTCTGCAGACCGGACACGCGTGGGAGCGGAGCAACGGTACGCTCGCGATTATCCGGAGCGAAGCCTACAAGAAACTCGGAACCAAACTGGATCGCGATCGCAACGCGCTTATGGTCATGGGCGAGAATGCCGATCGATGGAGCCTGTACGAATCCATTCAGAAATCCAGCAAGTTTCCGCCGCGATCGCTTCCGGCGATCCAGCGAATCTTCTTTGATGCCCGCGTGCAGGTTATGGATGCCGGCTTGAAATACGAAGGCGAAGGCGAAGAAACCGTGCAGAAGTAGGCGCGGAATAAATTCGTTATCCGTCAAGCCGTGGCGACTCGAGAAAAGAAGATCGCTCTTTTTCGCACTTGCAATCATTCCCGCCCTCGAACTTCGTGAAATGCCTGAAGCGCTCGCCGCGATGTCCTCGCTGCGAGCGGTGTTCACTGTCCTCTGTCTCCCTCGTTGACTCGCCGTTGCCCCGCATTTCGGGGGCAAGTTCCCGAGCAGCTTGCGCCAGGGAACGAGGGTGTCGATGACCCCTATAGTTTGGGGTTTTTGTTGCATTTTCTTAGCGGATTGAAACAAGGGTATATGATGGATTTGCGCGGTTTACGCATTTGTGGGATGGGGCGGAATTGACTGGGGCGGCGGGGACTGAACGCGTCCACAGATTACGCGTATGTGCACAGATTTTAAGCAGGAGCGGGCTCTAGTGGCTTAGGCATGGGGGCTACTGTGCCCCCTATAGTTATGCTATTCCGTTGCATCTTCTTAGCGGATTGAAACAAGGGTTTATGATGGATTTACGCGGTTTGCGCATTTGTGGGATGGGGCGGAATTGATTGGGGTGGCGGGGACTGAACGCGTCCACAGATTACACGGATGTGCACGGATTTTAAGGGGGAGCGGGCTCAAGTGGCTCGGGAATGTGGGCTACTGTGCTCTCTATAGTAATGCTTTTCCGTTGCATTTTCTTAGCGGATTGAAACAAGGGTATATGATGGATTTGCGCGATTTGCGCATTTTCGGGATGGGGCGGAATTGATCGGGGCGCTGCAAGTCGTAGTCTGTTGTTTTTCCCTGTTTTTGTGGCTCGTCCTAATCACCAAGTTCACCCAACAGCTATACGCCAATTGAATTTTTGCCATCTAGATTCTCGAGGGCGTCCATAATCTTTTCAAATCTCTTCTTGGGAATCAGCCACCAGTATAGACGAACATAAAGCCGGTGGATAGATACCCCGTCTGCTCTCAGATTTGTATGGCTAGCAACAAACTGCAACACATCAGCGTGGCTACGGTGGAGTAGCCATGACTTAAAGTCTCCTTTTGTTGTACTTAAAACCAGCACTCCGCCTGGAAGAAACCGCGCACGTACAACGTCAACTGCATCCAACTTTATACTCGCTCCAAACAGCGACCTAGCCAACAATGCATGTCCTGAAGGACGAAGATCGAATGGCGAAAGGATCAACATTACACACAACTCAATTTGTTGGAAAACTAAACTATTAGTGACATTTACCTACAATGTCGTCACTAACCAACGTGTATTTGCAGAATGCGGCACTTACCGGCGATCCAAGGCCAACGTATCCTCCGGCACCTTGCATATTGTCGCAGAACTCGAACGATGCACCTGCTACGCCAGCACCTATACTGTACTCCCTAAACCATCCGGAATAGGCAGTAGGACAGCCTTTGTCGCCAGTTATACCTTCACTATCGAGACCATGCATGGCAGCACTAACGCCAGCAATCAGTCCGAAGCATCGCTTTTTGAACACAGCCTTGTGCTTGTCTCCACAGTCGTCACAACAAGTTACCTCAGCCACTCCTCCACCAAAAATGAGTCCAAACGTCACGTTCGTATCGTGAGGCAACCAATCAGTCCAGCTGAGGCCAAGAAAATCAAATCTACCAGTCGGATTATTGCCAACGTACGAGTATTCATTGGGACCGTCAATACTACCTGCCAAATCTCGTACCATCCATCTGTTTTGATTTGTATCGTAGTATCGGCGAGGGAAAAAATAGAGATGAGTTGCGGGGTCGAACGGTTTGTTCGTAAATGACGCAGTAAGGACACCTGACTCAATACCGGACTGGAAACGAACTTCGCCGAAGGGTTCGTATTCGTAGAACCCAAGGCCAGATACAGACCCGTCGTTAATGCTACAGGCAGAGCCGAGAAGATCCTGCGAATAAAGGCGGTACGCACCCTCTGACGGATTGGATCCCGCTAAGTCAGCCAGTACCATGCCAACTGGCTGTGCAAGATCGCGGATATGAGTCATCGTCAAGGTCCCATCCGAATCACTCTCGCTGAGGACATTCCACCCCCTATCCCAACGATAATGCGTTAACGAGTCGACTGTGGCCCGCGCCCGGCGTTTATTGTCCCCCCCATACTCATACGTCACTTCGCCTTCGCCGGGGAAGTTGCTGTCGACGTTGTAGAGCATGCTTCCGTAGCGGTAGGCGTAGTCGGCGGTGAAGCTGCCGTTGGCTTTTTGGGTCATGCGGCCCCAGTCGTCGTAGGTGAAGGTGGTGGTGCCGCCGGGGGTCATGGTCATGGACGTGAGTTCGTTGGCGTTGTTGTAGGTGAAAGAAGTTGTGGTTTTGAGGTTGGAGCCGGTGAAACGGATGTCGTCGATGTCGGCGGTTTGCCAGAAGCCGGTGCTGAACAGGGATTGGGCGGAGGTGAGTTGGGTGCAACTTGACGTGCTGAGCACTTCCTCGGGCATGTCGCCGTCTTCCCAGCGCCACACGGTGATGTTCGCGCCGTCGGCTACCACGCGGACGTTGTACCATACGTTTTGCGTGGAGGGACACGACCCGTTTGTGTCGAGGTAAGTGGTCACGCTGGCGTCCGTCTGGCGGATGAAGCCGGTGCCCGTGTTGTCGAACGCGACAATCACGATGTCGTTCGGCCCGTCGTGCCGGGGCCAGAAGGCCAGGCCGCCGCCCGTGCACGTGGCGCGGTAGCGGTAGGTCGCTTCGAAATCGTCGGCGTCCTGGTCGTACTTCCAAATTAGATCGTTTTGCGCGTTCGCCACGGTGTCGGAAAGTACCGCGTTAGAGGCGGACCATGTGCCGGAACCCACGGTCCAGCCCGTGTAGTTCGTGTCGTTGAAATCGTCGAAGAACGGTTCGCTACGGGTCAGCATATTGTCCCCGTCGTCATACGTGTAATCATACTCGCCCGTGATGTTCGCGGACTGGACGCGGTCGGCGCTGATGAGCCGGTTTCGGCCGTCGTACTCATATTCCCAGTATACCCCATCTTCGTGTTTCCGCGTCCGTCAAAGCGGAGTTTTTCGGGAGTGGGTTTCCAAGCGGAAGCTCGGGAACGATGGGATTCTTTTCCATGACTTGTTTCGCCCCTACAGGGCTTACGGATATGTGGTGTGGGTAATCCCAGGGCGTTGCCCTGGGCTGTTATGTTTTGGCCTTTCAGGCCGTGGGGGCGAAGAGGCGACCTTGTTACAACAGAGCCGGTGAAACGGATGTCGTCGATGTCGGCGGTTTGCCAGAAACCGGTGCTGAACAGGGATTGGGCAGAGGTGTGGGTACGACGAGGAGTTTTATCCGCAGATGAACGCCGATTGGCGCAGATAGGAAGATTTGAAGGGAGGCGGTTTTTGCGGGTGCGCAGGTTGTAGGTGGGCGACGCCTGCATGGGGCCTCCTTTCGCGTTGAAGGCATTTTAGTTCAGCACGGAGAGGAAGACAAAGCGGAGCTTTTCGGGAGTGGGTTTCCTGGCGGACGCTCGGGAACGATGGAAGGAAGCAATGGACAGAATGGACGAAAAGGACAAAAACTGAATGAGGGCGGTGAAGGGCGCTCTTTTGTGTTGACGGCTTCCGCGTGAATCCGGGATTTGGCAGACAGACGATCAAGTCCAATGACAAAGCGGTGCATTCGGGAACGAGGGAAAAGACGTTTTCACCACAGAGACACAAAGTGCACGGAGAGATGTGAACACAAGGACCGTTTTCGTCCGCAGATGAGCGCAGATTGGCGCAGATGGGACGAATTGAGGGGAGGCGATGAGTATGGGGGTGTGTGTTTGAGGTGGCTGGTTTTTGGTGGGATGGTTTTGGGTGGTTGTGCGGGAGCAAGCTCCCTTGGGTAAGGCGGGAGCAAGCTTCCGCACTCCATAGTGGGAGCGGATCGTTCGTGCGGCGGGTGGAGTTCGTCGACGGATGAGCCCCGATGAGTATGGGAGTGTGTGTTTGAGGTGGCTGGTTCTTGGTGGGACGGTTTTGGGTAGTTGTGCGGGAGCAAGCTCCCTTGGGTAAGGCGGGAGCAAGCTCCCGCAGTCCATAGTGGGAGCGGATCGTTCGCGCGGCGGGTGGAGTTTGGCTCTTGTCTTGCGCATCATAATGCCTTGACGGCATCCAAGACTTCTTCGGCGTGTCCTTCGGGTTTCACTTTGGGCCAGATCTTTGCCAGTCGTCCGTTGGCGTCGATGAGAAAGGTGCTGCGTTGGACACCCCAGTACTTCTTGCCGTACATGTTCTTTTCCACCCAGACGCCGTATTTTTCGGCTACGGCGTGATCGGGATCGGACAGGAGTTGGAACGCCAAGCCGAATTTGTCCACGAATTTGCAGTGCGACTCCAAGGAATCGGGACTGACCCCCAGCACGGTGACGCCAAGGCGGCTGAACTCCTTCAGCTTGGATTGAAATGCCTTGGCCTCCACGGTACAGCCGGGGGTGTCGTCCTTGGGGTAAAAGTAGAGCACGATCGGATTTCCCTTGAGACTGGCCAGGCTGATTTTTTGACCGTTTGACGAGGCCAGGCTGAATGCCGGGGCTTTTTCGCCTTCGTTCCATGCGGCGGTGGGAGGGTTTGCCATGAGAAACTTCCTTTGCTCGTAAACGCGGCCATGCTGTAGTCTTTGCGATGTATATCGTATCGGACGGGCGGTTTCATCGCACGAGCGGGAAGTCTACCATGAATTGCCGCCATGGACTTTATCCGGGGACTACACGACATGCATGAATCCACACTCCAATCGGCGGTTAGCGGGTTGGAATCGCTGCCCAGCCTGCCCAGTATCGTGGTTCGGGTGTTGGAGTCGGTGGAGAATGAGGGCACCTCGGCGCTTGATCTGGGCCATTTGATTGCGGCCGATCAGAGCTTGGCTGCTTCCCTGCTTCGCGCGGCGAATTCCGCGTATTTTGGTTTTAACCGGCGCGTTGTGGATGTGCCGGACGCGGTCGCGGTGTTGGGGTTTGAGGAAGTGCGCCGCATTGCCCTCGCGGCCACTACGTTCCGGCTTTTTGAGAACCGTCATAGCCGGTACGACCGCCTGGAGTTGTGGAGGCATTCGTTGGCGTCGGCGATGGCATCGGAGCGTTGCGCCCGCGAACTTGGGCTGCTTGTTTCCGGCGGATGCTACACGGTGGGTCTGTTGCACGACATCGGTAAAGTGGCAATGGACTATTTGTATCCAAACTTGTACATGGAGGCACTTCGCGAGAGCAACACCAACGGCGTTTGTCTGACGCGGGTGGAAAAGGCCCTGTTTGGCTGCGACCACGCGGAAGTGGGGGCGCAACTGGTATCGGCATGGCACATTCCCGAACCGATATCGCATGCGATACGGTTTCACCATTCGGCCGGGGATAGCCAAGGCCAGTCGAATTTGCCGGATATTGCGGCTGTAGGCAGCGGTATCGCCGTTGAAGCGGGATTCAGCCACGAGGGATCCGCGCATCGATCGGCTTTTCCTGAAGCGTCCTTTTCGCGGCTGGGTTTGACCGCTTCGTTTCGCGATGGTCTTACCCAGAAGATTGCGGACTCAAGGGCGGTGGTGGATGAGTTGCTGAGCGCGTTCGAGACAACGCCTTAGACGGGAGCGTTTTCTCCCCATGAGCGGTTCCGTCAACTTTGGTTCTCTTGTGCTGCCTGGGCGAGGGCTTCCTTCAGAGCGACGAAGCTGGGGAGTCCCTCTTCCTCCGAGTAGTAGAAGTGGTCTTCTATCCAGCCCAGCACCACGTCGATGACTTTTGTGCGCCACCGGGTCGGCGGACGTGAAATCTCGTCGCGAAGGAATTGAACGTCTCGCAGAAGGCATCGTCGGCGTTCGCCGTCGAGAGCCGAGAATTCTGCTTCCTCTATCAGCCGTTCCATCAACCAGGCAATGCGAATCAGGATTTCACCTGCGCCTTGCGAGGAGTCGCCGGTCGGCGGGAACCGCAGGTTGAATTCGAATTGATTCTCGACAAGGTCGATGCCTTTTGCCGTAATTCGCGCAGCGGCAAACCACGGAGGGTTGTATCCGATCATGAGTTCAATAAGTCCGCTATCGGCGAGATAGTGGACATTCGAGACGAGGCCTTCGCGTTCCAGTGAGCCGTTCTCCAAGAAGTCCTCAGGGGTCAACATATCCAGGGGGTTCAGCTGGTAGCGATCGTACAGCAGCACGAGTATCTTTCGGCGGATGGATTTTGGGCTGTTCGTTGGCATGTGCGCACAGTATACCAAAGCGCGGCTGGCGGGCAACGGAGGTGTGAGCGGAACCGTAACCGGGCCGGGGCGGTCCATGGCGCCACGCATGCGCTGGGGGATTAGTTTGAAACCCGGCACCCCACATTCTACCATGCTGTGTACCTTGGCCGCATGAGAGTCGGGGGCGCAGGCGAAACCAGGATGGAGCAGTGCATTGCATGATTGACTTGGGGAAGGTAAAGGGGCTTGGAACCTGGCCGGAAACACGGGTGGGAATTGAGCGGGCCGTTCGCGATGTGCTGGGGGAATTGCCAAAGCAGCGGGGTGAGTTGCAGATAAAGACCGTGGACGAGCATAGCTTTCCCGGATTTACCCGGCGCCGCGTGAATTATTTTGTGGGCGACTGGGAACGGGTCAGCGCGTGGGTTTTTTTGCCGGACGGCCGCGACGATGTGCCGGGGATTCTATGCTGTCATCAGTCGGTGCCTCAGGGCAAAGATGAAACCGCCGGCCTATCCGGGCATCCCAAGATGGCCTTTGCGCAACACTTCGCAGAGCTTGGGTATGCCACGATTGCGCCGGATTGCGTCACCGCCGGCGAACGTCGGCCGGCCAAGGGCAGCGCCTTTGACACGAAGGGATTCTACAAAGAAAACCCCAACGCGTCTGTCGTGGGCAAGATGCTTGTCGACCATCAGCACGCGTTGGATGTGCTTTGCGACATCAGCCGGGTGGACAGCGCGCGCATTGGCGTAATCGGCCATAGCCTGGGCGGCGTGAACGCCATGATGATGGCGGCGTTTGACGACCGGGTCCAAGTCTGTGTGAGCAGTTGCGCATTTACGCGGTTTACCGACGACGACGACCCCGAGCGCTGGGTGCGCGAGGAGGGGTTTACCCACTTTCCCAAGTTACGGGAGGCGGTCAAGGCGCGAGAATTCCCGTTTGATTGGGAGCACCTGCTCGCTCTGATCGCGCCGAATCCGACCTTGGTAATCTCGGCGACCAACGACGAAGTGCTGTCCAATACCAAAAGCGTGGATAAGGCCGTCAAGAGCGCCCGATCGATCTACAAAATGCTGGGCGAGCAGTCCGCGCTCGACCATTATGTGCACAGCCGGGGCCACGGCATGACCGTGGAAATCCTGGAGCAATGCGACGACTGGTTTGACCGCTGGCTCTAGCAGCGGTACGATTTGGGTTGGTCTCGCGCCGGGGCGGGTTGGGCCATTTCCGGCTTCGCGAGGGGGCTTCGCGGCATGCGCGCCTCTTCCGGTGACATGAAAGGGTAGGATTCGGAAATATACAGTAGGGGCGCCACGGCTGTGTCCTTTTGCACCTTTTGGAAGCAACGTTAGGAAATCACATGACAAATCCTCAGATGCAAATGGCTAGTCCCACCAAGGTCGGATCCCATGTAGCCACGCAAGTGGCCCGGCTGGTGGACAACATCGAAAAGGTCATCTTCGGCAAGCGCGAAGTGGTCAAATTGTGCGTTACCGGGCTTCTTGCCCGAGGACATATCCTTATCGAAGACGTTCCTGGCATGGGTAAGACGACCCTTGCGCAGGGGATAGCCCGGTCGATACGCGGCACTTTCCACCGGATACAATTCACCAGCGACATGCTTCCGTCGGATATTCTGGGCGTATCCATATTGAACCAACGGCTGCAAGAGTTTGAGTTTCGTGAAGGCCCCATTTTTGCGAACGTTGTGTTGGCCGACGAAGTGAACCGCACGCCCCCGAAGACACAGAGCGCGCTTTTGGAGGCGATGAGCGAGTTTCAGATCTCCGCGGACGGCCGCACCCATCAGTTGCCCAATCCGTTTATCGTGCTTGCGACGCAGAATCCCATTGAATACGAAGGGACGTACACGCTGCCCGAATCGCAGTTGGATCGCTTCATGTTGCGTGTGGAGATGGGTTATCCGGGGACCGAAGACGAACTTCACATCATGCGCCGGCGCGATCCCAAAACAGCGCTGGACAATCTTCAACCGGTGTTGACGGCGGAAGAAATGGTGCATCTGCAGGAACAGACGGCCCATGTGCTGGTGGATGAAAGTCTGGCGCGGTACATGCTCGCGATCATCCAGTCGACGCGGAATCATGAATATGTGCAGTTGGGCGCCAGCCCGCGCGCGTCGGTGTCGTTTTACGAAGCCTGTCAGGCCCGTGCGTTGGTCGAAGGCCGCGATTTTGTAACCCCGGATGACGTGAAGCAGATGGCCGTGCCGGTGTTGTCGCACCGAATTCTGGTGAAGTCCCGCGACGCCAATCCGATAGCATCGGCCCGTGCGCGGGCCCGGGCCATCGACGAGGCCATAAAAAAGATTCCCGTACCCGAGTGATGGCGAAATTATTTTCGAAACGTCGGCACATCCGAAGGCGGCTTCGCGGACCGGGCCGTGTGTTTATCGTGATATCGCTGTGCGTGCTACTGGCTGCGTGGAATTCGGGCCAGAGCCTCTATTACCTCTTGTTTGCCGGGTTGGCCAGTTTTCTTTTGTTGTCGTTTGTCCTTTCGCGAAAGAATCTTCAGAGTCTGGATGTCTCGCGCGAGGCGCCGTATGCGGTTCACCGGGATGCGGCATTCAGCGTCGTGATTCGTATCGAAAACAAGAACAAATTCTTTCCCGCGGTGCTCGTTCGCGCGGAGACCTCCGGCATGGCTGACTCTCCGCTGGGATATGTGCTTTCCATTCCGTCCCGGGAAGCCGGATTGCTTCGCGTCCGGTACATGTTTCCCCGGCGGGGCGTGCATCCTTTGCCGGGGTTGGATTTGGTGACCACATTTCCCTTCGGTTTGTTCGAGGCGCGGCGGCATACGGAAGAGAGCATTCCCGTGGTGGTGTATCCGCGCGTGCTTGCCGCGCGCACCGCGATGGTAGAGCAGGCGCGAAGCTCCGGCCGTCTGCAGAAGACGATCAAAGGCGATGGCGATGAATTCTTCAGTCTTCGCGAGTACGTGCCGGGAGACGATTTGCGGCACATTGCGTGGCGGCCAAGCGCGCGCCATGGAAAGATGCTCGTCAAGGAACTAGAACAGCAGACCTCGCGTAACATCATGTTTCTCTTTGACACGGCGGACAAGCCGGATGTTCCACACTTTGATGAGCGATTTGAAGACGTCGTTGAATTGATCGCTTCCCTGGCGGTCACCCTCATCAACCGGCAGTATCATGTGGCGGTGCGCACGCAGCAAGGCAGCATTTCCGACGGCGAGGGTCAGACGCACATTTTGAAATTGCTGGAGTTTCTTGCACGAGTGACACCTACCGATGCGGCCATTCCCCTGGACGTTCATAATTTCGATGCGGACCGGTATCTCAGTTGCTTTTACATTACGCCGGATTTCAGGGAGTGGGGGAGGATGCGATCGGGCAACAGTATGCGCGTGCTGGATCCGGGAGAAGTGATTCATGTCTGAGGCGATAGCCCATCCGGGCAAGCCTGCGCCGCGCGGGCTGCTCTTGAACGAAGCGGAGGTGATGGACCGGAGTGCGCTGCGGGCGTTGAGGCGGAGTTCCGCGGCCTTGTTGCTCTCCGGGCATTTGGCGCTTTCCACTTCAGAGGCCATTGGGCTAGAGTCCGTGTTGCTTGGCATCGTCATGCTGCTGACATGGCCGATTGGGGAGTACCTGGATCAAAAGTTTGGCCGTGCGTATCGCGCCATGACAAATCTGCTGGCACTTGGAATTGTGCTGCTGCTGCCGCTTCTGTACGCCCGGTTTGAACAGAATCTGCTTGTGCCTGTCACCGTCCTGATTTTGTTCATTGAATGGCACAAGGTAATTCATTCGAAGCAGCCGAAGGATTATTACCAACTATTCTTGATGACGTTCTTTATTTTGCTGGCATCGTGTGCCCAAAGCCCTGACGCTTCATTCGCACTTGCGTTGATGGCCTATGTATTTAGCGCGGTCTGGGCCTTCTTCATGCTCCAGGTGTATATCGAAAGTCACGCGAACGTAAACCATCCCGCCGCGGATATCGTAGGGCGGCACGGAAATGTCAGCTTGAGGACGAATGCAAAGTCTCTGCTGATCGACTGGCGCATGATCGGAACGATGGTGGCCGTTGCAACCGCGGCCGTGGGATTGACCGTTGGGGCGTTTGTGTTCACGCCGCGCATGGAAGCGGGGCTTCTCGGCGCAAGTACGTCTACTCAGTCAATTATCGCTTTGGACGAGGAAGTGGATTTGGCCGGGGGCGGCGTGCTCCAAGCGAGCGAGGAACCCATCCTTCGCGTGCGGTTCAGCGAAGAACCCAACGGCCTTTTTCCACCCGAGAAAATGTTTTGGCGGGCGGTGACGCTAGACCGGTATCAATACAATCAGTGGCGGCGCGGCCATTTGTCGCCTTATGAAACCTACGATGATGTGGCCAATAGCGTGTATTTCATTCAGGACAGCCCCACGCTCGTAAAGCGGAATGAATTGGGATCGGGCCGCGTGGTGAAACAGGAGATCTTTTTTGAAGACTGGGCGGCGGACGTTCTTCCGACGCTGCCGCTTGTCATGTCGCTGAGCATTTCCAAATCGCGCATTCAGTGGAACCAACACCAGGATTTCTCCGTGCTGGTGGACGACCGGCGAACGCCAGTCAGCTACGTGGCCGAATCGGAATTGGTGGAGTTTACGCCCGAGCAACTTCGTCATGTGCGTGGGAATCCGAGCCAACCCCTCACGCCGGATTTGGTTCTGCTGTCGTTTCCGACGGGCATTTTCAATTTGCTAACCGTGGATGGTCTCGGCGAGGAAGTCAGGGCGCTGGCGGTGCAGCTTACCCAAGACGAAGAAACTATCTACGATAAGGTCATGGCAATCGAACGTTACTTGAGGGGACCGGAATTCCTTTACACGCGTACGGTGCCGGACATGGGAACCGTGAATCCCATGGATCAATTCCTGCTTGTTCACAAGCGGGGACACTGCGAGTTGTTCGCGAGTGCCATGGCATTGATGATTCGAAGCCTGGACATTCCCACCCGTGTGGTTCAAGGGTACCGGGGAGGCGAATTCTCGGATGTGGACGACAGCTACACCATTCGCCGCAGTATGGCGCACCTTTGGGTCGAGGTTTTCTTTCCGGGGTATGGGTGGATTACGTTCGATCCCGCGCCGGAGTTTTCGGAAGACGAGGATGAAGGTTTCTTGCGCAGTATGTCCCGTCTGGTTTCCCGGAATATTATGGCGGCGCGAATGATCTGGTACCGTGACGTTGTGGCCTATGAAGGGGGAATTCGCATCAGCGATCTCGGCAACTATGCGCGCGGAATATTCAATCTGGATTTGGATGCCATTCGCTCCACCGCGTTGGGCCGCCGATCGCTCACGGGATTCATGCCCCGGCTGTTTTTGATTTTCTTCGTGGGATTTATTGTTTGCTGGCTTATTGTCTACCGGTTTTTGGGTCGCGAGAAAGCCGCAGGTACATTGAAAGCACTGGTACTAAGTCCGGACCAGTTTCGGGCCGTGCGATTGTTTCGCGCATTACGCAAAGTCCTGCACCGGCACGGCATTGAGTGCCACAGCCGGACCTCCGGCGAAATCCTGGCTGCGGCGACAGCCTCGGGCAAGTTCACCCGCGAAGATCTGTCGGGATTGGTAGAGACTTACAATCTGGCTCGATTCGGTGGGCGGGGTCTGACCAGCCAGAAGTACAAAGATTCTCTGAAGCGCATTCGATCGATCAAACCCATCGAGCAGACCCGTATGCCCAATGCATAGCCGCGGTTTGCGCCGGGAGTGGCTACCTGTCTATACGTGTGGTGCGCACCAAATTCACGAGATCAACCACCCGCTCAAACGGCGTCTCGCTAAGCAGGCCGTGTCCTAGATTGAAGATATGCCCTTGGTGGTTGCCTTGAGTCAGACAAGAGATCGCTTCTTTCTCAATGGTCGCGGTATCCCCGTAGGCAAGCAGCTTGTTATCCAGATTCCCCTGAACCAGCGCGTCCTTGCCGAAGTGGGACCGGTATTCGCCAATCGTGATCCGATCGGAAAGACTGACGATATCGGCGCCAGCGGCGGCGAGTGAGTCCGCATCGGCCCAATCGCGGGCAAACATAATAGTCGGCGCGGTTCCACGCAGCGCGTCGAGAATCTCCTGCTGATACGGCAAGGCCCACTCCCGATACATTTCCTCGTTCAACAAATACGCGGCGGATTCAAACAATTGCACTGCCGCGGCTCCGCAAGCAATTTGGTATCGCAGGTAATCGATTGTGACACGGGTAATCTTTTCCAGCATTTGCCGGAAGGCTTCCGGCTGCTCGCGAAGAAATGCGAACGTAGCTTCGGCCTTTTCGCCAAAGCTCTTGCCTTCCACCAGAAACACGGCAAGCGTGAACGGGGCTCCGGCAAACCCCAGAACCGGCAGTTCACTTCGTAATGCGGTGTGTACGCGTTCGAATATCCCCTCAATAAAGGGCAACTCTTGCGAGACGTCATATTCTCGCAAAGCGTTTACCTGCTCGACGGTGCGGACCGCGTTGGAAATTGCGGGCCCGGGACCAAATTTGAATTCGGCGCCCATCGGGGTGAGTGGAGTGAGTATGTCCTGAAAGTATATGATAGCATCCACGCCGATGCGCTTTGGAAGGAGCGAGATCTCCGCGGCCAGATCGGGATGCTTAAACAACTCGTGCAATGGCAAGCCGCACTGCAAACGCAGCGCGAGATACTCGGGGTCCGTGCGTCCTGCCTGCCGCATAAGCCATATGGGCGTGCGTTCGGTGCGTTCACCGCGGGCCGCGCGAATTAACAGGTCATTGGTGTAAGAGTTGTGTTTCATCGGGTCCTTCCATTCTTTGTTGCCCAGATCAGCACATTAAACGGATAGAACCGCAAGGCGAATGGTCTTGCGATGATCATGAGGATGTGGCGCGCCAGCGGGACCTGCAACGATCGCAGCAAGAGTTTGCGGATTACACTGTCCTGCCCGTTTCGTCGTAAGCGGGCGGTTGTCTTTTCCGCGATGCCCGCCGATGGAATCTCGAATCGGGGCTTTAGCCCAAATTCGATCAGCAGCTCTTTCCACTGGCGAAGGCGGTAGATGTTCTCGTTGAATCCGTCCACAATTTCATCCCGGCCGAACTCCCTTATCCGTTTCCGCTCGTAGCGTCCCGCGACCGGTTCATTGGCGAGCACCAACCGGCCGCCGGGTTTCAGGACCCGGGCCATTTCTTCAATGGTCTTGGCCAAATCCGGGCTGTGGTGAACCGCGGCGTTGGCAAATACGATGTCAAACTTTCCCGTGGCAACCGGGAACTCCGTCATATCGGCGATGATTCGGTCAAAGTAACGTCCGTCGTTGCAGAAGAACCGGCTCCGGGGCATGTACAGCGTCGATATGTCGATTGCCACGGCTTTGCAGCCTTTGGCCGCAAACGCGGCCGTGGTCCAGCACATGCCCGCGCCAATATCCAGAACGGTTTCGGATCCCGTAAGCTTCAGTTTGGAGACGGCATACTCCACGACCGGGGCCAAGACGGCCATGTCGGGATATCCCTGGGGAAGGCTGAGTATAAAATCGCGCATCTCCGGATCGTTCTTCACCATACGGGCATATTCCGGCGAGGATTCGATCGTGCGCTTTTCCACGGTTGCCTGGGCAGCACGTTCCTGGGCTACGGCTTGCGAAGGATGCGGGAGCAGATCGCAGCACCCCTGCACAATGGGAAACTGCATACGGCAGCACACGCACCGGATGTGTCCGGAATAGACTTCCGTCTTGTTGACGGATTCGTTTTCAAGCTCGAACCCGCCTTCGGTTCCGCAGACCGGGCACCGTAATATGTCAAGTAGGGGCTGTCGCACGTGTCGTCCTTTGAAGTGCGCTATCGGTTAGCCCGGATATTTCACGACTTTGTCGAATTCACTGTGTACCAACAATTCAACCGGCCAGTTACCAAAACTGGCGCACTTACCGTGTGCACGTGAAATATCCTCTGCGCATCAAGCGTAATGAATTCTGTGTTAGCATTTTGCACTACGGAGACTGTACTTCAGTCTTCTACGGAGACTGTACTTCAGTCTTCTACGGAGACTGTACTTCAGTCTTCTACGGAGACTGTACTTCAGTCTTCCACGCACGATTCAAGCGTGGTGCAAAACGCGGGTTAGGGTTGAGGCGCCGTGCCGTAAACGATTTCGTGGGTTGCCGCTTCCAAATCCACGGTCACAACGGTTCCATCCGAGAACGTCGTGCGCTGCTTGCGGCGCGCTTCATCGAGGAATTCGTGCGAAACCATTTCTTCGTGCGCGGTGCGCTTGGCCAATTCGGCTGCTTCCTTGACGATGGCATAGTGTGCGTCGTCGGCGGATGGATACAGATAAGGAAGGCCGGCATTCAACAGGCAGTGCAATCGCCCGGGATCATTCTCCGGAATTCCCCAGCCTCCGCGCTCGGTCATGCTCCAGGGAAGCATAATCGAGTCATGATACACGAGGTTGAACAGCGGCACCGAGATGCCAAGCCCGGGTCCTCCTTCGAAGGTCTCCGTGGTATACGGCCCGTGATGCACCAAATGCAGTGTACGAACCAGGAAATCGGTGGGTTCTTCGGAACTGACAACAAAACCGCGCGCCAACATCAGGTCGAAACTTTCCCGCCGGTACTTCATGCAGTCCGTGCGGGAAACGGGGTGTTCGCGTTGATACGATTCGTCGGGTGGGCCCACGGCAAAGACGTCGATGTACATTCCGTTAACCTTGATGCCCTCCTTGGCGATCATGTCGTAATTCCGCCGCACATACTCAGGCGCGAAGCGCATGCTCAAGAATGTCTGCAAACCTCCGCACCATTTGGCATGTTGCTCAAACACTCCGTTGGCGTCGGTCATGGCCATGCGGGGATCGAACGACGCGGCGCTGAAATGGAAGTCGCGGTATTGGTCGTGCAATGCGAACACCCAACCCAGTTCGTCGCACGTATCGGCCAGGCGGCGCAGGCCTTCCCAACCTCCCTGCTCGGGACCGGGGGGCAACACGTCCGGTTGTCCGCTGTCGTACCCGTAATAACCCCAGCCGTCCAGATGCACGTAGGCATCGTCTATACCTCTTTCCTTGACCACGCGTAAACGTGCGGCGATGGAATCGAACGTTTCGATCGTGTGGTTCAGCTCCAGCTGTTCTTTGTTGTAGGGCTGCGAGCCCGGAACGTTGTGGTACAGGCCCGCCACGATGATCACGGGTCGGCCAATCACTTTTTCAAGGAGAGGAGTACGCGCCACCTTCTGTTTAAGGGTTACGAAATTGCCCATTTCCTTTACGTACTTGCGGTATCGCTTCGCCATGGACACGTAGGTAGCATCGTCGTCGAACACATAGCGAATGGTGCGCGGGTAGCGTATGTAGCCCAGACTGCAGAACCAGCTCGGCTCGATAATCGTGGGCTTGCCCGGCACATGGTGATAGCGGGCGCCGCCATCGTCGCTCGATTCCAGAATGGACATGGCTCCGGAGCGGCCATGCAGTACCCCCCACCACGGCATATACAGCGTGCGGGAATTCGAGACGTCTTCGTATTTGATTTCCTTGGGCCAATCGCCGGGAATGAGGATGCCTTGCATGCGCGGCACGACCACGGTCCAATCCGAGGTGGCTTCGGTCTCGATGGCGCGCGGCCATCGCAACTTCTTCACGGCAAAACTGTGATCGTTGCAGACAATATCGATGACCATTTCCGAACCGATCAGGTACCACGTGATGTAGACGGAAAGATCGTTCGCATCCGGAAACTCGCGCAGACTCAGGGTCATTCCCGTGCTATACCCGGTATGAAAGGGATCCGCCGATACTGTGCGGGCCGCGGTAAGCGGAAAGGAGGTTTCCGCGCCCTGAATATCGTCTTCTGCTGACGGACTGAATTGCCAACTGGATTTCCCGGTTAGCACGTGCATTGCGAATGTTTTCTTGTCGATGGTCACGTGCAACGGGCCGTTGTCGATGATCCAAGCGGTCTGCGATTCGTCGTATACCCCGTCGGAGGTTTTGGGCTTGTCCACCGCATTGGCCCAGAGCCAATAGCGCACTTCGTCCATGGCTTCGTATTGCGCATTGAAGTCGGCCACGGTGTCAATGCCGGCATCGAAACGGCCGTACAGCTTCTTCAGCTTTTCGTCTTTCTCGGCCTGATATTCGCCCGAAACTTGGATGGCCTCCAGCCCCTGCATATGTCCCCGCAAAACTTGAACGCGTGCCTCCAAGACAGGGTCCGCCGCAAGCTGCACCAACAGAATTGCCAATCCGATCATCTACTTCACCTCTCGCTGAACAAAAACAACTGCCAGTACCAAAACGAAAAACCGCCCGGACGTTCAATAGACGGATTATGTGTTACGCAAACGCCGTATCGCGCGCCCCGGGGAATGCCGCGGGTAGTAACGGGGTAGGGACCGGGATAGGGCGCGTCTTCGGCATGCGGCTTGAACGGCATCAGTCTCCCGGCCGGCGGGTAAGAATGGTCACTACAACCCCAACAGCCAGCACGGCGGCCCACAGCTTGGGGTCTCCCGCAACACCGGGAATCTGAATGATTCCGGCGAAAGTTCCGACCGCGCCCAGCAGACCGACTACACTGATGAGAATTCCGATCAAAGACATGGCTAACCCTCTGCAAACGGATATGTTGCCTTGGCGAGTACCCCGCGGTTTTTGCACGGCTCCCACGCCTATGATACACTATTAAGCAAGCGGAATCCGCCCTTTTGGCGGATAAGAAACATCCAGCGTGGCCTGAGGAAAGGGAAACCCCATGTTTATCGATTCGTTGAACCTAATGATTCAATTGCACATTCAGTCGTTGCGCACATTCGGCATCGTTTTGAACATTTTGAACACCTATGTAAACGACGAAGACTGAGGCCATGCACGCCTCGGGCGTGATTCATTCTTGACGATCCAGACCCCGCTGTCTTGAGCGGGGTCGTTTGCTTTCCGTGGTTTGAGGGATACACCGTGGTTCTCACCGTAACGCCCAACCCCTGCGTCGACAAGACCGTCTTCATTAATCGTCTCGAAGCCGGCACGTTCATGCGTTCGCAGCGCTACACCTGCATTGCCGGGGGAAAGGGCACGAACGTCTCTCGCGCCCTCACGGCCATGGGCTACCCGACCAAGGCCATGGCGGTCGTCGGCGGCCACACCGGCGCGCACGTGATCGACATGATAGAAAAGCACGACCGCATGCCCTGCGTCCCCGCCTGGGTCGACTCGCCCACCCGGACCATCACGACAATTCTCGAAGAACCGATCCACCGCCAGACCGCATTCTTCGAACCCGGCTCCCAAGTCACCGAAGGCGAACTGACCCACATCGTCCAAGTCTTTCGGGAAGCCGTGGCAGGCGCCACGTGGGTTACCTTCAATGGCACGGTCTCGGACAAATCCATTCGCACTTTGTACAAAACCCTGATTCCAATCGCGCACGAAGCAGGCGCAAAAACGATCCTCGACTCTCACGGTCCCGAGCTGAAGCACGGACTGGAGGCCGCGCCGTTCATGGTCAAGCCCAACGTGGCCGAAGCCGAAGAACTTCTGGGCCGTTCGCTGGACTCGCACGAAGCCCGCATGCACGCCTTGGATGCGTTTCACGAGCAGGGCGTGGCCCTCGTGGCGCTCTCCCTTGGACCGGACGGCGTACTGGCATCGTACGAGGGCAAACGTGTCCACGGTAAACCGCCCGCCATTCAGGAGATTAACCCCGTCGGAAGCGGCGACTGTCTCGTGGCCGGTTTCTGCATTGGCCTCATGAATGATTGGCCCCTGGAAGAAACGGTCAGGCTTGCATGCGCCATGGGAACCGCCAATGCCATGAGCTGGGACATCGGCCACTTCGATCCCCACACGATACAAGCCCTGCGTGAGCAGGTCTCGGTAGTGCCTTTGGGATAGGCAGGTTCGACTCGCCAACCGTCAGTTCCACAGATATCCTTCCGCCACAAAGTCACCAAGACACAAAGAAATCAAGGGCTTTTCCTTCGCGACTTGGCGGCTTTGCTCGAGGCGATCTTACTGGTTCCCTAGTTACACTTTATCAACGCTTTTCTTTTGGGGTCTGCTACTCTTATTGAGTAGCACCGGGCAAACAGGAAACAGCGTTTTGTATACACCCTCACCGACAGAGGGAATATCGAGCGCATCGATCAAGAGGATGGGGTATACTAGGAATATGAGTACGCTGGCCGAATCCGGCACATCAGCGCCGACCGCGTCCAGTCCGCGAACAACAGGGGCGAGTATGACTAAACGAACGATGACAGGAAAAAATCGTGACGCGTAGCGAACGGGTCTTCGACGATTTCAAGGATACGAACTACAGGGGCTGGACCGTCGTTTCAAGAAGCAACCAACTGTGGAGTTTCGCCCATGTCCGACATCGTTGAATATGGGCGGGCGTCACTTTTGCGTGAATTGGAGAATTGGGTCGTTGGAAAAACAACTTGGCAAGCCATGATTGCGCATGGGACTAGGCCCATAATTAATTTTGGAAAGCCAATGCCTCCGATAAGACCAGGTAGAGCTCTCCGGGCTGAGTTCCAGTTTTTCATATCAAGTGCCCCATGGCGCTTAATGAGAGATAATGTAATATTGACAGGCAAAAGCGATCCGCTTGAGATAATGGAACCAGAAATGAGGACATTGTCAGGCAACCGCCTCTTGAAGATCCATATTCCTAGAGACACACTGGACCTAGAATTGGAATTCGATAATGGCTATCGATTTATGACATTTCGCAGTTCAAGGATTTACACACCTTGGATGTTTTATACACTGGAAAATGTGATCTACTTAGATATTGATGGCAAATTCAAAAGCGAGCCCTGCGAGATGGAGTTTTTAGCGTAAAACAGATGGCACAGAGAAATCATGAACAGACTGCGAATCAAAGGATTTCCTACCCCAATCACAGCGATCTACTCCGCCCCAAGTCACTAGTGCGCACCCACCGCACTCACGTCACATGGGTCCGACCCTTCAGTCGCCAACCGTCAGTTCCGCAGATATCCTTCCACCACAAAGTCACCAAGACACAAAGAAATCAAGGGCTTTTCCTTCGCGACTTGGCGGCATTGCGCAAGGCGATCTTACTGGTTCCCTAGTTACACGTGATCAACGCTTTTCTTTCGGGGTCTGTCCCTCTAGACCCCCAATGGAAAACCCCAAGCCAAGGCTGAGCGCACCAGTTGCCCCAAGCCCGTCACGCAGGCACCATGGTGTCTACCGGACGCTTACATCTTAGTGGGCAATTGATACCAATTGTCTTACCATACGTGACAAGGACGACTGAGTACAGTCTTTGAGGTCCGAAACTTTTTCACAACCGCAGAGAGCGCCTCCCAAACATACGAAATACGAGCCACACTACTATATAGGTTGCCCCCCATACCGCCAATAGGACAAGTGGAAGATAGACATAACCAATGACGGCTGTAGAAGACTGATCGCTTCGAATTGCGAAGTTCATAAACACCGCAACCGCAATCGGCATAGCACAACTTGCGAAAATAGCCGTCAAATCTCCTTTTCGAGCATAATCACTGCTTTTGACCAATTGCAGTTGATTGAGCGCTATGTAGCCAATTGAAACAAAAGCGACAAGATGCAGGCCCCATATCAAGATTGGCGAGCCCGGCGGAATGAGATTCTTACCAATTACCGAAAGAGTGAAATTATGACTAGATATAACACCGGCAATCATGCCGCCCAGAGCAGGAACGGCAAAGCTACATAAGATGGCAAGAAGCGTCAAGATGTTAAAGCTAAGGGTTCGGCCAACGATGTGTGTCATACACTGACTCCACTTTCACACTGCAATTCGTTGCGTTCCAGCGCCTCGACTCATCACATCGAGACTGCCACATCGTGTACAGTGATCTTATTCACCTGACACCCACTCCCTTGGGTGGATTAGATTCGCCCCAAGTTTGGTTCTCCTTTATTGATGTCGCTTTACCTGGTCGCCTCCTTGTCAATTTGTGGTTTGGCGGCTTGTTTGTATCTGCCGCATGAACTCTTAAATTTCGCCCTTGGGCTAGGCATTCTAGTTCAGCACGGAGAAGAAGACAAAGCGGAGCTTTTCGGGAGCGCGTTCCCAAGGGGAACGAGGGATGAGACCTGCCGGTCGCTATGCGTGACAGTGTCGGAAACCATGTAACAACAGGGTAGCTTTTCCCTATGTCTTTCCCCCTTCATACTTCGCCATATCTGATTTGGAAAAGAAAGGCCAAACACTTGAATCCCCTGGTTTCAAATATTCTGCCTCTAAAATCTTCGAAGCACGTCCGAGCGAGAAAATGGCTTTAAGAGTCCATATCACTCTTTCTTTAAAACTCATCTGACTCCTGAAATCTGGTGGCCATTGATACTCGCAATCGGACGCCAAAAATAACTTGACTCGTTCTAGGCAATTCAAGTCCGAGCTCGATGGGGCGTAATCGTCTCTTAAATAGACGCTGCTGACAGTCAAGCTGCATGAAAGTCCCCAAATCATGCATTCTGCCGCACCAAGATCGTGAGTAAATTGATATAAGCTTTTGCCACGTATCTCCTTCGGTACTCGGCTGTATACAAAGTCATCTACCGCTTCACGAAACTCGCCCGTAGTCACTTCACATGCAAACAGCGCAGTAATCTGTTGCTTCACAAACAATCGAAGTTCGACGTCAATTATGGGTCGGACCTCCCAATTCCATAGCGTACGCTCTCTCGTTCCGGATCGAGAAACCTGAAGGTCTAAAATACAGGGCATCCATGAGTTGTTCCGCCCCTACAGGGCGGGGTTGGGAGAGGGATGTCCGTTGTCCCAGGGCGTTGCCCTGGGCTGATATGTTTTGGCCTTTCAGGCCGTGGGAGCGAAGAGGCGACCTTTTCACAACGGGGATGTGTAAACACGAAGGCGGCATCGTCTGTCTCCCTGGTGTGACACCCTTTCGCGTGAGCCGATCGAGCCATCAATGCCCGTTCAGGCACCACAGCATTAATTGGGGATGGTTTCGGATGATGGCCAGCTTGTCGGCCTGAGACAACAAACGTATTTTCACGGGGCCGTCGGCGCGCACGTGTTCGCCGTAGTGGCCGTCGCGGAAATATACCCAGGGGAAGAGAAATCCGAGATAGGCATCCTTTGGGCCCAGGGGGAGCCATTCGCCGTTCACTTCTTTTGACACCCGGCCTTCGATGACTTGATGTAGGTGAACCGCGTCCATTCCTTTTTCGAGGACGGTTTCGCCATTCTCCCGGGTTTGCACGGCGGCGCGCAGGGTGAAGAGATGATCCTTCTCCTGCAAGGCGGTGTTCATTTCCCTCAGGCGGTCCGCAAATTGCCTGCACAGTATGCGCGTGAAGATGGGGAATTCGGCGATGAGCGCGTCGAGGTCTTCCGGTTCCAGGGCGAGGGCGTGTATGGCGCCCCGGCTGCGCACGGTGGCGCTGCGCCTGCCGCCGCCAAGATAGGCCATCTCGCCGATGAAGCTGGGGGAGAGGGCGCCGGTGTCTTCATGGGTTGCCAGCACGGTGGCCTCCGAGGGAGTGCCGTTGCCGCCGGCCGTTTCGACCGTGTAGCCGCCTCGAAGCACCAGATACACGGTTCGTGCCGCGTCGCCCGCGCTGATGACGCATTCGCCGTCGTCAAAGCAGAGGGGTTTTACCTTGGGGCACCGTTCCACCAGCCGGTGAAACTCCGATCCCGGCGGCACACCCAAATCAGCGAGGGAAAACAAAGTCGCCATGATCACATGCCCTCCCCAAGCGTAGCTCCCATAATCTAGCCTACGCCGGAAACGGCCAACGGTCAATACCCGGCCGGCATGTCTTCCAGTTCCACCGCGAGAGCCCAGACGTGCTTGGGAGGATTGTGCAGCCGGACCATGTCCTTCTCCGTGATCACGATGTAGCGCGAACCGGCCACGTCGGGCAGACGAAACGACGCATGATCCGGCGCGAACCGGGTTTCCTTGAGGATGGCCCCCAGGGAGGCCAGCGTTTTGACAAACGCCTCGGGATGCCCGATGCCGCACGCGACGGCCACTGGCAGTCCGCGCAGCAGATTCAACGGTTCGATGCGTCCGTCCGCCGCGTTCACGAGATGCTTCGGCGCGTGGCGCGTGTACCGGATTGGGATGCCGGGGCATTGCTTGCGAATCTTTTCCGTCAGCTCGCGCAGGCCGGGCGCTTGGTCGCACCGCGTTAACACAATGTGCGTGGCCCGGTCCATTGCCTCCAACGGTTCGCGCAACACCCCTCGCGGCAGCAGATGCCCGGATCCGAACGGATTGGCGGCGTCGATCACCAACACATTCTCGTCCCGTTCCAGGCGCACGTATTGGTAGCCGTCGTCGAGAATCAGCGTGTCGCACCCGTGCTTTTCGATGGCTTCACGTCCGGCCGCCACGCGGTCGGCATTCTTGCCGATGATGACGCCGCGCGCCTTCCGCGCGATTAGCGCGGGTTCATCGCCAAGGTGACGCGCCAAAACCTCGGACACCTCCGCCGTGTTTACCATGGCTGGGCGGGCGTTCTCCGCGCCATACCCGCGCGTCAGCACCGCTACACGGCGGCCCGCGGCCATCTCCTGCCGCACGCGCTCAATCACCGCCGGGGTTTTGCCGCTGCCGCCCGCGGTCAGGTTGCCGAAACTGATGACCCGCGCGGCCAGTTTGACGCGCGGCTCGCGCAGCCGGCGCTGCATCGCCATACGGGTGATGGGGGTCAGCGCCGCCAGCGCAAAGGCAATCGGAAAGGGAATGGGCTCGCCCCGGCGGATTCGATCCTTGAGGCTCATCGAAGGGAGAAGCGCTTTCCGCTGAACTGCCGGACCACCCCTTTCAGTTCCAACAGCGTGAGCGAACTGAGCGCTTCGGAAATGGACAAGCGGCACGCCTCGGCGATCTCGTCGATGTACGAACCTTCGCCTTTCAACACGCCGACGATCTTCTGTTCCGTCGGCGACATCTCCGGCCGCGCAGCGGGCTTTTGAGGAGCGGCCTGCACCTTGGCCGCGGGCGCGGCGACCGGCGTCGTTGCGGGAATGAACATGGGTTCCGGTGCGGCTTGATACGCCTGCACCGGCAATTCCAGCTCCACGAGAATATCCTCCACCGTCTCCACGAGTTTCGCGCCTTCGCGGATGAGCGCGTGCGGCCCCTGGCTGTTGTTCACGCCGACCTGTCCCGGCACGGCGAAGACTTCGCGTCCCTGTTCCGCGGCCTGCCGCGCGGTGATGAGCGCGCCGCTGCTCAACGGGGCCTCGACAATGAGCACGCCCAGGCTCATCCCGCTGATGATGCGGTTACGATAGGGGAAATGGCCCTTGGACGGTTTGGTCGTCATCGGGAACTGCGATACGACCGCGCCCGTCGCCGCGATCCGATCCATGAGGTCGCGGTTCTCCGGCGGATACACCACGTCGACGCCACACCCCAGCACGGCTACCGTGCGCCCGCCCGCCTCCAACGCGCCTTGATGCGCCGCCGTGTCGATGCCGGAGGCCAGTCCGCTCACCACCGTGATGCCCCGCGCCGCCAGCTCGCGTCCGAATTTTCCAGCCATACGAATGCCGTACGGCGTCGCCCTTCGCGTGCCCACGATGGCCACGCACGGCTCGTCGCCGTTGTCCCAGCGGCCCCGTACAAACAGTCCCAAAGGCGGGTCGTAAATTTCGGCAAGGTGGATGGGATAGGCCGCATCGTCCAGCGTCACAAACGTCGCGCCCCAGCGGTCCATGGCCTGAATTTGTCCGTCCACATCGACCGCATCCTTGTAGGCGGCGATGCGTTCGGCCAGCTTCGGTCCCACGACCTCCCGCAATTCCGCCCGGCTTGCCGAAAGCACACGGGATGCCGTCGTGAAGCGCGCCAACAAACGAATAAACATGGCCGTGCCCACACCCGGCACGAGCGACAAGCTAAGCCAATCCCGTTGTTGGTCCGTCAGCGGCATGACCCTACTATAGCAAGGCGCGCCATGCCGTCAAACTCGACTGCCAAGTGGACCTTGGTGTGACTGCCTCGTGCAGTGCATCTGCCATTGCTCGAACATTGTCTCACTCGTATGATGATGCCAATCACGGAGGACCAGCCCGTTTTGCAGGAACACCGATTGACGTTGACGCCGGGCATGCGGCGGTTGCTGGATTACCCCAAGTTTCGCGGCCGGACGCGCATGCTGGTTCTGGAGACGCAGTATTTTTTTGACCGGAGTTGGGTGCGGGCGGGGGAGGCGTTGGGGTGGGAGGTGGCTTCGGTTCCGTCGGTCATGATTGGCGGGCTGACACAGGAACAGATCCGGGGACTGCTGACGACGGTGGTGGAGTTCAAGCCGGACTTTATACTGACTTCCAATTACGCGGGCATGGATGGTCTGGGGTTGTTCGCGCGGTTTTTCGAGGATGCGCGCATTCCTTATGTCAGTTGGTTTACGGACACGCCCCGCATGATCTTGTACAACCGCACGGTTTCGGCCAACCCGTATATCGTGGCGGCGACGTGGGAGCGGGCCTACTTCCGGCATTTTCACGACCTTGGATTCGAGCATGTGTATTTCATGCCGCACGCGACCGACCCCGCGCTGTTCAACCGTCCTCCGGCCGATTCCTGGGAGCGGGATATAGCGTTTGTCGGCATTTCGATGGTTGGCTTGGCGGAGGAAGCTTGGGCGAAGCTCGCGCCATTCCCGGAGGTGACCGCGGCGTTGCACGAGGCATTCGCATCGGGCAAAGTGACCCCGGAGCAGTTCGCGGAGGGCGTGGAGACGCTTGTGCCGCCGGAGGTATTGGCGGCATGCGATTCGTCCACGCGGCGGAACCTGGAGCTATGCCTCGTGTACGAAGGCACGCGGCGATCCCGGGAACATGCGGTGCGGGCCCTAGGGCCGTTGAACGTGCAGGTCTTTGGCGACCCGCGTTGGCAGGCGATAACCGATGAGGCGTACGGTCAGATTGGGTATTTTGACGGCCTGGCCGGGCACTACCACTCAACGGCAGTGAACGTGAACGTAACCAGCCTGCAGATGCGATCGGCGGTGAACCAGCGTGTATTCGACTGCCCTGCGGCTGGCGGCTTCTTGTTGACCGACTATCGAAGCGACTTGGAAGAATGGTTTACGTTGGGCGAGGACGTCATAGTATGGCGGTCGCTGGAAGAGTTGGCGGACCAATCGCGGTTCTATCTGGGGCATCCGGAGATTCGACAAAAGGTAATCGATAATGCACGCAAAACGATTCACGCGGGGCATTATTATGTGCACAGGCTAACCGGGCTTAGGGCCTATTTAGCGAATATTTTTGGATAATGTGGGATAAAGATGCATCACACCGCGCGATGTAATGGATAGCTATCTGCATGGCTGATTGGACAAACCCGGTAAATCACCCGCAACTGCTCCCCGGCGAGGCGCATGTGTGGAGTGCTGCGATTCCACTGGAAGGTCCGGCGCTCGAACAGGCGTTTTCCGTTTTGAGCCGCGAGGAACGGGAACGGGCGGGCCGGTTCAAACAGGAGGGCGACGGCCCTCGGTATATCTCCTGTCGGGGCACGTTGCGCCGGTTGTTGGCGGCGTATCAAGGTAGAGGCCCGGCGGACCTGCAATTCGAGTGCAACGAGTTCGGCAAACCCTATCTCGTGGGGGGCGGTATTCATTTCAACGTCGCGCACTGCCGGGGTATGGCGTTGTTTGCGTTCGCGCGTGACCGGGAGGTGGGGGTGGATGTGGAGCCGTTGTCTCGCAAGGTCGAGGCGCGCAGAGTGGCGAACCGGTATTTCAGTCCCGGCGAAATCGCACAACTGGCGTCCGTGCCCGATGCCGAATATCCGCGCGCGTTTCTGAACGGATGGACCCGAAAAGAGGCGTACATCAAAGCGGTGGGGAAGGGGCTGCGCATTCCGTTGGATTCGTTTGAGGTGTCTTTGGGGAATCCGGCGCGGATCCAATTGATTGCTGGTTCGAAGGCGAAAGCGGACGAATGGACCCTACACAACCTCGAACCCGGTAGCGAACATATCGGGGCGGTTGCCGCACTCGGGGAATGGACCTTGTTGAGTTACCGAACGTAGCCTTGCGTCTTCAGCTTTTCCACCAGTTCGCTGTCCACGGCCTCGGTGGTGGACTCGGATCGATACTGCGGGTGAGCTTGATTGGAGGCATTCCGATCATCGAGCAGGGTACGCAGTCGCGCGACGTCTTCGGCTAAATTGCCAGAGAGGTTGGAGCGCTCGCCGGCGTCGGTATCCAGGTGAAACAACTGGTTTGTGTCGTCCACACGGTTGACGATGAGTTTTTCCTTGTTGACGATCACGGTGTCCCAGTGTTTGTTCAAATGCCGGAGCGAGGTCTTCGTCATGGAATAGAGCGGCCTGGGCGCGGAGGGATCCGGCGTGTAGCCGAATAAGTTCAATCCTTGCCAGGTTTCGGGCGCGGGCAACTGCAATTTGTTGGCCAGTGTGGGGAGGATATCGATCAGTTCCACGCCCGCATCGATCCGTTGCGGCTTTTCACCGGGAACCGAGAAGACAAGCGGGATGTGGATGCCCTCTTGATACACGGTCATGCCATGGCCCAGGCTTCCGTGATCCCAGAGTTCCTCGCCGTGATCGGCGGTCAGTACAATGATGGCATTGGGATCGTTGGCCCGAATGTGTTGAATCAGGCGATCGACTTCATCATCCGCGAACCGGCATTCCGCATCATAAAGCGCGCGGACATATTCGCGTGCGGCGTCCGAAAGTTCGGGCACGGTGCGATTGGCAATGGCGCCCAAATGAAACATGACCTTCTGATCGTAGTAGCTTCCGAAATTCTCCAACAGGGGTAACTCATCCACGGGCGGAGCGGGCACCTGCATGAGTTCGCGATACCTTTGCGGCGGATCGTAGGGCCGGTGCGGATCCATGTAGTGCACGTACAGGAATCGCGGACCGCTCATTGACTGCCACGTTTCGATGGCCTTGTCGGTAATTTCGTTGCCGCGGAATTCCGGATACGCCTCAAAATAATAGGAATCGAATCCCCGATCGAATTTTGTTTCGGGGCTGAGATTGGCATTGCTTTGGATCCCCGCCGTTGCGTAGCCATTGGCCTTGAACCAGGCGGGCATGGTTTCCAAATCGGGGGGAACGACATCGATCTCCATGTTCTGATCGGCCACGAATTGGTGTGTCACGCCGAACATCACGTTGTGCACCATCGGATATTGCGAGGAGAACATGGATACCATCGAAGGTTTGGTCCAGGAACATTGGGTAATGGCAAAAGTGTACCAGCGGGAGGCCTCCGCGAATGCGCGCAGCTTCGGCATGACAGGCATACCCGCACGCTCGGCTTGCAGGCTATCCGCGCGCCATGTGTCGATCAGGATGAAAACGACGTTGGGCGGCGGGGGCGGGGCGGCAGGCGCCGCCGCGGGCGCATCCTTCGGTTCCACCGGCGCGGTATCCGGCACGTTCGGCGGCACGGGATTCGAACACGCGGCCATCCATGCGAGCAACACAAGTATGAATGCTGGAAAATGATGCTTTGCCCGCATTGCGGTTCATTCCTGCCCGAGAGTTGCGCTCAGTGTACCCCCTTGCCTTACGCCATACAAACTCAAGGCCTATGGCCGGGCGGTCTTTTTGTGATACGATTAACGCGAGTGGGGGCGTTTGCATCACGCAGTAATTCCGGCGCAAGAAGGACTTCCGCAGCTATGAAGATTTCGGTTATCGGCACAGGGTACGTGGGACTCGTCGTGGGGACGGGGTTGGCCGAAAACGGTCACAATGTGCGATGCGTGGATATGGACGCCGCCAAGATAGCCCGCCTGAACAAGGGGGAAATCCCGATTTACGAACCCGGCCTTGAGGAATTGATCGCGCGCAACATCGAAGAAGAGCGGTTGGCGTTCACGACGGATCTGAATGCGGCCGTCGGCGATTGCCTCATGGTGTTCATCTGCGTAGGCACGCCGCGGGGCGAGGATGGACGCGCGGATACGACGGACGTGTTCAAGGCGGCCGAGGCGATTGGCAAGGCCATCAACGGCTACCGGGTCATTGTGACCAAGAGCACGTGTCCCGTTGGGACGACTGACGCCGTGCGGAAGCATATCCAGCAATTCACGCAGCATGATTTCGACGTTGTCTCCAATCCGGAATTTCTGCGCCAGGGCGCGGCCGTCGACGATTTCATGCGGCCCGACCGGGTTGTGGTCGGCGCGGACGATGTGCGCGTGGTGGAGATTATGCGGGAACTCTATGCGCCGTTCCTTCGCACCGGCAAGCCGTTTATCGCGCTGGGCACGAAGAGCGCGGAGATGGCGAAGTATGCGACCAACGCCATGTTGGCCACGCGCATTTCCTTCATGAATGAATTGTCGGTCGTGTGCGAGGCGTACGGGGCGGACATCGATCAAGTACGCGAGGTCATCGCGATGGACAGCCGTATCGGACCGGCGTATTTGTTTCCGGGGCTTGGATACGGCGGTTCGTGCCTTCCCAAGGACGTGGCGGCGTGCGCGAGCCTGGCGCGCGACAAGCAGTTGCCGAGTCCGTTGCTTGATGCGGTCAACCAGGTAAACCGGCAACAGCGGGAACGGTTTGTTCAACGGATTCGCGAGCACTACGGCAACGCGCTCCATGGAAAACGGATCGCGGTCTGGGGGGCCAGTTTTAAGCCGAAGACCGATGACCTTCGCGATGGCCCGGCGCTTACGATTATTGATGCCATGCTCGCCGATGGGGCCCACGTGGCCGTATACGACCCGGTGGCCATGGAGCGGCTGGAGGCCATATACAACGGACGCATCGAGTTGGCGAAGAAGAATTACGACGCCCTGAGCGGGGCGGATGGCCTCGTCATCGTCACTGAATGGAATGAATTCCGGCGTCCCGATTATGCGCGCATGGGTGAGATGATGCGGGAGCGCGTGATTTTCGATGGACGCAATCTCTACACGCCCGGAGTGCTTGCGAAACATGGATTCCGGTACTACAGCATCGGACGCCCCGCTGTGTGACGCGCGGGTCCAGCGCGCGGCGAGACGCTTCGGATATGTACGCTTGGCCGTGGGTCTGGCGGTTTTGCTTGTGTGTGGTTATGTCGCAGCCAACGCACTTGCGCAATTGCGTTTCGATGCGCATCGTTTTAGCCAAGTTACCCACGAATTTGGCTTCGAGATAGTTGATGCATATCCACAGGTGCAAGGCCGTTTTGTGGATGCCGTGGCCATCGGAAATATTCGCCCGGGCGGACTCTTTGATCGGTCTGGATTCCGCACATCCGACATATTGTTGGATTATCGTTATGGTTGGCTTGCCCGGCGTTTCGTACGGCAGTTGGACACCAACCGGGGAAGCACGGTCACGGTGCGAGTCGTAAGTGCGTTGGAAGCCGGAGAGCTTCCGCTTTCCGAACGAACGATTCGCGAACTTCAAATTGACATCCCCGAAGAAAGCTCAGGCATGTAGCCCCATCGCGGAAACTAAGGCAGGTAGAGAATCAGCGGTTCGGCGGGTCGGCTCACGCGGCCTTGCGCGTCCGTGACGACGGCGGTCACGTGGTTGTAGCCTCCTTGCGCGACGCTTGACGACAGCGGCACGGGAATGTCCGCGAATCCGTTCGCGCCGATTGTCCCTGTAAATTCCTGGAAATAGATCGCGGTATTTGCCTCAAACGGTTCGATTTCGTAGCCGCCGTTCGGCACGCCCTCAAGATAAAGCGCTCCTTCGACCACGATGAGTTTGACTGCCGCTCCCACAGCGCCCTTGACGCGTATGGTCTGGTTGGCGCCGGTCACATTCGCGTTGACGTCCGCGGTATGCAGCGCATTGAGAACAGGACGTTGCGGGGCCCCTTGCCGCACGGTCACGTCGCAGCTCTCGTCGGTTCCAGCGATGTGATAGGTATGTCCAGTCAAAACCGTGGCATCGCTGAACGCCGCGGTGACTTCCGCGCCGATGAGCTCAATGCCGGCGACGCTTCCGGATTCACCGGGTCCGGGCTGTGCCGCGCCGTGAATGCTGGTGGGATCGATGTCTATCGAGAACGTGATTTCCTCGCCGGGGTCGAATCCGTTGAAGGACAACTCAAGCGCTTCGTAACCGCCCTTGTTCTCCCGAACGTAGTTTACGCCGGTCACTTGCAGATTGGTGCTGTAGTCCAACGTAAACGGCTTGCCCACCGGATCGCCCGCCAACCCATAGGGGTCGAACACGTTGTCGCGGAAGATGGCCGTGCCGAGGTCGATGCGGATCTTCTGCAGTTGCTGTCCATCCGTGGATGTATTTACCAGTGAAAACGAATGCGGCGAATACGTGCTTGCATGAATCCCGGGGATGGTGGGAGCAACGGCAAAATACACGGAGGCGCCATTGTCCACCGGCTGCGGCGAGAGATAACGGAACGCCTTCGGCAATATGTCCGTCTGGCCGCCGCTGGTGACGGTAATATCCACCAGATCAGAGGTCGGGAATGCCGACGCGGGTATGACGCCTTTGATGCGCGTGGAGGAGACAGAGGTCACCTGGGCGGGAAGGCCGCCGAACGTCACCGTTGTGTTGGCAGCGTTTCCGAAGTTGACGCCGCCAATAACGAACGACGTTCCGCCTGATGCGATGGAGCGCCACGGGAAGACATCATAGACCGTGACGCCGCTTGCTCCGGCATCTACGGGTTTCAGTATCGACACCTTGCTGCCGCTGTGATCCAATCCAATGATCACGCCGCCCGGCCCCGTCAACACGTCGAGCGAAGTCAACGACGGTAATTGCGACAGGGCATCCACAGATTTGCCATCGGCATTCATTTCCACTCGATATGTGTTGCCATTCCACTGCTGCATCACCAGGTCGCCACGCATCGCGCCGTTGAAGGTGTTGGCACGGTATTCGTCCACCCCGTTGGTGGAGGGCGGTACGATAAAGTACGACTGGTGAAACACGCCGGGATCGTTCGGAGATGCCGCCAAGTCGCCGTAATACACATACTGCCGCGCGTCCACCCGGCCCCGGTTGCGGTTGGGATGTCCGTAGTAATCGCCCCAGCGGATGAAATTCAATTCGTCGTCGTGATACCCATTCTGGTTCTGCGTATTGGGGCCGGTTGACGCTGCGCCGTAGCCCTGGTTGGGTCCGTTGTCCGTGGCAAATACGCGTTCGCCGGTGGTATAGACGAGATCGAATGCGTTCCGCAGTCCCGGAGCGAACACGTCAATGTGTACGGGTGGATTCGTCGCAATGGTGACTGTTCCCCCGTACACTTGATCGTCAGGGCTCTCGCCTTGCGGTACGCTGCCGGTGTAGTGGATTTGGCCGTTGAAATCGGGACGTGAAATCTCGGCTTTGATGATGGCCGCAGCCAACGGGGATTCGTCCAGTCCACCCATGGGACAGGCAGCCACGCCCGCGTTGGTGTTCCCGCCGACACAGATTAACAAGTCACCGTTGTTGTCAAAGGCCATGCCGTTAATCCCGTGATCGTGATTCGAAACCGGCAAACCGGATATAACGGTATTGACTGTATTAAAATTCGGACCGGTCAATACCGAGACTTTACCGGAGTACGGCGAGAAGCCGTCAAAACAGGCGCCGCCGTTTGCAAACAACAGGCTGTGTGCCACATAGATCCGCACAGGTCCGGGGGCGTCGGTAGGATTAAATGCGATGCCCAGAATATAACTTTCAGGGAGCTGAGCCAACGTGTTGATCGACTGCGTATTTGTCACGTTGTAATTGTCGTCAAACGTGTAAGCATTGATCACACCGTACAATCCACCCACGTACAGACGGCCATCCGGACCCCACGCGCCTTGTGTCGGCGACGAACTGGTAGGCACTGCCGTGCCCACGTTAAACACGACTGGAATATCGCCTTGTGTCGTGTAGGCAAACGGAAGCGCATTGCTGGTTCCCGCGGGGGTAACGACGCTGACGTTTACGGTCCCTGTGCCGGGTGGACTCATGAAAGTGACGGAGTTTGGCGTCACGGTAAGTGACGCTGACGGAATGGTCGATCCGCCCCATTGAACGGTCACATCGTCCGGAGGCACGAAGCCGATGCCTTGAATGGTCACCACATTTCCGCCGGCAGAGTGGCCGCCGGGCGTGATGTCGAACAACACGGGGGTCATCGCCGTTTCGTCGTGGGTCAACATCGCATCGGCGATTTCGACCGGCGTTCCACCATTGAGTGCATACGTGACTCTGAGTGGCAGCGTGCTGACAGACGGTACGGCAAATCGTGCATCGATCGTGTACTGACCCACAGTGAGCGACAGCGGGCCCGTTACGGGCGCATTGTTGATGAACAGAACGCGGTTACTTCCGCCGGTGGCCGCGAGCGTATAGGTTCCTGCCTGGGCAATATTCAGTTTGCCCAGCAGTTGCACCATTACGTTTCCGGTAAACAGCGATCCGCCAACCAAACCCTGGTTGTTGTGAATCGCGAGCCTTGAGACGAACTCGGCGAAATCGGGGATAGCCGGTACGTTGTTCAACAACGATTCCGGGGAGATCGTCGATCCGTCAAAGTACTTTGCGATGGCTCCGGGCACATTGTCGGGCGAGGCGACCAGAAATGTAGCCGAATCGGTCAACGATTGCGGAGGTACGTTGTTATCCTGAATCGTCAACGATACCGTGTGACTTCCCACGGCAAACGGCACCGTTGCGTTCGCTGTCGATGCGAGGGTTGTGCCGCCTTTCTTCCATGCAAACCCCGTCAGACTTTTGCCCAGTTCGTGGGTGTGCGAGAAGGAGCCTTCGAGATAGACGTCGGCCACGCCATTCTGGTCGTAGTCCACGGTAAATGGATCTACGTTGATAACCACATGCAGGAACGGGTGCGCGGAGGCGCCACCGTCGCCATGCAGTTGCACCGCCTGCGATGCGAAATTGCCCTCGAAGTGCGCGGTGATCGCAAATTCCCCTTCGGCCGGGGGCGTGAACTCCGCGTAGAAGGTGGCTGTTCCCCCCGGAGACACGGAGACATTGGGCGCATGTGTGCCCGTGCCGGTGTACCGGTTGGCGCCGGAGACAATCGAGAATGCGGCCGGGTCGCCAGTGGCATCGGTGAATCGGAGCGTGCTGATTTGCGCGGCGACCTGTCCACTGTTGGTCAGTGTAATCTGCTGCAAGGTCCCCGTGGTGTTTACCGCCACGTGACCCCATTGAATGTCGCTGGGCGCAATGGATACAACCGGCGATGTTTTTACTTCAATGGCGGAGACTTTTGGGTTCTCCGTTCCGTGGACAAACTGGATATTCAGTTGGCCGTCCGTCGCAGCCACCGTAAACGTTTCCGTCGTCGCGGTTTCGAAACCGGCTTTGGCGAAGATGTCAAAATCGTTCAAGACGACGTTACCCTCGGCAAGCACGTCAAACACACGCCCGCCTTGGAACGCCACTCCGGAGTAGATCTCGGCGAAGTGGAGCGTTACCGCATAAGTCCCCGGGCTGACGGTGAAGTTGTACTGCATTTCCTGGCCCGTGGGTCCGTCCCATCGTTCCGTCTGATACAGCGGATCCATGGTTGTACCGGCTATCGCGGCGGTTGTGCTGTAACTTGAACCGGTATTGAAGTACCCGGTGTCCGCAACCCAGACGTTCCCGTTGGGGTCCGTGTAGTTCGATCCACCCGCGTTGACACGGAAGAGTACCTGGGCGGCAGGAGGCGGTTGAATGCCCGTTCCCGACAAAGGCACATCGACAACTTGCTGTCCTCCATTGCACGTCACGCGCAACGTTGCGCCAACATTTCCCAATGCAGACGGCGCACATTTCACGGACAGCGTGACAGCCGATCCTGGAGCAATTGTTGCCGGCACGGAAGGCGACGGCGTGACCTGGAAAGAACTGGTAGCGCCTGCCACGAGAGACACGGAATTCACCGTGGCCGGCGACCCGGAAATGTTTTGAACTTGGATAAGCTGGGCGGTGCTGCTGGTCCCGACCTCCACGTTGCCAAATGCAAGCGATCCCGGAGTGACGGTGAATGCGTTCGCTACGGTACCTGTTCCGCTAAGCGCTACGGCCAACGTTTGCGACTGTCCGGCGATATGGAATTCAAGATCCGCGGTGCGAGCACCAGCGGAAGTGGGGGAGAACACGGTATTCACCGCAGCGGTTTCGCCCGCGGGAAGGGTCAACGGGAACGTGCCGGTATGCGTGAAATCGCCGGGATGCGAACCGTGCAGATGGGCCGACTCGATTGTCGCCGCGATACTGCCGGAATTGGTAAGTGTGATGCCTTTTGCGGACGAAGATTGCCCAAGCGTGACATTTCCGAAAGTGTGCGACACGGGAGACACGGACACGTCGGCCTGGCCGTTCTCCAAACCCGTACCCGTGAGTACAATTTCAACGGGTTGGGCTGAACCGTTGGAAGTCACCGTCAAAATGGCGGGACGTGCGCCAATATCCGTTGGCGTGAAGCCAATCGAGATAGCGCGGGACGTATTGGGCGCGATGGTCAACGGTGTCTGAGGCGCGACGGAATAGTCGGCCGCAGCGAGGCCGGAAAATGCCATCGCATTTACATTCAACGATGCGGATCCCGCGTTTATGAGCAACACGTCCTGAGGCACGGCGGGTTGCTGCACCAGCATCGGAGCGAAATCGACCGTTGTCCTGCTGAGGACCAGTTTGGCCGAGCCGCCAGTACCGTATACCGCAATACCGCTCACCTTGGGGTTCTGCACGCCATGACGAAACGCAACATTCAATGCGCTGTCTTGCACATTGACCGACGTCGCCTTTACCAATGCGGTGAGGTATCCCGCTTCGGATGCGATATCCACTCCGGTGTATATGGGGGCTCCTTCCGCCAGGATATCGAAAACGCGTTGGCCCGGATTCTGCGCACCGCTGAAGATTTCCGCGAGATGAATCTCCACCGTATATGTTCCCGGATTCACCGGGAACGTATACGTCATCATCGGTTCCCATGGACTGCTCCAACGTTCACTCTGATACAGCGCGTCGGATGTGGTTCCCGCGATGGGCGATGTCACCGCGTATGCGGAGCCCGAATTGTAGAACCCAGTGTCGGCAGCCCAGACGTTACCATCCGTATCCGTGTATGCCGGTCCACCCGCGTTTACACGGAACACGGACGTTCCGCCTCCCCCTTGGTTTGCTACCCCATTGCCGGCGAGCGGTACAGTTACCGGTCCGTCCGGATCATTCGAGGCAATAGACGCCACAGCGGTGCGTGAACCGGTACCGCCCGCAAGGAAGCTGAATTCGAGACTTGCCTGTCCGCCGGGTGCGATTGTCAAAGGCAGCGCAGTGTTCTGGGTGAACTCGATTGCCTGTGGGCCCGCCACGGTTACGCTGCTGACGTTGAGGGTGGCATTCCCGGCGTTTTGAATTTGAAGCGTGGCATTACCGGACTGTCCAACAACTACATTGCCAAAATTCAGCGATGCCGGACTTGCGGATAGATCGGGATTGGAATTGACAACAATGCCGTTGCCGGTAAGATCGACGTAGACGTGAAAGTCGTGCGTATCAAAGTGGAGTTTGACCTCGCCAACGCGGGTTCCCACCGTTGTCGGGGCGAATGTGATTGAAAAAGAGGTAGACCCCTGCGGCTGCAACGTGACTGGTATTGCGGGAAGACCGGACAACGTGTAATCGCCGCCATTGGCTCCGACCAACTCCACGTGATGCAGCATGTGAGGGTACGTATCGCCATTGACCACGGTCAGTGTGACCGGAGCGCTGCTCATACCCACCTGAAGGTTTCCAAAAGCAATCGGGTTTGGCGTGGCGGTTACCAACGGATCCAACACCGACGCCGCGATGGGCACGGTAATAGTGTTACCGGGATCGTCGAAGGCAATCTGCAATTGTGCGGAATGCACGCCAACATCATTAGGTGCAAACTGCACCGTAATCGGCAAAGCGCCGTTGGAGGCAAGTGCAAAAGGAAACGCCGGCGCATTGACGATGGCAAAAAAGGCCGCATGCGACCCATTCAACGTGATGCCGGATATCGTGTGCGCCTTGCCATCGCCCGGCACGATCGTCGTTGTACGCTCGCTTGCTGGATGCCCCAAGCGGACGTTGCCAAAGTCCAATGCGGACGGCTGCGCCGTCACCACCGGGCCTGTCGCTGCCGGATAAATCTCGATCGCCGAAATCTTCGGGTTGTTCTTCACGTGGTGGAAAGCGAGCTCGAGCGCACCGTCCTGAACCGTCACACCAATTTCTTCCACATCGGCTCTGAACCCGCCGACCGAAGCAAAAATATCGTAATTGTCGAGTACGTTAACGCCTTCGGCATGAACATCAAAGACCCGTGCGCCGACCGCCTGTGTGCCTGAATACACCTCCGCAAAATGCAGCCGCACCAAGTACGTGCCCGGTACGACGGGGAATTCATACACCATCGGAAATTGTGCCGATGGACTCCAGCGTTCCGATTGATACAGTTTGTCGTCTACAGTGTCTGATATCGCAATGTTTCCGGCATCGTAGGCGTTGCCGGTATAGACATACGTCGCATCCGACGTCCACGTTTTGCCCTGGCTGTCGACATAGGCGCCTCCGCCAGTGTTGATTCGATACTGGGCTTCGCCGATACCCGTAAGCGTAATCGTGGCCTTGGAGGTGACCGGGCTATTGTTGTCTATAGTGACATGCGCGGCGTGCGATCCAATCGTGTTTGCCTTGAAACGAACAGCCACCTGCACCTCGGTTCCCGCCGCCACTTCGAACGCGCCCGAGCTGTCCAAAAGGAAGTCGCCCGCCGGCGAGTCGATGTTCATCGAATCGATGCGCAGCGTTTGGTCGCCGGTATTCCGTACGGTCACTTTCCGAGGTGGTGTGACTGCGCCGACCAGCACGTACCCGAAGTCAATATGGGATGCAGACAGCTCGAGAATCGGCCCCTTAGGGGAATCCGTGGGAGTAGGGGGGCATCCGGCCAAGGCTATTCCGGCGAGACAGACCCATAGTGTGCGTATGAGACCATACGAAAAAGGAATACTGCAGGTTTTCCCGGAAAGCTGCATTCGGATCGACAGGAACCTCGCTCCAAAGAACCCGGAGTGTCACCAGAATCGACTCTACCCACTGGCATGTAAGGAGCAAGAGTCGCGCCACTTGGTGAAAAGCGATATCCTTTTAATTTTGAACGGTTTACAACAACAAAAAGTTCACCTAACACGCTGATTCGATGAACTGCGGGTCAAGTATTAATCAAGCGTGACTATTATTTGGTCGAAACCGGCGTGCGTCGGTGCCATTAGTTTAACGTTATCGTCTCCGGCTTTTCTCCGCCAAACGAGGTTATTGTGATATTTCGAACAGCTCCGCCTGTCCGCCACGTGGCTATCCCCAAGGGGCGTGATTTGTCGACTTCCAGACGGATACCTATTTCACGATCCTTCGTCGAGACATCCACCATCTGTTCTTCATCAATCCACGCCTCAATCTTATCCGGCGACACCTTCACACGAATCAAATACCACTGATCCAAGTTAAAGTCACGGAATCGGGCCGTTTCGTTATTGTACGCATCCTGGTAATCGATGCTGGATATCCCTACACACGTGCCGCCCCATCCGCCGACAATGAACGAGCATGGGTCGTTCCCATAGAGGAACGTGAGGCCGCAAAAGAAGTCGTTGCCGCTGGTGCGCTTTGCCTCAAGGCTGATCTCGTAATTCATGCGAACAAGCGGACCGGTCCATGTGATTCCTGTCATATCGTTGCCTTCGGCCATGTACGCGGTGTCGCCCTCTATACGGACTTCGCCCTTGCCGTAGAAGTCCGTGGGAACCCATCCTTTTTCCAACGTAAAATCCTCGGCCCCACGTCCCATATTATGTTTCAGCGGTAAGTCCAGGAGTGGGACGGCCCCGTCAGGTTCGGCCTTTGCGCTATCGTCGGCCGTCGGCGTGGCAACGTGCTCTTCTGCACTCGTCGTATCCTCGGTGTTTTCCGATGTGCTTGCGCATCCCGGCAGGAATGTGTACGACAGGCAACAAAGACAGGCTACGAATAGAGCAACGCGAGTAGTTGGCATGAGTGACTCCAATATAAATCGCCGGTCGAAAGCGACCGGATGAATGTGTACCATGATACACCAAGAGCCGGGGCGTCGGATACTGGTTCGAGAGGCTCCATTTCGCTCAAGAAGGGACAACCATGAACCGTCGAGGTTTCCTCCAAACAACGTTTGCCGCTGGTGCGGCCTCATGGGTCGCCGGTTCTGCCAGCGCGCAGAATGGTCCCATTCGCTGCGGCCTCCTGGGTGTCGATCACGCCCATGGCATGGATGCCCTGAAAGTGCTTCGCGGACTGCCGGAGTATGAAGTCGTCGGCTTGTGCGAACCGGACACGTCCATACGTCAGCAGTTTGAAACCCATCCCTCAGTCCAAGGGCTTCCCTGGCTGACGCAGGACCAACTCTTGAGTGACAAGACCATTCAAATGGTGGCTGTGGAGAGCTTTGTGCCGCGCTTGTTGGAATTTGCCGAAGCCGCCGTTGCGTTTGGAAAACACGTGCATCTGGATAAACCGGCCGGTACCGACTTGGCGCACTTCGAGCGTATCCTCAAGGCAGCATCCAAGAAAAGCGTGCTCATCCAGATGGGGTACATGTTTCGATACAACCCCGGATTCGATCTCATCCGTCAGGCCGTTACGGACGGTTGGCTCGGTGATGTGTACGCGATTCATGCGAGCATGTGCACATTGCAGGACGACCAAAAGCGAAAGCGGCTTTCCTATGCCCCCGGCGGGATGATGCTGGAATTGGGATGTCACCTCATCGACATGATTGTACTGCTTCTCGGAACGCCCGACGCGATTACCGCCTATCCGAATCATCACGGCCGCCTTGACGACACGCTGGCTGACAACTGCGTCACCGTGTTCACATACAAGGAGAGGGCGACCGTTACCGTGGAGACCTCGGCCATGGAGCCGGAGGCCTTTGGCGCGCGGCGTTTCAAGATTGCCGGAACCAACGGGACAATTATCCTTAGTCCGTTGGAACCGCCGGTAGCGCGCATTGCGCTTCGGGAAGCGGCCGGTGGTTTTCCAAAAGGGGTGACCATCAAAGAACTGCCCGATTTGGAGCGGCACGTACTCGACTTCAAAGACTTTGCCCGGTGTATTCGAGGCGAAGCCACCTTCGCATATTCAAGCGAGCACGATTACGAGGTGCAAAAGACCGTTCTGCTTGCAAGCGGGATGACCGTGTCTTGAATGGCATTCTCCCGGTGTTCATTCATTTCATTCTGTCAACAAACCGGTATTCGCAGTGCGCATTTGCATTTTGACCAAGTCTGAGCCTTATGCGTGGACGCGCCACTATGTTCACGCGTTCCGGCAAACCGGCGCGGACGTCTTGACGGTCGGTCCCACTATTTCCGTGGAACACCTCGAAAGCATGAAACTCGGCCACCTTGCCGAATCGGTCATTCCGAACGACATTCATGCTGTCCTGGAACCGGGCTTTCCGTTGGTTAGCGTTTTGCCTGAGGGATTCCGTCCCGATCTCATTGTTGCCGTTTCCGTGGGGGGGGAGACTCTGGCGCCGTCATTTGAAGGATTGCGCTGTCCTCGTGCTTACATCAGCGTTGATACCTGGCAAAGTCCCCGCGACTATATGGACGCTATTCAATACGACTTCGTGTTTGCCGCGCAACGCGAAGCCGTCTCGCGATTGCTCAACTTTGGTGCCAGAAACGTGTCCTGGCTCCCGCTGGGCTGCAACCCTGACGAACACTATCCCACCCAAACACCGGTGACCGCGGATGTTTCGTTTGTGGGCTCCATTGCGTTACCGATTCACCAGGAACGATACGACTTGCTGCAACGTCTTCAGCGCGAGTTCAACGTCGCCGGCCGGAGCGGCCTCTATGGAGAAGGTCTCTGTCATGCTTGCCGTTCCGGCGCGCTTACGTTCAACCACAGCGCGGTCGGCGATGTGAACATGCGTATCTTTGAGGCACTCGCCATGGGGTGCCCGTTACTGACCAACAGAGAGCCCGGACGGAACGGGCTATTTGAGTTGTTTGAAGAAGGCAAACATCTGGTCGTATACGACGGGGAAGACGATCTGGTTGCCAAAGTGCGGTATTACCTCGATCACGAGCGCGAACGTCTGGACATCGCGGAGTCCGGTAGACGCTGGGTGCTGGCCCGTCACACCTATTTGCACCGCGTGCAGGTAATCCTGCAAACCATATTCGGCGACACGACCGCTCGGCAGGCCTTGCATGCGGTACCACCGGCGGACCTGCCTGTACTGAAACTCATTCCGTACGCGCCCGCGAAAATATTGGACACTGTGGGGGGGGGACGTTTGGCCGAATGGTTGCCTCTGCTCGGCGCGACTGAGATGGTGCGAGTGGGAGACCAACCCGGCTGTACAATGTCATTAGACGAACTCCATCAGCATAACGGGTGTTTTGATACGGCGTTGGCAACCGGCATACCGGCCGAGGGAATTCATCACGCGCTCAAGCCCGGCGGCACATTGTTGCTGGAGCTTTCCCCGTTGCTAGCCGCTCAAGAGGGGTTGTCATTGGAAGGCAACGCCATATGCGAATGGCTGCTGAAGCGTGGATACATCATGCAAACGGGAACGCTTGTTACCGAACCCGACGGCACCCCCAGCACGATTGCCATTGCCGCCCGCAAACGCACCCGCACCCTGATGGAATTGATTGACGAAACATACCAACCGCTGCCCAAGACGTGCTATTTCGTTAAAGATTGGATTGAAAACTGGATCAAAACCTTGCCGAGAGGTATATAGCCGCGTATGACCGCTGAAAAGAGTCGATTGCGGGAGGCGCTGCCGTTTGGCCGAATGGAAATCCCCGTGTAAGGTCAAAAGCAGTATGAAATAAAGGGAAAAAATGGTGCCGACGCAGGGACTCGGCAACGGCCATTACAGGCCAACAACTTACGGGGCGTGCGCCACTGATTGCCAGCAAGTAACGATATTTTCAGGTACTTTTCGAAAAGGTACTTTTGGCGACCAGTTCTGTCATGCGATCCAAGGCCGGGAATGCGTCGGTCGGTCGTACATAGCGCATGGTCATGTGAATATCGGTGTGCCCCATGAGTACCTGCAGCACGGGCAACGGGCATCCTGCATGGTTTGCCATGATATACCCGAATGTGTGCCGCAAGTCTTTCAGCGTGACTACGCGGCCAATCTTGGCTGCCCTGGCGGCCCGCTGGATTGCCCACAGGGGCGAGTTTTTGCTGAATGGCTCCCCTCGCCGGTTGGTGAACACTTCGCCGTCTGGGCCGGGCCTGCCGCGCTTTTTCTCGCGCATCAGCGCGTCGAAGGCAATTCCGCTGACTTGATACCTGGCCAGCCGCGCGGTCTTGACCTGGGTGCGCTCCACGGTCATCGCCCGTAGATCGATCTGGCGCCACCGCAAAGCGCGGGCGTCCGATGGCCGGTTGCCGGTCCCGGCGATCCACGAAATGTAGTTGTAGTAAACGGGTTCTTCGGTCCGGACGCATTCGAGTAGACGTCGCAACTCATCGGGTTCAAGGGGGCTGATTTCTGCATCCGGCACATTCGGGGCTAGCCATTTTTTTACCGGAGACGCATCGAGCATATTGGCGTCTACCGCGGCGTTGAGCATTGACCGAATGATTCCCATGCGATTCTTTATAGAGGCCGGGGAGAGGCGTTTTGAAAGTTCGGCCAGGTGTCGATCTACATGTTCGCGCGTAAGCTGGCTCACGCGACCGATCCGATTGTCCCGGCAATATTGCTCGAATTCGCGGAATTGAGTTTCGTACTGCGCCAAGGTATGGACTTTCGCGCCCTTCGCAACCAGCGCGACATGCAGGTAGTAGTCGATCACCCGTGCGATTTTCGGATCCCGCTTGTCTAAATCGCCCTCGGCCCGGTCCATGCCGAATTGCTGTTTTATCAGGGGTAGAGCCCGGTCTACCCAGTCTATGTATTTTTGCTCGGCATCGGCCTGGGTGGCCTCGCCATCGGCGATCGTCACGCGTTCGCGCTTGCCATCCGGGTAGTGCAGATCGACCACGTACGCGATTACCTTGCCCGCGCGCCGGCGTGGCTTCAGGGAATGATACCAAGGCATTACTGTTTCCGGCTTGCGGCCAAGGCGCGGATGGTGGCGCGGGAGCGAATGATCGCCGATGCGATATGAAGGAGAACCGCAACGATCGCGCAGTCCAGTCCGCCATAAAGACCGCCCGCCTGGGTATCGAACAAAAGCGCATTCGCTATTGCGGCCAGCCAAAAAAGACAGGCGGTAAAGGTTGCCGCGAATCGAGCGAGTGTCTCAAGTCCGGATGCGTATTTACTCTCTGCATTGATGTAGGAGGCGATCTGATTGTCGCGCTCGGCGTCCGCTTTGTGTGCGGCAATTTGTTTTGCTTGTATCGCGTTGGCCAGCACCTTCGCCCGCGCCTCGTTGTTTATCCGCTCTCGCTCGGTGCGAGCCCGGTACATTTCGCGGGTCTCTTTGGTGCGGTCAAATGGGGTGGTCATGGGAATGCCACGCTTTGCACTTCGGCGTCAACGCGCTCGAATGTAACGGGAACAATTGAAACCTTGCCATTCCAGACCGGTGTAACGAGATCGGTGATATCTAGCTGGAATCCAGTCTTTGTATAGCGCTCCAATGGCAATGGCGCAAATTGATTAACCCGCTCTTCTAGCGCCTGTTCTGCACCGTTGGTGTTGTGAATAGTGACACGCACGATCAAAACCGCAATATTTTCTGGCCCCTTATTGGTCACGGTTCCGGTCGCAAACGCGCGACGGGTGTACCCAATATCCGACCAGCCAGGCTTGATGTCTGTTATTTTGACGTTCTTGAGCGTGTATCTTTCCCGATCTTTCGCGTCACCAATTGCAAGTTGCTGCATGGCCATTTCGTGTTGTTCTGCCTCAAGAACAGCGCCGCGCGCTTCCTGTATTAGATCATGATACCTCTGTTTTTCTCGATTGAGTGCCGCTTCAAGATCGGCTAATTGGGCCTGCATTTGTGCTCGTTCGTTCTCTCGCTCAATTTCCTTGCGCGTTTTGTCCGGCAAAAATACTAAGGTATAGAACAAGAACAAGAGGACGCCGACAATGCCCGCGGTTAAACCTACGCCCCACTGAAAAGCTCGTGCCGATTCGTGGGCCACCCTGTACCATAGTCTTTTTTTAATTTGCGTATCTACTGTATCCGACACGACTTATGCTCCGCGTTACCACGACGTGACTATTTTATACTGAACATATTGACAGTACGGCTTTCCTGTGCTACATTTCCCGTTGGTGCGGGCCGCCCTACTTGGGAAATGGGGTGCCGTCGATCTCGCGCTAGCCTCACAGGGGCGCATCCTATGTTGAATGCCGTTGCGCGGAAGTATTGCCTTTTGGGTTTCATTCCGGTTCCTTCGGAAGAACATTGTCAAGAATGTATTGAAGGGAAGTCCGAAGATAACTCACCTTCGCCGTTTGTGGCACTTTGGGATCGGATGCCATTAACAGAAGGTTGTTCAGCCCCGCCATCGTCTTGTCTACCGGATTCGCGTACCGCATAGGGTCCATTACAGGCGGGTCTTCGCGAAGCATCGACAAGGGAACATTGAGTTGCTGTGGAGGATATTCCACGGCTTTTTCCTTTTCGGACTCTAAAAACTCTTGAATCCGGAGAAGGGTGGATTCCCCTACCCGTTTGCGCGTGCCATTCTTGAATTCGCCTATATAGTGCGGAGCCACGTCGGCAAAAGCCGCTATCGGAATAAGAGAACCTTTCCCTTTTCGCTGAAAATAAGCCTGTACTGCTGCCCTTGTTGATTCAATTTCCTCTTGTGATATGCGTTTCATCAGCAAAACACTACAACATAAGTTGTTTTCTGTCATTGATTTAGTAACCTTGTGTCACATAAGTTGCAATTGTGGTTGACAGACAGTAACAATCGTGGTACATTGTGTCTGTTGGAACCGTAACAGGCACCACGAGAGGTAACAAAAAATGACACTTGGACAGTCTATCAAGGCTTGGCGCGGGGTGCGAGGCCTTACACAAGTTGGTTTGTGTGACGCCGCCGAACGGGCAGGCCATTCGTTTACCCGCACCGCATTGACTATGTGGGAAAACGATGAGCGAGACAATCTCAAGCGCGAGTCCATCGACGCCCTCCTTGCGGCCCTCGACATCACCTACGAAGAACTTGTTGCCGGGCCTGCGCCAGTTGAAACGACTACCTGATCCGATTATCCGGCAATCCAATAAATAACTGAAGGGCTGAAAATAGTAACAGGGGGTTCAATGGGCAAGTCGCGCTACTCAACGATGACAGTGACCGACGTTATACACGCGGTGTTGCGCAGGCCGGACGTAGACCCGAAGGCCATTTCCGCCGCTCTGGGTTGCCACCCCACGACCGTCTACCAAATGGGCGAATTTGGCGACAACGGCCAGCCCCGTCACCACATCAAAGCGTGGCAAGTGCCGCTCTTTTGCCGGGCCGCGAACGATTATGACCTGCTGGAATTTCTGGACTGGCAATCAGGCCGACCCGAGAGCACCGCGAAAGTCACAGACATGCAAGTGGTATCCGAAGCCGCCGACGTACTCTCCGCGCTCACCGACGCGTTTAAGGACGGGAGTGTCAGCGACAGTGAGGCGAAGCGGATCGAGAAAGAGTTGCAGGAACTGAATCAAGTGATTGTGGCGCGGCTCACCCAGGGCGAGGAAAAGCGCGCATCCGATGGCCGTCGTCTTTCGTTGCTCGACACCGCGCGAGACAACCGCTGATGAGAGAATCGCTGATGCAATTCGCCACCACACAACAACCAGACGATCACGCGCCGTTCCGTGTGCTTAAAGCCCGGTGGCCGCACATAGGCCGTGACATGTGGATCGGTCTGGCGGCGCGCGGATACGTGCACATGATTCGTATTGGCGGAAGGCGTTTTTTCAGCCTGGCCGATTGCGAACGGATCGCCACCAATGGAACGCCTGGGCGGTTCGATGAGCAAGGGAAGCGCGAAACGTCATCGCAAATAAACCGGCGCATCGCAAAAGAGATTCGAACGAAGTGGAAGGCTAAAAAACAATGACACGTGAAGAAATTATACGCCGGGCTCAGAAGCTTTCGGCGTTCACTGAAGAAAACGCGACCCCGCAGGAAGTGGCGAACGCGGCGGCGGCACTCAAGAAGCTCATGGAAAAGCATCAACTGTCCATGATGGACATTGCTTCTGGCTTGACAAACGAAGATGTGGGCTTTGAATCGATCGACGGAGGATCAACCCGAAAGACGTGGCAGCTTTGTCTCGTGTGCGCTATCGCCAAGGGGCTGGATTGCCAAGTTGTGACACACTACGACGGACAATGGCGCGGCCGGCGATGGAAGCAAACAGGTATCGTTTACAAGGTCTACGGCGTCGAATCCGATCTCGTGTTTGCTCGCTACCTGTACGACGTTCTATCGGTCAAATTCTACACCCAGGGCACGGAATATTGCCGGGGCCTTGGCTACAGTGGGGCGATGCTGATTTCAGCGCGTGCCACTTTCGTCATGGGCGCGGCTAGGGCCGTGAAAGAACGCTTGATCGAACAGCGCGGAACGGCGGAGGAAAACAGCCTCACGAATGCCCTTGTCGTGTGTAAGGGGAATTCAATCGACGCCTACATCAGAAAGAACGTGGGCAAGACGTTCAAGGACCCGGTCCGCCACGGCACACTTCGTGCCGATGACGCAGCCGAAGCCGGGTATTGGGCTGGTAAATCCGCTCCGTTGAATCGTGGGCTGGAAAAGAGCAACGAAGGTGTGTTGCTTCTGGAGGCCGCCCAATGAACACCTACCACGCGGCAGCGTGCATTTCCGCCAAGACGCAGACGCAGCCCATACACGCTGCCGCGCCCCTTTTTGGAACCCGCTCGAACGCGAAACGGCGCGGCGGATTCCTCCTTCCCCCGGCGGCCTGTTGTCGCCGGGTTATCAATTGAGATCAGAAGCTAAACATAGGAGCGTGACATGGAACAGTTAGTCGAATTGGGTAAATCGTATACCGACAACATCACGGGTATCACTGGCGTGGCCACAGCGGCATGGATCGCGATTGACGCACCTCCGCAAGCGAAACTGGAATACGTGGATCGCAACGGGCACCACGCCGATGTCTGGATCGCAAACACTCGACTCAAGTTGGCCAACTAAACCACTCCGCAGGCATCGCGCCTGATTGAACCGGGTGCGGTCCGATGCCGCGGGCCGCACCCGATAAAGGGAAACCATGAAGAATATCAGCGTGCAGCCCGAGGAACCCGAAGACTACAACCCGGACACGGACTACCTTGCGGCCACTACGCGGGCCTTCAAGGAGCTTCGGGCAGGGAGTGCCGCGAGATTTCCGAGGAAGCGATTGTACGGGCGTGGGTGCGCGAAATGCGCGATCCGATGCGGTTTGGCGAAGTGCCAGCGGAAGTGCTGGATGGAATCGAAGTGCTTTTGTCCCGAGTGAAGCGGCCCTACACGGCGTTGCCGCCCGAATCAGGCAATGCCGGTTAGAAACGGCGAACCCGGCCGCCTGTGATAGCTGCCGGGTCCGTCGTACCAAAAAACCAAAAACCTAACGAGAGGACAGAATAACATGACCACAGCCGTTGCGCAAGCGACCGAGGGGATCTCGAAATGATAGTCGAGATCCGCACACAGGCCCAATTGGACTCAGCACTAAAGGCGGGCCACGGGCTGAATTTTGTCAAAGGTAAATACTCATTTTCGATCACCGGCTCGGATGATCGCGAGATTGTTGTACAGGCAAATGTCGAGGTTGAGATCGTCGCGAGGGACTCCAGCCAGCCGCGCATCGACGCGAGGGACTCCAGCCAGCCGCGCATCGACGCGTGGGACTCCAGCCAGCCGCGCATCGTCGCGAGGGGCTCCAGCCAGCCGCGCATCG
>BTWA01000029.1:48834-82266 GCA_045863295.1 Candidatus Hydrogenedentota bacterium
TGGGACTCCAGCCAGCCGCGCATCGTCGCGAGGGGCTCCAGCCAGCCGCGCATCGTCGCGAGGGACTCCAGCCAGCCGCGCATCGACGCGAGGGGCTATGTACAACTGTCGATCAAAGGCGCAGTCACTGGCAAGGCTGAATCGACCTGCGCGGTATTGATCGAGGGCAAGGGCGCGAAAATTACGGGCGGCAAAAAAACGCGCGTGAAAATCACAACACCTAGTGAGTGGTGTCTGTATTACGGCGTCAAGGTCAAAAACGGCATGGCGCTGCTATACAAGGCGCTCGACGACAATTTTATGTCGCCACACGGCATGAGTTACGCGCCAGGGACAACACCCGTTGCTCCCGATTGGGACGGTGGGAAACGTGAATGTGGCCTGGGCCTCCATTTCTCTCCACGCCCTGCAATGGCCCGCGAGTTTAACGACGCCGCAACCAAGTATTGCGGCTGCTGGGTAAAGCTCACAGACATGGCAATCCATCCGAATGGCGACAGCCCGCAAAAGTGCAAGGCGCGTGCAGTCGCGAAGTCTTGTTTCGAGGTTGACGAAGACGGCGAACCCATGGAGAACAAGTCATGACCAGCGGATGTCTGCAAGTAGCCCAGAACGGAATGCGCGATTGCCAGAGCTTGACCCAGGAAGACTGGCAAGCCCTGCACCGCGAGCGCAACATCATCACTGCAAGCGAAGTCGGGACCATCCTCGGGGTCAACCCGTACAAGTCCCCCTACACACTGTGGGCGGAAAAAACCGGGCGCGTCGAACGGTCCGAGGGCTCGCTGCATACACGCATCGGCAAGGCTCTCGAACACCTGATCGCCGATGAGTATCAGGCTCAGACCATGCGGCCGATCTACGACCCAGGCGATTACGCGGTGTGGCAACACCCCGATCTGGAATGGCTTTTCTGTACCCCGGATCGGTTCGCAATCCAAGCTGACACGCCGGACAGCTACGTCGCCAGAGTGGTCGAATTGAAGTGGGGCGGCGACTACACGCGCAAGGCGTGGGACACGGACAACGAAGCGGCGCCACTCGCCTATCAGGTCCAGAACCAAATCCAAATGGCGTGCGTCGGTCTCGACCTGGGCAGCGTTGCCGGCATCATTGGCGGCACGTTCATCAACACCGACACCCGGTTAAACGCGGCGTTTCTCAAAGCGGCCTTGCGACGGATTGACGAATTCCGCCAGATGGTGTTGCGAGACGAAGCCCCGCCAGTCGATGACTCTGAAAACACCTACCGGACCCTGAAAGCCCTACACCCCAAGGATAACGGCAACACGGTCATCCTCAACACGGAAGATTCGTCTGCGGTTCATCGCTTGAAGTTGGTGAAAGATCATATTTCTTCGCTGGAAAAAGAAGAGCTGGGGTTGAAAAACCTTGTTCTGGCTGGCATCGGCGACAACACGTTTGCTCAAACCTGCGACGGCGCGTTGAAGCTCAGCTACAAATGGTTCGAGCGAAAGGGGTACGAGGTGAAGCCCACCGAAGGGCGCACCCTGCGGTTTTGCAAGTAAACCCAATGGCGAGCCCTGGTGTGGCCCCGTGCCAGGGAGTCGAGAGTGAACGGGGCTGTCTGAAGCAATCAACCGAAAGGAAAAGGAGTCAATAGTATGAGTGCTGCAATGCAAGAGACCCAAGCGCCGGCGAATCTGCCGGTAACGACGAATGGCGCGAAGGAACGCAATCTCCCCAAGGTCATCGGAGAAAACGGCCTCGTATTCGCCGACATGGAGCAAATGTGGATTTTCGCCACGCGCGTTAAGGCGTCGAACCTGTGCCCGAAAGACTGCAAGACAGTTGAGGACGTTTTTGTCAGGCTTCAAATGGGCTTTGAAATCGGCCTTCGCGCGATGCAGTCCCTGAACAACATCGCGACGATCAACGGGCGGCCTACGTTGTGGGGCGACCTGTCGCTCGCGCTGTGCAAGGCCCGTAAAGAGGCGTTCGAGTACGCGACTGTCGATTACGAGAACGACCCTGGCGACGTGTCGAACCTGAAGGATTACACGGACAATTTCGCGGTTGTCGTGCGCGTGAAGCGCAAGGGCGAAGCGGAGCACGTCGAACGCTTCAGCGTGGCCGACGCCAAGCTCGCGGGTATCTGGGGCGCGAATGTTTGGGCGAAGTATCCGCGCCGCATGATCCGGCATCGCGCCATGACCTACGCGCTTCGCAGTGTCTTCCCGGACATTCTGGGCGGCATCTATTCCGAGGATGAAGCCCGCGAAATGGTTGAAGTTCAAAATCTTGCAGATCAGACGCCGCCGAAAAACCTCACCGATCTGACCAAGACGCTTGGATACGCGCAAGCGCAACAGGCCAAGGAGCCTGTTGAGGCGGAACCCGTTGTAGACCCGGACACCGGCGAGATTCTGAATTCCGATGATTCCGTCTATGTGGACCGCACCGCGGAATTCGAGACCGCGCCGGATGAAACGCCCCAAGCATCACCGGAACAAACCGGCATCTGGTGATGATCGACGAACGGGTGCATGGCCGAATCCCTCGCGCCGCAGCCCAGGCCATGCACCCACCCCAAAAAACCTAACGGAAAGAGAGGCAACATGAAAGTGAAAGAAGAATGGTGGCAAAAAGGGTCCGCCATCGTATCGAACTTGCCGACAGGCCACGACGACAAAGGCAATCTGGAGTATTTTGGCGGGCATTGCGTTTGCGAATCCGTTCCGGCGCGTGTCGCGCCGTTGCTGGTCAATGCGCGGCGGTTGTGGTTTGCGTTGGCAGAAATCGTGCTCAGCGAGCCACATGGGCGATTTGCTGAAGCCTATCAGGTGCTTTGCGATGCAGACCCGAATCTGTCGCTGCGTAAGGAATTCGGATCGGCAATCGATCCCGTTCAACAAGACGCCGAGCAACAGACCGCCGTATCCGATCCCGTCGAACCCATTTGCTCTATTCGTGAATCCGAAATCGACATCGGCGACTACGTCTATGTATTCAAAGAGTCGGGAGGCCCTGTGTGTTGCAAGTCGGTCGAATGGGTCCGATACAAAGTACTCAAGAAGCGTGTCGAGTACGTTGATGGGAGTGCCGGAAAGTACGAGTTTCTTCTTGATAACAATTACGGCAATCATTGGCGCGGCCTTGAAGGCGTTTACACGCCTGCCATGGCCAAGCGTCTTGTTGCCCAGTGGGCGGACGAATTCTTCACGTCCGAAGCGGAGGGCAAATAGCCATGTTCCTTCGCAAAGTCCGCATCCAAAATTTCTGCGGAGTGGAGCACCTTGAAGTTTCGTTCCGCTCGCAATCCTCCATCGTGATGGGGTTCAACCGTCAGGGCAAAACAACCCTGATGAACGCCATTCGCTATGCCTTTTTCGGGGAGTGCTACGACGAGGAAGGCGTCAAGCAAAAGCAAGACGATCTGATCGGGCGATGGGACAAAACCGCGCTTATCTACATTGAGTTTGAACGATCCGGGGAACCATACCGCTACACGGTGAGCCTGGGCAATGGTGGTGCTCAATGTGATTTACATGGCCGAAACAACTCGCACAAGTCTTTCACCCCTACAAACGCCAGCCGGTTCTTCTCGGACCTGTTTGAATTCGACATGGCCCATGCCCGGATCGCCGCGTTCTCGAATGAAATCGTGAAAGGCGACATTACGGAATTCGTTTCCCGGTTTGTGAGCATTGTCACACCGGAGGAAGTCAAGCAGTTTGCGGGGCCGAACTGGGCCAAATTGAACGACTGGTGCAAAGAGAATGCCGTAACTATTACCGATGTCGCGCACATCGGGGCGAAGGCCCGTGAGTTTCGTACCGTGTCGAATCGTGAGGCCGGCAAAGCCAAGGCGCGACTGGAAGAAATCGGCACCTGCATTGCGCCTACGTCGAAGGACGGCACGCGCATTTTGACGGCGGATGATCGCCCGGCCATTGAGACGGCGGTCAAGAATCTGGAAGCGCAACTGGAAGAATTGAACCGGGAGTTTGGCGCAGCCACGGCCGTCAAGATCGATACGAAGAAGGTCACTGCTGCAAAGGCCGCGCTGGCCGGGGCCGAATCCGAGCGCGATTCGGTGAAGAAAGTCCTTGACGAATACGACGAGGGCATTACCTCTGTCGAGTCCGAAATCAAGGTCATGACCAGTAACCAAAGCCGCGCACATGGTGAAATGTCCGGCTGGCAAGCCAAGCGCGACGTGATCGAATCGGAAATCGACCGCATGAAGGGGCTTTCCCATTGCCCCACATGTACAGCCGAATGGACGCTTGATCGGCTTGAGGCCGCAACCAAAACCCTGCGAATCGAGGCCGACAAGGCCGCGCAGGAAATCGCGGGCTACCAGTCTACCTTGGCGGACATCGGCAAGGAGCTCGCCAAGAAACACAAGCGCCTAGACCAACTTCGCACGCTCCGGGCCGACCACGAGCCAAAGTACAAAGCGCTTGTGGACAAGGTCTCCGAATTGAAGGCCCAGGCGCGTTTGATGGGTATTCCGGTAGGTGGCGCCGATCCCGTCCTGGCGCAAGCCGTCACGCGCAAGCCGGATGAAATCGAAGCGCTGATCGAGCAGACCAAGGCCACGGTCCAAGAGGGCCGGGACAAACTCGCGGCGCTGTCGGCCTACCTCGACTACCAGCGGGTCATTACGGAAGTGGACCGTCACACGGCGGACTCTAAGTTTCTGGATTGGCTGGTGAAGTCCTTCGATAACGGTGAATTTCAGTCCAAGCAATCCGGCAGCGGCCTCGATGATGTCGTGAAACGATGCAACTCGATCCTGTCTGTCTTTGACCTTGAACTGAAAGTGGCATCCTCGAACAAGAAAAGCGTTATCCACTTCCTGGACCGTCTTCAGGACAATCCGCCGTGGTTGCCCATCACGAAGGCGAGCCGGTCCGCTCGCATGAAGATTCAATTCGCATTGTCGCTCGGCTTTGACGCGGGCTGGCTGCGCTTGATGGATGACTCGGAATCCATCGAGGCGAAGTACAAGCAATCCCTCCTGGACCTCATGAAATCGCTCTGTGGCAAACAGGGCAGCACCATCGTTTCCGGTGTGGTCACAAACGGACTCGTGCCCGATTTGGAAAAACTCAATAAGGCATTTAATCCGGTAGGGGTCTACTGGGTTCAGGCAGTGAATTCGGAGTCGGCACAGGCGGCGGTCGCCTGAGCAAAACATTAGCGGTTATCACCAACGGAGAGTGGTCAAATGGATGAATTGACGGTCCCGTCCTTCCTGAAGGACGCAATCGAGCACCTGATCGAAGACACGCGCAAGCACGCGGTAGTCAACAAGAATGTTGAGGTCATCGATCTGCACAAGGTGGCAAGTGGAGTTGAGCGGATTATCCGGGTTCCCGGTGAACCGTCGAAACGCGAGTTCTTCGCGAACGATTGCCGAGGGCGGAATCACACGTTCACGACATTGGAAGGGTTTTGCGACTTCTTGAACGGTCCGCACTGCGTCGATAACCATGACGGCGAAGGTGTTGGCGTGGTCTTTGTCCAGCGCGAAGACGCCAAGCTCGCCCATGCCGATCTGGATTACCTGGGCAACGGCAAGCCGGAAAGCGCCGTCCTGTCGCTGCAACGCTCCACCGAATACAAGGCGCTGGAAAAACTCGCCACGGGCATTGGGCAAGCCTCCCTGTGGCGGTTGCTGTTCACCGACCTTGAAGGTTGCATCGAGCCGGACAATCTCATCACCTACATTCTGGACATGGATGTGAAGCTGGAAGACGGCAAGCAAGTCAAAATCTCGCCGCTCGGGCCATCCGCTGTTCGCAGTTCATCCGCTGTCTCCATCAAGTATCCGAATTCCGAGGGCGGCATGGAAACCCGTGAAATGCCCGTCGAATGGAAATGGTCTGGCCGCATCTGGGAGGGGTTCGATTACTCGTGCGAAGTCGATCTGCGCATGGAGTTATCGGCATCCCGCGAAGGCGACGTGATCTTCAAGTTCCACCCGAAACGGCTTGCCGAGCATAACAACAACGCTCGTCTGGCGTTGGTCGCGGCCCTGCGCCAGCGCGTTACCGGCCCGTTCAACGTATACGAAGGGCTGTACTAGGCATTCTTCCGAACAGGACGAATGGGCCGTGGCCCCGAGGCACGTAAAAGTATCGGGGCGAACGGAAAAACCAATAACGGAGACCAGAAGCAATGAATACAGGCTTAACGATGGAGTGCATTGAGGGTCTTCAAGAAGCCATCGATGCAAACCTTGAGCGAGTCGCGCAGGACGCGGTTGGCCAGCGTTCTTGGCTGGAAAAGCCTCGCGTTGTAGAGGTCAAGATTCTCGTTTTGCCAAGCGAGCGAATCATCCAGGGCGAAATCGTGAAACAAGTTGGCGTCACGTTTTCGGTGGGATCGAAAATCCCAGGCGACAGCAGCGGCGGACAAATCGGCCTCGTTATGCCGGGGGGCCAGATCGTCTTGCGGCCCTCGCGCATCAAGGGCGATCCGAATCAGTTGGATGTCGAGGAATACGAGCAAGCCGTACAGGCCGTGGCGGACGTTCAGACCGAATCCATTGCGGAGCCCGACGAGGGTTCGCCGGGGAACGTTTCGCGATTCGGAAAAGCGAAAACCGGCCAGGCGTAGCGTGGGCCGTGGGCACTCCTTAAAGAGCAAGGCCACGTTGTGGCCCCGTGGCGTGGGGAAGGAATTGACGGGGCAAATCTAAAAGAAAAGGTGGCTTGAAAAATGCTTCATTCAATCACATGCAAGCAATGCAATGGAGTTGGCTCGTTTCCACCCTTCACGAGACAGGTGTGTAGTTTTTGCAGTGGCAAGCGCGGCTTCGACGTGTTGTCGCTACGGCGAAAAGAATTAGAGCTATTTGTTCATTGCAGGCGAGTGATCGAAATCGCTGTGTGTTCTGAGGATGGGCTTGATGAGTACGACAGAGACATTACCCTGAATTGGATCGCGTATCTCGAATTGTCATGCCCTTTTGCCATGTCAACTCTATGGTTTGACGTTAAGAAAGCGATCGAGTTGGCGATTCCAGAAAATGACAATGAGCCGGAAGGTGAAGAATACCTAAAACTTGCCAAGTCAATAGACGCCTATCTGGTCGACTGCGCATGTGCGGGATGGAAAGGACCGTTTTAATGGCCGGCGCGAACGACTACGGAACCCCGCTGGACATCTTCCAGGCGTGCGAGCGCCGATGGGGCAAGTTCTCCCTGGACGTCTGTGCGCACCGACTCAACGCCAAATGCAAAGCGTGGTACGGCGAACCCGGCCACCCGCTTGCAGAAGGTTGCACGGCCCTGGACGGGCTTGCGCAGCCTTGGTATTCGCGCAACTGGCTCAACCCGCCGTATTCAGCGAAAGGCCCGAACGGCAAAATGATCGGGGTTGCAGAGGGCTGGATCAGGAAGGCAATTCAAGAAGCGAAGAATTGGCATACGACGGTCGCTCTGGTCAAAAACGATCCGTCCACCGAATGGTTCAAGCTCGGATCAGATTGCGCCGCTGAAGTGTGGTTCCCGCGCGGATCGCGAATCCGATTTTTCGAAACGATTCAACTGGACGACGGAAGTTGGGATCAGCAGCCGTCAAAAACCCCGCCATTTACGACCTGCATCATGGTGTTTCGCCGACTGCATCCAGGCGAACGTCAGCATGTGGGTTGGTGGGATGTTTGAAAGAGGCAACCCATGATGACACAGCCAACACTTATACCAGACATGGATCGCGGCGCGATTCTATCGCCCTGCGGGGTCTACCGCTACGCGCTCTGGCGCATTTGGGATAAGACCCTCCCGAAGGTCACATGGATCATGCTGAACCCGTCCACTGCGGACGCAGAGCACGACGATCCGACCATTCGGAAGTGCATCGGGTTCAGCAAGCAATTCGGCTATGGCGGGTTCACGGTGCTGAATCTGTTTAGTCGGCGAGCAACCGATCCCGATGATCTCGTTAAATGGACCCGTGTCAGCGACGATCCCGAAGATGACGCTATTCCGCCACCGTGCCCATTGGGTTCAGATTGGGCGGTATATTTCAATGGTCTCAATTCGGTAAGGGAAGACGTCATTTGCGCGTGGGGCACATGGATCGAGGCGTTTGCCTACCGCTACAAGACTCGTCAATCACCGCCGTTTTGTAACCGAGATAAGCATGTTCTGGCATTGATCCCTAACTGCAAAAAGTATTGTCTCGGCATAACGAAGGGCGGTTTTCCAAGGCATCCGCTCTATGTTGCATACAAGAAGCCGCTCGTGCCGTTCAAACCGGAGATGGTGGCGTGAACGCGCACGAGATCGTAAAGTTGCTCGCACTAAAGCACAACAAAGATGTGTTTGTCCCCGAGTGCAAGGACGGACCTACGCATTACGCAAACCACTTGCGTATGGACGCATGGGCAATGAAGCGGTCATGGGCTAATCCGAAATTGACGGGCTACGAGATCAAGGTGTCGCGCGCGGACTTTTTGAAGGACGACAAGTGGCCCGGCTACTTGTGTAATTGCAACGAATTCTATTTTGTTGCCCCGCCAAAGATCATAGACCCGCTTGAACTACCAAAAGAGGCCGGTTTACTGGTAGTCACATCGACAGGCAACGGGTTTACGACCAAGAAGCGTGCACCTTTTCGTCAAATTGAGTCGCCAAACATGATCTACGAATATGTGTTGATGTGCCGCGCCAAAATATCTCGCGTCTACGAATCCGACGAGCAGACAATCGACTACTGGCGCAATTGGCTTGCGGAGAAAAAAGAGTCGAGGCAAATTGGCTACAAGGTTTCGAAGCGCATACGTGAATATGTACATGAGGTTGAGGCGGAAAATGAGCGATTGAAGCGAGACGCCGAGCGGGTCGAGGAAACAAGACAGATGTTGGTGCAATTAGGGATACGCCCCGATGACTACCGAAACATAAAAGAGCGCAGGGCGAAAGAATTGGCTGCGGGTATCCCCGAAGATTTTGTCGAGGATGTCAGTACGGCCATACGCAAACTCCAGTCGATAATCTCGACGGTCGATAAAATCCAGAAGGCGGCGACATGAACGCTCAACTCGAATTACCGCTGGCGCTTCCTGCGTTGCCCGTCAAGGCGACCGTGGAAGAACGCGCCGCACGATTCGACGCGGAACACCCGGAGGTCATGGAAGCCATTGCGGAGGCCGCACGGCGGCAAATCGGCATCGGCGCCAAGCGCCTTTCCATGCTGCACCTGTATGCAGAGGCGCGGGCCGCGCTGAAAATCCACATGAACAATTCGTTCATGCCCTGGTACACGCGGCGGTTTATTGAGGAATACCCCGGCTTTCGCGGGTACTTCGAGCTCAGGAAGACGAACGAAGAAAGGAACGGCAAGTCATGACAACTGCGGAAGCCTGTATGGCCCTGTTGATCGTTGTGCTCGTGCTCGTTCAAGCGATCGTGCACTACCGCTTCGTTTGGCTTCGTGCCCAATACGATGCCATGGCAAAGGAATACAAGGCGTTTCTGGAGCAATCCATCGCGGAAAGGCGGCGGGAGTTGCATCGGAAAGCCATCGTGCGGCATCTGGCCGAAAGAGCGAAGGGAGGGATTGAGAATTGAGCCAAATCGTCATCATAGACATCGGGTCACAAATAGGGACCTGTGTTTTGTATCTGTGCTTCACCGCAATACTTTGCGCGTGAATCGTTGCCTACGCGTTAAGAAAGGATTGAGTCATGGGAGAACTCTATGCTTGCCCGTTTTGCCGCAGCGAAGTATTGACTTGTCTCAAAGCAGTTAATGGCGGCTGCTACGTCGGATGTGTTCATTGCGGCGCACGCACTAAGATATTTGGCGCAATAGAAGACGCCAAGGCCGCATGGAATCGGTGCGGGTCACACATAAATCGTATCGCCTGTAGCGTTGGCCACATGGAAGAAAGAGACAGCCTCTCCCGCGCCGAATACAACCTGTTGCACGCCGCCGTCTGTGCGCGGGATTTCCTGCACGCAATCATCCATAGGAGTGAACAGGTCGCGGAATCGGCAGACGAAGTATATGAGCGTTTGCGCAAGGCCATCGAGGCTGTTGCGCCGAATGAGTCACTCGATAAGGAATCGCGTCCATGAGCGACCCAAAATGCCCGGTGTGTAACGGGAGTGGGAAAAAGCCTTTTCCCTTATGCCCGCAATGCGATCAACCGGTCAAGAGGGTTTCAAGGTCTCCGAATAGTTATATGACCGAAGAGCAATTTGACGCTGTAAAGGCAGGGGATTGGTTTTGTGATAATTGCTCAGGTGATCGCGGCCAAACAGGTTATGCCTATTTCTGGCAATCTGAAATTGATTTTACTTGCGACTGCGAATGGAAGCCAAAGATGGGCGAGCGCGTAATCTACTTTGACGCTGTCTGTGGTTTTGATGCGTCTGTGTTGGTGCAAGAACATCATTCCAAAGCCAACCATACTGCCGTTTTTTCGCTTTCTGAGCAAGGGATTAAGGCCGCATTGTCTGAAGTAGAGAAGGTGTTACGGGCGCAACTTGAACGGTGGGCCTAGACCATGAACGACCCGAACAACAGCCGCCAGTTTCAAGACGGCGACTACGTTATGCACCAACACGGTTTTGGTGATTTAGGTGTACTTGCAGTTGTGCAGGGCTACGAGGAAAGGGAACTTATCGGGGGATGGAAACTGAAATTTTACCATCTACAGATTGTAGACGGTGGAAAGGTAAAGGCATTTAAGCAGGAGGTTGTGTCCGTTGATGAGTATATACGGAGCCACCAGCAATGGCTGGACACTCTCAAGGCAAAAGTAGCTGAGAGGGGTTGCCAATGATTCTGGCATCTATCATCGCAATTGCCGCCTTCGTCTTCGTTTTCTGGTGGGGGTTTAACACCGGCCACAAGTACGGCTACTCGCAAGGGTACAAAGTCGGCTGCATTAACTCCATCCACATAGAGCGGCATCTCAACAAAATGGATGAAGCAATCCAGAAGGTTACGGCCATCGAGGAAAAACTGAAACTGAAGCAACAGTAAGGGATGTGTCTTGGACCCGCACACCTACATCATGCGCAAAGGAAAGTACGCTGGCCGCCAGTTGGTAGCGGTACCCTCGCACTATCTGAGACGCATTGTTCAGCAAAAAGTAGGGGAGTGGAAGATCGCCGAAATCGAACTGAGGCGGCGCGGCACCGACGTGCCTACGGTCGATGTCACAGCCCATGCGATTGACCGTGCGTCATTCCGGCTGTTGGACCATTGGAGAGGCACCCGCGTGGAAAACGAGGGCCTTTACACCTGGCTTGCGCGTCTCTGCGATGCGGCCCTGCGCTCACGAAAGCTCGCTGTAATCTCGGGCGACGACACGGAAATCCGCTTTTGCGGGATCAAGTTCATTTTTGCCGGCCGGACAAAAAAGAAACCGGTATTGAAGACGCTGACGCCTCTTGACGACGGGATACTGACCAAGAGGCAAGCCATTGAAGGGATTTCGCTCGCCCTCGGGCGTGCACGGAAAAAGGGAAGGGACCATGGGAAATTATCCGGGGAAGAGAGCCACGAAACGGGCACTTGATCAAGGGGGTGCCCCCAAGTGAAACGCGGTACTTTCAACCATCCCAAGACGGGCCATTTGGCGCGTCTTCTGGGAGTCTGTCGCGCGGCCGCCGGAGGCTACCTCGAAGCGATGTGGCACTGGACCGCGGAGTTCACTCCGGCCGGCGATATTGGCCGGTACAGGGACAGCGAAATCGCGGAAGGCGCCTTCTGGCCACCTGACCAGGCGAGCGAAATTATTGCGGCGATGATCGAATCCAGATGGCTGGACGCGTGCGAAACACATCGGATCATCGTGCACGACTGGCCTGAACACTGTGAAGACACAGTGCATTCGAGGCTTACGCGGTCAGGACAAACTTTTGCAAACGGCGAACAACCCAAGAAAACGAAGCTTTCACAACGTGAACGGCATCAAGTAGATAGGTGTCGGCGAAAAACGGCGGCCGTCGTGCGCACGACGGCGGAAAACGGCGAAAAAAAGCCGCCCGCCGTAGCCGTAGCCGTAGCCGTAGCCGGGCCATTGCCCCCGCCAATGCCGGAGCCTTTGCCGGAGCCGGAAGCCGACGCGCGCGCGAACGCCGCAAACGTGTCCGCCTTCCCGGCACCCGGCCGTTCACACAATCGAGTCGAGAATTCACCGGACGGTGCCATCGGCAACGCGGTTTCTGCCGTCGTGGGTCAGGTCTCCGAGTCGGACGCGAAAGCGTTTCGGGTCCCTGGGGATGACCTGCTGGCCCGATGCCTTGCGCTGGAACAGCGGGTCGGAAACAGCGAACGCACCTTGTGGCAGAGGCGACTTCTCGAAATCCGCAAAGCCCGGATGGCGAACCAATTCGAGCGCTTGCTCGAAGAGGCAGAGAACCGGCTCGCAAACGAACGCATCGTGCACAGCAAGGGCTACACCGACAGACTGAAATCGCCAGCGGCATGGCTCAATGCCGAAAGCAGGAAATTGCTCAATGCGTGACGAAATCCAAAACGGGCATGTGCTCCGCTTCGACATCCCAGGCAAGCCGCGAACGTGGTCAAATCCAAGGGCTACACAGACGCATTGGAAAACCCCGCTGCGTGGCTGTGGAGCGAAAGCAAAAAATTGTGCGAGGAAACGTCATGACTGACCCAATCTTGCAATTCACCGTCGCGGGTGAACCGCAATCGCTGAAGCGCCATCGAACGCGGATCGTCAAGCCCAAGGCGGGCGGTGAGGCGTTCGCGCAACAGTATGACCCGTCGGAAAACGAAAAAGCCAAAGGAGGGGTACGGGACCAGGCCTATTTTGCGATGAAGCAAGCGGGACACACTCGGCCGCTCGAAGGCCCGTTGCGCGTTCGTCTCGACTTCGCGTTTGATTGGCCACAATCTAAGCGTGTGAAATCGTTGGCGCGAATCTCGCCCGGTTCGCTGATGGCAAAACTGTTCCACACGACGAAACCCGACGCGGACAATCTGTGCAAGCTCGTGTTCGATGCGTGCAACCGAGTGGTCTGGCGTGACGATACGCAGATTGTTGACGTTCGGATTTGCAAGTACTACACCGCGTCATTCCCGTGTTGTCGGGTCCAGGTGTGGGAATGTGATATCGCCCATGCGCCTCTGTACAGGGCGCTTGAAACTCAAATGCGCTTCGGCGCGGCAAGGACAGCGTACGAGGGGTTCGACGATGGCACGGAGTTGACCCAGGATCCAGAGTTGGCCGAGGCCCAGTAAACCGCAGCGTAAAACAATGCGCCCGGGCTGGCATTGGCTGGCCCGAGTGTTGCGAGAATCGACATGCAGAACATTTTGAGCTTTGATATCGAGATATCGAACGTCTTCGAATTAAAGCCAGGCGAAGAACTTGAGAAATATGCGCCGTTTCAGATTTCTGTCGCGGCGGCTGTTGGGGATTGGGTTAGCCCAAGATCGCTCTGGTATTCGGTGGATGGCAATGGGGAATTAGGCCCGTCGCTCAACAAAACCGATGCAGCACTGATGCTTGATTGTCTTGAGTTGGCGCTTAACCAGGGCATCATGCTGTGCGCCTGGAATGGCCTCGGTTTCGATATGCGTTGGATCGGCCACAACGCGGAAGACTTGGATCGCGCTGCCAAACTTGCGCTGCGAATCTATGACCCGATGTTTCAGTTTTTCAACCAGACCGGTTACATGGTCGGGCTTGCCGCTGTCGCGGAGGGGTTTGGTATCCAGCAAAAGAAGCTGATGCACGGATCGGAAGCGCCGAAAGCATGGCGCGACGGCCATTACAAGCAGGTCATGGATTACGTGATCGGCGATTGTGAGTTGACCAATGAGGTCGTCAGGCGAATCCAAGCCGAGGGCGGTGTCAGGTGGATTACAAAGAAAGGACTCCCGAAGTTTGAGCCGATACGCAGACTGAAAACGGTGCGTGAGGTAATGGCAGATCCCGCACCCGATCAGTCGTGGCAGAGCAACCCAATTCCGAAAGAGCGGTTTTACGCATGGGCGCTGCCATACATTGCGGTTGGGGTATAAACAATAATGGGCATCAACTCCGGCATATCGTTCTGTCACCACACATGGAACCCATGGCAGGGCTGCACGAAGATCAGCCCAGGCTGCAAGAACTGCTACATGTACCGGGACAAGGTGCGGTATGGCCAGGACCCGACGGTTGTCAAGCGATCTGCCGATGCAACGTTCTACATGCCGATCCGTACCAAGAAGTGGAAGCCATTGGATCGCATCTTCGTGTGTTCGTGGTCGGACTTTTTCCACATCGACGCAGACCAGTGGCGAGTCGAAGCGTGGGACATGATGCGCTTGCGAAAAGACGTGAATTTTATTCTCATAACAAAGCGACCCGAGAATATTACGCAACGTCTTCCGTTCGACTGGAGCGACGGGTACGACCACGTTTGGTTGTTGACCACGACCGAGAATCAGACCGAATACGACGCGCGTGTAGCCGAGCTGATGCGTGTGCCGGCCAAAGTGCGAGGGATCATCGCGGAGCCGTTACTTGGGCCGGTCAGAATACACACCGATCACCTGGACCGACTGCAATGGGTTATTGCTGGGTGCGAGTCGGGCGGGGAAGGGGTGCGACGTCATGCAAAGCTCGATTGGTTCAGGGCTTTGCGCGACCAGGCCGCACAGGCCCGTATCCCGTTTTTCCTGAAACAAATCGAGATAGGGAGCGAGGTGCAGGAGTTGGCCCCGCTGGACGGCCGGGTTTATGCAGAGTATCCGGTGAAAGTGGCAGACGAATGAATGTCAAAACATGCCCAAAACACCTCACACCCCAAAAACGCAACCCTATTACAATCAGGAACTTACAACAGTGAAACGAAATGAAACACGAAACGTAAGCCATTACAATGCAAGGGGTTGCGTTGTCAGCAATGAACAGAAACCCGCGTCAACCCCGAGCCAAAACACGCGAATATATTGGACTTTTGATCGCGTTTTAGCGTGTGCTGAAAACGTAAGTGTTTGCGTCAAAACGGCTTACGACTGTACATTTTTGAACAAATGGCCTGGGTCCTTCCCGGGGGTACCCCCTCGGGGTCTGCGACGTGCATCGTGGTTTTTTCTTGCGAATTGATTATCAATAATGTGGTTTGGTAACGTGTTTCATGCCAAGGTGTTACGGTAACAGATGGCAAAAGCCGCCGAAAATAGCGACATTTTCGTGCTCAATCAGGACCGATTGTCGGCCCTGTTTGGTGTCACATCGCCAGCCGTCAAGAAGTGGCGGGACCAGTACGGGTGCCCGGTTCGTGCTGATGGGTTGTTCGATCTCCGCGTAGTCCTCCCGTGGTACGCCGCATGGCGTGACATGCGCGAAAAGGAAATGGCAGACGACACGGATCCGGAACTACGCCGCAAGCGTGCAGCCGAGGCCGACATCGCCGAATGGCGCCGCGACAAGTTGCGCCTTGAACTCATGGACAAACATAGGACCATGGAGGTATTCACGGCTGTCGCTGCGCGGATCCGCCAGGCGGGCGAAATCCTTTTACGCGACTATGGGGACCGCGCCGCGTTGGTCGTGGATGAGGCGATTGACGACGCGGTGCAGATCGCCCGCCGAATGTTTTCCGTGGAGGCGTTGGCCGAAGCCGAAGCCAAAGCCGAAGCCGAGTCCGCGACGGATGAGTCAGAGCCGACTCCAGACAGGCCGAAGCGCAAAAGCAAGGCGAAGTCCGCGGCGAAAAAGCCAAAGGCCAAGAAGCAGTCGCCCGCGCCGGCGGGAACGCGCACGACAATTGCGGGGGCGCACCCATGAGCCGCGCCGCGCTGGATATCAATACGCACATCGACGTATTTGCGGAACTTGGAGCGCAATCTAAAACTCCACGACGCCGGACCATTCGCCAGTTTGCTGAGCAAGAGATCGTGATCCCGAACGGCAAATATCAGGGCCGTCGCTTCCGGTGTGAGTATCAGCCATACGCGGGCCTTGCGTTTGACCAGATGGATTCCGGCTTGTTCAAGACGCACGTATTTACCGGGCCGACGCAGAGCGGCAAGACAATGAGCACGTTTTTGATCCCGCTCGTGCATTGCCTGTTTGAATTGCGCGAGACCGCCGTTGTCGGCGTTCCAAATCTGGACATGATTAGCGACAAGTGGAGTGAAGATATAAAGCCCGTCATTGAAGCGACGCGGTTTCGCGAATACCTACCACGCAAAGGGCGCGGGTCTCGCGGCGGCACTCCGCAACGTATTGACTTCTTGAACGGCGCGTCAATGCGATTCATGACCGGCGGCGGCGACGACAAGACGGCAGCGGCATTTACGGCGCGGAATTTGTACGTCACAGAAACCGACGGCATGGACGAGGCGGGCGAGACAAGCCGAGAGGCCGACCGTGTGAGCCAGTTGATCGGGCGAACCAGGGCGTTCGGCAACCTTGCCCGTATTTTCATGGAATGCACGGTTTCTACGCGACTAGGGCGTACATGGCGCGAGTACGAAGCAGGGACAGCCAGCACGATTGTTTTTCCGTGCGTGCATTGTGGCGAATATGTACGGCCTGAACGCGAAGATTTTCACGGATGGGATCAGGCGGACAATGAGATCGACGCAGGTGAACGCGCTTATTTCGCGTGCCCAAAATGCGCCGGCGTAATTGACCAGGCCGCGCGCGAGCAAATGGTCAAGTTGTGCAGGCTAATACACAAAGGGCAAACGATATCCGCCGACGGCGTGATTGAAGGACCGCGACCTAAAACGCTCACGCTCGGTTTTCGTTGGAGCGCGTTCGAAAACATGTTTTTGACGCTCAAGGATTTGGCGAGCGATGCATACAAGGCGGCCACCAAGGAAGACACGGCAGACGCGGAGAACTCCGAAAAAGAACAGAAGCAATTCGTTTGGTGCGTGCCGTACGACCCGCCGAAGATCGACATATCCTCGTTGACCCTTGGCAATCTCATGATGCGAATGCACCCCGAGGCGCGGGGTGTTGTACCCGATGCCGCGGAATTCATCGTTGGCGCGATAGACATAGGCCGCCACTACCTGCACTGGAAAATCGTGGCCGCTTGCCCGGACGGGCCGCGCATCGTCGATTATCTGATATCTGATTGCCCGTCAAATTTTCTTGGCACAGAAAAGGCCATTTTCAAGACGCTGGAAGAAATCCGCGAGTTGATGATCGCCGGGTGGCCGTGTGGCGACAGGATCGTTTATCCAGTCGTGACCCTTATAGATTCGGGCTGGATGGATGATGTTGTGTTCTCGTTTATCGAAAAGTACGGGCCGCCATTTTGGGCCTCGAAAGGGCTTGGGCAATCACTGGAAAGCCCGCAGCGGTACGTCGAGCCGAAGGCCACTGGCAACCTTGTGCAGCATGTCGGCAACCACTGGCATGTGGTCCACCTTGAGGAAAAGAACGTACTGCAGGTCCAAATGGACGCCGACCACTGGAAGCATTGGTTACAAGACGGCCTTGCTATCCCAGTTGGCCAACAGGGCGCGATCACGGTCTACTCGCAAGAAAACCCGAAGAACCACAGGCAATGGGCGGCGCACATGACGAGCGAAAAATACTCGGAGAAATTCGATCCGGGGCGCGGCTGGATCGGCAAGTGGGAAAAGACTTCGCAGAAACGCCATAACCACTGGCTGGACTGTGGGTACATGTCCGGGGTGGCTTTGGAATTGGCACGGCTAATGTTGGCCGCGCGCGGGCGGCGTGCGCCCGTTGCGGCTGCTGGGGTGGATAGTGGCGACGATTCGTTCGTTGCAAGGAGATAACGCCGCTGGACGGGCGGCATACGAGAGGAAACGTACAATGAACCCGAAGAATCTCATGAAAAAGTACGAACAGGCGGCGGTAGAGGCGGTGGCCGTGAATGAGGCGCCGGTGCAGTCCGATCCCGCCGATTCTGTGACGGAAACGCCCGCGCCTGAGAAAACGCTGACAGTCGTGCAGTCGTCGGTTGATATTCCGATACTGAGCGAGTTACCGGCCGGATATCTGAGCGGGCACATCGACATTAACCAGATGACCCCACGGCAACGCGGCGCGATTCGCCGGATCAATGCCGCGCTCGTCGCCCAGGGCGCAACGCTTGAGAACGGGCGGTTCGTGAAGACGAACGCCGACGCGGTGAAATGGATTCTTGAGCGGGTGGCGTGAAGCGCAACAGGCCGCGCCTTTCCAAGCCAAGCCAACACAAGCGATTCTGAATTATCCGATCCCGGATCATTGACAAAGCGCGATCTGTATGGTTCTATATGTGCATGTTAGACGCGCTACTGCCAAAACTTGTGATTGTCGAGAGTCAATTGAAGTCATCGGCACGGCAAGCGATGGCCGCCGCCGGTGAGGTCAGACTTATCATCGACGGCATTACGCGACAGCAGGCAGAGAACGGATTGACGCCGCCCGAAGCCGGGCACGTTTTGACGCAATAATTTAATCTCAGGGTTCTATCACTCGAAAGAGCATCTTGCCCCGTGTATCGAAGCCATGACGGTTTCGACGCACGGGGCTTTTGTTTTTGTCCAGAAAGGCACAATTGGCAGCCACGTACCTCGAAAGCACCGCGACGCTCGCACAGGCGCAGACGGCTTACAAGGCCAACTGCATGTATGACCTTGAGGGCGATACTGACAAGTGCCGCATGTTCATCAATGCGGTGCGAGTCCTGCAATTACTCCGCGCCGAAGAGTCACAGAAAGGCCCGGACCGCGTTCGAGAGGATTACCGCAAACTTGAGGGCGATCTGAAACGCGCCACCGAGTGGCTTGCACAAAACGACCCATCCACGACAAGCACAGACGCCGTGCGATACATGAGCGTGGAGAACTTCCGCACATGAACCACCGCGACCGCCAATACATGGAGAACGCTTGGCCGTCTCAGGAATTTTCTGAGGCGTACGAGCAAATCCGTGGCGATTTCGGCGCGGCCAAGAACAATCGATTTAAACGCCGCTTGACCGGCTACTCTTCGCAGGGGTCTGGCGCGGATTACCACTACCGGAACGAGTCCGATTTCCTGCGGATCATGGAACGGGCTCGGGACATCGACCGCAATGACCCAGTTGTGCCGCAAGGCATATCCCGTTTGATTGCGAACGTCTTCCAGGACGGGTTTAAATTAGACCCAAAGACCGGCGACGACAAGCTAGATAGCGACCTTGCGGCCCGATGGGAGTCATGGTCTACGGATCCGCTCCAGTGTCATTCCGGGGGTACGCTCGACTTCCACGAAATGGCCGCGCTGAACGTCCGGCACATGATTGTGGACGGCGACATTTTCGCGGTACCACACGACGACGGGGCTATTGAGGCTGTCGAAGCGCACCGCTGCCGGACGCCGCGCAACACCACGCGCAATGTCGTTCATGGTGTGTTGATGAACGAATTCAGGCGACCGCTTGAATACTGGTTTACCCGCGAAGACATCGATCCGAACCGGCAACTGGTCAAGGTGTCCGAGATAAAGTCGTTCAACGCGCTGGACTCAGACGGCAATCCGGCGGTCCTACATATCAAGAACCCGAAGCGGTTCACGCAGACGCGCGGGATATCGGCGATGGCGCCGATTATGGACACCGCAGGCCAGTTTGACGATCTCTTTTTTGCGAAGCTCGTACAGGCCCAGGTGGCCTCGTGCATTGCGATTTTTCGCGAACGGTCATCGGATTTCGCAAGCAAGATAGCGGGGACCGCTTACGGCGCGACTTCGCAACAAACGCAATCCGACGGGTCCAGCCAAACCGTTACCGAGTTAAAGCCCGGGCTTGAGATCGCGGGCGCACCCGGGGAGAAGCTCCAAGGCTTTTCGCCGTCGGTGCCTAACCCTGAATTTTTCACACACGCGACACTGATCCTCACGTTCATCGCGATCAACTTTGATCTTCCAGTCGCCGTCCTGTTGCTCGACCCATCACAGACGAACTTCAGCGGGTGGCGCGGGGCAATGGACCAAGCGCGGTTCGGATTTAGTCGCATCCAAAGGCAGGCCCGCAACAAGTACCACATCCCGGTCTACCGCTGGAAAGTGCGTCAGTGGGCCGCCGAGGATCCCAGCATTGCACGGCGGCTGGATATGGCATTGAAGCACCGATGGATTTTGCCGTCGTGGGCCTACATCGAACCTGAGAAAGACGCGAAGGCCGACTCGCTGATGATCCGTGAGCGACTTGCCAGTCGCCGGTACGTGATTGGCCGGCGCGGGATGGACGCTGAGGACACCGACAAAGAGATTATCGAGGACAACGAGCGGTTCATCGTGCGTGCCATCGAGGCAGCAAATCGTATTACCGACGCACACCCTGACGCAGATGTCACGTGGCGCGATGTGGCATTCCTTGCGCCCGATTTGAAAACGAAGGACGCGCCGGGCCCGGTAGACGACGAACCGCAGGACAAACCCGCCACGCGCCAAACGGCGTCGGCGAACGGGAAACATAACTAATGGCATCGGCAGAAATGACGTTGACGGTAAATATGCCGACTGATATCAGGCGGCTTGACCAGTATGCAGGCCCGTACGCGATTGAAGAATCGGCGATGCGCTCGATCTGCGATTCGCTCAAGGCGATGAATTGGGGCGAACATTTTGCGGCCGCAGCACCCGCAGGCTCTGCTATCGGTTCGTATGAGAAATTCGGCGACGTGGCCGTAATCGATTTGGTCGGATCCATGACCAAGTACGGGTCCAGCTTCAGTGATCTGCGCCATGGCACCATCGGGGTGCAGCGTGCGGTAGCAAAGGCATCGCGCGACAAGGACGTTGCCACAATCATTTTGCGCATTGATTCACCCGGCGGATCGGTTTCTGGCACCGCCGATCTTGCAAACGAGGTTGCGCGGGCCGCGCAGAAAAAGCGGGTTATCGCGTACATCGAAGACATGGGCGCGTCCGCCGCTTATTGGGTGGCGTCACAGGCCAGCGAGATTGTTGCGAACGATACGGCCATCGTCGGAAGTATCGGCGTCTATACGTCGGTCACGGACTACAGTGTTGCGGCGGCCATGCAGGGAATCAAGGTCGAGAAGTTTGCCACAGGCAAATTCAAAGGCGCGGGCTTGCCCGGCACATCGTTGACCGAAGAACAGCGGGCAGACATTCAGGCACGGATCGAGGACATCCACGATCTATTTACCGGGGCTGTTTCACGCGGGCGTCGTATGTCCGCTGACAAGATTTCCGAAATCGCCGATGGACGTGTGTTTATCGGCGCGAAGGCCGTGGCAGTGGGGCTTGTAGACCGTATCGACAGCCTTGAGTCACTGATCAACGGCGCAACCAAATCACCCAAAAAGCCGCAGGTTGCGGCCAATATAGGAGATCAAAACATGTCCGAGAACAAAACGGCGCAACCGGCCAGCTTTTCTGATTTGAAAGCGTGTCTGCCGGGCGCAACAAGCGATCAGATTTGCGGGTACCTTGAGCGCAATCTGACGCTCGACCAGGCACAGAGTGCGCACATGGAAGCGCAAGCCAAGGCAACCGCCGACGCAAAGGCCGCATTGGCCGCGAAGGACGCGGAGATCGCCGCGTTGAAAGAAGCCGCCGCGAAGAAGCCTGGCACGCAAGGGCTGGGCGATGATGCGTTGCGGGGCGAAGGCAAGGCCAAAAAAGACGAAGGCGGATCGGCAACCGACGAATGGAATGCCGCTGTAGCCGAGGCGGTGTCGAAGGGTAAGAGCCAAGCCGCTGCGATCCGTGCGCTCGTGCGCGACAACCCCAAATTACACCAGGCGTATCTGGCCGAAGCCAAAGCCAATTACGGTCGCCACTAACCAAAACCGTGCGACATCGCACGAATTAGGAGCAATGACATGAGTCAACAGGTTGATGGCGGCACAAAGACGTTTGTCGCAAGTGCTGCCCTTGAAAAGTTTCGCCGAGTCCGCTTGGATTCGAACAATGAGCTTGCGTATGCAGGCGCATCCGATACGGACTGTATCGGTGTCACGATTGCGAAAAACTTCGCAGCCGGTGATCAGATTGCCGTGTGGTTGCGGAACAAGGAAGGTACGGTAATTTGCACGTCTTCCGAGGCAATCGCAATCACGGACACGCTGTACGCGGCAGCCGATGGAAAGGTCGCCACGACCGGCACGGTGCTGGTGGGTGAGCCATTAGAGGCGGTATCTGGTGCGGGCGACTATCTTGAAGTCGCGCTTGCCACGACCGCCGTGCTCGGCGCGATTGCGCGGACGGCGTTGACGCAGGACGATTTGAAGCCCTACGCAATTCCGTTGACGCTGTTTCGCGTGCATGATGCGTTGCAAACGAATCTACCTGGCACCGCGGCCACGGATGACCTCGCGGTTATCACCGGCACGATTGGATCCGATCCGCCTTCGATTCAGGGCGTTGACTTCGGTGGGACCACGACCACGGCGTATGCGCGGATTCAGTATCCGTTGCCGCCGGAGTATGTGGACGGTCAGACCGTGACGCTTCGCGTGAACGCGGGGATGTTGACGACGGTTTCTGACGGCACCTGCACGTTGGATGCAGTGGTCTACCGCAATGGCGCGGGTTCCGATATTTGCGCGACCGCGGCACAGAGCATCAACTCGCTGACGTTTGCGGACAAGGATTTCACCATTACGCCGACCGCGTTGGTGGCCGGCGATTTGCTTGATATCCGTTTGGTTATCGCGGGTTCGGATACCGGCAATGCCGGTGTGATGATTCCGGAGATCGCGTCTGTCACGTTGCTGATGGACATCAAAGGCTAATCGCGCATCGCGACAGTTGAATAGAGAGTGAAACGTTACCGGGCTTGCAGGCCACCGGTGATGGGCTGGTCTAGCGGACACCACAAAGAGCCGCAGTAGAGACGCGGTAGAGCGCGTCATGACATGGAGAAGACCCCATGTCCAGCCCAAGCACAAATGTTGATCTACGCCCGGATATTACCGGGAGCCTTGAAAAGTTTGACGTTCAAGCAAACGAAGCGGGCTATATCGCTTCCCGCGTGTTGCCTCCGAAAGATGTTGACACACAGAGCGGCACTTTTGGCGTGATCCCGATCAAGGAATTGCTGAAGCAAGCCAGCACGGAACGCGCATCGAACGGCCACTACAACAGGATCGGGTTTGAATTTACCGACGACAGTTGGGCCACGAAAGAAATCGGCCTTGAAGTGCGCGTCGATGAACGCAACAAGAACATGTACAGCCGCTACTTTGACGATCAGCTTGTGGCTGCGCGTCTCAGCCGCTCCACCGTCTTGAAGCGGTACGAAATGCTCGTGGCGGCCGCAATTTTCAACACCAATACGTGGACGCCGACCGCTGTATCCACCGAATGGAGCAACAATGCAAGCGGGGTGCCGATCACGGACGTTACGGCAGCCAAGAAGCGCGTACGCGCGGCGACCGGCATGTTGCCAAACGCGATCATCATGAACTGGATCGTGTTCGAAAACTTGCGCAACAACGCGCAGATCATTGACCGGATCGAGTCCGGCGGCGCGGGACAGATGGCAAAGCCTGCCGATATCACCCGTGAAATGATCGCACGTTGTTTTGACTTGGAAGAGGTCATTGTCGCTGGCGGTATGACCAACACCGCGAACGATGCGGACGTGGCCGTGCTGGCCGACATCTGGAGCAGCGAATACTGTGCTTTGGCGCGTGTCGCCCGCACGAACAACATCGAAGAGGCGTGCGTCGGGCGTACGTTCCATTGGACCGAAGACGGGTCCAGCATCGGCACGACTTTCGAGTCTTACGACGAGCCGCAGTCCCGCTCCATGATCGTGCGCAATCGCATGGAAGTTCAGGCCAAGATTCTTTACACGGAATGCCTTGACCTGTTGAGCAACATCACAGCGTAACCATCACCCGGCCTGCAAACCGGTGACTAGTAGCCGGGGAGGGTAAAACCTCCCCGGCTTCCCAAGGAATCAAGCAGAGGATCCTGCATTGTCCACTTTCGCCACACAGATGAGCGCACAGGTCATGCCGCAACTATTGGCGCAAATGGCCGAGACGATCACGTACGTGCGCACCGGCGCGTTCTCGCGTTCCATCGAGTGTGTCTTTTCTCCCAATGAACAAGATCGCCGTGAACAATCCGACGGGCAATCGCTTGTCGAATCGGCGACCGTGTTGATTTGGAATGACGACACGAACGGCGTATCGGACCCGAACGTCAAGGCCGACACGATCACGCGCGGGTCCGATGTGTGGGCCGTGGCCGGTGTCACCAGTTACGCGGACGGCACCGCGCGCTTAGAAGTGCGCAGGGTATCGACACTTTATACGGGGCGTGGCGGCACGCTGAAGGTGCGCTGATATGCCAGCGCCTACGCCAGTTGGGGTTTTCAGTGGAGTCATTGATCTTGGCCGCGACATCGTGGCCGCGTCTGATACGTTCCAGGAAGCGACCGGGGCCGAAGACGCCGAAGAGGCAATGGCGTTTGTGTTCGCACACACCGACGAGGTGGCGAGCCGCGGCATTCCGTTTGCGGTTGTCTCAATTGTCCCCGCGCCGTTCTACCGACAGATCGCGGGCGGGTCAAAGCCTGAATTTATCGAAAGCGGCAAGCTGCTTTTGATTCTCGGCAATCCTGTTACCGACGGATATAGCACTACCGACGCGATGATCGAGCACTTCAATTTTGCGGGCAAGGTCATCGAAGAGATCGCGGCACTATCCGGCACTCCAAACGGGGCGAGCGCGACGCAACATCTTGAGCTGGGCGGCGGCATCGATCTCGTCGATTACTGGCGCGTGGAAAAGGAAGAGCGAGTAAACGCCGGTGATTATGCGTGCAGTGTGTGGCAGTTGAACTGGGGTTTTATGGGTGGCTGACGCAATCAAAATAGTGCCAACGATCACCATACGGCGCGGGCCGCGCGGGATGGCCAAGGAATTCCGCGAGGCGCGTGAAGGCGGTATGCAGGCCATTGGTCAAATGTGGCACCGCGACATGTTGCCCGAGCACTTCACGGACAGGGCAACGCGGCTCTACAAATACGCCGAGCGCACCGCGAAGTATAAAAAGCGCAAACAGAAAAAGTTTGGACACAAAACCCCGCTTGTATTTACCGGGCGAATGCGCGATGCGCTCATGGGGCTTGCGCAAATCCGGGCGTCATCCGAAAAAGTCCGCGTGTCCATGTCTGGCCCGCGTTGGTTGTCCGGCTTTATGTCGTTTCGCGGGCGGACCGGCACAGGCCCGGATATGAAGAAAGAGATCACGACAATCCGGCAAGACGAGGGCGAGACGCTCGCCATGGGATTGCACCGCTACATCGTTCAACGGCTTGAAACGATGCGGCCAGAAAACAAAGTCATTTCCGGGGCCGATGGCTACCGGATCGAATAGGAGGCACCATGGCAACGCGCTATGTTTTGGGCGGGATCAAGACGAACGTCGGGGAAATCGGCGGCATAACCGATGTCACGTTCGATAACGGTATACAGGCCGTGTTGAACGGGTCTGGAGGGGCTGTCGATAACACGTACGCCGCCATGCTCTATGCAGAACCTTTGCTTCGATTCACGTCTACCGACATCTTTGCGTGTCTCGGCCAGGCGGGGATCAGTGGCACGTCATTGTCCTCGTGGATCGCCGCGTTCCAACTGGCAACCAACAAAGGCACACGGACCGGCACATGGCGCCAATTGACGGGCGCGAGCGCACTACTCGTGCCTGTATCCATTCAGGCCGCCCAGGGGCGAGAGGCCACGATTGAAATGGCGGTATACCCGATTGGCGACGCAACGAACGCGCCGGTGGGAATCAACACGAGCGATCCAAGCGTGACCCAGGTATCGGCCAAAAAATACACGCTTGGGCCGCTTGAACTGAATACGGCGGCTATCGAAATCCAGTCGATCCGTATTGATATGAACTACCAGATCGAACGGCGGTCGCATTCCGGGCTTCCGTGGCCGACGCACGTCAACCTAAACATGCGTGCACCCAAAATCACATTCACGTCGATTGACGCAGAGAAACTTGCCGCGGTATTCGGCACAAACGAAGTGGCCGAGACGATCACCGCGCTGGAAGTTTGGCTGTACAAAATGGCCGAGGGCGGCGCGGCCCGAGTGGCATTGGCAACGGAAGAGCATATCAAGTTTACGGGCACCGAAGGAATCGCGTACATGACATCCATGGGCGGATCGCGTGGCGGCGACGCGGTCTCTGAATACCAGTGCGATCTTGTCTATGACGGGTCCAATGCTGTGTTGGCGTTCGATACGACGGCGGCAATCGCGTAATGGGAATCCTGTACTACTTTCCAGGGCAAAAGGAATTCAACAAGGACAAGCAGTCCGAAATATACGGGCCGCTTGGACTGGCTGACGTGCTGGAAGGCACGAGTCCGAATTGCCGGATTTGCTATTCAGGTCCGGACGGCAACCAGGGCGTGGTTGTCGCGCCAACAGTACCGGGGCGCGAATCGGCAACGGTTTTGTACAAAGCCGACGCGCAAACGTGGCAGGAGTGCGCTGGGTTTTGGATCGGCTATTGGAACGAACACAAGCCCAAGGCGGCAGACCTAGCACGCAAGCAGCAGATGGACGGTTACTGGTGCACGGACGCGCAGGGTGACCGATGGATCGCGCCTTGTATTCGCGTGATCGATGGGTCCACAAAACTGCCTGAGATTATCACGTTATCGCCAGACGGAGCGCCCGTCCGCGAAATCGCGCCCGGGTACCGCGCCGTGCATGACCGGGCCATGGAAAACATGGCCGCGCTCATGAGTGAGGAAGCGATTACGCGCGATGAACTTGAATGGCTGCCCGATGCGGCCGACGCGATCGCGCTCAATTACCACGTCGGCAAATGGGAGTTGTCCTTGTTGCGCGTTCTCGATACGCGGTTCATTCGTGAAGTTGTCGAGGCGACGATTGATATGCCTCGTGTGCTTGCATACGCGGAAGCCCTAAAAAAAAACAGTGGCGATTTAGCCGGGACTACTTCCGAATCCAGCGATGGGCAGCCGGGGACCTGACTGAGTATCTGCCGACAATCGGCGAACTTGTAATACGGGAAAACGAATCATTATGGCCGACGTTACGCTAACCATCGACGCCAACACCGCGAAAGCCATGCGCGAGATGGCGAAGTTTGCGAACGAAATGAGCCGGATCGAGGGTGGCGTAGACAAGTTTGGCAAAAAATCCGACTGGGCAACCAAGAAGGTCAGCGCATTTATAGGCGAACTTAAATCAATGGCCGCGGCGGCGCTCAGTGTCGGCGCATTGGTCTCGGCATTTTCCAAACTTGATGATTACCTCTCTCGCGTTGCAGATCGTGCTGTTAAAGCACAAACCGCGCTCATGGATCTTGCGTCCATACAGGAACCGGGCAAGGCCGTAGAGGCCCGCAACACGGCCATGCAATTGGGCGCACGCATGGGCGTTGCGCCTGAAAGCGCGATGAACGTATTTCAGCTTTCGCAGTCCATGACCGGATCGATTGCGGGCGGTAAGTCGATGGCGCGGCAGGCAATGGGGTTGATGGCGCTCGGAACAGATACCGACGCAGCCATGCAAATGATGAAGCTGTCCACAGAGAAGTTTGCGAGTGGCAGGCAATTGACGCCGGAACAGGCGGCCATTCTTGCCTATACGGGCGCGAAGGAAGCACAACTCACCATCCCAGGCTTCGCGTCCGGTGCGCGTGCTATTGGATCATTCTCAGACCAGATACAGGGCAGCGCATTTATTTCTACGCTGTCCATGTCAACCGGCATTACCGACAATCGCGAGCTTGCCACGATGGCCCGTGGCGCGACATCTGGCCTGTCCAATGAAAGCAAATTCCGAGACAGACTGATCGGGGCCGCAAAGTCCAAGGGCCTTGATTACTACCAATTGAGCGAAGAGCAAAAGCTGAGCCTTGTCGAGGGAATGCTTCCCGGCGCGACCGGGCGAACGACCATCGAAAAACTAAGCAACCTTGGGTTGCAGGATATGGAAGCGCGGCGCGGCATGGCACCCGTGCTTGATCGCATGGGCATGTTTCGCTCGGAGATTGCGCGGCAGGAAGAAGACGTTTATTCAGGCATGACCATCGAGGACGTGCTCGCTCAGGCACGCAAAGATGATCCATCGCTTGAAAGGTCGTTTCGAGCCAATCAAGCCGCATCGCTAAATGAAGTGCTTTCTATTATGGGGCCAGACGCATTGAAGGCGAGCGAATACGAGCTTCGAAAAACACAAGTGGGCCTCGAAAGAACGGCGTCTGGTCTTGGCATACTGAATACAGACCAGGGCAAGCAGTCGCCTTGGGTGCCTAGCTTCGATGGGCCGCTGTCGCCCTACGCGACATATCCAACTGGCCCATCATTTCAAATGCCGTCAGACGCAACAATACAAGCCCGGAAAGAAGAATTGGCAGTGTCTAACAGTGATCGGCTTGCGGAAACCATAGATCGCCTCTTGGATTGGCTTGAGCAGAACAAGACAAAAGCCTACGTGCCCCCGATCAGAAATTCGAGTCCATAACAATGGCATCCATCACGAACGGCACAAGCACATTTACATTCCTCTCGCTCTCGGGCGAGTTGGTTCCGCCGCGTCTGGTTATGCAAAAGATCACGCGCCCAGGCGTTGCGGGTGTCGCGTTTCAAGCCATGCAGCACGAGGCCCCGATTACACAACACGAGACGTTCACCGGCACGACGAACGCGGCCAGCGCAGCATTGCTTGTTGCTATGTATCCGCTGTATGCCGGTCAGATTTGTTCGGTCACCGACGACCACGGCACGACGTGGCTCAACTGCATGGTGATCGACGTGGCTGGGATCAGCCGCAAGGCCGTAGCGAACGCCGTTGGATTGACGGCAGGCGCGTACCAGGTCCGTGCGCTGTGGAGCCTGCAGCTCGTGGGGGCGAGTTATCCATGATCGGCCAACTCACACGCATACAGATCGCGCCTACAGTTTGGATCGTATCGTTCGACGACGATCTGCCGGGCCCGTTCTATTGGTACGCGGGAGAAACGCTTGTCGAGGTCAGTAACCGTAAGTCCAGGCAATTCCAGGTCTCCCAAGGACAAACGCTTGTCGTGTCCGTTTTCGACGATCCCGGCGATCTACCGGGCGAAAACTACCCGTCCGCACTCGTGCTGGATTGGCAGTATTCGACGCGCCAAAACACGAGCACGCTTGAAGTCATCAAATACCGACTTGAGGAGTGGGTTACAGATGAATGGGTCACACGCGGGACAGTGCTCGCCGACGTGCAAGTACCGTACTACACATACGAGACGCCGCCGCTGGCCGATGGCGAAACGCATCTGTGGCGAATTGTGCCGGTTGGCGAGGGCGACATTGACGGCACACCGGCACAGATCGAAGTAGACATGGTTTGTTCGCCCGCTATTCCCGGCGCGGCGTTTGAATTTGAGGCGACGGCAATAACCCTTGTGGCGGCGTAGAAATGGCCGAACGATATACAGGAGCGGACGCAGTGCAAGCGTATCTGACGGGCGCAACCGCGACGAACGCGGGACAGCCGAGACACCGCCTATCCTTGGGCGGCTATCGGTCATCCGTGCGCGTTCCGGGCGTGTCGTTCCGTCGATTGGGCGCAATGCCTAACCTTGAGATATTGCACGCATCCGGCCTGTGCGGGCGCGGCGTCGGTTCGCTCGTAGCCATCGAGGACAACGTGCTTGCATGGTATCCGCCCGGCGCAACCGATCCCGGCGCATCGGTGAGTATCGGTGTGGGCGAAATCAAACTGCTACACGGGCCGGCGGGGCACCGCGACAAGACGCTACTTGTTCGACGTTCGTATCCCGGCGCAATCCGTGGATCTGAGTACATCCAAACGTTCTACGCCTACAACAACGTGTGGGCTGGAACGAACTTCACGGCGGATGGCAACAAGTACTCGTCGGTCATCCTGAAAAACCTGGCATCAGGACAGGTCACGAGTTTCAAGGTGTGGATTGACCCGGAATTCTATACGGACATTCAGATCGCATCGGAGGCGTTAACCGCAGACGCGATTCAAACGATTGCCAGCGAAACGACGGCACCGACGGGTCTGTCTTGGGTGGCGCCGACTACGCAGGGCGCGGGCCTTGATATGGGCACGCTCAACACGGGCGACGCTGTAGGGTTATGGATCGAACGCGAGGTCGATGCGGGGTACGCCGCGAGCGGACGTGAGACCGTGCGGCTTTTGTATGCCTACACCTTGGGCGGCACGGAATACACTGGCGCATTCCCTGGCCTGTTTCGTATCGGCGATTCGGCTATCGAGGGATACGTTATCTGGATATCCGAGAGCGGCGACCCGGATATGAGCGCGGCCCCGGATGAATTCAGCACGACCCTGGACTACGAACTGACCTATACGCCGCCAACAGACGGCACGGTTTATCTTCGGGCCGCATACCGTAACGCGCATGGGATTATAGGGGCACCGCTTGACCTTGCACAGCGCACGTATGCGAGTGGCGAGTTGCTATTGCAGCCGCCCGCTGGCCCGATGAATGCCGGATACATAGCGACCGCCGAAGGCAAGTTTTTGATCTACGCCAACTACTTGCGCGAACTCGACAACAGCCCGAACAAGGCCACCGGCTATCGTATATATGCCAGGTACGACGGCACCGATCCAGACCCCGCGACTGACAGCCCGGTAGACGAGGGTGATATCTCCGAATTCACGAACGTGCTGATCGAATACACGACCGAAGTCTCGCAACTCGAAGACACGCCCGCGCGGTTTCTCGTGACGATGAAACACGATTTGTATGAGGACGAAGTGCTCATTGAAACGGCGGAATCCGAAAACCGCACGGCAATCGGCGGCACCGCGAAATGGTGGGGGCCGTTGCGCCCGCCCGTGCTTGCGACATACGGGGCACGAGACGCGCAGCACATCGAACCGGAAGCCGGACCGGACGGCACGGTCACATGGATCGATCAACCGAACAACGTTTACTGGGAATCGTATCCCGGCCAGTTGCGGTTGTGGGCCGGCACGACACTTTGCTTTAACCTTCGCTGGTTTGACGGGGCACCCGAACTGTCTGGCTTGTTCACCACATTCGGCTACAAGAAAGTCGATGTCAGCGGTTCGATGGCCGCGACCGATGAACCCGTTGAAATTCTTTCATGGACCGGCGGCGACAAACGGATCGGCTTTGGCGTGAACGGCGACCGGCTGATGGTCGTGGACGTGACGAATCAGCGGATCGAATTCAGCGGTTTGAATAAAGTCACCGCACCCGAAACAACCCGCGCCAATGTGCCCGTGTGGCCGAAGTATGCGGCGACGTGTTTTCAGGTCTGGGACGATTCTGTGAGTGACTACAAAACAATCATGAGCCTGATGACCGATGGCTCGTTACGAACACTGGTCGGCCTGGCGAAAAAGGCCACCGAAGCGGAGTGTCTGATATGAAGCGTGTGATGCGTGTGTTGAAATGGATTGGCGTTGCGCTGGGCTGCGTGGTCTACGTGGCGCTGTTGAATACGAGCGAGATTGTGGCGCAGACGGATTATACGTTTTGGGCGCCGGATGATGATAAGGGGATGTATGGGGATGGGGATGGATCGAGTGGTGATTTTGCGTGGTGGTTTAACTCGGGGGATGGGGAGTTCGAGTTAATCGACGGGGATGAGAATCCGGCGATCGAGGTCACTGATAATGGAACGACGTTTGACGTCAATATCAATGGCGAAGTGACGACGGATGGTTTTGATAGTGGGGATCCGTATGCGGATTTGGCGGTTGGTTTGGATGGTGATTCGGGGACGGCGGAGTCGGTAGTTGATGGGGATACGATTTGGATTGTGGGCGGGGGTGGTCTGGCGACGGCGGTGAGCGCTTCGGACACGATTACGGTGACGTTGCCGGATGGGGCGGTGACGAGTGCGAAGATTTTGGATGGCACGATTGTTGTCGGTGATATTGCCGATGGGGCGGTGACGACGGCGAAGATTTTGGATGGGACGATTCTGGTTGGGGATTTGGCTGATGGGGCGGTGACGACGGCGAAGATTGCGGATGGGACGATTGCGGGAAGTGATATTTCGAGTTCGGCCGCGTTGAGCGTGGCGAGTGTGGCGACGAGTGGCAATGCGACGATTGGCGGCACGTTGGGCGTGACTGGGTTGTCGACGATTGCCGGACTGACTGCCTCGGGGCGCATTGCTGCGGGTGGAGCGGCGGCAGATTCGGACTGGGTGTTTCGGGGCGCGGGGTCGATGTTGGTCTATAAAGGGGCGGCCGTCGACTACACATTAACCACGACGGACATTGGCGCGTTTTCCGATTCTACTGACTCCCGATTCATTCAAGGTCAATCGACCAGCCATTATGGGCTTTTGCGTTGGGTCTACAATGCAACTCCTGCCAGCGCGTATTACGAGCTTATTACCAATTCCAATCAGATGATCTATCTGGGCAAGGATTCGAGTGGCCACGTGACCGCGCGCGGCAATTTTATAGTGAACGGCACGAGCACGCTGACAGGCAACGTAGATTCCGTGGGGTCGGTGGCTGGATTTAAAACGTGGAAACTCGTGAACACGAATACCGGCACGGGGTCCGGCGCCTACCTGCAAATCGGAAACGTCGACAACGCGAGCGATTCGTTGCTGCTCATTACGCGATCGACGGGTTACACCACGTCAGGGGCCGCGAAGCAGGATGGGGCGGACGTTTGGGCCGATGCCAATTTGAGCGGAGGGTTGTCGCTCGCGGCGCGTCATACGTCGGGCGATTTGCGCGGCTACGCCGGTGGCGTTGCAGACGGGGATTTAGTGTGGACGGCGCACGATAACCAGTTATGGGAGGTCGAGGGCGCGCAGCGGTGGGGCACGAACAACGTTGATGCGGTCGATTCGGTCGGCAATCTGGTGCTGGGCACAGCCGGCGCGTTCGATACTGCGGACGCGGCGGCGGGGCAGTCACTGATATTCGGCGGAGTCACAGGCGTTACGTGGGGATATCGGTTGGCGAAGGGTTCGTGGCAGGCGAATGAGTTTTTGCCTGTGACGGGGGCTGCTGCGACGGGGCCGACGGTGTTTGTGACGGGCACGCACGCGCGGCCGTATGTTGCGTATGAATTCGATCCGGACACGGACCAATCCATATTTATTCAGGTGCATGTGCCGGGAACGTATGTTGCTGGACAGAATTGGGATTGTGGATTTGATTGGGCGACGTCGGGGACGTCCGGCAATTGTCGGTGGGATTTTAAGGTTTGGCCCACTGGTGACTCCGAGGCGACTGATAGCGCGGCGGCGGAGACGGTGAGTGTGACGGCGGCGGTGGATGCAACGTCGCTGGACCTGGATACGAAAAGCGGGGTGACGTTTACGGGGAGCAATATCGCTGCGGATGATTGGTTGACGATTCAGGTTACGCGCGACGCGAATCATATGTCGGACGATACGTTGACGGCGAGTGCGCGGTTTGCGCAGTTTTTTGTGAGCTTCCCTGTGAAGCATGGGTACAACTAATGCGCTATCCCCTGCACATACTCGCGATTGTCGC
>BTWA01000030.1:0-73913 GCA_045863295.1 Candidatus Hydrogenedentota bacterium
TGGGCAACACCTGATCGTCATGCCGCAACAGCACTACTGGCTGATGCTGGACGTCCATGCTGACGCCCATGACTTCGAGCTTGACCATGCCCACGTACCTCCTCGCTAAGTGCATTTCCGGCTGCGAATTGATACGCCGGAAAGTCATCTTAGATCGCGCCGTCACACATTGTCTAACCCGTCCGCCATTTCGGCGCGGGCCCGGTCGAATACGCGCTCTTCGTTGCCCCTGTAGACAAGGTGCTCGTCGATGCGCACTGTTTCTTCCAGCGACAGTGGAATAAAGCGCGCTTCGGCCCGTGCGTACGTCTCGGCGCCGTCCTCGGACGTAATCGCGCCGTGCGTGTAAGCAATGCGCCGATGTCCTTTACTTACCTCTGCCCACACATGCAGTACGCGATCGCCCGGCACGGGGCGCACATACCGTACCCGCAATTCTCCGGTGAGCGTCATTCTGGAAAGCGACCGGTTCGCGGCCCACCCCATGGTTTCGTCCAGCAACGCGGCCGCGACTCCCCCGTGAAGCACGTTGGGAAACCCGCAGTAGGCCGGTACCGGATCAAACGAGGTCCATATTCGATTGCCGTCTACGCGAAATCGCAGTTTTAATCCAAACGGATTTTCCTCGCCGCATACGAAGCACGTCTTGGAAACCGGCAAGTACCTTTTGGCGTTGTCTGCCTCTAGCATGATAGTCCTTCTCACTCTTGTCCCAAGCCAACTCAGGCACGATTAAAACTGACGCGCGGCCTATAGTACAACCGCAACCTATCTCGCTTCGCCTTTTTCACGAAACGCTTCCATTCCAGCCTTTTGCACGCTAGGCTGTATCCGGTATAGACAGAAAGGCGCAGTTATTGACGAAGTCGGCATTCATCCTATGCGAATCCTGCATGGCTCACGACGCCGGCCGCGGCCACCAGGAACGGCCTGGGCGGATTGAGGCGATTCGCTCGGCCTTTGACCACGCCGGACTGAATCCACCCCACATCGCCCCGGTCCAGGCCAGTCGCGAGGACTTGCTGCGCGTACACACGGTCGATCATGTCGATACGATTGAGCGAACCTGCCGTGAAGAGTTGGAGTATCCCGATCCCGATACACAAATGGTCCGTGCGTCGTGGGATGCGGCCCTCACGGCAGCCGGCAGCGCCATTGCAGCGTGCGAGGCCGTGTACGACGGCACGTATCGCAATGCTTTTGCAGCGGTCCGCCCTCCAGGCCATCACGCCGAACGCACCTACGCCAAGGGCTTCTGCCTTTTTAACAATGTGCTGGTCGCGGCGCGTTGGCTTCAGGAAACGAAAGGCGTTGGAAAAATCGCCATCTTAGACTGGGACGTTCACCACGGCAACGGGACGCAACACAGCACTTACGACGACGATTCCATCTATTACGCAAGCATCCATCAGTATCCGTTGTATCCGGGAACAGGCATGCCGGGTGAGCGCGGCAAGAATAACACGAATCTCAATGTGCATATGCCCTGGGGGTCGGGGCATTTCGAATGGATGGATGCGTTGACCGATCAGATTTTGCCGGAATTCGAACGTTTCAAACCGGAGTTCCTGCTGATTTCCTGCGGATTTGACGCCCACCGCCTCGATCCCCTCGCCTCCCAGCGTCTGGAATCGGAGAGTTTTTCGGACATGACGAATGCGGTGAAGCAACTCGCGGGGGGGCGGGTTGTTTCCATCTTGGAAGGCGGCTACCACCTTGACGCCTTGGGCGAATCCGCGGTGGCGCATTTCAATGCCTTGTCGGCGTGAACCCCTGGTCCCCTTGCATGGCCGGTTTGTAACGCGCGAGGTAGTTTGCCGCGTCTCCCGCTTCTTCCGTGCGTTTGGCCTTCGCCAGAATCTCGCGCATTAACCGGGCTGCAGCCGCGGCATCGTGGAACTGCTGATCGTGAATCAGCGCGAGCCGGTAGGCGGCCTTTGCCCACGCCTTTGGATGTTTTTCGAACTGCCGCATAATGTCCTTGTAGAACGTCACGGCGTAGTCGTATTTCTCCTTCCGTTCGGCCAAGAGCGCTGCCGCAAACAGCGGGGCCGGCCGCCGGGGATCGGCTTCGAAATAATTGCGGTACTCTTTGAGCGCCCCTTCCACGTCGTTCTCGACCGCTTTCTTGCGGGCACGGCCATAATCCGACGGCGCCGGCGTGACAAAGTGTTGTCCGTACAGAAAATCCGTCATCACTTCGGAAGCCGACGCCCGCACCATCCAGGTAATCATGATGACCGCGGGAAATGAAATGGCCAGCGCGCCGTAGGGACCTATCATCAGCGTGACCGGCACGAAGAAAAACGACAACCCCACGATAGAGCCGACCGCAAAGGAGATCGAAAGCCAGGCAGGGGGCTGCTCCAAGTGGGCGTGGTACAACCGATACCCGATGTATGTCAGTAACAGACTTACCGCGGCATATGCGCCAATCAGCACCGTCCTGCTCCTATCCGGCAAACGCGGCCCTGGATTACCTCGTCCGTGCGGCCAACCTGGATTTCACTTCCGCCTCGATATGCTTGTCCTTTCGGAATCGATCGAGCACTTCCCGGTATATCGTCTCCGCCTCACGGTCCATGTCCTGTTCCTCGGCGAGCGCAGCCGCATGCAATAGTGGCTCGGCCGAGCGAGGGTCTTCCTCGAAATACTCGCGGTACATATGAATCGCCCCTTCGATATCTCCCGCTTCGATCTTCCGCTTTGCCTTGCCGTACTCCCGGGGAAACCGATTCCGGAAACGCACTTGGTAAACCGATTCCGCCATGGTTTGTCCGATAGCCGCCGCCACCATGCGCCCCGCCACAGCCAGCGGCGAGCCCACTCCCAGAACGGTGATCACAAGGCCTGGCTCCCCGGCTCGAGCCCATGCCGTCACGCCAAGCAGCGAAACCGTCAGCACGGTCGAGATCATGCCGAAGGAGAGCCCAAGCCACAGTGGCGGATATCCACCGTGCCTCCGGTGCAGTAGAATCCCGGCAACCGCCAATATGCACCCCAGCAATACCAACGGGAGGCCTACGCCAGCCCGCGCGGCCAGCCACTGCCCGGTCCACATGTCCAAAGCGATCATAGGGCACTCCCTCCTAGAAATGAAAAAGGCTCCCGCCGCTACTGCAACCGGGAGCCTTCAAATCTTGGATTGCTATCCGATTGCCACTCGCCTGCCTGTCGTAGCCGATTCGTACGCCGCCACGGTCACGGCAACAGCCTGCAATCCGTCCAGCCCAGTGATGCTCGGTTCCCGCTTGTTATTGACGGCATCCGCAAAATCCTGCACCAAGCCTAGATCGGTGTTTTCACCCCACCCGGCCCAGCGCCCACGCCCCGCATCGTCATCATACACCATGAGCTTCTGGTTGAATGCGTCTACTTGAATGACGCCCTTCTCGCAAATCAGCTCCATGGTCACGTCGCCCCATGTGGGAAAACTTTTCGCCCGGTTCCAGCTTGCGATATGTGCGACTTTGGCGCCGCCCTCCATTTCCATATTCATCACACCCATGTCGTCGGTATCGATCTCCGTTCGCACCTGGGTGCCGATCTCGCAATAGATGCCCGTGAATTCCTTTCCGGTCATCCAGCGCAGCAAATCGGCGACGTGCACAATGTGATCCATGGTGGCGCCACCGCCGGACAACGCGGGATCCGCGAACCAGCCACCGGGATAGCTTCCGTTGTTGGTGGTGTTGGCGGCGTACACTTTTCCGAATTCGCCGCTGTCGAGTTGCTTCTTCACTTCCATCAACGAAGGGGCGTAGCGGCACGGAAATGCAGTACCGAGTCCCACGCCCGCCGACTTGCAGGCATCAATCATCGCCTGCGCATCTGCCACGGTTGTCGCCAGCGGCTTTTCGCACAACACCCATTTGCGGGCCTTCGCGGCAGCTTCGGCGTGTGCCCGGTGCCGCACGTTCTCCGAAGTGATGATGACGGCATCCAGGTCTCGCTTCAGCAATGCGTCGAGGTTGGCGTCGAACGGCACGTTGTAATGCGTTGCCGCGGCCTGACCGCGCATGGCGTCTTCGTCCCACACCGCCACCAACTCGGCGTTGTCCACTTCCATCAGCGCGTTGGCATACCCGTAGGCGTGCATATGCGCAAAACTGATAATCCCTATCCGGGCCATTGATTGTATCTCCCCTCGCGCGTGCGCGCCGTTACAAACTTACGGGTTCGCCCTTCTCCGCCGACTCCAGCGCCGCGAGGCAGATACGCACGGCTTCCACGGCGTCCTCGGGCGTCACGCGCGGATTGCCTTTGCCTTCCAACCACTGCAGGAAATCCATCCACTCCAACGTGTATGGGCTGACCGATGTCGGGCTCCCCGGCACGACGGCATTTACCGACCCCACTTCGGCCACCCGCTTTTGCATGGCAATGGGCGCTTCATTGCTGTTATGCACGATCATGCCGTTCTCCGCGCATATCTCCACCTTCGTGCAAAAGCCGGAAGGATGTGCCCATGATCCGGTGACCTGTGCGATAACTCCGTTCTTCATCCGCACGGTCGTCATGTTGTAGTCCATGCCTTCGCCGAAATGATCGCGCAGATCCTGGCTGTACACGCGGGCCACATCGCCAAACACATAGCGCAACCAATCGAAGTCGTGTATGGCGCAATCGAGCGTCACACCGCCACTTTGTTCCCATGCGCGAAACCAGCCGCCTTGTCCCTGCGGGCAAATGCCTCCGCGAAACATGCGCACAAAGCCCGCCTTGCCCAAGCTCTTGTTCTGAACGTTGGTGCGCATGGCCTCGTATTCGGGAAAGTAACGGACGACATGTCCCACGAACAGTTTCACGCCGGCGCTCTTCACCGCGCTTAAAATTGCGTTGCACTGATCCAAATCCCGGCCGAGCGGCTTCTCACAAAAAATGTTCTTGCCCGCCGCCGCCGCCGCCCTTACCAGGTCCACGTGAAACGGTGTGGGTGTCGCGATAGCGACCACGTCCACGTCCGCGCTGCCGCACGCCGCCGTCACGTTGTCCGTCGCCTTGGCGCCGTAGGGCTTCGCCAATTCCTCCGCCTTGGCAAGAACGGGATCGGCGCACAGCGACACGGTGAATCCTGCTTGCGCCGCGCTGGCCGCGTGGGTCTGCCCCATCACGCCGCATCCGACAATCGCTACTCTCATGGTGTACCTCTCCTTCACGCTGAATGGGTCCGCGCAAACGCGCGGAGAGTGCCATTATAAACAGCAGGCGGGCTTCGGGAAACCCTGCGTGTGGCGGGCGCCCGATGGTCCCATGGCGGCCACAAAAAAAGCGGGGCGCTGTTTCCAGCACCCCGCGAAATCGTCTACTTGTGGCAGAACGGTCTACATCATGCCGCCCATTCCACCCATGCCGCCCATTCCGCCGCCGTGATGATCGTGCGGATCGCCGGCCGGGGCCTTCTTCTTCTCCGGGATATCGGTGATCAGGCATTCGGTGGTTACGAACATGCCTGCCACGCTCACGGCGTTCTGCAGCGCGGTCGTGATCACCTTCGCGGGATCGATGATGCCCGCCTTGATCAGGTCCACCACCTCGCCGGTGGCCGCATCCAATCCAAAGCCCGCTTTCTCGCCCGCCACCTGCTGCACCACGACGTTGCCTTCGAGACCTGCGTTGCTCGCGATCTGCGCCAAGGGCGCCGCGCACGCATCGTACACCATCTTTGCGCCGATGACTTCGTCGCCTTCCAGATTGAGATCCTTGGCCTTCTTGCGCGCGTGCAACAGGCTCACGCCGCCGCCCGCGACAAAGCCGGACTCGATGGCCGCGCGCGTCGCATTAAGCGCGTCGTCGGTGCGGGCCTTCTTTTCTTTCAATTCGATCTCGGTCGCCGCGCCCACTTTAATCACGGCCACGCCGCCGGCCAGTTTCGCGAGGCGTTCCTGCAGCTTTTCGCGATCGTAGTCAGACGTGGTGCCCTCAATTTGGCGGCGAATCGAATCGCACCGCCCCAGGATGTCTTTCTTCTTGCCCGCGCCTTCGACGATGGTTGTGTTGTCTTTCGTGACTTCGATACGCTTTGCGCGGCCGACGTCCTTCAGCTCGATGCTTTCCAGCTTGATGCCGAGATCATCGCTGATAAACTGGCCGCCTGTCAGCACGGCGATATCGCGCAGGATTTCCTTGCGGCGATCGCCGAATGCCGGCGCTTTCACGGCGCAGACATTCAAGATGCCGCGTAACCGGTTCACCACCAGCGTGGCCAGGGCCTCGCCTTCGATGTCTTCGGCGATGATCAGCAGCGGCTTGCCGCTCTGCGCCACTTGCTGCAGCAACGGAATAATGTCCTGGATGGAGCTGATCTTCTTTTCGTAGGTGAGCACGTAGCAGTCTTCAAGCACCGCCTTCATGCCTTCGCGGTTGTTGATGAAATAGGGCGAGAGGAAACCGCGGTCGAACTGCATGCCGTCGACCACTTCCAACTCCGACTGAAGGCCCTTGCCTTCTTCAATTGTGACCACGCCGTCGTTGCCGACCGCTTCGATCGCTTCGGCGATCATCTTACCGACTTCCTTGTCGCCGTTGGCGGAAATGGTGGCCACCTGGGCGACTTCCTCGCTGCCCTTGACCTTCTTGCTCTGTGCATTCACCGCTTCAATCACGGCGGCCAGCGCCTTTTCCATGCCGCGCTTCAGGTGCATTGGATTCGCGCCGGCGGTCACATGGCGCATGCCCAGGTGAATCAGCGATTGCGCCAACACAGTTGCAGTCGTGGTGCCGTCACCGGCCACGTCCTGCGTCTTGCTGGCGGCCTCGCGTACCATGCGCGCGCCCATGTTCTCGAATGGATTCGCGAGTTCGACTTCCTTCGCCACCGACACACCGTCTTTGGTGATGCTGGGAGCGCCGAACGATTTCTCCAGAATAACGTTGCGTCCACGCGGTCCAAGGGTTGCCTTTACGGCGTTGGCGAGGGCATCGGCGCCTTTAATGAGGGCGTCGCGCGCGTCTTGGTCGAAGGACAACTGTTTGGCCATGGTCGAATCCTCTCCTTTGCTACACCCGCAGGGCGGGCGGAAAACCCGGATGCAAAGTAGCACTCCACTGCAATGAGTGCTAACAGGCGAGATGGTAGCATATGCCCCCTAACCTGTCAAGGCCGGTATACTTAAGAACGATTGGAGTCGATCGAGCCCACGGCCGCCGTGAGGTCGGCCAAGGTCGTCTTTTCCAGCCAAGAGTGGATGAGCGAACCGTTCCCGTCGAACAGGAACGTCCCCGGGAGCGCCCCGTCCCATTGGGTCTCCTGAACCCCCAGGATCTCGGCAAGCCGGTCCGGGGCAATATCGTCGACCACGTGGACTGGGAATGGGATTTTTCGATCTGCCAAGAAGGGTTTTAGTTTATTGTCGACTTCGTAAGTGAAATCGGCTGATAGACTTACAAACTCAGCCCCGTGAGTGGCCCGAGCATGGTAGAACTCCGCCAGATCTGGCAATTCTTCCACGCAGGGGGTGCACCACGTGGCCCAGACGTTGATGAGCAAAGGTTTACCTGTACCCTTGAGACCCTCCAGAAGGCTGACCAATCCGTCTTCATTGATGAGATCCACCGGCGGAGATACCGGCTTAGTGGAGGCAGAGCTTGGCGCGGGATCTATTTCCGAGGGCTTGGGGGAGGTTGCGGCAGTGCCCTCAGGCGATGGCGCCCCGGCGGAACATCCCGCCACTGCGGCTGCAAGCATAAGGAGTGCAAAAAGCCCTGTGCGCCTCGGGCTGAAACCCGAAGCGCACAGGATACGCCGTGTTAATCCGTTCAACCGCATTGCCTTAGTGTGCCGAGCGCTTGATACCGCAGCCGTAGGCGCTCGTCTTATTCTCTTTTACCGGCTCCCCCGCGAGGAGGGCATCCAACGCCTCCGCCACGTAGGGCTTGTAGGCCGGGTCATCGGCTTTCTTATTGTTGTCGATGCCGCCGTGATAGGCCAAATTGCCATCCTTGTCCGCGATGTAGATCTCCGGCGTGCGCTTAGCGCCCAAGAGATCGGCGTACACGTTGCCCTCATCCTTCAAAATAGGATAAGGTAACTTCTTGCCGGTCTCGTTCTTCGCGTCGCCTTCTTCCCAGGTGGCGTTGGCATATGCGGCAATCGTCTCCGCCGTCGTACCGTCGTGCGCGTCGATGCTTAAGAAGACCACCCCCTTGTCCGTGTACTTCTCATACAACTCGACATAGGCGCCTTCCTTGGCGCGCGACACTGGACAATGCTGCGAGGTGAAGCTCATCACCACGATTTTGTCCTTGAAATCACTGAGTTTATGCTCCTTGCCCGTGTAGTCTGTCATGGCAAAATCCGGCAGTTTCGTGCCGATGGCCGGTGCTGCCTGTATCGCGGCCGAAGCACTCATCGACCACAACGCAATTGCCGCGACCGTACACGCGGCCACGCCGCCCGCAAACCCAAGCAGATTTTTCAACATGGATACATCCCTCCAATTACCTTCCACACCGTTCCGATGCCCAAGAAAACACTTCTATTCGCACGGGAATTCCACGTCAATGAAACACACACGTGCTCTAACTGTTCCCTTACTGTATGCCAACACGCAACTTACAGCGAATCGCTGGGGTTCCAATCCGACCATGAACCGCGTAGCGTCTCGTGGTCCATTGCGCGGCGGAGCAACTCCAGAAAGTAGGGTCTGGGCACATCGCGCGCACCCAACGAAGCCAAATGGCGGTTCGCCACCTGACAGTCAATAAACGTGAATTCGTGGGCCCGCGCAAATTCGGTCAGTGCGTGTGTCGCCACTTTCGATGCATCAGTCACGCGCGAAAACATGGATTCGCCAAAGAAACACCGGCCCAGCGAAATGCCGTATAGCCCGCCCACCACGTCTCCCTCCAGACGGCACTCAAACGAATGGGCAAACCCCATCCGATGCAACAACGTATACGCCATCCGCATCTCATGGGTGATCCAAGTCCGGCCCTCGCCCCGGCCTTCCACAGTCGCACAATGCTCAATAACCGTTTCAAACGCGGTGTCCACCGAGATCTCAAACTTACCGGCGCGCATCGTACGCGCGAGCCTCCGCGACACGTGGAACTCGGACGTCATGAGCACCATGCGCGGGTCCGGAGACCACCAGAGAATCGGCTCGCCTTCGGAGTACCATGGAAAAATCCCCATGGCATAGGCCGTCAGCAACCGCTCCGGCGACAAGTCGCCGCCGACGGCAAGAAGGCCGTCCTCCCGCGCAAGCTCAGGCGGGGGAAACAGAATGTCATCTTCTAGAGCGTAGACCGGCATGGGGGGAGTATAGGAGGCAACAGGGACCGGACTCCAGACGAACAAGTCTCACGCTACAGACACTACTGACCCCTTGGCGTGATGACTACTTTCAAGTCGCTGTCATCGGCATCCACCAGGACGCTGCCGCCTTTTTCGAGGTCGCCGAAGAGGAGGGCGTCGGCGAGTTTGTCTTTAATCTGTTGTTGGATGAGGCGGTGGATTGGGCGTGCGCCGTATTTTTCGTCGTAGCCTTGGGTGGCGATCCAGGCGCGGGCGGCGTCGGTCAGCACGAGGTTGACTTTGCGCGGGGTGAGTCGGGCCTGGATTTCGCGGATGAATTTGTCGACGACCTGTTCGATGATGGCCAGGGGCAGGCTCTTGAATTGAATGACCGCGTCGAGGCGGTTGCGAAACTCGGGGCTGAATGCCTTTTCGATCGCCTTCAAGCCTTTGCCGGAGGGGTCTCCTGTGGCGTGGCCGAAGCCGATGGTTTGCCGGGCCATGTCGCGCGCGCCGGCGTTGGAGGTCATGATCAAGATCGTGTTGCGGAAGTCCGCCTTTTTGCCGGTGTTGTCCGTGAGCGTGGCGTGGTCCATGACCTGCAACAAGATGTTGAAGATGTCTTCGTGGGCCTTTTCGATTTCGTCGAGCAGGAGCACGCCATGCGGGTGGCGGCGGATCTCGTCGGTCAGCAGTCCGCCCTGATCAAAACCGACGTAGCCGGGAGGCGCGCCGATCAGGCGGGCGACGGCGTGTTTCTCCATGTACTCGCTCATGTCGTAGCGGGCGAAATGTACGCCGAGCGTGTGGGCGAGTTGCCGCGCCACTTCCGTCTTGCCGACGCCGGTGGGCCCGGTAAACAGGAAAGATCCGATTGGTTTGTCCGGATGGCCCAGACCCGCGCGCGATCGTTTGATGGCGGTGGCGAGTTCGTGAATGGCGTCGTCCTGTCCGAACACGACCGCTTTCAGATCCGTTTCGAGCGTTTCCAATTTGCCCTTATCGGACGACGACACACTGCGGGCGGGGATTTTCGCCATTTCGGCGACAATCAACTCGATGTCCTTTGGGCGGACGATCTTTTTTGCGCCGCCGAGCAGGCGCATGGCCGCGCCGGCTTCATCGATTACGTCGATGGCCTTGTCCGGCAGGAAGCGATCGTTGATGTGCTTTGCGGCCAGTTCGGCAGCGGCGCGCAGGGCGGTATCGGTATAGGTGATGCCGTGATGGGATTCGTAGCGGGCTTTGAGTCCGCGCAAGATGAGCACGGTTTCTTCGATCGACGGCTCGGCAATTTCGATCTTCTGGAACCGGCGCGACAAAGCCTTGTCGCGTTCGAAATGGTTTTTGTATTCCTCGTAGGTCGATGAACCGATGCAACGTAGCTCGCCCGAGGCGAGAACCGGTTTCAGGATGTTGGATGCATCGAGCGAACTGTCGGCTGTTGAGCCTGCACCGACGAGGGTGTGAATTTCGTCGATAAACAGGATCACGTTCTCGCGTTTGAGCAGCGCCGCGACGACCGCCTTCAGCCGTTCCTCGAATTCGCCTCGGAATTTTGTACCCGCGACGAGGCCCGCAAGGTCGAGTTGCCGGATCTCGACGCCTTTGAGTGCATCCGGCACGCGATCTTCGTGAATCCTGAGCGCGAGACCCTCGGCCATGGCGGTCTTGCCGGTACCGGGTTCGCCCACGTAGATGGGGTTGTTCTTCCGGCGACGGCACAATACGCGCACGGTGCGGCGCATTTCCCACTCGCGGCCGATCAGGGGATCGATCTTGCCGTCGCGCGCGCGTTGCGACAGATCGACGGTGAACGCCTGCAACGGATCGCGCGCGGCACGGCGCCGCCCCCGGCCTTCCTGCTCTTCGTCGAGTTCCGCCTCCGGTTCCAATTCACCGGGCGTCTCCGGGTCTTCCATCTTGGAAATGCCGTGCGAAATAAAGCTGAGCACGTCGAGCCGTCCAATGCCCTGGGCCTGAAGAAAATACGCGGCGTGGGAATCGCGTTCCTCAAACATCGCCGCGAGAATGTCGCCAGCGTCCACTTCCTTCTTGCCGGAGTAATGCACGTGGGTGATGGCGCGCTGCATCAGCCGCTCGAAACCGGCGGTTTGCTGCGGTACATACTCCGCCGTGCCGGGAACGGCCTCTAGATTTTTCAGGAAGTACTCTTCCAGGGCGACGCGAAGTTCGTCGAGATCGCCGCCGCAGTGGTAGAGAATCTCGCGGCCGTATTCGTCCTGAAGCAGGGCGTAGAGCACGTGCTCGACACAGAGATATTCGTGCCGGCGGCGTTTGGCTTCGGCCAAGGCCTCGCCGAGGGTTACTTCCAATGATCGGCTAAACATCGCTTTCCTTATTTCCCGTGGCCCGCCTTGGGGGGCGCGTATTCACTTTAACACATGACGATGCGCTGTGCCTTCCGGCCGGCCTGGCAGAAGTACTGCTATTCCGGTTCCATGGAGCAGCGGAGGGGGAATCCCCGGTTCTGGGCCATGCTGTGGACCTGGTCGATTTTCGTTTCCGCCACTTGCGCCGGAAACACGCCGCACTCGCCCATACCTGCATGGTGTATGGCCAGCATGATCTCGATGGCGACATCCACCGGCTTCCTGAACACGGTCATGAGGACTTCGACTACGAAGTCCATGGTGGTGTAATCGTCGTTGTGCATCAGCACCCGGTACATGGGCGGCGGCTGAAGAATCTCCTGTACGTGCTGTTCTGTCGTGGTGCCTGTACCGCTGCCTGCCATGTTTCTCTTCCGGGGTATAGAGTTGCGAGAAGGTAGTCTAGCAAATGATGGACGCGATGGACGAGCGTAGCCGCACGGATCAGGTATGATTGACGAATGGGCATCGAAATCGAACGGAAGTTCTTGGTGGTGGGCGACTCGTGGCTCGCGGAGGGTACAGGCATCCCCATCCGGCAGGGGTATCTCGCGTTCGGGCCGCCGGCCTCGGTGCGGGTCCGCATTCAGGGGGTTGAGGCTAATCTGAATATCAAGACCAACAAGGTATCCGCCCTCACGCGGGACGAGTTCGAGTACGCCATTCCGTTGTCCGACGCCGATTCGCTGATGGCAAAATCCGTGCAAGGGCACATCATCGAGAAAACCCGCTACCCGGTGGACTACCGTGGCCACACGTGGGAAGTGGATGTCTTTCACGGGGCCAACCTAGGCCTCGTCGTCGCGGAGATAGAACTCACCTCCGAAGAGCAACCGTTCGCAAAGCCGCCATGGATCGGCGCGGAAGTGTCCCACGATCCGCGCTACCTGAACTCTCACCTTGCCCGTGAGCCGTATTCGGAGTGGCGCATTTTTTAGTGCCGGGATGCCCCTTGACAATTTCTTACGTTTGTGAGATTCTTTTGTCTTACAGACGTAAGATTATGGAAAGGGGAATTGGTGCCATGGCGAAGAATCCCAGTATTTCCTCGGCGGAATGGGCGGTCATGCAGGTTTTGTGGCGCAGAGCGCCGCAGACGGCCATCGAAGTCTCCGAAGCATTGGCGGGTCAAGTTGACTGGCATCCAAAAACGGTCCGGACTCTCTTGGGCCGACTGCTTGCCAAAGGGGCCGTTCGCCGTAAAAAGGAATCCGGGGCCTTTCGGTTCTGGCCGGAAGTGACTGAGACCGATTGCCTGCGGGAAGAAAGCCAATCCTTTCTTGAGCGGTGCTTTGGGGGCAGTCCAGTACCCTTACTCGCACACTTCATCGAACGCGAAGACTTGAGCGACGACGACATTCAGGCCCTTCGAGCAATGCTTGATGCCCGGTCCGGTGGGGAGAAATCCCATGACTGAGATCTCCGCTCTTTTGTCTCCGGGCTTTGACGCGGTCCTACGGCTTTCCCTGCAAGCGGGCGCTCTAGTGCTCCTCATACTGCTTCTGCAGTGGGCTTTGAAAAAGCATTTAACCGCCCGCTGGCGGCATGCCCTCTGGGGCTTGCTTCTACTCCGGCTCGCAATTCCTTACTCCATCCTCCTGCCTGTCTCCCTAACATCGGTAACGGGAACCGCCTTGGAGGAGATTCCTATCTTGAACCCGATTCCATCGCCCTTGTCCAGCCACAAAACCGATCCGATTCTCAATTCGCCGGGACCGGAAAATAGTCCGGTGTCCGAGGAGATTTCCTATGTGCAACTGATTCCCCTGCTTTGGCTATTCGGATGGGGCGTTGCAGGAGCAATCCTGCTCATTCGCTATTCGTTGTTCCGCAGAAATCTCTCGGGAATCGAAAGCATAACCGAGCCTGATGTCCTACGAATATTTGAGGAGAGTCGATCGCGGCTGGGCGTACGCCGATCACTGTCTCTGGTCACGGGCCCACCGAGCATGGGACCGGCGTTGGCGGGCCTCTTGCATACTCGATTGATTGTGCCGCCGGATCTCTTACATCGTAGCAAACGCGATCACTTGAAGTATGTGTTGTTGCACGAACTAGCGCACGCAAAGCGTCACGACTTACTCGTGGGTTGGGCCTTCGATCTCCTCTCCGCCCTGCACTGGTTCAACCCGCTCCTTGCACTTGCGAAGAGGCGCATGGCATCAGACCGTGAGTTGGCCTGCGACGCGCACGTACTCTCCCATCTCCATCCGGAAGAACGCACAAAGTACGGCCATACCTTGCTCGACGAATACCAGCTGCGGCGGCCACTGGTCCGCGCGCCGGGTCTCGCGGCGGTACTGGAAGGCAAAACCAACATTGAAAGGAGAATCGCCATGGTTTCGAACTATACCAAGCCCCGCCGGATTCAATCGTTCATCGCGTTTGCCGCGCTTGCGTCAATTTCAACGATTGGTTTTACGGGAATTACGGCCAGCGACAAAAGTGAAGCGACAGTCAGTGTTGTAGGTGCCGCAGATTCCGGTTCCAGCGTCCCGGATCTTGAAATCCTACCGGAGGATATTGCCGCCTTCACAACCCAAGGCGGTGATGGCCGGCTTCTCGCAACCGTCCGGAATCACGGACCCTCCGACCAGCAAGTAAGCGTTGCATTTCATCGCATTGAGCAGGCTGATACCGCGGGATCGGACAACTCAGCCGGTGCTCAACTGGTTGAACTGTCCAGGGAGACGATTCTGGTTCCCGCAAACGGCTCGGCATCGTCTTCCTTTCGTTGGCGACCCAAGGCGGGAATGCACTCCATTCGGGTGACTCTTGATCCTGACAACAACATTCACGAAAGTAACCGAGGCAACAACGAAGCTCTTTGCGCGATCGCCTGCTACAAAGACGATGGCAAGCTGCTCTTCGGATACGGCAAGAAGCCGGAGCAATTTGCAATCGTGCAAGCACCTAAAATTGTTGTCGTGGATACAAAGAAGCTGTCCGAGTCCTCGCCTTGGGCCGAAAAGACGAAGGCCCATGTTGAGCAACTTAGGAGTGTACTTCAGAGCGAGATTGACGAATTGGCTGACGAAATCAAGAGGTTAAAGGAAACACACCCCGAGCAAGTCGAAGAGAAACTAAATACGCTCAGGATTGAGGTGCGAAAAATGCAGGCGCACATCGACATTGAAACTTCCGCCTATGCCCGCGAACTGCAGTTGCGGTTTGCCAATGCTGCGAAAGCAATTGGCGAAAGGGAAGGCTACCTCGCGATTGTCGACTCCAACCGTGGAACTCTCGCAGGAGCGCTGTGGATCCAAGAGGGTGTGGCAATCCCCGAGAACAGTGTCATTACCGGTCCCGATATAACCCCAGAATTGACGAAAGTACTGCTGGAAACAGAATCCAATTCCTAGAAAGTTTCCAATATTTGAGGGTGTTTCAGCGTGAAACGTTTCGTACTGTTTCGCGATCTTGAAAATGCGGATCTAACCCATGGAAAATCGGCCGAAATGCGGGCGATTGGCCTTTCGGCGGGGTGTTGTAGTGGCCCTTTTTCGGGGCCCATTTGTGTCGCATGAGGGGGATCGGCTCCATTCAAATTGGGCCGTCAATGCGATGAATCGGGGCGGTCCGGCTCCGAAATCCACCCGCGCAACCACAAATGGGATTGCTGGCTGCATCCACCTTTGCATCGCAACCTCTAAACCTGCCCGGTAGCCCTTCACCGCGGGATAGGACAGACTCCGGAATCTGGTCCTTCGACGTCGATTCGAGGTGGGTGTGAAACGGCGACGAAACGACTCTACAGATAGATTTTGGAATCGATCTACCTGCGTTCAGGATTGTATTCCGGCCCAAGAGGCGGCGGCTCGCCGCAGTCGAAACAGATGCCTTGTCGCCGCAAAGCGAGGGTTTCCTGGCTCCTGCAGTTGTAAGAAACGGGAGCCTTCCATTTGGCCGGTCACTGTTACGAGGCGGCCAGGGAGGATTGCCGCTTTTCCTCGCGCTTACGCATTTCGTGATCGAGTATGGCCTTGCGCATGCGGACATTTTTCGGTGTGACTTCGACGAGTTCGTCTTGGGCAATCCACTCCAGGGCCGTGTCGAGCGTGAGGAGTCGCGGCACGTCGAGGGTCGTGGTCATATCCTTGGTAGCCGACCGGTGGTTGGTCAGTTTTTTGGCCTTGGTGGGGTTGCAGGGGAAGTCGCCAGGGCGGCTGCTTTCGCCGATGATCATGCCGTTGTAAACGGGGGTCATGGGCTTGATGAATAGCGTGCCCCGTTCTTGCAGGTTCTCGAGCGAGTAGGCGGTGGCGTCACCCTGGTCCATGGAGATCATCGAGCCTTTATTGCGTGAGGCGATTTCGCCGGCCCACGGATAGTATCCGATGAAGCGCGAGGTCATGATGCCCAGGCCGCGCGTATCCGTGAGGAATTCCGTGCGGTAGCCGAGCAAGCCGCGCGTAGGGATGTGGAATTCGAGGCGGATGGCGTTGTCACGTTCCATGAACAGGTTCTTCATGTCGCCCTTGCGCCGCGCCAGTTTTTCCATAACAGATCCCTGGAAGTCCATGGGGATGTCGATGATGACTTCTTCATACGGCTCCAGAGTCTTGCCGTGAGAGTCTTTATGGGTGATGATTTCCGGGGCGGAGACGCAGAGTTCCATCCCTTCACGGCGCATTTCCTCGATAAGGATGGCGAGGTGCAATTCGCCGCGGCCGGAGACTTTGACGCCGTCCGCGCGGTTGATTTCCTCGACGCGCAGAGCGACGTTCGTGCGCAGTTCGCGGGCGAGGCGATCGCGCAATTCACGAATGGTCGCAGCGCGGCCGTCCTGTCCGGAAAACGGCCCGGAGTTCACCAGAAAGAGCATCGAGACTGTCGGTTCCTCGATTTCGAGGGGGGCCTGCGCGGCGTTCTGCAATTCCGGCGCGGCAAAGGTATCACCGATGTTTACTTCCTTAGGGCCGGCCACCCAGACGATGTCGCCGGCCGACGCTTCGTCGACTTCGATAAGGTCGAGCCCGCGGGTGGCCCAGATGTAGTTGGCGCGTTCCATGGTCGTTTCGACCACCTGAAACTCATCGCGGGCCAGTGTATCAATCCAGTCCGTCGTGATTCGTTGAAACGCCGGGCCTTTTCTAAGCATCCCTTGTTGCACCCGGCCGCAGGCAATACGGCCGATATGGTCGCGCCAGCCGATGGACGACACCTGCATAAGAAACGGAGCGTCAAGATCGGCTTTGGGCGACGGGACGTGCTCGATAATGGTTTCAAAGAGGTGATCCATACCCTCGTGCTTGTCCTTGGCAAGGTCGCGCACGAGCCAGCCGTTGAGGCCGGACCCGTAGAGTACGGGAAAGTCGATTTGATCGTCCGAGGCCCCCAGTTCGATGAATAGATCGAGGGTTTTGTCGAGGGCGCGGCTGGGTTCGGCATTGGGCCGGTCGACCTTGTTGATGATGACAATGGGGCGCATGCCAAGTTTCAGGGCGCGCATGGTCACGTAGCGCGTCTGGGGCATGGGCCCTTCGTTGGCATCGACCAGGAGCAACACAGAATCGACCATCGACAGGACCCGTTCGACTTCCCCGGAAAAGTCAGCATGGCCGGGCGTATCGACGATATTGAAGTGGTAATCCTTCCAATTGACAGCGCAGTGCTTGGCACGGATGGTAATGCCGCGTTCCTTTTCCAACTCATTGGAGTCCATGACCCGTTCGGATATGCGGGCATTTTCGCGAAACGTGTGGGTAACGCGGAAAATGGAGTCGATGAGGGTGGTTTTACCATGGTCGATGTGCGCAATAATGGCGATATTGCGGATCTTATCTGCGGTATGCATGGGAGAATTTGACCGATCTTCCAGGACTGCTGGATGCTGAATACGGGGCGACGATAGCCTATTTGGGTTAGATTCCTGCAAGCCAAGCGACTGTATAGTGTACTTGAAAGCAGGGTTTGGGGTCAAATTGCCGTTGCCAAACGAAAGGTGGATAGCGGTGCGGAATGGCGGTCTGTGGGGATTTCGCACTTCCACAGAAGCCAGGAAATGGGGTCGATTTTGGGGTCATCCAACTCGGGCAATCCAGGATTGTCACGACGCCTGCTGACAGGCCTGCGCGCAGGTCTGTTGATTGCCGTTACGGCGGGGGGCTTGACCCTGGTGTGCGGTGAAATGGCGTTGCGGATGTTGTTTCCACAAGCAGTGATGTTTCCGCGCTGGGAAGTTTCGCCGGACTACGGGGTGATCCTGCCGGCAGACGCTGTCATGGTCCATGCGAAACCTGGGGAATGGGAGTTCCGGTACACCATCAACGCTGACCGGTGCCGCGGGCCGTTGCCGAACCTACGCGATGCCGCGAATAAGCAACGCATCGTGGTTCTTGGCGATTCTTATGCCATGGGCATGGGCGTGGACGACGGCGACGAGTTTCCGGCGGTGATGTCCCAAGAACTGGGCGCTGGCTATGAGGTCATAAATGCGGCCAATCCCGGCTGGGGTTTGCCGCAGCAAATTCGGCGGTACTACGAGTACGGAAAAAGACATTCCCCGGGAGCAGTGGTGCTGCAGTTCTGCGCGAACGACCCTGCCGACGGCGCGGCGGACCCGGTCACGGAGTTCAAGGACGGTGCTTTCCTTTTTCAGCCTTCCGTGCGTCGCCACAACCCGATCTTTCGTGCGCTGTCAGGGGTTGGCTTTGTGCAATCCAGCCAGATCTACGCATTACTTCGCACGTGGTATGAGACTCGACGCGACGCCGGTCCGAGTGATTCAGATCCCGCGACACCTCAGGTCGAAGCACAGTATTGCGCGCTTCTGGAACCGTTTGCCCGCGATCTGCATTCCGAAGGGATACGGCTGGTGTTGATTAGCGTCAACGGCCAATTGGACGAGTTTCCAGCCATCCGTTCCCTGGTAGGGCGGCTCGACGCTGCGTCCCATCTTCGCTATGTAGAAGTCGCTGAGTGGTTCGACGGCGGTACGGCCGTTCCTTCCCCTGAAGGGCATCAATGGGGCACCGAGGCCCACAAAGTAATCGGGACCCGGTTGGCGGATATACTGCGCTGACAGTGGCCGTGTTACTGCGGTGTTTGTTGGGGAGCAGGCGCGGCCTCCTCACCGAACATGTGCTGCAACGCCTGCAACAATTTTGGATTGCCTGCCAACTGCTTTTCGATGTCGAGGTACACGGATAGAGCGCCGGAGTCGGCGGTGGCTCCGTTGCAGAATTCCCGGACGGCATTGGCACCCTTGTCCGCCATGAGACCTCGCCGGATGTCGTCCTTGGCTTCCTCCAAGGAAATCTCTTCTCCCGGAACCGAGTCAACGAGCTTAATGATGTGATACCCGTATTCGCTCGAGATTACGGCGCTGGTATCGCCGGGTTTCATTTTCATAGCCGCTTCCCGAATAAATACCGGTAACTTTGCGGCAGGTTGCATGCCCCAGTCGCCCCCCTGTTCCTTGTACGCACCTTCCGAGACATTCTTGGCAACACCTTCAAAACTTTGGCCCGCGAGAATGCGCTGCAACGCTTCGGTTGCTTTTCGTTCGGCTTCTTTCTTCTTGGAATCCGGCACGCCTTTGGCCGCGAAGTAGATTTGTTTCACGTGCAGCATGTCGGGCCGCCGGGCGCGGTCCTTAAATTTCTCATACCAAGCGGTGACTTCCTCGTCGGTGACCGTCACGCCACGTTCCTTGATGATTTCCGTGCGCGCGCGTTCAATCATTAAGGCCTCACGCAATTCTTCCCTGGCCGCTTCTTTGGTGCCGCCGGAAGCTTTAAGGACCTCGTCTTCCGTGGGCAAGTCGGTTTCCGATCGCCCCTGTTTACGCGCCATGGCTTTTCGAAGCGCGTCCATCTGCTTATTCCATGCGGCGTCCAGATCCGCTTCCGGAATAGTGAGTTTGCGGCGAACGGCCTCTTGCTTAAGGAGAGTCCGTTCAATCAGTTCCCTAAGTACGCCGAGCGCAATACCGATGCGAACTTCGTCGGATGTTTGTTGCGCGGGATTCAAATCGGCCCATCGGGCAACTTCACCGAGATAGAGATCGCGGTATTCTTCGGCTGAGATGACTTCCTGGTTGACGATGGCGACCGGTCCGTTCGGGATGGCCTTCATCACGATATCCATTTTTTCCAGATTCGGGGTCTGGGCTGACGCCACTACCGCAGCTCCGGTCAGGAGCAGGGCCAAGACCCGATTATGCAAAGACATTACGATTCTCCTTCTGCTTCGGCGGCGGCCTTTTCCCGTTCGGCGGCCAACGCGGAAGCCAGCTGCTTTCTGTCGGTAATGTGGGTCTTGTGGATAATTCTCACCACAACCCACGCAATGACATAGACGGCCAAGAACGTGGCGAGCACGCGGAAAGCCACGGTGAAGCCATCCATTTCCGCAAGAAAACACAGTGCCATGACAATAGTGGCACACAAGGCGGCGACCGTCAGTGCCACCTTATCGCCGTTCATGTCGAGTGCGGCGACCGTCTTTTTTTGTTTCGTTTTTGCGGACCGGCTCACGCGCTAATGCTAACGCGGAGCTTGTGTGGGGGTCAACAAAATGGCAGAGCACGGGCTATGCGTGGGTGGAGACGTGGACTTCCTCGGAACCCCATTCGTGCGTATGGACGAAGCGGTGCACACAACAGGCGGCGTCCTGTATGTCCAGCCGGGAAAATTCCCCGGTCACGCTTTCCTTGCGGTTCCGGTAGAAGAATGCTCCGGTGGTGAGATGGCGTAAGTTGGGATAGTGGGGATCCTGCGTGTGGCTGAAACGGTGCACATGGCCCGCCACATAAAGAATCCGCTTGCCGGATTCTCCCAGGGCCTTACGCAGGGCATCCGCGTTCCGGAGCCGTCGTTCGCGGGTGAGTTCGTAGGCATGGGTGCGGTTCAGGAGCGGATAGTGTCCCGCAACGATGATGACGGAATCTTCGCATCGCGAGAGCAATTCGGCAGTTTTTTCAATCTCCAATTCGTGGATAAGACCCTTAGAGGACAGCATATTCGGACAAACCGTGGGTACGAGGATGATGGGTGTGCCCCCGGCCAATGTACGACGGACGGGAAATCCCGCTGGCGGCAACAGGGGTCCAAAATGCCGGGCAAAGCGGTGATCGCGGACCGACTCAAACGTGTACACATCATGATTTCCGGGCACGAGATGCACGCTGAATCCGGAACGCTGGAGGCGATCGACAAACGCCTTGGCCATGGCAAACTCCGCCTCGGACGCCGTGGATGTAAAATCCCCGGTAAGCAGAATATCCGTCCCACCTGCCGCACGAAGCGCCTCGATGTAGGGATCGGCCGCCTCCATTTTGAAATAGCGGCGCCGCTTGAGCAGGACATTGAGATTTCCCATCGCACGCTTATTCAGCATGCGCAAGGGATTCCATTCCACCTGCCAGAAATGCAGATCGGCCACGTGCAACAGCACGTCGCGTGGGAGCTGAACATCCATCGTAGGCGCCTAACCTCGTCTATGCCGGAGTATGTACTCGAATTGCGCGGCAATCACTGAAAACTGCTCACGATGGCGCCTGGCGGCGGCGCTGTGCTCTCCATCGTGACGATCGACCCTTGGGGCGATGCCGAGAAATAGGCTTTTTGCATTTCGCCCGGGGTGGAGGCACCGCCTTGCGAAATCACGATTAGGCGCCGGGGCGCAATCAAAACAGCGGCGGTGACGGCATCGCCAACGCTACGGATAGACGGTAAGTAGAATCGGTTGGCCCACACCGCATCGTCGTCCAGATTCGCCGTACGCAGGTCCACCGCCGTGACGGGAATGTTCGTATCGAGCGCGGATGCAAACAGAGCCCAGACGCCGGCATCCTCCAGTCCGAGTAAACCAACGGCTTCCGAGGATCCCAGTTTGCCACGCAGAAACGCGACCGCCGTCAATACATCTTGAATGCGATAGGCCGTATCGGTTGGCAGGAAAGTGTCTGGAAACGCCTTCACGGTCCGGGTTACGGATTCCTTGGGGCCTTGGTTTTCGCCTACTAGCAGGGGATCCACCGTCAAAACGGCAAATCCTGCCTTCACGAACACGTTGATGTATTCGCCGGGCACACCACGCGACAGATCGGCGAGCGCTCCCTTTCCTCGTCCATGCACCATAACGACCCCCTTGCCGTTCGCGTTGGCCGCGGGTGTGTACAAGATGGCCGGCAGACTGTCTCCGACGCCGTCCCGCCCCAGAATCAGGTGTTCGCGCACATGGGCGTCAAACGTATCCGTGGCAAGCGAGGCACCCAGTACGGATTTGGGATCGGGAACGCTTGCGGCGATGATGTCGTTCAATGCAGGGCCATAGGCAGTTCGGAACGCTTCAAGGGCCAGTTCGCCCTTGGGCAACAGCGCTTTCCACTTCGTGGCGTACGCGGCTTTCATGCTCCTCATCACTTCTTCGCCGCTGGGATAGCCGGACGGCACCTGCTTTTCCTTATTGAGGAGCATGGCTTCGTCGGCATCCACTTCAAACGGGGGTTCGGTGAAATCCTTGTATTGATCGGCCTTGTCGATCACCCATTTGCCGAAAAACTTGTACACAGCCTCGCGGCTTGCCTGATTGTAGTTGTGAGGGGCATCGACGTGAGCGTGTGCGAGCCGATCCTCGGATCCGTAGAGGGCGTATATGCCCTTGATTGCCGGGTACTCCACGTCCGTCGTGGCGCGTGTCCAGTCGCCGCTGGCTGACACCATTAACATGGGCCGGGGCGCGGTCAGGGCGCCGATTTCCATGTTGCTCGCGTGAATGCGAATCAGGGGCGCATTCTCGCAGATGCAGCCACCTTGCATCGTATGGCTGATCATGTTTACGGGCGAGGCAATCTTCACGCGCGGATCGATCGCGGTGACGATAAAAGTTTGCGTGCCTCCACCCGACGCGCCGGTGCACGCGATGTTTTCTCTATTCACATACGGGAGTTCCTGCATCAAATCAATGACGCGCAGGCTGGTCAGGGTCTGCATGGCGAACGGATGAAGCCCGTAGAGGAGGCGAATTCGCCTTTCTTGATCGTTGTTGTCCTCCGTGCCCATGTCGTGCTTGAACTGAACGCTGTCGTTGTATCCGATCATGTCGTAGGCAAAGGCCACCATGCCCATACGGGCGAAGGTAATGCACCTTCCGGGGACGGATCCGCGCTCGGCATTCTCCAGGCGCCCGCGCTCCCAATGTCCGTGAGGGCAAATTACCGCCGGAAACGGTCCATCGCCTTTGGGTCGATACAAATTGCCGGAGGCAAGAAATCCAGGAAAGGGTTCAAAGTAGATTTTTTCCACAATATAGTCGCCGTGATCCGCGACGGGTTCAATCCTGGCGTTCAGCGGGTTCTTCTCGGGCAAAGGCAGCAGACCGCACGCCACCTGTATCGTTCGGCGCAGGTCGCTGGCAAACATCTCCCACGATTCCTTCGACTCAAAGGGGGTCATGGCAAAGGTTGTGTTCGTTTCGCGTTCGATGCCCAGACGCGCGTCGGTCGGCGGCGCGGCGGATGTTTGCGCGCGGATATTTCCCATTGCCGTTGCCGGATCGAATCCCGGAACGGCGGACAGCGCGACGGTTGCAACCGGGCCTTCCACCGAAATGGTGACGGCGCTTGCCCCGAGCGTTATGGTACCCGCCTGCGTCCAGACGTGGGTGTCTGACGCATTGGCGGCCGCCTGCAAAGGCATGGTTGACCCATTGACCGTGACGGAAGCCGGCATTGCGGGATGAGTCCAGGCCCAGACCGTATACTCGGCGGGCTGCGAGATTTGAAACGCGGCGTCAGGAAGATCGACGGAATCTGCCCAGATGACGCCTCGCGCTTCGTACGTAACTGCCAGGGCAATGGAAAGTACTGCTGCGATCATGAGCACCGTCTCCTTCTGTTTCGGAACGAGCAGGATACTGCGAACCGACGGCGGATGTGAAGCGGCTGACGGCAGACTTTCCTTTTGGGGGGGACGGCGGAACATCGCCGGGCCGCCTTCGGCAAGCGAATCGTAACGGCCGGACTACTTGAAAGATGCCGATTTACCGGTTAAGGAGCTTCCGGCCTTCGGTTCCCTTGATGCCGGTAGTCACCCGGACAAATGCCTCTTCGTCGCGGCACGCCGAGATGGCTTCCTCGCGTTCGACAATGCCTTTTCTGAAGAGCTCCACGGCGTACTGGTCGAAGCTCTTCATATCGTTGTCCACTTCAATGATGTTGTGTAGGCGTTCGATCTCGCCTTCGAGGATGGCATCGCGCACCATGGGCAAGTTGCACAACAGCAGTTCAACGCAGGGAATGCGGCCGCCACCTTTCCGCTTGAGCAACCGTTGACAACACACGCCGCGCAGGGTAAATGCCAATTCCTGACGGATCACGTCGCGTTCATCGTTCGGGAAATAACTGATGATGCGGTTGACCGTATCCACGGCGGTCATGGTGTGCAGCGTGCTAAACACCAGGTGGCCTGTAGACGCGGCGCTCATGGCCGTTCGGATCGTATCCCGGTCGCGCATCTCGCCGACAAGGATGACATCCGGATCTTCGCGGAGCGCACCGCGCAGCGCATTGGCGAACGAGTGCGTGTCGCGCCCGACTTGCCGTTGTGAAATGATGGACTTCTTGTCGGAGTACACAAACTCGATGGGGTCTTCGACGGTAATGATGTGCGCGCTGCGGGTGGAATTGATGTAATCCACGAGCGAAGCCAGGGTGGTGGATTTGCCGGAGCCCGTCACGCCGCACACCAGAAACAACCCGCGGTGCGCATTGGCCACGTCGCGAATCTGCGACGGCAGGTCAAGTTTCTCAAAGGGATATGGGCTCTCGGGGATAAATCGAATGGCCAGTGCCATCGCGCCCATTTTGACAAATCCCGAACACCGCAAATAGCCGACACCTGCAAGGTGATACTGAAAACTGGATTCCTTTTCCGTCAACAAGTAGTCCACTTCGGCCTGTCCGCCGAGTTGATAGACCACTTCTGTCATATCTTCGGCGCTCATGGGCGGGAGGTCGAGGGGTTTCAATTCGCTGTCAATGCGCATGTAGGGCGGGCAGCCCGCGCGCATATGAATGTCCGACCCCTTGTTCTCCATCATTTGTTCGATCAGCATGTTGATGTTGAAATCAATTCGCTTGAACGACTTGATGGTTACATGCCACGAACGGGAGCGCAACGATTCCCGCGTAAATTCCTCGACCGCCGCATCTACAGGAAACAATTGCTTGAGTTGCCCCCACTCGAAGGCAGGCAGAGTCACGCCCCATTGGCCGTCGTTCAATGCGACCTGATTGGGGATATTCAGGGCATTGAGCTTATTGCGAAGCCCCTCCGGATCGGCCCCGTCCTTGGGTTGGAAAGTGAGACGAAAGAAATCGACTCGCTTGCCGAAGTCTTTGGATCGGGCGACCATTTCGCCGCGATCGCTCTTGAGCGACAATTCAAGCGGAAGCCCCATCTTCTTAACGACTTCATGCACGCCGGTATGAAAGACTTCGAAGATCGTGCTCTTGGAGTTTGTACCGATTACCATCGCGGACATAGCACAGCGTCCTTCGTATATTTCGATCCGGGTTGCGTCCCCGGAATCCGCGCCCACAAACACAAAAGGCTGGAAAATCTACCAAACGCTTCGCGGATCAGTCAAAGGAATCGAAATGGAACGGACTTTTGACCTTAGCGTTGAGTGAAGATGGGTTTGCCGTCTTCATCATGAAACCACATGATTGGACCTTGATCGTCGACTTTGACAAAGAAGCGGCCCTTGTCATTTTTGTCGCGCAAGTTGAACAGGGGCTCATCGTTAGTGACCTGGAGGAAGACCCGCCCCTTATCTTGTGCGTCGCGCATACTGAGGAGAGGTTCTTTCTCGTCAACTTGGAGAAAAATGCGGGATTCCCCCTTTGCATCGCGCAAATTGAACATGGCAGTACCCTGGGCCGTGATTCCGGTCCAGATGCGAGTAATTTGGTTGGCATCAGACATCGTCAGCCGGACATTGTTTCCGGAATCGACGCCGAGACTGGCCCGCACGTTGCCATCGGCGTCGATGAGGCGGAACTCGCTGGCTTCCAGTCCAGAACCGGCGGCCGCGAACACGGGGGTGGCTGAAAACAGGTGAATGGATACGGCGCCGCCCAAGAAGCTCATGGACATGGCGGCAACGAGCGTGATGCCGAATTGTGTTTTGGACATAGCAGGTCCCCTTCCTGTGTCTCAAATGCATTTCACTTGCCGTCGGCCCATCCGCTGTGGGCCGCACTTGTCGCGAAGGATCGAATCATACACGACAAAGCGCCGCGATAGGAACCCAACTGCGTTGTCCACGCTTGAGAGTTACATAAGAGGAATGGCGAGGGTATTCATGACTTTGTAGAGGTACGTCACGATTTCTTTGGAGCTCACACCATCGGAACCGGGAAAACTGCCCACGCTTCGATAGTTGGCGTAGAAGTCTTCGTGGTCCGTGGGGACCGGCTCCTTGCCGGGGATAAGTTCGAAACTGCTCGTATTCTTGAGCGGCCAGATATCGACCGGAGAGAGGCCGGAGAGGCCTTCTAGCAGGGCATTCACCTCGGCCAGCGGCACCTGCCGTTTTGCAATGACCCAACTTGAACCCGCCCCGGTCGTGCTGAGTATAGACTCTTGCACGGCCTTCGCTACGCGCGCATCCTCGACAAATAGGCCCATTTCCGAATTAAGATTCTCCGAGCGGGGATCAATGTTGAAGGTGCCGATGTAGGCGATTCTCGCGTCGCGTACGAAAGACTTTGCGTGAATGGAGACGAATGGTTTGCCGCTGCTCTTTTCGAGAGCACGCCTTTCCAGGTCGGCATAATTCGGCAAACGGGCCAGCAGATCTTCGGGGTGCGGCTTGATTTCGTGCACCTGGAACTGGAGCTTTTCGATATAGACGGAGCGCAGCTTGAAATTCGCGGAATAGGCCAGGGTATTGTCCGTCGCGGCAAAGCTGTTCGTGGCGACAATGATGTCCATCGTTGGATTGCGTTTTCGCATACGGCGGAACATCCACCTTGCGCTTCGATCCAGAATTAGATAAGGGCTTTGAATCACAAGACTCGATTCCGTGCCGCGCATGACGTCACGGACTTCCTTCGTATGGCGGCCTCCGCCCCATATGCCAATGGAGGAATTCTTTCCCGGCGGGTCCCAATTGAACCACGCTTTGTCGGCGCGATAGAACCGGTCGACAAAGCGCGTGCGAATGTAGTCGCCATTGGAGGCATCGGCATCCACATCGTCGAAGAATCCATTGAGGTTATATCCGGCCCTGTCAGCGGGTCTGTTGAATTCGTTCCGCTCAATTACGCGGGCCACGTCGAGCAGATTTGCCGCTGGAATGGAGCGGCGGTCTTTCCAGAATTCTTCGAAGGATTCGCCGATATCCGGCAACAGCGGGCCGATGACAAGGGCATCACGATCGAGAAAGTTGTAGGTCAAGCTGTGGTTGTAATAGTGGTTGTCGATGTTGCGGCCGCCCATCAGCGCAATCATGTTGTCGATTAAGAACAGTTTGTTATGCATTCGCTGGTTCTGGCCGCGAAAGAACAACACGTGACTGACGGCCAAACTGATCGTGTCCGGGTCAATCTGCTTCGCCGGCGGACGGTAGTACTTCAACTCAAAATTGGGATGCGCGGTGGCGAGAAACGCGACGAAGTCGCGATCCTTGGAAGACATGAAGTGATCGGCCAACAAACGCACCTTCACGCCGCGGGCCGCGGCCTGAATGAGTTCGTACATGAGCAGACGGCCGCACTCGTCGTTTTCAAGAATGAACGTTTGAATATCGATGGTGTGCCGGGCCGCGCGAATCAGATGGACGCGAAGCACCAGCGCTTGATAGCCGTCGTCGATGACGCCAACGTAATTGCCGCGCGTCACGTCATCCTTCTTATCGGCGACACGGTGGTGCGCTTCGGCGAAGGTATACAGCGGAGACGCCGCGCCGAGTGCCGCCGGCACTATCAGCAGCAAGGCCAGTATGAGTGATCTCAATTGAATCACCGTTTGCTCCCATGTCACTCACCTGCGTAACGGTACGCTATCCCGGCGGGATCGTCAATGTGCGGGCGGGCCGGGTTTATTTCGCCCGTTCACACCACAGTGTGACAACGTGCGCAAAAACAAGATAAGATCGCCTTTCCACACAATGGTCCACCAACAACGAGACGGTACAAGCACCATGGCAGGCATTAAACTTGATGGCAAAGCGCTGGCAGGGCAGATAGAGACAGAACTGCAGGGGCGCGTCGAAGCACTGAAAACACGGACCGGCATCACGCCCATTCTGGCCACAATTCTTGTGGGGGATGACCCCGCTTCGGCCACCTACGTGAAAATGAAAGGGAACGCCTGCCGCCGGGTGGGCATGGAATCCCGCAAGGTGGAATTGCCCGCCTCCACGACGACGGAGGAGTTGCTTGCCGCCATTGCCGAATTGAACGCCGACCCTGGGGTGGCGGGCATCCTGTTGCAGCACCCCGTGCCCCACCAAATTGACGAGCGGGCTTGTTTCGATGCCATCCAACTGGAAAAGGACGTGGACGGGGTAACGTGCCTCGGGTTCGGCCGGATGGCCATGGGCGAGGCGGCGTACGGTTCCGCCACGCCGGCGGGCATTATGCGGCTGTTGAAGCATTACGCGATTGCGCTCTCCGGCAAGCGGGCCGTGGTGGTCGGGCGCAGTCCGATTCTGGGCAAGCCCATGGCGCTGATGCTCTTGAACGAGCATGCCACCGTGACGATCTGCCATTCCCGCACCAAAGACCTTGCGGACCTTGTGCGCCAAGCGGACATCATCGTAGGCGCGGTGGGACGGCCGGAGTTCATCCAAGGAGACTGGATCGCGGATGGCGCGGTGGTGGTGGATGCCGGGTATCACCCCGGCAACGTGGGAGACATCCAGGTGTCGGCTATCGTGGATCGGTGTGCGGCGTACACACCGGTGCCCGGCGGAGTCGGACCAATGACTATATCGACGTTGATTGCGCAGACGGTGGAAGCGGCCGAAAAGGCATTCTGACAGATTTCCAATCTCTGAAGGAGTTGACCATGGAAACGAGGCATTTGGGAAAGACCGACCTCCGGGTCACGGTGCTGGGATTTGGCGGCGCGGAAATCGGCTTTGAACAGGCTGGTCCAAAGCAGGTCGAAGATCTGCTGAACCGCGCGCTGGATGAAGGCATGAACGTAATAGACACGGCACGGATGTATCTCGCGAGCGAAGAGATGATCGGCAAGGCGGTGAGTCACCGCCGGGACGAATTCTATCTGTTCACCAAGTGCGGCCAGAACGGCCTGCCGGAATCCGAGATGTGGAAACCGGTCAATCTCATGAAGGATATCGAGGCCAGCCTGAAGTTGCTGAAAACCGATTATCTTGATCTGGTGCAGTTGCACAGTTGCAGCCTGGATGTGTTGAAGCATCTGGACGCCATCACCACCCTGCAAAAGGCAAAGGAAAAGGGCTACACCCGTTATATCGGCTACAGCGGCGAGGAAGAAGCCGCCAAGTTTGCGTGTGAAACCGAGGCGTTCGACACGCTGCAGACGAGCGTGAACATCGCGGACCAGCGGACGATCGATTACGTGTTGCCGGTCGCGAAACAGAAGCGCATGGGCGTAATTGCGAAACGGCCTATCGCCAACGCCGTGTGGAAGCACAAGACCAAACCGGACAACGCATATCATCACGAATACTGGGACCGCATCCAAAAGCTGAACTACGAGTTCTTGAGGGGCGAGGTGAACGACGGAGTCTCCACCGCATTGCGTTTCACATTGACCGTGCCCGAGGTCGATACGGCCATTGTGGGGACCACGAAACCGGATCGGTGGTCCGAGAACGCGGAATACGCCTCGCGCGGAACGTTGACCGTCGAGGAGTTTGCCCGCATCCGGCAGGTCTGGAAGCAAGTTGCCCCGCCGGATTGGCTCGGGCAGGTTTGAGTGGCAGTGAAGCACTCGGAGGGTGGCGGGTGAAACTTGCGGTCGCAGGCCACAAGACACTCCTTTCGAAAGCGAAAGGTTGCCGTATCGCACGGCCCGAACGTCCACGGGGTTTTTCAGCCTTCCGGGAGCAACGAATCGCTTTCCTTGCGCCCAAATTGACACTACCGATTGCCAAATGCTACAGTATTGTCTCACACGCCGGGCGCTTTATGCCGCCCGGTTTGTCGTGTTGCGGCCCCATCGTCTAGCCTGGCCTAGGACACCACGCTTTCAATGTGGCGACACGGGTTCAAATCCCGTTGGGGCCGCCATTTCTGTTTATTCCCCGCCTGATATGCGAGCCGCGAAATGAATGTGGAAATAGTCCACAAATTACCCAGATAAGCGTGGATTGGATACAGGGAAGATTCCCTCAGTCACCGGCCCAATGGTGCGAGTCCTGCGGCCATCGCTGCTATCCACACGGCAATACCCACGGATGCGGTGAGCAATGTCTGCCAGTTATCGCGGCCGTACTGGCGAAGCGTGGCGATCCCAGTCTTTTTCTGCACGAATGCGTCGAAGCCGATGCCCATAGCAAGAAAAGTCAACATTGCGCCCATGATGCTCCATAGTTCGAAGCGGGGCAGCACCACAACGCCGATGGCAACCACGGCAACCGCACCCAAGCCGAAACCAGACCAGACCATCCCGTAGAAGTACGATCCTCGTTCGGATCGCTGCTCCAACTCGCAGTTGTGCCGTACACGCGCCTCAATGGCTTGACGGATTCCTTCCATGTCTTCCCATCCAGATAGCCAGACGCCGGGCCATCGATTCGCGCGCAATACAATGCGGGATAGTGCATTCGATTTGTCGCGATGAAACTCCACCTTGCGCACTTCCGAAAGGCGGATGCGGTTCGCAAGCGCTGGAGTGCCGATGACGAGTTCGTCGTTCCCAATCCGTAGCACGTGCGCGGTTAAAGTTCGCATCGCGGCCCGCCGGCCCAAGACACTGAGTACCGCAATGCCAATAACCGTGAGTGCACTGCTCGCAACGCCGAATGAGAGACGGTCGGACCACGCAAGGCACCCGTACAGAAAGCAGAATATTAGCGGGACAACCACGCCCGGAATCAGCGAAAGCCGTCGGCAATGGTTCTCTGTATAGTGAAACTCTCGCATGTTCAGTTCCTTCTGATATGCCGCCGCCTCACATAGAGCACGACGCCAATAGCCAGACCGAGAATCGTCGTCAATACGGCTATTGACTCTTCGTGCGATTCACCGATCGGAAAGAAGTTCATCAACAGCAGAAAACACGCGAGTGGGAGCACGACAATTACCGCAAAGATGGTCAGCGCGCGTGTCTCGGCGTAATAAGGGTTTGCCCGATACGACTCGTACACTTGGCAGTTGGCGGGTATGCGTTCCTTCATGGCAATTAGCAATCTGGGCATGTCTTCATATCCGGAAAGCGACAACCTGGATCGATCGTTTTCAATGCTTACGTCGATTCGCATCGGCGTACCATCCGTAAATAAGTAAACGTGCAAGCCGCGCACCGAAGCGAAGGAATAGGTGCGTTCAATTCCCGACGGTCTGGTGATCCTGATCGCGTCGCCGATACGCAATACCAAACGGCACAGTCGTATCCGCCCCACGAATACCATGCCCGTGAACATTGCAAAGCCCACGATCAGGATAACCGCCACCACCGGAATAAACAGGGTGGAATTGCGCAACAGGGCAAGTGCCGTTATCACGAGTGCAAGTGACATCAACGCGGCAATTACCGCGCTGACGAGCACGCTGTAGCGCGTTATAGTCAGATTTGAAAGGCGATAGTCTGTTTCCAACTCTCAGCCTCCTGGTCATCACGAATCAGGGATCAGAATACTGCCTTTCGGGCTTTCTGTAAATAGGGTTCTTGACCACCATGAAGCCAATTGCATAAGCAGAATCAAACCTCGCATTACGGTCAATTCGAGAATGCTATGGCGTCCCAGACGGTCAGTGCAATCATTAGGAGCACAAACGCGATCAACATAACCCAACCCCACGACATCGGCCCGTAAACATAGTCTTCGCCGGGAGTTTCGATGCTGTATGTGCACACCTCGGGACCATGGGGCCGAATCGCCTCTGCCAAGGCAGACATGTTTTCGTAGTCTTTCAATGTGACGGTGCGGCCGTTTGCATCAAGCACGATTCTTTCGATCGAATCGTTCTTGTCCAAGTCAATCCGGATGCCGGTGATGGACTCGTACGGCAGTGCTTCACTTTTCCACATCTTGCTGAACTCGATTGCCCGATCGCCGAAGCGAACGCGCACGGAGCGCAACCGGGCTTCCATTTGCGACCAGCCAAAGCGAACGCCGAAATACAAGATCACAAGATTCATTGGGACAATGATGAACAACAGCGGCAAGGAGTCACGCAGATAGAACCGAACGGCGAAAAACAAAACCAGGGCAGCCACGGAAAAATAACCTAGGGCGAAGTGCCGCTTACGAGCCCGATCGATCGCGAGTTCGCTAAGCAAAAACTCGTGGGGTAAAGACATTGCCGTTCGCCTCACTAGTTTCTCTGCGTTACCGCCTATCGGTGAGTATCCGTTGAACAGCTGAAGAAAAAACGGGGACTTTCCCACAGATTACACCGATTAGACTCGAATACAATGTAAGTTCAATTTGGAGTGGACAGGATTGGGTCGACTATTCAATTGCCGTTTGTCCGGACCTCGGCACTTCTCGCGTAAACGTAGGCCATCGTCAAGACGGCAATAATTAGCACACACACAGCCAGCGCTGCCCCTTCAATATCCCCTGAAATCCAGCCTAGCCAAGCGATGGCAGGAACTCCAGCTAGCGTTAAAAGGGATGCAACAGCGAAGACAATTTTGTGCGCGAGCCGAGATTCAATGGACTCAATCACTTCGGACTTGGACTGAACACGCTCGGACAAGGCCGCGACAAGAAGCCCCATATTGTCGTATCCTCGCAGGATCAGAGCCCTATCCTTGATACCGGGCAACAATTTGAGCATGGTTAGCTTACCCGAGGCCCTTCGATGGATTAGGACTTGTTCAATCTGGTCGAAATCAAGGACCTGTTCCCGGCCGAACACAAGAAGCTTCAACCGCGTTGTCTCCAATCTCAGGAGATTTCTTTTCATTCGTTTGGTCATATAGTGAAAAGCCGCAGCGTACGCGGGCAGCGACACCACTACGCCTACCACAAATATCACTAGGTACCGCGTCGAGTCGTAATAGCGATCCCCGGATTCAGTCAAAATGCAACTAAACACAAACAACGCGCAACCGAGTCCATAGAGGTTCGCTCGCTGTCGAATCGCGCTTGATGAGAGCCTAAACTCAAGCGTGCTGTCCGAAGCACTTCGACTATTTGCGTCCATCTGCTTCATTCGGGGGGTAAGTCTCCTCTATTCGTCATCCCGATGCACAGTATCCATGCTGAAGCCGGGGACGCACACGGCGATGTATTCCGTGGGTACACAGGTGGAGTATTGGACCCATTCGCCCGCGGGAACGATTACCGCTTCGCCAGTGTGCACTTCGATGACCTCGTCGTCGTCGCTGGCGACGCGGAGCGTGCCCTTGAGCACGAGGGTGTATTCGTTAAACTCGGGCGTCTGGCCCGGCTCCATCCAACCGGCGGGACTGGACATGTAGGCGATGCTGACTTCGTGCGTGGCCGAATTGACCCGCCCGATATATTCCCGAATGATCTTGGGCGGTTGCCCGGCCGCCATGACTTGCGAGGGACTTTTGATTAATCGTGGCATAACCTGTACTCCATTCCGCGGCGTCGCGGCTTGATTGCCGCACCGCGGGTTGCTGATTACAATACTATACCGGCCGAATTCGAAGCGCACGCACGCATTGGTTGGCGGGAATCAATCACGGAGCAACTCCACCGGCAACCTATGGAGCCCTGAAATGAGACAGCAATTGCCAATTTTTGTTCTCGTTGTCTGCATGTCGTTTGCCCTTTGCGCCGAACAGACAAGTGAACCTCCGGCATCGGAACTTACGGGCACCTGGATGGTCACCGCTGCAACCAACTCGTTTGTCATCGTCATCAAGCCGGACGGCAAAGCCGTCGTGCTATTGATACAGGATGGTTCGCACGGCATCGACAACGTTACGTGGAAACCCATGCCCGGCGGACTCTTGATTGAAGGCCTGCCCCGATTCCGGTTCTGGAACGGGCGCAACGCAGCCGAGGCCCGCGTCGAAATGGAAGCGCTGCCGTTCGAACTCATGGAATCGAGCTTGCAGCGGTTCCCAACGGCGTTCTTCATGAAGCGGTACGACGAAGGGCGAAACTTAGGCGGACAGGGCGCGTCCCGTCCGCTCGCGGCAGGGTGGGATCGCGAAACTCTACCCGCCGACTGGGACGAAAAGGCAGGGCAGTGGCGCGAGGTGCCGCCCAAGACGCAATGACCCAACGCGTGCCTTCGATCTCAAGACGCACTCTCAGGGTGTGTGTTTCAGTACACCTGTCCCGTAGGAACCCACCGTGAAGGTAACTTTGCCCCCGGCAGCCACGAATGCCTTTCCACTGTCTTTGTCGGTGTACGTTCCGTCGGGCACGCCGCTCAACGTGCAATGGAGTGGGTCCTGCCATTCGTTAACCACGATGAGCCACAATCCGTCGGCGGCCTGTTTGGGCAGCACGCGCACGCCACGATCGACTGAGCCCCACGTTTCCGCGTAATTGATTTCAAGGGCGATTGCGGCTTCCGGCGCGGACAGCACGGGCTGCAGGTCCGCCAATTCACGCAACACTTTCAAAACGTCTGCCCACAGTTGGGAATCCTTTTCGATGAATGCCGTGCCCCAATACAGAATGCCCCGCGCCCCATTCACAATGGTGTCGTAGGCCATGTAACGGGTCTCGGCCAGCGTTGGGCGGCGCTCGCGCTTTTTCGTGGCTTCGTCAGCGTTCTTGTCGAGATCAGCCCAACCGAATCCCTGGAGTACCATGAACACCGGCTTGCCGGGCGCGCTCTCCTGCATACGACGCGTGTACGCGCCGACACTGGTGCGGCTTCGATCGCCCAGATCCGAATGGCCAGTCCCCCAATCCGGCATGGGATAAATGTCGCACCCCACTGCATCAGCCGCCTGCGCAAACATGGCCAGTTGCGGTATGGAATTGCGGGGGGCGTGATTCATCCAGATTGGGTGTTTGGGGTCCAACTGCTTGAGCGCGGCGTAGCCCGCCTTCATGCCTTCAGCCATGACCACCATTCGATCGGCCGCGGTGTTGATTACATGTGCAGGCTGAGTCTCTGGCAGGCCGAGGGTCTTACTGAGCTCATCGGCCTTGGCTTCTCCCTCGACATACAATCCTTCCCGCATGGTGCGTTGCGCGTCGTCAAACTGGGCCTGCATGGCCGTCTTCTGGGCCTCATCGGTAATCGCGGCGATGGCTTCCCGCTGTTGCTTGGCCTGGTAGTTGAACCGCCACTCCTGCGCGGCGTACCAGACATTCCACAGGGCTTCGTCAGGCACTTCCCAAACCATCATTGCGGGATGAGCCGCAAACTGGTCCGCCTTGGCCTTCAAGGCCGCCTCGCGGGCTTCCCGGTCAACGCTAAGGTCGAGGTCATACCCGGTATTCACCCAGCCTTTCATGCCGAGTGCCTGCAGCGCATCAAGTTCTTCCGTGGAATGCACGTACATCAAGTTCACGCCAGCATCGGCGGCTTGCTTTAAAGCCGCTTTTTCCTTTGGATACTCATACAGGCCAAGCACAAACGTCCGCTGGCCATCAACCACCAACATGCGATCTTCGGCGACTTGCACGTCCGCGGCGATGCCTGCCGCAAGCAGAAAAAGAATTGTTCCCATGGCTCCCCCCTCAATGCTGTCTATTGCGTTACGGCGGCCTGCGCCGGATGCTTCTTTAGAAACGCCAGAATGGCTTCTGCAAACGCGGGATCCGCAATGGTCGAGATGTGGTCCCCGCCTTCGATATAGATCGATTCATGCCGGCCCATGACACCGTTCATCCGATCCACCCCGGCACGTAACGGATCGTCAGCCCCCACGATGGAGAGCAGCGGCACGGAGTTCGCGCGCAATTCCGCCTCGGCTACCACGAGTCCGTCCAAGGCACGCATCACGTGCGCAAGCGCTTCGGTGTCGTTCGTGAGACTCAATGTGAAGTTGATTTGGCGAAGCACCCACCCCTCGGGGGCTTTGCCCGGCGGCGATATCGCCTCGAAAAGCGGCCCGAAATTGCCCGTGTAATCCAGCGCATTCGCAATGTCGTACCGTTCGGCCTCGCCACTTTCCGGGTCTTCCCATCCGGCGCCACCGGCTACCGCGGAGATGACGCGATCCGGATGGAGGGTGACCAGTTTGAGCGTAATGAATGCGCCCATGGAATAGCCGACCACATGTGCCTTGGGAATTCCCAGGTGATCCATCAGGCGAATCACGTCCTCGCAAAAGGGAAGGCCGTATGCGGATTCCTCGTGAGGCTTCTCGCTCAATCCGTGGCCGCGATTGTCGATGGCGATGACTTTGTATTCCTTCGCCAACTTTTGCAGCACGCCCGGCTTGCGCCAATTCAGGTCGGCGTTGGCGGCAAACCCGTGAATCAGGATGAGTGGTTCGCCTTCGCCTTCCACGGTGAAGTGAATGCGTATGCCGTCCGAGTCGAAAAACTCGCCGGCAACCCGATCGGTGATGCTGTGATAGAGGTACGCCAGGCCGGCCAGGAAAGCACAAGCGACGAGAACGACAACTATGCCGATCTTGCGTTTCACCTGGACCTCCTTGGGTTCATTTTTCTATAAGTCGTCGACGGAAATCCCGTAGACGTGAACATCCTGGTATTCATCATGCACGAACAGGGCTTCGCGAAGCGTGCCTTCGCGTTTGAACCCCAGCCCCTCAAGGAACGATTGCAGTCCCTTTTCCGGCGCCGATGCGGGAATGGTGAGCCTGCGCACGGCCTGCTGCTTGGCGGCTTCATTGAGCAGTGTCCGGAAACCGCGGCGTACGTCTTCCGCGAGATAGTCCTGGTCGTCCCGCATGTAAATCCAACCCTGGGCGGCGCCGTGAAACCGTTCCGGCCGCATCTTAATCAGGCCGAAGGGTTTGCCATCGCGTTTGACCAGGATCATTTCCTTGTCCATGCCATGGGGATGGAGCGCATCCATTTCACGGTCGTAGCGGGTGGTGATCATGATGCCGCGCTCGGTATAGAGGAAATAAGCCGCACTGTTCCAGTTCTCCCACTCCATCAGCATGTCCGCGTCGGCTTCTTCAATGGGCCTCATGCCCACCGACATGCGGAACGCGGCACGCACAAGCGTGAATAGCGAGGGCTTCTCGGTCCGCGTAAACAAGTGGTACATGCGCGTGAAATTCACGCCCTCGGCGGACAACAAATTGAAAGCGGACACCGCCGATTCCGCCCACGCCCGCTGTGCGTTGCACCAGGTCTCGTGCGGCAAACGGAAGGAACCGCTCAACGCCTGGTGCACGGCCGCCGTACCGCCTCCGCAGACGTGGCGCGCCCAGCACCGGCGGCAAACACCGGTAGTGACCGATCCGATTTCATCGAACCTCGAACGTGCCTCTTCGTCCAATCTGCCTTCGGCGAGTGATCCCACCTTGAACGCTTCCTGGCCCAAAAAGCGCCATGAAGGATACAACGCGCCATCGGCATCCACGGCCAGTTCATTGGTGCCGCTGGGATCGTTTCGTTTCAACGGCACGCCGTCGTAAATCCGGTAAAAGAACCCTGCTATGGGATCGACCCGGAAATAGTGATGTTTCAACAGGCGGTTCGCGTAATATACCGCGGATTCGCTGAGCGCCTTGCGCATGGCTTCCGGATCCAGCGACGGATCCGCGGCATAGGATCCGTCGAGATCCAATTCAATGTGCGTGAAACCAGCCTTGTCCAATGTCTCGACGACGCCCGCGAAGTTCGGATGTCCCGGTTGAAGCACGATTCTACCGGTCACGCCTTCGCCGCCGGGCTGCACCGCTTTTGCCAGTTTCGCAAGAGTCCACGGTCCGGGTTGCGCGAACGATTCGAATGCATCCAGTTGCGATTCGGTCTGTTTTACTTCCAGCACAATCGAGATCGTATGTCCTTCCAACGCGTCACCGGATTTGGCTAACGAGAGATTGAGTACTCGAATGGAAACCGTCGCGGTTTTTCCGGCGAGGCCCGCGGCTCTGATGGCCTGACGGGACAGGCTAATGATCAAATCCGGGCTCTGCAACTGGCCTTCGGCAATCCATTCTAGTTGCAGCAGTTTTTGATCGGCCGCCCGGCCCAGCAAAAGATCTATTGCATCTCGGCCCAGCGTCCTCGCTTGAAATGGGGCTTCGGATGTCTTGGCGCCGAACCAACCTTTCTTCTTCGCGGGCGGGTCTTCCACCGTTTCCACGCCGGGAAGGCGAACCGAAAGCTTCTTCAGGCCCTTTTCGAGTTCGAATTCCTTCTGGAGATCCTCTTTCTTGGCCGGCGGAAGGATGGCACGTGTGGACCGGAGCCACTCGAGTTCGCCGATGACCTCTTCCAATTCAGTTGTATCGTGTTTTCCGGCAAGTTCTCGCACAATTCGGTTAAGCGGCGTGTGCGGATAATACTCCAGCACATCCCAGGAGATGTCGTCGCATTCGAAGCAAAAACAGGTTTCGGGATCGATGGCAAACCGGCGGCCGCCCTGGACAAAACGATGTATGAGCGCTTGCGTCATCAGTAGGCCCCCAGCGTGCCTTTGCTGCGGCTGTGGTTCTCCATCAGCTTAAACAAGGTCAAGCCGATGGCAGTCCAGATGCCGCAGTTAATCATCAGAAAATAAAACGAAGGATGCGTGAAAATCGCGGTTCCCTCTCCTTCCATGAGCACCAGCTTCAGACAAATGGCCGCGTCGGTAATCGGTGCGACGTGCGCAAGGGCCTGCAACACAATCGGCCAATTGTACATGTCTTCCGTGATGGTCAGGGCGAGCCCAATAAGAATAAGTCGCAATATGACGGCGATTTCCCCCGTCTGCTTGAAGACCAGCACCAAACCTCCGCTCATGAATCCGAAACCGATCAGATTCAAATAGGTCAGCACAAGGAGTAGAACCGTCAAGGCGGGGCTCGCATGGATTTGGCTGTCAAAGGTGGCGGCTACCATGGCGATCATGATGGACCAGGTAACAATGCTCATGAAGGCGGCGACGCATGACCGTGCGAGAAAATTGGTGATGAGTCCATGCGGGCTCATATACATCTGTTCCAGTTCCCCTGAACGCGCCATACCCTGCAATCCGGATGTGAACAGTCCGATAATGCCGAAGGCAAACATGCCGATGACAAGTCCCAGCGCCTTGTCCGTGATGAACTGGGAATACTGATTCGGATCGACCGTGCCGCTCGACAACGCCATGATGATGCCCACAAGCATGCCGTATCCCATGATCATGCCCACCATGGTCTTGAACCAATACCGGCGCATGATGATGAACCCGCGGACCAACTCCGCTTTCATGACCAAAAAGAAACCCATGTCTGCTCCCATTATTGAACGCGCGGGCGGGGCAGCCGCCGCTATCTTGTCAAGCCGGTCCGTCCGAGGTAAGCCGCAGGAACACATTTTCCAGCGTCTGTTGCCGCTCGCGAATGGAGCGTAATTCGACGCGATCGCCGCGTAGCGACTCAATCAGCCGGTACAAGGCCTCCGATCGATCGGAGGGATCGGACGGAACTTGCACGCTCAAGATCGGTCCATTTTCACTGGGCAGCGATTCAGCACCATGAATGCCCGGAATCGCGCGAAGGCTATCCAAGTCCGGCATGCGGTCAAGATGCAGTTCGTACGCCTGATCGGAAAAGACGTCCAGCAACTCCTCCGTCGGCTTGCACGCGATCAATTTGCCATTTTCTATGATCCCGATGCGATCGCAGAGTTCCTGAGCGACGCCCATGTCGTGCGTGGTGACCACTACACTCTTTCCTTGGGTCCGGGTCATCTCGATGATCTTGTCTTTGATGTTCCGGCTGCTTTGCACGTCCAAACCTGTGGTCGGCTCGTCCAGGAGGAGTACTTCGGGATCCGTGATCAGCGCAATGCATATGGCCAGCTTCTGCTTCTGGCCCCGGGACAGCTTCCGCACCTCCGTGTTCATCTTGTCTTTCAGTCCGATGAACTCGAGCAGTTGTTCGGACCGCGCTCGCAATACGCGACCGCGCACGTCCCGCAAATTACCGAAATAGGCGAGGTTCTCCAGTGGCGTCAACGGCCAGATGCACGTTCGCGTGCCTTCCAAGACAACGCCCAGCTTACGGAGAACCTTGAGCCGGTTCGACTCCACGTAGAGGCCGCCGACATACACCTCGCCGCTGCATGGCTTCACCAAGCCCGATATCATCTTCACGGTCGTCGTTTTGCCCGCGCCGTTGCGGCCCAGCAAACCGAAAATTTCGCCCCTGCGCACGCCGAATGACACGTCGTTTACCGCATGGACCGTTTTCCTGCGGTACCATTTGCGCACACCGGAATCCTCGTCACGGGTGAGCACGTGGCGGGTATGGAACACTTTGTTGATACCACGCAATTCGACGGTGAATTCGGCGCTCATTTTGCTTGCTGCCTCGAGGGCATGTACACCTTGTCCATTTCCCGGGCGGCCAGTTCTGGATCGCCCAACTCGTCGACTTTCATCAGATACTCCAAATAGGCGATCTCGATGTCGCGCATGGCGTGAATGACCATGACAAGGACAAAGCTGTTGGTCACATGATACAAAACGCCCAGCAAGAGCGAGAATCCCACGAATTCCAGTGACACCATGAAGCTGTTCTCGAAAAAGTGCTTGTGCACGACCACAAAAAGTGCCGCGACCACTACAATACCCGTGAACGCCGCCGCGTTTGCGGACATGAACTGTTCGAGAAACACAACCGAAAACTTCTGCGCGGAAACGCGCCAGATGAGTTCTTCGGCCACGGCCACCCCAAGGAAACGCAACAACACGATTGGACTGTCAACGGTAAAATTCCACAAATCGCCGAAGTCGAAGAAGTGGCTCCAGGCATCCTTGATCGAATTGTGTGTGATCAAAAGCGACAGGCCGAACACCATGTGTCCAGCCAACAATCCCAATCCGATATAGAGTGGCGAGACCAGTTGCCGCGAGAATACGTCGAGACACAGGGCAAAGTAGACGGCCAGCCAAAAAATGGGCGCTTGTATGAAAACATGCACTCTACGTATGCCACCGGTGGGTTGTTCCCCTTCCACGTACCGGTTACTGATCAGGGAAAAGACAACGTGCCCTCCGAGCAAGGCGAAAAAAGCGCCAACAGTCCAGCCCGGAATGGAGACCGCCTCGACGATCATTCCGCCGCCTCCGGCTGCACCCTTCGGTCTTCGATGTCGGCAATCATCGTCTTCAGATCGATCCCTTTCAGCTTGCGATGGAAACTCTCACGCAAAACTTCAAATTCGGATCGAAGCAGACCATATCCGTACATCTCGAACATTTGTCCATCCCGGGCCACGTGATCGGGTAACACCAATTCGCGTTTTGCCCCGGAGAGTTCGAAGTTTCGCCACGAACGGCTATTGAAGCCGTAAATGTAGATGTTGATGCGATGCATGTTCAGAATGTGGAAACAGTATTCAAGAACACGGTAAAACGAGATCGTTGCCAGCATACCGTTCCGCTTGGACTCGATAATGTACGAGTCGATATTGCAAGAACGGTTGCGCCAACTGATATTGACTACACTGAAGAGTCCAAACGGCCCGTACTTGTTGGAATCCGCCACGAAATAGATCGTAGGGGGCATGGAATGCGGCGCGGAGCGGCCAAGCATGCCGACGATTTGTTCGCGCACTTGGCGCGGCGAGCGCGCGGGATCCCCGTACAGAAAGCGTTGAAATGCGGGGTCCTGCATCCACGAGACCACCGTTTCCAAATCGTCGCGGTCCGCGCGACGTATAAACACACTAGACTTAAGCGCCATGATCAGGCCTCCGCCGCGGCGGGTGCGGCAAGGCGATCGTATTCCGGCCGCAACATGCCGAATCCGAGCAAATCCGCGGCCTTGCCGTTTTGCAGCAGATGTCCCCGGTACGTCACTTCTCGCTTAGCACCCATTCTAGCGAGCGCGGAAAGAGCGGTTGTGTCGGAGGCGGCCACACGCGTGGACACTCGATGAAGATTGAGTTCGTCGAAGCAATACCGGAGTAGACCCAGCCAACCATCAAACACAATATCTTCCGTGCGATGCGCGGGAATCACGTAGAGACTGGAGGCGCATTGACGATTGCGCCACTGCATTTCGTAGATGGCGGCGAGGCCCACCGGCTGGTCTTTGTCGTCAGTCAGCATAAAAAATCCGATGCCGGCATTCTGCGAATTCAGGGCACCACCCAGCAGTGCTATCGCCTGCGCACCGTGCTGACGCCAGGACCGCCGGCTGTCACCAAAGACAAACTCGCGGAACACGGGGTCCTCGGCCCATTCGAGGACATAGTCGAGGTCGGCCCGCTCAAGACGTCGCAAGCGCACTGTATCGTTCCTTGTAGGCTTCCAAATGTTGGCAGCGGGATCGGGGCAGCGAATGCGATTCGAGATCGTAGTAGCGGCCGTGAGTATAGATCATGTCCCGTTGAATACCATCGCACACGAAACCGTGACGCACGAGAAACGCGCGGTACAATTCCTCTGTGGTCAGGCAACTGGTTTGAATCTTGTTGAGTTTCTTCTCGACAAACGTGCCGTATGCGATGAAACCAAATACTTCGTCGGCGAGGGGCTGGCCGTAATCGGACTCATCGGCCATGGCGAGCATCATTTCCGCGAACGCGGATTCCATCTTGGCGCTACGCATCACGAAACAACCCCGAATATCCCCTTGCAGATTCTCAACGACAAAGAAGACGCCGGAAAGAAAGTCTTTCCGGCCAAGCATTTCGCGCAATTCGTCCAATGTGGGGATGTAGATTTCCCGCGAAGGACCGATCAGGAATGAACGAGGCGATGACATATCGTACAACTGCCACAGGGCGTACGCGTCATCGGGTTCGCTCGAACGGATTATGCCGTGTTCCAATGCAATCATGATGCGTCAAATTCTATCGGTAATGGGTTGCCACAGACGGAAAAGCCGATTGAATCGCTGCCATGGGTCTGTTCCAACAATTATGCCCGAATCGAGTTGGCCAACACTACCCCGTGGGTGGCGTGCGCCTTCCAATCGGATGCAATGTCGCTTTTCCTCCGGCACTCGCCGCATTCAAAAAAAAGCGGGGTTGAAGCCAACCCCGCGAAACGTCCCGTATGCAAACAGCGCCGTGCGGCTAAAAGAACAAACGCTCTTCGTCGTCTCCACCCGTGTCACCGCCGCCGTCTCCCCCGTCATCCGGGGGATCGACGATCCCGCCGCCACCAATGATAAAGTTCTTCTTGCCGAAAACAACGTCGTAGTAGCCATTCAGGACGGCATTTACAAAATCGATGGCGGCCGTGGCTTCCAGGATCTTCGTTTTCGTTAGTTTGCGCACGTGCTTCATGGACGATCTCCAGACCGACCCGGCCGCGCCGGATCCGTCAGCACCCAGCCTATCCCTTCAGGCCACCGATGGAGTTCTTCGTGGAAAACAGGAAGTTCAACCATGCGTTCCAGAACGTATTCAAAAAGTCATCATACGAAGCGGCCTGACGTATCCGCGCTGCGGAAATGTTTCGCACATGTCGCATGAACACTCCTCCATGTAGTTCGTGAAATGGCGCTGACTACGGCAGCGTCATCACGGGTATCAGCGGTAATTCATAACCCCAACACGGCCGTATCGGCGTCAGGTATTCTCTTCCGGATTCTTCTCTTCGCTATACGCCGTGAGCGCGGCCAAGAACCCCTGCAAGCCAGTCACCGAGGCAGTGAAGATGGCGCTAAACGCAGTGACGAATACGGTTACAACGTCAAAACCCAGCGTCAATATGGAGATTAGTACCTCCAGATTGGTCTGATCGGCCTCGGCACGTAACGGTTGCTTGGAAATCATGGTCAGGTGTTTCAAGGTGATTCTCCCGAAATACTGTCTTCTACCCTGTTGTAGAGCCCACCAGAATGTGAACCCCTCAACAGCTCAAAAGTTCCGCCACAACGCTGCACCAAGGACATCGCCCTGCGTGTGATCCACGTCCAGCAACGTTACAGCGGATTCTGCGGATGGTGCGTCAATAATTTACACCCACGCAGAGAACCGAGACCAACACGCGTTCGACGAGTCTAGCACCAAACCATCCCGTTATCAATGACATCAAATGCTTAACCGGGAATGGGTTAGCCCCCCGAAGAACTCCCGTACTATAGGGTCCCGCCTTATCCTACCGCAACGGACGTAAGCCGTTACGGTCTCGAAACGGGTACTACTGACGAGAAACACTTTACATCAACCCGGCAACGCGGTGCACACAAAGGAAGTCCCTTAACGGACACCGGCAACTTCCACACTGTCGTACCCAAAGGATTGGGCGCTCGGAAGGTCCGAATGGCCCATCAGCCGAATATCAATGGCACGTGCGGCCTCACGGCCTTCGTGAATGGCCCAGACCACCAGCGACTGTCCGCGGCGCGCGTCGCCTGCCGCAAAGACATTGGGCTTGCTTGTGCTGTACTGGCCGTATTCGGCTTTCACATTTCCACGTGGATCTAATTCCAGCCCAAGTTGTTTGGGCAAAACATGTTCGGGATGAACAAAGCCCATGGCCAAGAGCACCAGTTCACACTCAATCTCGAACTCGCTGCCAGCCACTTCCTTCATTTGCATCCGGCCCGAATCGTCTTTCACCCATTCGACACGGACCGCCTGGATAGCGCGCAATTTCCCGTTGCCGTCTCCCAGGAACTCCTTAGTAAGCACGCTGAAATCGCGGTCGCCCCCTTCTTCGTGGCTCGAAGACGTACGATAAATAACGGGCCACAGGGGCCAAGGGGTTGACGGATTCTCGCCCTCGGGCGGACGAGGCAACAACTCCAACGACCACACGTGCTTCGCCCCCTGCCGCAGACTGGTGCCGAGGCAGTCGGAACCCGTGTCGCCGCCACCGAGAATTACCACGGTTTTGCCATTGGCCAAAATCGCGTTTTCTACGACTTCCTTTCCCGAAACCCTACGGTTTTGCTGGGTCAGAAAATCCATGGCGAAGTGTACGCCGTCCAGTTCACGTCCGGGGATCGGGAGATCCCGGGGTTGGGTCGACCCTGTGGTCAACAGAATGGCGTCAAATTCTTTCTCCAACTCAGCGGCGGTGACGTCTTTGCCCACTTCCACGCCGCACCGGAAAATGACGCCTTCAGCGGCCATCTGCTTCAGCCGCCGGCGCACGACGTCCTTGTTCAGCTTGAAATCCGGAATACCGTACATCAGCAAGCCACCAGCCTCATCCGCGCGCTCGAAAAGGGTGACTGTATGGCCAGCCCGGTTCAGTTGTTGCGCGGCGGCCAACCCAGCCGGACCGGACCCAATTACCGCGACTTTCTTTCCGGTCCGGACTTCCGGCAACTCGGGATTGATCCAGCCTTCCGCGAAGCCGCGGTCGGCGATGGAACGTTCGTTCAGTTTGATGGTGACGGGCGGATCCGTGATTCCCAGCACGCACGATGCCTCGCACGGCGCTGGGCACACTCGACCAGTAAACTCCGGGAAGTTATTGGTGGAAAGCAACGTATCCAAGGCGCGTTTCCAATCCAAATCCTTCACACCGTCGTTGAAATCGGGAATGATGTTCCCCAGGGGGCAGCCGGACATGCAAAACGGGATGCCGCAATTCATGCAGCGGTACCCCTGCTCCTTCATTTTCGAATCATCGAAATCCTGGAGGAACTCGTCCCAATGCTTTGTGCGCTCTTCTACAGGCCGGTACGACGGCGTTTCCCGCTTGTATACCATGAACCCTTTTTCTTTCGAGGGTCCATTGTTATTTGACGGCATGCTGAACCTCCTGAGCGACGGCCTTGCCATTGTCTCCACCGGCTTGCCGTTCCATTTCACGCAACACCCGCGCGTAATCGCGCGGCATCACCCGGACAAAGTGCTGAGACTCAGAAGTCCAGTTGTCGAGGATCCGCTTCGCCACGGTGCTGCCGGTGTACTGAACATGCCGATCCAGCATGTACTTCAAATCGTTCAGACTCTTTTCGTTCATCGGCTTCAAGTCAACAGACTCTTGATTGCACAGAATGGGAAAGGAACCGTTTGGGTCGTACACGAACGCAATGCCACCGCTCATGCCTGCCGCGAAGTTCCGCCCGGTCGGCCCAAGAATGGCCGCACGGCCGCCAGTCATGTACTCGCACCCATGATCGCCCACGCCTTCGACAACCGCCCAGGCGCCGCTGTTGCGCACGCAGAAGCGCTCGCCGCCAATGCCGCGAAAATACGCTTCTCCGCCCGTGGCGCCGTATAGGGCCACATTGCCTACCACGATGTTCTGCTCGGGTGTCATGGGGCACTCGGCCGGCGGTGTCACAATAATCTTGCCGCCGGAAAGTCCCTTGCCGCAGTAGTCGTTGGCTTCGCCGGTCACGTTCAAAGTCACGCCTTTGATCGAAAACGCGCCAAAGCTTTGGCCCGCCTGACCTGTGCAATCGATCCACACGGTGTCTTCAGGCAAAGTGCCGGTTTCGAGACCGACCTTGTGAACGCGCGTCAATTCACTGGAAAGCATCGTTCCGACGGTACGGTTGATGTTCTTTATTTCCGTCGAAAACCGTACCTTTTCAACTTGGTCGAAAGATGCAGCTGGTTTGAGCGCCGCGCTTGCACGCACAAGAAGGTCGTTGTCCAACGCCTTCTCCAGTCCGTGATCCTGGGTCTGGCTGTGATAAAGCGTCTCCCCTTTCCACGGCGTCTCCACATGAAGCAGGCGGGTAAGGTCGAGCTTCTTTGCCTTCCAGTGATCCGGCAGGGGGTCGTATTCGAGCCGGTCGGTGCGGCCGATCATTTCATTAACGGTGCGGAAACCGAGTTCCGCCATGATGGCCCGCACTTCCTCGGCAATGAAGAAACACAAATTCACAACGTACTCGGGCTTGCCCGCGAATTTCTTGCGCAGTTCCGCATCTTGTGTCGCAATGCCGACCGGGCAGGTGTTCAAATGACACTTGCGCATCATGATACACCCCGTCGCAATGAGCGGCAATGTCGCCATGCCCACTTCGTCGGCGCCCAGCAGGAACGCAATGGCCACATCGCGGCCGGTCTTAATCTGGCCGTCCGTTTGTACGCGAATTCGGCTTCGCAAATTGTTGGACACCAGAACCTGGTGGGTCTCGGAGAGGCCCAACTCCCACGGCAGACCCGCATGCTTGATCGAACTCAGGGGCGACGCGCCGGTTCCACCATTGTCGCCGCTGACAAGTACCAAATCGGACTTGCCCTTGGCCACGCCCGCGGCGACCGTACCCACACCCACTTCCGACACGAGCTTCACCGAGATGTTCGCGTACTTGTTCGCGTTCTTCAGATCATGAATGAGTTGCGCCAAGTCTTCGATCGAATAGATGTCGTGATGCGGCGGAGGCGAAATCAATTCCACGCCGGGCGTGGAATAGCGAATGCGCGCAATCTCCGGGAACACTTTGTGCCCCGGCAATTCGCCGCCTTCACCGGGCTTCGCACCCTGCGCCATTTTGATTTGGAGTTCGTCCGCATTGACAAGGTATTCGTTGGTCACGCCAAAGCGGCCGGAGGCCACTTGCTTAATCGCGCTGCGACGCAGATCGCCATTGCCATCCGCCACGAATCGTTTTGGATCTTCGCCGCCTTCGCCGGTGTTGCTTCGGCCGCCGATACGGTTCATCGCAATCGCCAGCGTTTCGTGCGCTTCCTTGCTGATCGAACCAAACGACATGGCCCCCGTGCAGAACCGCTTCACGATTTCTTTCGCGGATTCCACTTCCTCGATAGGAACCGGGGTGCCTTTCTTGAACTTCAACAACGAACGCAGCGCGGCCAACGACCGGTTGCGATCATTGATGAGGGCGCTGAACTCCCGGAATTTCTCCTGGCTATTCGCGCGCACGGCATGTTGCACCCGCGACACGGTGTCGGGGTTGTACATGTGAAATTCGCCGCGCCGGCGCCAGCGGTATACACCGCCCGGATCCAACTCGCGGGGCCGTGCATGCGCCTTCGGATACGCAATGGAATGACGCATGAGCGTCTCGCGGCACACGTCCTCCATCTCGATTCCGCCAATGCGCGAAGCTGTACCCGCAAAGCATCGGTCAATCAGGATTGGGCCGAGGCCCAGGGCTTCGAAGATTTGCGCGCTTCGGTAGCTGTGCTGCGTCGAGATGCCGATCTTTGACATCGTCTTCAGCATGCCCGCTTCAACCGCGTGAATGAAATTCGCGACGGCTTGCCCCGGTTCCTTTTCCACCAGGATTTCCCGTTGGAGTTGGTCCTCGATCGTGGCGAAGGCGAGGTATGGATTCACCGCGCCCGCGCCGTATCCCGTCAAGAGGCAGAAGTGCATAACTTCGCGGGGCTCGCCGGATTCCACCACGATACCGCAATGGCTGCGAAGCCCTTTGCGCACCAGGTGATGGTGCACACCGCCCGTCGCGAGCAAGCTCGGAATCGCGGCATTCTTTTCACCCACACCGCGATCGGACAGCAGAAGGAGCGTGTACCCCGCTTGGGTAGCGGCTTCCGCCTCATTGCAAATGCGATCGAGGTGTCTCTCAAGCGCGCCAAAGCCCTCTTCCGCAGGAAACAGCGTCGAAATGACTTTCGTCTTCAGACCTGGCTTGTCCAAGTGCTTGATATAGTCGAGTTGCTCGTTCGTGATGATGGGCGACTTCAAATGAAGCTGTTGGCAGTCTTCCGGAGTCGCATCGAGCAGATTCTTCTCGCGGCCGATATCGGTTTCCAGCGACATGACGATTTCTTCGCGGATCGGATCGATCGGCGGGTTCGTCACTTGCGCAAACAACTGCTTGAAGTAATTGAACAGCAATTGCGGGCGATTCGAGAGCACGGCCAGCGGCGCGTCATTTCCCATCGATCCGAGCGGCTGCTTGCCTTTCTCGGCCATGGGATTGATGATGATCTCGATGTCTTCCAACGTGTAGCCGAATACCTGCTGTTGTTCGAGCAACGGCGCTTCGGCAACGGCGGCCTTGCCATTCGACGGCGGACACGACGCCGGCAGCACATGGCGGTGCAAATCCAGCCACGCACGGTAGGGTTTGGCCTTGCCGTACTTTTCCTTCAATTCCTCATCATTGACGATCCGCTTTTCTTCGGTGTCGATGAGGAACATGCGGCCCGGTTCAAGCCGGCCCTTCTTGATAATTTTTTCCTGCGGCACATTAAGCACGCCGACTTCGGAGGCCATCACCACAAAGTTGTCGTTCGTGACCCAATAGCGCGACGGCCGCAGGCCATTGCGATCGAGCAACGCGCCGATCTGCACACCGTTGGTAAACGCAACCGACGCGGGCCCGTCCCACGGTTCCATTTTGCAGGCGTGATATTCATAGAACGCCTTGCGCCAATCCGGCATTTGGGGATTGCCGCTCCACGGCTCAGGCACCAGCATCATCATGGCATGGGCTGCGTCACGGCCGCCCAGCATGAGCAACTCAAAGGTAGAGTCGAATATCGCGGAGTCGCTGTCGCCTTCCTTGTGAATAGGCGCCAGCTTTGCGATATCGGCGCCAAACAGGCTGCTGGCGAGATCCGTTTCGCGCGACCGCATCATATTCATATTTCCGCGCAACGTATTGATTTCGCCGTTGTGCGCGAGATAGCGGAACGGGTGGGCCAACGGCCACGACGGAAACGTATTCGTGCTGTACCGCTGGTGCACCAGCGCCAGGGCGCTTTCCGTGTCCGGATTCTTCAGATCCTGATAGTAGCTGCCCATCTGCGCGGCGAGCATCAGTCCCTTGTAAACTACCGTGCGCGAGGACATGCTCGGTGAATAAAACTGCGCGCGCGAGGGAATATCGGAGGTATAAATCTTTTTCTCGGCAACCTTACGGATGACATACAGCTTGCGTTCGAACGCATCCTGATCCAGGCCTGCTGCCCGCTGGATGAAGACCTGCTGCATGACCGGCTCATTCTGGCGTGCAAGCGATCCAATCTTGCTCGAATCGCGCGGCACGTCGCGCCAGCCCAATACGGTCTGTCCCTCGGCTTTTACAGCTTCCTCGACAATGGCAATACACCGTTTGCGATCCGCGTCGTTGTGCGGCAGGAAAATCATACCCGCCGCATACGCGCCCTGATCCGGCAACGTGAATTTCAGCCGTTCCGCCTCCTTCTGGAAGAGTTTATGCGGCGTCTGAATCAGAATGCCGGCGCCATCGCCCGTTTCCGGGTCGCAACCGCATGCGCCGCGGTGTTCCAGATTCTCCAGCACGTGGATGGCCTGGGCCAGAATGTCGTGGGTAACGCGGCCGTCAATGTTCGCCACAAACCCGACGCCACACGCGTCGTGCTCGGTAAACGGCTCGTACAGCCCGTCTGTGGATGGTTTCCGTGGATACAAGGTTTTACGCCCACCTTTCTTCATCAAGAGAATTAGGCAGTTAGAGTTGGCCTGCTCGTCCTGTGTAACCTGGACTTGGTACATGTTGCCCAGCACAGCGAACCAGGACCCTGCCGTCAGGCAGCGCATCGCTACCGAAAATATATACCCGAAACGTTCGTGTTTCCGGCGAAACCCTTGCGAGATCCGGACCGGCGAGCAGGAGCTACAACTCCTTGCTAATACTCATCTTAAGTCATGTCGCACGAACCAATTCACGCCGTAGCCACGCGTCGCAGCGGCATGACCTCCCTTCGCGATCAGCTCACACGCATCGCGAAAAAAGCGGGCTAAACAGAAGAATCCGTCGGAAGATCGTACAAAAAAAGCGTTTCAAGTGTCAAATGCTCCCGCAGGCATGCGCATCGGCATCCGGTCCGAAAATCGGAGGGCGGAGGCGGGAGGCCGCGCGGGGGGCTGGTGTCAGGGAATGGTCACCCGTACGTGGGTAACAACCGGCGAAGCCCATGGCACAAGACCAGCAGTAGAAAGGTCAATTGCCGGATGGGCACAGCCCAGGCCGGTTCCCAAGAGGCATCCGAGAATTGCCGTGTCGCGCATGAGTTGGCACTCCGATGATTCCATGCTTAGTTCATCTTGGCGAGAACGTTGCCCGAATCGTAGGGGCTGACGCCTGGTTGATTCGCAAGTCGGACCGGGGCACACTCCAAAGGCACATTGGACCGCAAATTGAATCAGGGCGAAGCAAGGAGGTCCCATGATGGGTTGGTCACGGTCGCTTGCGGTGGCGGTTGCGCTCGCCTTGCTGTCTACGTCCGGCTGCTCCAAATCCTTGGAGCCCAGTGGCTCGAACCGCATTCCCGTTCAGTTTTCGGGGGGTTACGAAACCGAACCCGTGGACAAGGGCCGCCCCGTGAAACTCATCGCCTCGGCGCTGGGCGTTGCGTCGGAGGTGTTTCGTGATGCCTTCAGCCGGGTGAACCCCGCGCCGGCCTTCTCCGTGCCTGGCCCGGAGCGCGTGCATGACAACAAGGCCGTTCTCATGCAGGCCCTCGGCCCCTACGGCATCACCAACGACCGCCTCGACGAAGTCTCCAACTTCTACCGGTACAACCGCAGCCTCGGCCAGATGTGGCGCCATGAAGACGCCGAGGCCTACGCCATCGTGCAGGATGGAGCGCTCGACCACATCGAAATGGCCAACCCCGGTTACGGCTACAACACCACTCCCACCGCCACCGTGCCCGGCTACGAGACCACGGCTCTCATCGTCGAAATGGCCTACGGCCCCGATTTCGACACCAACGGATCGGTGGCAAGCATCAAAGTGCAGTTTAGCGCACCGTAAGCGAGGCCAAGGCGGCGAATGCCAGCCTGCACTCATCCAGGCCTGAAAGGCCGCAACACGATAGCCCAGGGCATCGCCCTGGGTAGTGGGCATGTAAGATAGCGTTAGCCCTGTAAGGGCGACACAACATGCTCCACGCGAGTACACACGCCTTTTGCCCGCAGTTAATCTGAGCAACGTGTTCCAGCCGCGCCAGATGTCACAAGCCGGCCACGGCATCGATTCAGAGTCTGCGCAATTGACACCTGATACGTTACAGGTTACAATATCATGTGATTCGAGGCTTCAAACATAAAGGGCTGCAGCGCTTTTTTGTGGACGGATCCACTGCAGGGATCCAACCGAAAGACGCGAAGCGAATACGGCTGATACTTGCGCGCTTGGCGGCCTCGAACTCACCCAGGGATATGAACCTCCCTGGGCTGCACCTGCATCAACTCACCGGCGGGAGGGAAGGCACTTGGTCGGTTCGCGTGAGCGGAAATTGGCGCATTACATTCCGCTTCGATGGCGAAGACGCCACGGACGTCAATTATGAGGACTATCACTGAATGGGCAATCTGACCATGCACAATCCCCCGCATCCGGGCGAAGTGCTGAAGGATCTGTGCTTGGAGCCGCTGGGCCTCAGCATCACCGCCGCTGCCAAATCCTTGGGAGTAAGCCGCAAGACCTTGTCCGCAGTGGTCAACGGCCATGCCGGGATCAGTCCCGAGATGGCAATCCGCCTCTCCATGGCCTTCGACACCACGCCGGAAAGCTGGCTTACTCAGCAGATGCAATACGACCTCTGGCACACAAAACAGCACACAAAACTAAAGGTCAAGCGCATCGCTTAACGCCCGCCAAAGCGCAGCCCCCGCCCGGGACCCCGGCGGGGTCGTCCTATCACTATTTCGCGGTAGGGTGTACGGCGCCCATCAAAACGCGACCAACGCGGCACCTTTTGCGCTTTGCCCGAAGAGCTTACATACCCACAGCCCAAGGTTGCCCGCCGCAGTGGGCCAACGTGCGACGGAAGCGAGTCTATCCTAGGCTGAGGGTGTCAACCCTCAGCCATTTTCCCTGAAAGGGCTGCATACCAAGCCCGATCACCAGCCCGCACACCACCAAAAGCAAAGCGGGCCGGGGATTCCCTGGAATCTCCGGCCCGCATTCGTTTCTTTTTGGAAGGTTCGGAAACCCTTTCTCTTTTCGCAAAGAAAAAGGTTTCCGAAATCACGCGCCCTGGTCGAGCGAATAGCCTTTCTTGCCGTCGAAGGTATAAAGGTGCTCGGTCTTAATAAAATCGAAACCGCTCTTGTCGACGTTGCTCAGCAGTGCGACGACATCGCTGTGTTTCACCGCTGCGCCTTCAAAGCGGCAGCGCCAGTGTTCGGAAATGAACGTTTCCGGGGCACCGTCGGGCCATACTTTCTGGCCGCGGTTGCTGATGGCGCCGAGTTTCAACGCGTCCGTGCCGCACTTGGACAGGGCCGCGCCAAGCTCGTCCGGCGATCCCTTGGTCCAATCCAGGAACACGTCCACGCCGACCAATTCCTTCTTGGCGGGGGTGCGCACGCCGGCGTCGTACTTCTTGTGCTTGCCGGCTTCGCCGTACTTCACGGCGGGCAGCGTGTCGGGCGATTGGCCCGCGCGCTTGCCCACGGCCTCTGCAAATTCCTTCGTGCCCACCTTCTGCTTGCTCACCTTCTCGTCGAAGATGTCGTAGGTGTGAATGCCTTCCTCTATGGTCTTCAGCCATGCGTTGTGCACGCGCTCGGCGGCCCGGGGCTGGCCCAGGTGCACCAGCATCATCACCGCGCCCAACAGGAGGCCGCTGGGATTGGCCAAGTTCTGGCCGGCGCGGCGCGGGGCCGACCCGTGAATGGCCTCGAACATGGCGTATTCATCGCCCACGTTGGCCGATCCCGCCAGCCCCACGGAACCCGCGATCTGCGCGGCCACGTCGGAAAGGATATCACCGTAGAGATTCGGCATGACGACCACATCAAACGCGCCCGGCGTGTCCGCCAGCTTCGCGGCCCCGATGTCCACGATCCAGTGCTCATTCTCGATCTGCGGGTATTCCTTGGCGATCTCGTCGAACACCTGGTGAAAGAGGCCGTCCGTGAACTTCATGATGTTGTCTTTCGTGAAGCAGGTGACCTTCTTGCGGTTGTTGGTGACCGCGTATTCAAAGGCGTAGCGCACTATCTTCTCGCAGCCCGGCCGCGTGATGAGCTTGAGGCATTGCATCACGTTTTCGGTCTGGCGGTGTTCAATGCCCGCATACAGATCTTCCTCGTTCTCACGGACAATGACCACATCCATCTTCGGGTGTTTCGTACGAATGAAGGGCGCGTAGGCCACACAGGGGCGCACATTCGCATAGAGGCCGAAGGCCTTGCGGGTGGTCACGTTAAGGCTCTTGTACCCGCCGCCCTGGGGCGTGGTGATGGGGGCCTTCAAAAAGACCTTCGTGCGCCGGAGCGATTCCCACGCCTCCGGCCCGATGCCCGAAGTCAGGCCTTTCAGATACTGCTGTTCGCCGATCTCGATGGTTTCGATGTCCAGTTCCGCGCCCGCCGCCTCCAGAATGTGCAGCGTCGCATTCATGATCTCCGGCCCGATGCCGTCGCCGTGGGCCACTGTAATGGGAGTCTTACCAGCCATTGGACACACTATCCCTTCTCGCGTTGTTTCCGGGTGTGGAAAAAAGAAAACCGCTCCGGAGTGCCCGCACTCCGGATCCGCCCAAGGCTGCCCCTTCGGCCACGGGGCCAAGACAGCCGCCAAGTATTTTAGAGAATGACGGCGGCGGGATGCAAAGGTTTTCGGGTGTGCAGCCGTTGAGGTCAGGTCAATCCGAGCGGGCGTCCCATTCCAGTCCAAAACCGACGAACAGGCCCACCAGGAATATGGCTGCGGCCGTGAGCAAGGCAAGGCCGGAGTGGGGAATAATCCAGAAGGCAAACACGGCAAGGGCAAAAGAGACGAGGAGCGAGACGGTGGCGCGCCAGTGATAGACGGCAAGTGCCCCACTTGCGACGGCGTCGAACACGTTGACGAGCAATCCGATCATGATGGAAACCCTTCGGGTTTTCTAGGGCGCTCCCGGCGCCGCTTCCGCCACGTCCATCGCCATGACATGGCCGTCCATGAAGAGTACGTTGTTCTTTTTGACCGTACGGGCGTCGATCACGGTGGGAGCGTTGAACACCACAGGGATTTCCGCCCGCGGCGTTGCGCCGGGAACAGTGGTATCGGTGATAAAAAACCGTTCAATGCTTTGTCTCAAACGCGGGTACACCGCGCCGTCCACGACAAGATCCTGGTCGTATTGTTCAGGCGCGAGACCGGCGATTTGCGTGTGCAGGTCGTGCGGACCCTTTACAGGGTCGAGCGCCCAGCCTGAATAGGCATAGCTGCGCGCGGCCAATTCGGTGAGTCTCTTCCAATCAATGGGATCCGTCGAGGCGACAGATTGCATCTCCGAAAGCACGGCATCGGCATCGGGCAAGCTCGGACTGACCAGCATCGCGAGGTCGGTCAGGTACTTGGGGTACACGGCCTCCAGTTTGAACATCCACAGGCCACTGTATGGTGTCAGCGGAGGATATAAACCGCGCGGCGCTTCGTTAGCGTACATCTGTAACATCATGGCGAGTTGTTTCATGTTGCCCTGGTCGGCCGCGCGGCGGGCTGACTCCCGACTGCGGGCAATGGCGGGCACAAGCGCAATGAGAACGACGCACGCCGCAACGGCCGCGCCCGCGTAGGGCCACCAGCGTTTCCACAGCGGCTTGCGGGGAAAGACCAGCACCTTCTGGTTATCGATAGCGTCCATGACCACTCGGGTCAAGTCGTGCGCCGGGGGTGTATTCGTCAACACGTCGAGTTGGGCAAGGCGCTGTTGCTCCAGGCTGAGCGCTTCTTTCCATTCCGTCGAGCCGGCCAAGCGCGCCTCGACCACCGACCGATCGTCCGGATCAATCGTGTCCAGGCAATACCCGCGCAGCAGTTCGCGCGCGTTTTCGTCGATGGGTCCGCCTGTCATGGCGTTTCCTTCAAAGCGTCGAGTAACTCGTGCACCGCCTTGTTCATGCGCGACTTCACGGTGCCCACGGGAATGTCCAGCACCTCCGCGATTTCGCTGTACGGCAATCCTTCGTAGCGGGAAAGCAGAAACACCGCGCGGTGAATCTCCGACAGCCCCGCCACGGCCTTTTCCAGCCGTTCCACGTTTTCGCGCGAGGCCAACAGCGACGACGGCGAGGGCAGCGACGCCGCGAGGGTATCCAGCAGGCTTGGGCGTGCGCCGTCTTCGTCGTCCAGCGAAACCTGTGGGCGCCGGCGTTTATGACGCAGGAAGTCGCGGGCCGTGTTCGTGGCAATTCGGTAGAGCCACGGTTTGAACGGCCGGCCTTCCTGAAACCGGTTCAAATGGGAGTAGACCTTCAAAAATGTCTCCTGAAACACGTCTTCGGCGTCTGTGGGGTCGCCCGTCATCCGCCGCAGATAGTTGTACAGCGGCCGTTCATAGCGCTTGACCAACTTTTCAAACGCCCACCGGTCGCCCTGGCGCGCCTGCGTCACCAGGAACTCGTCACCGGGTTCCGGCGCACCGGCGGCTTTATCAAAATACGTTCCCAACACCGACAAGGTTCGCACACTCCGTGGCAGCTATTACGCCAGTATAGCGCAGAATGGGGGAATGGCGAAGGCGATATTGGAGCGGCTTCCCCTGAAACACGGCCGGAATTCCAGTCAACCTGACTTTACAGGATCCAGCCTTCATGTTATCATGGTTCATTAGTAGGGTAATTCAACTTCACACGCCTTCTCCATGTCTTCCATCATGGGTCAGGCGGGAGAATCGACATGACTACACCCTTGCCAATTTCTTCCTACACCCGGTTGTTCCGGCGGATCTGCCTGCTTTCCTTTCACGTTTGTCTCCCTCCTCTGGCTATCTCCGTTGCTCAATCCAACGGACAACCCGAGGGGGATCATTCCGTCATTTTCGAAGGCGCGGTGTACATGCCGGACGGATCTCCCGCATCAGGGGCGAAAATCACCTGCATCAATTCACAACTGCATATGGTCGGTGGCTTCACTTACGATCCACCTGAATACTCCGAAACTGACGCGGACGGTTTCTATTTCATACAAACCCAATCGGAGTGGGGCGCGCTGGTGCGCGCGGAAAAAGATGGCCTGTGCGCGATCACGATGCATAATGCGCGAGCGGTCAGCACACCAGCCAATACCCAGTTGGTGCTTCAGCCTGTGGGATATGTCGCGGGAAGGGTCATGAACGACACGGGCGCTCCAGTCCAGGGGGCGACAATCAAACCTTACATGAACGGATTGGATCAGGTGGGAAAAGCATACGAAGACTTGTTTGCCACGCAAACGAATGCCGAAGGCCAATTCCGGATTGAAGGTTTGCCGCTGGGTGAATGGAGTTTGTACGTAAACGCGAAGGGATTCGAACTCGGACTGGCTGAGAACATTCCAATCAACACCGAAGGTTTTCAGATTGGGTTGAAATCCATACCTACCTTCCGCGCGCGAATCATCTCCGCGGACACTGGCGAAACCGTACCCGGCGTGGAACTCGTGGCAAGCACCCCCGGCATTCCTCGTATTCAGGTCGTGAGTACCAGCGACGCGGATGGATTCGTATCTTTTGAAAGCCTTCCTGCCGGCGAAGTCACCGTTATGAGCAACTCGGATGATTATGTGCTCGACGACTACAACGGAAAGCTCACGATTCCGGGTGGTGAAAAGCGAACCGAGCCTGTGGAGTTGCGTGTAAAGAAGGCTGGAACCATTCGAGGTACGCTACGAGAGTACTTTTCCAAGAAGCCTATCGAAGGTGTGCGCATCGGTCGGCGCAGCCATGTGCGAAGCGCCATGGTTCGCCCCGCATTCACAGGCGCCGAGGGTACCTTTGAACTAAAGGGCGTACCACCCGGTCAGTGCGGCGTACATACGACGAACGCAGTTCGTGGACTGCTTCCCCTGAATACCGGTTACCAATATGACAATGTTTCCGTTACGGTGGAATCTGGAAAGACGGTGGAAGGCGTTGAACTTTTTCTCGTTGGCGGAGTAACAATTGAAGGCAAAGTGACAGACCCGTCGGGCAACCCCGTGGCGAATGCTATCGTATACGGCCAAGCCGAACCCGAACCGCTTGCGGGAAATCAGCCTCCGGGCCGCAACGACCCACCACATACTTTGACACCGGACTGGGACGACCATGTACGAACAGATGGGTCCGGGCGGTACACGCTTCTGGGCTGCCCTACGGGCAAAAGGATCTTTGTGCAAGCCATCAGTGCCAAAGCATCGACGAGTGCGCGTATCCCACTGGAAATCGAGAGGGATGGATTACACGACGTCGTTTTGATCTTAAGCCTGCCTGTGACTGCCCGCATTACGGGCCGTGCACTGGACAAGGACGGGAAGCCTGTAAGGGCGGTGATTCGCTACAACATGGAAATACCCGATTACGATCGTGAGACGGAACGGGTCTACGACCAAACGCGTCTGCATTTTGGAATGACCGTGACAACTGGCCAGGACGGCGTTTACGTTCTTGGAGGACTCCCTGCGGGGAACTTACAGATCAAAACCGGACTGTACAAAGATTTCCGATCACAGCCGAACGGCGAGGGACCAAGCATAACTGTCTCCGAAGGGACAGTTGTTAAGAACTATGACTTGGAGATAGCAGAGACCAATTAGTTTCGGTTGAACGCTTACACAGTCCTGGATACAGCAATAGCCGTCCGGCTTGACACACTTTTCGAGCCGGACGGCTTTAGAATCTGATGCTTCGCCCTACAGCCGTTCCGCAATCTGCACGGCGTTCAGCGCGGCGCCTTTGAGGATGTTGTCGGAGACGATCCACATGTCCAGTGCGCTGGGATGGGAGACGTCTTCGCGGATTCGGCCCACGAAGGTCTCGCCTTTGCCGGCGGCATCGCGCGCGAGGGGATACACTTGCTTGGCGGGATCGTCCTGCACGATGACGCCTTCGGCCTTGGACAAGATGTCGCGGGCCTGTTGGGCGGTGAGTTTCTTTTCCGTTTCCACGTTGACCGATTCGCTATGGCCGGAGAACACCGGAACGCGCACGGTGGTGGCCGTCACGCGAATGGAGTTGTCGCCCATGATCTTCTTGGTCTCGTTGACCATTTTCATTTCTTCGGAGGTGTAGCCATTGGCCGTGAAAGCGTCACTTTGGGGAATCTGCGGTATGCAGTTAAACGCGATGGGATGCGGAAACAGGTGGCACTCCGGTTCGCGTCCTTCCAGAATGGCTTGGGCTTGCGCGCGCAACTCGTCGAGCGCCTTGATGCCCGCCCCGGAAACGGCCTGGTACGTGGATACGACGACGCGCGTGATCTTCGCGGCGTCGTGCAGCGGCTTCAACACGACGACCATCTGGATGGTGGAACAATTGGGATTCGCAATGATGCCTTTGTGCTTGGGGATGTCGTGCGCGTTAACTTCCGGCACGACGAGCGGCACTTCCGGGTCCATGCGCCACGCGCTGGAATTGTCGATCACCACGCAGCCGTCTTTCGCGGCAAAGGGGGCAAATTTCTTGCTCGTGCCGCCGCCCGCGCTGAAAAGGGCGATCTCAACGCCTTTGAACGACGTCTCCGACAACACCGAGACGGGAATGTCTTCCCCCTTGAACTTCACGGTCTTGCCCTTGGAGCGTTCCGACGCCAAGGGGATGAGATCCTTGACGGGATAGTTGCGTTGTTCGAGCATGCGCAGCATTTCGCTGCCGACCAAACCGGTGGCCCCCGCCACCGCGACGACTTTCGCGGACATGACTACCCTCTTTTCCCTTTCCGTAACGTTGGAAATGGTCACGTTGCCCCGGGCACTTCGCCCGGACAAACTCCCCTGCTAAAAAAAGCGCACTTATGCGCACGGGTGTCTCATGAAACAAAAGGCATTCCAGACCCCGGCGTCAGAGACCGTCACCCCTCAACTATCTATCAACGCCTTCAAATCCGCGGCGCTGTGGTAACCCATCGCCTTGTGAATCTGGTCGCCTTTGAAAACCAGCAGCGTCGGGATGGACTGCACGTCGTATGCCGCCGCAAGGGCAGACGCTTTGTCCACATCCACCACGGCAACGACATGGCCTTCACGGGCCACTTTCTGCACCTCGGGCGCGGTCATCTTGCAAGGCATGCACCACGTGGCATAGAAATCCACCAGCACAGGCTTTCCATCCGCCTTGGCGATAAGATCCTGCAACTGCTGCTCGGTTTCGATCGGCACGACTTCCGCGCCCCAGGCAATACTGCTGAATCCGCCCATGTACGCGGTGACGCCGACATAGCCCAGCACACCGAACAACAGCGCCATGCTCGTCGGGTTCCGCAGAATCGAGGTTCCGTTGGGGTTGCCAATGAAAAACCTTGAAATGACATAACCAAGCGCGGCGGCTCCGAGTATCACGCCATACCGAATCAATGCTGCTGTCACGGTTCCATCCTCCGAATTTCACGCCGCGGTCAATGCACACGGCTGCCGGAGATCCATTCGCGCCATCCGCCGAACCGTGTGAATGCGCTTCAGTTCGACCGGTCATGAACAAACACCCCCAAACCAGGTTTGGGGGTGCCGCAAAAATCTGTTTTATGTCCTTACGCCAACACAGTGTCAATCGCGGCGGACAGATCGGTCTTCGAGGTCACGCCGACGAAGCGCTTCTTCACTTCGCCATCCTTGATGACCAACAGGGTGGGAATGCTGGACACTTCATACCGCATCGCCAGATCCGCTTCGTAGTCGATGTTGACCTTGGCCACACTGGCCTTGCCCGCGTAGTCCTTCGCGATCTGATCGAGCGTCGGGTTCATCATCTTGCACGGGCCGCACCACTCCGCCCAAAAATCAACCAGCGTGACGCCGGCGGACACTTTGGAGTCGAAGGATTCCTTGGTCAATTCTTGCGCTGCACTCATTGCGTTAACCTCCTGAGAATCTCATGATGCGATGGGACCGCACTCGAAACCCAGCGCCCATGATAATGAAACATCTAATGATAAGAGTTGCCGCCATCCATTTATTCCCCGGAATTCCGGCTGGCGGGCTGCAAGTATAGCGGTTGTCGTCCGTTTGAGGCAAATCCCACTTCGGGCTATTGATGGAGGATTTCGTTGAGAATCGATTCCCGGTTGTTCAGGAAATTCCGGGTAACCGCATAGTGGTCCTTGTCCTCATAAGCCACTTCGGTAATTCCCAACTCGTTTAATTGCAGTAGCTTGGCATTAGGATACGCCATCAGCACCGGTGAGTGGGTGGCAATGATGAACTGTGATCCTTCCCGGACCAGTTCATGGATCCGGCACATCGCCTCCAATTGACGCGTTGGCGACAAGGCGGCCTCGGGTTCGTCGAAGATGTACAAGCCGCGGCCTCTGAGTTTCTTCTGAAGGGTGGTCATGAACGCTTCGCCGTGAGAACGGTAGTGAATCGAGACGCCATCATAGGCCCCAAGGCTCTTCCAGGCCTCGGGCAAGCTGTCTATGTAGGAGGAGTAATTGTGAAAGCTTTCCGCTCTCAGAAAAAAATAATCGCGCGGCTGGGCAAAGCTGCGTACGCACTTGAGATATGCATGAAGCCCGGAAACATCATCCGCGGTGGCAAACCGGGCCGCGCGCGTGCCGCCTTCCGGGCCAAATCCCAGGGCCACTGCTATGGCTTCAATCAGGGTCGACTTACCGGTGCCGTTCTCGCCAATGAGAAAAGTGACGTCGGGGTGAAACTCGATTTTGGAAAAATTGAGAATGACAGGAAGGTTGAAGGGATACTGATCCTGGCCAGGTAGTTTGGCCTGCTTTAGTTCGACCGATCGAATGTACGGCTTAGCGTCCATGGACGAATCATAGCCAAAACGCGGTTCCAAGCCCAGTGTTTCTGCGCACACTCTTTATAAAGGATTGCCATATATGATCTTGCAAGGAAAACTCAGCCGGTTGCGGCCATGGCGGCCTGACGATGCCGACGCCCTGCTGCCTATCGCCAACAACATCAAAATCGCTCGCAACCTGACGACGCGGTTTCCCCACCCCTACACCGAGGAGGCCGCACATGAATTCTTGGAGCGTACGGCCGATGAAAGCCAAAAGGGGCTATCGTACTGTATCGAGGTGGGTGGTTGTGTGGCAGGGGGCATGGGGGCCAGGCAGAGTCCCGAAGCCATTTACTTGCACACATTTACGTGTGGCTACTGGCTGGGAGAGGCCTATTGGGGCCGGGGAATTGCCACCGAAGCATTCGGGATTTTCGTAGCTCATCTTTTTCGCGAGTTTCCTGCACAACGTGTTGAAGCATCAGTGTTTGGCTGGAATCCTGCGTCGGCGAGGGTGCTGGAAAAAAACGGTTTTGTCCAGGAAGGCCGACGACGCCAGGCGATTTGCCGGTTTGGCGAGTTTACCGACGAGATTGGGTACGGGCTTTTGAGGGCGGAGTGGGAAAGCCAACGCGGATGGGAGTAGGGTCATGCCCTAGCCCCAGAAATTGGTATCCGTCTTGCTTGACATGAGCGGATCCGCGTGCTACAGTTACCGTTTGTGCATACCACCCGAGAAGTGTGATTTCACGGATCAATCGTTGTGATTGGGCCGGGGGTATGTCCTGCGCGCTTTTACAGACGAGAGGAGCATTGCACTGGGATGGCCACGCCGATGCACAACCTAACACCCAAAGACTCCTCTACTCAACCTGACACCGCCCTTGGGCAATCCCGCGCGTGGCCACGACGGGAAGGGGCGGAAAGCTAGGGATCCGGCGGCGTCGACGCCGCCCGCGCATCCAAACTGCCACGACATAAACGAAGCTGGGTTTTCTTTCGCAACCGAATTCAAATAGAGGGCTGATACGTATGGCTGTCGCTCCCAAGACAGGTCCGATTCGTCCATCGCTGGGCCGCATACCCGACGAGTACGATTTACCGGACCTCATTGAGATCCAGACGAAGTCCTACTCGGATTTCCTGCAGTGGGACGTTCCACCCGATGAGCGCAAGCTTCAGGGCTTGCAGGAAGTGTTTCTGGACGTGTTCCCGATCGCCGCGCCGGACGGCATGACGCGTCTGGAGTTCGTGCACTACGCCTTTACTCCGCCGAAGTACACGGTAGAAGAATGTCAGGAACGCGGCCTCACCTACGCGGCTTCGCTGAAGGCGCTGCTGCGTCTCGTTCGTTTCGAAGAAGTAGGTACATCCGGCGAACAGCGCGAGCGGTTGATGGTGGAACAGGAAGTGTTTCTCGGCGAACTGCCCATGATGACCAAGACGGGTACGTTCATCATCAACGGCGCGGAGCGCGTCATCGTCAGTCAGTTGCACAAGTCGCCGGGCGTGTCATTTGAAACAAAGACGCACCAGAACGGCAAGCTGTTGATGACCGGCCGGATCATTCCGTACCGCGGTGCCTGGCTCGAATTCGAATACGACGTGAACGACATCCTCTGGCTCACGGTGGATCGCCGCTCGCGCGTTCTGGCGACTACGTTCTTGCGCGCGTTTGGATTTGAAGACAACGAATCCATTCTTCGCCTTTTCTACGGCATGGAAGAAGTGACGGTGGGCCGGTCCAAATTCAAGATCGGATCGAAGTCCTTCGAGGCCGAACAGTTTGTGGGCCGCGTGGTGGGCGCCGACGTGGTCGATCCCGAAACCGGCGAAATCCTGGCGGACGCCGCAGAAGACCTGTCCGAACTGATGGTCAACCGTATCATGCACTCGCACGTGAAGACCTTTCACGTGCTGGGCGAGAAAGATTTGGTACGGGATTCGTCATTGGCGAATACACTGGCCCTCGATCACACGCAATCGCAAGACGATGCGTACCGCGAAATTTATTCGCGCATCCGTCCCGGCGATCCGGCCACGGACTCCACGTGCCGATCCTTTTTTCAGAAGCTGTTCTTTGACGCGTCGCGATATGACTTCGCGCCGGTGGGCCGCTATAAAATCAACCGGAAGCTGGGCCTTCAGATCCCGCAGGATGTCAAGACCCTGACGAAGGAAGATGTGGTTGCCACCCTGCAATACCTTGTGAAGCTGCGCGGCGGCGAAGGCGTGCACGACGACATCGACCACCTCGGCAACCGCCGGGTGCGCGCGGTGGGTGAATTGTTGGCGAATCAGGTTCGCATCGGACTTGTGCGCATGGAACGCACCGTGCGCGAGCGGATGAACTTCCAGGACGAAGAACAACTGACACCTCAGACGCTGGTAAATCCGAAACCGGTCAGCGCGGTGATCAAGGATTTCTTCGGCCGCAGTCAATTGTCCCACTTCATGGACCAAATCAATCCGCTCGCCGAGCTGACTCACAAGCGCCGGCTGAGCGCGCTGGGGCCCGGCGGATTGAGCCGCGATCGCGCAGGATTCGAAGTGCGCGACGTTCATCCGACGCACTATGGCCGGATCTGCCCGATTGAAACGCCCGAAGGCCCGAACATCGGCTTGATGGCGTCGCTGGCAACCTATGCCCGAATCAACGAATACGGGTTTCTCGAAACGCCCTACCGGAAGGTGGAAGCAGGCCGCGTCACGGAATCCGTCGAGTCCTTGTCTGCGTACGACGAAGACCATTTCATCATCGCCCAGGCCAACGCGGCGCTGGATAAGCGAGCTCGCTTCGCGGATTCCTCCGTGTTGTCGCGGCATCGCGGCGACTTCCCGCAAACGGAACCGGCCAAAGTTGATTACATGGACATCTCGCCCAAGCAGTTGGTGAGTGTGGCTGCGGCGTTGATTCCGTTTTTGGAACATGACGACGCGAACCGCGCGTTGATGGGATCGAACATGCAACGGCAAGCAGTGCCGTTGTTGCGAACTGAAGCGCCGGTGGTGGGCACGGGGTTGGAACATGTGACCGCGCGAAACGCGGGCACCGTGGTTCGGGCGGATCGCGACGGCATCGTGGAACACGCGGATGGTGACATCATCCGCATCCGTGCGCTGACCGCGAAGAACGACAAAGACGCGAATCCGTTCCGAGCCGACGAGGACCTGTACCGCCTGAAGAAGTACATCCGGTCGAACCAGAACACCTGCATCAACCAGCGCCCCATCGTCATGAAGGGCGACAAGGTGAAGGCGGGCGACATCATTGCCGACGGTCCAGCGACGGACGGCGGCGAATTGGCGTTGGGCCGGAACGTCCTGGTGGCATTCATGCCATGGCAGGGATACAACTACGAAGACTCGATCCTCATCAGTGAAGATCTGGTGAAGGACGACGTTTTCACGTCAATTCACATTCAAGTATTTGATATCGAGGCTCGCGACACCAAGCTGGGCCCCGAAGAAATTACGCGCGATATACCGAATGTCAGCGAAGACGCCCTGAAGAACCTGGACGACTCCGGCATTGTACGCACCGGTGCCAAGGTGAAGCACGGCGACATTCTGGTCGGCAAGGTGACGCCCAAGGGCGAAACCGAACTGGCCCCGGAAGAAAAACTGCTGCGCGCGATCTTTGGTGAAAAGGCCGAAGATGTGCGCGATGCGTCGTTGACGGTGCCGCCCGGTGTCGAAGGCGTGGTGGTGGACGTGAAAGTGTGCAGCCGCCGCGACAAAGGCAACGACGCGGGATCCAAGACCACGTTGACCAATGCGGTAAACAAACTGAAGCGTGAATACCAGGATACGATAAACGAGGTGCGTAAGACCTTCGTCAATCTCGTCAAGGATGAGATGATCGGCCTGAAGATTCTCGAAGATGTGGTCGATCACAAAACCGACGAACTCGTCCTGGAGAAGAATAAGCGCGTCAAGGTGTCGCACCTTGAAAAGGCCGATTACGGCGTGCTGGCCCGGCTCAAGGTGGAAGACAAGAAGATTCAGCAAAAGCTTACGCGGCTGGTCAATATGGCCGCGATGGAAGAAGCGAAACTGATTGCCTTCCGCGACAGCAAGATCGAACAGCTTCGCAAGGGCGACGAACTGCCGCCCGGCGTGATCAAGTTGGTAAAGGTGTTCGTGGCCACGAAGCGCCGGCTTTCGGTAGGTGACAAGATGGCCGGACGTCACGGAAACAAGGGCGTAATCGCCAAGATTCTCCCCGTGGAAGACATGCCCTTCCTACCCGACGGATCGCCGGTTCAGATTCTGTTGAATCCGCTTGGCGTGCCTTCGCGAATGAACGTGGGCCAAGTGCTGGAGACGCATCTGGGCTGGGCCATGAAGGCACTGGGCATGAAAGTGGCTACGCCCGTCTTTAACGGCGCGAGCGAAGAAGTCATTCGCGAACACCTGCGCAAAGCGGGACTGCCGGAAACCGGCAAGATCAAATTGCGCGACGGGCGTTCGGGCCTGCCCTTCGATCAGGAAACGACCGTGGGCATCATTTACATGCTCAAACTGAACCACTTGGTCGATGACAAGATTCACGCACGCGCCATCGGGCCCTATTCGCTGGTGACCCAACAACCGTTGGGCGGCAAGGCCCAATTCGGCGGCCAGCGATTCGGCGAAATGGAAGTATGGGCATTGCAGGCATACGGTTCCGCATATACGCTGCAGGAACTGTTGACCATCAAGTCCGACGACATTCAGGGCCGCACCAAGGCCTACGAAGCGATCGTCAAAGGCGACAAGGAAGTGGATCCGGGCCGTCCGGAATCCTTCAACGTATTGGTTCGCGAAATGCAGGCGTTGTGCCTCGATGTCATCAAGCTGATCCGCGTGGACGGCTCCGAGGCAGACGAAGAAGACGACGAAGCTGTGGAGGGTTAACGGGTGGCCAAGTACGTAGCGACGACAGGCGATCGGTTTGATTCGCTCCAGATCCGGCTGGCGGGCCCCGAAGATATTCTGAAGTGGTCCCGCGGCGAGGTGAAGAAGCCCGAAACCATCAATTACCGCACGTTTAAACCGGAAAAAGACGGTTTGTTCTGCGAGCGCATTTTTGGCCCGGTGAAAGACTGGGAATGCGCGTGCGGAAAGTATAAGAAAGTAAAGCACCGCGGGATCGTGTGCGATCGGTGCGGCGTGGAAGTCACGGAGAGCAAGGTCCGCCGGGAACGCATGGGCTGTATCAAGCTGGCCGTGCCCGTGACGCACATCTGGTTCTTCAAGACGACGCCGTCCTGCATTGGCAATTTGCTGGACATCAGCATCCGCACGCTGGAACGCATCATTTACTTCGAGAATTACATCGTCGTGGATCAGGGCGACACCAGCCTCGACAAGATGCAGACGATGACGGAAGACGATTATCAGGACGCCCGTGAAAAGTGGGGCGATCGTTTCACCGCCAAGATGGGCGCGGAAGCGATTAAGTCCCTGCTCGAAGAAATCGATATCGAGCAATTGTCGGCGGAATTGCATCAAGCCATGCAGACGACGACCTCGATACAGGCGCGCACGAAATTGATCAAGCGCTTAAAGGTCGTGGAAGCGATCCGGAAATCCGGCAATTCCCCTTCCTGGATGGTGCTGGATGTCGTGCCGGTGATCCCGCCGGACCTGCGCCCACTGGTGCCGTTGGAAGGCGGCCGGTATGCGACGAGCGATCTGAACGATTTGTATCGCCGCGTTATCAACCGGAATAACCGGTTGAAGCGCCTGATCGAATTGCGCGCGCCGGAAGTAATCTTGCGCAACGAAAAACGCATGTTGCAGGAAGCGGTCGATGCGTTGTTCGACAACGGCCGCCACGGTCGCACCGTGCTGGGCGCGGGCAACCGTCCACTGAAATCGTTGAGCGACATGCTCAAAGGCAAACAGGGCCGGTTTCGTCAGAACCTGCTCGGCAAACGCGTCGACTATTCAGGCCGCTCCGTCATCGTGGTGGGCCCCGAATTGCGTCTTCACCAATGCGGCCTTCCGAAGAAGATGGCGCTGGAATTGTTCGAACCGTTTATCATCCGGGAATTGAAAGACCGCGGGTATGCCACCACGATTAAAGCGGCGAAACGCATTATTGCGCAGGGCCGTGATGAAGTGTGGGATATTCTGGAAGAGGTGATTAAGGATCACCCCGTGCTGCTCAATCGCGCGCCGACGCTTCACCGGCTGGGTATCCAGGCGTTTGAGCCGGTGTTGATTGAGGGCAAAGCCATTCAGGTTCACCCTCTGGTGTGCGCGGCGTTCAACGCAGACTTCGACGGCGACCAGATGGCCGTGCACGTTCCTCTCATGCCGGCAGCTCAGTTGGAAGCGCGTCTCTTGATGATGTCGTCGACCAACATTTTCTCCCCGTCGAACGGACGCCCGATTGTGTCTCCTTCGCAGGATATCGTGCTGGGTATTTCCTACATGTCGCGCAAGGTGAAGGGCGTGAAAGGCGAATGGAAGTCCGACTGGGTGGGCAAGAACGGCGAATTGCTGAAACCCGGCAAAGTGTTCAACGACACGGCTGCGGTGGTACTTGCCTACGAGTTGGGCGAAGTCAATATGCACGCCGCGATCAAGGTGCATTGCGATGGATCAGTCGTGGATACAACGGTGGGCCGCGTCTTGCTAAAAGAAGCGTTGCCGAGTTTCATCTCGATCCACGATGTGAATCAGGATCAGGACAAGAACTCCATTGGCGACATCATTGCGAACGCGTACGCCAAGCACGGTCACGCAAGGACCGTGTTGCTCCTGGATTCAATGAAGCGTGCAGGTTTCAAATATGCAACGCTCGCCGGCATTTCGATTAGCGTAAGCGATATGATCGTGCCGCCGGAGAAAAAAGATCTCCTCGATCAGGCTCAGCAAGCCGTCGAACGCATTGACGAGATGTATCAGAACGGCCTTATCACGGAAGGCGAACGCTACAACAAAGTGATAGACCAATGGACCACAACGACCGACGCCGTGACGGGCGCCATGTTGAAGCACATGGCGGAAGATCAGGGCGGCCTGAGTGGCATTTATTTGATGCTCACGTCCGGTGCGCGCGGAACAAAGCAGCAGATTCGCCAGTTGGCGGGTATGCGCGGACTCATGGCAAAGCCGTCCGGCGACATTATCGAGTCTCCCATTAAGTCTAATTTCCGTGAAGGCCTGACGGTGTTGGAGTATTTCATTTCCTCGCACGGTGCCCGCAAGGGACTCGCGGACACGGCCTTGAAAACGGCCGACGCAGGTTACTTGACCCGGCGCCTCGTGGACGTGGCCCAGGACGTGGTCATCGAAGAATTCGACTGCGGCACATTGAACGGCGTGTGGGTGGAAGCATTGATGGACGGCACAGAAGTGGTGCAGCCTCTGGAAGAGCGCATCATTGGCCGCGTCGCCATCGACGACATCACGGTTTCGGGCGAAAGCGAGCCCATTATCGAAGCCAACACGCTGATTGATGAGGTGAAAGCCGCGGCCGTTGTAGAAAAAGGGTTGCCAAGCATTCGCATCCGTTCGGTGCTCACATGCCAATCGAAACGCGGCGTGTGCCAGTTGTGCTACGGCATGAACTTGGCAACGGGCAACATGGTGGAATTGGGCGAAGCGGTGGGAATTATCGCAGCGCAATCCATCGGCGAACCCGGCACGCAGCTCACCATGCGTACATTCCACATCGGTGGTGCGGCAAGCCGGCAGGTGGAATCGAGCGAAGTGCGCGTGGCCGAGTCGGGCACGATTCAGTTCCGCAACGTGCGCACGGCAATCAACCGCGACAAGAAATGCGTGGTCGTGAATCGTGGCGGCGAAATTGCGCTGTTGGATCACGAAAACAACGAATTGCAACGCTATGCGGTTCCCCCCGGCGCCACGCTCGAGTTCGAAGACGCCCAGAAGATTCGCAAGGGCATGGTGCTGTATGGATGGGATCCGTACAACGTCATGATCGTGGCCGAGGCTTCGGGTAACGTGAATCTGGAGGGCATGGTGGAAGGTGTCACCATGCGCAAGGATATCAATCCCGACACGGGCCTCGAAGAACGCATCATTACCGAACACAAGCATGATCTGCATCCGCAGATTACGATTATCGGTCCAAACAAGGAAGTACTGGCGTTCGCCACGATACCGGCTCAAACTCACGTAATGGTGGAGCAGGGCATGAAAGTGCTCGCTGGCGACCTGTTGGCAAAAACGCCGCGCCAGTTCAGCAAAACGAAGGATATTACGGGCGGTCTACCGCGCGTGGCCGAATTGTTCGAAGCACGCCAGCCAAAGGATCCGGCCATCATCAGCCACATCGACGGCGTGGTGGAATTGTCCGCGGCCGCCAAGGGCATGCGCAAGGTCAAAGTGATACCGCCGGTGGGCAAAGAGCGCGAATATACGATTCCGCCCGGCAAGCACTTGAACGTACATGCGGGCGACCGGGTTTACGCGGGCCAGCGCCTGACGGACGGGCCAATTATTCCGCAAGACATCCTGGAAGTGCAGGGTGAAGAAGCATTGCGGAAGTATCTGCTGGACGAGATTCAGCAGGTGTACCGTTTACAAGGCGTGCGCACGAACGACAAACACATTGAGTCGATCATTCGTCAGATGTTGCGCAAAGTACGTATCAAGGACGATCCGGGCGATACACCCTTCCTGGCTCACGAGGAAGTGGACAAGATCCGGTTCCTGGACACGAACGAACAGACCTTGCGCAAGGGCGGACGTCCGGCGGAAGGCGAACCCATACTCCAGGGCATTACCAAGGCCGCTCTGAGCACGGAAAGCTTCATCGCCGCGGCCTCGTTCCAACAGACGACCCGCGTGTTGACGGAAGCGGCCCTGTCAGGCAAGCGCGACTATCTGCGCGGTCTGAAGGAAAACGTCATCATCGGACATCTGATACCCGCGGGCACTGGCTTCCGCGAGTATCAGGATGCGCACCCATCCGTTGTGGAAAGTGCGGCTGCGGATCTGTCAGAACATTTAGAAGTGGCCCCCGCGGAAACGACTGAAGAAGAGTCCGCAGCGGGTTGATTTGAGTCTGCGTTTGGTTCAAGCGCGGCATCCGGGAAAGTCTGGATGCAGCGCTTGACATGACCTGTTTCCTGTGCTATGCTTTCGGGCCGCTGTGTACCGGGCGAAACACGCTCATAGGCACGGCATAGGGGTGACGTGTGTCAGCCCGGCCCTTTTGTTTTCCGCCGGGAAATGGCGACGTAAAGTCTTATATTTCAGGAGATTGGCTTTGCCCACGATTAATCAGTTGGTGCGAAACTGCCGGAAGAAGCAGTCGACGAAAACGAAATCGCCGGCGTTGAAGGCGGCCCCGCAGGCTTCGGGTACCTGCACTCGCGTGTACACGATGACCCCCAAGAAACCTAACTCGGCCCTGCGTAAGGTTGCCCGTGTCCGATTGAAGAACGGAATCGAAGTAACGGCATACATTCCGGGTGTGGGCCACAACCTCCAAGAACACTCGCAGGTGATGATCCGCGGTGGTCGCGTGAAGGACCTTCCCGGCGTGCGGTACCACTTGATTCGGGGTGTATTGGATGCGAGCGGAGACTGCGGCGGTTCGGCTGCCGAAAAAGAAGACGGAAGCGGAAAGAAAGTTCATACAGGCCGTTGGGTAAGCCGTTCGAAGTACGGCGTGAAAAAGCCCAAACGGTCCTGATTTAGGAGCAATTTGACACATGCCAAGGCGTAGAGAGATTACGAGGCGTCAACCGCTTCCGGATCCAAAATACAAAAGCGTAACGCTGGCCCGTTTTGTGAACAGCGTGATGGTCTGCGGCAAGAAGAGCACGGCCGAGAACATCGTGTACCGCGCAATTGCTATTCTGACTCAGAAGTTGCCCAAAGAGCAGCCTTTGCGCGTTTTCGAGACGGCCATCAACAATTCCAAGCCGTTACTTCAGGTGAAGTCCCGGCGAGTCGGCGGCGCAACGTATCAGGTGCCGGTTGAAGTCCCTCCGCATACGCAGACGGCCATCGCATTCCGCTGGATTATCGATTATGCGCGCAAGCGCGGCGAGAAGACGATGGAAGAGCGCCTCGCGGCAGAATTGCTCGACTGTTACAACAAGACCGGCAATACCATCAAGAAGCGTGAAGACACCCACCGGATGGCGGAAGCAAACAAGGCTTTCGCTCACTTGCGGTACTGAGAGTATTCTTCCGAAGCTGTTCTGCAGCAGGAAGTTACGCATAAAAGAAGACGCCATGGGGCGTTGGCCTCGTGGCGGGTTCCGGGAAACGTCCCCCACAGGTGGTTTTTGGCAAGGGCTTGGTGCGTCCGGCGCACAGCGCCCTGGAACGAAATTGCGAATCGAAAAGGATAACGGGCCTCGACCGGGTTTTTGGACCGGCGATTGCGTCACGGAATTAACTATATGTCGACCCGGCAAACACCGCTAGAACGCACGCGCAACATCGGCATCATGGCCCACATTGATGCCGGCAAGACGACCGTCACGGAACGTATCCTGTATTACTCCGGACGGTTGCACAAGGTTGGCGAAGTGCACGAAGGCACAGCAACGATGGACTATATGGAGCAGGAGCGTGAACGCGGTATTACGATTACGTCCGCTGCTACCGCCTGTTCCTGGAACGACCATCGGATAAATATTATCGACACCCCGGGCCACGTGGATTTCACGGCCGAGGTAGAGCGCAGCCTGCGTGTGTTGGACGGCGCGGTTGCGGTTTTTTGCGCGGTGGCCGGCGTGCAACCCCAGTCCGAAACAGTCTGGCGCCAAGCGACCCGATACGGCGTTCCTCGTCTGGCGTTCATCAACAAAATGGACCGGATTGGCGCGGACTTCCATAAAGCCATGACCAGCATCGAAGAGCGCCTGGGAGCCCGTCCGATTCCGGTGCAGCTACCGATTGGCCAGGAAGACCAGTTCCGCGGCGTGGTGGACCTGATCAGCATGAAAGCGCTGATTTGGGTGGGCGATGGCGTAGACATTGACAGCAAGACCCAGGAAATCGAAATTCCAGCGGAAATGAAGGACGACGTCGAACACTACCGGCAGGAATTGCTTGGGGTGGCGGCGGAAGCCGACGAAGCGCTCGAAGAAAAATTCGTGATGGAAGAACCCATTACCGAAGACGAACTGATTGCCGCGCTCCGGAAGGGGACGATTCAGAATCGGATGGTGCTGGTGACCTGCGGCACAGCCCTTCGCAACAAGGGCGTGCGAATGCTGCTGGATTCCATCGTGCGTTTTCTCCCTTCGCCGGTGGACATTGCACAGGTAGCGGGGAAGGACCCGTCCAACGCCGAAGTGGAAATATTCCGCAAACCCAGCGACGACGAACCCTTCGCCGGATTGGCATTCAAGATTATTACCGACCCGCATGTCGGCCGTTTGACGTTCCTGCGCGTGTATTCAGGCGTGGTGAAATCCGGCGACATGGTTTTGAACGTGCGCACCGGCCGCAAAGAGCGCCTTGGCCGCCTTTTGGAAATGCACGCCGATCAGCGCATCGATTTGAAGGAATTGCGCGCGGGCGACATTGGCGCCGTAATCGGCGCAAAGAATACGACGACGGGCGACACCTTGTGCGATCCCAAGGATCCCGTAGCCTTGATGTCGGTAACCTTCCCGGATCCGGTCGTTCACATTGCGATCGAGCCCAAAACCAAGGCAGACCAGGACAAACTGTCCGAAGCATTGCAAAAGCTTAGTGAAGAAGATCCGACGTTTCACGTTCGCGTGGACGAAGAAACCGGCCAAACGATCATTGCCGGCATGGGCGAACTTCACCTTGAAATTATCGTGGACCGCATGTTCCGCGAGTTCAACGTTCAAGCCAGTGTTGGCCGGCCGATGGTGGCATACCGCGAATCGATCCGGAGGAAGGCCGAAGCGCAAGGCCGCTTTGTGCGCCAGTCTGGTGGTCGCGGTCAGTACGGCGACGTCATACTCACCATCGAACCCGGCGAACCCGCGACGGGCTTCGTCTTCGAGAGCGCCGTGGTCGGCGGCACGGTGCCGCGCGAATACTGGAACGCCGTCGAAAAAGGCGCCAAGGATGCGCTCGAAAGCGGCGTCGTGGCGGGCTACCCGATGGTGGACGTGAAAGTCACGTTGCTCGACGGTTCGTACCACGAAGTGGACTCTTCCGAAATGGCCTTCATGATGGCCGGATCGATGGCTGTAAAAGATGCGGTAAAAAAAGCCAGCCCCGTATTGCTGGAGCCAATGATGGCCGTCGAGGTGGTAAGCCCCGACGATTACATAGGCGATGTTATCGGCGATTTGAACAGCCGTCGTGGCCGCGTCGAAAGCATGGAACAGCAGGGCAATATGCGCTTGGTAAAGTCCATGGTCCCGTTGGCGGAAATGTTTGGCTACGCGAACGATCTTCGAAGCAAGACCCAGGGCCGCGCCTCCTACAGCATGGAGTTTGCCCAGTACGAAGCGGTGCCGACCAGCATCGCAAACTCGATTCTGGAAGCGGCCGGCAGTTCATACCGATTCAGTTAATAACCGCGTGCAGCGCGATTGAAGCGACAGGGGAGCAGTGAGAGATGGCGAAGGCGAAATTTGAGCGTACGAAGCCTCACGTGAACATTGGCACGATTG
>BTWA01000031.1:0-73217 GCA_045863295.1 Candidatus Hydrogenedentota bacterium
CTTCCACGGAGACTGTACTTCAGTCTTCCACGGAGACTGTACTTCAGTCTTCCATGCACGCTTTAAGCGTGGTACAAAATGCGGGCTAGGTTGCCGGAACCGGTTCGGGTTGCTGCGCGGAAGGAGGCGTTGCCGTGCCGCGAAATACGAGGATGGCTTCAAACAACAGGATCGCGGCAAGACCCACAAGGATGAGCGCAACCCACGGCACGGGATCGGCGGGCATGCCTTTGAACTGCCAATCCGGCGTGAAGAATCCGTTTCGTGCGAATCGCAGCAATGCCCATGCGCTCATCGTGTACATGAACGCGGTGGGCAAGCCCACTACCCACCACACCCACCTGGCGTGATAGGTCCGCCACAGCCACACCGTGACCCCCACCAGCGTGAGCGCGGCCAGCAATTGATTGCTCGCCCCGAACAGGTTCCAAAACGTGCGCCAGGCAGGAATGGCATTGCCCTTGGCGTCGGTGGCGGATTGCATCACAAAGAGGATGGGAACCCCCGCCGTGATGGCCGTGCCAAGCCAGCGCCCGGCCGTGCCTTTCAGACCAGTCAATTCTTGGAGAATATAGCGGCCCAGCCGAGTGCACACGTCCAGCGTGTCGTAGACGAAGGTAGTAAAGGCCAGTAAGCCAAACGAAATGCCAAAGGCGGCTGGCACGCCAATCACGTCGAGAAACGATCCGATACCTTGCGCGTAGATGAAGTTCGGTTTTCCCTGAAGTCCTTGCGCGGCCTCGCGGGTCAGCATCATAACGCAGCAGAGCGATACCACGGCAACCATGCCCTCCAAAAGCATCGCGCCATATCCAATCACCTTCGCGTCAGTTTCCTTGCGCAACTGTTTTGAGGTGGTGCCCGAGGCAATGATTGAATGGAAGCCCGAACATGCGCCGCATGCGATGGTAATGAAAAGGATGGGCGCCAAAGGATCGCCGTTGCCCGTGGTCCAGCCAATAAAGGCGGGATAGTGCGCGGTTTCACCGCCAAAAATCAGCCCTAACATGCCGCCACCGAGCGCAACGTACAAAAAGTATCCGCCAAGATGGCCGCGGGGCTGCAGGAGCATCCATACGGGTACAATGCTGGCCACAAAGCAATACGCGAGCAGAATCACGTCCCAGGTCTTGCGGGCGTTTGCCTCCGTAGTGCCAAGGATTTGCGTCAGGTCGAGCGGGATGTATTGTCCCACCCAGATGGAAAGGCCGACCAACGGCAGAAAGATCACCGTGGCCCAATTCAGCGAGAGCTTGGTGTAGCGCAGCAAGCACCCCATGACGATAGGCAATGCGAGATAGAGAAGCGAGGAAGTGGCCACGCCGCCGCCGGTCACGCGGAGCCCGTTTTCGAGTTCCTGCGCCCCCACGAATGATCCCGCCACGATATCCGTAAAGGCGACAATGATATATACCAGCGCAATCCAGATAAACACTAAGAATAGGATGTACGAGCGGCGCGACATGTGCACACGCACAACCTCCGCGATGCTGCGGGCCTTGTGCCGAACCGAGGCCACGAGGGCCGTAAAGTCATGCACGCCGCCAACAAAAATGCTTCCCACCAGGATCCAGATCAGCGCCGGCAACCAACCGAACATGACCCCGGCAAGAATGGGTCCCACGATGGGTCCAGCCGCCGCTATGGCGGAGAAATGCTGGCTCATAAGGAACTTGGGTTCGATGGGCGCGTAGTCCAAGTCGTCGCGCATCGACACAGCAGGGGTTACCGCCGTTTCATCAAGATGGACAAGGCGGGTCAACATGCCGCCGTAAATACGGTATGCCGATGCGAGGCACACTGCGGAAAAGACGACTATTAACAGCAAATACATGGATTTTTCCCGGCTTGGGTTGAACGAACCACTATACACCGTGATCGGCGGGAAAAAGCAAGGCGGCCGCGGATAACCCGCGACCGCCCGAACGTCATAGGTTGGTTCAGAAGGTGCGTAGAATTGCCCGCCGTTGATGCCAACCGGCCACGGCCAACAGAGCCAGAACTGCGGCAATCGCTGCCAGACCGCCCCAGTTCATCGCAGCGGCTTTGGCCTGTATCGCCGTGACTTGCACAGGGCCACCGTGGCGCACGGTCAAGCCGATATACGCTTGTCCGTCTACCGAGGCGATTGTGGCCGGACTGGCGAGTAGGCCTGCTACTTCATCCACGGGGTACCAGCCCGGTGAATCACCGGTGGAAACGTGATAATACACGCGCGCCGATTCCGCGGTGACTCCCGCGGGCACCGGCAGCCATACGGGTTGCGGTTCGTCGTAAGGCGATTGCGGCTCGATCACGAATACCGATCCCACCGCGAGCGGGTGATCGTCCACGAGTCCTGCGCGCGCTTCCGTGAGTTGTGCCAAGGCGGCGGCACTGTCGAAAGCGGGTTGGGCCACCGGAACTGCGGGTACCGCATCGCCATCCGCGATCTGAAACGCAACCGTGGTGGGCGCAATCGGGTTGCCGTCAACATCCGAAGCCGACACGGTCAAGGTGACCACAGTGCCATGGCCAAGCGGCGTTTCCGGTGTGTACCGAACCCATCCGTCGTTGCCGTCGGTGCTTGCCGGGATCCAGGCGGCAGGGACCGCCACGCCATCCGCCGTAGCCGCCACCGTGAACGGATCAATGGCGGCATGGGCGCGCACGCGGATCGACAGAGAACTGCTCGCGCTGGCCGGGCCGGCCGAAGGCAATGCCCATTCCGTCGGCGCGTCGAGCGATTTGGCCGCGGCGATTCCACGGAATCCGCTGTCAAACACGCTGGGCGCGCCTTCTCCACATACGCTCACGGCCGAAACGGCGTAGTGATAGAGAATGTTCGCGGTGCCTCCCCCGCCGCCGCATGCGGCGGCCTGTTCCGCCGTCGTCGCCAGTACGTCAAAATCATCAAACGTGGTCGTCGTGGTGACGCCGATGACCTGCGATGCTTCGGTGGTCAAGGTATCGCCCACGGCGCGGTAAATCCAATATTGGGTCGCGCCCGGCACTGCGCTGTACGTAATACGAATGCGATCCGTAAACGTTCCGTCGGTGGCTTGCAGATTCTGCGGCGCGGCAGACAGATCGCAGCCGGCCTGATTGACCGTAATGGTCTGAGGTGCATTCAGCGCGCCGGTCGCGCTGATTTGCACCGTGCCGACCCTCGGCGTCGTGCTGGCGTTGACTTCCGCCACGATGTTGGTGAGGGACGGCGCGGCCCCGCTTGCCGGCGTGGCCGTCAGCCAATCCAATCCAGAAGTCACTGCGGCTTGCCAGGTCAGCGCGCCCGCACCCGTATTCGTGATGTCGACCCCTGTCTGGCCGCCGTTTGAATCAAAGTTCAATGTCAATTGAGACACATTCAATTGCGAACGCCCCGGCTGCGTGACAGTTACGTCCACCTGACCGTTGTTTGAATTCGGAGCTGTTACGCGAATCGTGGCTTGACGTTGGGAAATGTTTGGATTGGCGGTAGCTTCTACATTAATTGTCCCGGAATTCGTACCGTTGCCCCCAGACGGAATGGACACGAAATCAGCACCGCTGATCACCTGAGCGGTCCACGGCATCGATCCGCCGCCGGTATTGGTCACGCTGAATGTAGTGGATCCCCCAGTCGAATCGACTGTGCGATTGGAGGGCGTGACGCTCAAAACCGGCGCACCCGATTGGATTACATTGACCACACGTGGCGCACCTTGAGCGCCGGGAGCGGAAATCGTGACTTCCGCTGTGCGTGTGCTCGTGGTTGTATTCGCCAAGAAGGCAACGGTAAAGCTGCCGGAATTTGTGCCGTTGTTGGATCCCTGGATACTTGCAAAAGAATTGCCCGAGGTTACTGCCGCCGACCAATTCACGGTGCCCGCACCGCCGTTGGACACATCAAACGTCGTTGTTCCGGCATCCGGACCCACGGCGCGAGATAATGGGACCACATTGAGTATGGGTTGACTTGTATCGAAGCCAATGTAGCCATAGCACTTGATAGACCAGTTGTTGAGTGTTCCGGTATCGCCGCCTACCAAGTCCGAAACGGTCAAAGTCCAATTGCCATTCGGATTCTCGCCCCAATGGGCCACAGAGGTAAACGGAATATTGATTAGGTCATCCGTCGGATCATTGTGCGCTGTCATCAGTTGGGAAACGGTTCCCCCGGGTCCGGTCAGTTTAATTGCCAGATTGCCGGAAGAGGTATGCGATATGTTTACGGTCACAATAACATGTTCAATTTTAAACAAGTTCGATCCTGAAACCGACACTTGTTGCGATACGCCAGTCGCGCTTGAGTCTGGAATTGCAACCGGCGTATTGAGCGATGCTGTCAACGGCGTTGCTTCGGCTGGCACGTTTTGCCAGGCAGTAGCCGTGGTGACGGCGGCAGCGGCGTCAATACGGCCAAAGCCATAATTGTGATTGAAGTGATATCCACCATCGTTCGTCTGCCAGTCGGCGTTTGTTGGATCGTTCTTAAACGCTGTGTCGGCCAATATATGTTGCACATCTCTCCACGTTAGATTTGGATTGGCCTCGAGTATAAGCGCAATGATGCCAGAAACTAGCGGCGTGGCGGATGATGTGCCCCCGAAGTTTTGCGTGTAATTGTTGTTCCCCGTTGGGCCGTTGTCGTAACCGTTGCCTGTACCTTGCAAGTCGGTTGTTGTGATTCCTACTTCTGACGTCGGGTTTACCTGAGGTACGCCGTAGTTCGACGGCGCATTGATAAACATACAAGAACCTGGTTCGCTATATTGGCTGAACAGTCCGGAGCCCCCTGTGGCACCCACGGCAATCACGAAGCGCGAATTTGCGAACCCGTCTTTGTTGATGTTGTCGTTTACAAATCGTCCGTTTCCTGCTGCTTTTACGTAAATGGTGCCAAGACCTCCTCGGCCCTGCGTGATTCCCGTGTTGATTGCCGACGCCATCAATGCGGGTAATGGAATGGTGAGTAATAGCGAGTCAGTAAAGCCCCATGAATTGCTGCTGATATAGATGCGGCTACTTACTGGATCGGCGACCCTGTGCGATAACGCGGATCCGATTTGCGCATCAGTGAGAGATACCCCCACGATGAGCCGAATTCCGACGAGTTCGGCATCAAACCCCGCGCCTGCGACGCCCTGCGAATTGTTGGTAACAGCGGCTGCGACACCCGATACCGATGTGCCGTGACCATGGCTGGGACTGGTTGGATTGGGATCGAGGTCATTGCCTGCAATATCGATGTCAATGTCTGTACGGACATTTGCCGCTAGGTCTTCGTGGGCGGTTTGCAGTCCATCGTCTACAACACCGATGCGAACGCCCTCGCCCGTCGCGATATCCCACGCCGATTCGATGTTCACGTCGTAACCCGCCGTTGAACCTGGATTGGTTCCCGGATTCTTAAGGTGCCATTGAAACGGATAGAAAGTGTCATTCGGCACCATCATGGTCTGGTATATCCGGCCGATCGACGGAGACGCACTGAGAACATGGCCGGAGTCGTGCATATCGTTGGCAATCTCAAGCGACTTCGTCAGTCCTGGTTCTGTGACTTCCAGGATATACGTTTCGCTCGCGTACGCCAGCTTCTCCACCACGCGGACCGGATATGCTGAAGTCAGGCCATCAATCGTATCGCCGATCTTCAATTGCACAATGACTTGATTGGTCAGCACCATACGGCTTTCGGTTGTGTGTTCCCGCTCGGAAGGATACAACACCGCATGAACACGATACCCTGAGGCAACCAACGAATCGGCCTGTGCTTGAAGTTCGGCCTTTGAGCTGCCGGGAGAGCCAAGGTTCACATAGAAACTGCCGGATTCGTCCGCCTCTTCTACGCGCGCGCTCGGTAGCGCCGACGAAACGCTCAAGACTGCCCCGCCAGACTCGGTAGCGGGAGTCACCTGCAGCTCTTCGTACGACAATCGCACGCGTAATCGGGTGTCCCCGTTGTAGTAAGTGAGGTTCTCGCCCGGGCCTTCGTCAACGGGTGGGCTTTTAGTAAAGCCTTGGGCGTGGGCTGTGGCGGGCGTCTCGATGGAGCCGCACAGGACAAGGATGGACGCGCATACCAAGGCAACGAACTTCAACCGCATGATGGTCTCCCGTTGGCCGGCCGGCACAGATGCTGCCCGGACCTCCCCAAATCGTGACCCCCGAAATAGATTTCTTGTCGCTCAGTACTACATTACAAAGACGTTGCGATTATGCCACATAAGAACGTCGCATGAAAGCACCCGCCAGCCGGAAAGACGCCCTGACAAAACGAATCGGGACCCCGGCCTCAAGGCCGGGGTCCCGGATTGCTGGAACTTCAATTAGATACTGCGTTTGCGATGGCGGCTGATTGGCACGGTCACGGCCAAAACTGCAATAACCAAAGCCACTACCGCGAGGCCACCTGCGCCGCCCTGAGGAGCGATGGAGGCTTGGCTGTAGTCAACGGCGGCTATCTGCAGCGGACCGCCATGGCTCACCGGAACTCGCAGGTAGACTTCGCCATCGATTTCGACCGTTTCCACGGCACCCGCCAGTAAACCGTCCACCCATTCCGCCGGGTACCATCCGGGCACGCCGCCAGTTGTAAGGTAGTAATACACGTCGAGTTGGGCCGCATCGACGCCGTCCGGTGCCGGTAGCCACACTTCATGCGGGGTATCAAACGGGGCCAGGGGACCCACGCCATAGATCGGCCCGATACCTGTGGATAGTTCCGGCAGGGCCTCCCCAGACCACACGGTCAGGGTCGCAGCGGGTGTGCCGCCGGCGGACTCCGGCTGGTCCACCGTGGCGGGTGCGTCGGATTCCGGCGCGACGACGAAGGTGGACGTCACCGGACCCACCAACCCACCGTTCGTATCTATGGCGCCCACGGTCATGACAATGGATTCGCCCACGGTCCATTCGGCCTCGGGCAAATGCGACACCCAACCGTCGCTGTTGGTCACCGGGAGCCACGTCACGGCTTCCGATGTGCCGGCGCTTGAGACCACCTCGCCCCAGACCGAGGCGGGATCGATAGCCGCGGTGCTCTGCAGGCGAACCGATACCGAGGCTCCAGCTTGAACCAAGCCGGACGCCGGAAGCATTTGCTCGGCGAACGACGACAGCGACTTGGCGGTACCCCGGAAGCCCGATTCAAAGGCGCTGGCGGGGCCTTCGCCGCAAACGCTTACGGCCGTTATGGCGTAGAAGTAGTTTTTCACTCCGCCTGGGCTGCCGCATGCCGCCTGCGTCGACCCGGCTTCCACGTCGAAATCGTCGTACGTAGTGGTAGTGAGTACGGCAACCACTTGCGACTCATCGATTGACAATTGGTTTTCATCAATGGCTCGATACACCCAGTATTGTGTCGCTCCGGCCACCGGATTCCAGGTGACGCGGATTCGATCCGTGAAGGTACCGTCGGAGGCTTGCACGTTGCCGGGCCCGGCCGAAATCGTACATCCCGCCTGGTTCACGGTAATCGTCTGGGGCGAATTCAATGCGCCTACACCGGTGATCTGCACGGTCCCGACGCGAGGCGACGTGGTTCCATTGACTGCGGCCACGACATTCACGTTGCTGGGCGCGCTCCCGCTCGGCGGCGTTGCCGTCAGCCAGTCGATGCCGGACGTAACGACGGCCTGCCAGGTCATGGCGCCTGCGCCCGTATTCGAAATGGTAACGCCGATCTGTCCTCCGTTGGAGTCGAAGTTCAACGTCAACTGCTGCACATTGAGTTGGGCGCGTCCCGCCTGCGTCACCGACACGTCAATTGGACTGTTCACCGCCTCCGGCGACGTGACCCGAATCGTTCCCACGCGCGGACTGGTGGTCGAGTTTTCCGTCACATCGACATTAATCGTACCGGAGTTGGTGCCGCTGCCACCCGACGGGATGGACAGGAAGCTCCCGCCCGTCAATACGGCGGCCGACCAGTTCATGGTGCCGCCGCCCGTATTGGTCACGCTGAAGCTGGTGGAATTCGCCGTGGCGGCCACGTTCTGATTCGACGGCGATACATTCAAATTAGGCTGGCCGTCTTGGACGATGTTCACCACTTTGGGCGATCCCGCCGCGCCCGACGCAGTCACCGTGACCTGGGCGGTGCGGGTCGTGGTGCCCGGGTTCGCCGGGAAATTGACGGTGATGGTTCCCGTGTCCGTACCGCTGCCGCCGGATCCGATGGAAGCCCAATCGTTGCCCTGCGTGACGCTGGCGGTCCAATTCATCGTGCCGATGCCCGTGTTCGAGACGTCAAACGTCGTGGAACCGGCGTTGGGTCCCACGTTGCGCGTCGACGGCAAGACGCTGAGCACGGGTTGCGTCGCGGATGGATCGATGTAGCCGTGGATCTTGAGTTCCCAACTGTTCAGTGTGCCGGTGTTGTTTGTCCGCCGGTCCTTGACAGTCAACGTCCAAGTGCCGTCGGAATCTTCACCCCAGTTGGCCACTGTCATGAAGGGCCAATTGGTGATGTTGTCGGTGGTGTCATTGCACAACTCGTGCAGGAACGATTGCGTGCCGTCCGGCGAGGTCAGTACGATATCCAAATCGCCGACATTCGCATGCGTGATGTTTACCTTCACTTCCACGTGCTCGACAATAAACGTGCCGGGCGTGGTCACGGTGGTCTGTTGTGACACACCGGTTGTGTTGTTGTCGGGAATGGCGATTGAATTGGCCGTGGAATTGACAATCGGCGTAGCCGAGGCCGGGACGTTGTTCCAGGTCTGCGCCAGATTGACAGCGGCCTCCGCATCAGTCCGGCCAAACCCGTAATTGTGGTTGAAGTGGAGTCCCGCGCCGTTGTTAAACCAATCTCCGTTGGACGGATCGTTCTTCTCCGCCGATTCTACCAGCACATGTTGCACGTCGCGCCATGTCAGATTCGGATTGGCTTCCAGCATGAGTGCGACCACGCCCGCGGCAATTGGGCATGCGGCGGACGTGCCATTCATAATCGTGGTGTAGTTATTGTTGCCGCCGGGGCCGCTGTTCAGGCCGTTGGTCGAACCCGTCAAGTCGGTGGTGGTGGTGCGCAATCCCGGCGAGGATGCACCGCCCGGGGTGTTGACCAGGAGACATGCGCCGCGTTCGCTGTAGCTCGCGAATACGCCGTTGCCCTGCGAGGATGCAACGGCAATGGTGAAGCGGCTGTTCGCATAGCCGTCCTTGTTGGCGTTGTCTTGAGACGTCCGCCCGTTGCCCGCGGCCCACGTGAAAATGGTGCCAAGGCCGCCCCGGCCGTTCGTTACCGCGCTTTGAAGCCCCGACAGACTCGTGTTGTCGGGTCCTTCAAATCCAAAGCCATCGTCAATAGGGCCCCACGAATTGGTGCTGATATGAATCCGGTTGGCCGCGTTGGCGGGGCTCATCTGGTGGGTGAACGCGTTGGCCTCGTCTGTAAAGGTGAATAACCCTGAAATGAGTCGTATTCCCACGAGTTTGGCATTAAAAGCGACGCCGGTCACGCCGAGGCTGTTATTACCCACAGCAGCGGCCAACCCGGCGCAGCACGTGCCGTGAAAGTCGGTCGAGCTTGGGCTGGGATCGGTGTCGTCGCCGTTGAAGTCAATTCCGAGATCCGCGCGCACGTTGGCCTGCAGATCTTCATGGGTTTGTTCCAGACCGTCATCCACCACCCCGATGTTGACGCCGTCGCCCTGCGCGTCATCCCATGCGGCGGGCGCATTGATGTCGTTGCCCGCCGTGGCGCCGGTGAGTTGTGCGGTGTTGTTGAGGTGCCACTGGTGCGAGGCATAAAAGGTGTCGTTGGGCGTGAACCGTTTGTCCACTTGTTTTGCAATAACGGGTTCCGCGAAGGTTACCTGGCCGCTTTGCGCGAGCGCGTTGGCTATCTCGAGCGCGGACACCACGTTTGAATCAGTCGATTCCAGCACGAACAAATCTTGCGCGAACGCGAGCTTGTCCACGACGACGACCGGGTAGGTCGCGAGGATGCCGGCCAAAGAGGTGCCGCCGCCGAGTTGCACGGCGAGCCGGTTGGTAATGACCACGCGCGTCATTTCGCTGCGGGCCAATGGTTCCGCCGGATACGCGACGGCATGCGCATGGTAGCCCGCCGCGGCGATGGAGTCCGCTTGCTGTTGCAGGTCCGCGCGCGATGCGGCTGCGATGGAGCGCAGGAACGCGCCATTGCCGGCGCCGGCGGACTCCGCGGACGCATGCGGCGCGAGTGACTTCAGCGGGGGCACGGTCGCGCCGGCCTCCGACTTGGGCTCGGTGTAGAGTTCGTTGTAATCAAGCCACAATTCGACCGTGCGATCTCCCACAAAGTAGTGCAGGGGTTCGCCGGCGGTCTGCGCGAACGCGCCCAGTGGCGCCACCGCCACCATCCATGTGAATGCAACAACGATGCGCCGGAACGTAGCCACCTGTGATCGCATACATATCTCCCGAAACGTGCCTGCCGCGACGCCCCGTCGATCAGCGGCAGGCAAAATAATTCAACCCACGAGACTGCTTCTGATTATGCCACAACGCATCCCGAATTCGAGACTTGCGATTGCGAACTCATGCGTAATCGGCCACGTGACACGCAAACGCAATCACGCGCGTAGCGACGGCCATCGTTGGCTTCGAATCGCGGGAAACCGGTATACTGCCGGCTCCGGGCGCAATACCCGGAAAAGGGGGAAGCAGTGGTACCGATTCGCGCCGCCGCGCACACCATCGCGGCATGTTTGTTATTTATCGCACTTATCGTATTTCCCGTTTCGTCCCACGCCGAGGGCACCGAATTGTTCAAGGCCGGATCGCCCCCGGGAACGGCCGAAATCCGGACTACGGAACACGTGATCGAAGAGACTGCAGACGGCATTACGTATTTATCCATGGAACCGCAAACCGATCCGTATGAGCCCCGGGAACTGGATTTTTACATCGCTGCTCCGGTTCCGTTTCATGGCCGTATTTTGACGGTTGAGATTTCGTTTTTGGATCGCGGCGCAGGCGTAATTTCCGTTTCCGCCCGCTCCGGCGATCGCACATTGAAACAAACTCACCAAGCCTCGTATACCCGATTGAATACGGGAACGTCCCGTAGCGCCTGGTTTGCCTTTCAGTTGCCTCCCAAAGGGAACCCCGGCGACGCCGTTACCCTATCCATTCAAGGGGTGCAGTATTTGCAGTCAATCCACGCACACGCGCCGCTGGATCCGGCCACGTGGGACTCGATACGCGCGGCGATCCCCAAAGACGTGACACCTCTGGTTACATTACAACGGCCAATGGAACTTGTAACGTCCGCGGGGGTGGACGTGCGGGGAGGAACCAATACACTCGAAGATTCGCTGAATAATCTGGCCGATTTGGCGCCGCTTGCGCGTCTGCTCGGGTTCACGGCGGTGGAAAGTTACGTGACGTGGAAGCGATTGGAGCCGGAAGTGGAAGGCCAATTCGATTTCGCGTTTTACGACGCCATTGTCAACAAGCTGGCTGAGTATGATTTGAAGTGGTTTCCGTTGCTCATTGTGGGATCGGCCTATGCCCTGCCAGATTGGTTCATCGGCGGCGCGGAAGATGTCGGATTCGTCTGTCTGGAGCACGGCATCGAAAATCCGATTCAAAGCATTTGGAGCCCTTATCACCAGCGGCATGTGACCCGCGTGTTGCAGGCGTTCGGCGCGCACTACGAACCCATGGGCGTGTTGCAGGGCGTGCGGCTCGGGCCGAGCGGCAACTACGGCGAATCGCAGTACCCCGCCGGGGGAAATTGGTCGCCCGAAGGCCAGGAGATGCACATCCATATCGGCATGTGGGCGGCGGATGCCTATGCGATACAGGATTTTCGCGCGGCGATGCGGGCGAAGTACACCACCGTGGATTCACTCAACACGGCATGGGAAACGCGCTACACAACGTTTGACGAAGTGCCCGTCATGGTGCCGCAATTCATCCGCGTGCCCCGGCAGCGGCTGGACACGGCACAATGGTATACCGACAGCATGTCGGAGTGGTGCGCCTGGTGGGTAAACGAATCCGCGAAGGCCTTACCCCATACGCCCATTTACCAGTCTGCCGGAGGCTGGGGATTTCTCGAAGGCGGCACGGACTATGTCGCGCAGACGGCGGCCATGGTGCCCGTGGGGGGCGGCATCCGGCTGACCAATGAAACCGATAGTTTCGAGCAGAATTTTTATGTGACGCGTCTGGCCGCGACGGCGGCGCGTTTGCTTGGCACCGGGTTAGGCTACGAACCCGCAAGCTCGCACACGGCGCGTGGTACCGTGGGCCGTGTGTTTCACACGGCCACGACCAACGGCGACCACTTCTTTACCTATTTCCACAACATCATGAACCAGCCTATGAGCATTGACAAGTGGATCGAGTATGCGAACGTACTTGATTTGAGGCAGGATCCCGTGGTCGAGGTGGCCGTCTACTATCCGGAAACCATGAACCGGCTGGACGACGGCACCTTCCGGCATTTGTACGCAGGGGGATTTTACCCGCGCGCGCGGGAAGTTCGCCGCGTGGTCGACGTGGACTATCTGGATGAAACGCTGATACGGGATGGATATCTCGAACGATACAAGGTGCTTGTATTCTGTTGGGGAAACTACATCGAAAGCGACGTGCTTGCCGCCATTGATGCCTGGGTGCAGAAGGGGGGCGTCGTGGTCTATCCGTCGTTTCCACGCGGCGATCTACAGACCATCGAAGGAAAAACCAAAGTTTTCGCCGCTTGGACGGCTGGTAAAACCGGGCAAGGTTCGTTCCATCGTTTTCCCGGCGATATGGAACCGCCAAGCCTTTACGGCGACTACCTCCGAAAAGTGCTACGACGCACAAGCGTCCTGAATCCGCTGACCTCCCTAGTGATCCAATACGAAATGCCCGAACACGTGTTCGTCGTCGTTCAGGCCGACGGTCATGCATTGGCGCTCAATTACTCGGAAACGGACCAAGAGTTGGATTTAGGGGGAACGAAGACGGCGATCCCTTCCTACGGAATTGCCCGGGTTCCCTTGACTGCAGTTCCATAAACCATGGGTCCGGGACCACGATGAACGCTACCGGCCTTTCGATCCTGAGTGGACCCCTCGCGCGGATGCTGGCGTTCCGCCGCTGATCCCGGGACTGCCAGAATCCATGGCGGTCTCAAGCGGAACCAATTGCCGCGTGGAACTTCTTTGCGGGAAACGGGATGTATTATCGGGAAAATAATCGTGAAATCTGTCGCGGTTGGCCGCGGTTTCAGAATGGCGCGCGACGCGAGAATAATGGTATACTGTCTTCAAATCGACCCGGATTGCGGGATGGGTAGTCGGTGATGGGGTTGCATCTCGAAAAGGGCGGCGGATTGGTTTTGATCCGTTACCAATAGGCGCACTCTATCTCGAACCAATTATGTTCCCTTGCGACCGGTGGGCGGTTGTACGATTTCAACTGAATGATAACTGCATACCAGGTTGAGAATGTACGCCTCCCGCCGTCGCTTTTTTTGTGCCCGGCCGTCGCCGTTGCGTGTGCGCATACCCACGGCTTCCTGTAGAATCACGCAAACCCATTTATTGGCTTACGGAGCGATCATTCATGAAAACGGCGTTTCGGTGTGGATTGCTTGCGATTGCCGCGTGTCTGCCGGCAGTGGGAGAGGGTGCTGAGGAGAAGGCCGTGGTCAAGGGCCTTGTCGTCATGTTTACCGACTACGGCGCGGACTCCATCTATGTCGGCATACTCAAGGGCGCGATGTACGCGAAGTTTCCCGATGTGCGTATCGATTCCATTACCAATTCGGTGCCTCCTTACGATATTCAGTCTGGCGCATACCAGTTGGCGGAGGCGTGCGGATCGTATCCGCAGGGGACCATTTTCGCATGCGTGGTAGATCCCGGTGTGGGCACCGAGCGACGGTGCATAGCGTTAAGAACAAAGAGCGGACAAACCTTTGTCGGACCGGACAACGGCCTGCTGACGCTTGTGGCCCAGATGTTTGGCGTGGAAGAAATGCGCGAATGCACCAACGAAGCAATGTGGCGCAGCGGCAGCCATACGTCGACCACGTTTCACGGCCGCGATATTTTTGGTCCGGTTGCCGCTTCGCTTGCCGGGGGCGCTAAGTTCGAAGGCGTTGGGCCGACAATGGAATCGATGGTGACCATCGATCTACCGGTAAGCCGTATCGAGAACGGGACAGCTTTGGGCGGCGTGATGCGCACGGACTGGTACGGGAACGTGGTGACCACGGTTACGCTGAGAAACCTCACCGAGCTTGGAATTAAGGAAGGCGATTCCATCGCCATTGAGTTGAATGGAGAGCGATTTGTGGCGCCGCTCGCACGCACCTATGGCGCCGTGCCCAAAGGCAGCCGGCTGGTGGTGGTGCAGAGTTCAGGATTCATCGAGTGCGCCATCAATCAGGGCAACCTGGCGGATGCAGCCAAAGCGGAGCCCGGTCAAAAGGTGATCATGAAGAAGGCCAAGTGACGCTGCATTGCGCCAACCTGAGGTACATTGGGACGATTGCGTGAAACGAACACTGATGGCCTATTTCAACCGGATGAGCCGCCACTACGGTCCGACGCAATGGTGGCCGGGCGATACCCCGTTTGAAATCGCGGTGGGCGCCATTCTCACGCAAAACACGGCTTGGACCAATGTCGAAAAAGCCATTGCGAATCTGAAGCGCGATGGGCTTCTTTCTCCCCGTGCATTGCTCGAGTGTCCAGACGAAGCCTTGCACGAATCCTTGAGGCCGTCCGGCTATTTCAGAATCAAGACAAAACGTGTGCGGAGTTTCTGCGAGTATCTCATGCACCGGTACGGCGGCAGTATGAAGCGCATGGGACGGCAACCGCTGGAACGTCTGAGGCCGGAGTTATTGGCGGTGTCTGGCATTGGTCCCGAAACGGCGGACGACATTCTGCTCTATGCATTGGGCAAGCCGGTGTTTGTCATCGATGCGTATACCCGCAGAATTCTCTCCAGGCACGGAGTGGACGCGCATTCGCTCGACTATGAGGGTTTGCGCGCATTTTTCGAATCGAACCTCGACAACGACGTTCCGTTGTTCAAGGAGTACCACGGCCTTATCGTCTGGACCGCCAAAGACTTCTGCAAGACCCGCCCCAATTGCGAGGGATGCCCGCTGGAACCGCTGCTTCAGGGCGGTAGACCAAGCTAGACCGGGCAGATTACCCCCGCTTTTCGACCGGGATGTATTCCCGCTTCATTGCACCTGTGTATACCTGCCGCGGGCGATGGATGCGCGTTTCCGGATCTTCCCGCATTTCTTTCCATTGCGCGAGCCAGCCCGGCATGCGGCCGATCGCGAACATGACGGTGAACATGTTTGTGGGAATGCCCATGGCGCGATAGATGATGCCGCTGTAGAAATCGACATTCGGATACAATTTGCGTTCAACGAAAAACTCATCCTTCAACGCAATCTCTTCGAGATTCTTCGCAAGATCAAGAAGCGGATCGCTTACACCCAATTCATCCAGTACCGCATCGCAGGATTCCTTCAGCAGCGATGCGCGCGGATCATAGTTCTTGTAGACCCGGTGGCCAAAGCCCATCAGCCGGAACCCGGAGTCCTTTTTCTTTGCCATGTCGATGTATTTCTTGTAATTGCCGCCGTCCTGCTGAATCTTCTCCAACATCTCCAGAACCGCTTGATTGGCTCCGCCGTGCAGCGGCCCCCATAACCCACTGATGCCCGACGCAATGGCGGAATACAGATTAACCCGGCTGCTGCCCACCATGCGCACCGTCGAGGTGCTGCAATTTTGTTCGTGATCCGCATGAAGTATCAGAAGAAGATCGAGCGCCTTTACCAACACGGGGCTAGGTTCAAAATCCACCTGCGGCGTCGCAAACATCATGCGCAAAAAGTTCGCCGAGTAACTCAATTCGGCCCGCGGATAAATTATCGGCTCGCCCTGCGACATCTTGTAAGAAAAGGCCGCAATGGTCTTGGCCTTGGCCAACAAGCGAACGATGTTCGTGTCAATGTGCTCGTCCTCGTCGGTATCCGGGTAGAACGTGGACATCGACGAAACCAACGACGAAAGAATGGCCATGGGGTGTGCCGACGGGGGATAGGTATCGAAAAAGTGGCGCATGCCTTCATGCATCAGGCTGTTCATGGTCAGCTGGTTGCGCCAAGCGTTCAGCTGGGTTGCCGTCGGCAGTTCGCCATAAATTAGCAGGTAACACACTTCGGGAAACCGTGCATGCCGCGCCAACTCTTCAATGGGATACCCGCGATACCGGAGTATCCCCTTCTCCCCGTCAATAAACGTAATGCTGCTTCGGCAAGATCCGGTGTTGCCATAGCCGGGATCGTACGTAATGGCGCCCGTTTGCGAACGAAGCGAACTGATGTCTATGGCGGTCTCGCCTTCGCTTCCCACAAATACCGGGAATTCGTATTCTTTACCGTTTAGAATCAGTTTGGCTTTACTCATGGCCTTCTCCGTTCCCTGAAATCCCGCACGCGCAGACCCAATGAGCGAACCGCATCGCGCCCGGGCCCTCTTTCGATTGACGCAAACCGCATGTCGCAATTGACTTACGACATTCCCCGCGGATTGGCAAGGGCACTATACCGTTTGAACGTTGCTTGAATCAATCTTGCGTCGCCAATGTACTGTGGTCGAATCGCCGAGTTGCCTCATAAGACCGGTCCCCTTTGTTGGAAGTGGTTGATCGTGGATGTATCGAATAGGAAGCGGCCGCTTCACCACAACATGTAGAACGAGAAGTACACAAGGCCCCTATCGGTGTGCTACAGTAATGCGGCAAGGCCCGCGTAGTGATAATCCAGACCGCGTTCAAGAGAGGAGTGACCATGCCCGGTAACGAGAAATTGCCGCCGCTAGAACAGAACTCTCCGCTTCTTACGTTCCTCAAGCAGGATGCCGTAGCCGCTTGCCTGTTGTTGCTATCGGCCGTTATCGCCATGGTGTGTGCCAACTCCGCCGTCCACGAGTGGTACCACAATCTCTGGCATCAATATGCCGGGTTCTCACTGGGCGATTTCGCGCTGAAGTACAGCCTACACCACTGGGTCAATGACGGGCTGATGTCGATCTTCTTTTTTTTGGTTGGGTTGGAGATTAAGCGCGAATTGCTGGTCGGCGAACTGGCGTCGATACGCAAAGCGACGCTCCCCGCGGCCGCCGCCCTTGGCGGTATGATTTTTCCGGCATTGATTTACACGGTTTTCAATTTTGGCAAACCTACGGCCGGTGGGTGGGGCGTTCCGATGGCCACGGACATCGCATTTGCCACCGGGTGTCTGGCCTTGTTGGGGAGGCGGATCCCTGCCTCGCTCAGCGTGTTTCTCATGGCATTGGCAATTGTGGACGATCTCGGATCGGTCACCGTCATCGCCCTGTTCTACTCGGATCAAATCGCGTTGCGGCCGTTGATCATCGGCACGGCAATGATCGTTCTCTCATACGGCCTTGCCCGCAAGGGCGTACGCGCTACGTGGGTCTATGTCGCAATCGGGGCCGTAGTGTGGTTCGAATTCCTGCAATCCGGCGTGCATGCCACTATCGCAGGCGTGTTGCTTGCCTTTACAATTCCGCCCGATGCCCAGTACGAAACGCCGAACTTCTTTGGCCGAATGTCCATTCTGCTTCGACGGTTCAATGACGCGGAAGACTTCGCCAACCCGCTGCTCGTGAATGGCCGCCAACAACAAATCATTCGCTCGATCTTGCGGGAGTGCCATCACGTGGAGGCTCCGCTCCAACGCATTGAGCACCTGCTTCATCCATTCAGCGTGTTTCTTATCATGCCGGTGTTTGCATTCGCCAATTCAGGCGTGCATTTGGATTGGGGCGAGGTGCCGCGCATGATGGGCGAATCCGTGACGCTTGGCATCATTTTTGGGCTAATCCTTGGGAAGCAAATTGGCATCATGTCGTTCTGTTGGGTAACCGTCAAGTTGGGTTGGGCCGAATTGCCCAAGGGCGTCAAATGGATTCAGATCTACGGCGTCAGTTGGCTTGCCGCAATCGGTTTCACCATGGCGCTCTTTGTAAATGAACTGGCGTTCAAGAACGTTGAAGACGCAGAGATATATCTTGCGGAAGGTAAAGTGGGTACATTTACCGCGAGCATTATCGCGGGTATCGTCGGCGTCCTGATTCTTCGCGCGGTTTGTCCGCTTCCGCCGCAAGGCGCCGAGTCAGAAGCACCCCGCAAAGGCCACTGATTCATGGCGCATTGCAATGCAGGCCGCCGAGTCCGCGGTCAACGAGGCGGCATGCGCAATGCCCCGTCCAGACGGATAGTCTCTCCATTCAAATAGGGATTCTCCAAGACCTGCCGCACCATGTGCGCAAACTCCACCGCAGCACCCAGTCGCTTCGGAAACGGGATGGTGTCGGCCAGCGCGTCCTTCTGATCCTGCGGAAGCATGGCCATCAAGGGGGTATCGAAAAGCCCCGGCGCGATGGTGACGACGCGGATACCCATGGTGGCGAGGTCGCGGGCCATGGCCAATGTCATGCCGACAATGCCCGCCTTGGAAGATGCATATGCCACCTGGCCAATTTGACCGTCAAACGCCGCAATGGAGGCCGTATTCACGATTACGCCCCGTTCCCCGGTTTCCAGCGGGACATTGGCCGTGATGGCCGCGGCGGCCAGCCGGGCCACATTGAACGTCCCTATCAGATTAATGTTGATAACTGTTTTGAAGGCTTCAAGATCATGCGGACCTGATTTGCTCGTGGTGCGCATGGCCATGCCGACACCCGCACAATTGACGGCGCCGTGCAGAGGCCCAAATTGTGCCACCGCCTTTTGAATCGCCTCTTGGACACTTGACTCGTCCGTAACGTCGGTCCGGACAAAAACCGCCGCATCACCCAACTCTTGCGCCAGCGCATTTCCGCCTTCGTCGTTTACGTCGGCAACAATGGCGCGCCCGCCCGCATCCGCGATCATGCGGACCGTCGCCGCGCCCAGCCCCGACGATCCACCAGTTACGAATACGGTCTTTCCTGCGATGTCCATTGGTATTCCCCAATACAGTCGGATGCCCCTTGATTTCGATTGTCAGTATACCGAAACCACAGGGAGGCCGGAATAGGCAGGGTTGGGAAATTAAGGGGTGGGATCCGGCGCGGCAGGCGTTTCGGGTTCGACCGGTTGAGGGAAGACCGTGCCGTCCGGCGAAACGACTTCCTGGTTCTCGGGCAATACGGGCACGAACGGACGGCTGGCTTCGAAGTCCGCGCGTAAGCCCGCTTCCATGGCCGCCTCCGACACGTCCGTCACGAACCGTGCCGGCGCATTGGGATGCGCGCGCACAATGACGGTGGGTTTGACTTTACCGGCCGCTGCCTCGAAGAAACGCTTGCGCAGAGCCTCCAACGTGACAAGGTGGCCTTCGGAATACAGCGTTCCCGCCTCGCCGATGGATACGCTGATTTCATTCGCGTTGCCCGTAATCTTCTGTTCCATGCGCTGCCAGACGTTCTTCTGCGAACGGCGAAGTTCGTCCGCCGCGTCTGCATCTACCTGGGCGATGGTAGTAGCCTCGGGCTGCGTGAATTCATCCACAATAGTGGGCGTGATGAAGATAATCAGTTCCCGTTCCTGATTGTCCCGCGAGGTCGTCTTGAACAAGCGGCCCACCAGGGGTATATCGCCAAGCACCGGCACGCGATCGACGTCATTGCCAATGCTCGTGGCGCGCAGACCGCCAATTACAATGGTCTGGCCGTCGCGCACAAGAATCTGTGTTTCGGCCTTGCTCTGCGTCTTCTCCGGTACCGTGCTTTCCAGTCCGCCCGCAAGTATGATCTTGTCTTCGGCAGTGCTGTCTTCGGCTTCGATATCCATTAGCACATTTTCTTCCCCATTAATTCGGGGCAATACTTTCAAAATGGTGCCAACCGGAATGAATTGAATCTGGCCGGGCACCACGCGTCCGGATGCCACATCACTGTTGTCGTCAACAACCACGCCTTGTGTCGTGTACCCCACGGATTGAAACGCACGATCAGTGGTGTTTTCGAAGATGGCTTCCTGCCCGTCCTGAACCGTCACGCGCGGGCGGGCCAGTACAGACAACGCACCCTGCCGGTCCAGGTAATTCAGCACCACCGCCACGCGATTGCCCTTGAAATCGGGATCGAGGATGTATTCGGGATCGTCCGGTATCGGTGCCGCTTCATTGTTGTTGGCGTCATCCAGGAATTGATACAAACGTCCCCAGCCGTCGCGGTAAAACTCCCGGTAAGGCAATCGGCCCACGCTAAAGCGTTGCCCCTGCTCAGGCGACGCAGTATAGTCGGGCGTATTCTGGCCGCTCTGAATGGCAAACGGGACTCCGGCAATCTCATCGAAATACGACCAATCGATCCCGAACTCGCGCGTAACGTTCTTTTGCGCCGCCACAAGATAGGCCTCAATCTGCACTTGGCGGCCCTTTACATCCCACGACTGAATCATCTGATCGATCTGCGCAATGCGCTCCGGTATGGCCGTTACCGTCACTTGATGAGTCAATTCATTGATGGTGACCGTGCCCATTTCTTCCGGAACCATGCCCTCCAACCGTTCCAGAACGATTTCCGCGTCCGCGTAGTTCAGAGTCCACGTGCGCGTCTCAAGGGCAACATCCAGCGCTTCCACGACCTCGGCGATCTGTTCCTGGCGCGAAGGCAAGTCCGTGATTACAAGCGCGTTCACGCGAGGATCCACGTGCGCTACGCCTCGCTCAGACAGCAGGGCCGTCACCGTCTCCAGCAGCTTGCTTGCCTCCAGATGGTTCAGATTGAACACGCGCGGCGCAAGTGGCACATCCAGTGCGGTTACCGTTTGTTCCATGATTCGGATATTGTCGGCGGTATCCCAGACAAAAATCTTTCCCGTACGCGGATCCGGCACGATGCGTCCCGTGGAGGAAAGCATCGTCGTTAGAATCGACTGAATGTCCAGCACGTCCGCGTGGCGGATATCGAACTCGGATTTGACGGTTTCGCCGTATTCGCTGTCCAGGTATTCGGTATCCGTCATTACATACAGAAACCGGTTTGCCTCATCGAAATCGTAATACACCCCGTTAAAGCGCAACACTTCCAGCAATTCCTTTGCGTGCGCGCCCTTCAACCAGAAGCGGACCTTTTTCTCTTCGACACCCGGCGAAGCGACAATGTTCCAACCGGTGGCCTGGGCGATGGCGTCGAGTACTTCGACCACGGGTTTGGGCTCCAGCGCCGCATCCAGATCGACCACGTCTCCTTCATCCGGCACCTCGTTGGTCGGAACCGGCCGGTTCAAGATGAGATCCAACGGTCCTACAGTGACCCCAGGCGCCGTTCGGCGCGAACCCGTGACCACGTGGACGCCAGCCGGTGGAGTGGGTGTAGCGCCCGGCCCACTTGGGACCGTGGTCGAGGATCCGGTCGATGGAGAAGTTTGCCCACCCGCTGCGTACGGCGTCGGCGCGACCGTGCCCTGGCTTACCACTTCTAAGACGTTGCTCTGCAATTGCGGTTCAGGATTGGGCTGAACCGGAGTCTGTTGCGCTCCTGCGTAGGGTAAGGTAAATAGCGCCCCAACAACGAAAAGCGTTCGGTTGAGTGCGAGCTTGCTCAGGGATGTACAACGGATTCGGGTCACGGCCGGCCTATTTCCTTCTTCTAAACTGGTCATTCACGGTACAGTATTTACTGCGTTCTACAATTTTGTCAAGAGTTTTCTTAGCGCTGCCGGGGTAATTGGATCGTGTACTCCACCCCCAAGTGTTGCTGCGAAAAAATGACCCCGTCCCCAAGTATCTCCTTGATGACACAACCGCGAACCGACTCGCCCACCCGCAGATATTCGCCACGGGGATTGTCAGGCTGTACGATCAATACCCGCAAGTCCGACCCACTTCCCATCTGCGCACGCTTGGCAATCACGTCTTTCAAGATGGCCGCAAGATCGGGCGGCGGAGCCACCGTCTGTGGAGGCGGAATCAATGAATCCCATAAACCGGGTTTGGCATTGAGCGCCGTCCGCATGGCGGCGAAATCGACATTTCGTTCGTCGCCTTCGTCCATAGCCGGAGGCGTCACCTGATCGAGCGTCGAAAGATACACGTTGCGTTGCGCGCGAACAGGATTCCACAGGGCCACATACGCGCCCAGTACGGCGATAAGAGCCAATGTGCCAAATCCAATTCGTCCCAACAGAGCGGATCTCATGGTTTCCCCTCGGCCAGCACATTCACCCGATCCAGGGTAACGGCCGTTCCTGCTTGTTCAATAACGATCACGGGAACCGCAAGGCTGACACCGTTTCCGGCAGGCACGTTAAAGCGCAATCGGTATCGGTAGAGTTTTCCATCGTTCTTCATGGGCATGCCGCCCTCAAACGCCTTCAGCGTGAACGCGTCCTGCAGTTCAAGGCGCGCCGTCCCGGTGACAGCCGCATCAACGTCGATCGTCAGCGACACATCGGGGGGTGCCTCCACAATTTGATAGATGGCGGCGCCTGCGCTCAGCGCCTTGAAATGCGCGGCCTGCGATCCTTCGGAGTAGGTGGACTTGTCCCGTGTCGCTTCGCAGGCTGGCGCGTTCCACGAGGGAAACTGCGCGGCCACATCATCCCAGGATTCAAACCCTCCGTTGACGGCGAGGTTCTCAACTTCGTTTACCTCGGGAGCAGTAGTCGCGTCTGATTTACTGTCGATGATGGTACGCGTCACCGTGATCTGGGCGGTTACCAGTTTTTCCAGCGGCTGGCGGGTCAATACGAGGTTGTCGATACGAAATGCCTGCGAACTTTGCATCAGCCGTTGCAGGAACTCGACGAGGTTGCGCAAATCGGTCGGCTCGGTGCGGAACGAGACTTGATACGCGCGATACCCAAGGCCGGACGTGTCCATTATGCCTCGAGGCATTTGCCGGATTTCGACCAACTGCGATCCCGGCGCCGGCTGCGTTTCCGAGGCAGTGGGAGAGAGGTCGCGCATGGCAAGGCGGGCGATTTCCCGGCGCAACCGATCGTGTATCTCTTCTTCGGTCCAAACGCTGGAGTGCTGCTCGGCCATCGCGTTGTATTGACGATCGACCACCTCGGACAGGAGCGCCTGTTCCGAGTAGAACAAGAGATCCTGCTGTTTCTGCAGAATGGTTTCGTCCAACTCGCCGATCACAGACAGGCATCGCAACACAATCAATGCACCGGCCGCGGACACCAGGACGCCCGCCGTCACCATGGCGAGCCGCTGCTCGCGATCGGAAAGCTTATTCCACCACGTCATCGGAGCCTTCCTCGCCCTCTTCTTGAGCAGACGCATCGTCCTTGGGAAACGGCATCACGATTTCGTAATCGAACACCTGCTGGCCGTACTCCTGATCGGCGCGCCACGGGCCGGTGCTGGCCTGGCTCAAACGCGGCATGGATTCCAAACCGATGCGGCGTAATTCCGCCGCAAGATTGTCGGCACTGCCGGTGTAACCGGTGCGTCCCCGGAGCCGGGCTTCCTCGCCGTGCGTGTACGAGAACTCCGTGATATTCATGCCGCCTGGCATTTGATCGGAAATGACCGACAGAATTTCGAGCGCGGACCCTTTGCGATCCAGGTGTTGTTTCAACCGCATCAGCTGTTTGCGCTTGGAAGTTACGTCGTCGGCAATAGGCTGCACAGCGTCGATTCGGCTCTGCAACTCCGCAATGTACGCACTGCGCTGGTAGACCGCATATCCGTAAACGCACCCCAGCGCGAGCACGTTTGCCAAAACGGTCAACGCCGCTCTTGTCACGATGCGCCGGGCGGCCAACTGCCGGCGTACGCGAAGCAGCGACGCAGGCACAAGGCTGATGCGGATAGGGGATCGATCCTGTGCCGCCACGGCCGCCCCCAGGGATACCATGGGCAGCAGTCCGCCTACGGCATCCGTATGGGACATCAACGTTTGCGCAAAGCGCGCGGGGGCCACCTCCAAACCCGTAATGCCAGCCAGGGCATCCGCGATCCCACCGACTTGCACACAGTCCGAACTGACATAGACGGTATCTACGCCCTGACCGTCTTCCGATTCGCGTCGGTATGCGGCCAGTGACGTACGCAGTTCCACCGCCAGCTCTTCGATCGCTTCGGCATTGTCCTGCGTGTGTTCCGGCCACGACTGGGCGACTGCAATACCGCGGCTGTATTCGACACGGCCGCCATTTAGAATCAAAATCTCAAGGCCGCCTGGCGCCAAATGCACAATGGCAAACCGCTCGTCGTTGCCTTTGCGGCCCTCAATGGCCGCCGCGGCAAGACACGCGGTGCTGACCAGGATGTGTTCCGCTTCGATGCCGGCTTGGCGCAACCAATCGACTTGTTCTTCCACCGTGTCGCGATGCGCAAACACGGCGAGGACCCGCGAATGCCCATCGGCCAGGCGCTGCAAAATGGCCTGATCCACGACGATTTCGTTTGCCGGGTAGGGCACGTATTCGCCGGCGCTCAGCGTGACCATGCCCTTGATTTCATCCGGATCCTGGGAAGGCAGCACGAGCATACGAGAAGTTAGTGTATGGCGCGGAAGCACGAGACACACGTCGTCCTCCGCAATGCGGTGGGTCTTCGCAAACGCCTTGAATCCGGCCGCTGGACTTGTATCGTCGCCCAGATTTGCGACGGTAAAAGTGGCGGGATCGATACTGCGGGGCGTGCGCTTCACCCGAAGATGAACCACGCGTCCCGCATCGATCTGCACTATGCTGATTGTATTGGACTTGCGCGCCACGACTAATCCTAAAACCCGCCCGGAATATCGTCCGTGCCTTCAACGCCTTCAGACCACTTGTGGATGACGGCCCCCTCGCCGGTAATTTCAACGACCGCCTTTACTTGCGCGCGTATTTTCCCTTGCCGCAAGGTGGCAAAGCCTGTCACTGTAAAGAAGCGCGATTCCAGTTTGCAATACCGGCTCAGCGGTGCCAGCCGTTCAGGACTCACCCGGGTCAGGCCCGAAATGACATCAAAAGAACGAAACCGTCGATCGTCGGCGGTATTCAAATCGCCATCGGGTCCCGATCGGTAGGCGAGAATGGCGCTTACGATGTCCGAATCCAGATCGGGAACGGCTTCCAGCACCTCCTCTGAGGCCGTATTCACGTTGATGAGGCCGTCTCCGTACACAGTGAACCGTTCCCGCAGACCCGGAGAATCTTCCGATCCAAACCACGCGCGATCGGTCACGCCATCGAGATCGCGCACCTCTTCCACGGCGAGAAAAGGCTGGGTCGTATCGTCATCGTCGGAGAGTGGACCGCTACGCCGCCGCATGATGTCATTCACCGTGGTAAAACTGAGTTCTTCCAGTTCATCCAGTACGTCCTCCGGAGAATCATTCAGCGAGATGCGGCTTTCCTCATCGGTAATAACAGCCCTTGCCACGTCGCCGAGATACGATCCGGGATCACCCGGGCGGTACACCTTCAATGCGTTGATTAGGTCCGGATGCACCACCGAGACGGGAGGGGGCGTTTCCATATTGAGCGCATCGTATACTCCTTGCAACGCGGCTTGGTTACGCAACAAGGCAACCCCGTAGTTGCAGGCGCCTGCCGCCATATTGAGGCAACGTACGTGATCGCCGGCCGTGGCCGCGGCGCGATGATCCAGCAACGCGCGATGACCAAACCCCAGGGTCAACACCGTAAGTACAGCGAGTATCCAGATGACCGAGACCAACGCGAAACCTCGTTGCGCGTTCACGGTTTCAGTACCTCCGTCTTGCCCAGCATTGGCTCTTCCAAGCGGGTGGAAGGCCCGTTGACGTTGACAAACGCGGTAAACGTCGTGTCCCCGTCGTCGGCGTTCGGGTCGTACAGCGTGAGCCGCAAGCGAATACCCTGAGGCATGCCGTCGCCTTCCCCGAGGTGATCCTGCACAATGAACGCAACAGGAACCGGAGGCTGACCCGCCTGAGTGGCATCGGCCTCTTGTTCGAGGTCCGCCGGGGGTTGCCACAAGTATTCGATACTGAAATCACGCACGCCGTTCGCAAGGTCAAAACTTCGCCGAAGCCCCAGGCGCACACGCGTCCGATCGATCTTGCCACCTTCCGGCGGGCGCGAAGGCAACGGATCTTCCACCACGCGTTCTTCGCGTACCAGCGTTCGTCCTTTCTGGGTTGCATCGTTTCGCAGCCGGTAGCGGATCCACAGCACCTGCGCGTCGGAACCTTCGGCGGGATGCATTGGCGGGGTCACCGCGTAAAAAACGAACTCCGAGTCTTCTCCCTCAAACAAATGGGCCGCGCCGGGCACGAAGTTCTGAAGTTCCCGCGTCATGATGGCCATGGAAGTGCGCGCGTCCTGGTACGTTTGCAGGTTGGCCTCCCCAAGGCGCCAAAGGCGAATACCCGAACTGAACGCCATATACGCGGCCGTCATCACCAGTGTCAGAATCGACACGGCAACAAGCAGCTCGGCCAGCGTGAAGCCGCTATGGCGTGGGAGTCGCTGCATTCGTTCCAGTCTCTCTCGTCCAGATTCGTTCAGGTTGCACCAAGGTTTCCGCGGTGAGTTCATACGGCCGGCCTTGGCGTGTCCAAGTCACCGTCACGCGCAATCGGCCCAGGAAGCGCACGGGCAAATTGATTTGACCCAAGTGGGGCGGAAGCGTTTGCATGATCGGTGGCGGGTCGAAGGGCACGCGATCAACCGACCACGTATAGTGGAATCGGCCGTCGGAATCGGAACACACCCCTTTTCCGGAGGTATCCACGGCGATTTTGGGCTCCAGACGCAGACGGCCCATCACATCCTGCAAATGAAAGGAGGCTTCGGTGTAGTCCCGGGCGAGTGCGCGGGACACCAGCGCCTGGCCCAGTGCGCGGTTCACCGCGATGATGCCAATGCTCAACACGGCCAGCGCCACAAGCGTCTCAAGCAGTATCCAGCCGCCACGCCTGTCGCGTCGCGTGTTCATGTGCCTTCCTTGACGGTCAAGCGGCCTAGCCGGCCTTTGGTCGCGATGGTCAGTATTTTGCGCGGAGCAGTTTCTATCTCGACGGTCGCGTAATCACACGATCCGCTGGGGTAAAATGCGATGTAGTAAGCATCTCGATCACCGTCCTTGGCGGCCTGCGGTTTTTTCATCTTGAGCGGTTCCGGCAGCGTGCGTCGCTCGCCACCCACTTCTTCCAGGCGTCCAAACGCTTTCTCGTCTTCGCCGGAGGCGATGCGGCGCATAGCCCAATACGAATTCGTTTCGTCGTCGATGTAAAAGCGATACTCGCGTGAATCGGCGACCGCGCGTTCCTGACAGTACTTCATCAACGCCACCACGTCCCGCTGATAGCGATCCTTTCGAATCCAGGTAATCGAACCCTGAAAGAGCGGTACGACTCCCGCGGTGAGGATGGAGATAATGGTCAAAACGACCAGCAGTTCCATCAAGGTGTAACCGCGAATCGCCTTCCATCCAAGTTCCCGCTTGGAAAAGCGTTTGCGATACGCATTGCTCGGATCGTCCGCCGTCGGCGCCTGGGTGCATTGCGTGCACATGGCCCGAGTCAGTTTTCCGACCACACGGAAATGTCGTCGGGCGTGCCGGCCTGCCCGTCCATACCCGCGGTAAACAAATCGTACGGGCGGTTCTTGCCCGGAGTTTTGTAGCCATAGGGCCGGCCCCACGGATCATTTTTGATCTGAACAACATACTGCTTCTTGCCGTTGACAAGGTCATTCAGTGCCTTCGGATACTGATCGTTGTTCTCTAGCGCATAGGCCTCGATCATGCGCTGATACGTGGACAAGTCCGATTTCGCGCGCGTCTCGCGCGCTTCCCGGCCGCGGCCCGCCACGCCAACGGCGACCGCGCCGGCCAAAATGCCGATGATGACCATCACCAGCAACAACTCAAGTAAGGTAAACCCGCTGTTCGATTTCATGGTATCCTCCGGAATCACCCGCACGGAACGCGTCCGGGCAAGTCAGTTGCTCAAATCTGCATTGAACTCATCGTCAACATGGGCAACAACATCGCGATGACCAAAAACCCCACAATAACGCCCATGACCACGATCAATATCGGCTCCATCATCGAGGTCATGGCCTTCACGGCCCGGTCCACTTCGATGTCGTACGCGTCCGCCATGCGCTTGGTCACCGCGCCCAGACGACCACTTTCTTCGCCCACCGCAAAGGTGTTCACGACAATTGGCGGAAAATAGCGGCATAGTTTTAGCCCCGCGCTGATACTATCGCCTTCCGCCACGCGCGCCTCCACTTTCGCAATTTCCGCCGCTACGGCTTTGTTGGTCAGCGTCTCCACCGTGATGCGCAACGACTGCAAGATCGGCACACCATTGTCCAGCAACGTGCCCAATGTGCGCGCAAACTGAGCGATCACATACTTGTGCGCCACATTCCCGACAACGGGGACACGCAGGATCTGCCGGTCGATTTGCAGACGTCCAGCCTCGCTCCGCCAATAGGAAACGAAGGCCGACACGGCGAAGCCGATTGCGATAAGTACCGCCCACCAATAGCTGCCCATGAATCCGCATAGCAACATGACCATGCGGGTTGGCAGCGGCAAGGTTTGCTGAAAGTCCTGGAATACCGTGATGAACTTGGGAAACACGAACGAAAGTAAAATGAAAATGGCAATCGATCCCATCAGCAACAGAAACGCCGGATAAATGGACGCGGTAGTGGCCTTGCCCCTCAGTTCTTCGTCCTGCTCGCCAAACGCAACGATGCGCCACATGACCTCGTCCAACATGCCTCCGGATTCGCCCGCGTTTATCAGGCTCACGACCATCGGTGAAAACACCTTCGGATGCCGTTCGAGCGCTTCGGCAAACGTGCTTCCCTTCTGCACGTCGTCACGAATCTGTGCAATAATCGTTTTCAGTTTGACATGGTCCGACTGCTCTTCCAGCGTGGACAGCGCGCGCGTCAATGGCATGCCCGATTCAAAAAGATTCGCCAATTGCCGAAAGAACACATTGCGGTCTTTGAGCCGGATCCGAGTCAGCTTGTTTCGCAAAACGTCTTTCTTGACCTTGCCTTCAAACTCTTCGACCGAGATGGGAAAATAGCCCAAGTCCCGCAAGCGCGCCACTGCCGACTGCTGACTGTCGGCCTCGAGAACACCGGTGGAGGGTGCTTCCGTGGGCGATCGCTTTACCTCATACTTGAACTGGGGCATGTGCCGCTTCCGGGAAATCCAGCGCGTCCGACTCCGCGGTCACGCGCATGACTTCCTCAAATGTCGTTATTCCGGCGCAAATTCGCGCCCATCCCGCCTGGCGCAGCGTCCGCATTCCTTCCTGCACGGCCTTTCGCTTGATGATTGTCGAAGCAGCCCGCTCGATGGTCAGTTCCTTGATAGTGCCGGAAAACGGCAGGATCTCATAGATCGCTACGCGGCCCTTGTAGCCGGTATTGCGGCAAGCGTCACACCCACGGCCCCGGCGGAACGTAATACCTGAAACCGAGGCGCGCGTCGCCCCGAAATCGCGCAGTAACGTCTCGTCCGGCTCGTAGGCTTCCGAACACTGCTTGCAGATGGTCCGCACCAACCGCTGAGCAACCGACGCTATCATGGTGCTTGCGATTAAGAAAGGTTCCACGCCCATATCCGTGAGTCGCGTCACCGCCCCGGCGGCATCGTTGGTATGCAGCGTGCTGAATACCAAGTGGCCGGTCAGACTCGATCGAATTGCCATTTCCGCCGTTTCAAAGTCCCGGATTTCGCCCACCAGCATGATGTCGGGATCGTGCCGCAGCATGGACCGCAGCGCTGTGGCGAAGTCGAATCCAATCTGGGGCACGATCTGCATCTGCGAGATGCCCTTCAATTGGTATTCAATGGGATCTTCGACAGTGATGATCTTGTGTTCCATGCGGTTGAGTTTGTTCAACGCCGCATACAAGGTGGTGGTTTTACCGCTCCCCGTCGGCCCCGTAACGAGTATCATGCCGTGCGGCCGCGTAATGAACGTGTTGAAAATCGCAAGGTCGCTCTCGGCAAATCCCAACTGCTCCATCGTCAGAAACATGGAGGAACGATTCAATATGCGTAGATTGACCGTTTCGCCGTGCGGCGTAGGCAACACCGAAACGCGCAAGTCAAATTGACTGGCGCCCAGTGACGCACGGATCTTGCCGTCCTGCGGAAGGCGCTTTTCCGCGATGTTCAGATTCGCCATAACTTTGATGCGCGACACGATGGCGGCATGAAATCCCCTAATCGATGCCGGCGTCGGCACATTGTGGAGAATGCCGTCGATGCGGTACCGGACGCGGAGCTCGTCTTCAAACGGCTCCATGTGAATATCGGTCGCACCGGACTGAATCGCTTCCGATAACAGTTCGTTAACGAACTTGATGATGGACGCGTCGATGCTGTCGTCGCCCAGGTCGGATCCCGCCGCCGAACCATCGAGTGTCAACACCGTTGCGACGCTGTCGCTGTCGCTGAGAATGCGCTCCACGGTGTCCGCGCCGACGCCATACAAGGCTTTAATGGCACGCTTGATCTCGTCCGGGGCGGCCACCACCGCCTCCACACGCGTCTTCAACACCATGCGAAGGTCGTCAAGGAGGTGGTGGTTCAGCGGATCACTGACGGCTACGACGAGCGTTCCGTTCCTTTCCTGCACCGGCACGCAGTTGTAGTGCGTGGCGTAACGCGCGGGCATTTTCTTTACCAGCGCCGGATCCAACTCTTCCTTGGACGGAGCGACAAACCGCATTTCACAAAAAGCGGCGAGGGCTTTGTACACAGATTCCGCTGTGGCAACCCCTGCGGATACCAGCGCACTGGGCAGGTCGCGGCCGGTGGCTGTGCATTCCTGCCGGATGCGGCCCAGCGTTGCCTCATCTACAAGGCCTTCCCGGACCAGATGTTTTTCCAAACCTCTCTCGACAGCCAAAAGTGCCACTCCAAAATCACGTACCCGATCTAAGTGCCTGATAAATCAACATGTTACCAGATCGTGGCCGGTTTCCGCCAATCGGACATATGGATCGTGCGGCTGGTTCGGAGATGTGAAATCGGCCGGTTCAGTTCACCGGGCCGTGGATTGCAGCCGCGCCATGGCGCTTTGCACACGTTGCACCAGCATCGGATTCTCCGATGCGGTCGTTATATGGGCCTTGGCCGCGGTCGCATCCTGAAAGTCGTTGATATACGCCAAGCCAATTTCCAATTCCAGCGACGCTACAGCAACAGGGTTGGTGCATCGATCCCGCGCGGACTTCATGGCCAGCACACGATCTTCCGGCTTGTTGGGATCGAGCCCTTGCTCCTCCAAAATGGCTAACCCGATTGACTCGGTCGCAAGCGAAGCGACCAGCGTGTCCGGATACTTCGCTATCACCTCTTCGAATCCGCCTATGGGATTCGATCGGTTGCGCTTCGCGAGTTCAAACGCATACAGCGAGTCGTAGCTCGTTTTCTTGGCCTCGGCAAGCACGTCTCGCCGGTTGGCTACGCGCTTTTCCCAGTCTGGATGGGCATCCAAAACAGGCGTGTAGTCGGCGCGGACCTTCGTATAAATGGCATACGCATCGTCATACCGTTGCATATCGAATGCGAGATCCGCAGCAATCATCGCCGCCTCGCCGGACCGCGGATCGGTGGGATGATCGTTGACCACCGCCATGGCCCGTTCGTAGGCAGGGCCCATTTCCCGCCGCTCCAGCAGCGACCGCACGTCCGCAAGCGCCAACTCCACCGGTGTCTGTCCGGCGGTTTCCATGGTCGCCACGGCACCACCCATGGGTGCGGCAGGCTTGAGTGACAATCCAAGTACAACCGCAAGAGCGGCCGCACACAGGGCGCCCACCGGCGCCCATTTCAACATAGGCCGCCACGCGCGAACGGGTTGGGATACAGATTCCGCTGCCAGCCGGGCTTTCACAAGGGGAAGCAGATCAATCTCCAGCACCGGTTGTGTTTTGGGTATGGCGCGCAACAGCCGGGCCAGGTCTTCGGCTTCGGTTTGCAGGTCGGGGTCCGACGTCAGGGCGCGCTCCAAAGCGGCAGGATTCGCCGCGTCCGTAACGTGGGCCGCGAGATCAATCCGCTTTTTGTTGCGGCGGCTCCAAAACATGGCGTTCAGTCCTCGTATAGGTCCCGCAATTCCACTTGCATCTTCTTCAACGCGCGGAACAAATGCACTTTGACGCTGCCAACGGTACAGCCGATGACTTCGGCAATTTCGTTTAGTTGCAACCCCTCGTAATGGCGCATCGCAAACACCGCCCGTTGCGTCACGGACAACACCGATAACGCCCGGTTGACGCGTTGGTCAATTTCCTCCGCACGCACCTGCTGCTCGGTGTCGCGCGATGCATGCGTGTCGTGCGCGGTCCGCCCGGAGGTTTGTGCCTCGTCGTCCAGACTTTCGTGGCGGCGCCGGTTACGTTTGCGCACCAGATCGATCGCATGATTGGTGGTCAGGCGCATCAACCACGGTACAAACCCGCTCGTCGGCTGCCACGCGTGGATTTTCTGAAACGCCTTGACCAACGATTCTTGGGCGGCGTCCAGAGCATCCTCGCGATTCAACGTAATCCGGTAGGCCACGGCATAGACGCGGCCCTGATGGCGGCGCACCAGTTCCTCGAACGCGCGCGCATTCCCCTCCTGGAGGGCAAGCGCCAGTTCTTCGTCGGTTCTTGCCGCCATGTCCTCGGCAACTTGTGTTCTCGAAAGAGTCAACGCGTATGTCCGGCAAAAGGTTTACACCAGGTCGAAAATGACCGGTCCGCGAATTGCTCCCCGGTATACTACCCGATTTCGGCAAATCTTTGTATGTCTATGAAATGGCATGTGTTGCACGCGAAAAAACTCTTTACGCAACAAAAACATAGTGCCGTCGTTCCATGTAGCCCCTAAGAGACAGCCACGACCGAATCTCGTCCCGCGCCCCCGGCGCGCCCACGGCCACCACCACGAACGGACCCCCGGGAGGCGGCAGTTCGTCCGGAGCAATTACCGGCGCGCCATGGATCACGCGGCCAATCTTCCGGGGATTGATATCTACAACGGTCAATGGCCTCTGCGGCCACTCTTTCAACCATTCCTTGCCTACCACCCCGGCGCCCCACTGAATGAAAGGGTCGCCCGCGCTCAAATGGCACTGCTGAAGGTAGTGCCGTTTGGCTGCGCGAAAGGCGGCCGGCGCATACCGGGGGTGGTTCATGGAATGCCGGTTGGAGTGGTTTGTCCATCGCAGCAACGGCTTGGCCACGTTGGAAAGTGCGTAGCCCGCGGCATGTAACCGCAATACCACGTCGTAATCCTCGGCCCACCCGATATCCTCGTAACCCCCGACCGCTTCAAAGGGTTCCCGCCGCAGGAAGAATGTGGGATGTGCGACCGGGCACTCCACAAACATCTCCCGCGCTACGGATTCCGGTGTGGTCAGAGTGTTGATCCACTGTTGGTATCGCTCCCTACCGGAGCCAATGGTTCCAGGCAGCGACTCCACCTGAGTGCCGCAAAGGGCAATATCCGGATAAAAGGTCATGTAGTTCAGTTGCTGCGCAATTCGGTCAGGATGCGTCCAGTCGTCCGCGTCCATTCGTGCAAGAAACTGGCCCTGGGCGACACTGTGTGCATGGCGTAGCGCCGCGACAATGCCCTCATGCGGTTGGTGAATCACCCGGATGCGGGAATCACGCTTCGAGGCCGCGTGTAACAATGCGTTCGTGTCGTCGGTGGAACCGTCGTCCACCGCAATCAGTTCCCAATGGGCGTACGTCTGGTCCAGTATCGATTTAATGGCCGTTTCCAACGAAGACTCGCTGTTCCAAACAGGCATCAGTATCGAAACGAGCAGGTTCGTCATGCGACGAGACGTCAAACGACGCCGGATTGGTCGAATTGATTCAGATAGGGGTAGATGTGACTGCTGATAAAGCTGCGAACGCGCTGCACGTGATCACGCGGCTTCATCTCGGACTGGGCGCTGATTACCGTATTGGGAAAGATGCCCTTCACTTCTATATACACTTCGTTTAATCCGTGCCGGTACGACTCGATAATGATGTGCAAGGTACCGGGATGATCCGGAGTCTCGGGAAGCACAAACCGGAGGCCTCCCACGGCAATGGGCCGTTGAAAATGGGGCCCAATGCGGCCCGCCTGCCGGCAGGCGTTGTCGATGAGAAACACGCGGGCGTCCTGAAAGTGAGTGAGTGCGAATGTCGTGCGTATTGTAACGGTCTGGGCCACGTAGGCCGGAATCTCCAGCACATCCAGGGCCACCGCCGAGGCCTTGTCCACCTTGTCGAGGAATTGAGCCATCGGAAGATCTACCCATTCCTCCGCGAACAGAATACGGTCCGGCAGAAACACGGCGGCGGAATGCGTCTTCTCGCCGCGCCTGGAATAGAACTTCGGCGGCCCGGGCGGCGTAAGTTCAATGTTGTCGAATGACGTCACCCGGCTTTGCGACCAGTCGAAATACAACCGTTGCAACACGGGCACCGCATGCGACTTCGGAATGTGCATGAGTTCCGTCGAAAAATGAATGGGTCGATCTTCCGCCTGCATGAATCCTCCGGAAATAGTCCGCACACAAGCCGCCCTCAGGGCGCTTCCGAAGTCGGATTGTAGTCCGGCGACCGGTTGATGGGGGACGCGCTCAAGTCCGTAATTTTGCCCAACGTTTCCAGAAAGTAATCGCGATCTTCGTTAATCTTGAATACGGCTACTTCCCGGCGGCCCTTCCGCACATGAAATTCATACGGCAAATTGTGGGCGTCCAGCTGCAGTGAAAACATCTTGGGAGAAAGGGCGTTGGCTTGGACCACCAGCGGTACCCACACCGTATTGCCCAGACAGGCGAGACGCATAACTTCATTCGCAAAATTTGGAGCCACTCCCTTGATGGGAAGGTCGTCGTTATGCGTGCGCATGGGTAGCCCGTTCTCGTTACGAAAGGTTTCCGGGATGCGGATCACGTCGCCCGTCTTAAACTCCGCCGCGATGAGTTCCGCTGCGCCGTTCCAGTCGGGCCGCATGGGCCTTTTCAGATCCTCAAGCACATAAGCACAGGTGAATGCGACGGCACCCACGGCCACGAACCGGACAAAACCGCTTCGGAACGTGGTAATGGCGGCGGCTCCCAGCAGAAACATCGCATACGACGAATGCAACACATACCGCTCCACGTAGCATTCCTTCACGGTATGAGAAAGCACGAACAACACAATCATGGGAATAAAAAGCCACGCCAGCAGGTAATAAATTACCGAAACGCTGAATCCACTTCCCTGCGTGAGCGCCACCCAACTGCAGCGGTCCAAATCAATAATCAACCGGTGATGACTGTCGGAATCCGCCTGCAATTGCCATTGCTTGATCTTGCCCATGCAGAATTTCAGCATCCGAAGCAACAGAAACGCAAACACAAGCCCCACAAATAACCCACCCGGATAAATAAGGTGATACAGCTCTTCATTGCCGAACAGCATGGCACCGGTGAATACATAAAGATAGGAATCAAAAAGTACTTGAAGCGAGGGCTTCGGTATCCAGCCGATCATGCTCTCAATCTTGGTCTGAGAAAATCCGGACACCCACCAGAAGAACGGAATGAGGATGGGAACGTGGGCTGCCGCGAAAACATACGCATGCGGACGTTTCCATCCCCTGCCGAACAACAGTATCAACCCTTGAACAAAAACCAGGGTGCAGCCGAAAAAGTGCGTCCCCAGCATGGCCGCGTTGGCAAGAATGCAGATCGGCCATACCCAACGCTTCCCCCGGTGATAGGCCAGGTAAAACCCGTATGCCGAAACGATTGCGAGCGCATAGTACAGCGAATACATCCGGATGTCCTGGCTATGCCAGATGTGATTCTTGGAAACCGCCAACATGAACATGGCCGTCAAGCCGCAAAAATGACCCAACAGCGATCGCCCGAAGGCATAAAGCAGGATCATGGCAATGACGCTTGTTGAGACGGAAAATAGCCGCAATGCATAAATCGAATAACCGGTAGCGCGGCCAATGTAGTACTCAAACACAAAGTAAAGCGGCATCATGGCGGGGTCTTGCGCGCGTTCCGCATCGATGAATTCCATCAGTGTGGGCTCGTCAAGCACGGCCACACTGACGGCCTCGTCGAACCAAAGGGACTCGGCATCCAACTTGTACACTCGGAGGCCAATTCCCAAAGCAAGAATAGCGGCAAAGGTGATTATCTGCAGTGGGCTTTTCCAAAAAACACTGCTGCCGGCATTAGCTGCATGATCCATTACTGCTCCCCATGTGCAAAACGTGATATAACAGCCGCGGCTGCCCCCAAGACATGCATGACTTTACAAAATGCGGGCGCGGCATACAAGCTGTAGCCGCCTTCAACGAAAGTGCTCTTTCCAGTCGTTCTCGTCAAAGCCGGTCAATCCAAACCCATCGGCCACGACGAATGGCCGTTTCACCAGATTCCCGTTGGTGGAAAGCAGTTCAAATGCCTCCGCTTGTGACATACGAGCCATACGATCCTTCAGGCCCAGTGCCTTGTAATCTCCCCCCGACGTATTGAAAAGCAATCGAAGATTGCCGCCCACATAATCCAGCATTTTCTTCAATTCTGCTTTGCTGGGAGGCTGATCGCGAATCGGGATGACTCTGTGCTCAATTTCGCGGGATTCCAGGAATTTCAAGGCCTTTCGGCATGTGTCGCACTTCGCGTAGGCATACACCTTCAACATCTCAGCCGCTCCACGTCGATTCCTGCCAAGTGAAAACTCCATCGTAACACGAACCGGAGTCCGCTTGCAGATCGTCAGTGAAAGGGCGCATCACGTGGAAATCTGGACCGAACCGGATTTTCTACGCTACCCTTGTGCGAGAGAAACGGGAGAGTTATCCAATGAAACCAAAGCGGCTCGTCTCAATCGCCGTCCTTATGATTGCACTGGCCGGTTCCTGCGCTACCCAGAGCACACTCTCCGGCCTTCGCGCTGCATGTGTGGGACCGCTGGACCAAAAGAATCCAGACACTCATCAGGCAGTCCTGCAACATGCGCTCGACAAGGCGGGACCCGGCTCTGTTATCACTGTGGCCCCAGGTACGTATGCCATGTCTGATCCCAAAGGCCTGCGCGTGTACCAGGGCATGACCCTAATACTTACCGGAGCGACGTTTATTTGGTCCAGCGATGTTTCAGAGGACGGACAGACCTTCCTCGTGGAAGACGCCTCCAACGTGAGCATTGAAGGAGGTCGTATCATTGGAATGCGATCCCAATGGGATCCCGGGGTCAACATCGCCGGAGTGCGAGCAATGGGGGAGTCCCACGACCTCACCATTCGCGGTCTGCATTGCGAAGATCTCAGCAGCAACGCCGTGGGGGTTTTCGGTGCCAGCGACGAAAATCCCATTCGATCCGTGCGTATCCAAGAGGTTACCGCGCGCAATTGCTGCAATTTTTACGGCGACTACCTGTCCACTGATCGCGGACCCGCGAAAGGAAGTGTGCGCGAAGATCAAGGCGGAGTTGCCTTCTATTTCGTGTCCAATTGGCAGGTGGACGGTTGCCGGTTCGAAAGGTCCCAATCCGACGGCACGCACTTTTATCACGCACACAACGGCCAGTTCGTGAATTCCACGGTGACTCTCAGCCAGATGGGCGGCTACTTTTTGGAAGGGTGCGAAGATGTAGTCGCCATTGGCAACCGGTTCCATTCAAACGGGTCGCGCGGCGTCACCATTGAACGGGACAGCCGTAGATGCATTCTTGCCAACAATCTCATCGCGGAAAGCGGTCGAGAAGGACTTTGGGCACCCGATGCCGAACAACTCGTCGTTTCCCAAAACGTGTTCAAGGAAAACGGAATCAAGGACGACGCCGAAAAGGATTGCCATATCAGAATCGAAGACACAAACGAATACGCCACCGTTCCGACGGGAGTCCGAATCGACGGCAACTTGTTTATAACCGCCGAACACCAGACCGCCGCCATTTGGGCGGGGTCCGGCGTTCGTGAGGTCAAAGTAAACGCCAACTCCTTTATTGGAGAAGGACTGCCGCTAAAACTGGCCGACAACGCCCGTGTCGACGTCAGCCCAAGCAACGGCTAATCGCGCTTGGCCAATGCCTTACGGCTTGTCCACCGTCTCAGCAGGCGCAGCTATCAAGTCGTGGTAGCGCGCAATCCAGTAAGCCAGCAGCCACGATCCGCCGTCCACCTCCGTTCGTCCCTCGCCGCTGAGGTCAGGACCAAAGGTGCGCTGGTTGTGCGGAGCCGCGGGAATGCCGGCAACCCGCTGGCGAACACCGTCACCACCGTTGGGCATGAACGGATCCGTATTCCATCGTGTGAAGTTTCGTTCGTCGCCGGGAAGAACGCGCGTCAATACCGGGTCGTCATGCCGGTTCAGGCGATCTTGAAAGGCCACGTCGGCACGATGACTGTTCATCATGGCCCACTGCCGCCGATCGGTCGGAATGTCCCGCAGAGTTTGCGCCGCGCTTTCGATGTCCACGTATTGGCGATCGATCGTTGCAGTGGCAAAATCAAAAAAGCTGGAATGCTCCGTTTCCACGATTTGATAGTGCCGGCGGACTGCCCGGTGCAGAACATCCCGCGCCGCTGGGTCGTATTCCAGTTGTAGAATCGGGTACCACGCAACATAGCCGAGTTGGTTGTCGGAATGGTTGTTCGTATCCGGGAATATCTTTTTCTGCAACTGAACGTTGCTCAAGTAATCATGCTCACCAATCAACTTCTCGTATTGCACCTTGTATTTGGGATCGCCTGTGATGTAATGCGCCGTCTTGATGAATGACAGAATCTCCAGCGAGTTCAAACCGTTCGCGCCCCACTCAAGCGGAGTATCGTTCAAGCGTTCAGGGTTCCAGTACCCCCAGAGCGTAACTTCTCCATCCCAATCGATGAGTTGGTAGTTGTTGTCGAGTATGTAGTCGGTCACGTCGCGCACCTGCTTCTCGATAAGGGCGCGTTCCTCCGGAATGAATTGCGCCACATGGCGCCAATACGCATAGAACGCAAAATAGTGTCCGTCAATCTCGTCGCTGGACGTGTCGCTCTTCCAATACATCGTCCCGTCCGGAGTAGGACGCCATTGTTCGCGGCCCGTCTTCGAACGGGACCGCAAAGACTGTTCGCGTTTCTTGATGCCTTCTTCCACGGGCAACACGCTTCGCGCCACCAATCCCGGTATACCGGAGGCATTCTGCAACATGACCATGGCGTGCATGCCTGTTTTCGCGGACTCCAGGTATTTCTCATTACCCGTTTCTGCATAGGCAAGAGAGGTTGCGACTACGTGATACGAAGTCCAGAGACCGTCATTGTCATCGTCAATAATAATGGAAGACGTGGGATTGTCGGCGCTGTCGAGCGTACAGGCGGATACCAGACCCAGCCGCCGGTTAAAGCGATTCAGACGAGCCTCCATGATCTCGGCCTTTTGCTCCAGCGTGCGCGGAATCTCGTCCAGCCGTGTCACGCCAGCTTCAGTCTTGAAATAGACCGGCATAGGGGAATCCTTAAACGCGATGGCCTGTACGCGATCGCCATTGAGGTACCGCTTGCCCGCCCGGTAGAACCATTGGCGGCCCTCCGCGTACGGCTTGTGCAGCGCCGCGCCGTGGGAAGTCCCAATCCACACGTTGTCTAACGAATCAATCGCCAATGCCGTCACGTCCTCCACCGGCAAACCTTGCTTTCCGCGAATTGCGGTCCAGGTTCCATCCGGGTTGAAGCAGGAAATACCCGCCGCGGTGCCGATCCACAGCACCCCCTTGGAATCCGCCGCCAATCCCGTAATACGCGACGACAACGGACCGTCCACGCCGTAATCATCATGGCGTGCCGCGCTGTTGCCCGTGCCCGCATAGAGCCCTTTCAGCGTACCCACCCAAACCTTGTCGCCGATGCGAGCAATTGAGGTGATCGCCTCCGCGGCCACCGGCGGGTCAAGCGTCACGCCGCCCGCGTCGGGCGCCTTGAACAGGCTCTCTGCTTCGATTGCTTCCGCTTCCGTCAAGACAGCCTTGACGTGCTCGCCAAATGGAACATCTTCAACAGGGGGCACTTCCCGATCCGGCTCCATCGCGCGCGGATCATCGGTATTGCGAATCGGCGGAATAGTGTTCGCCAGCTCGTACGGCGTGTGGATCAGGGCGTCGTCCCAAATCCAACGTTCGTTGAAAGCCTGATGCTTCACACCGCCGTCCGGTCGTGCGTACACGACGTGAACTTCGCCTTGCGGCGTCACCGCAAGATTCGGATCGGCATTCGAGGTATCCCCGCGCTCGATGTCGCGAAACACATGCCATCCATCGCCCGCGTTTGTCGAAAGCCAAAGCGCCAGCCTGCGGCCTTCGCCTTCCGGAGCCGGATCCAAAGCAAGCAGAATATTTCCGGAAGGCAACGCCGCCGCCGCGATGGGCGAATTCGAGTTCGGCACCTCGATTTCCACCGGGGCAGACCACGTTTTGCCGTCGTCTCCGGATTCGCTGCGCCAAGCCTTGTACCGCTTCGAATGCGTTTGCATAAAGCACACAATCGATCCGTCGGCACGTTGCGCAAGGACCGGGCCGCCGTTGCCTCCTTCGCACGACAAAGGCTCCGACAACGCGAAAGTAGTTCCGTCATCCGTGGAATAGGCTACGCGCGACGATCGGCCACGAGTGTCCTCGATCGGCAGCAGCACCGCGCCTGAGGTCGTTCGCAAGGGCATGCCGCGCGTTTTCAGTCCGGATTCGCCAATGGCATTGGCCGGTTCGCCCCAAGTCTTGCCGCCATCCGTACTGACCACGGAAGTCACCTTGCCGCCTGAGGTCATGTACACCACAATGCTGCCATCCGCGCGAACCAGCGGTGCCGGACCAGAACCGCCTTGCGCCACCAGCACCGCCGGCGTCCACGACGCGTTCTTGTTGGCAAGCGTGCTGGCAACAATGGTGCCTCGGCCGCCTTCACCGGTACTCCACACGCATAAATACGAGGCATCCGGCAGGGTCACCAACGCCGGGTTGGACGAATGCCTGTACGCGCCGTTCGGCACGGTCACTTCGTCGGCCCACGCGATGGCGGGCTGTTTCAGGTAGTCTGGCCGTTCCTGGGCCTGCGCGGTTGCACACAACATGATGAAGGCGAAAAATGGACGCATACGAATACCCCGCGACTTGATTTGTAGATTAATGACATTACAAGGGCGCTCACCGCAAACGGTATCACAATGCGGCGCATCCGTCCAGTTAGCCAATCGCGCGAATTGTGACAGAACGTTGCCAATGGCATCATGGTATGGTTTACGTGTCTGAACGACGCCCAGCTAGTATGAGGTACGTCCATGACCAGTCTGTTCGCAGTCACGTGTTATTTCTTTGTCGCCTTGCAGAGTTCCGTGCCAGAGGCCGATCCCCGAACCGCTCCGCAAGGAATGGCATTTGATATCGAAGTGGCCTACGGAAACGAATCCGCCCGTCAGGTGCTCGATATCCTCTATTTCAAGGAGATTCGCATCGTACGCCCCGCGGTGATTCACATTCACGGCGGCGGGTGGTACACCGGCGACAAGGGCGGGGAAAGCACGTTCGCCCTCATGAAGCGATTCGCCGAGGCCGGGTTTGTTGCCGTATCCATGAACTACCGGTTCTCCGATGAGGCGCCTTTCCCCGCCGCTGTGCAGGATGCAAAACGGGCCGTGCGCTGGCTCAAGGCGAACGCGGAAAAATACGGTGTAGACCCCAATCGCGTGGCGGCCATCGGCGCCTCTGCGGGCGGTCACCTCGCGGCCATGCTTGCGCTCACACAGCCCAAAGACGGCTTGGAAGGCGAAGGCATTCTTGAATACCCCAGCTCGGTCCGCGCCGCCGTGCCGGTATGCGCACCGTTTGATCTGGCCGAGGAGATCTTCTTCAAAGTTGCGACAGAAAAGGACCCGAACATCGGCAAGTTTCTGCCGGGCACGCTGGAGGAGAAGAGATCGCTTGCGCCAAAGGCCTCGCCATTGACGTATGTTCATCCCGAAGGGCCTCCCATGCTCATCGTACATGGAACAGACGACAAGGCAGTGCCTGTCGATCAGGCTCAACACATGGAAACGGCCCTGCACGAAGTGAACGCCCCCTGCGAATCCATCATCGTCGAAGGCGGCAAACACGGCATGGGCATCGCCCGCGAAGAACCGGTGCTTACGCGAATCGTCGAATTCCTTAAGCAACACCTGCACGCCACACCGGGCGCGCCAACCCAAACCATAGCCGCCTGGCAACAGAAGAAGTTCGGCATGTTTGTCCATTGGAACCCGTCCAGCCTGCGCGGCGAAGAAATCAGCTGGTCGCGCGGCGGCACTCGGCCGGGACTGCCAGACCTGCCACCCGGCGCAATCCCGGTCGAGGAGTACGACGCACTGTACAAGGAGTTCAACCCAACGAAGTTCAACGCGGACGAGTGGGTGGCGATTGCGAAGTCCGCGGGCATGAAGTACCTGGTAATTACGACGAAACACCACGATGGTTTCTGCATGTTCGATTCCAAACTCACGGAATTCTCCATCATGCATTCCCCATTCGGCCGCGATATCGTGGCCGAACTCGCCGAAGCATGCCGCAAGGGCGGAATCGGCTTCGGCGTGTACTACTCGCTCCCTGACTGGCATCACCCGGACTTTTTGACCGATCGACATGCAGAGTACATCGAGTATCTGCACGGCCAGATCCGCGAATTATGCACCAACTACGGTCCACTCGAATGCGTCTGGTTCGACGGCGGCAAATCAGGCACCGTGGAAACCTGGGATTCCGAACGGCTCCTGCAACTCGTTCGTGAGTTGCAGCCCGCCGCGCTTGTCAATAACAGGACGCTCCTGCCCGGGGATTTTGATACGCCCGAACAAGTCGTGGGCCGGTACGACTACATCCGGCCATGGGAATCCTGCATCACCATTGGCCAACAGTGGGGATGGAAGCCAAACGACGACCTGAAGTCAGTCGACGAATGCATTATGCTGCTCGCGCGGTGCGTCGGTGGCGGCGGCAATCTTGCGCTGAATGTCGGCCCCATGCCCACTGGTGAAATCGATCCCAGTCAGGTGCATCGATTGAAACAAGTGGGGGAGTGGATAGCCAAAAACGGTCATACCCTCGTCGATGCGCAAGGGGGACCGTATCCTCCAAGCTACTGGGGGGCCAGTACGCACCAGGGCAACTCGGTCTTTCTGCACCTGTTCGAGGGGTGGGAGTCTGGCCTCATACTCCCGCCGATGGAACTGTCCATCACGGGCGCGCGCACGGCCGACGGCTCCTTTATCGACATTACACAGGACAGCCAAGGCCTGCACGTCAACGTGCTGGAACCACTTCGCCGCCAACCACTCACGACGGTCGCTCTGGATCTGGAGGGGTCCGCTGCGACTATTGCCATCAAACCCACCGGCGTAGGCATCCCCGAGGGCACAACCGCCAGCGCCTCCAACGTCCGCCGCAACGAACCCAATTACGGCGCGGCCATGGCCGTGGATGATGATCCGCTGTCGCGCTGGGCCACCGACGACGGCGTGACGGCCACTTGGATAGAAATTGCCTTGCCGCATCCGATTGCATTTGATGTCATACTGATCGACGAGGCATTTGGCAGTCGCGTGCAGGCTTTTCATCTGCAGGCGAACGAGAACGGAGAATGGAAGACATTCTACACGGGAACCACCATGGGCCGGAACTGGGCGGCGAAATTCGCTCCGGTGAGGACGCAACAGATCCGGATCGATATTCCCAAGGCTACGGACGGGCCAACAATTCGCGATGTGCAGTTTCATTACGTGTCGAACGAGGGGGAATGAGGGAGCATGCTCGCCACCGGGTGGGGAAGTGAGATCGGGCCATGAATAGAAGTACCACCGTGAACCTGATGATTGGATTGGCCTTCCTGGTTGGCGCAGCGGCGGCGCAACAACCAATCGACCTGTTCCAACAAAACATCGTATCGCACACCCAGGGGTGGGGCGTGCCCGGTACCGGTGTTGCCGCGCACGCGCCAGACAAGGAACCCATGCGCATGCGCATTGATGCCACGGAATACACGTCGGGACTGGGCACGCACGCGCCATCCGTAACCGTAGTGATGTTGGAGGGTCAATACAGATCTTTCTCGGCGGACGCAGGCGTGCAATGGCAGGAAACTGGACCCGGCAGCGTCGTCATGCGGGTCGAACTGGACGGCAAGGAAGTCTTCAACAGCGGCACCATGAAGGGTACCGATTCAGCCAAACATGTCGACCTTCCCGTCACAGGGGCCGGCGAGCTGCGGCTCTACGTGGATAACGCCAACGACGGGATCGAAAATGATCTCGCGAATTGGGCCAATGCCACGCTGACACCCGATCCCGATGCAACCAAAGTAAGTCTTGCCGACGCCGTCGACATGGCGCTGTTCGCGACCGTGATGACGTGGGATCCCGCTCAGATAGAAGGCACCAAAGCGACTCGTCTCGAGACTATGCCCGAAGAAGATCTGTTTCCGGGGACCGCGTTACGGCCGGATGTGGACGGGGTTTATTCACTGCCGCCCTATGCGGATGGGCGTGGTAGCATCGGCCTGGAATGGATCGAGCGGCGGCGCGTATCGCAAGTATCGGTCGAGTTCGCCGAGGCCCGCGACAACGTGCCCGGCGCGGAATGGCAGTACTGGAAGCGCACGGATCGAGCAGGATCGCGCTGGCAGGGATCGTGGGCGCCCATCAAGGGCGAGGAAACGCGCGAAGGAGCGACGTGGACGGTCAAGCCCACATGGGAAAACGCAAGCGAATCGCGTGGCGGAGTGTTGAAAATTCGATGCGTGTTTCCAGCGTCTTCAATGCCAGTGCGTGTGAATGCCTTGCATGCATACACCTTGACCCGATGGAGAGAAGCGGACCTCCTGATCCAGTCGGATCAGTCCGGCGATGGGGCGTTCACTGTGTACAACGGCGCTCAGGTGGGATCCAGCAACTCGCGGGTGGAATGGAATCTGCAAGACCCCCTGCGTGTGCGTGTTCGCTATTGCCCAGGGCGCCTCTGGGAGTTGACCGACCGGACAATCATTCGCTTTGCGCTTCCGAAAGGCGCGTTTGGCGTCGCGGTGGACGACGTCGTGAACAATGGCAGCGTCTATGTCGAGCATGCGGGGCTGCTGGTCAGTCTGGCGGACAAAGCGTCCACATTGGAAGAATACAGGCAATCCACGCTATCCAAGTCAACACTACTCGACAAGGTACGCGCCATGCCCGACCAAACAGCCGCGCAGGCCATGCGCCACGTGCATCGTGCCGACGGCGACCTTGGGCCCACCCTGTTGTCACTGGCGGCGGACAACCGGAAGTTTCTTGTGCAACGCGAAGGTGAGATCAGTTTCGATCGACGGCGTGAACGGTACGACGTGTTCGAGAAACCTGTCTATGAACCGTTTGCCTGTCTCGTGAAGCCGGCATTTGGAAGCGGCCCGCACGATTTCGTAACCCGCTCGTTTCAATCCGATTGGTTGCCGGTGCAGGTGTTGACCGTGTCCAACGGCGGTGTTGAATACAAGCAGCGCACCTTTGTCGCACCCTATGGCGAGGAAGCGTCGCAAGGTACGCTGGCCTGGGTGCAGCATCGCGTGTTGGGTGTGGCGGAATTCTCGATGCTGAATCGTGGCAACGAACCCGCTGACGCGATGCTCTCGATTCAGTTCATGGCAAATGCCCCCGCGGGCGTCGCGGCCGATGTAGCGGAACACGATGGACAATTCATAGTCAGTAAAGACGGCGTGACAATCGCCGTGGTGACGTCGCCCGATTGGAAGGGGCTTTCCGTGACAACAGAGAGCGGATCTGTGCACATTGCGGGTTCCCTCGCGGCCAAGTCGGAAGCGCGGTGTGTCGTATTTATGCCGCACTGGGAAGCCGCATCCTCGGCCGATCTCGTGGGTGTGCCGGATCCAGATTTGCTCGCGAGCCAGACCGAAGCGTACTGGCGCCGCATCATGGAACCCGCGATGCACGTTGAGGTGCCGGATGCGCTCTTCAACAAGCTGATTCCAGCATCGCAGATGCACTGCCTGATGGCGGCGCGCAACGAAGATGCCGATCGGGTCGCGCCTTGGATAGCCTCGTGGCATTATGGCCCCTTGGAAAGCGAGGGGCATTCCATCCTGCGCGGCATGGCCTACTGCGGTCACCCGGACTTCACGCGTCGGGGTCTCGAATATTACATCGCAAGGTATAACGATCAGGGCTTCCTCACCACTGGCTACACCGTCATGGGCACCGGCTGGCATCTGTGGATGCTCGGCGAATTCTACACTCTCACACGAGACAAGACATGGCTGCGACAACACGCTCCGGCGATCGAAAAAGTCTGCCAATGGATCATAAACGAGCGCCGAAAGACAATGCGCACCGACGATAAGGGCAACCGCGTGCCGGAGTATGGCCTCATGCCTCCCGGCGTCGGCGCGGATTGGGAAGTCTATTCCTACTATTTCTATTTGAACGGATACTACTGTGCGGGTTTGAGCGCCGCGGCGGGCGCCCTCGCGGATATCGAATGGGAGGGCGCACAAGCCATGGTCAGCGACGCCGCCGCGTTTCGCGATGACATTGTGCGCGCATATCACTTCGTGCAAAGCCAGGCGCCCGTGTTTCCATTGCGAGACGGCACGTGGGTGCCCGAGTATCCCACGCATGCGCTGTCGCCCATGCCCATCGAGTTCCTGTACCCGGGCGAGGATGTCGGGCGAAGTTGGTGCTATGACGTGGAGCTCGGCGCGCATCACCTCATCCCCATGGGTATTCTGCCAGCCGATGGCCCCGATTCCACCTGGATAATGGACCACATGGAAGACGTTCAGTTCCTGCGGCCCGGTTGGTTCTACTACGAAGATGCGAAGAAAAACGAAGCCGATTGGTTTAACCTCGGCGGATTCGCCAAAGTGCAGCCCTATTACGCACGCACGGGTGAAGTGTACGCCCTGCGTGACGAGGTTAAGCCGTTTTTGCGAACGTATTTCAACAGCGTCATGTCGCTGTTGAACCGAGAGGACCTCTCCCTATGGGAACACTTCATGAACGGGGCCTACAATAAGACCCACGAAACCGGCTACTTCCTGCATCAGACCCGCCTCATGCTCGTTCACGAACGTGGAAACGAACTGTGGCTCGCGCCGTTCGTAACGAACAATTGGATGCGCGAAGGCATGCGTGTGGCCATGCGAAATGCTCCGACGGCCTTTGGCCAGGTTGATTACACAATCACCTCGCACGTGGACCAAGACTACATGGAAGCGACCATTGTCCCGCCCACAAGGCAGGCCCCAGAGGCCATCGTCATTCGTCTGCGGCACCCGGAGGGCCGGCGAATGGCGTATGTCAGCGCCACCGGCGGGGAGAGTCACACGTTTGACACGGAAGAGGAGACCGTGCGGCTGATTCCCAAGGGGGAGGAAATTAGAATTCGGGCTCATTTCTCGCCATGAGGACATGACGTGAATCAGAATGCCATCTACTTCATCAACACCGCAGTCAGTCGGCGAGCCTTTCTTCAAATGGCGTCGGCATGCGTGGGTGCGTCGCTTGTGCGATCCGCATTCGCGGATCAGCAAGCCAAACCCAACATCGTCCTCATTCTCATCGACGATCTCGGGTGGATGGATTTCGGGTGTTATGGAAACACCGTCATCGACACGCCTAACTTCGACCGCCTTGCGCGAGAGGGCATGCGATTCACAAACGCCTATGCGAACTGCCCCGTCTGTTCCCCCAGCCGCGCTGCCATTCTAACGGGCAAGTATCCGGCACGATTACGCTTCACGGGACACATCACCGCAACGGGAAAACACCGCCATCCAGAAAACAGCGCCATTCTTCCGCCGGACGATCGCATGCATGTGCCATTGGAAGAAACGTCGCTGGCCGAAGCGCTGAATCACGCAGGATACGTATCCGCGCACGTCGGCAAGTGGCACGTGGGGGAGGAGGGCTATTGGCCCGAGCAGCAGGGTTTCGACGTGAACATCGGCGGATGGACCGCCGGGAGTCCTCCGAGTTATTGGTATCCGTATACCCGGCCTGGAGTGGAATGGAATCCGGCAATACCCACCCTGCAGGGAGGCAAAGAAGGGGAATACCTCACCGATCGCTTGACCGACGAGTCTATCGCGTTCATCGAGGCCAATCGAGACAAACCCTTCTTCCTGAACCTCTGGCATTATGCCGTTCACACGCCGCTGCAGGCACTACCGGATCTCGTCAAAAAGTATAAGGCAAAAGTGAAACTGTCCGATCGCAAGATCGATCCCGTTTATGCCGCTATGGTGGAACGCACGGATGCACAAGTAGGCCGAATCCTCGATGCACTCGACCGCCTCGGCCTTACAGACAATACCGCCATCATCGTGACGTCGGATAACGGCGGCCTCAGTACCGCCACGGACAACCGGCCACTGCGAGAAGGCAAAGGCTTCCTCTACGAAGGCGGCATCCGCGTGCCGCTCGTCGTGAAATGGCCGGGACACACGCCCCCCGGCGCCGAGTGCGAGACCCCCGTCATCGGCGCGGATTTGTATCCCACCATTGCGCACATGGCGAGTGCCGGGGAAAGCACCGTGGATGGAGTCGACCTCACATCGCTTCTGCACGGCGAACAGTACTTCCCTGAACGTCCCCTCTTCTGGTACTACCCCCACTACAGTCCGCAGGCCAACCAACCCGGCGCCGCCGTGCGCCTCGGGCAGTTCAAACTGATCGAACACTACGATCCACCAGGAATTGAACTGTACGATTTGCATGCTGACCCCAGTGAGAAATTGGATTTGGCCGCCGCATCAAAGGAAAGGGCCGCCGCGATGTCGGGAATGCTGAAGCAGTGGCTGGTCGATGTCAACGCGCAAATGCATACCGCGAACAATTCCATTCCATTGACCCCTTGACTGCGGCTGCAGGATAACCAAGCCCGTCCAAGCGGAGAAACCCGCCTGAGCCTCACACTCAGTTGTTAGGCAGTTGACGAAGAAACCGCCAGTTCGTTACCCATTATGAGGTCGGTACAAGAGGCGAAGCTTGCGAACCACCGTTTTCATTACGGTCAGAAGGCAATGTATTTAACACATCGCGCGCCCACAATACTGCAATCGGCGCCCACATGGGATAGAGCGTAGCCCACTGCGTCGCAAGACCACCCATGGAGATACCGGTCGCACCCGCCGCGGCCATACCGACGCTGGGTACGCCCCAAAGCATCGCAATTCCGATAAACGCCACAACCTCGGTAACCAAGACCCCTATGAACACGCGAATCATACGTGTCTTCAACCGCACAAATTGTACGCCGCATACAAGCAGGATCAAATAACAGACCGACATGAGCATGCTAAAGAAAAGATAGATAGGAAAGAAAAAAGGTGTGGACTCCATATCGGAATGGTCTATCAAGACACTTATGACGATAGGCAAGGTGTACATAATGCCAAGCGCGCCAAATACCAGAGTAAGCAGGCCCAACGCAACCATGACACCCTTCGCCATGCGAAGCCGGCCCAGATATATATTCGCTGTCGGTGGAAATAGTATGTAGCCGACCCGGTCGTGTCTTCTGGAGATCCATCTAAACGCCGCTCCCAGTACAAAAAGGTAGTACGTGCTTCTCCAGAAACGAGGTGGCACTTCAGCAAGTGGAGAGTGACGGTTCACAGGAATGTTCTCTGCGCCGTTCAACGCAAATAAAAACTCGGTAATGAGTACCATGCCAGGTCCAATCAGCATCATGATGCCGAATCCCAGGAACAGTCCGCCCAATGCGCTGGCCACTTTCGGGAAGGCCGGTGCCGAGCACTGCCTGTTTGATTCGAGAATCGACGGACCGTGCATAATCGATTCGCTGCGGGAGACCAATACCATGCCCGGCAGCAACAGGGTTAAACCAGCGAATCGAAGCCAATCATCCATTCGCTGTGCCACGTCGTCCGTTAGTGCCAGACTGTCCCGTAAAATATCGATAAGGAATCCCGCCGGCAACAAAACGAACGGCGACAGAACAAACATTACTCCGGTTGTCCAGCATACCTTGCCAAGCCAACGGCGTTCGATCGGATTGAAAAAGTCGCGCGGCACAAACACATACCCCGCGGTCTCCCGGCGGCGGATAATCCAGTACCAACACAACCCCAACCCCACAGCCAGGGCTCCGTAACGCAACTGCCCTGATTGAGCAGCCTCTAAAATGCCCGATATGTCCAGTTGCAGTATCGATCGGCCGTCGGTTGACTTCACCAGCATACCCAATCCAATCGTATTCGCCAGCGGCAAGCCGATCAGGACAATTCCGATCGCTGTCAGCAAATAGGGCCCCAGAAGCGAAGTGCGCTCCGCATCATCCGGAGGCCAAGCGTAGGGCTCGATCCGTGATCGCCAATACGATCCCGTTGAATACAACAGAAGCCCCAAAACCAGCGGAACCGCTCCCGCGAGGGTAAGCACAATGGCCGCGTTCGCAATTGGAAGTTCATCCAACCCCAGCCACCGGCGAACCGGCGGTTCGCCGGCTAAGTAACCGGCGGCCGACAGGAAGATCACAGGCGCGAACAAAAGGATTCGTCCCAGCACCATCAGTATTTTGGAGGCGAACAAGGCTTTCATTGCGAGTCTCGATCACATGGTCGCGTGCGGTATGACCTCGTCGATATTGTCCATGTCCCTATCGTTTTCCGGATTGCCTTCACCCACATTTAGCCGATCGGATGCCCACGTAGCCAACAAGGGCGCCCACACAGGAAAGAGTAAAAGGCCCTGAAAGACCAATCCCCCACTGGCAACGCCCGCGGCGGCGGATATGTTCGATCCAAATCCGGGAATCACGGAGATCGCAATCATCGTGAAAAAGTAGACGATCTCGCAAAGCAGGATTCCGATGAACAAGGACAAGATCCCGTTTCGCGCTCGAATGAAGTGCCAACCGCAATACGCAAGGCCAAGGAAAGAAGCGACGCATATACCCGACATGACACAGTACACGGGGTAAAAATAGTGAAGCTCGTGTTCAACTGTCAGCTCTTGCAGGTACGAAACTCGGGATAAGGAGACCGTATTATACAAAAGCCCCGCCACGGCTACGAACAACGTCACGGCTCCGACGGCCACAAGGACGATTCGCGCGTCTCGCACTTGTCCAGAGGCCAACTTCTGGCCGTAATACGCTCTCATCCACGCAGGATCTTGCCGGCTACGTACGCGCTTTCGCCAGATCAGCCCTGCCGCGATCAGGAATGCGCCTGGAACGACAAAATTCATCCCGAATACGGTCATCAAGAACCCGGATTGAATGCCCGAATGCGCTTGATCGCTGCGGCTTTCGAAGTTCGCGGCCATTGTGGAGGTAGTTATCACAAGGCCCCACAGTGGTCCGGTGAGAAAAACGACTCCCAAAGCCAACAGCATTTTCGGTCCACGTATGGCCTTCATGCCTGCCTCCTAACCCGCGTCCTACAATACTATAGTCTGTGTTTTCAGGCAACCGCCCCTAAGACGGAGGATTGGTTTGTCGAGTCTCCGCGCTTGCCACGCGGTGCGATCTAACCGTGCCGGCTGTTTCCTCGACTTCGATACGCATCCAACAATTCCTGCAATTCCTTCACCAACTCCGGCTCATCGCTAAACAGATTTTTCGTCTCGCCGGGGTCCGATGCCATGTCGTAGAGTTGCCCCGGCGGGTCGCCTTCCTGTCCGGGGCCTGACCAACCGCCGGACCCTTTGCCTTCGATGTATTTCCATGGCCCCTTGCGAATTGCGAACATGCCTTGCACCGAATGATGGACCAGGGCCTCGCGAATAGGGGCCGTATTCGTTCCTTCAAACGCGGCCAGCATATTGCAGCTGTCTCCAGCCGCGCCTTCCGGAATTACATATCCCGTGATCGCCGCGAGCGTGGCCGCAAGATCCATCGAGCAAATCAGCTCGTCCGACACCTCACCCTCGGGCACGTGCCCCGGCCAGCGCACGACAAACGGCACACGATGTCCGCCTTCCCAGATATCCGCCTTGATGCCGCGAAAGATGTGACTGGGATTGTGGCCGAAGCGCCGCAGCGATCCCACTTCGCCGTTCATGTTCTCACCGTCCCGCGCGGGCGATCCATTGTCGCTCGTAAAAATGAGAATTGTATTCTCCACCTGCCCCGTTTCCTCCAAAGCCTGCATAACGCGTCCGACGGTATCGTCTACCTGGCAGACATAATCCCCATACCGATGCGCCATGCTCTTGCCGATGAATTCCGCAGCGGGTGCGACGGGCGTATGCGGCGCGGTCAGCGGGAAGTACAGAAAGAACGGACCTTCAATTTTGTTGAAGGGATCATCGCCCGGTTTCGCCTTGATGAAATCGACGGCCTTCTGCGTGATCGCGGGCATGACGGCATCCAGCTTCCAGCCTTCCACCATCGGCCCCGGCGTGCCAAACATCGCGTCGGGCTTCGGCACCGTGGGTATCGCCGTTACGCGGTCGTTCTCAATAAAGCAATACGGCGCGAAGTTCGGCACGTCATCGCCAAAATAATAATGAAAACCCCGCGTGGTGGGTCCTTCGCCGATCGGCTGCGCGAAATCCACCTTCCACCCGAACGGATCGCGCACCGCCGGATCGCTTTTGCCGATGGCTACCATGTCATTCACGCGAGAACCGTCCGCCGTCGGCCAATGCCACCCCAGGTGCCACTTGCCAATACAGGCCGTTGTATACCCCTGGTCCCGCAACATGTGGCCAATCGTCCAACGGTCTCTGTCAATCAACGGCTCATCCCACGTCCAGAGCACGTGCTCCTTGAGCCGCGACCGCCATGCGTACTCCCCGGTCAGGATGCTGTAGCGGGTCGGGGAGCACACCGCACTTGACGAGTGCGCATCCGTAAAACGCATGCCTTGTGTTGCCAGGCGGTCCAGATTCGGCGTGGGTATCTTCGATTCCGGGTTTTGGCATGCCATGTCGCCAAAGCCCATGTCGTCCGCAAGGATGAAGACGATGTTGGGCCGAAGCGACGATGCTTCGGGCGCCGCGGAACGCATGGTTGATGCCGCAAGTGTTGCGGCTACGGCCGACTTCAAAAAATCCCTGCGCGACCTCATGACGGTGTGCATGCGATATCCGCCCTGTGTGTGTTGTGCCGATGCTTGAGTATAAAACATGGCAAGTCGATGACAACGCTTTTTCTCTTGATGGTTGCTCGTTCCTTGCGTTTCTTGCCGGTCTGCCCGTGCGGCGTATTTCGAGGTGCGCGTCATACACCCAAGGCTCTGAGGTGAGGCCAATGCCCCCTATAGTCTTGCCTTTTCCGTTGCATTTCCTTAGCGGATTGAAACAAGGGTAAATGATGGAATTGCGCGATTTTCGCATCTATGGTTTGGCGCGGAATGCGTAGTTGCGGTGCAGGGGACCGTCCACGTTTTAATTCGTAGTCCCTGAATTTTTCTAAATTTACTGTGGATTTAAACCCGTACCGCTCAGTCTGCTCGACCGATTACCACGTAATTCCACACCAGATTCCGGCCCTCGGCAGCGATCCCGATATCCGCCGGCGTGGATACGGGATCGCCGTTGGGATCGTAGACCGTTACGACGTACTGTTGATTGGCTTCGACCTGTTCGATGGAATACTCGCCTTCCGACCCGATCACCGCTGAATAAGGGGGGATTTCCTCGTCGGTTGGGCCATCTTCATGGCTCAATGCATCTATTTCCACGGTATATCCGTGCGCGGGTTGGCCATTGGCAAGCGAGACTCGCCCCAATACGCGGGTTGTGCCGGCCATCTGCAATTCGAGTAATTGACCGGCGCTTACTTCAATATCGCCAAACACAGTCCGGCCGTAATCGCCGTGGAATATGTAGAAAGTGAGCTTGCCCTGATCCGGAGGCAGGCTTAAGTAGAATGTCCCATCCTGTTGAGTCTGAATTGAAAAGGCCGTATCCGCACAAAACACAGTCGCGTCAGCCAATCGAGTTCTCGAAGGCGAGAACACGATCCCTTCGATGCTCCCTCCCGGCAAAAGCGTGAAGTTGACGTTGTCAATCACTGCGCCCGGCGAAATAGTCACTTCACCCTCCGTCCGGTTCTCAACCACGTAGTCGCGCGCATTCACCGATACCAACGCGGCCCCGTCGAACCGTATACCCGTAAGTTCATACCATCCGTCCGCGCCAGTGACCCCGTACGATATGTGTCGCCCATTGCCGAGTATCCGGCTTAGCGTGGAAGCATTGTCGAAGCCCGGCTTCGTAATCGGAATTCCCGGCGCCACGAGCGCCACCTGAGCCCCGGCGACCGGGTGTCCTTCGTGATTCGTGACCGATCCGCGGACCCGGGCATATAGAGAAGGATCGGCAATTTCACCGGGTTCAAGCGCCGGCCTTATTGACGCACGCAATGCGCTAACTAGATCCGCAGCCGGTTTTGGACCGGCAGGGGACTCCAAGGGTGCGGCCAATTCACCCGCCGCCCGATCCATTTCCACGCGCGGCAGGGTGTTCTTCGGAATCGTTGCGATCGGTGTTTGTTCCGGTATCAGCATGTATACAGCGGCAACAACGACAGTGGCCACGGCAATACCCGCGACGGCTTTTTTCACGGCCAATCCTCCCAACATCCAATAGGCGCTTTGCGTAGAGGCCAACGCGGATCCGGCGGGTGCGGCAATGTGTCCCGTGCCGGCCAAGGCCAGTTTGGCTAAAGACAACGACAATCGTGCAGGAACTTCCGCGGATACCGCGCCCTCCAAAAGAGAAACCACCGCGATTGCCGGCAAAGGTACGCCGGACTTTGTTAATACAGCCCGCAACGCGTCTATTGCCCTTTTTAGCCGGTGCGACACGGCTTGCTGGGTAATTCCTTGCTCCTCCGCAATTTCTTGTTGTGTGCGGCCTTGCAGAAAATGGGCAACGATAAGGTTTCGCTCGTTTTCGGCAAGCGCTGCAATGGCGGCGTCAACGTGCTGCACTAGATCGTCCAAGGGAATTCTCGAATGTGCATTTCCGGCCTGAACACCGCTCCGTTCCGCGCGTTTCCGGCGTCGCGAGTCCATCTTCCGGCGATCGAGCGAACGGGTCGTGGCCACCCGGTGAAGCCATGGACCAATGAATTCCGCGATATGGGCAGGAGCCTGCGCAAGCAACACAAAGCAGTCTTGCGTAATCTCTTCGGCATCGTGGCTGTTCCGGAGAATCCGCAAGCACGTCCCATACACCATGCGCGAATGCCGTTGAATCAGGGCATGGAACGCTTCGCCATCCCGGCGAGTCTGCCATTGCTTTAATAGTTCGGCCTCGTGGGTCATATCGATCATCCAGCTTCCGCCAGCGTGGGCTCTGACTGCTATAACGACGCCGGAGGCACAGATACAAATAATCCATCGCAAATAGAAGGCCGTTGGCGCTGAGCGTGGCTATTCACACGTCAAAATGGTCAAGAAGCCAATTCGCCACGTGCTCGCCTAGGCCAATGCACTGAGTGATACCCCGGCCGTTTGACGGCTGCACATAGAGTGTCATAATCGGCGCGTTCAGCATCTGGACGGTCGGATTGCCCATCGGTTGCACGCATCGTGCGTAACTGGCGATTGACGTAGCGGTTAGAGGCATGTGGCCGGCCGGGTCACCGGGCAATACGGATCGATGCACCAGGCGTCCCAACTGATCCCGAATTCTTGCCGCGCATTCGGGGGTGTTGGCGGCGGCCTGTTCCCAGTTCGTAAAGTGCGTGTCCAGCATGCGGCGCAACCCAGGCACATCGGTCAGCAACGGATGGATGTCGAACTCCCGTACGGCCTCCTGCAAATGCGGCTTGATTCGTTGACGCGCTGCACCAAAAATCTCGTAGCGCGCAATGGTCGCTTCGCCGGCCACCGAGTAGTCGAGCGAAGGCATGTGAGCGGGGGACCGGTAATCGAACACATGCAAAAATGTTGTCTCCGATTCGGGTAAGGCGCTTGGAAACAACAACCGGTGCACTCCCGTGCATAGAATGGCAGCCCGCGCGGCAAGCCGGACGGTTTCCGATGCGGATGCCGCGATGAAATGCGTTCCGTCGAATTCCGTCACGGTATAGCCAAAATAGGGCCGGACGGATTCATGCGACGCGGCCCATTGGGCAAGTTCCACAACCAGCCGCCGTGGATCAACCGCGAGCGCGGACTCATCGCACACTGCGAATGCGATGTCACCGGCCTTTAAGAATGGAAAGCGGGCGAGATCCTGTCCATAGATATGTTTGAACGATCTCAGGCGTCCCTCGCACCATGCGGCATCGAGGGCATCGCGCGCGGCGATATCCACAGCTTCATTGCCATTGCGCGCACACACCAACCACGGCCGATGTGAAACCGAAATGATATTGGCACGCGCCATATCATTCATAGCGGCCAGTGTCCGCCGCGCGAGATGGCTTGCCAACGTATCCGGATCGAACGAGTTCGCCAGTATCTGACCCGCTGCGTACGGGCCGCTCGCACTCAGGCCATCAAAGGAGCCTTCCAACGGCCGGTTCGAGTCAAACCAGAGTATCCGGCCCCGGCGCTTTGGATGCGCCGCCAGCGCAGCCACCGTGGCCGCGCCCACCGGCCCTCCGCCCACGACCGCAATGTCGTCCGTCACCTCACGCACAGCAGTGCCCTCCCGCGATCAATGTACCGGAAGTGGCCATTGCCAGCGAAGTTGCGCGGACGTATTGCACCAACCCGGATTCGGGTATACAGTATCGGCCCATGCGCTCTGCCAGGAGACATGGCTGCGCGGGGGGAATGCGGGAATGACACAAAATGTATCGACTACGGCGGAAACAACCCAGTCATCGGGTATGCCTGTCCGGTTAACCTCGCTTGACGGTTACCGCGGTTTTGTCATGCTGTTGATGATGGCCGAAGTGCTGCGCCTGGGTGCCGTGGCCGCGGCGAATCCTGAAAGCGGATTCTGGAAGTTCCTGGCCCACCATCAGAGCCACGTTGAGTGGGTGGGCTGTTCGCTCCACGATCTGATTCAACCTTCCTTCTCTTTTATTGTCGGCGTCGCATTACCGTTTTCCATCGCGGCTCGCACTGCAAAAGGACAATCCAAACTCCGCATGTCGCTTCACGCATTCTGGCGCTCCTTGCTACTCATTCTTCTTGGCGTCTTTTTGCGTTCCACCCACGCGGGCCAGACAAACTGGACTTTTGAAGATACGTTGTCTCAGATAGGCCTTGGCTACGGGTTTCTTTTTCTGCTCGGGTTTCGAGCGGCTATCTGGCAATGGTCTGCATTCGCCTTTATCCTCCTTGGCTATTGGATCGCCTTCGCGCTCTACCCGCTGCCGGGTCCCGAATTTGACTGGGCCGCCATCGGCCTCGCGCCCGATTGGCCCGGCAATGCGGCGGGGCTCGCCGCGCACTGGAATAAGAACACTAATTTTGCCTGGGCATTCGACACCTGGTTTATGAACCTGTTCCCGCGCGAGAACCCGTTCGTGCGAAACGGCGGCGGATACTCGACGCTCAGTTTCATTCCCACACTCGCCACGATGATTCTCGGACTGATTGCCGGTGAAGTGTTGAAAAGCGATCGAAGCCCGGTGAAGAAGATGCAGTGGATGCTTGCGGCGGGGCTCGCCTGTCTTCTGGCCGGTTGGCTGCTGGGCGCGCTCGGTATCTGTCCGGTCGTCAAACGCATCTGGACCCCAAGCTGGGTCCTGTTCAGCGGCGGGTGGTGCTTGCTGCTGCTGGCCGCGTTCTACGGCATCGTGGATTGGGCCGCATACAAGGCGTGGTCATTCCCATTGATTGTGATAGGCATGAATTCCATCGCCGCTTACTGCATTGCCCACTTGTTTGACGGTTTTATCGCTTCCAATCTGAAAACCCATCTGGGACAGGATTTCTTCAAGCTGTTCGGCGACAATTACGAAGTGTTCTTCCACGGCGCGGCCATATTGCTGGCCTATTGGCTGATACTTTACTGGATGTATCGCAGAAGGTTGTTCTTGCGGATTTGAGCGATGAATCCGTTGCGTGCATCCTGCTGAATCACCGATCGGCCTTGTGGGCAAGCATGATCAGACCCGGCGTGCCGGGGATGCGATGCGCGTCTGAATTGTCGACGTCCAAACCCGCGAACAAGGCCATGGCATCCACCAGATCCAGCGATTGGCCTGCCACAAACGTGCGAAATACAGGCAAAAAGACTGGCTTCAAAATGCCGGGAATTCGCCAATGCTTGACAAAACTCCGGGCATCCTCCAGCCTGCATCCGCGATCGGCTTCCACAATGGCCAGACGCCCGCCCGGTTTCAACACGCGTATACACTCGGATACGCCTTTTGCCTGATCGGGCCAATGCTTGATGGACGCGATCGAAACCACCGCGTCGAAGCGTTCATCCTCAAAAGGAATTTCCAGCGCGGAGCCCTGCACGAACTGAACCCGGTCGCCGTAGGGTGCCGCGCGCCTGGTCGCCCTCGCCACCTGGTCCGGCGACAAATCAAGCCCCGTTATCTTTACACCGTTCAGTGCGTCCGCAAAATGAATGGCCATGTGACCGCCGCCGCAACCCACATCCAGCAATTCCGCGTCCGACGGGATATGTCGAACCAAATGCTCGTCAATGGCGCTCCCCAATTCCATAATGGCGGGAGCAATGACGCGGTCGTAGATCCAACCTTCAACCTTGCTGTATGGAGACGTTACACGATTCAAAACGGGCATGCTTGCACGAACCTTTCAATCAAGACACCAACTGCGGGATACCCGGCTACGAACGCCTGAAGTACTCAGTGTACGTGAATTGGGATTCGAAAGAAATGAAAACCCCATGGTGGGTCTTGAACACGCGTTGCCGTCGCCGCGCGCCCCAGTGTTCGATGGAATTTGGCGAGATTACCAGCGCGTATTCGAGCTTAACAAGTCGGTTGCCGATGCCGCATCGATTGGTTTCGAGAACAAATATCCTTGACCCTGATCGCAACGCATTCCCCGCAGCAATTCAAGATGTTCCGGCCGCTCCACCCCTTCGGCAATCGTCGACATCTCCAAGGCATTGGCCAGCAACACGATTGTCTTTACGATTTGAAGGCTTTCCGGCGTCACCGTCATGTCGCGAACAAAGGCCTGGTCAATCTTGAGATTGTTCATGGGAAACCGGTGCAAATAGCTCAGGGACGAATAACCGGTTCCAAATCGTCAATCGACAATTGGATATTCCGTTCCCGAAGACGCTTTAACGTCGTGGTCACAAAATCGATGCTGTCGATAAAGGCGCTCTCGGTAATCTCCAGTTTCAAATACTGCGGTTCCAGACCCGCATACAACAAGGTCGATTCGATCGATGGAATCAGATCGCGCTTGGTAAACTCTTTCACTGAAAGATTTACGCTGATGCCAAGATGCCGGGCGTGGGGTATCTGGATTTGCCATGTGCGAAGTTGACGGCAGGCGCCACGAAGCACGAATTCTCCCAGGGGCACGATCAGTCCCGTCTCTTCCGCGATTGGAATAAACTCGCCCGGGGAGACGATGCCGCGCTCGGGATGTATCCACCGGACAAGCGCTTCAAACGCGCTGATTTCGCCGGAGCGAAGATCCACGATGGGCTGATAATAGACGCTCAGCTCGTCGCGCTCGAGCGCGCGGCGCAAATCGTTCTCCACCTGCAGTCTTGCCAGCGCCCGCGAATGCATGTCTGAATCGAACAGGGCGAATTGGTCGCCGCTCTGTGCCTTCGCCCGGTACATGGCCGTGTCTGCATTGCGCACCAACTCTTCCGGCTGAGTGTAGCTCGTGTCCCCAACAGCAATCCCGATGCTTGCCGTCGTGAAAATCTCCTGACCCTTGATCGTAAATGGCTCTTTCAAAACTTGCCTGATCCGCTCCGCCACATTGGTCGCATCCGAAACATCGTGGATGCTCTCCAGCAACACGGCAAATTCATCCCCGCCAAGCCGTGCGACCGTGCCACCGAATTGAGCGACGCTATCCGTAGATCGCAACGACTTGGTCAACCGCTCGGCAAAGGACGAAAGCAGCGTATCGCCCACCACATGGCCCAGGCCGTCGTTAATGATCTTGAAGCGATCGAGATCCAGGAACAGCACCGCGTAATCATGCTTCTTGGAGCGCTCTCCGCGCCGCATTGCCTGCTCGATGCGATCGAACAGCAGTGTGCGGTTGGGCAAAGACGTCAGCGAATCGTGCAACGCCTGATGGCTTAACTGTTCTTCAAACAATTTCCGGACCGTGATGTCCGTCTGCGATCCCGCCATGCGCGAGGGCTTGCCGCTCTTGTCGATCACGGCCGAGCCCCGGCACAGCACCCAGATGTAATTGCCCCCCTTGTGTCTCATCCGATGCTCGGATTCGAGGTGGCCCCGTTCCTCCGCCAAGTGGGCATCGATAGCCGCGCGAAGATTCTCCAAATCGTCCGGATGCACCCTGCTGAACCACTCCTCGGGCGATGTGCCAATCTCTTTTTCTTCGTACCCCAGCATGCCTTTCCATCGAGCCGAGAAATGGATTTCTTTTCGCGCAAGATGCCAGTCCCAAAGGCCGTCATTTGCGCCCTTGACCGCAAGCGCGTAGCGTTCTTCGCTCAATCGCAACGCCTCTTCCGTCTCCTTGCGCCGCTTCAAATCCGATTCCAACCGACCAACCATGCTGTCGAAATGGCGCCCCAACGCACCTATCTCGTCCGAACGTACGAGATTGATCCGGCGGGAGAGATCGTGTCCCGTTTCAATTTCCGTCGCGTGATTCGTTAGCCGTGTGATAGGTTCCGTGACAACGCGCCGGAACAGGATGACCAGAACCGCAAATGCCGCCACGACAATGCCCACTTGAACCAGCAGCCCGTTCTGAACTGCTTGCTGCGCGATCGCCAGCGTCTCCCGCTGAATATCCGCTTGGAGCGCGAGGGCCGGCTGCGCGTCCAGACCCGCGATGGTCGTGAACACGCGAAACGTCTTCCGGTCCGTGGCCACGGATTGAACGCCCCCAACGCCCTTGGCCAGCGCGTCTTGAATCTCGCGCGGCATGTCTGGATCGCCGGGAACCCACATCTGAAACGCGACGCCCGTCTGCCGGAAAATCTGAAGCAATACCGTCTGATCCAGAATTCGCCCAATCACGACCGACCCCAAGGCCCGCCCATCCGACTCCAGTACGGGGTGAGCCGCGACCATCACCGGCCCCATATCCGTGTTTAATATTCCCTTGATTGGAGTCCCGGATGGACCATGCTGCAACAACGGGGAGGTCTCAGACCATTGCCTGCTATCAAATGCGTCGATGACGAGTTCGGTCTGCGTCTTGAGATCCAGAGCGCCGCCCCACGCTACGGTCCCGTCCGTGCGAACCAGGTAGAGAAGGCTTATTTTGTCCCCCACAAGCGCCTCATTCACCTGTTGACGGTTGGGGATTCCGCCGTGTCCAGTGAGCGAATGTGCGGCTTCCGGACGCGCGGCCAGATCCCGCGCCGTGCGCGCGATCCGGGTAATGGCCTCGACCAGAGCGTCCTCACAGCGCTGTAAATCGCGCGCCGCCACTTCCTCTTCCACGGGATCGAGTTGCGGCAACACAACGTACCGCTGGAGTCCGTACCCCAGTCCCATCACGAGGCCGAAGGCAATCAGGAGCGCCAATTCGACCTTTGTGCGCAATGACATTCTCAAATTCCTCAAAAGTGAGCGAGAAAGCGCACCACGATGCAATACACCACTTCCCCAACATACCCATAGACGCCAACCTATACTATCGTATCAAGACCACTTTCGGATAATCATCCGCACCAGAGCAAGGCCGGTTGACCCTGGCGGTCCGGGATTGGATAATCGAATTCGCGCCTTGCGGGGCGCCAAGGAACAATTGGGGGACTAAGGTATGCGAGGGAACATCAGCAGACGCGTCTTTCTATCCAGCGCGGCGGCAGCAGGCCTGGGGGCCGCTGCACCGGCCTTCGCGGGTACGCCCGGAGATAAGCTCAACATAGCCGTCATAGGTGTCGGATCCATGGGCAGCGGAAACCTGCGCAACGTGGCCAGTGAAAACATCGTTGCCCTGTGCGACGTGGACCACGAGTACGCCGGCAAGACCTTCAGCCAGTTTCCAGACGCCCGCAAATACACGGATTACCGCGAAATGCTGGAACAACAGGCGGATATCGACGCTGTTGTGATTGCCACACCCGATCACACCCACGCCGTTATCGCCATGGCGTGCATCCGGAAAGGAAAGCACGTTTATTGCCAGAAACCGTTGACGCACACCGTGTACGAATCGCGGATGCTGGCCCAGGCCGCGAAAGAGACCGGGGTCGTCACGCAGATGGGCATCCAGGGACATTCGACTTCGGACATTCGACTTATTCGCGAATGGATACAAGCCGGCGTGATTGGCGAAGTGCGGGAGGTTGATGCCTGGTGCAGCCTGACGTATTACCCGTGGGGCCATGCCAACTGGAGTTCCCCCGTCGGCGCGCGCCCGGCGGAGATGCCGCCCGTGCCGGCGGCGTTGGATTGGGATCTGTGGATCGGACCCGCGCCCGAACGGCCCTACCACCCTTGTTATCACCCGCGCACGTGGCGAAGCTGGTGGGATTTCGGCTGCGGCATGATGGGAGACCGGGGAGCACACACATTCGATCCCATCGTATGGGCACTCGACCTCGGCGCGCCCACTTCCATCGACGGTAACGCCACCGATCTCAATGAGGAAACGCACCCCATTGCCTGTCTTGTGCGCTATGAATTTCCCGCCCGCGGCAGCATGCCGCCCGTGACGCTGACGTGGTATGACGGACTGCGCCCGCCGCGCCCCAAGGAACTCGCCGCCGACGATGTATTGGGCAATCCCCAGGAAGGCGGTGTGCTTTTTAAAGGTTCAGAAGGCATGTTGACCTGCGGGGTCTACGGTGACAAACCACGACTGCTTCCCGCATCGCGCATGGCGTCCTTCGCACCTCCGGCACCCACAATCCCCCGAGTGGAAGGCACGCACGAAGACGATTGGATTCGCGCGATCAAATCCGGTGGCAAAGCCTGCGCCGACTTCGCCTACGCCGGCCCGCTCACCGAAACCTGCCTGCTCGGCAACGTCGCCAAACGCATGAACACAAAGCTTGAATGGGACGCCCAAAACATGAAGTTTACCAACAAACCTGAAGCCGACCCGTTCGTACATAAAGTCTACAGGGAGGGGTGGACACTATGATCAGGAACCGCGCCGCATAATAAACGTGATCGCGTCAAGCAATTCGTAACGAGGCAGACGGACCGTGGAATCCGTTTGCCTCCTTTCTCGAATCCGCCAGGCCACATACCCTGTTTTGGACGCAAATTTTCAACTGTCCACCAGGTTCGGATAAGCACCGCGCAGGCAGCCGGAATGAAATCGAACGTCTCCGGACGCCAACGCGGACTCAAGCATCGTGTGGTCACCGTTGAATAGCTCACCCTGCTCGCCAAGCACGCATAATCCGACATGCTCGGAAGGAAGTAGGCGCACGAGGTCCACAGCGTCCTCTAAGATGTCATGCCACTGTTCCGAAAGGACCCTCGCATCCGGCGATGGACCTTCAAGATCCAATGTATCCAACTCAAGCTTTGAATACCGCGCGGAACGACCCGCCTGTTCCAGAATTTTTACAGGACTGATGGCCGGATCTTTACTGGAGGCCGCCCAAGCCAGATAGCCCAGACGCTGAATTCGTTGATGGCAATAGATAACGTCAACCCAGTCCCTCGCCTCCAGCCGCCCAACCAATGCAAGTACCTTATTGGTCGCCAAATCAAACGGATGTAAAACGAGCCCGAATTCAGCATGCTCCACCAACGGAAAGAAACGAATCGCACTGTCGGCCGTCCACTGCATAAGTACTTCGCCGGACTCCACACGCACCACCGCCTCCACATAACCGGCACGTTCCCGGATAACGTCGGTCTCGTATCCGTGTTGCTCCAACAATGCACGGTCCGCCTGCCAACTTGCATCGACGGCTTCTACCCTGTCATGAAACAAACCGATGTCGCGCGATAAGCGGGCGGAGCGAGTGGCCTCGCCCAACGCGGTGCCGCCTGCCACGTAACTTTCTCCGCTGGCAATCCGGTTGCCGGCTATTAGCTTGCAGATGTTTCGTTGGAATTCTGTGAGAGCCATCGTCTCAGTTCCGCCGCCTTCTTGTATGCCGCAAGGTCGCCGTGACGTTCAATCGGACTAAGCACATGATCAATCTCATTCTGGGTCACGGGATAGTAATCGGTGCGCAAATATCAAAGGCAACGCGTACGGTATTCGTCGACAAGCGCGCGAATTCGCCCTGCATTGGTTGGTGAACCGGTGTCCATGGGCAAAATTGTACCTGTATTACCCCGGTCTCTTCCAAAGCAGCCAAGCACAGGTAAGAAGTTGCCAACAACGTGCGTTACATCCAGTCGTAAGTGGGGGCTACAACTCCCACTACTTTTGTCTGCGCTTCTACCCTTCGAAGCCGTCGCCCAATGCACAATTGCCCGCCTCCTCCCAATGAATGCTGCCTTCCAGCATTCGTCGCTTTCATGGCATGTAGGGCACAGGCGCCCTAACGCGCTGCCAGTGGGGTGTTATCGAAGCCAGGGCGTTCGGCACATCGCCACCGCCGCCTTGCAACACGCCGCGCCACGCGCCCTCATTGTCGCGCCACAAGGCCACGTCAACCCGGTCCTCAAGTCTTATGGCGAAGTCATTCGTTCTTATCGATTTCAAGCCGCCGACCGCAAGTGCCTGTACGTTTCCTGACGCGTCCAGCCGCACGGCCACGATCCCCTCGGCATCTGCGGCCACTGCGTGTCCATTCACGGCAAACGTCGTGTGTATCGGATCCCCCAACACGCGTGACTCCCCCGACGCCACGATCACCGTGCCGTCAATGAGCCGGGACATTCCCTTTCGGCGCGGCACAGCCGATTCAGAAAAACCGTGTTGCCCGCGCGATTCCGAAGGAGTCTGTGGCTCTTTGCCTTGTTCACGAAGTTGCGTCACGATGTCCGCCACGCACGCATCCGCATCCATCACCATCATGCCCTGTGGCAAGTGAGCTGCGCCGTCGAAGGCCCGCCCATCGAAATCCATTGTCCAATCGCCCACGCGATAGCACGCCGTGCCGCTGACATTCGAGAACAACGCGGCCACGTCCGCACGTGAAAACTGCGGACGGTACAACACCGCGGCGGAGTACTGCTGTATTCCATACTGCAGCCGGCCATCGTCCGCAACGGTGAGCGCGCCTTCACCAATCTCGCTGCTCGGTATCAGATCGGCATAGTACCCGGCACGCCACAACGCATCGCACAAGCCGACGCCACTGTCGCCCAGGGACGGCCCAGCCCAGTTCATCGCGGCCGCATGGCCAAACACCACCGCCACCGGGCAATCGACCGGCGAACTCGAAATGTAATTCAATAGCCGCACCCGCTGCTCCGCGCGCATTAAATCACCGTCCAGCAAGCTCACCGTCATGTGTTCCAGTTCGCCCGGATACACCGGATGAAAATTCACTCGGCCGCCTGCAAGCGCGGCGCGCCAAAGTTCATCGGCGTAATCCTCTCGCTTGCCGCTGTAGTACATGTTGTACCAAATCGGACTCCGCCACTTTTTGGCAAGCGCGGTTCGCGCGCTGTACGGCGTGGTCTCGTCCGTCTGTGCCAAATCCCGTTTGCACGCCCACCAGCTCAATCCATTCTTAAAAACTTCTTGTTTGCCCGGAAATGGATACCACGTGGGGTGTGTGGCCAACATCGCCTCACCGCCAAACACTTCCTTGACGGCCGCGCAATATAGATTCTCGATGTCACGGTTGCGTTGCCAACTCATCTCCATATAGTGGTTGATCGCCGCAATGCGTTCCCCCTCGCGCCCATCTTCCCCCCGGGCCATCAACAGCATGTCCCGCACCAGATCGTGGCCGGGCCGCAGTAGAGCATAGGCTGCTGCCATGGCATCCGAATACCAAAGATCGTCCGTGCGCACTTCGAATCGCCCTGGAAATCCCCACTCGTCCTTGCAGGCCCCGGTTAACGGCACATCGGCATACTGCTTAAGGATATCCCGCTCAAACTCCGGCAAGCGCGGGGAAAATACATCCGGCGTTAACAGAGTAAAAGCGGCGACAAGTGAAACCGTCATTCCTTCGGTCGAAGCGTCGCACGGAATCGCGATTGTCACGTCTCGCACATCCGCGTTTACTATCCTGCAATGATCCGTAATGTCCGATACGGTTGCCGGTGCAATCCCTTCCGGCCCGGTCCGGTAGGCATACACCCTCACAACCCGGCTGGAAACTGTTCGATACGTGTTTGCGCTGCGAAACGTGTAGTGATCGCTCAGGTCCATCGACTCAACCGAAACGGTTGCCTCGCCTGTCCCGGGCAGAACAACATCCCGAATACGCACTATCTCCTGAAGGTCATCGGGATACTTGCGCCAAAACGCCTCCCGCGCAAGCCGGACATCCAGATCCATCACCATGCCCAGCCCGTGCGACTTCGCATACAGCGCGGCCCGCTTGATCTGATCGTGCACTTCGGGATCCGTGACCTCGACCGGATGCCGGATGCTGGTGGTCAACAATTCGATTCCCGTGTGCTCGGAATAGAGATCGACAAAACGCTTGTACCCGTCCGGCTGAAATTCCTCGTCAGTCCAGAACCAACATCCAATGCCGGGCCATGAAGTGCGAATCGCGTTGTCTGGCGCATTCGGCAAGTCGATCCGAAGCGATCGCACCGGTTCGCTCGCAAGTACTTCCAGGCAAACAAAGATCCCCAATACCGCGAATACGAAAAGACGGAACATCCCGTCACTCCTCCTTAAACAATCCATGATACCGGCCCATCCAATACGCCAACAGGTACGATGCCCCCGAATCCTCCCGCATGCCTTCGGGATCCCCGCCATCGGGTTCATACGGATCCTGGTTCCATTTTTCGAAGTTGCGCTCGTCCGCAGGCAGGCAGTCCAAAAGTACCCGGCGTCCAAATCGATTCGGACGGCGATCAAACACAACATCGGCGCGATGACTGTTCTCCATACGCCACGAACGTCGATCCACGGGCATCTCCGCCAAAGTCCGCACCCCGCCCCGGATATCCGCGTGATTAGGGTCAAGGGTGGCATAGACAAATGTGAAGAAACTTGCGCGTTCCGCTTCTTCAACCATCCAGTGCCGCCGCACGGCTTGATGCAGGGCCAGTCGAATGCGCGGATCCCGCTCGGTTTGTAGAATTGGATACCACGCGCAGAATCCCAACTGATCGTCGGAATGATTCACCTCGTCCGGAAAGACTTTTTTCTCCGTGAGGATGTTACTCAAATAGTCGTGCTCCTGCATCAAGTCTAAATACAAGTCCCGATACTTCCGGTCGCCCGTGACGTGAAAGGCGGTGTTAAGAAACGAGCAAATCTGCAATGCGTTCAGCCCATTCTCCAAGTAGCGCGAAGGATCCTGGTTCAGCGTCTTCGGATTCCACGTGCCCCAGCGTGTGGGCTTGCCGTCAATATCGATCACAACCAGATCATGATCGATCAGATAGTCGGTCATCGCGCGCACCTGCCGGAGCAACACCTCCGGCTCCGCCGCGTCATGCCGCGCTATGTGCTCCCAATAGGCGAAAAAGGCCATGTAGTGGCCGCAATACTCGTCCGACGAAGTGTCGCCTCGCCAATAAAGCGTTCCATCCGGATTCGAATGCCACTCATCGTCGACACGCGGTGCTTGACTATTGCGACGCTCCCTGTCGTTCCATTCGTCCGGCGTCAGAACACTCCGCGCCGGCAATCCCGGCACCCCGGAGGCGTTTTGCAACATGTACAACGCCTTCATACCTGTGCGCGCGGACTCTTTATACGACTCCTCGCCGGTCGCCCCATATGCGAGACTCATTGCCGTCACATGGTATGCCGTCCACAAGCCATCATTGGGCTGATCCCGGATCACAAACGATGCCGTATCCGAGGGATCTTCAAACTCGCATGCCGCCACAAGCCCCATCCTGCGGTGTCGCTCATTTACCAACCCCTCGATCGCATCCGCCTTTTCGCGGAGCGTCGTCGCCTCAACATGCAGCAAACTCAGTCCAGCAGGCGTGGCCACATACACCGTGCGCCCGTCCGCCGACAACGCAAGATCGCTAACCCGGTCATCCGCAAGATAACGAGGTCCGGCACGGTAAAACCATACGCGATCCGAATCAGAAGGCCGGTAGTGAACCAACCCGCGTGTCGTTCCTATCCAGAGGTTGTCCTCGGCATCCACGGTCAGCGCCGTTATATCTTCGTAGGGTAAGCCATCTATGCCGCGCAGACTCTTGAATGGGCCCTTGGAAATGAGTCGGGTCAGGCCCACCGGAGTGCCGATCCAAACGCTGCCGTCACGCGATGCCGCCATCGCCGTAATACGCGACGCCAAGGGTCCATCTACACCATAGTGCTCATGCCGAATCGGTTCCGATCCGTAATCACGGCGAAAAAGGCCGGTCTCCGTGCCGATCCACTGCGTATCGCCCACACGAACGGCATCGTTCACGGAGATACTTCGCCCAACAGCCTCCGCCCCAAAATCAACCGGACTACTGCCTGCCAGACGCTTCCGCAATTGGATCCGCGCGGAAGCTTGTACATCGAGGCTTGCATCGCTCGGAACGTGAACATCTGCGGGTTCGAACGCGTTCTGTTCGTTCAGTGCGTAAACTTCTCCTTCGGACCAAACATAAACCGATCCGTTCCACACCGCGACCGCTTCCGCGCCCACCCCGGAAGGCACCTTTATGAGTGCACCCCGGCGGTGCTCCAGTTGCCTCCCCACACGGACCGGCAATTCCTTGTGCTCGCCAAGTTCCTCAAGCGGAGGTACCATATTGCGGGGCCGGTACCCCGGCTCCAATTCGGTTTTCAGCGAATCCCAATCGCTCGCCCGAGGCGTACTGGCCCCCAAAAAAAGCAGCGTAAAAACGAATCCAATCCATGTGCGACTCATACAACCTCTCCCAATTCGGCGCCACAAAACGCCATAGCTGGAAGTATGCCGTAATCGCATCGTTCGATACAGAGACTGGGGCGCGAGATGCCAACCCTGGCGACCGTGTGATACATTGGCCTTTGCTGTCCAAGCGCAATTACAGGAGCCCGAGCAAATGAGAACCGCCGTCGTACTTGCAACCGTTCTGTTGGGTGCTCTACAAAGCCCGGCCGGTGAATCGCCCCAGTTTCGCGGGCCTGCCCGCGATGGCCGGTTTCTGGAAGAAGGACTGCTAAAAACATGGCCTGAAAACGGCCCGCACAAGGCGTGGGTCGCCACAGGCATCGGCCGCGGTTACTCGTCCGCTTCCGTGGCGGACGGAAAAATCTTCGTCACCGGCATGCGCGACGACGAGATGGGCGTTCTCTCCGTCCTCGACCTGCAGGGCACGGTAGTTCGCACGATTGACTACGGCAAGGAAACAACCGAGAAGCAAGCCCCAGGCGCGCGGTCGACCCCAACGCTGGATGGCGATCATGCGTTCATCCTGTCTGGCACCGGCGTCCTGTATTGCATTGATTGGTCAAAAGGCGAGACCGTCTGGGAGGCCAATATCCTCGAACGTTTTGAAAGTCAGTTGCCGATTTGGCACTACTCCGAATCGGTACTGATCGACGGCGACCATGTCATCTGTACGCCCGGTGGAAAGAAAGGCGTGCTCGCCGCGCTGAACAAGAAGACGGGCGAAACCGTCTGGGCAACAATGGGACTGGAGGACACTGCTTCCTATTGCTCGCCCACCATTTTTCAACACGGCGGCAAGCGAATCCTGACTACCGCCACCGCAGGCCATATCGTCGGTGTCGATCCGTCAAACGGCGCGTTGTTGTGGGCATTCGCGCACAAAGGTCCTTACGACATCCACGGCGTCACGCCCATTTACAGCAACGGCCTCCTCTACTACGTCGCAGGCGACGGATTCGGAGGAGGCGCCCTCGAGTTGTCCGCGGACGGCACCAGCGTCACGCCCAAATGGGAAAACAAAACCCTTGATTGCCTGCACCACGGCGTCGTTCTCGTCGATGGCTATCTTTATGGCGCGGGATACAAGGGCGGCGGGGCGCTCGAATGCCTCGAAATGGCCACTGGAAATGTTATGTGGAGCACCAAGGACGTGCGCGAAGGAAACGTCGTCTATGCCGACGGCATGCTCTACGTTTACGAAGGACCAAAGGCCGGCGCCGTCAATCTCGTAAAGGCCCAACCCTCCGGATTCGAACGAACCGGCACATTCACGATTGCCGACGGGGGCGACGACAAACACTGGGCCCACCCAACCATCGCAAATGGAGTCCTGTATATCCGCCACGGCGATGCCCTGGTCGCATACAATATCCAGAATGCACCATGATTCCTGTCAAATATCCCGGACCGAAACGCATCCCACGGGGCCGCCAAAAAAAGGATGTGGACACATGAACCGTAGAACTTTTATCCGCCGTGCAAACGGCGCCCTCCTCGCAGGCATTGGCCTCGCAAGTAAACACACGGAAGCCGCCACGCCGAGGAAGAACGAAGCCGATGCCGTGCGTAAGGAGCAGATTCCCTACAAAGTCACGCCCAGCCGCGCACTCAATCTCACCGTCTACTATCCACCGGATTGGAAAGTTGGCGACCACAGATCCGCCATCGTGTTCTACTTCGGCGGAGGATGGCAAAAAGGAAACGTCGAACAGTTCGCGGTCCAATCAACCCATTTCGCCCGAAGGGGACTCGTCGCCTGCTGCGCGGACTACCGCGTGAAATCGAAAGACAACGTTACCCCAGAGGTTTGTGTGGAAGACGCCAAGAGTGCCGTGCGTTGGCTGCGAATGAACTGCGAACGCTTCGGCGTCGCTCCCAGCCGCATCGCCGCGGGTGGCGGCTCCGCCGGGGGCCATCTCGCCGCATGCACGGCGCTCACGCCCGACATCGTAGGCCCTGGGGAAGACGCTGCAATCCCATCCACCACATGCGCACTTGTGCTGTTCAACCCCGTCTTGGATTTCACCGGCGTGCCCAGGCTCATGGAACGCATCGCAAATTACGAGGCACTGGCAAGAACCATCTCGCCCACACAGCACCTCAACGAATCCAGCCCGCCGACCGTGCTTTTCTACGGCGCCGAAGATCCCTTGCTCGATCAAGGAAAGGCCTTCGCGGCAAAAGCCAAAGAGTTGGGGCTCCGCGCCGATCTCCACGTCACACCGGATCAAAACCACGGATTCTTCAACCGGCCCCCGTTCCAGGGAAGCACCCTGAAAATGGCCGACGAATTCCTCGTGTCCATAGGCCTTGTTTCCCCGGCCCTGAAATCCGGATCGAGCAGCCGGTAACCCCAACCCCACTCGTGGCAAATGCCCCTTCTAAATCACGGGTCAACTCAATGTCCTTAGCACCCCTTGTGTCTTTTCCACCCCTTGTCATCCGTGCAACGTGCCGTTCGGTTCCCTTTGCTCCAAAAGAAGCAAAAGGCAAGTCCAAAAAACGGCTAGGGCAATTCCTTGACCATCAATTTCCGGAACTCGATTCGGTACCCTTCGCCCTCGACACCCATTAATCCCTTCGGATTGCCACACTCCGTGAACTCGCAAGTCACCGCCCCATTGATCCACAACGTCAACGTACTCCCGCGCGCGGTAATCTCCATCGTGTTCCATTCGCCCGCGGGTTTGACCCGCCCATCCGTAACTTGATCCGACAGACTGAAGGACTTCTTCTTTCCCTCCGAATCCAATGTGCCCCCAAACAAATAACCGCCGTTGCCATCGCCAAACTGCGCCTGATGCCAAACCGATCCGTCCGCATTGTTCCGCACGTAAATGCCGCTGTTATACCCCGAAGCACCGTCGACCTTCGTATAACGGAACTCGAAATGATGGATCGCATCCCCAAACTCGCGATCGCAAAGCAACATGTCGTGACCGCCGTCTCCGTCGCAGATCAACGTCGTGCCCGCCGAATCCACATGCCATTGCTGCTTGCCCAACGGATCACCCGGCGGCACCGGTACCCGAGACCATCCCTTCAAATCCGCCCCAGGCATCACGTCGATCCAGCCGCTCCCATCCAATTCCAGCGCACTCTTCTCCAACTCGCCCGCCGTCCAACCCGGTTTCGTCATGCATACCAACCCCGCCAATAACCCTATGCGGAGCAACAACACGCCACCGCGTCCAGCGCCGTTCGTGTTTTGAATACAAGAACGTACAAGACGCTTCGCAATCCCCCCAAACTTTCGCATGGCAAATCTCCCCTGAATCGAACGCGCAACGCGTATCCCCGATACACACCGTACGCACGCCCAAAAGATCGGCGACCACGGTACTGGCAAACCACATAGTTTTGTCCTCTCAGTGCATCACATTGCTGGCCCGGTCCGCAACACGGCTCCATCGGCCCGCACCCGTGAGTTAAACGTCGTTGCGATTCAGTCAGCCCATCCTCATGAACCACACTCCCGTGCAGGATCCATGCCGTGTTCAGACACTGACATCCGCTGTACGAATTCTTTACACCAGAATATTTATTCAGTCCATTGCCTCAATCCAACGATAATACTAAGCCTCTATACAACAGTGACTTGAGGTGCTTGATCCAAGACTGGCTCGAATCTTGCTTCATAAGGCCCGCGTCGCGGGATCTCGTACCGAGTTTCAAGGGAGCACGATCGAATAGATCCCGCATCGATGAAAAGGTGCGTCTTTATCGAGTGCGCAAGGAAACCAATCGAAACCTGCAAGGGCAAGCAACGAGGTGACCAGTGACAACGAAAACCCAATCGCTCTACTCGCTCCCGCAATCGTCCTCCGGCGGCTCGAATCTCAAGAAAGAACGTGACTAGCATGCACTCCCGCTCCCCAACCGTCATGCAAGGTTCGAACGCGCGAAGCTCCATCTCCGCCACAGTACGCCGAAGGGGTCTCTCGACGGGTATGCGAATTGGAACTCTCTTGCTCTGCCTGCTCCCGGGATCCGTGCTGGCTCTCTCCCAAACAACCAGCTTTCAATCGGAACGGCTCTGGCCCACACTTCAACAGCCTTGGTATTTCTACACGCCGTATGGCATGGCATCCGATTCAAGCGGCATGCTCTACTTCATTGACTCGCTCAACTTTCGAGTCGTAAAAATGACGGAAAGTGGTGTCCGGATCTCTGCCTGGGGTTCATTTGGAACAGGCTTTGGACAATTCAGCAATCCGCGCGGTATCGCGATCAGCCCCGACGACAAGATATACGTCACCGACGACAGCCTGAATCCCAATATTCAGGTTTTCGATACCG
>BTWA01000032.1:0-72143 GCA_045863295.1 Candidatus Hydrogenedentota bacterium
GATAGAAATACTTGCGCGTAACGATGTTGAAGGCCTTCAGGTGCGTATGAAGCTCGTCGCGGGTCATACCGTATTCATCGCCAATAAGGATGGGGAAGTAGGCGTAATTGTGTTCGGTATGAGGCAGATCGCCAAACACGGTGACTCCAGGAATATCTTTCAATGCACGGCGATAGATTTGCGTGATGCGTCCGCGCCTCGCAATTTCATCGTCGACCATGTCGAGCTGCAGCAGGCCGTAGGCCGCGCATAGTTCATTCATCTTGCCGTTGATACCCGGCCCGATGACCGTTTCCTCGTCGAAGATGCCGAAATTCTTCAAAAAGTTCACGCGCTCTTTCTGCTTCGCCGTCTTGCACACGATCGCGCCGCCTTCGCACGTGGAAAACAACTTCGTCGCGTGGAAGCTCAGCGCCGACATGTCCCCGTAATTGCAGATCGAATTGCCCCGGTATTTCACGCCGAAGGCGTGGGCCGTGTCGTACAAAACCATCAGGCCGTAACGATCGGCGATCGTTTGCATCGCCTCCACGTCGCACGGCATGCCATAGACATGCACGGCGAGAATCGCCTTCGTATTGGGCGTGATTAAATCCTGCACCCGGTTCGGATCGAGGTTGCAGGTCTTGGGATCGATGTCGCAAAAAACCGGTTGTGCGCCGTTCCAATGAAGGATGTGCGTTGTCGCAGGAAAGGTGAAGGGCGTGGTAATGACCTCGCCGCTGGTGATGCGTTGCGCGTGCAGCATGAGCAGCAGGGCCATGGTCCCGCTGGACATCAGGCTTATGTGTTCAACGCCCAGGTACTTGGCGATGCGTTCCTCAAACTCGACATGGCACGGACCGTCGTTCGTCAACCAGCGTCGTTCCCAAATCCCCTTCAGATGCTCCTCGTACTTTTCCAGCGGAGGAAGGCTCGGACGAACCACATAAATGGGTTCGGGCTGCTGGTATTGGTTTAAAAGATCCTGCAAACGTTGATTGTTTACCGAGGTTTCCATGCCCTCTCCCACAATTCAGACACCAATGAGCCGAAATGCCGCACGGCCGTTTCGTATGTTGCCAAAGCCCTTGCGGGAAATCAATTTACAGGAGGTGCGAATGGGCCTTTGCCGATGCACCCTATCGCCCAAACGAGCGCGAAAGCCACGAGGACTTGCTATTCTCCAACTATTTGGCTAAAATACCAAATAGAAGGATGCGTTGACATGAAGCCAGAACAACTCGCCCAGTATCAGGCCCGCGCAAAAATCATCAAAGCCCTGGCCCATCCTTCCCGACTTTATATCGTGGACGAATTGCAGAAGGGAGAACGCTGCGTCTGCGATTTGACCGAACGCATCGGCGCAGATGTCTCCACCGTATCAAAACACCTCAGCGTCTTGCGCGATGCGGGCATTGTCTCGGATGAGAAGCGCGGCCTAATGGTGTTTTACCGGCTTCGCGTGCCGTGCATCCTGACGATATTCGCCTGTATTGAAGGGGTGTTGCAATCGAACGGAGATGGCCGCGCGCAACCATCCTGCAAAAAGAACTGATATTTTTTTTGCATAACTATTTGGCAAAAGGACCAAATAGAGGGGCGAATGGAATGACCCGTCTTGCCCACATAATGAAGAACCCGGAGTGGAAACCGTTCCTGATCTTGCTGGGCGCCTTCCTGGCTTGCTTCTACCTTCCCGTTGGCACGCCCCGGTTCGATTCCGCCGTGACCGAATCCCTTCAACTCGTCAAATGGTACGCGCGCGAACATGTGCTGCTTTGTCTAATCCCGGCGTTCTTCATCGCGGGCGCAATTGGCGTCTTCATCAGCCAGGCTTCCGTGATGAAGTACCTGGGCGCGGGCGCGAACAAGTTCATGGCCTACGGCGTAGCCTCGGTTTCCGGGTCGGTGCTGGCCGTGTGCTCGTGCACTGTGCTGCCCCTGTTTGCGGGCATCTACCGCATGGGCGCGGGGCTCGGTCCCGCTACGGCGTTTCTGTACTCGGGGCCTGCCGTAAATGTGCTCGCCATTATCCTTACCGCCCGGGTACTGGGCTGGGAACTCGGCGCGGCGCGCGCAGTGGGGGCGGTTACGTTCAGCGTTGTCATCGGCCTTGCCATGCACCTCATCTTTCGCAAGGAAGAGCAGGTCAAAGCGCAGGCGGCGGCGCACATGCCCATTCCAGAGGTCGCACGGCCATTGTGGCAGAACGTGCTTTACTTCGCTTCCATGATCGCCATCCTTGTCTTTTCAAACTGGGGGAAACCGGCCGGAACCGAAGGCCTGTGGAATTTGTTGTACGAAACCCGGTGGGCGGTAACGGCTGTATGTGGTGTCCTGTTGGCCACGGTGCTTGTACTTTGGTTCAACGTGGCCTGGTGGAAACCGGCCCTTGTTGCCGCCGCGGTCGCGGTAGGTGCGGCGTTGTTCCCTCATTGGCCTTTGATCGCCTTTACTGCCGGACTTGTTGGATTGGTCCTGATCACCGCCACCGGTACCGGCGAAATGAGCGATTGGTTCTCCGCCACATGGGACTACGCAAAGTTGATCATGCCGCTGTTGCTGGTGGGGGTGCTCCTTGCGGGATTTCTCCTGGGGAGGCCCGGCGAAGAAGGTTTGATACCCTCGGAGTGGATCGAACGCTGGTTGGGTGGGAACAGTCTCTCGGCCAATCTTGTGGCGTCGGTCGCGGGCGCCTTCATGTATTTCGCCACATTGACGGAAGTGCCCATAGTGCAGGGCCTCATGGGGAGTGGGATGGGGCCGGGACCGGCATTGGCGCTGTTGCTTGCAGGTCCCGCGTTGAGTCTTCCCAGCATGCTCGTGATTCGATCGATCCTAGGCACGAAGAAGACCGTTGTGTACGTGTCCCTGGTCATCATCATGTCGACTATTACAGGCATGGCGTATGGCGCGTGGAACCAATGAACCAGTGACGCAAACATTTTGAAGGGGGAGTAGACATGATGAAGTTGCAAGTGCTCGGCACGGGCTGCCCCAAGTGCCGCAAACTCACCGAATCGGCGGAGGCCGCCGCAAAAGAACTTGGGCTGGAATACGAATTGGAGAAGATTACTGACCTGCACGACATCATGGCGTTCGGCGTCATGGTAACTCCGGCCTTGGTCGTCGATGGACAGGTGAAGTTGTCCGGGAAGGCGCCGGATGTCGGTGAGATCAAAAAGCTCCTCGTGTGATCATCGCGCAACACCGCTTTCCCATGTGGGAACAGACAATTCAGGAGGTCATGCCATGTTGCAAACAAGCGTGGGATTCATCGGTTCAGGACGGGTCGCCAAGATTCTCTTGACCGGTTGGGCGAGAGCGAAATTCATGCCAAAGCAGGTTGTGCTTTTCGATCCCAAACCGGAAGCGTGCGAGGCGCTGAAGCCACTTGGGAGTGAAATCCAGGTAGCGCCAGGAGTGGAATTGGCGGCCGCGCAGGATATCGTTTTCCTTGCCGTCCATCCGCCGGCCATTGCAGAGGCCGCGGCCGCAATCAAGCCATCGTTGCGCGCAGGCGGCCTGCTTGTTTCCCTTTCGCCCAAGTTCACCATCGCCAAACTGACCGCGCTGTTGGATGGATTCGATCGCATCGCCCGAGTCATACCGAACGCGCCGTCCATTGTGGGCCGCGGATTTAACCCGGTTGCGTTTGGCGCCACACTGACCGCTCACGATCGATCCGTCCTTGGCGCATTGTTGAAGAATCTGGGCGATTCTCCCGAAGTGAACGAACAGCACCTGGAAGCCTATGCGATCTTGTCCGGCATGGGGCCAACCTATTTCTGGCCGCAGTTGTATGAACTCGTCGCGCTGGGCGAAACCTTTGGCATCGGCCGGGAACAGGCGATCGAAGCCATTGACAAGATGCTTTGGGGATCCGTGGCGACCATGAGAGACGCCGGCATTTCGCCGGAACAAGTCCAGGATTTGATTCCGGTCAAACCGGTATCGGACGACGTTGCCGCGTTGGTCTCGGCCTATCATGCAAAACTCGCCGGACTCATGGAGAAGATAAAACCTTAGTTCCTTCTGTTGTCGCAGGATGTTTTGATTGGGGGGAAATGAAGTATGAACAGGCAACCTGAAGTTGACAAGCCGGACAAGCCACAAGGAGGCCTGCAGCGTATTGCGCTCTTGACGCTTGTCGCGATGGCGGTCGTGGCCGCTGTTTATCTTAAAGGAGATCGAAAGACAGAGGCATCGAGTCCATTGATCGCTGCAACCACGTCTACCGGAGTGCGCCCTGCTTCTCAGGGTGCCTTGCCGAAACTGATTGACTTGGGCGCGGGAAAGTGCATTCCGTGCAAGGCGATGGCGCCCATACTCGAAGCATTGAAATCGGAATTCCACGGGAGTTTCGAAGTGCAGTTTATCGATGTATGGGAGAACCCGGGCGCCGGGGAGCAATACGGCATCCAGTTGATTCCAACGCAGATTTTTTACGATGCGTCGGGAATGGAGCGATTCCGTCACGAGGGCTTCTACTCGCGCGACGATATCCTCGCAAAATGGAAAGAGCTGGGCGTGGAACTCGGCGACACGGCCGCAAAACAGGTTGAGTTCAGCCGCTGGGATCCCGCCATACCGGATGCGCGACCCAAAGAAACCATCTGCTATATGTGCGATGGCGACATCAACCCGAGGACACGGGCCATTTTGAAGACGGACAAGGGCGATGTGGCGTTTTGTTCGCTTCATTGTTTTTTCATCACGTATTCGAGCATGACCGAGGCGAAACCCAATCTCGACGACGTTAGCGTCACGGACTGGTCCGACGGCGCGCTGATTTCCGCCAAGTCCGCGAACTATGTCTACGGCGTGGATGCCGCCCAACGGCCGACGATCAAGGCATTCAAAGACACGGCGGCCGCTGCGTTGGAGCGGACGGCGTCGGGTGGAAATGGTCTGGAATGGGCATCGCTTCAGGACAAGGAGCTTGCGACGCGTTGCGGGTTTTGCGATCGGGCCGTGTATCCGGAGGACGCGTGCGGAGTGAAGGTCGAGGGACTCAGCACATTCGGATGCTGCACGATGTGCGCGCTTGGCGTTGCGGCCAGACTGAATAAAGATATTGAGGTCACGGCCAAAGATGGGCTGACGGGCGAAACGATCGTGGTGAGCACCCTTGAAGGGCATGTGAGTGCGCTTACACCGGCGACAGCGGTTGCCTGGGCGGGCGCGAAGAAAGACGCCGAGGGCAAGATCGCCTCGACCGGATGTTTCAAGCAAGCATTTTTCGCGAACGAGGACAACCTGCGCCAATGGGTTCTCGACCATCCAACGGCCACGGGCCGGTTGGTGACTATGGAGCAGGCCCTCGCGGAAAAAATGAAACTGACGCCGCAACAAATCAGCAAGGCCTGCAAAATCGGGGAATGTTCGCCCAAGTAGCTTCCATTGGGCCGCGAAGGGAATTGGCCTGTGCAGTACCTGTTTGAAACCCTTAGCCATGCCGTAAGCGGCATGTGGATGGTGGCAATGCTGGCCGCATTTACCTGGGGTGTCTTGAGTATTCTTCTGAGTCCCTGTCACCTTGCGAGCATACCCTTGATCGTCGGATTCATTGGGGGGCAAGGGCACATCTCTCCGAAGCGCGCCTTCGTGATCTCTGTCCTGTTCTCTTTGGGGATACTGCTGACCATCGCCGTCATAGGGGTCGTCACGGCCCTTGCCGGGCGCATGCTGGGCGACATCGGAAGCATCGGATACTACCTCGTTGCGGTCGTTTTCTTGTTGGTTGGTTTGCACCTTGTGGGTGTCCTTCCCTTTTCGTTTGCCGGCGCGGATGGATCGGTTGTGCGCCGCAAAGGGCTGATTGCCGCGTTCCTGCTGGGGCTGCTTTTTGGACTCGCCCTCGGCCCCTGCACTTTCGCGTACATGGCTCCCATGCTGGCGATCACCTTTCAAATGGCTTCCACTAATCTGGCCTATGGTGTTGCACTGCTCTTTGTCTATGGCATTGGACACTGTTCCGTGATTGTGTTCGCGGGCACCTTCACCAGGGTCGTTCAGCGCTATCTCAATTGGAGTGAACAGTCGAAGGGCGCTATTCGCCTCAAACAAGTTTGCGGCATTCTGATATTGGCCGCGGGCGTATACCTGATCTATGCCGCCCCGTGACGCCGGCAGCGGGTTCAACGGGCTGTCCGAGGCCCGAAGTGGCATCCATTCCCTGTCCACAGGCGCGATCTGATACAGTTACGTCCAATCTTCTGCGATTTCAAGGTCTGTTCATGCAAAAACTGTTGCTCATCGCCATAGCCGGCGCCGCCGGATCTCTTTCTCGGTATGCCCTGGCCGGCGCGGTGCAGCGTGTCGCCGGGTCGGGTTTTCCCTGGGGCACGGCCGTGGTGAATGTCCTCGGTTGTCTTGTTGCCGGGCTTGTGTGGCAGTTGTTCGAAGGCAGGGTCAACGTGTCGCCGGAAACCCGCATCATTGTGTTTGTGGGTTTCCTCGGCGCATTCACCACGTTCTCCTCGCTGATGTTGGAGACCAGCCATCTTTCGCGAGACAGCGAATGGATGCTGGCCGCGGGCAACGTGCTGTTGCACAACGGTCTGGGCTTTGCGTCGGTCCTCGCGGGAATTGCCATCGGACGATGGATTGGATAAGGGGGCGCCATGAAACTCCCGGATGAAGCCTACTGCCTTCGAATTTATGTCGGCGAGAGCGACAAACATCACGGCAAACCGTTGTACGAGGTCATTGTAGACAAGGCCCGGGCACAAGGCATGGCCGGGGCGACCGTGCTGCGCGGCGTGTTGAGTTTTGGAGCCAACAGCCGTATCCATACCAGTAAGATTCTGCGCCTTTCCGAAGACTTGCCCATGGTGATCGAAATCGTAGACAAAAAAGAACGAATCGATGCCTTTCTGCCGGAACTGGATACCCTGATTGACGAAGGCCTGGTCACGTTGGAACCGGTACACGTGATTCTGTACCGGCACAATTCCAAGGCTTCCGAGTAAGGGGCCGCCAAAGGTGGTTTTCGATTTGTTGTTCCTATTGTTATGGCCTACCCCGTTGCATAGTCGATTCGACATGCCGTTCTCTTCGTAAAACAAAACAAGGGTTATTCTTCGTTTTTGCTATTATTATTAGTTCATTTTTATTTTCGGCTTGAGGTTGCTTTTTTCATTTATTTCGATTATACTAGAAATATGGAAATAAGAGACGCCATAAAAGCGCTGTCCGGGTTGGCTCAGGATACCCGGTTGCGGATATTTCGGCTGCTGGTAAAGGCATGTCCGCACGGGATTCCGGCAGGGGAAATTGCGCTGCGGTTGGATATTCCGAACGCGACGTTGACGTTTCACCTTAATCATTTGGTCCAAGCAGGCTTAATTGAGTCTCAGCGCGAAGGCCGTTCCATTCTATACAGCGTGGACTCTGCGGGCGTGAGGCGTCTATTGGAATATCTGATGGAAGATTGCTGCAAAGGGCTGATGGAGGACGGGGCCGACGCGATTGCGGGATGTGCTCCGGCTCAGGGGTGTTGCGGCGTGGCCGAGAAGACGGGTGGGTCATGAATCCGACGGTCTTGTTCTTATGCACCGGGAATTCATGCCGCAGCCAGATGGCGGAAGGGTGGGCGAAACACCTGCATGGCGGCCGGATCGACAGTTTTTCGGCGGGCATCGAAACGCACGGACTCAACCCGAATGCGGTTGCTGTGATGGCGGAAGCGGGCGTCGATATTTCGGGGCACTATTCCAAGACGCTGGCAGACTTGAAGGATGTTGCGTTCGATGTGGTGGTCACCGTGTGCGGTCATGCGCACGAGACGTGTCCGGTGTTTCCGGGCGCGGCGCGAGTCATCCATCACGCTTTTGACGATCCGCCCCGATTGGCGAAGACGGCCAGAACCCCTGAAGAAGCCATGAATTGTTACCGTCGCGTGCGCGACGAGATACGGGACTATATTTCCGATCTTCCGGATCGGATCAATCCACACCCATCGGTGTGATCAATTGGAGGGACCAAGGTGATGAGCACTTCAACAGACCTCATGGAGCAGCAGTCGGTTCGCGAAAAGGTGCGGGAAGGATATGCGAAGATCGCGGAGAACAAGGCGCAATCCCAAGGGAGCGCCGGGTCGTGTTGCGGCGGTGGTTGCGCAGTGACGGAGGATCAACTCGCGGCCGTGGTCGGATACGATCCCGAGGAGTTAGCGCAGTTGCCTGAAGGCGCGAACATGGGGTTGTCTTGCGGCAATCCCGTTGCACTGGCGTCTTTGAAGCCGGGCGAAGTGGTCGTGGATTTGGGATCGGGCGGTGGTTTCGACATTTTTCAGGCGGGCAAGAAAGTGGGCGCCACGGGCCGCGCGATCGGCGTGGACATGACGCCTGAGATGCTGGCGAAGGCGCGGCGGAATATTGCGGTGTACGAAGAGCGCACGGGACTTTCCAATGTGGAGTTCCGTCTGGGGGAAATTGAGCATTTGCCGTTGCCCGACAACAGTGTCGATGTGATCATCTCGAATTGCGTCATCAATCTTTCTCCGGACAAGCCGCAGGTGTGGCGTGAGATGGCGCGCGTGTTGAAGCCGGGCGGGCGCGTGGCTGTGTCGGACCTGGCGCTGCTTCAACCGCTTCCCGAGGCAGTGAAGAGCATGGTAGAAGCGCTCGTTGGTTGCGTGGCCGGCGCGGTGCTCGTTGAGGAGACGGAAGGCATGGCGCGCGCGGCGGGATTTACACAGATCGTGCTGGAGAAGAAGGCCGGGTACGTCGATGCGCTGACCGAGTGGAACGATCCGATGTACCAAGCGGTGCTCGAGCAACTGCCCGCGGGCGTAAAGGCCGGCGACTTTGTGACGAGTTTGAGCGTGAGCGCCGTGAAGGCGACGCGCACGCCATGCTGCGGCGGTTGATCGCATCCGCGTTTTGTATGTTCATTCCCCCCGGTGTTCATGACCCCGGGGGCTTTTTGTATGACCGATATCCCGGATATTTCACGGTATTGTCCCATTAATTGCGTGGCTGCACTAGCGCTCGGCAATTCTCGAAACTGCAGTTCTCACAGAATGCGGACTATCAACGAAGGCAGGGGGAAGCTATGGGTACGAAAACCGGAGGCGGGCACGTGCAGGAAGGCGAGAAGGCGATGTCAGTCTTTGAGCGGTATCTTACGGTGTGGGTTGGGTTGTGCATTGCCGGGGGCATCGTGCTGGGCAAGGTTGCGCCGAACCTGGCGAAAACACTGGATGGAATGTCGGTGACGGTGGATGGCGCTCCCGTGGTCTCCATTCCAATCGCGGTCTGTCTCTTCTTCATGATGTATCCGATCATGGTGAAAATCGATTTTGCGGAGGTGGTGAAGGCAGGGAAGAGCTTTCGGCCGGTGTTGCTGACGCTGGTGGTGAACTGGGCCATCAAGCCGTTTACGATGTATGCCATTTCGCTGCTGTTTCTAGGTGTGCTGTTTCGCGGTTTCATCGGGGCGGATGCCGTGGATCTGGTCAAGATGCCGATGGGCCTGGATTTGGCTGAAGGCGCGACACACGGCGCCGGCACGGTGGTGCTGGTGGACGGCGTGAAGATGTTGCAGGTGCCCTTGTGGCGCAGCTATCTGGCGGGATGCATTCTGCTGGGCGTCGCGCCGTGCACGGCGATGGTGCTGGTGTGGGGCTATCTGGCCAAAGGGAATGACGGCCACACGCTTGTCATGGTGGCGATTAATTCACTGACCATGCTCTTGCTTTACGGCGTGTTGGGCGGATTCCTGCTGGGGGTCGGAAGACTGCCGGTACCTTGGCAAGCGCTTTTGTTGTCCATCGCGATCTATGTTGCATTGCCCCTTGTCGCGGGTTACCTCTCTCGACGATGGATTATCGCCGCGAAAGGGGAAGCCTGGTTCAAGGAACGCTTTCTCCATGTCTTAACGCCGATCACCATTGTCGCGTTGCTGACCACTTTGGTGTTGCTCTTTTCATTCAAAGGCGAAGTTATTCTGGGCAATCCGTTGACGATACTTTGGATTGCCGTTCCCTTGTTTCTGCAGACCGTGTTGATATTTGCACTGGGGTATGTGGCGGCCCGCGTTCTACGGTTTTCCTACGAAGACGCAGCACCTTCGGCGTTGATTGGGGCGTCAAACCATTTTGAAGTGGCTATTGCCACGGCGGTGATGCTATTTGGTTTGTCGAGCGGGGCCGCGCTGGCGACCGTGGTGGGGGTATTAATTGAAGTTCCGGTGATGTTGATGCTGGTGAAGGTGTGCCAAAGGACAGAGGGTTGGTTTGTGCGATGAACAAGGCCAATGGGACGGAGGGGCAGAAGGGGCAGAATTTTGAGAAGGGTTCTTAGTCACTGGTCGCGTCGTGGGCTGTTATTGGGACCGCGGAGGCGCAATTCGAAGCATTCTGCGCACGATTTTGCCCTAGTCCGGCGTGATCCGAGGACTGAATGACCCTTTGGCAAAATGGACCTGATGCGGAAAGATGATCTCATGTCGATCTGGATTCTGACACGGAAGCCCATGACCAATGGGCGGTGGTGGATATCGGTCAGCTTTCCCATGCTGATCCTTGTTGCGGCGATTTCGATTCTAACGGGGTATCTGATGCCCTACTTCGGCCCGAATCCTTGGCGCGCGGCTGTCGGGTCGCTCATACTGGGTACCGGGCTTCTCACAGTTGGCATGTGGCGGCTGAGGGGCCGCGTCTATTTTACCTGGTTTGGGGTTGTCCTTTTCACCTTGGGTCTAATGCTTGTCCTGACCGCTGCCATTCGGGCGTTCTAAACGGATATCTTTGGCCGATTTATCGTACTTTTCCAGTGCTTTTGGCCTGCCCGAACACACCCGCACACTCATGGTTATCATCAGATTTGCAACAAGCCGATATTTATTAATAAGAAACTCTTGATTTATATACTAAACATAGGTACTATTACTAAATAGTTCGGTCTGTTATGTGGAGAAAACTTTAGGGAATAGTCGCTACAAAAAACGAGCCTGCTGACTCTTCCGTCTTCGCGAACCGTCAAATTCTTCGAAGCCGGTTTGCCAGCAGGCCCGCTATGGGAGACACGAAAATGAAGAAGCGCGGGTTCACGCTGATTGAACTGTTGGTTGTAATCGCGATTATAGGCATTTTGGCGGCCATTCTGCTACCGGCCTTGGCGCGGGCGCGGGAAGCGGCGCGGCGAGCGAGTTGTCAGAATAATCTGAAACAGTGGGGGTTGGTGTTCAAGATGTACGCCAACGAAGCCCCAAATGCTTCCTTTCCGAATTTCCAGGCGTCTTGGGAACCCATTGTCAACTGCAGCACGGGAGCCATCGTGCAGCCGGGCGCGCCCTTTGCGGGTGCTCCGACCCACTGGCTGAATCCGTACATGCGCGCGGTGTATCCGGATTATTTGACCGATCCGGCGATTGTGCTGTGTCCTTCCAATGCATCCCTCGACGAAGAGGACCTTCAAAACCCCACGACGGGCGAATGGGAAGCGCACAAGGTGTGCTTTGCGCCGATCCCGGGACCTCCGTTTGGTCAGTTCGATTCCGACCGGGGATTGGCGTTGTTGGCGGACAACTACTGGTATACGGGCTACCTGTACGACCGGGTGGGCGAAACGGATCCGCAAGCGCCGATATCTATCTTGGAAAGTGCCTCGACGGAGACCGGATCGGCCCAGTTGATCTGGGGCATGACCATGGCCATCGGCAACTTCTTCGGGGGCAGCGTGGGCAACGACATCAACCTGAGCAGCGTAGCGCCGGGGATGGGAAATTCCGGCAGCAACACGATCTACCGGTTGCGTGAAGGGATCGAACGGTTCCTGCTCACGAATATCAACAGTCCCGCGAGCGGCACGGCCTCGCAGAGTGCCGTTTTTGTCATGGGCGATCGGCTAAGTACTTATCCCAAGGAGTTCAACCACATTCCCGGCGGCGCCAACGTGTTGTTCATGGACGGTCATGTGTCCTTTATCCGTCTCCATGACAAGGCGCCCGTGGTTCCGGGCGTGGCCAAAGTGTTTGGCGAACTTTCAATACACGGATGACCAGAATGAAGACAGTTTTATCGACGTTCAGAAACGTCCAATGGATTGCGATCGTTGTCCTGTTGGCGTCCGCAATACCGGTCGCCCGTGGTGCGGAGCCTCCCCGCATCGTGAGCACGGATGGAACCACTACGGAAACCCTGTTTGCGTTGGGCGCGGGCGAATACGTGGTTGCGCGTGATTCGGGTTCGTTGTATCCGGCCGAGGCCGCGAAACTGCCGGATATTGGTACGGGCCATCAGTTGAACGCGGAAGCGATCATCGCGCAGAAGCCCACGTTGATCATCGGGAAAGACCGCGACATGAGCAAGCCGGGGTTTCAGATTCTGGAATCCACGGGTGCGGAAGTCGTGCGTCTTTCCGCGGACGCGAGCGTGGATGCGGCCAAGGAAAACATTCGTGCCGTGGCCAAGCTGGTGGGGAAAGAGGCCGAAGGCGAGACGCTCGTCAAGACGATAGACGACGATTTGGCCGCGCTGGCAAAGCACATGGAAGGCTTGGGCGACGTGCCGAAACCCCGGGTGTTGATGTTGTACCTTCGTCCGGGTACGGCGTTGCTTCTGGGCAATGACAGCAATGCGGCCGCGATGGCGAAATTGGCGGGCGCCAATTACGCGCTTTCGGTGAAGGGGTATCGCAACCTAAACCCCGAAGCGCTCGTTGCCGCGCAGCCTGACGTCTATCTTTGCTTTACTTCCGGCCTTGATGCGGTGGGAGGGGTCGATGCGTTCCTGGAGCAACCGGGTATCGCGGAGACTCCGGGCGGCAAGTCCAAGCGGGTTATTGCCATGGACGATTTGTTGTTGGGTGGATTCGGTCCGCGCTTGGGCAAAGCGGCATTGGAGTTGTTCGATGCGTTGCACCATAAGCAGGGTGTATATGTGGCGAAACATGACCACACCCCGGGAACGTGACCGGTGAGTCACTCTCGCTATCGCACTGCGCTCATTGCGTTGGGTGTGGCTTTGCCGGTGGTGTTACTTATATCCGCCGGTTTGGGCGCTTACTTTGTCGCGCCGTGGGATATTCCTCGGGTGCTTGCCGGGTCTCACGACGAGGCGGCCTTTCGCGTGCTTGCGTACATTCGATTTCCGCGTGTGGTGTTGAGCGCGCTCGTAGGCGCGGCGCTTGCGGTGGCCGGTGCGGGAATGCAAGGCCTGTTCCGCAATCCCCTCGCCGACCCGCAGTTGGTCGGCGTGACCGGCGGTGCGGCAGCGGGCGCTTCCATCAGTATCGTGTTTTTTGGCGCGGCGGGTCTTGGGTTGTGGACCGTGCCCGTGGCCGCTTTCCTGGGAAGCTGTCTGGCGGTGACGGTCGTGTTGAAGATTGCGCAACTTTCCGGGACCGGCCGGACCGCGACGTTGTTGTTGACGGGTATCGCGGTTAATGCAATTGCTTTTGCCTGCATCGGTCTGATGATCACGTATGCCAACGATCAACAGTTGCGCGACATCACGTTCTGGCAGTTGGGCGGTTTCAGTCATTCCACGTGGCCGCTTGTCCTTGCGTCGGCCGTGTTCATGGCGGTGGGCATCGTGGTCCTGTTGCGGCTGGGGTCATCGTTAAACGCGTTGGCGTTGGGCGATCGCGAGGCGTTTCATCTGGGCATTTCGCTGCCGAGTGTGCAACGGAGATTGGTGGTTGCGTCCGCGCTGGTAGTGGGCGCCGCGGTGAGTGCCGCGGGCAGCATCGGCTTTGTCGGGCTGATCACGCCCCACATGTTGCGTCTCACAATGGGCGCGGATCACCGGTGGCTGCTGCCGGCCTCGGCGCTGGGCGGCGCAATTCTGCTGACGTTGGCGGATTTGGCGGCCCGTACGATTGCCATGCCGACGGAGATTCCCGTGGGAATCATCACGGCGATCGCGGGCGGACCGTTCTTTATCTGGTTGATTCTGCGTAACGGGAGGAGGCATAGCCATGCTTGAGGCCGTCCAAACAGGGTATCGGGCGCACAACGGGCAATGGCTGCTGCGCCGTGTATCGCTTTCCGTCCAGCCTGGCAGGTTTTACGCGATTGCCGGAGCCAACGGCGCGGGTAAGACCACCCTGCTTCGGCTGTTGTGCGGCGAGATGCCTCCAAGCGAAGGCTGCGTCACTTGGCAGGGCCGTTCGGTCGCAACGATCTCCGCACGTCAGATGGCGCGCACGCGGGCATGCCTGGGGCAGAACCACGAAGGACAGTTTCCTTTTACCGCGTATGAAGTGGCCCTGATGGGCCGTACGCCGCATTTGCAGGGGGCGTACGAATCGGCCGAGGACCATGCCATCGTGCGGGCTGTGATGGACGAAACCGATGTGTCCGCGCTGGCGAACCGGCACTATCCCACGTTGTCGGGCGGCGAGGCAACGCGCACGCACGTGGCTCGCATTCTGGCACAGGACACGGCGGTCGTCCTCTTGGACGAGCCGACCAATCACCTCGATTTACGTCGGCAGGTGGAGACCCTTTCCATGTTCAGGCGCAAGACCGCCCAGTCAGGGATGGCGGTGGTGGCCGTGCTGCATGATTTGAATCTGGCATCCCTGTATGCGGATGAATTGCTGGTGTTGCAGAAGGGCGTGACGGTGACGCAGGGCGCGCCGCGCGATGTGCTGACGCCGGAATTGGTCCGCGATGCGTTTGGCCTGCAATGCGTTGTCTGGCAGCATCCGTCGGGATGCCCTTGGGTGGTGCCAGTGCATGACGTGTCTTTACTGTCTGAAACCGTAGACCTTGCGATGCGCGATACTGCGCACGCTGTTTTGGAGGAGAGCCTGCGATGACCCCAGAATCGGCTACCTTGGATCGCGTGGAAGAACTGAAAGCGCGCTGGACCGCGTATCGAGACTCGCAGAAGCGCGCAAATATGTACGACGCCGCGGAACAGTTCGGTGTAAGCGAGGCGGAACTCCTGGCAACTGGCACGGGCGACACCGTAACGCGATTGCGTCCGGAGTGGGGGGAGATTCTCGGCGGCCTGGAGGCCTGCGGCCACGTGATGACACTGACGCGCAACCGTTATGCCGTGCACGAGAAGCACGGGGTATATGCGCCCTACACGCACGGCGCGCATGCTTCGCTTGTTGTGAGCGAGGCCATCGACCTTCGCATATTCACGACGAAGTGGTTGTACGGATTCGCCGTGAACAACCCGTTGGGAAAGGCGTACAAGCTCAGTTTTCAGTTTTTTGACGCGCAAGGCGATTCCGTGCACAAGGTGTTTGTGCCTGATAGCGCTGCCGAAGCGTTTGAGGCCTTGCGAAATCAGTTCCTGCACGACGATCAATCGCCGGCGCTTTCGGGAGTGCAGCGGCCGGCAGCGTTTCAGGTGCCGCAAGAGAATGCGGATGCGGCTGCACTGCGCGAGGCTTGGGGCGCGATGAAAGACACGCACGACTTCTTCGGAATGCTCAAGAAGGTGAAATACGATCGCCTGCCGGCGCTGAAGCATGTGGGCGCTGTATTTGCCGAACGTCTGAGCACGACGGCTTACCGCGACGCCATGGAGTCCGCGTCGGCGTCAGGCATGCCGATCATGATCTTCGTGGGCAACACCGGGTGCATTCAGATTCACACGGGTCCGGTGAAACGGCTTGTGGCCATGGACGAATGGTACAACGTGCTGGACGAGGATTTTAACCTGCACCTGCGCACCGGCGGCGTGGCGGAGACGTGGCTTGTGCGCAAGCCGACCACCGACGGCATGGTGACCTCCGTCGAACTGTACGACGCGGACGGCAAAGAGATCGGACTGATTTTCGGCAAGCGTAAGCCGGGGATTCCCGAACTGAGTGAATGGCGGCAACTGGCGGAATCGCTGCCGCGTTGGGCAGGCAACTAGGGCTATTTAATCAAACCCAGCACAACGGCGTCTCTGGTTTGCTCCGGCGGATTGGGGGCGCCGTTTCTTGATCTACTTCACACGGCCGCGCGAATCGCAATCCACGCAGCGGCGATGGCCAACGTCGCGATGGTGACGGGCACGCCAATGCGGGCGTGATCCCGCCATGTGATGGGAATGCCCTGCCGCGCCGCTTGCTCGACTACGATGATGTTTGCAATGCTGCCGACGATGAAGAGATTTCCTGCGAGCGTACTCGCCAGCGTGAGGATGATACCCGCCATTTCGTGCGTGGCCGCGGGGAGCAGCAGCATGGTGGCCGGCACGTTTGACACGAGGTTCGACAAGACCACGGTAATGCCAAACAGCCACGCGGGATGCTCGATGTCCATGCCCATACCTGCCAGTCTTGCCATCCCGACCGCCAGCAAGCCCGTTTCCTGCAAGGCCGCGTTCACCACGAAGAGTCCCGCGAACAACACGAGCAAGTGCCAATCGATTTCGCCAATCATCTGTCGCGAATGCATCTTCCGGCTCAACAACAGAATCCCTGCGCCGCCGAGCGCGAGCACTTCGCGCGGTGCGGGGACGAACAGGAATCCGGCCACCAGTAGCAGCAGGACTACGATTCCCTTGCCCGTTTGCCAGCCATTGAACGGGGGTGGTTCGACATGGGAGGGCGCCGAATCGCCCCGCCATCGCCCACGGGAGAGCACTGCGATAATTGCCCACGAGATCGCTAAACCCGCAGCCGTGGGCAGGGCCGCCTCGAGCATGTAGCCGCCAAAAGGAAGGTTGAGGCTTTGGCCGATGAGCATGTTTTGCGGGTTGCCGATCAGTGTGGCGGCGGAGCCGATGTTGGTGGCGCAGGCGAGAGCGATGAGAAAGGGTTTGGGATCCAGCTTTCTCCGGGCGCAGCCCTCGGCCAGCAGCGGCGCCATGGCCAGACAAATAATGTCGTTGGTTAGAAAAGCCGAGAGCGTCGCGGACACCGCCATTACGAGCGCGAGTAATGTGGGTGGCGTGACCTCGGCAGCGGCCACCTTGCGCGTGATAGCGGCATAAAAACCACCCAACCGGAATTGCGCCGACACAATCATCAATCCGAAGAGCAGGCCCATGGTAGGCACGTCCATCACAGCAAGGGCATGCTCCGGGGCGACGACTCCGGCCGCCATGAGGACGATGGCGCCCAACAGCGCGACTCCGGTGCGATCCAGGGCCAAACCGGGGTATTTCCCGGCGATCATGCCGAGATAGACCAGGGCAAAGACGATCAGGGTCACGGTGTGCATGTGGGCGCGGATTCTACGGTTATGGACTGACGGGTGCAAGAATAACCGGCCATTGCGCCTTGGGGGTTGACACGGACGACAAATTGTATTAAAGTCTTAATACAATCTTTGGACGGCAACACCATGAACATTCATATCAGCCCGCAAAGCGGGGTACCCATCTATCTTCAAATCGTCAATCAGGTCAAATACCTGGTGGCGTCCAACCGGTTGTCTCCCGGCGATGAGTTGCCGCCGATTCGAACGCTTGCGGAGGGTCTCCTAGTCAACCCGAACACGGTCGCGCGTGCGTACCGCGAACTCGAAGTGGCGGGCATCCTCAATAAGCGCCAGGGTGCAGGCACGTATGTCTCTGGCAACGGGTCTCCCCTGGCGCGCCGGGAACGCATTCGGATTCTTTCCGACCGCATTGACGCGCTGCTGGCGGAGGCGCGCCAGATGGATGTGCCGGTTACGGAAATCAAGACGTTGATCGATCAGCGCCACGACGCTCTGAACACAGGGAAAGAGGGGACACCATGAGCGAGACTCCAGTTATTGTCGCGGAAAAACTTACCCGGCTGTACGGCAAGAAGCTGGCGTTGGATGCGGTGGACATTGTCGTGCCGGAGGGGTGCGTGTTTGGCTTGGTGGGAGAGAATGGCGCGGGAAAGACGACGTTTATCAAGCATTGTCTTGGTTTGCTGAAGCCGCACGGCGGGTCAATCCGCGTGTTTGGCCTGGATCCCGTTCAGACGCCGGAGAAGGTGCTGGCGGGGATTGGGTATTTGTCCGAAGATCACGATTTGCCGAATTGGATGCGCGTGGGCGAGTTGATGCGGTACATGCAGGCGTTCTACCCGAAATGGGACGAGAAATACGCGGAGGAATTGCGCGACTGGTTCGATCTCGATCCGCGCGCCAAAGTACGCACGTTGAGCCGGGGGCAGCGGGCGAAAGCGGGGTTGCTGGTGGCGTTGGCGCACCGGCCGCCGCTGTTGTTGTTGGACGAGCCTTCGTCGGGACTGGATGCCGTGGTGCGGCGCGACATTCTGGGCGCGATCGTGCGGACGGTGGCGGAAGAGGGACGCACGGTGGTGTTCTCCTCGCATTTGCTCGATGAAGTGGAGCGCGTGGCCGATCGCGTGGTGATGATTTCGGGCGGCAAGGCCGTCTTGTCGGACAAGCTGGATGATCTGAAGGAGCGGCACCGTGCCATCACCTTGCGTTTTCCGGAGGCGGTGAAAGCGCCGCCGTCGTGGACCGGCGCGCTGGGTTGGAGCGGTCACGGCCGCGACTGGACGGTGGTGTGCGATGGAGCGCTGGATTCCGTGAAGGCACAGGCGGTATCCGCGGGTGCGGAGGTTGTTAGCGAGTCGGTGCCATCGTTGGAAGACATATTTGTTGCGCGCGCGGGCCGTAAAGCGCGTACGGAGGAGTGAGGCGATGAGGGCAATCATCACGCTGATACGCTCTCGGATTGCGGCGGTTGCGCCTGCGATGGCGGTGTCGTTGGCCGTGGGTTGCGTGCTTGCGTATGGGGCCTCGAGAGACAACGGGCTCAAGAGGTTTGATGTTACCGACTACACCATGCTCTCCGTGTTTCCCGAGATGGTGTTCGGGTTGGGGCTTGTGGCGATCTTGTGCATTTTGATGGTCAACGATACAAGCAAGCGGGGCATTCGCATTGGTTTCCCGGAGCATCTAAAGTCGCTGCCGGTGTCCACTCCGTTGCTGGCGCTGGCGGAGGTGCTTTCCGGGGTCGCGTTGGTCGGATTTCACGTGCTGGTATCCGCTACGGTTCTGGATTGGATGAGCGATCGACTTGGGATGGTCAGTTCGTCGCGTGTGGGTCTCTGGCAGCCCTGGTTTTGGGTGGCGTCCACGGCGTGGGCGTACGGCCTCGTGTGGACCGTCGGATCGATTCACGTGCTTCTGGTGGTTGCGGGGTTTGGAGCTTGGTACTTGTGTCTTGGGCTATTGAACGCCGGTGATGCGGGCCTCGCCTTCATGTCGGCGCTTGGCCTTGGGCTGGCCATGATTGGAGCGCGACTGTCGCGGCGCGGCACGCTGCGTCCGGTGCGGGCGTCGGTCGAAACCGGCGTTTTCGCGGGCGAGCGGGCCTCCGGGTTTTTTGATGCTGTCGAAGCCCAGGCGTGGTTCGAATCCCGGCGGTCGGGGCGGTGGTTGTGGTTGATGTTCGGGATCGCCCTGATGGTGACGTTTGTGCCTCGTGTTGTCATCGCGTTTCCTGAAATGCACACCAGCGATTTCAATTCAATAAACCTTCGGCGTGAAATCGCTTGGGGAGGCAATGCGGCTATTGGGTTGTTCTTGTTGACCGCGTGGTTGTATGGAGCGCTCCGGCTCGTGTCGCGGACGCGGGCCCTCTGGATCGGCAAACAGCCCTTCGGGCTGTTGCAACCGCTGCCATCAGCGGCGATGTCGAATGCGACCTTGCGCGCGCAAGCCATTGAGATGGCGGGACCTTGGGTGATCGTGATCCTGGTGAACGCGCTGGACGTGTTCTTCGTGCGCGCCGACGGCGAGGGCAGCGGCATCTACATCGAATTGTTGCGGGGCACGCACGATTATTGGTTTGTTGAAGTGATCGCCTTCGCGGCCATTTCGCTCTCACTCTATGGACTTGCCTGGATCGCGAGCCAGTTTGGTGTGCTGCTTGTGGTCACGTTTGCCGTCGCGTTAATTGGCGGTCTGGACGGCGACGCAGTCCAGTTGTGGATGTCCATAACGTTGGCGGTGGCCGCGGTGTTGACCGTCGTCGCGATTGCCCGTTCGCCGCGTGCCATGCGCGATGCACTCCGCCTTGCCGGCGAAGTTCTGTTGCTCATGCTGTTTTTTGGCCTTGCCGTCGTTGGGCTGAAAGGGCCGCAATCGCTTGACCTCATGCCGCTTAAGTCGATTGGAATCCTGTTGACCGTCTGTCTGCTGGCGGTCCTGCCGGCGTATGTGACTCCCTTGACGATCAAATGGCAGCGGGTCCATTGATGAGGAGGCGTTAACCCATGCGCGCAGCCAGTGCATTGATCTGGAGCCAATGGCGGCAGACGCGGTGGTACGTCGTGGGCGTGCCTGTGCTGTGCGCGTTGTGGGCGTACGCCATCCGGGGCTCGCTGGAACATTTTCAATTGAGCAGCCTGGTCATCCTGTTTATCGGAATCCTTGCGCTGCTTGTGCGGTTGATCACAATGCATGGCGATTCCGGGAACCTGCGTTTTGGTTTTTCGCCGGCCCTGTACCGGCTGCCTGTTTCCACGGGTATGCTGGTCGCAGTTCACGTGATTTTTGCTTTCGTTGCGGTTGCAACGGTGTATCTAGTTTCTTCGCTCGTCATTCGCGAAATCACGACCAGCCCGTATTTCTCATCCAGGTTGACCGAGACCTCCCGGTTTCTACTGGCGGTGTTTGCCGTTGGGGCGATGGCGCTTGCCGTTGCCTGGACTTTGGGCGCAATTCACGCCTATCTGGCGTTTGTTTCGATTCTGCTCTTTGGCGTCGTGTTCACTTACATTGCGTTAAGGCATTCCGCCGCGCTGCCCGCATTTCTGCTTGCGTGGGGAGGCGGATCGCTCGCGGTCGCCCTGGCAGGCGCATACCGGGGCCGAAGCGGCGGATTCCGGCGATTTCCTTCTGTCACGGAGAGCGCTCCGCGGCAAGAACCTCGCGCATTCCGACGGGCCCTATGGGCGGTGGCCTGGTCCGAATACCGCCGGCTTGGAATATGGTTCGTTCCTGCGTACTTGCTGCTGTTGCTTCTTTTTTTCTGGGCCGGTGCGTCCGCTCAAGGAATCTATAACCATGGGCCTCGAAGCGCACTGGCCAATTCCGTGGAGTTTGCCGCCTACGGGTCGTTGGCGGCATTCCTGAGTGCGGCCGTCCTGTACAACATCCTGCTCATTGGCGACGATTTGGGAAGCGGCCGAAAGCTATCGTCCGGCATCTGGCGTAATCCCTTGGGTGACATGCGCGCAATTGCGAATGGGCGGTTGCTGGCCGGCCTGATGAGTCTGATTGTCCCCTGGGTAGTGACGTGTGCGCTGTTCGACGCTTATTTTGCGGTTGGCATCGAAAGCCATGCGCACAGCCCCGTTGCGACGATTGACGTACTTATTTGGGGCATGGACTATGGGCCAACCGGACCTGGCGAGTACGGCGTGGTTCAGTTCGTGCTTGGCTCCATGGTGTTGTTGGGCGTCGGATGGGTGGTCCAACAGTGCGGCATTCTGTATCTGCTTTTCTTAGTCGTGTTGTCGAACGCCATCAACCTGTTTGACCTTGAATCGTTGCGGATCGACTATGTCGGTTCATTCCTTCTCTTCCCGTTTGGCATCGCCTGTGTATTTCTGATCAAGAACGCGGGCGACTTGCGCTATGTGCGAACCGTTGCGGCGGTGTGGCTGGTCGCCTTCCTGGCGGCGCTACTGGCTTTTTTCGCCGGATTTTATGAGCCCATCGTGCGCGATCACAGCGTGTGGATCGCCGCGGCAGCCGTGGCGTCGATGATCTGCGTTCCCATGTTGCTTGCGTCCACCATTTTTCGGTTTCAACAGCACCGTTAAAAGGAGTCAAAGCTCATGCGCGCGGCTACGATGCTTTTGTGGAGCCAGTGGAAGCAAACGGGTTGGTTTGCTTTGGCGGGTGTGGTGTTTTCGGCGTTATTTGTCTGGTTGATTCATGTGACGCCGCCCGATCCCGAGTATGACGGGATGATGCTGATGTATATGTTCCTGGCTCGCATGACGGCGTTGCTTTCGTTGAGCGTAGTGGTTTTGTGGTCGTTGTTCATGCACATGAACCGGGATCGGCTTGGATTTGGGTTTTCGCGGCACCTGAGCATTTTGCCGATGCGTACGGGATCCATGGTGGCGCTTCAAATTGGATACAGCCTTGCACTCGTGCTTGCCATGATCGTGGCGTTCCGATGGATGTTTTTTTCGATTCCGGAATCCAAGAATCTGGATTTCAACGTGTTGGACGGGGCGGTTTTTCGCGTCTCCACGTGGAGCGTCATCGTTGCGGTGGGGTATGGCATGGTGTGGTCGTTCGGCTGGTTAAAGTCGTGGGCAGCGGCATTGCCGTTTGCAGTGTTAATGGCATTGTTGGTGGTGTCCTCGGCATTTCCGGACTCGTATACCTATCTGGGCGGCGCGGGAATGGCCGCCGCCGTGGCCGGGGCCTATCTGGCGCGCACAGGCCGGGCGTTTCCGGCTCGGGTGCCGCCTTTGAGCGGAGCGGCGACGATGGCCGACGCGCCGAAACGGTTTGCTTCGGCGGATGCGGCGCAATGCTGGTTTGAGACGCGGTCGCGCGGGTGGTGGCTGTTCGCCGCGCACGGGGCCTGCATGGTGGCAGTGCCTTTGCTGGTGCTGTTCGATGCGCCGGATGCGCTGGAAGCCGCCGCGGATATTCTTTCCAGACCAAAAGACATCTATCTGCTTCTGGTTGGATGGGTCATTGTGCCATTTCCCTGGGCGATGTTGATCTGCAGCGTATTCATCTTGGCGCGCGAGATCATGATGCACCGCACCAAGGAAGGGTTCTGGATGTTCACACGCCCGATGGGGACAGCCGATCTGGCTTCTGCCCGCATCCGGGCCAACGCACGGCAGTTTATGTATCACTACCTCGCGATGGCCGTGCTGGCGTTGCCGTTGCTGCCGGAAGCGGCCCGAGAGATCAGTGGTGAGTTTCAACAGGCGGGATTTACGTCTGTCTTTTTGACTACGACAAGCGGCGCCGGTTCCCTGATCGTGGCGGTGGCGGTAGCCGGCGGTGTTTTCATCTGGTCCCTGCCGTTTCACGTGGCAACGTTTGGTTTAGGCGTTTTCGTCTTGCTGGCGCCGCAAACCATTGCCATGTTTCTCATTGCGAGGGGACCGGATATGCGGTTCAACGAAACGCACAAGGATTTGATAGAGGGGTTGACCATCGGTTCGGCGGTTTTTCTGTGGGCCGCGGTTCTGTTGTTGATCGGCCTGGCGTTTTACCGCCATTTCCTAAGTTGGAAGCACGCACTGTTCATAGTGGTTTCGTTCGGCACAAGCCTTTGCCTGATCGCCCTCCTTTCCTACGTGGATTCGGAGTTCCGGTTGGAGGGAACGATGTGGCTGATCGGCGGACTGATCGCGCTGGCTCCCGGCCTCGCGATTGCGCTGGTGCCATTGAACATCCAGTGGCAGCGGCACCGGTAGCCGGGTTCGATTACCTGCTCGCGCGGGGGAAGTACGCCGGGGAGGATGAAGGCCATGAAGAAGTCTGGGTTCACGCTTGTCGAGCTTCTGGTGGTGATCGCGATCATTTCGATTCTTGGGGCATTGTTGATGTCCGGTTTGAGCCGGGCGATGGAACTTGGCCGGCGCACGACGTGCGTCAACAATCTCAAGCAGATCGGCATCGCGTTCATGCTGTTTGCCGATGAAAACCGGGACTATTGGCCGCCACGCCATGTGCCATACTTTAATTCGTATTCGCCAAACGTCGGGTGCTACGCAAGTTTCGACGGGGAGTTCGTGTATCCCGATTACTTGACGGATGCCAACGTTCTCCTTTGTCCGAGCGACGGCGAGTATTTTGTGGAAGGGCGATTGGAGAGCAATCTACAAATGCCGGTGGGTCCGGGGTGGAACGCGTCAAACTTTCACAATCCGGTGCGGAACAAGGCGACGTTTGTTCACATGCCGGACTATTCGTATGTGTATTGGGGATACATGATTAATCCCGCCGATGCCGCGACAACGCCGGATGTGGATGCGTTGGCGTTGAAGCTGGTGAACATTCATCCGGATGCGGTCAACTTCACCACGCGCTGGAGCGACCTTGAGGTTACGTTGCCGACGTGGGCCGATCCGATAACACTGCACCGGTTGCGCAATGGTATCGAACGGATCATGATTACGGATATCAACAGTCCGGCGGCGGGTTCGCACAGCGCGTCGGAGGTGGCCGTGATTTGGGATCACGTGAGCCGGCGCGGCGGGGCCTTCTACATGCCCGACCGCAATCACTTGCCACTGGCGGCCAACGTGTCGTTTCTCGATGGACATGTGGAGTGGGGGCGGTATCCGCAGCCTTCGGGGTCAAAGTTTTTCATGCTGACGGAAGCGGCACAGGCGTGCGCGGTGGATGAATTTCCGTGAAGGATACCGGGCGAGTAGCCGAATTTGTCCGCAGATGAAGCCGATTGGCGTAGTTGCACTTTGCGAGAAGCGCATTCGTTACGTTGGTTTTTCTATCTCCGCTACAGGGACCATGGCCGCGACACGGAAATTGTGAATACAACCCAAAGGCCGAACCCAATCCAAGCGTGTTTTTGATTCTTGACGGGCAGCGGGACTAGATTGTGATCGACCAGAGGCTGGCGTTCAGGAGTGCTCCGTCATGTTTCGCTCTGCAAACGAATCCCACTCGCGAACATGTTCTGTGCATTTACTTTGGTTTTGGCTTCCATTTGTCCTTTCATCAGTTGTCCTGTTTGCGTTAAGCCAATTTGATTGGCTATCCATTTACGTGTCGAATTCGGTACCGCTGCCTTCTCTTGGGGAAGGAGCGGCGAATGCGACTCGATCTTCCCTTCTGATTGCGGCGATATTTTACAGCATCGTTCAGGCCATTGCTGACTTTAGACCAGGAAGTGCCATGTACCTCGTTGCTGGTTCCTTGCATGCAAGTGCGATCTCCGAGTTAGCGCGTAATCGCGTATGGCGCCAAATGCGTTTATTGGCTTGGCCGTCAGCGGTGTATCTTCTATTGAGTGCTCCTGGATTCTTTCACCGTATTCATCCGATATCGGCCGAGAATGTACTGTACGTCGCTGTAGGGGCTGCGGGACTGATTTCGTTTCACCTTGTCGTATTGCTGAAGGCTTGGGTACTGTTGAATCTTGGCTGGGCGGCGGTCCTGCTGTATGTAATCTGCTTCCTTCCCTTGTTGGCTTCCGGGGTGGTTGCCGATCTTTATTCCCAGGTGTTGCTTATGGCTTGCCTTATGTTGGGCCTCAGCGTTTTTGCCGCGGTTGGGTTGTACCGGGTGGTCAGGCTGGTTGGCGTGAGGGCAGGCGTGGATCTCGTGCCGCGAAAGAATCTGTTGCTTGCGGGCAAGTTCTCATTCGGCGGTTTGTGTATCGCGCTGGCACATGTCTGCATTCTTCGGTCATACGTGCCGGCATTGGACCCGTTTTTGTGGGCGCTGCCCATTCTGGCCGGGGTTCCACTGATTTCCATACCATTGATGCTTTATTATGGCATTCGCTACGGCGATACGAGTTCAATTGATCGCACAGACGTGGCCCAATCCGGTGTCACCCGGCCTTGATTCTTTCGCCCAAAACCCACTAGTCTCTACGGGCTGAAGAGCGGGGAGGCGGGGACTGCACGCGCTTGGGCGCTGATCCTTCCTGTCCATCATGATTGCCAAAATATGCGGGGCGAGAAGTATGCCCGCGGAGGAGCGTGTGCCGTGACGGATGTGTTGTTTGGCAAGAAGAAGTGGACTGACGGTCTGACAGGGTACCACTGGCTGGTGCTGACGGTCGTGTCGCTGGGGTGGATGTTCGACACGATGGACCAATGGCTGTACGTGGCCGCTCGCCAGCCCGCTCTAAAGGATTTGTTGGGACCCGGCGCGTCTCCGGAGCAACTGAAATTCCTGGGAGGCGTCGTCAACGGTATATTCATATTCGGTTGGGCAACCGGTGGTTTTCTATTTGGCATGGTTGGCGATCGCTTAGGCCGTACGCTGACGATGGCCATAACCGTTCTAGTCTACGCCGTGTTTACCGGTTTGAGCGGTCTGTCCACCAATTGGGAAATGTTTGCCGCCTGCCGTTTCCTCACGGGACTTGGCATTGGCGGCGAATTTGCGGCGGGTGCGGCGCTGGTTGCGGAAGTATTCCCAAATCATGCGCGGCCCGTGGCTTTGGGGATTATGCAAGCCTGTTCAGCCATCGGCAACATAATGGCTGGCTTTATCAGTTTGACGGTGTTTAGCACGGTTACAGACGCGAGCAGTTGGCGATATATCTTTTTTGTCGGATTCGTTCCTGCTTTGTTGGTGTTTGCCATCCGGCTTTTCGTGAAAGAGCCGGAACAATGGCATGAGGCCAAGGCCAAAGCAAAAAAGGGCGACATTGAGATTGGATCCATCCTGGGGTTGTTTACCGATCCGATCTTGAGGCGGAATACCATTGTGGGCGTATGTCTTGCCGCGGTCGGCGTAATCGGTTTTTGGGGCATTGGCACGTTTTCGTCCGACTTCCTCCGGGGAATTGTGAACCCGGATGGCTTGGAAGAACTCCGCGGCAAGGCGGATCGGTTCGCAAGTTATGCGATCATGGTCCAAAACGCGGGCGCGTTTTTCGGTATCCTAGCTTGGGCGTGGCTTGCGCAACGCATTGGCCGCAAACCCACTTTTGCGATAAGTTTCATCGCGTGCGCGATAGTTGTGCCTATCACGTTTAATATCGGCGATTCCACGACCGTCGTGCTTATCATGTTGTCGATCATGGGGTTCTTCCTGACATCTCTCTTTGGCGGGTACGCAGTTTACTTCCCCGAATTGTTTCCGACGAGACTGCGCGCAACAGGCACGGGATTCTGCTACAACGTGGCCCGGTATATTTCCATTTCCGGGCCGTGGACATTTGGTTTGCTGAGTGCGCAAATTGGAATTTCGTGGTCGGCCGCGGTCATGTCCATCGTGTTTGTGCTTGGCCTGCTCGTGCTGCCGTTTGCGCCGGAAACGCGGGGCAAACCCTTGCCGGAGTGATTTCAGGGAACAGGTCAACCGAATCATTTGTCGACGCCGCGCCTTCTGGGTGCGGCGTCGTTGCTTCCGGCGCGGTTTGGATAGTAGAAATCCCATGATATAGTTCGCCCGTGCCGGTTTCGCTTATTAAAAGCGTTCGGCAATGACTACACGATTGGACGAAGTAACAGCCCTGGCTCTAGAGCTTCCGCTTCGTGACCGTGTGATTTTGGCACAACGTCTGACAAGCGGCGTCAATCCTGGGCCAGAAAGCACTTTGCAGATTGACGAGACGTGGTTCGAACTCGCCGAGAAGCGCGCGCGGGAACTCAGTAGTGGTGAAGTGCAAGCGGTGGACTCAGATGTCGTGTTTGCTCAGGCACGCAAAGACTTGGGACGATGAAAGTTTGGTTTCCATAGTGTACGATTTGCGCGATGAGTATATTTTCATAATGCACGATCGGCGGATGCCCTCTTGTTGGTCATCTCCTCTTTGAATTGTCTCTGACGTCAGCCCGAAATGGCCTGTTCCCATCGCCAACGTGAAAGACCGCGTTATGCTCTCCACGCTCCAGGCTTAACGCCAGTTCTCCGTGTGTAGCGTAGAGGTTCTCGTCCGGCACACGCACGCTGTCGATCCAGATGGCCACGTCGCGGTCGTGGTTATACACAAGGTTTATCGGCGCGCTGACTTTGGTTTCGAATGTACACCGAAGTAACGCGGGGGTCTTTGCAAGCGCGATCTCTCCTGTTAAGGAAGCGCTAATTGTGCTCCATTTATACGGGGCCGGATTGACGAGCAAGGCCTCTACGTCGAAGTCTTTCAAGTCAGCAGGCGATCCGTTTTCAAACGTCAACATGTGCCAGCGAAGGATTGTTGGACTCGCGGGTTCACTGCTTATCGTCAGGCAACCTTGTATGAGGGCGAATGTGACCATAATGCATGCTATCGCGTATAGCGTTCTGGAATATCCGTTCATTTCGTCATCTACTCGCCTGAATCGAGGTTTCGTAACTGATGAGGGGACTCGCAAGCGTCGGGATGCCGCTTCTACTACTTCAATGCACGGGATCGCGCCGGGGTTGCAGCAGTTTCGCGATGAGTCCAGTCCAGCCGGTTTGTTGAAGCGCGCCGAGGCCTTTGCCGTTTTCTCCGTGAAAGTATTCGCTGAAGAACAGATAATCGCGGAAGTGCGGGTCCTCCTGCAGCAGCGAATAATCGCCAAATACCGCACGTTTTCCGCCGGAGTCCCGCAGAAAAATCCTGGCCAGTCTCCGGCTGAGTTCCTCTGCGGCGCCAAAAATCGTGGTGTACTTACCGGAACCCGCCGGACATTCGATCTTGAAATCGTCGCCGTAATAGTGGTGAAAACGCTGAAGCGATTCAATGAGCAGATAGTTGACCGGGAACCAAATAGGACCCCGCCAATTGGAATTGCCGCCGAAGAGTCCGGAGTCCGACTCGCCCGGTTGATACCGGACTTGAAGCGTGTCCCCGTTGACATGAAAAACATAGGGATCGTTGTGGTGGTGCCGTGACAGCGCGCGCACGCCGTAATCGGACAAGAATTCATGGGGATCGAGCATGCGGCGCAAGAGACATTTCATGCGATGGCCGCGGAGCAACGAAAGCAGGCGGCGTTCGCCCCGTCCGGGCTCGTTCCAGCGTGACACCAGGTTGGCCAATTCCGGCCGGTTGGTGAGACACCACTCAAGTCTCCGTGTGAACTCGGGCGCATGTTCGAGTAGTTCCGGTTCCAGCGTTTCCACCGCGAATAGCGGGATGAGCCCCACCATGGAGCGAATCTTCAACGGCACCGTGTGACCATTGGGCAGGTGCAATGCGTCGTAGTAGAACTCGTCTTCCTCGTCCCATAACCCCACGCCTTCGTGACCCATGTTGGTCATGGCGTAGGCGATGAACAGAAAATGTTCGAAGAATTTCGATGCGACATCCTGATACACCGGATTGTGGAGCGAGAGTTCCAGCGCGATGCGCATCATGTTCAGACAATACATGCCCATCCAACTGGTGCCGTCCGCCTGCACAATGTGTCCGCCGGTGGGCAGTGGTCTGCTGCGATCGAATACCCCGATATTGTCCAAGCCGAGAAAGCCTCCCTGAAACACGTTGTGCCCCATGGGGTCTTTGCGGTTCACCCACCAGGTGAAATTGAGCAGGAGCTTGTGATACACGCGCTCCAGAAACTCGAGGTCTCCTTTGTCGCCGCGATGCTTTCGATCCATTTGAAACACGCGCCAGGTGGCCCACGCATGTACCGGCGGATTCACATCGCTGAAGTTCCATTCGTACGCCGGCAATTGGCCGTTGGGATGCATGTACCATTCGCGCGTGAGCATCACGAGTTGATGCTTTGCGAATTCGGGATCGAGCATTGCCAGCGGCAGCGTGTGAAAGGCGAGATCCCATGCCGCGTACCACGGATATTCCCACTTGTCCGGCATGGACAGAATGCCCGCGTTGTTCAAGTGTTCCCAGTCTTCGTTCCGGCCCAGTTCAATGCGTTCCGGCGGGGGTGGAGGATTGGGATCGCCCGCGATCCACCTTGCCACGTCGTATTCGTAATACTGTTTGCTCCACAGCATGCCTGCCAGTGCCTGCCGCTGCACGAGGCAAGCGTCGCGATCACTGAGGCCTTCCTGCAAGTGCAGGTAGTAGGCATCCGCTTCCGCGCTCCGCTGATCGAACACGGTGCCGGCATCCTCAAACGGATTGGCAATGGCACACGGGCTCAGGCGCACATGGACGGTCGCGCTTGCGCCTCCTTGAATTTCCAAGCGGCGCCACGCGGCGCATTTTGTGCCGGTGTTGGCGGGGTTTACCGCATTCGAACAGCCGCGCACAACCCGGTCATGAATGGCATCCTTGGGAAATGGCGACTTGTTCGGGACGTCGTACAACCGCTGCACGTTGGTCTCGTTATCGCAGAAGAGCCATTGCGGATTGCCGTCACAATACATGCGTCGTCCGTTCATTGCGGCATGCTTGACCTCGACGGACCGGTCTCTCGCAAGGTCGAGCGACGGAACTTCCTCCGGGTCGCCCCAGGCCCACGTGTTGCGGAACCAGAGGTGTGGCAGCACGTGAATCTCCGCCGTTTCGTGCCCGCGATTATGTATGGTAATGCGGGCGGCGATGTCGTCGTGCGTGTATTTGGCGTACTCGATGAATACGTCGAAGTAACGGCCGTTCTCGAACAGTCGCGTGTCTATCAACTCGTATTCAGGTTCCGTCCGGCTCCGATGCTGATTCTCCAGCACCAGTTCTTCGTAGGGAAAGGGCTGTTGCGGGTACTTGTAGAGCATTTTCATGTAGGCATAACTGGGCACCGCATCCAGATAGTAATAAAGCTCCTTGACGTCCTCGCCGTGGTTGCCTTCCGAATTCGTGAGTCCGAACAGGCGTTCTTTCAAGATCCTGTCGCGTCCATTCCACAAGGCGATTGCAAAGCACAAGGTCTGTTTGTCGTCACATAGGCCGGCCAGGCCGTCTTCGCCCCAACGATAGGCCCGGCTGCGCGCCATGTCGTGCGTGAAATACCCCCAGGCATCGCCATCCGCGCTGTAGTCTTCGCGCACAGTGCCCCATTGGCGTTCGCTGAGGTAAGGACCCCACTGGGTCCACGGTGCGTGCTTCCCTCGCATTTGAGCGATACGGTCGAGTTCAGCCGTTGCTTTACCGGACCGTGGCATTGCGGACTTTTTGGACAGGGTTCGTTTAGGCAATGGTCATCCCCTTTACCGTATTTCACACTAACGGGAGGGGTAAGATCGAACCGGCCTCAATGGTGGTCATATTTACCCTTGGAGACAAGATCAGTATGCTAAGTCGAGCAGACCGCGAAATCATCGGTTAGACGGTCACCTGGGACAAGCCATGCTGGTTTCAGTAGTCACGCTTTCGGTTTACATTATTGCCGCCTACTGCGCTACCGGAATTGTTGTAGCGTTGTGCCTGCACGCGCGCGGTCTTGCCAAGGTTGACCCAGGGACGCGCGGTGCGAGCGTCCTTTTCCGGCTGCTGATTACTCCAGGGCTGGTTGCCCTTTGGCCGGTTTTCGCATTGAAGTGGCGCAGGGCGGTTTGCGGCTCGCTGAACATGGAGCCCGCGGCGCCTGTACCTCTGCATCGACTCCGGGTTCTTCATGGCGCTGCAATTCAGCTTCTGGCTGTAATGACGCCTATTATGGCAGGAGCGGCTATCTACTATCGGCCGCCCGTACCCATACGCGCTGCGCTCCCTGCCGGGGCGGTCACAACATCCTTGCCGGGCGAATTCCACGCTGTTGCTGTTAACACAATCGTAGACAGTGACACGTCAGTTGAACTGATGTCCGACGGGGCGCAACTCTTTTTGTGTGTAAAGAGCCGGCGGGATTGGACGATTGGACTTGCCGGACTGTACTGGTCACCGACTGCGGACGAAGAAGAAACACCTGCGCGGCCGATTTTTCTGGGAACGTATTCTGGTGAGGACAGACGATACTACCGGATCCCTACCACGTCGCCGGGTGGAATTCTGCACGTGTATTCATTTCGTGAGGCGGATTTTGTAGACAAGGTCCGGCTCGCTAGCCGCGCTGACGAATAAGGGCGTATTCGTGTCGACACACTACAAAAGCGTTCATTGGAACCGGCAAAAGCGGACGTACGATACGACGATCGCCTATTCCGTATTCCTGTGCATGTGTGTCTACATGGTGGCTTCCGTGATAATGAATCCGATGCTGACGGTCGAAACGCTGATCCTGCGCGGCACTTCCCTCACCGCCTTCGTCTTGTTGCACGTGATACTCTGCATTGGGCCGTTGGCCCGGTTGCGTCCTCGATACATTCCGTGGCTGTACAACCGCCGTCACTTGGGCGTAACGATGTTTCTGTTGGCGATCGTACACGGTGTTTTCGCCATGATTCAGTTCCATGCGCTGGGCGACGAGAACCCGATAGTCAGCATATTCACCGCCTATCGCCGGGATTATTGGCCGGTGGATGGGGTTCCTCATTGGGTCGCGCAGTTTCCCTTCGAGCCCTTTGGGTTCTTTGCACTTGTCATTCTTTTTCTAATGGCGGCAACGAGCCACGATTTCTGGTTGCGCAACCTGGGCGCTGTGTATTGGAAACTGATGCACATGGGCGTGTACTGCGCCTATGGGATGATCCTTGTGCATGTAGCGTACGGCGTGCTGCAGTCGGAACGCAGCCCGCTGTATGTGGCGCTGATTGCGACAGGATTTATTGCTGTTGTGGGACTGCATCTTGCCGCGTGGCGAAAAGAAGGGAAAACCGACGCCGGGACGGAAGGCGAGGTCCACCCCGATGGGTATGTGTTTGCGTGTGAGGTCAACGCGCTCAAGGAGGGAAGGGGCAAGATCGTCAAAGTGAGTGGCGTGCGTCTGGCGGTTTTTCTGTATCAAGGCCGCGTGCATGCCGTGTCCAACGTGTGCCGCCACCAAGGCGGCCCTATCGGTGAGGGACGCATCCTGGACGACGGCTGTATCACGTGTCCCTGGCACGGTTGGCAGTACAAGCCGGATACCGGAACGAGCCCGCCGCCCTTCGCGGAGGTCATACCGACTTACAATGTCCGCGTGGAACACGGGCGTGTGCTCGTGCATCCGTTACCCAACGCTCTGGGCAGTGTTTGTATGGGCGCGCCGGCCATCGAATATGAGAATGCCGCGCTGTTGCCGGAGCCATTCTTCGTCGGATACCGGCAAACCGCGCCGAGTTACCTTGCGCGTTTTGACAAAGGGCGCTACTTAGTTCTAACGGCATGTTTGTCGGCGATTGTATTCACGATTTCAATGGCGCAGTCGCAGGCCGATCACGGCAAGTTTGAGTTTGGCGTGGTGAAGCCGTTTCACGGGGTAATTTCGGAGCAGCCCGTACCCATGATTCATCTTTCCGCACCCATGGGAAAAGCCGTCAGTGCCATACTCGTCAATGCAGGCAAGTGGGGTGCGCCGGAATACGTGCGAGGCAGCCATGGCCACATGGTTCAATTCAACGGTACTCTGATTTATCGCGATGGTCTGGTAATGGTTGAGATGAACGATCCTGAGTCGTTCAAGAAACTGGATGCAGCCACAATCAGCGCCGGGATACCGAGTGTCGAAGTGCTGGGGAATACGACGATCACGGGCGAACTTGTCGATACCAAATGTTTTCTTGGGGTCATGAGGCCTGCCACGGGAAAAGTGCACCGGGCCTGTGCCGTTCGTTGTCTGAGCGGCGGCATACCGCCCGGCGTTCTGGTACGTGGAGCCGATGGAGAGACCTTCGTATGCGTGCTCGCGGGCGACGACGGCGCGGCACTTGACATCGATCCGCAGTGGGCCGCGCTCGATGTGCGTGCGGAAGGGCGGTTGGAAATGCACGACGGTTTACCGATTCTTCGGGTGAAGACGCTCAGGCTTGTTGCCGAGTCACCATGAAAATCGTTATGTGTTGCGAAGGTTTCCGAGAATCAACGCCACGAAAAAGCAGCCGGCCTGAAACAGGATGATCGCGGGTCCCGGCGGCAGCGAAAAGGCGTACGATATCCAAAGACCGGCTACCGCGCTCGTCATCCCCAGTGCGACGGAAAGCAGTGTCATGCCGGAAAACGTTTTGGTTACCAGCCTTGCTGCGGCGGCGGGAATCACGGGAAATGCCGCTATCAACAAGATTCCAACCACCTTAATCGACACCACGATGATGACGGCAATAAACGCGGACAAAATGTAATCGTCCTTGCCGGTTTGGATGCCGTCCGACTTTGCGAGACTGGGATCGAACGTGGCATAGGCCCACCGGCCCCAATAGGGAAAAAGAGCTACAGTGGCGGCGACGAGCACTCCGATTATGGCAATGTCACCGGCTTTGACCGTCAGCAGCGAACCGAACAACACACCAAACGCGTCGCCTGCGTACCCTTCCGTGTAGTAAAGCAGGATGATGCCAAACGCCATGGACACGGCGAAGAAGATTCCGATGGCGGTATCGTGACGCAACGGCGTCTTATCGCGTACCCAGACGATGGCCAAGGCCACCGCCACGGTAAACGGCACGGCGATCCACAGCGGTTCCGTTTGCAACCACAGGCCAAGAGCCACACCGCCGAACGCGGCGTGCGCCAATCCACTACCCAGGAATCCCAAACCGCGCTGCACGACAAACGGCCCGACGTAACTTGCCAGAAAACCGACCAGCAGGCCCGCGACGAGGGCCCGTTGCATGAATGGATAGCCCAACATCTCAACCATGTCCGTTGCCCTTGAGATGCGTTTTTTTGAGATGCCCCGCATGCCCAAACACGTGCAGCATCCGCTGTTCTTCCAAGGCGATGTCGGGCGTGTCAAACGCGACTACCGCCCGATTCATCAACAAGACGTGGGATGCGTGGTAGCGAGCCCCTTCCCAATCATGCGTGACCATGATGACGGTTGTATTGTGATCCTTCTGATACGCTTCGAGGATGTGGTACAACTCGGCCTCGCCCGCCATATCCATGCCCGCCGCCGGTTCGTCGAGAATAATGATACGCGGATTCCGCACCAGGCTACGCGCCAGATAGACCCGCTGCATTTCGCCGCCGGACAGTTGCCGGACTGGACGCGTTGCCACGTGCGCGGCGCCCACCCGTTTAAGCATGGCCATGGACTGATCCGCCTCCGGCCCACGCAGACGCCACGGCCAACGCCGGCGAAGTCCCGTTGCCACGAGTTCGATGGCCAACGCGGGAAACGTGCGATCCATGGTCTTTAATTGCGGTACGAAGCCCAACCACTCCGCCGGATACTCGCCGGGCAATTGGCCAAAAATGCGCACTTCTCCGGACGTGGGACGGGTCAACCCTACGAGAATATTGAGAAGCGTGGATTTCCCCGCTCCGTTGGGTCCAACCACTGCCGTGAACGTTCCCGCCGGTACGCTGAGATTGATATTGTCCAAGGCGCTGAAATCGCCATAACGGAGGGCAACTTGCTTTATGGAAACCGCCATTTCACTCATGAAAGAGCCTCCGCCAACACTTTTGCGTTGTATCGAATCAAGTCGGAATAGGTGTTGCGTCCTTCAATTCCGCCGTTTGGATCCAATTCGTAAAGCGGAACGTCCAGCGATTCCGCCAACACTTCCGCATTGCGTCGAGGTAACTGCGGTTCTGTAAATAATACGCGCGTATGGGCCGCCTGGGCTTGATCGATGAGGTTCTTTAAATCGCGTGCGGAAGGCTCCTTGCCGGGGGAAGGCTCGATCACTCCGGTAACCGTCAGACCGTACCGGTGCAACAAATAGCCCATGGAAGGATGCATCAAGACCACGCCCGCGCCCCGCACCGGCGCCAGAACAACCTCCAATTCGCCATGCAATGCATCCAGTTCCTGGGCAAATGCAATCGCGTTGGAGCGATAAACGGCCTCACCCTCGGGATCGGTGTCGGCTAGCGCTTTGACAAGTGCGGGCAATGTGGCCTTCACCATGACGGGGTCCATCCAGAAGTGCGGGTCGTCCCCTGCGTGGGAGTGGTCGTGATCGTGGTCTTCATGCGCGGCAAGTGCATCGTCAAACGACAAACGCAACTCCTTCGGCGTGAGCGCGTACACTTCCACCCGGGTTGCCGACGGCAATTGCGACGCCCATCCGTCCAGAGCGGCATCGGTAAAGAATAGACAGCGCGACTCTTCCGACACCCGGATATCCCTGGGTAATGGCGTATAGGTATGCGGCGAATCTTTGGCAGACAACAGTACATGCACCTTGGCGCGGCCCTCCGTCAATTCGCGCACGATGAATCCCAGAGGCTGCACAGTGCAAACGAATCCTGTACCGCCGGGACTTGGACTGGTACAGCTGGACGCGAAACATAGTGCCAAGACGACACCAAGGTGCAGCCGAGGGCTCTGAAGGGGAAGTTTCGGCATTTGCATCACGTTGCCCGCGATTTTGACCCATTTTCGGAGAGTTAAGTGCGTTTGGTATACTGAACCCGCTCAGTGCCCACAGTGTAGTTTAATGAGAACCGGATTTCAATAAAGGATAACGTAGTGCTGCGAGACACCTCCCAGCGAAGGGCCATACGGCAGACGTTTCTCGATGCCGGGCGCCCCCTGAGTCCGCAGGAAGTCCTTGATGCGTCTAAAGATGCTGTACCCAACATGGGCATCGCGACGGTGTATCGGAATGTCAAGAACCTGACCGAAGAAGGCTGGTTGGTACCGGTGGAATTGCCCGGAGAACCTCCGCGTTACGAAGTATCTGGCAAAGAACATCACCATCATTTCAGTTGCAGGGTTTGCGGAGGCGTGTATGAATTGGAGGGATGTCCCGGTAATCTGTCAAAGATTGTGCCAACGGGCTACAAACTGGAACGCCACGAACTGGTTCTATACGGACTGTGCAACTCCTGCAACGGGCGCAAGTAGTGGGTCTTGGGTCTCTGCCATGGGGTCCCCATGAAGCAGCATGTCTTCAAAATCCAAGGAATGGATTGCGCGGAGGAAGCGGCCTTACTGCGACGGGCTCTTTCACCGCTTCTTGAAGACGAACGAGATCTTTCGTTCGATGTACTCCACGCCAAGATGATTCTGACCGGCGATCGGTATTCCACCGAAAACGTAGTAAAAGCGGTCGCCGGAACCGGCCTCAAAGCGTTGCCCTGGCAAGATACCGCGCAGACTGCGCCCCCATCCGCTTGGTGGGGAAGGCATGGCCGCACCTTGGTGTGCGCCTTTTCGTGCATCCTGCTTGCCGTGGCGTTTGTTGCTCACGGACTTCAACAAGGATTCTATGCAGCCGTCGCGGCCGGGGAAGGAGGAGGTACCTCTTACCCATGGGCGGCGGTGGCCGCCTATGCCGCTTCCATAGTACTCAGTGCTTCGTTCTTTGCGCCCAAAGCCTGGGTGGCCGTCCGTTATATGCGTCCGGACATCAATTTGCTTGTAGTGATTGCGGCGGCAGGCGCGGTGGTCTTGAACAACTGGTTTGAAGCCGCCACCGTGTCGTTACTATTCGCGTTTGCGCTACTGCTGGAATCCTGGAGCGTGGGCCGGGCGAGACGCGCGATAACAAAACTGATGGATCTCTCGCCTGCGACGGCGCGTTACCGTTGCCCACACGACGGCGACATTTTGGAAAAACCCGTGGATCAAATCCCACTTGGAGCCAATGTTCTTGTTCGGCCGGGCGAACGCATTCCGCTGGATGGAACCGTGATCCAAGGGTCGACTTCCGTCAATCAGGCGCCCATTACAGGCGAGTCGGTGCCGGTGTACAAACAGATAGGCGACCCGGTTTTCGCGGGGAGCGTCAACAACGAAGGCGCTTTCGAATTCCGTGTGGACAAGACCTCGAGCGATACCACACTCGCGCGAATCATTCACATGGTGGAAGAGGCGCAGTCACGGCGGGCGGTTGCCGAACAATGGGTAGAGTCGTTTGCCCGATACTACACGCCGGCCATGATGATCGTAGCGGTGGCAGTGGCGGTGTTGCCACCCATCTTGCTGTCGGCCTCGTGGTCGTACTGGTTCTACGAATCGCTTGTCGTGTTGCTGATCGCATGTCCGTGTGCGCTGGTGATATCCACGCCGGTTACCATTGTCGCGGGGTTGGCTTCGGCCGCGCGGCACGGCGTACTGATCAAGGGCGGCGCCTATTTGGAAATCCCAGCCCGCTTGCGTGCGGTCGCCTTGGACAAGACCGGTACGTTGACGTATGGGGAGCCTTCCGTGCGCCGGGTGGTTCCGTTTAACGGTCATACCGAAGCGGAGTTGCTCGAACGCGCGGCCGCGGTCGAATCGTTGAGCGAACATCCGTTGGCCCGGGCCATCGTGCGCCACGCAGACGACAACGGTATTGCTTACGAATCGGCAGGTTCGTACACGACAGTGCCGGGCAAAGGGGCAGAGGCTACTATGGATGGACGCCGCTTCTGGGTCGGCAACGAAGCCATGGCCCGTGAGTTTGGAAACAGCACGCATGCAGAAGTGAGTGTTCAGGCTGCGTTGTACGAAGAGCGGGGTAATTCCGTCGTCATGATAGGCACGGATCGGCACGTGTGTGGACTTATTGCCCTGGAAGATGCCATTCGTCCCAACACCGCGGACGCCATCCGGGTTTTGAAGCGCGACGGCATCGAACATGTCGCCATGTTAACGGGGGACAATCACGGAACGGCCGAAGCGTTGGCGAGCAAGGCCGGTGTGGATGAATTTCACGCGGAAATGCTGCCGCAGGATAAGGTCCACGCGGTGGAAGCCCTGCGCCAACGGTTTGTCCATGTTGCCATGGTCGGAGACGGCATTAACGATGCCCCGGCCATGGCGGCCTCATCTCTCGGTATCGCGATGGGAGCGGCGGGCGCCGACGCGGCAATCGAAACGGCGGATGTTGCGTTGATGGCGGATGATTTGACCAAAGTCGCCTGGCTAATCCGGCATTCCCGCCGGACCCTCCGCATCGTGCGCCAGAATGTCGTGCTTGCCCTTGGAATCAAAGGCGTGGTCATGCTCTTGGCGATATGCGGGGTCGCGACGTTGTGGCTTGCGGTACTTTCCGATATGGGTGCGTCGCTTCTTGTCATTTTTAACGGGTTGCGCCTCCTGCGCGATCCCATCAGGTCCACATGACGGCGCACGAAAAATCACATCAAAAAGGTGTCCGCGCGTACACCGCAAGCTCGCGAACTGCAATCGCCGACCGACTCGCCGCGACGCCTTTCGTGCCGGCCTGGTGGCTTCCCGGCGGCCATCTGCAAACGGCCTGGGGGCCTCTGTGCAGGCAGAATCCACGCAATCCCATGAGAAAGGAGATTTGGACTACACCGGACGATGATGAACTCAACGTATATTTCCGCGACGGTGCTTCCGGCAGGCCTATTGTTCTTCTTTTGCATGGTCTGGAAGGCTCCGTCCAATCCAAATATGTTCAGGGGCTTGTGCGTTCGTTTAGCCGGTTGGCATGGACCACGGTGGTTATGGAATACCGGACGTGCGACGGCGTAATGAATCGTGCGCAACGAATGTATCACGCAGGCGAGACCAGCGATCTGGCGTTCGTTATGGAGAATACCCTGCGGCGTTTTCCCGGCTCCGCGTTGTTTCTTTGCGGCATATCCCTTGGCGGCAATATATCCGCGAAGTGGCTTGGCGAACAGGGAGACACTGTGCCGCCTGCCTTGCTTGGGGCGGCCATGATATCCGCGCCCTATGACTTGGCCCGTTGCGCCGAACACATCGACAGCGTCAGGGACGGCGTATACGCCCGGTGGTTTCTCAAGTCGCTTATTCCGAAGGCCATTGCCAAAGCGGAACGAGTCCCGGGTGTAATGGACGTGGAAAAGATCCGCAACGCCCGCACATTCTGGGAATACGATACCTACGCCACGGCCGCCCTGCACGGGTTTGAGAGCGCGGAAGATTATTGGGCTCGCAGCAGTTGCGGCCAGTTTCTGCCGTCAATTCGCGTCCCTTCGATGTTTGTCAGCGCCGAAGACGATCCGTTTACTCCCGGCGCGTTGATCCCCAAGCGCGAAATGGAGCAACTGCCCTTTCTTTATCCACAGATAACGGCTCACGGGGGTCATGTCGGCTTCGTCTCGGGCGCAGCACCGTTTACCGCGCGGTATTGGGTGGAACATCAAGTCCCCGCGTTTTTTGACGCGCTCGCACAATTGAATGGCGCCTGAATTATCACGCGCGCGGGTTGCGCCGCGAGTGTGGGAATGACTACCCTTTCCCGCACTTCGGTGAGCGCGTGGCGCTCATGGGCGGAAACGCACCTTGGGAATGAAGACTGGAATCGACCGGCGCGCAATCACGGTGGCCGGACGGAGCGAACATGGCCAATGTTTTTCGGAGAATTCAGCGCCGCATTCTCATACGGCTTGTGCGGCTTGTCCAGAAGAGTCTGATTCGGTATCAATACGGCATGATCAGCAAATTGCCGATCAACGATAACGAACTGCTGTTCTTGAATTACGGTTATTTGGACGGCGAAACCGGTGCGCTGACGTTGAACCCGGAGGAAGAACCGTTTCGAACATCCATTCACCTGTACCACCGCACAGCGGCCCTGGGATCCCCGCAAGACAAAGACGTGCTCGAAGTCGGTTGCGGCCGCGGCGGCGGATCGGCGCATATCATGCGCGCGTTCCAGCCGCGGAGCATGACCGCCATTGATCTCTGTGCCTCGGGCATCGACTTTTGCCGGCGGCACTTCGCATCCAGTGGCGTGCGGTATCTTACCGGTGACGCGGAGTCAATTCCGCTTCCCGACGCGGCATTTGATCTCGTGATAAACGTCGAGTCTTCCCATTGCTATCCCAAACTCGATCGTTTTCTGGCCGAAGTGCATCGGGTTCTCCGGCCCGGCGGACTCTTCTGCTATACCGACTTTCGCGCAAGAGACCAGATGAACGGATGGCGTGCCGCGCTGGCGGCATCGGGTCTGGAGATGATCCAAGAAGAGGACATCACCGCCCCCGTCGTTGCGGCCTTGGCGAGTGATAACGAGCGCAAATTGGGGCTTATCGAAACGAAAGTTCCTTTACGAATGCGCGACTATTTTGCCAAGTTTGCGGCCATTGAAGGCGCGCCGTTGAACACGGCATTCAAAAACGGCACGGCCCAGTATTGGGTGTTCGTTATGCGCAAATCACGATAGAGTTTCGCTTGCGAGTCGAATTTTCTCACGTTCCGCAATCAACTCGTCGCAGGCTGACCGATTCGCAGGTTCCATGACATCGAATCCGATTAACTCCCAGCGCGGATCGTCCGGATTCAGTCCCAGGAACTCGATATAACCGCGATCCGCAATAAAGCACTGTCCCAAAGCCGGCAACAGATAGCCGCCGGATTCCGCCAAATAGTCGCGCGCTTCGTCATGATTGCGGCACCAATTGTGCCAGTAGGCGCTGGAATTGGGCGGACTCCACAGAGTGTCCGCCGCATCCTTCAATTTCTTCCAATTGAGGTATCCGTGCTCCCGTGCAATCACGTCAAGCGCATGTTTGTGCTGGACCAGGTGCCGTTCGCGTATGACGGCTTCGAGCGGCATTCCCTTAAACGGTTGAATGCGTTGAAACCGCATGGCCGCGGCTTCGACTTGCGCGATCGTTGCGCCGTGCAGGTCCTTGACGAGGAGTTCGGCTGCATTCTTGCATTTGTCTACGGATGGGATTGGGCGTGACACGGGATGCGTTCCTTTGTATTGCGTGGACTTGAATCCGCTTGAGTCCACAAAGGAAGACACTTATTAAAGACTACGGGTATCGGGGAGTGGTACGACCTTTCGCGGATGAGGCGCCTCCCGGCACCTGACCTGTGAATAGTACCGCATCGTAGCCCACACACTCAACTCAATCGTTCAAGAGGGTTCAGCGACGACGGGATATCGTTTCGTACGCGGCAAGGGCCAGTTTGCGCGCTTCAGCGTGATCGACAACGGGGGCCGGATAGGTATTGCCAAGCGCGACACCGGCAGACGCCAGCTCGATAGGGGAAGCCTCCCAAGGCTTGTGAATCAAGCCGTCGGGCAGGCTGCAAAGTTCAGGCACCCACCGGCGAACGTATTCGCCTCGGGGATCAAACTTCTCGCCCTGGCTGACCGGGTTAAACACGCGAAAGTAGGGCGCGGCATCGGCCCCGCATCCCGCCGTCCACTGCCATCCCTGCGTGTTGCTAGCCAAATCGGCGTCCACCAAGGTGTCCCAGAACCAGACAGCGCCGTCGTGCCACGATATCAGCAGATCCTTGGTCAGGAATGAGGCGACAATCATGCGCACGCGATTGTGCATCCAGCCCGTAGTCCAGAGTTCCCTCATTCCTGCGTCCACAATTGGATATCCGGTAAGGCCTCGCTGCCAGGCTTTGAGTGCGTGTTCATCTGCTTGCCACGGAAACGCGCGAAAGGCATCACGAAGAGGCTCCCTGGGCAGCGTTGGAAAGTGATACAGCAAGTGGTATGAGAATTCACGCCATCCGATTTCGGCGAGGAATTTTTGTGCCGCATCGCTCGTGTCCCGGTCGCGTTCTGCGGCCATGCGGTCATGGGTCGCATGCCATATCTGCCGAGGACTGATTTCGCCGAAATGAAGATGGGGAGACAATCGAGACGTTCCGGGCTGACTTGGCGTATCGCGGCGCAAGCTGTAGTCACCAATGTTTTCGTCCAGAAATGTTTCCAGACGATCCATAGCAGCTACTTCGCCAAATCGCCATGCTGAAGCAATGCCCTTGGCCCACGGAATGCGCGGTTCCAGTTTCAGATTGCCGAGTGCGAGCGATCGAGGCCACGTTGAGGGCGTTCTCAAAGAATTGGGCGCGGCCAGTGGATCAGCGGGTTCCGCCGTTCCCAGACAGGTACGCCAGTACGGCGTGAATACTTGATAGGGGCGCCCTTCCTTCGTCTGAACTTCCCAGGGTTCGAACAACAAGGATGCGTTAAAGGTGCGGCAATCGATGCCCAGTTCTGTCAGACGATGTTCGACACTGCGATCGCGCGCCAATACCTGCGGCTCGTACCGCCGATTCCAGAATACCACCGTGCCCCGTGATTCGTGGGCAATCTCGCTCAAGGCAGTCGCGGCCGGACCTTTCCGAATGATTAAACGGCTGCCACGTTTCTCCAGGGATTGACCCAGCGATTCGAGTGACTGATGCAACCAGTAACGGCTGGCTCCGCCGGGCGCCCACGGGTATTCCTCTTCCGGACACCAGATGTAGACGGGTAAAACCGGGAGGCCGGTGCGTATGGCTGCGTCTAGTGCCGGATTATCCGCAAGTCTTAAGTCCTGCCGAAACCAAACGATAGCGGCGGCGTCTATATCCCGCTGTTTTGCCAAAATCACTCCTTTACCCCGATTGTATTCACGGTCAAGGACATTTCCTGTCATGGTGCGCGTTGTCACTTTACTAACTAATTTTGCCTGTTCGTTACAATGATTGAAGCGATATCACGACTGTGTGTACGACGAATCACACTGAACGTGGTTATTACCTTGCGGAATATTGACCCATACTGTCACAATGCCAGCCAACGTATCCTTTCAAATCGGGGATTGTGGGGGTATGCGCCGAGGCAACGTGCGGATTCTGGGTGTCATGCTCTCCATTGGCCCGGGAGTCTGCCTGAACTCGCCGGAAACAAATCGGCTAGCTTTCATCCCCGGGGGTGGACGGAAGCGGCTACTGATAGTGTTCAGAATCTTCCGAATGCAATCACGCCGCGACGGGAACTGATCTCGATGCTGGTTTTGAATCTCATACAGAATGTCGCCTTGCTGGTCACGCTCGTTGTCGTCCATCCACTTCTGGCCCGGCGCTTTCGCATACGGTATCCATGGTTTCACATACTTTCCGGTTTGCTTTTTGGCGGCGTCTGCGTGATCGGCATGATGGCGCCCGTGCAAATCGCACCGGGCGTCATATTTGACGGACGTTCCATCGTACTGAGCGTGGCAGGATTGTTTGGCGGCCCCATCGTTGCGTTGGTTGCCGCGATTGTCAGTGGCTCATATCGTCTGTACATTGGCGGCAGCGGCGCTATTCCCGGCATCGTGGTCATCGTGGAAGCAACCACGATAGGTCTCGCGTTTAACTACCTGGGCCGACGTGACTCGAAATTCATGTCTCTGTTTTGGTTTTGGGTGTTGGGTCTTGTCGTGCATGCGGCCATGATCTTTACATTGTTGCTGATGCTGGGCGACCAGCTTGGACCGAACCCAATCCTGAATCTCGGCGCACCCATCCTCGTTCTCTATCCGATCGCAACCATGGTTATTTGCCGGATTCTCCAGGATTACGAGGAGCGCCTGGAGATTGAGGAAAACCTCAAACAAAGTCAGGAAAAGTACCGCATTCTTGTGGAAAATGCCGCCGAGGGCATCGTGGTCGTTCAGGACGCCCACATCGTATTTGCGAACGCCGCGTTGGCGACCATTGTTGGTTACACGCAGGATGAACTGCTTGTCAGGCCATTCGTCGATTTTGCACACCCCGATGATCGCCGGATGCTGATCGAGCGGCATCAGCTCCGGCTGGAAGGAAAAGAATTTCCCTCAATAGGCGAGTTGCGAGTCATTCACAAGTCAGGGGCTGTACGCTGGGTCGAGTTGAACGCGGTTCGAATTGAATGGAATTCACGGGTCGCCGTGCTCAACTTCATCACTGATATTACCAACCGGAAGAGCGCGGAAAAGGCGCTTGCCGAGAGCGGCATTCGCTACAAGTCGGTAGTCGACGCATTGGGCAGTGCTGTTCTGGTCCACGCTTCCGATGGAACCATCATCGAGTGCAACGCCGCCGCGGAACAGGTACTCGGCATCTCACGAGGTCAAATCTTGGGGTCTGGCCCGCAGACCTCGGAATGGCCGGCCATATTTGAAGACGGTTCTCCATTTCCCGTGGAAGAATATCCCGTCGTAATCACCCAGCGCACAGGCATTGCGCAGCACGGCGTCGTTATGGGGTTGACCCGGCCCGACGGCAAACAGATTTGGATCATCATCAATACAGTTCCCTTGTCAGGGCCCAACAGGGACAAACCATTCGCCGTGGTTTCCAGCCTTGTCGACATTACCGAGTTAAAACGTTTATCGGAAGCGCTCGCTCGGAGCAACGACGAACTGGAATTTATGATCCAGGCATTGCCCGACCTGCTGTTCCATATGTCCGGCGACGGTACAATTAAGGATTTCCGCGCGCAAGACCCTGCGACGCTTTATCTTCCGCCGGACGAATTTATCGGGCGAAAGCTGCAAGATGTCCTGCCACCGGATGCCGCCAAAGCGATCTCCGAAGGTCTTGCGGAATTGTACCGAGGCGACAAGATTGTCTCCGTAACGTACAAGTTGCCCATGCCCAACGGCGACCACTGGTTTGAAGCCCGTTTCAACACGCTTTCGAGTTCCGACGAAGTAGTCGCCCTCGTTCGTAACATTACCGATCGCAAGCGTGTTGAGGATGCGCTGCTGGAAAACCAGGCGTATCTCGCCGCATTCATTAAACATGCGCCGGCGGCGGTGGCCATGATGGATACGGAATTGCGCTATATCGCCTGTTCCGCCCGCTGGATGTCGGACTATGGGATCGAAGGCCGGGATATCGTGGGTATTTCACATTACGAAGTTTTTCCAGAGATTCCTGCACGGTGGAAGGAAATCCACCGACGTTGCCTCCAGGGGTCCATCGAGCGTTGCGAAGAAGATCCGTTCGCACGAAGTGACGGAACTATTCAGTGGCTGAGTTGGGAAGTACATCCCTGGTATACAATCGATGGCCGTATCGGCGGATTGATGATGTTCACGCAAGACATCACGCAAAGCCGCCAGGCCGATGAACGGCTCCGGCATGAAAGAGAACGTTTCGCGGCGATTATCGAGGCCACCAACATTGGCACGTGGGAATGGAACGTTCAGACGGGCGATGCGATATTCAATGAACGGTGGGCCACCATTGGGGGATATACGCTGGAGGAATTGGCTCCTCACAGCATCCAAACCTGGATTGATCTCGCGCATCCCGATGACCTTGCCCATTCCATTGATCTTATTTCGAAGCACTTCAGCGGGGAGATCCCGTACTACGATTGCGAATGCAGGATGCGGCACAAAGACGGATCCTGGGTGTGGGTCCACGACCGGGGCAAAGTTACGGAGTGGGGTAGCGACGGTTCTCCGCACGTTATGGCCGGCACGCATACCGACATAACCGGGCGAAAGCAGGCCGACGAGGCACTGAGAGAACTCACGGAACGGTTCAAGAAAATCGCGGCACAGGTTCCGGGAGTCGTGTATCAATACAAACTCAGGCAGGACGGGACTTCGTGTTTTCCCTATGCGAGCGAAGGAATCCGTTCCATTTATCGCGTCGATCCCGACGACGTCCGGGAGGACGCCAGTGCGGTATTCGAAGTGCTTCATCCCGAGGACTACGACGGCATTGTCGAATCCATACAGGTATCCGCCAGAAACATGACAACCTGGCGGCATGAATACCGGGTGAAGTTTCCCGATGGCGATGTGCGCTGGTTGTACGGAAACGCCATACCGCAGGTAGACACGGACGGCGCAGTGCTATGGCACGGATTTATCTCCGATATTACCGAACAACGCCGGCTGCGAGACGAGACAGAAGCGTTGCAAGGCCAGTTGCTGCAGGCGCAGAAAATGGAGTCTGTTGGAAGGCTTGCCGGCGGGGTCGCGCATGATTTCAACAACATGCTGGGCGTAATTCTTGGACACACCGAAATTGCCCTGATCAATACACGCAAGGACAACCCCATTCACCACGACCTTGCGGAGATTCAACGCGCAGCACAACGATCGGCTGACCTTACCCGGCAACTGCTGGCTTTCGCCCGGCGCCAAACCGTGAACCCCCAACCGCTCGACCTGAATGAAACCGTGGGGGGCATGTTGAAAATGCTGGGAAGGCTCACCGGCGAAGCGATCGAGCTTCTGTGGCTGCCTGGACCGTCGTTGTGGCGTGTGAAGATAGACCCGTCCCAAGTGGATCAGATTCTCACGAATCTAATCATAAACGCCAGGGACGCCGTTAAGGGTTCCGGCCGTGTCTCTATCCAAACCGAGAATGCCCACGTGCATGAATCTGACGGCTCCAGCGAACTGCAGGCCGTACCCGGCGAGTATGTGTTGTTGTCCGTCAGCGATAACGGGTGCGGCATGACCAAGGAAGTTCTCGCCAAGGTTTTCGAGCCGTTTTTCACCACCAAACCGGTCGGCGAGGGTACTGGACTTGGATTGTCCACCGTATATGGCATTGTGAAACAAAACGACGGCTTCATCCACGTCGACAGTGAATGGGGCGGGGGTTCTGTGTTCAAGATCTACTTCCCGCGCCATACTCAAGAAGTCATTGAAGACAAGAGCATTATCGCGGCCCGTTCGGCGAAACGAGGCACCGAAACTATTCTTCTGGTCGAAGACGAAGTGTCCATTCTCGAACTGAGCAAGCGTATACTGGAAAGTCTGGGATATACCGTGATGGCCGCCTCCAGCCCCGGGGAAGCCATTCAGGTGTGCAGCCGATTCGAGGGGGTCATTCATTTGCTGGTAACCGATGTCGTGATGCCCGAGATGAACGGCCGGCAACTGGCCTCAAAATTGAACGAAATGCGGCCCGGTATGAAGTGCCTTTTCATGTCCGGTTACACCGCGGATGTGATCGCCGATCACGGGGTGCTGGACAAGGATGTGCGATTTATTCAAAAGCCCTTTTCCATCGCCGATCTTGCAGTCAAGGTGCGCGAGGCCATGGAAGAATGAACCGACGGAGGGATTGGAGTGGCAACTATCGCTCGGGCAGTTCGAAATAGGCATGCCAGAGTTCGGCTTCTTGTGTGCTCTGGCCGGATTCATCTTTCAGATACTTGACGCTGAGCAGATGTACGGTATCTCCGGCGTCCTCACCTCCAAAGCGCGCCGGACATAACGCATGCACCACATACGCTTCCAGGTTGGCCGAATTCGACACAGTCCATTCCCGCAACGCCTTGAAGGTCGACGTGTCCAACTGCCAGAGATGTAAGTCTCCTGCGACCGGGCGGCCAATCAAGAACATGCGGCCATCGCCGGCCATAAGCATGCGCGAAAGACCGGGGTTGAGACCCGTCTCATGCGAATCGACCGCGAGGTTCGGCGCAATATGTGCGATGTAATGCGGCGTTCCCGGCGTTTTCAAAAGTTCCTCGTGCGATGCCGCGCTGGCGTGTGCATACGACACGTAGGCGCCGCCGTTGCCATCGGGGATCATATCCTGCAATGCCGTGCGCCCGTCCAAAGGCATAAGCCAACCGATATTCTTCCAATTGCCCACGGTCAGATCCTCGCACGACGCCAGCCGGACATGACGCCAGGAATATTTAGTGCCTTCGCCGTCCGAGTGATCAGGGTCGTATAACGCGGAATTCAACACCGCAATTGCCCGTTTGCCCGTTAGCAGAATGCCTTCGTATCCGTAGCGGCCTTCCGGCGTCTCCATGCGGCTCGTGTGCCACGTTCCATCGGCTGCATCGAAGAACGCGGCGATGATCGCGTTGGGCTTTCCATACTGCATTTCAGCGGTTTCGGCATACAACGTCAGAAAATTGCCTTCCGGGCTAATCGCCGCGCCCATATAGGCATTGGTACCGGTGTGCACTTCCTCTATAGACGAAAAATCGACCGGTTCTTTCGTGCGGTTAATGTGCACGTTTGCGTAATCGGTTGACCCCGTGATCCACACGCGTTTGTCCGGTCCCGCAAGCATCATGTAGGGGGGATAGGGGAGCGTGCCTACTTCGTTCCAGGTTCCATTGTCCTCACGGCGATAAAACGCCCCGGGATGCGAATACGGCCAGTCCGGTTTTTCCGGGTTGGGATTACGAATCGTGGCGCATGCGTAAAGGCGACCGTCGATTTTAAGTAGGCGGTTGCTGTGCCAACCGTGAATCGTTCCGGAAAATACTCTCGCAGCGACGAGTTCCGCTTTTCCTTCAACGATTGAGTGTGTGGCATCTTGGGCATCCGCATTGAACATAGCCACCAAGGCCAAGACCACGTTGAGTAAGGCAAGGTGCCACTGAATCGAGTTAGTCTTTGTCACGGGATTCCAATTCCTTCCGAAGCCGCTCCAATTCGTGCGCCACTTTGCCGAGTTCCAGGCGCGTCCGCCTGTTTTCTTTGGCCATTCCCAGCAGGTACCAGATTGCGAATACAAGTATTCCCGCTTTCAGAAGAAGTACCGGAAGGCTAAGCGCCCCAATTAATACCCACTCCCATCCTCCAGGCATTTCTGACAAAGCATACGCAGGCAGTCTCAACGAACGCATTTGCAGGAGCCCTGGTGATCTCTGCATTTCAGCCCTACACGTAGATTCACCCACGTGACCTCGTGCCTTGTGCGTGGTTTTCAATCCTCGTCTCGCTTCCTCATCGCTTCCACTTCATGCGCGAGTTTGCTGACTTCAATCCTGAGCCGCCGGCGCTCTTTGTCGCCGTTGACAAAGTATCGGATAACCATGAACAAAACCGCCAAGGGAATCGCCAGAATGCACAGGATTACGATGATTTCAAAACCGCCCGGCAACGTAAACATCGCATAACGGGGAATACTGCTCCTGTGCCACGTACGATCGCATTCCTGGTGTACCATACGTCATCTCCTCGAATGTAGTGCGCCACAGTGCGTACGGTCCGGCGAGCGTCAATTGCCCTGCTTCTTGCGCAGTAATTCCAACTCGCTGCCAATTTTGCCTACCTCAAGTCGAAGCAACCGCTGCTCATCCGATCGCCGTCTAAGATATCTCGCCAATCCCACTATCGCGCGCACTACCGCGTACGCGATCAAGATCAAGATAAGGATCGGCACAATGGCAACTACGCTGTATCCAGAAGGCATCACCCTTCCCCTCCATTTCCGTTCGGATGCACCTTTTTCGCCTCAAGCCACGCGTCCACATCGGCCCGGTCGAACTTGATATTCTTGGCACTGATCCGGATGTAGGGCGGACAATCCCCCGAAGCGATGTACTTGTAGATGGTCCGCTTCGAATCACCCAAGTAGGCCGCCAAATCCTCGATGGACATCAACTGCATATTCGATTCCCGCATTTCATCGGTATCATTATGTCGCAATATGTCATAATATGCAATGATATTCTTTACCGGCTTCACCAGGGTAGGCTGAAAAATACGCTGTCCAATGCGTCAACACGCACGGAACGCAGACGACTTCAAAGTGTAGAATAGGCAAAATCCGGCATGCTGCCGCCGGCGAATGGGCTCCGAGGCTGTCGCCATTTCACGGCGAGGAGGGGTTTAAATGGGGCGTCGTATCGCGTACGCATTGGTTGTTGTCGGGCTTGTACTTGCGCTCGGGTGTTTTAAGAAGGTCCCGCGAGAAAAGCTTCAGCCGTTGTTTGGCGATGATGCCGGCGGCGCCGTATCCGGCGACTTCCCAGTCTTTGAAGAAGGGGGATCCCTGAAATTGACCGTGCAAGGTGCGATGCGGGAAATCCCCTTGAATGAGATCTACTATTGCAATACCGAAGGCGATTTCCCGGACTACATCGAGTTTTCCGGCGAGGGCACCTATTTCGAAGCGGTAAATGAAGCAAAACTGCCGGGTGACGACGAAGATGACTGGAGCGCGCCCCATGCTTCGATTGTCTCGAAGGCGTTGCCCATAAAATCCATTAATGACAGACCCATGGAAATGACTATCCCTGGATTGGGGAAATATGCGGTAACCGGTGGAACCATCACCATGACACGGAATCAAGGGGGAATGGAGGGGGTGGTCTGGTGGGAAGGGACCATCAACGTCATTTGCGATACGTCCACCGGCCCCGCCACGGCTCCCGGCACTTTTGCCTTTGGCATGGTGCCGGTCTGGTAGTGATCGTTTGGCGTGCACGTGATTTCTGCTCAGCAAAACCGCGGGGTTTGACAATATCCTGTCCGCAATGGCACGATGAGAGCCTCATCGGCCTGCCGTGACTGGCGATGCAAGGTGGAACCAACCACCGGGGAGCGGCGGGTCTTGGGTTTCTTGCCGATCGCCTGGGCGCTCTGAATTGAATGTGTTGCGGGGAGTGGTGCGTCCATTCTCCGCCGGCAACATGCCACGGAGTGCGGCATGGCGGAGGCCCGGATGCAACAGACCCCCTTGATCGGCGAATACGAAGCGCACGGCGGCAAGGTCGTCGATTTCCACGGTTGGGCGCTTCCTGTGCAGTTTCGCCACGGTATTGTGCAGGAACACCTTCACACTCGAACCAAGGCGTCGCTCTTCGACTGCTCCCATATGGGCGAGTTTCTCATTTCTGGTAAAGACACAATCGACGCCTACCATCGCCTGGTCATGACCGACGTGTTGGGTATTAAGCCGGGGAGGGGACGCTACGGCGCCCTGCTCAATGAGAAGGGAGGCATTGTTGACGACATCATTACTTTTCGACTTGGAGAAGATGATTTCTTTGTCGTCACCAATGCCGGCCCTCTTGACGTGGTCGCCCCTCAAATCACTGCATGCGGACCCGGCGCCACGGATATTTCCAGCGAGACCGCAAAGATCGACATACAAGGGCCGTTAAGCCGCGAAATTCTAGTGCTCGAAATGCCTGAGGCTGCGAACCTTAAGTACTTCCAAGCGATTCGCACTCATTGGAAGGGCAGCCCCGTCGTCCTCGCCCGGACAGGGTATACCGGCGAACTCGGCTTCGAAATTTTTGTCCCTGCCGCCGTGGCCGTGCCCCTTTGGCGCGCACTTGCCGGATACGATGCCGTCGAACCCGCGGGTCTGGGCGCACGCGACACACTACGCACCGAAGTGGTCTATTCGTTGTCCGGCCAGGACTTTAATGAGTCGCGAACACCCCTGGAGGCCGGGTTGGATGCCTATATTGCATGGGATACCGAGTTTACCGGCAAGGCCGCGCTGCAACAACAGCGCGACGCAGCGGACTACCCCGTGCTGACTCCAGTCAAGACCGCCGACCGGCGCGCGCCACGCCATGATTTTGAGGTTACGCACAATGGTGATCGCGTTGGTGTGGTGACCAGCGGAACCTATGGACCCAGCGTTGGGTATGGAATTGGTCTGGCGTACTTACCCCGGCATTTGGCCAAGCCCGGTACCACGCTTGTCGCCGGACCACGTGAATTACCCATTGAAACCGCCACGGCCCCGTTTTATAGACAGGGCACGTGCCGCATATAAGGAGACGAGGGATGAGTGCGATTCCCGGGGATTTGAGGTACACCAAAGATCACGAATGGGTCAGGCAGGAAGCGGAAGTGTATGTCGTCGGCATCACGGCGCACGCCGCCGATCAGCTCGGCGACGTGACCTTCGCGGAGGTCCCCATGGTGGGTAAGAACGCCCGAAAGGGTGAGGCCATTGCCACCGTGGAATCCGTTAAGGCGGCAAGCGACGTGTATGCGCCGCTGAGCGGCACCGTTTGCGCCGCCAACGAGACCCTTGTCAACGCGCCGGAACAAATCAATCAGGATCCCTACGGGACAGGCTGGTTCTTCAAGTTGGAAAACGTCAATGCGGCCGAATACGACTCATTGATGGATGCGAAGGCCTATCAAGCCCATGTGGAGGCTTCGTCCTGATGTCTTGGATTCCGACCACACCTACCGAACGCGATGAAATGCTGGCCGTGATCGGGGTGAAAACAATTGAAGACCTATTTGCGTCGATACCCGCCGATCTGCGCCCGAAATCATTCAACTTGCCAGACGCTTTGTCAGAGTACGCCGTGCGCAGCATGATGGAAACGCAAGCAGCCCGAAACGCAGGTTCAGCCATCTGTTTTCTGGGGGGCGGGTTTTACGATCATTTTATTCCGGCCGCCGTTGATGCGTTGACTTCGCGTGGCGAGTTCTACACGGCATACACGCCGTACCAGCCCGAAGCGGCGCAAGGCACACTGCAGGCCATATACGAATACCAGTCCGCGATTTGCCGGTTGACGGGTTTGGATTTCGCCAACGCCTCGCTCTACGACGGCGGGACAGCCGTCTTCGAGGCGACGACCATGGCCATTCGCGTCACGGATCGCCGCCGCGTGGTAGTGCACGAGTCCGTCAATCCCCGCTATCGCGAAATGCTGTTTACGCATGCCGCCAATCTCGATCTGGATTTTTGCGATGGCGACAACCCCGGCGAAGCGGCGTGTGTCATCGTCCAGAATCCGTCGTTCCGGGGCGATGTGGCTGATTTTTCCGAACTTGCCGAAAAGTGCCATGCCGCGGGCGCGCTTTTGGTGGTCCTGTTCTACCCGATATCGCTCGGGCTCTTGAAAACGCCCGGAGAAATGGGCGCGGACATTGCCATTGCCGAAGGCCAGTGCCTTGGCACGCCATTGTTTTTTGGAGGCCCGTATCTCGGCATCATGGCGGTTCGAAAGGATTACGTGCGCAAAATGCCCGGGCGCATTGGAGCAATGACCCAGGATCACGAAGGCCGACGCGGCTTTGTGCTTACCCTGCAAGCGCGAGAGCAACATATCCGCCGAGGAAAGGCCATGTCGAACATCTGTTCCAATGAAGCGCTGATTGCGTTGCGCGCCCTGATTTATTTAAGTCTGCTTGGAAAAGAAGGTCTGCGTGACGTGGCAACGCAGTGTCACGCCAAAGCGCAGTATCTGAAGTCAAAATTGACTTTCGCCAAAATCCTGAATACGGGAACCACGTTCAATGAGTTCGCGGTGCGCCTTCCCAAGAATGCCGAAGATGTTGCTGCACATCTGTTGAAGCAAGGATTTATTGCCGGTCTTCCCCTGGCCAGTTTGGGATCCGGTGAACCCAACGATCTATTGATTGCCGTTACTGAAAAACATACCCGCGCCATGCTGGACACCTTTGCCGCCGCGCTGGAAATAGCCTGCCGGTAATCTCCGGTAAAAGAGGAAGTGCATGCGTCACGACGCCCAAACACCACTCATTTTCGACATGTCCAAACCCGGACGTCGCGCAATCGTATTCGATGCGCTCGACGTGCCCTCGGTTACGCTGCCCAGTGAACTGTGCCGCGACGAACCGGCTGGACTGCCGGAAGTGAGTGAACTCGATGTAGTCAGGCATTTCACCAATCTCTCACGAAAGAATTTCGGCATTGACAGCCATTTCTATCCGCTGGGGTCGTGTACCATGAAGTACAATCCCAAAATGGCGGAGGCCGTGGCCGCGCTGCCCGGATATGCGCGCCTTCATCCCCATCTGTCGTCCAGCGAAGCGTATTGGGAAGGCTGTCAGGGCGCGCTCGAATTGGTATACGAAACAGAGCATATGCTTGCCGAGATCGCGGGTATGCGTGAAGTCAGTCTGCAGCCCATTGCCGGTGCGCACGGAGAATTGACCGGTACGCTTTTGATGGCAGCCTACCATCGCGACCGGGGCCATGCACACAAGGACACCATTCTCATTCCCGATTCCGCTCACGGCACCAATCCGGCCAGTGCAGTCATTGCCGGATTCAACATCGTCGAGATTCCATCCGGACCGGATGGACTGGTGCACCTGAGTGAAGTGGAAAAGGCCATGAGCGACAATGTGGCCGGGCTCATGACAACGTGCCCCAACACGCACGGTTTGTTTGAACCGGAAGTCAAGCGCGTGGCTGACATGCTTCATGAAGCCGATGCCCTGTTGTATTACGACGGCGCGAATCTCAACGCCATTCTGGGTAAGGCCCGCCCCGGCGATTTGGGCTTTGATGTCATGCACTACAATCTGCACAAAACCTTCGCCACGCCCCATGGCATGGGCGGGCCCGGATGCGGACCCGTCGGAGTGGGGGAAAGACTGTTGCCGTATTTGCCGGGTCCGCGCGTTGTGAAAGAAGGCGATCGTTTTGCGTTGCGGTCTCCGGAAAAATCGATTGGCCGTGTGGCCGCATTCTTCGGCAATTTCATGATGGCCGTGCGCGCATACGCCTACATGCGCCACTACGGAAAAGCTGGACTGATAGACGTATCTGAAATCGCCGTTCTGAACGCGAACTACGTCTTTGCCCGCCTCAAACAGGCGTACACGGCCGCCTTCAATCGCGAATCCGGCTTTCTCCACGAATGTGTATTCACGGGCGTTCCCCAAGCGAAGAAGGGAGCGAAAGCGCTCGACATTGCAAAAGCACTTTTGGACTACGGATTTCACGCGCCTACCGTATATTTCCCGCTCACTGTCAAAGAGAGCATTATGATCGAGCCAACGGAAACGGAATCGAAAGAGACGCTGGATGCTTTCTGTGACGCCATGCTTGAAATTGCGCGCCGGATCGACGAGAACGATCCGGCACTCCTGGAGGCGCCTGTGTCCACACCCGTGGGCCGCCTTGATGAAGTGCTTGCCGCAAGGCAGCTCAATTGCGCCTGCTGAAATGCGTGTCCTGGACTTCTCTTTTGCCGAACCGGACCGCAATCTGGCCCTCGATGAGGTGCTCTTGGACGCGGTGGAGGCCGGCGATTCCGATGATGTGCTCCGGTTCTGGGAATCCCCGGTTCCGTTTGTCGTGCTTGGCGTATCCCAGGTGCTCCACGATCATGTATGGGCGGATGTCTGTCGTGCTGAAGGCGTGCGCGTCCAGCGCCGTTGTTCAGCTGGCGGGTGCGTTCTCCAGGGGCCGGGCAGCCTCAATTTTGCCCTGGCACTCCGATACTCGTCTGACCCCGCCTACCCCAGCCTCCGTGGATCGTATTGCCGGATTCTGGAACTGGTTGGCAAGGCACTCGCCACGGCCGGTTGTTCGGTGACTCCCCAAGGCGTTTCGGACTTGGCGGAGGGGGAGCGGAAAGTCTCGGGAAATGCTCAGAAGCGCCGCAAGTATGCCTTTCTGCACCACGGCACCTTGCTTTATCGGGTAAATGCGGCGGGTATGACCCGATATCTGAAAGAACCGGAAGACCGCCCCGCGTATCGAGGAGGGCGGACCCACGAATCCTTTCTTACGGCGTTGCCACTTCAACCGGAAGTAATCAAGTCCGCTCTGGCCGCGCGTTTCTGTCCCGGTGCTGTGACCGGTACCCGGTTGGAGGATACCCTTCTCGAAGCCACCAATTTGCTAGTGGATGAAAAGTATTCCCGGCAAGATTGGATACACAGGCGGTAAGGAATGCGGTATACTAGATACACGGGGGGATTGGGGCGGCATCACCGTCCGTTTTCACCCGAAACTGGGCGGCAATCCCGTTCTTGGCCAACGCACGAGGGTGGCTATGCGATTCTCCCGCTGAGGCAAACCCCGTTCACTTTCCCCGCGATCATGCGGGAGACTTGAGTCGGCAATACAGCATTAAGATTCGTTCCATGAAGTTATTACGTAACATACCGGTCGGCACGTGGGTCTCCGTGGCCAGTGTTGGCTGTCTGGCGGTCTACGGCGCGGTGGCCTATCGTCATATGTTGGACGGTGGGTCCCCAGCCCTTTCGACTCCAGTCTCGGCCGAAGTGGAAACCGCGAAGGATCCGCCCGTCGTAAGTCAAGAACCGACTAGGGTTTCGGATAGTGTGGCCATGCGCTATGCGCGATCCGTCCAGTCCCGTGACTGCGAAGAGGTCGTTCGAATGACTTTCTGGATGCAGGAGAGAATCAAGTTCGCGATGTTGTCAGGGCAGCCCCGGGAAACGGTTGAACGTGAGTTGTGCCTCGATTTGCAGGACATCAAGCGCGAGAATAACGTGCTGGCCAGCGAAGGCGTCGAAGACAAATACCTGTTTGCCACGGACACAACGCTTCAATCCCAGGGGGAAGACGCGGGCCGCAAAGACCTTGAGGACGCCCCTGCGGCCGTACGCGAATGGATCAAGGTCACCTATTCCAATCCCTTGACTGCCCTGAAGGATGGGCAGGGCAAGCCGATACGTTCCATCACGGTTGGGGTGAATGTTTCGCAAGAAGGGTATATATTAAAGGCAGGGATAGTTGGAAATCTCGACATCGGCCGGAATTCCATCTCCTATGATTGGCCAAATTGATGAGGGCCCCGATCCATGGCACTAGCCTCGTGTCCGCGCTGTCAAAAACTGTTTGAAAAAAAGAGCGCTCGCGTCTGCCCCAAGTGCGTGCCCGAGGAGGACGAAGACTACGAAAAAGTCAGGGCGGCGCTTGCGGCCACACCCAATCAGTCCGCGGAAGAAGTGGCAAAGGAAACCCAGGTTTCATTGGATTGCGTGCTGCGGCTGCTGGAAGATGGCCGGATTGTTACAACGTTGGCAAGTAAGCAGATTAAATGCGGCCGTTGCGGCGCTCCCGCCATCAGCCTGAGCAAAAAGCTGTGCGAACGGTGCTTGAATGAGCTGAACGCCAAATTGGCCATAGAGCAATCCAAAATCCGGTTGCCGAAAAAGAAAGATGTGGAAGTCGGCACGGCGCTCAATACGTTTACAAGGGCCGTGGACGACGACAACAAGACCGGGGGCACGAAGTACAACCGGTAGGCATGCAGGGAGCTAAGCGCCGCGATTCGGCAGGATGGACCCCGCGGCAATCAAAGGCGCTTAATTGAAAGCAGGTAGGGAAATGACTCGCAGGGATTTGATGGGCGTGTTTTTCCTGGTGACACTCTTTATCGTGCTCATAGTGGGATTGGTTTTGACATTTCAACCCAAGGGCGAAGGCAATGATCCAAGTGAGAGTGTCTTTGTTCAGCAGCGGGTTCGGAATCTTCAAAAACAATAGAGTGCGAAAATAACTGAATTCGTGGCCATTGGGCCGGTTTTGTCTCGTCAAGCAATTCCCAAACGCGTTACCATAGGGCTATATCCAATCTTTACGGTGTTTCAGTGAAACCGGACGTGTATTCGTCTCCAAACAAACAACATGCATCAGACTCAAATCTGCGGGGCGTTGTGAGAAACCGGATGTGCTGTCACGGCATTCGGGCCTGTATCGTGACGCTAGCTTGTCTGTGCGGTTTGATCCCGGTTTCCTCGTTCGCCCAAACCCTTACCGGGAACATTGGATTGCGTGCCATGGTGTCGGAAAACGAAAGGGAAGGGACCATTTCGCTGTACGATATCGAATCGACAGCCTATGTTTCACTCGAAGAACTCATCAAGGCGCTCGGAGGCGGAATTACAGTCTATACCGATCGCGTCAAGGCGGATCTTGCGGGCGGAACGGCTTGGTTGTCGGTTGGCGGACAAAACGTGGACGCTTCCGGCGGACAGTTTGAGCTCAAACGCCCGTTGCTCCAATTCGAGCGAAAAGTCTACATCGCACTCAGCGACACCGTTCCATTTCTTGAATCCTCGTTCAAAGTTGTCGCAACCGTTGATTTGGACTCCTCCACCGGAAACGCTCCGGATGCCCCGGTGGACAATACAACCCCGGACTCCGAGACACTCCCGTCATCCGGAATGGATATAAGCAACCGATCCGGATCCGCGACCGTGTCACCCACGGTGAAGGTCATCCTTATTGACCCCGGCCACGGCGGTCAAGACGCCGGCGTAGAAGGCAAGACGACGGGACTCAAAGAGAAAGACTTGACGCTTACCCTCGCACTGCAGTTGCGGGATGCGCTTGCCACTACGACTTCGGCACGCATCGTGCTCACGCGTGACGACGATTCCGGTCCGACCCCTGAACAGAGGGCCAGCATGGCCAACACAAGCGGGGCCGACTTGTTCATCAGTCTTCATGCCGGCGGAAGTTACGCCCCAGGCGCGGCCGGGTTTGCCTTGTTCATTGGCGAGGGAAGCAGGGGTCAAGCCGCCTTCGCCGCTCAAGTGGCCCGTGCCCTCGAAGCTAAGATGATCCAAGCGGCGAATGCGGCCAGCTTGGGGATACACGCGGTTCCGTGCCGCATTTTCAGAAATGTACAAATACCATCCATCCTTCTCGAGGTGGGGATGTTAACCAGCAGTCAAGAGGAGACTCTGTTGGCTTCCTCGGAGTACCAGGAAAAACTCGTACAAGCCTTGGCCGCGTCCATTGTAGATATTGCGGGTCCACGTCCTTCCGAGGAACCTGTCCAGTGAGCGTATACGACAGGCCGAGTCTGCTGAAGAAAATTCTCTTTGCCGCATGGGGTATGGTCACTCTGATTCTGGTCTTCAGCGTCATGCTGTTGATCAATGAACTGGTGCGCCAGGGCCACAACCCCATGGAATTGCCGACCGAAGTCCCTCGGCCCGCATCGGTTTCGTCCATCGAGAAGTCCACGGAATCCCGCGAGGTCACCCTTTACTTCGCCTCCGCCGACGGATCAAAACTCGAACCGGAAACGCGGCTCGTCGCTTTCGGGGAAGCGACCGTGGAGAATTGCCGCGCTGTGCTCGAAGCATTGGTGCGCGGCTCCATGAACAACAAGCCAAGGATACTTCCGCCATCGGTCAGCGTGCGGGCCCTGTACCTGTTACGCGGCGGGGAGCTTGTTGTCGACTTTGCGGATGACTTGCAGATGGCCGACTCCACTAGCGCCTTGTCTGAATCGCTGCTTGTATATGGAATCGTCAATTCGGTGTCACAGCCGGGTGTCCGCGGATCCGATAATCAAATCGTTCGCTCGGTCCGGTTTCTTGTGGGTGGAGAAGAACCCTCCGGCCGGTTTCCCGGACACGTCGACTTCTCCCAGCCTTTTGCGCCTCAGCCTGCCTGGATTCAGCAAGCAGACCGCCGAGCTTCAGCGAATGGCTAAAGGTCGCGGAGCAGTGGGCATTTTTGATTCCGGCGTCGGTGGCCTGACCGTGTTGCGCCGAGTGGCCGAACGTCTGCCGCACGAGTCCATCGTCTATTTGGGGGATACGGCCCGCGTGCCCTATGGAACGAAATCGGCGGAAACCGTCGTTCGCTACGCGAAAGCCTGTGCGAACGTGCTTATCGATCGTGGCATCAGCCTGCTCGTGGTGGCATGCAACACGGCCTCAGCCTATGCCTTGGAGGCGCTTCGGCATGAGTTGACCATACCGGTGATCGGCGTAATCGATCCTGGAGCGCGCCGTGCCGTACGCAGCACGCGATCGGGGCGCATTGGCGTCATCGGAACGAAAGGCACCATTTCCAGCGGCGCGTATCAAAACGCAATAGCCGCGCTACAGCCGGATCATGCCGTTTTTGGCCAGCCCTGCCCGCTATTTGTTCCCCTGGCCGAAGAAGGCTGGCTGGAAGGCGAAGTGCCATTGTCCGTCGCCCGCACCTACTTGCGGCCACTTTTGGATCACGATATTGACACGCTTGTGCTCGGTTGCACACATTATCCCTTGCTGAAAGACGTCATTGCCGAAGCGGCTGGCCCTGGAGTCACCCTGATTGATAGTGCCGAGGCCACCGCTGAAACCGTCGCGACTTACCTGCAGAAACAGGACAACTCGCCAGCAAACCAGGAATCCCGTTTTCACTATCTGGTAACCGATGACCCGGATTCGTTCGCTCGCGTGGGGCGCGGATTTCTGGGATACGCCATAGACACCGTAGAGTGGGTGGACATCTAAACTTGCCACAAGATAAAACAACGGAAACCAAGTCGCCGCCTGCGCCCTATCCATGGACAGGTGTTCTGGTGGGGCTGATCACCTGCGCTCTCCTCGGAGCGGGAGTACTGACCGTACTTAAACGCCAATTCAAGGATGCGCCCGAGAGTCTGGACGACCGTACGCTCGCCTTGACGGATGCCGTGGACCGTTTCCTGGAAGAGCAATTCATACCCCGATCGGCCATTACGCGCAAAGAATCAACCGCGCAAGCAGATTCCGGCATGCGCTGGCGGCACACGCAGTTCGACGTAGCGTTGCCTGCCTCCGTGACCGTGCCGGGAATTACGAGCTTGCTGCGTGTCGCCATGGCGGAACACGGAGTGACCATCAGCGACGATCCGTTACCGGATGGTCATGGTTGGAAACTGCACTTCTTCGTGAAGAACCGGGAATTCATCGATATGGCGATACGCGGCTACTTCGTGGACTCGCTCGCGCCCGCCGACTACACCCAAGAGACGGCGGCCCTTGCCGAACAACTTATTGGCGTGCTGGCGCACGACATGCCGGCCGGATCGCAATTCAATGATGTCCAGACTGAAATTGCCGCCGATCAGTCCTCACGCTGGACGCTGACTCGTTTTACCCTCGCCCTCGCCGGCGGCGCGTCACAACAATACATTCTCGATTCCGCCAATCGGTTCGCCGGCGAGAATCAAATGGATATTTCCCTCGAAACTTCAACGGAAACGGGCGGCATACTACGCGCATTTCACCGTGGTTTACAGATCGTCGAAGCGGATTTCACCTCACCTACACCCGAACCCGCCAATGGCGTTGAGACGAACGAACCCATTTCACCGGCCATGGATGCCGCCGAAATGCCCGACGTCCCCTTGAATTCCCAGGACCTTGCGGAGACGGGCGAAACCGTGGAACCCGATCTGACGGGGGAACGCGTCTCCGATCAACTTCGCCTTGCCCTCATCGTCGACGACGGCGGATACGGAGGCAATACCACGGAACGGCTGCTGCAGCTCGACCCAAACCTTACACTGGCCATCATTCCTGGAACCCCTTACGGCACCGAAACCGCCACCCGGGGCGCGGAACTCGGTTTTGAAATCATGATTCATATGCCCATGGAATCGCACGGCGAAGGAATCAACGGAGCCAACCGGACACTTCCAGAGTTCATCACGATCGATATGCCTGCGGAAGATATCGCCAATGCTGTCAAGCGCGCGATCGAAGATATTCCCCATGCCGTCGGCTTGAACAACCACACTGGATCGAAATACACCATGTACGCGGATCCAATGAAGGTCGTGCTGGAGACGTTGAAGGAAAACAACCTCTACTTTATCGACAGTATTACCACCGGTAAGTCGGTTGCATATCAGACGGCTCAGGAAGTGGGCGTTAAATCGGCCAAGCGCGATCTTTTTCTCGACAACGAGGCCAATACCGAATACATCCGGGCGCGCTTCAAAGAGCTGATCGGCATCGTGAAACGAAAGGGAGAGGCCATTGCCATTTGCCATTTCCGTCCACGGACTATTGACGTGCTCGAATCGATTCTACCTGAATTAAAGGATCAGGGAATTGAACTGGTACACGCTTCGGAGATGATCCATTGAGCCGGATACTCGCCATCGAAACCTCCTGCGACGAAACCGGCGTGGCCATCATCGAAGACGGCCGCCGGATTGTCGCCAACGAAGTCGCGTCCCAGATCGCCTTGCATGCGCCGTTTGGCGGCGTGGTGCCGGAATTGGCGTCCAGGCAACATACGCGGGTGATTACGCAATTAACCGAAAAAGCTATCAAGGATGCGGCAGGCGAAATCGATGCCGTCGCGGCAACCACGGGTCCCGGCCTGATGGGCTCGCTGCTTGTGGGGGTCTGTTTCGCAAAAAGCCTCGCCTATTCATGGAAAAAACCGTTTATCCCCGTTCACCATATCGAGGGTCACATCTTTTCGGTGTTTCTCGCAGAGGAAGCCCCTGAGTTTCCATTTCTGGCGCTTATTGTCAGTGGCGGCCATACCCAACTTGTCTGGTGCCCCGCGCCGCATCAATACGAAATTCTCGGTGCCACACGCGATGATGCCATCGGTGAATGTTTCGACAAGGTCGCCCGGCTACTCGAATTGCCATACCCCGGCGGACCGTCCATTCAAAAGGCAGCCGAAGGCGGCGATCCGCACGCCCATAAATTTCCCCGCGCCATGACCGATTCCGGCAACCTCGATTTCAGCTACAGCGGCCTCAAGACAGCCGTCCTGTATGCCCTGCGCGACAACGGAAGCACAATAAACAAGGCCGATCTCGCCGCGAGCTTTCAGTACGCGGCCGTTGATGCATTGTTGATCAAGACTCGGCAAGCCATTGCTCAAATTGGGGCTGAACGGCTCGTGCTGGCGGGAGGGGTGGCCGCAAACCGTCTCCTCCGGCAGCGCCTTCCCGAATTGGGGGTGCCAGTGTTCATGCCCTCCATCCCGTTGTGCATGGACAACGCCGCCATGATCGGCGCGGCCGCCCATTCGCTGTGGATGCACGGTAAAACCGCTGGCATGCGATCCACGCCCCGGTCCGACCTGCCGCTTTGAGGCGTCCATTGCCCAGCCCGTGGTATGATTCCACGAGGACCTTCCAAGGAGATGCTTCATGATTCTTGAAGACCTGATGTACAAAGCCGTGGAAATCAAGGCTTCCGATATCCATATCAAGACGGGTAATCCGCCCATCTTTCGTATTGACGGTGACCTTAAACGCGAAGATGGACCGGGGCTGACCAACGATCAGGTCATCCATTTGTTGGCGTCCATTGCTGCCCCCGCGGATATGGAACGCTTCAAGAAGGTGCTCGAACTGGATATTTCCTACATGCTCGGCGACATCGCGCGGTTCCGTGTAAACGCCTGCCGCGAAGACGGCGACGTGCGTATTGTGCTGCGCGTTATTCCCAAGGTGATTAAGACGATCGAAGAGTGCGCCTTGCCTGCCATCATGAACAAAATCGCCCTCGTGCGCGATGGGCTCGTTCTGGTGACAGGCGTCACCGGTAGCGGCAAATCCACCTCCCTGGCCGCCATGATCGACAAGATCAACACCACAAAGGGCGTCCACGTCGTAACCGTGGAGGACCCCCTGGAATTTGTCCATCAGGACAAGAAATCCATCATCACCCAACGCGAAGTCGGCCACGATACACTTTCGTTTACAAATGCGCTTCGGGCAGCCCTCCGGCAGGACCCCGACGTTATTCTGGTCGGCGAAATGCGCGACACCGAGACGGTACGCACCGCGATTTCCGCCGCGGAAACAGGTCACCTCGTATTCTCGACGTTGCATACCGTCGATGCCGTCGAGACCCTGCACCGCATCATGGATTTCTTCGAGCCGCACCAGCAACCCCAAGTGCGCAAGCAATTGGCCAGCGTATTGCGCGCCGTCATATCCCAGCGCCTCCTGCCCAAAAACAATGCCCCAGGGCGTGCAGTCGCAGCCGAAATCCTCATCGGTAACAGGACCGTTCGCGATTTCGTGGAACAGGGGAAGAGCTTCAAAGACATTACGCGCCTGATCGAGGAAGGCCGCGATCAATACGGCATGCAAACGTTCGATCAGGCGTTGTACGATCTCTACAAGAAAGGCGAGATCACGGAAGAGGTTGCCCTTATCAATGCAACCAGCGCGCGCGATCTCAAACTGAAAATTCAGGGCATGGCCAAATCCTAGGCCGCATGCTCTCGCTCAAGGTGAAGCGATGATTTCGTGGGCGATCTTGTACGGTGTCTGCACAACCGCGACTGCCGCAAACGCTTTGGTAAACGCCGGGTTTGAATCCATTGCCGGCGACAAACCCGCACAGTGGCTCGTCTACGTGGAACCGATGGACGGTGCCGAGTACGCCGTGGATACTGACGTGCATCGCTCCGGAGGCGCGAGCATTCGGCTTCACAACCCCCGGTTGTACGCCGAAGAGCCCGCCAACAATTGGAGCCAGAATATCCTCCGGAACTACTCCGGAAAAAAGGTCAAACTGACCGCATACATAAAGGCTGACAATGCGACCGAGGCCGCGGTCTGGATCCAAGCCTTTCGGAAATCTCCCCTGCGATTGCTGCTGCAAGCAAGCTCCTCCGACACCGTCCACATGGGCGGAACCCAGGATTGGACAGAGGTCGCCGTGGAAACCACGATCCCAGCCGGCTCTGATTTCCTGGTGGTTCGATGTGTATTGAAGGGCGAGGGTACCGCTTGGTTCGACGACCTCCAACTGGAGGTGGAACAACCGCCCTCCACGCCTCCGGTTGACGCCGCGGAAAACGACGATACAATCGTCACGGAAAAGCCCGTGACCGATGCCAGCACCATCCAGGATCCCGGTTCCAACATCGCGCAAGACAAAGCCGCCCTGGAAGCCATTCAGTCCATGCGCGAAGCCGGTGAATCCATCCAAGAATCCAACCGTGCCATCATGGAAGAAATCCGGCACATGCGGGAGGAAATGCAGGCCCTGCAGAACGAGCTGGATGCCAAGCAGGCGGAACTAAAGGAACTGCAGGATGCGGCAAAACCGCCCGCGCCGCCCCTCGTGCCGAGGTTGGATCAAGAAAGGCGGCGGCCGTAATGATGACCATGGCCCACATGGCCCTCGCACTTCTTGCGGGATTCTCCGTCGCCGGCATGGTGTGGTATGGATGGGGCGCGATTGAAAACCTAGCCCACCGTTTCGCACGGCCCAAAGCCGCCGCGCCAGCCCCAAAAGCGAAGGAGAGTACGGATGAAAAGTAATCCGGGCCGCCCTTCACCCCGGCCGTTTCTGGGCGTGCGCTTCAATTGTTGCGGTGTTTACAGCCGCATCTACCTCAATCGCACCGGAACTGCGTTCGCGGGGCATTGTCCTCGTTGCGCCGCCCCCCTCACCATCAAAGTGGGGCCCGGCGGAAGCGACTCCAAATTCTGGGTTGTTGAATAAAACCCGCTTGCCGGTTGTTTTCTCGTTGGTCGCTCAATGCGAAAGCAGGAAATCGAACGGGGATTACTTGCCAGTAACGTGCCGAAATGCGAAATAACGCCGGCAACCGGATTCTCGCCTGATCCTGTCACTTCCATATAACTTCCTCATACCAGAACGCTTATAAACGAAACTGCTGCATCCACCGCACGCAACAAGCGGGGGTACGCGAACAAAGGACGTGGCCATATGGTCAAACATAAGGTGCTCATCATCGGCGGCGGATTTGCCGGCCTGTGCTGCGCCCGCAAACTAACCCATCCCGATATCGAAGTGACGCTCATCGACAAAAGGAACTTTCATCTGTTCCAGCCGCTTCTCTATCAGGTCGCAACCGGAGGGCTGTCACCAGCCAACATCGCCGCACCGCTCCGATCCCTCGTGCGCACTCAGGAAAATGTCACCGTCCTTCTCGGCGAAGTTACTACGTTTCACACAGACAGAAAAACTGTCGATACCACCATCGGCGTGCTTTCATACGACACGCTGGTGGTGGCCGCCGGGGCCGCCCATTCCTACTTCGGACACCCGGAATGGGAACAGTACGCCCCCGGATTGAAAACCATCGAGGAGGCCACTGAAATCCGGAGCCGCATCCTCCTGGCCTTTGAGGAAGCCGAGAGGACCAAAGACCCTGAAGAGCGTTCGAGTCTCATGACCTTCGTGATCATCGGCGGCGGACCCACCGGGGTGGAGTTGGCAGGTGCGCTCAGCGAAATCGCGCGCCACACATTCGTCGATGACTTCAAGGAAATCTTCCCCGAAGAAGCCCGCGTGTTGCTCATTGAACACGCCGATCGTGTGCTGCCCTTCTACCCGAAATCGCTCACCGATAAAGCGCTCGGACATCTGACGTCGCTCGGCATCCGCGTCATGACAGGCTCCAAAGTGACCGACATAGGCCCCGGAGGGGTAACAGTCGATCGCAACGGCGCCAGCGAGTTCATCAAGGCCCGCACCGTACTCTGGGCAGCAGGCGTGCAGGCGTCGCCCCTTGCCCGGCTAATTGCCGAGGCTACTGGCGCAGCGAGCGACCGGTCAGGCCGAGTCGAAGTCGACCGGTATCTGAATATTCCAGGTCACCCCGATATTTTTGTCGTGGGCGACATGGCTTGCTTTAAACAACAGAGCGATAAACCACTGCCCGGACTCGCGCCCGTGGCCATGCAACAAGGGCGCCACGTCGCCAGAATTATCAACAACCGGTTCCTGAAAAAGGCGAGCAAGCCCTTTCGCTATACCGACCGCGGTTCCATGGCCACCATCGGCCGCGGTAAAGCCGTCGCGCAGATCGGCGAAATCCGGTTCAGCGGATACGCCGCCTGGCTCGCATGGCTGTTCATCCATCTGATGTATCTGGTGCAGTTTCAAAACCGCGTGCTCGTACTGTTCCAATGGTCATGGAACTACTGGACATGGAACCGCGCCGCCAGGCTCATTACCGGCGATACTCCCGGGGAACAAGCAACCGCTTCGCAACAGTCGTAATTCCTATCGCGCGTCTGGCTCCGCCTGCGTGCGCGCAATTAACGCCGTGCGGGGCGCAAGCAAGTACGCGTTCACGCGGAGGAAGCGCTGCATCTCCAGCACATCGAAATACTCGTTGAGATGGTTCACGAATGCATCATCGGGGAACGGATCGGCGCTCAGATACCAGACGTACTTCGGATTACGGTTTGCGACCAACCCGTCCAGGGCATCCGTCCCGTCACGTCCTGCGACCAACGCGGGCCGCATGTCCGAACCAAACCGCTTCAAGTAGTAGTCGTATGTAAATGGCAAGTTCGACAACACCACAAGTTCCGCGTCGGGATATAGCCCTTCTCGATCCACCACGTACCCGATCGCCTCGCGAAATTGGTCTTTGTGGGGATAGGCATAATAACCGGACGTAACCAGACGCAATGCGCAAACCCCCACCACCATGCCCGCGAAACACCATGACAACGCCTTCGGCACGGGAATCCGCGCCACCGCGAACGCCACCGCCAGATAAACCGCCGGCATGGAAATGATGAGATTTCGGTGTGTAAAGATCGAAGCCGACGTGACAGACTTGGCGTACGCCAGCAGAAACGGGATCACTAGCCACGCCACCAACAAGCCCACCCCCGTCAAGGCGGCACTCCATCGCCCCCCACGATACGCGGCCCATACGGTCCCGCAGAAGGAAAAAGCCAAAAGCAACATCACAAGCCATACAACCAACCACGATGCCCATGTTCCCGTCTGGCCGTGGCTGAACGCGGAATTCAAATAGTCGCGGAATGCAACGAATACATTGACGTCCACCGGTGGCATTTGCGGACCGTTTGCCTGATTCCGCAGATGGCCCCACATGCTTGGCAGCCACGGAAGAAATGCTAGTGCAATACATCCAAACAAGGCCGTGGCTCGTGCCAGATGCAAGGGCTTGCGCAACAACAGCGCAAACGTCAACAAGCCCTGCAGAAAAACAAAGAGCAAACCGAAATAGTGCAGATAGCAGCAACCGATCGCGGCGATCGCATACACCGCAAGACCCCACACAGGCGCCGGACGCCGCGCATCCCACGCCTCAATGACATACGTCCAGGCCAATACACAGATCAGCACGAGACATTGAAGCAGTGCGTACGGACGCGCCTCCTGTGAATAGTAAATGGGGAAGAGAAGAAACGCCAACAGTCCTGCCGAAATTGCCGCCACCCGCCGGTTGCCAGCGCGAAGCGCCACCAAATACAACAGCGGAACGGATAACGTGCCCGCAACCGCGCTCGGAAACCGAAGCATCCATTCGGAGATCCCGCCAACGGCCATCACGTAGTGCGTGAACACGCCATACCCCGGCGGATACAAATTCCACGATCGATCCGCGAACACAACATCCCGAAGCGACGAGTAGGCTCCCGTGTGCCACGTCGCGATTTCGTCAAACCACAGCGACTGACGGCCCAGCGCGTAGAATCGAACCACGGCCGCCGCGGCCGTGAAAACCAATGGCAAGACAAGGCCCCTTCGCGACTTCAATTCGCTTCGCAGCGGATGAAAGTGCAGGCGAGGCTGTAAACGTTCGCATTCGCCGGATTCGGACATATCCACACGAAACTCCATGTGCGGCTGTACCGGTACAAGGCAGGTCGGCCACGGACACAACGAATCTTCCGTAGCAATTTTCAGTGTAACACAGGTGAGTAATACGATCAATACATTATGGAAAAGCGCGTGACAGAATATTGGTGTGAAAAAAGCTAAAAACCGTATTCCCGCTCCACCCGGCAGACCCGGACCCGGTACCACCGGTACCACTCCCGGCCTCGACCCTGAGCGTCCAGATGCTCCAGATTCGATTTCCACGCCCGGATAGCGTCCAGGCTCTCCCAGTACGAAACCGATATCCCTATCTCCGAACGCGCCGACTCGAACCCCAAGTACCCCGGTTGTTCCTTCGCCAACGCCACCATACGCTCCGCCATTTCGGCATAGCCCTGGTCTCCGTCCGTGCGAACAGAAGTGAAAATAACGGCATAGTAGGGAGGGTTCATTCGATCATCTTCCTGAAGTATGTTTGCGTTTACGATGGGTAGAGGCGCGTGGAACGGCTTTACGGACTGCACCGCTCTTACGTCGCCTGCAACAAATGCGTCCAATTCAGGCACATACCCTTGGCCAAACGCAACGGAACCCATCCAAGGAATCGTTGCACAATGCATACCTTTCTGAGACCTGGCCCGCAAAATGGCCGCAATCACAACCTGCAATGGCCCATGCGGTAACGTGCGCTTTCAACGCTCCATGTAAGGGTTCGAAATTTGCCGGGGACTTTTCGAATGCTTCAAGCCCAGCGATTGCTACGCGTGTCACGCAGTACAGTTGATTCCCTCGCTCACCCCATGCACCATAACCGTATGACTGCCCAGAACAGCCGCACCGATTGGCGCCAAGTCGCGATCCTCATCGCGTTGGCGCTAGGCATTGGGCTGTTGTGGAGCACCATAGCGGTCTATCCCCTGCGCGTGTTGGTGGTTCTGTTCCACGAACTCAGCCACGGCGCCGCGGCCATTCTCACGGGCGGCGAAATTGTCGAAATCCATATCGACTACCGCGAAGGCGGACACTGCCTAACACGCGGCGGCATTCAGTTCCTTATCGTGTCGGCCGGCTACGTCGGCAGCCTCGTCTGCGGCGCGGCAATCCTATACGCCACCACCCGCACGCGTTCCGCTCACTATCTCGCGGGCATACTCGGCGCAATCCTGCTCCTCGCAACCTGGATCTGGATTCGGCCATTCATCGGCTTCGGCTTTGTCTTTGCAAACCTCGCCTCCGCCGCACTGCTCCTGACCGCCTTCCACCTGCCCCACAATCCCAATGACATCGTGCTGAAAGTCATTGGACTCACGAGTTGCCTCTATGCCCCCCTCGATATCAAGAGCGATATCTTCGACACCTCCCATGCCACCTCCGACGCAACCCTGCTCGCACAACAAACCGGCATCCCGGCCTTCATCTGGGGAACCCTCTGGCTTACCGCATCGCTCGCGATCGCGTTGTTCACCCTGCGAAAAGTCTGCACATCCACCACAAGCATAAACGCCGACAGTCCTCGTGTTTGAACGGTGGGCATGAAGGCCGTGCTATGGCGCGGACGTAATTAGGCCAGTGGATTGGTCACACGAAGACCGCGGAACCGGCTGAAACCGCTATCCGCAGTGCACAAGGTCAAACCGTGCTCAATGGCCAGCGCCGCCAAATGGGCATCAGGAACATGGTTTCCCTGGAGAAACGACTGCGATGCGATCAACGTGCCCAGCACGTCCACGTGGCGCTCCGTCGGATTCGGTATCCAAACGGTGTCACACGCAATCCAATCGCAAATTTGTTCCCAGGCCACTGTAATCGGTTCGGGCAATTCAAACACGCGCGGATTCGTTACAATGCGCAAGAAAGACGTCAAGCTGGACCAAGGCAATCCAACCGGAGATGCGCCGTTAAGTTGTTCGTCCAACCATTGGACCGCCCGGCCATGCTGCGCAAGCGATTCCACATGGGCATAGATCAGCAAATTGGCATCGACCAGAATCACCGGTAATCGTCGCCTTCGGCAATGGCCAAAACGTCCGGAATACAATCCAAACTGCCAATCTTGCATCGGCCCAACGAAACAGATCGCGTCTTGAACGTGCCGGACTGCTTGGACCCGCCCTGCAACGACTTCAGTCCGGCGCGCAAGGTGTCGTTAACGACGTCCTTAAAAGAAGCGTCACGCGTTTTCCGAAGCCGTTCAAGCGCTTTGGCAACATCATCGTCTAGGGTAAGCGTAGTTCGCATGGAATCCATCGTAATCCTATGATGTAGTGATGTCAAGGCAATTGCATCTTGATGATAACCCCTGTTCCCTCGCGCCTCGCACGACGTGCGCGACAGGTGCATCGGATACGGGTAAAAACAGGGGGTAAAAACAGTGACAGACTACGAATCAAATTGAATTGTGGACCCTCTCTTTCGGTACACATTTCCCATCATGAGCAGAGTAGCACGCATTGTGGTGCCGTGGTTTCTGCACCATGTGACGTAGCGGGGGAACCGGCGGGCGGATGTCTTCGAGACGGATGACGACCGCCTCGCGTACTTGCGGTTTCTGAAGACGTACGGCGATCGGCATGGCCTTGACATCTGGGCGTATTGCCTGATGACGAACCACATTCGCCTCATTGTCGTGCCGGAACGGGAAGAGTCGCTGGGGCGGGCGTTGCGCGACGCGCACACGGTGTATGCGATGCGCTTCAACACGCGCACGCAAATGACCGGCCACGAGTGGCAGGGGCGTTTTTATTCGTGCGTGCTTGACGAATCCCACCTGTGGGCGGCCGTACGCTACGTGGAGCGCAATCCCATCCGCGCGGGGATGGTGAAGCAGGCCGTGGACTATCCGTGGTTCAGCGCGCGAGCCCACTGCGTCTTTCCCTCGTTCCCAAGCTTCCGCTTGGGAACGCGCTCCCGAAAAGCTCTGCTTTGTCTTCTTCTCCGTACTGAACTAAAATGCCTTCAACGCGAAAGGAGGCCCTATGCTGACGTCGCACGCATCCAACCCGCACATCAGCAATAACCGCCTCCCATCAAATCGTCCCATCTGCGCCCATCGGCGTTCATCTGCGGATAAAACTCTTCGTCGTCCCCGGAAATGCGTAGTCTTTCCCTGTATTTCCCCTTCTAGCTTAAAGGACCATAAGATCGAAGCCGGAGAAATTAATGGTCACGGTGACCTTAAGTGTCTGATGTAACGTGGCGTGTGAACAAAACGATTTCGGAGCCGTTACTCTTGTCTCAGCGATGCCAAATCTGTGTTGCAGTTTCTATCAAGACATTGATTGCTTTGTTGTTTTCGTCTGGAGGCATCATTTCAACTTTTGCTCTCTTAGGACTGCCATTACCTGAATGGTTATCGCTCGATGCAAAGCACATAAGTGGATTCGCAAAGTTGGCCGCGTTTGTCTCTGTTTGTTTGTGTGTTTATATATCAATCAAAGAAGTTTGGGATATTGTTATTCTGTTCTCGCGCAATTCTGATGCGCAACGTTCGAGATAGGGGAAAACAGGAACAGGGTAAAATAGGGACTGAGAGAATATCCGGGGTGGAGAGAGTGGATTCAATGAAGGGCGAGTGCAAGTATTCCCGCGAATTCAACGTTTGTATGTTTGGACTTGTCGTATTGCTTCTGGCCGGTTGCCGGTTTAGCAATCAGGCCGAAACGAGCACAGGTGCGGTACGCCAAAACCATGCCATACACCGATATGCGGGCGAGTTGCTGGAGACAATTGCGCTTTCAGGGACTAAGCTCGACGAAAATGGAGCAAGATTGTTGATTGCCAGAGCCCCCTCGAACCGCCACAAGCAAATCAGGGATTCGGATCTTGCTCCGACTTCTATTCAAGTGGGCAGGGTTACGTTTAACTCTGACAAGGCAAATATTGGCATCAAAATAAGAGTCTCAAATGTTTCAAAGGAAGACTATGAATTAGTAGTTGCCGATACTTACATCGGAATTCCCAATTCTTCGCCGAAAGATAGCAGTCGATGGAGCAAGGTTCAGCAGCAAAGTAACGTCATCGTATATCCAGGAACCGTGGTCTTCGGGGTTGCGGAAGAGTACATAGATACGAGTGCGGAACCATCTCTGTTAGCTGGCAACGAAGAAAAGACGTTCGACATAGGCTTTGATAGCGTACTTGACGTGCCGCCACGATTCGTAGTTACTTTTCGGCAAAGCTCGATTGGCAAACTTGTTGTATTTATTGTCGAGTGTCCAAAGTATCGCGACTAGCCTTGGTGGGTTCTCTGTGCTGCTCGTACTGGTTTTCA
>BTWA01000033.1:0-71364 GCA_045863295.1 Candidatus Hydrogenedentota bacterium
TGTCCTGGAAAATGTAGTACCAATGCAGGTTCACATACTCGAAACAACCCAACCGGATCGTGTCCTCGATTACACTGCAATCGGCATGTGTCGAAAAACCCAAATGCCGGATTCGCCCCTGCTTCTTGTATTCAAGCGCCTGATCCAGACAATTCTTGGTCCACTCATGCAACTCCGCATTGTTCACGCCATGGAACGCAAGCAGCTCGATATGGTCCAACTGCAACAGGCTCATGCAATACTCAAATACCTCATGAAATTGCTTGGGATCCTGCGTCGGACCTACTTTCGTCTGCACGATAATTCTCTCGCGTGGCAATTGCGGCAGGATCTTTCCCAACTGATACTCGCTCGTCCCATAACCGCGCGCAGTCTCAAAATGATTGATCCCCAGTTCAAAGGCGCGCCGCACAGTCGCTTCAAGATTCTGTTGGCTCTCCTCGCTCACATCGTCGCCTGAATTCCAGGATTGCTGAAAGCGCATGCCACCACAACTGATCACCGGAATCTGTAGTTCCGTCTTGCCAAATCGGCGGTATTTCATATCAGTTACTTCTCCTGGGTCGCTTGGCCCTTGTCCAAATCAACAGGGCACTCGACCTCTTGATCCCGGGCTGTCCATTCAGACATTGACCCGTCATACAATTCCACCACGTCATGTCCTGTCAATCTCAGCACGAAATAGCCCACACTCGCCGACCGGCCGGTATTGCAGTAAGCAATGACCGGCTCACTTTTACCCAGCCCTTTGGCCCCAAGCATCTTCTCGATTGACTCAACCGAAATAAACGTATTGCTCGGACCCTCCACGAACGTCGACTCCGGCAAGTTGACAGCCGAAGGAATGTGCCCTGCCTTCGAGGCCGACTTCGCCTGCTTTGCGCCGGAAAACTCTTCCTCCGATCGAAAATCAGCCAAACCCTGGCGGATTTTCACCCTGGCTTTGACTTCGTCCAACGTGGCCAATCGATCTTCCTGCGGCTTGAGCGATTCCGTAGATACCGGCACCGGTTCCTTCGCCCCTGTCTCCAAGGAAAGCCCGTCCGCTTTCCATTTGGCCAGACCACCATCCAGTAACGAGACCCGCTCGTACCCCATGTACTCGAGAATCCAGAAAAGCCGGGTGGCGCGCTTCACATCGTCAGGCCTCTCGAACCCACTGTAAACGACGATGTGTCTTGTGGGATCTACCCCCTGCATACCCAGCGCCGTGGCGATGTCGATGAACGGTCCAAGCAGCCCAACCACCCCGTCACGCTCCTCCGACAACGCATACGCATCAACCTGCACCGCCCCCGGTATATGACCCGCTGCATAATCGTCAAGCGGACGAGCATCCACAAATAACACATTCGCTAGTCCTTGTGCCTGCGTAGCGGATAACAACAATTGTTCCGGTGGCAGAGCTACAACCAAAAGAGAAAAGGCGAATGCCAGCATATAGACCTCCTTACTCGCCAACTACGGGCGAATCTACGCTGCGCTATCTTGATCCTTGTACTGCAGGCGGTATAGGGTCCAATACAATCCACGCTGGGCAAGTAACTCGCGATGCGTGCCGGATTCCCTAATTTCGCCGTGATGCATTACAATGATGCGATCGCAATGCTGCACGGTCGAGAGCCGGTGGGCAATCACCAGGGATGTACGCCCTTCCATCAATTTTATGATTGCATCCTGAATAAGTGCTTCAGTCGCGGTGTCCACGTTTGACGTCGCTTCGTCAAGCACCAGGATATCCGGATCATGTGCCAACGCCCGAGCAAAAGCCAGCAATTGCCGTTGACCTGTCGAAAGGTTGCATCCCCGTTCACCCACGTCGTAGTCATATTTCCCCGGCAACGCATCAATGAAGCGCGACGCATTCACATACTCCGCGCATGATCGCACCTTCTCATCGGAAATGGCATCGTCCCCCAGACGGATATTAAACCCAACCGTTCCAGAGAACATGAACACGTCCTGCAATACAACGCCAATCCTGCGCCGCAACGAAGTCTTCTCATAATCCCGCACGTTCACCCCATCAATAAGAATATTACCGGACTGGATGTCGTAGAATCGGCTCAACAGATTGGCGATGGTCGTCTTTCCGGCGCCAGTATGCCCCACGATGGCCACACGCTCGCCCGGCGCTATTGAAAAGGAAATGCCCTTCAAGACCGGGCGCGCAGGGTCGTAACCAAAAACCACATCATCAAAAACAATATCACCTCGCAACGATGCCGCCTCCACCGGCGAAGCCGCATTCGGAACGTCATCCGGCGTATCCAGCAACTCGAAGATGCGCTCGGAAGCCGCCATGGCCTCCAGCAGCATGTTATACCGGTCCGCCAGCGCCCGTATCGGTGTGAATAGCCGCTCGGACCAATACACAAAAGCAATCAGGATCCCAAGTGAAAAAGTCCCGGTGCCGGCCGTCATACGCGCGAGAATATCCGCCCCATGATACCAGATGATCAGTGCCAATGAGAGTGTGCCTAGAAAATCCACAACGGGAAAATAATAGGCAAAGTAACGAATCTGCCGAAACCATTCGTCGCGGTGACTGGCATTCTTATCCCTGTATTCTTCGTAGTTCTTATGCTCCCTGTTGAAGATCTGGACCACTCGCATTCCAGAAACGTTCTCCTGCAAATACGAGTTAAGAACCGCAATCTTTCTGCGTATCTCAAGATACGATCGCCGGGAATACTTGCGAAACAAGTAGCTGGTCAAAAATACAAACGGCACGGTGCTCAGCGTAATTACCGTGAGCGGTATACTCGCCCAAAGCATAAACGCAAGCACCACGGCGATAGTAACTAGATCGCTTGCCACTTGCACCATTCCCGCAACTACATTGTTTTGTATCTTCTCCACGTCGTTGGTCACACGCGTCATTAAGCGGCCAACCGGATGTCGATCGAGAAATGCCAGAGACATCGTCTGAAGATGTTCGAATATACGGACGCGCATCTCCAGCATGGCCTTTTGTCCGATCCAAGCTACAATGACAAGTTGTGCATACCGGACAAACGTCTCCACCACGAAAAGACCACACAACAAACCAATAAAATGCCCCAGACGTTCCGGGCGTCCCCCCACATCCCCGAGCAGTTCCCACAAGTACTTGGCCAATCCTGGCTTTGCGTCACCGCCGTTGGAGTCTGCATAGCCGCCAATCGGCCCGTCTATCGCATGCATGATGATTAGCGGCGAAAAACTACTGATAAGTGAAGCCACCAGCAACAAAGCCACCGCCGCAATAAGCCACGCTTTGTACGGACGGACATAGACCAACAATCGCGCCATGATTCGCGCGTCGTAAGCCTTCTGCTGTATTTCATCCTCTACGTGAAAACTAGCGCTCACGCTTGCTCCTCAAGCTCGTCTTCAAGCAATTGACGCTCATACATCTCCGCATACAAGCCGCCCTCGGCCAAAAGAGTACTATGCCGGCCGCGCTGCACGATCCGGCCATCGTCAATCACAAGAATCAAATCCGCATGACGCACGGCCGAAATACGATGGGAAATGATAACGCTGGTACGCGTTGCCATGAATTCTTTCAATCTGACCAGAATCTCCTCTTCCGTATGCGCATCCACGCTCGATAGCGCATCGTCAAGGATCAAGACATTGGGATCTCGAATCACGGCGCGGGCAATCGTAAGCCGTTGTTTCTGACCACCCGACAGATTCACACCACGTTCACCAAGCAGCGTTTCATACCGTTGGGGCAACCCCTCAACGGTCTCACTGAACTGCGCAAGTTCAGACGCGCGATCCAACGCAGCCTCGCTCGCTTCCGGCTTGCCAAACGCAATGTTTTCCCGTATGGTCGCTGAGAACAAAAATCCATCCTGTGGCACAAACCCCATCGAGCCGCGCAGGGCAAGCAATGGCACCTCCCGTACGTCCATGTCATCCACCAATACGCGCCCAGATGCCGGCTCGAGTTCACGCGTCAAAAGCGCAATCAACGTGGATTTTCCGCTCCCAGTGGGGCCAACGATGGCCAGGGTCTGCCCAGGTTCCACACGAAAGTCGATGTCGCTCAGCACCACACGGCCATTGTAGGCAAATGAAACGTTTTCAAACCGGATCGCGCCCTTAACCGACTGTACATGGCCTCGAGTCACCGTGCTGTCCCGAATCTCGGGCTCTTCCTTCAAGACATCCAGAATGCGGTTCATTGCCGCCGCACCCCGCTGATAAAGCGTCAGAACCCATCCAAACTGCGCCAATGGCCAGCCCAGTATGGAAAGGCACGTAACAAATCCAAACAGATCGCCCACGGAAAACGGCTTCGATTGAATACCCACGTTGCCGCCGTTCCACATAAGCCGGCTCACAGGCTCCTGATCAATCACCATAGTGCCGCCCCGCCAAAGCACGATTACCAGAACACCCCCAACCACAAACCCGATTATTGGCCAGACCAACGACATAACTACCGCCAACTTCACGCTCTCACGCATGTATACTCGGGAGTCACGCTCAAAAGCGGCCAGTTCAACGCCTGCCACGCCGTACGCCATGACCACTCGTGCGCCGGCCAGGTTCTCCTGAGCGCGCGAACTTATCACCCCAAACTGGTCCTGCACTTTCGTCGACTGCCGGTGCGAATAGCTCATAAAACCATACACGCAAAGCGACACCAACGGCAGCGGAAGCAATACCCACAGAGAAAGACTTGCGCTTAGGTACACCATTACCGCCAGTGTCATGGGAATCTTGACGATGTCCACAGTACCCATGATTCCTGGACCGATAAACTCACGCACATAGTTCAGATCGTTTACGGCACGCGCCATGATATCGCCAGTCTTTGTGCGATTGAAGAATGAACGCGAAAGTGTTTGAATGTGCCGGAAATAGTCGTTGCGCAGATCATACTCAAATATGCGCGATGCGCCTATCATAAGCATGCGCTGCCAATACCGCATGAACCCGGATACCGCCGCAATGCCAACCATGAGAAAAAAGTAGAATACGAGCATCCGCTGAGTCATTGCGCCCGCGGTAAACCCATCCACGATCGCCCCAATAACGAGAGGCATCGCCAGCCCAATGGCCGAAGATACCAGCGCCAGAGTGGCACCCCCCAAGTAGCGGCCCGCGTACGGCGAGTTATAGCGCAGCAAGGAAAGAAAAGGGCGTCCTGGGACACCTTTGTGCAGCGGTGTATACAACTTTACGCCTCTTTAGCAAATCGCAATGTGGGTACGCCGTGCACCAATTCGATAAGATCTTCCGGGCGGAACGGCTTCATTAGGTACCCGTCAGCACCGGACATCTTCTGCTCGCGCAAAGTCGAGTCAATGGGCTTGGCCGTAATAAAATGTACTCGAATGCCGCTCAATTGAGGCTCGGATTTGATTCGACGGCAGGTCTCCCAACCGTCCATGCCGGGCATCGCAATATCCAGCAATACCAATCCGTATTCTCGGCTCCGCAGTCGGCTGATCGCATCGTCCCCGGAAGCGCAACCCTCAACAGTATATCCCTCCGGCTCAAGGCAACGCGCCACAAATGTTACAATCTCCTGATCGTCGTCCACACACAATATCTTTGAGCCCAACGGCTCACCGGTTTCCGTGCCTTTGTTTAAGGCGTAATGAACTCCACTCAACAACGCACTCTTGCGAAATCCCCGCTTCACGCGCGCCGCAATCAACGACCGGTATCGTTCATACAAAGCCTCGTCACCAGTCAATATGATGATCGGAAGTGCTCCACTCTGCGGATGCGCCAACAATCCATCCAACGTGGATTGACCAAACTCGTCACCTTCCACATCAACCAAGAGACAATCCGGCGCGTGCCGTTCGCACAACGCTATCGCATGAGTCACATTGCCGGCATGGATCACATCCATACCCTCGGATACCAGCAAATTGCGAACTTGTGCAGACAACGAGCGATCCGGCGTAACCAACTCGATCAGAAGGTGCGTCTCTTTCGGAATATCCTCTCCCTCAACCGCGGCCCCGCGTTTCGCCCCGCGAAGCGGCAATGTAAACCGAAACGTCGCACCAGACCCCAATTCGCTCGACACCGTTATCCGGCTCCCGTGAAGCCGCGCAATGTCTTGAGCAATCGAAAGGCCAATCCCCGTTCCGCCATATTTCCGTGTCGAGGAACTGTCATACTGATAGAATCGGGTAAACACCTTGTCCAAGGCTTCCTTCGGAATGCCAATGCCAGTATCAGAGACAATGGCCTCGACCGAAGATTCCCCCAACCGCAACTCCACGGTGACCCGTCCGCCACTACAGTTGAACTTTACGGCATTGGACAACAAGTTGTTGAAAACCTGCCCCATCTTGCCTTTGTCGCCTTCGACTTCCACCGGGCTGTCCGGAGCGATCAGTTCCAGCTTGATGTCGCGGCTGTCCGCCACCGGCTTCACAATCTGCAAACTGGCACGCGCGCAGTCGGTCAAATCAAAGGAGTCAAAAACCAACCGCTCCGTGCCCCTGTGAAGACGCGAGAAATCCAAAAGATTCTCAATAAGCGTCACTAGCTTCTCGATATTGCGAAGGCTGATCTCAAGATACTCCCGCTGCGTATCATTAACCGGGCCCACCTTCCCATTGAATATCATGTCGGTATAACCCATCACCGCCACCAGCGGAGTGCGAAGCTCGTGCGATACATTGGACAAAAGGTTGGTTTTCATCTCGTCCAGCGTCTTCAATTCCTCGTTGGCTTCATGCAACTTCTCGCGAGCCCGCGTGACTTCCTCGAGCGATACTTGAAGATTTTCCAGCAATTGCGCATTGCGAATCGCAACAGCTACATGGGGTGCCATCTGCTCCAGCACATCTACATCGTGCCGGACGAATGCACGCTTGCGTTCTGCGCCGAGATTCATCGTGCCAATAATCCTCCCGGTCGCATAGAGCGGCACGCAAATGCAACTCTGGGTCTTCTCCGGAAACTGATCCCCGAATTCAAACGGCGCTGTGGCAATGTCGTCGACGAGTAGACACTCCCGGTTCCGCGCTACCCAACCGGAACAACTGTCCGGATCGTCCACACGGTATTCCCGCTGCGTGCGCTCCTCGTGCTCAGGCCACAACCGGCGTGAACGGAACATTTCCCCGTCTTCGTCAAGCAACGCAAGGTCGGCATTATCAAAGTCAACTAACTTCTTTACTTCGACGACAAGGCTTTCGTAAAGACGGCCCGCCTCAAGGCTCGAATTGATCACATTCGCAATCTGGTTGATGGCACTCAAACGCTCCGCGCGGTCCCGCGCTTCCTGCTCCAACCGGACATTCTTCGTCACGTCTCGGAAGATGCCTTCCGTTCCTATCGATTCACCCCGATCGTCGTGCACCAAATTGCCGGACAACTCAACGCAAATCGACCGGCCGTCACGGCGGCGCATCCATACCCGGGATCGCTCCACAAACCCGTGGGAATCCAATTCCCCGCGAAACCGCTGCAAATCCGACTTCTCGTGAAACAAGTCGCCCAGCCGAAGACCAAGCGCCTCCTGCAACTGGGCAAACCCAAATATCTCCGCGCCTGCGGGATTAAGAAACCCGATCACGCCGTCACGGTCCGTCTGAAAAATACCGTCGCGCATCGAAGTCACCAGACTGCGATACTTCTCTTCGGATTCCTCCAACTCCATGATGTTGCGCTTTAGGGCCAAGGCCATCTTGTTAAACGACATCGCCAGTTGTTCAATCTCGTCTCCCGTGCCAATCTTTAACTTCAAATCGAGATCGCCCTGGCCAATAATCTGCGCGCCTTCATTCAACAACAACACCGGACGCACAATATTGTTGTGTACATTGCGGTACGCATTGAATGTCATGAACGCGATCATAATGAGACACGTGGCAATTGCCACTCCCGCCCACATGAAAATCTCTTTGTACACGGAGGCCGCGGAACGCGAAACCGCTACATATACTTCGTTGCCCGGAAAAAGCCGATCCCATGCCAGGAATTGAAAGTCGGCATCGCCGCTCACCAGAAACCGGGCAGTCCGCATATTGCCGAAATCGTTCGATCCCGACTCTGTGATACGCCTCGCAATCTCGGCTTCTACCTCGCTGTGCAGCAATTCAGGAGGCGATGCATTTGACTTGTCGTTGAAGCGCGCTGCCATCAATGCACCGCTTGGAGACCGGTAGAGAACTTGATAAGTGTCCGTCAGCGAGGCGCCGGGATACCGGCCAAGCGTATAAGCCAACAATTCGCTGATGTCGAAAATCTCGGAAATATAACCAATGCGGTCCTTGTAATATGGGGAGAAAATGGGTGCCGCAATCTGCGCCACATAGCAATCCCGCTCAGGAAGGTAGTCGACCCCCACATACGTCGCTTCCGCCAGGGATTTCCACTCGGGTCGCGAGTCGTGCGCACTTCCCACATCCTCGCTCTCCGTTATCAGGTGCGCGTCGCTGTCGTACAGCAAAAGGATCGATTGCATTCGGCCCGACGATCGGCTCCCGGCAAGCTGAACGATGTGGGCTTTGATGTCTTCAAGGGCCTGCGGATACTCCAGCACATTGGCTTGACCCTCCGAACGCGGCATTAACGCCGCTATGAACCGCTGGTCCTTGGCAAAGGTCTCCACCGTTTCCAAGTGCATGGACGCCACCTGACGGATACCTGCCGTCGTAGTACGCGCAAATCCGACAAGCGTCTCTCTTACCGCCGCGCTCTGGGACTCGGTGGCAATGTAGAACCAAATAAAAAGTACGAAGAGCAGGGGCACAATCCCGACCCGCCAAATCGACGAGAGGATTTTGCGCTCGATGCCCCTCCGTGGTGGGGATTCATGCATGACACCCTCGGATACGGCCAGACCCGCGCTGGCAACGTCTAACCGGGAAACTGCACGTGTACGACGTCTACCCGCCGTCAGTCAACAACGTCGAAACACAATGAAGACAACGCCGCTCGGTAAATCGGCTAAGTCTGCTCCGTGCAGCACTCCACACTTGATTTCATAAACCACACGACAGATTCAGGTTACACCGAGAATCCCAAATAGTGACGGTCATGGCGAATTGACTGACAAGACGCACACACTGTAGGCAACACGTGGCTCACGGTATTCATTCACAAAAACTTCGCAAAGCACCGGATCCAAAATGAGCCCGCGTATCAACAACCAGCCAATCGAGCCCCACACCCTGCCGCGCCAAAATCCTCTCAGTCTATCACCCGGCCACGCCCGATGAGATCACGAACCTTTTCAAGCAACTGTTCCACCTTGAATGGCTTGGCAAGGTACTCGTCCGCACCACATTCGAAAATGCGTTCAATATCGGACTCTTTCGTCAGACAGGTCACGGCCATAATAGGCGTGCTCCGCGTCAATTCATTCTCGCGGAGCGCCTTGGACACCTCAAACCCATTGATTTCAGGCATCAGAAAATCCAGCAGTATCAAATCAGGTGACAGTTGAGCGGCCTTTAGCCCCACTTCTGTCGCATTGCTCACCTTGATCAGTTCAAATCCCTCATTCGTCAAGATTTTTTCCATCAACGAAAGCGCATCCGGGTCGTCGTCCACAACCATCACGCGACGCTTGGATGGACCCTTTTCACGCGGAAACATGTCATACTTATCACGAAATTCGTCCAAATCGTTTTCAAGAATCCGGTAGTGCCCTCCAGGCGTACGAGACGCTTTGATAAGCCCCTGTTTGATCCAGTTCTTAATACTGTGGTGAGTTACATGACAAATCTTCGCCGCTTCAAATGTTGTGTATGCGCGCTCTTCTCGATCCGCCAAAGTGAATACCTCCTACCCGAAATCCCTGCGAATTGACGAAAGCGATTTCGGTGACGTACCTTATTCGCAGTATAAGCACATTGTAAACGAATTGTAGCCGCCAATGAACAGTTTTGTCAACTGCACTTTGTTGCTTTTTCTGGAATCCGATTCGGCATTCCATCGAACAAGCGCCCGTTCGGAGTATGTTTACCTAAAAAACCCCCACGACGGAACACTAAATCGATCCGAAATCCTACCGATTTCCAAGGCAATGTACAAAACGAAAGGCGCCAAACCCTCAAGGCGCTACAGCAGAGGCAAAAGGACTCGTATCAGCAACTCGCGCTCCTCGCTCTCCAATCCAGTCGCAAGCAGTTCCGTTTGCCAAGGAAAAAGACTGAACAATATCCGATAGATCACGATCCACACGCACATGGCAACCAGAAACCAACCGGTGGATATACCTGTGTAGCGCTTGCAAAGCGATATGCAGGCATCCCGGTAGCCCTTGCGAGCAGCGGCGACGATCTCGACCGATCCCGTCTCGCCTGTCCGCTCGATTACCTTGGATACAGGCGGAATGGCGAAAATCGGATAAAGGATGCCGAAGCCAAGATTACCCACAAGCAATATAAGCCATAGTACACTCACAACGCTCATCCACGGAAACGTACCCAAATCGACCCGCTGACACACCGCAATCACAAGAAGCAATACCAGGTACGCTCCGGGCAGCAATCCAAGCAATACCTTGCCGTACAACGGGTGCTCCACATTTCCCGCCATCGGATTCACCCTAGTTAGCCGCGACAACACGTACAAGGCTAGGGAAAATGAAGTGCAAGCGGTTATAGTCAAAACGCACCACCCCAACGGGTATCGAAAACGCTTCTTGTCGGATTCGATGCGCGCTCCGCGCTCGTGCTCAAACGCCGCCAGAGCCGTCTGGGCCGTCTCGAGTTCGACAATCCGTTTGATCGCCGCTTCATCCGGCGGTCTTTCCAAAACCTGTGCAATGCGCCGTCGCTCGTTGGCCGCTTCCAACTCAATGGCCAATCCACTCTGCGCAAGCAATGCTAGGCCCGCCCTACCGGCTTCGGATTGTTGAGCCCGGGTCTGAGCAGCCTGGGTCAATCGCCTGCCCATGGATTGGATGTGCTCCAGCCACCCATCCCACGTTTCAAGTTCACTGGGATTCGATTCGGACTGGCTCAACGAAAGCAGCAATTGGGCGTAGCGAATCAAAGGGTTCACACAATCTCGAACGATACCCCGGTTCAATTCGGAATACCAATACCCCGACGCAGGAAGATCCGGATGCCATAACGGATCTGGAAACGCTATGTCTCGATCGCTGCCTGTTGCCCTCGCAACCAAAGAAAGCGACTCCGTAAAATTCGGATTGGCGGGATCAATCCAAGGAATGACCGCGGCTTCCAGATACAGCGGCAACGCATTGCGAGGCGCTTGGTCCCCGGATTCGCGAAACCGTGCGCGCGCAATACCCGCCCTCCCTATATCGTTTAACCGTATGCCATATTGTATGGCCAGTGCCCAGTTACCCGGATCGTATTCGTAGGCACGTTCGTACGTAGGCAAAACCAGATCGGCTTCCTCGCGTTCGGCCAGCGCCTGAACATACCGCGGCGAAGGGTACTCATGGTTCTGTTCATCCTCGCGAACTGCTTGACGAAGCAGGTTGCGGCCCGACTCCGGCGGCAATACGATTCCGTTGATGTACAGCATTTCCGCGTGCTCGTAACGCAAAAACCGCTCGGATATCCATAGCATCCAGGTAAACGACACAATAAGTGCGATAAACCAGCGAAATGCCCGTCTGCTGCGCCGGGATCCCAGAAGATCCCCCCCGCCGCCGTACTCCGGAAACTGATACTCCTCCGATTTCAACCCTTGGATCCCATCAAAGCGCGAGCGATATTCTTGCCTTCCTCAACACCCGGTTGATCAAAGGTGTTTACATTGTAAAGGCGGCCCGCCATGGCCGTTTCCACTTCCAACATGTAAAGTAACTGGGCAACCGTATGCTCATTGACCTTGGGTAAGGTCACACGGATGACCGGCCGCTTGCTGATCTTCAGCGCATCCACCGTGCCCTTCAATTCCGCCGCCATCAATTTGTTCATCGTGCTGCCCCGTAGATATTCCAATTCCGCGATGGGCTTAATCGTCTCAGGAACCTTTAACGTCTTGTCAAAGCGCTTGACCTCGATAATATTAAACAGCTTGTTGTTGGGACCCTCCCGATACAACTGCACCTGTGAATGCTGATCGGTGGCGCCCAACGCCTTAATCGGAGTCTGCCCGGCAAATACTTCCTCTCCATCAAGACTCAACCGTTTGCCCAGGCTCTCCGCCCACAATTGGCAATACCAGTCCGCCACGTCTCGCAATGAATCCGCGTACGGCATCATCACCGACATTGTCTTGCCTTTCTTCACGTCGGCAAGATAATGCACAGCCGCACGCGCATACGCGGGATTCGTTTCCAAGTCCGCCTTGCCGCACCGCGCATCCATCGCGGCACACCCCTCGAACATCGCATCTACATCCATCCCCATAAGTGCCGCCGGAAATGTCCCCACCGGCGAAAAAACCGAAAATCGCCCACCCACATTTAATGGAACCGCAAACTCCTTGAGCCCATACAAATCAGTGACCGGATGCAGCAGACTCTTCGATCCCCCACGCGGATTCGTGCACGTTACGATGTGTTCGGCAATCCCTTCCTTTCCCAGCTTCTTTTCAATCGCCTCGACCGCTATCAGCAGTTGAATCATCGTCTCCGCCGTACCACCCGACTTCGACACGACGTAATACAATGTCTTGGCGGGAGCACACAGCCGAAGCATTTCCCGAAACGACATCGGATCAATATTGTCCATTACAAAAAGGCGCGGTTGACCCTTACGGCCGGATTTCGTCTTCATGTTGTGAAACTTGGAACGTAATGCCGTCGCCAACGCCGTCGTCCCAAGCGCAGAACCTCCGATACCAAGTACCACAATGTTCTCAATGCCCTTCTTCAGAAAAGTCTGAGCCGTGGCCTTCACATCCTTCAGTGTCGCATCATCCTTGTACAAATCCCAAAATCCGTACACCTTGTCTTTGCGTTCTTTCATAAGCACGGAATGAAAGGCTTCTATCCGTGGTGCAATTTCCGCCAATTCAGACGGCGCGACGCCGTGCTCCACACCCACGGCCCCCGATTTGGCACGGGAAATGTCAACTTGAATATCCAGACTCATAATCAATCTCCTTCGCTGGGATGAAAAAATGTACGTAACGCCATGAACACTCCGTGGCGCGGTCCAGACACGACTCGCATGGCCGGAAGGGACTCCAGAAACATGCGGCCGTAGTATTTTGTCATGATTCGGCGGTCCAATACGATCACGGCCCCCCGATCAGACCGGCGGCGGATAAGCCGGCCAAATCCCTGCCGAAACTTGATGACCGCCTGCGGTACGGTATATCCCATAAATGCATTGCCTCCAGCACGTTCGATTGCCTCCGCACGGGCCTCCTGGATTGGCTCTGTCGGCACACGAAACGGCAACTTCGGCACGATTACGCACTGTAACGCGTCCCCCGCGACGTCCACTCCCTCCCAAAAGCTGTCGGTACCAAACAATACACTGGAAGCGTCACTGCGAAATCGTTCCAGAAGCGGGGTCCTCGCCATTTGCCCTTGTTTCAACGGGGTAATGCCACCCGCTTTCAACTCCCGCTCCAGCTTACTGTACACATAGTCCATCGCATAAAAAGAGGTAAACAAAACGAACGCATGCCCGCGCGTAATGTCCAGCGTTTCCCGGACACAGGATACCGTTTCATCAAGAAAACCCGGTGCATCGGGCGGCACAAGATCGGTCGGCACGCACAAAAGCGCCTGGTGCTCGAAATCAAATGGAGAACCAAGCGCCAGCGGCTCCACGTGCCGCTCGCATACTTTGTCCAAACCCACTCGGCCCTGGAAATACTGAAACTCCTTCCGAATGGACAAGGTCGCCGACGTCAACACAGCCGACCGCAAGTTGCTCCACACCCATTCCGCCAACGGTTCCCCCACATCAAGCGGGCACCGGACGATACGCACAATGTTTTTGTTCGACGAATCAATCTCAATCCAGCGTACTGTATTCCTCTCCAACCGCTCGCTCGTGCCTTCCGCCAATACATGTGCCAGACGAACCAATCGATCGCGATACGCCTCCAATTGAAATAATTCCGTCAAAAACGGCGACTCGCCCACTTCTGGTTTCGGAATCGCTTTGACGCGCTCAGCAATCTTGCCCACATTCAACGCGCATTCCTGAATCTCTTCCACAAGGGGCTGAACGTAAACCACATGTATTTCGCGAAGCTCGGGATCCTTCAAGACCTCTTCGGTCAAACGCCATTTCACATCGCGCCCCAATTGCTTGCAGCGCTCCGAGGTCAGATTCCGCAAACTCTGAAACGCCGCCGACAATCCCTCCCGCAATGCCGACAACAATGGCAACAACGTGTTATCGATCAAATTAAAGAAGTCGGTTTGCTCTGAAAACGACACCAGATGAGTCTCGCGCATGATCTTCATCTTCAACATCGGCAACAAACCGCGTTCCCGCCCACGCTCTACCCGGATAAACCGGCCTATCAGACTCATCGCCCCGTTCCGGGTGGCCTCCGCGCCAAAATATTCCGTCGCGGATTCCTCCACGCTGTGCGCCTCGTCGATCACAACGCGACTGTACGCAGGCAACACCCCCACCCCGTTGAACTGACCCAATTCACGCTTTACTGAGAGATCGCTGAACAACATATGGTGATTAACGACCAGCAAATCCGCTTTTGCAACCTCCCTGCGCGCCTTGCCCACAAAACACTGTCTGGAATTGGGACATTGATTAATGCGGCACGTGTCGGCTTCAGAACATACCTCTTCCCAAAGTTCGCGAGGAGGTACAAACGGCAAATCCGAAAGACTGCCATCCTCAGTCTTGCGCGCCCAAGCCAAAAGCGCCTCCATGGTCTCTTTGTCCGTCTCCCCCTCCATCAAACTCGACTCGGACATAAATCGGTTAAGCTTGCGCCAACAGAGATAGTTGCTTCGCCCCTTCACCAGCACCGCGCTGCACGGACGCTCCAGGCAGGTCTGAATGACAGGTAAATCTTTTTGGATTATCTGTTCCTGAAGATTGATGGTTCGAGTTGAAACTACCACCCGCTCTTTGTTCTGAATCGCCCAATGGGCCGCAGGCAACAAATACGCAAACGTCTTGCCGACGCCCGTTGGCGCTTCGACCACCCCAATCCCGTCTTCGTTAAACGCCCGTGCCGCGTGCCGCATCATGTCCAACTGCTGCGGACGAAACTCAAACCGCGGCACCGACCGAGCAAGCGTGCCTGCAGGATTCAAATCGCGGACCAGCCCATCCACATCAAGCAAAGCATGGGGCTTGTCGCGCAACGGCTCCACCACCACATAAACGCGCGCGCAGGCATTGTCCACGATGTACACGCCATGACCCTGAAATCCAAATATCGTGGATAATTGAAGGTCGGCCTCGGATGGCGCAATGTGACCGGACGGGTGGTTATGGATTACTACGTCGCCCTTTTCGAGGTCATGGGTAATCGCAGGGACCGCCCCTTCCGTACCCCGCGCCAGCACACGGACCGTTCGGACAATTCCCGCCTTGTCCAGTGCCCCAGCAAAAAAAACCTCGCGCCCCCCTGCCTGGCGAATCGCCGAAGTCACGACTTCCAACGCCTCAGCCGCAAAGCGTGCCGAAGCGGTTTCGCCTAACGTCTCGTCAACTTCCATTTGGTGCATCCAACGGATTCATACTCCAAAAGTATGAGAATATCAGAAATGAGCGCGTCGTGGATGCGGTCTCCCGATGCGGCGGCACGGAAGGATGGGTTTGAGGGCGGGTGCAAGAGCGTGCCAACCGCACGGCGGCAGTCCTGCCGCTAAATCCCGCTGCCGCTGATATGTATGCCGCACTCTTTGTTGTCGTCACTTCCATTAAACCAGCGCCACCGGCCCGCGCGCTTGTCTTCCCATGGAAGTGTCGGCGTCGTGCATATCATGCAGCCGATGCTGGTGTAGCCCTTGTCATACAGGGCATTGTGCGGAACAGTATGCTCATCGCTGTAGCGGCGAATGGCTTGTTCATCCCAATCCGCAAGTGGATTAAGTTTCAGAATTGGCCGGTCATTCGGCTCCACGTAGGTAGCCTTCGGCGTTGCCTTGCGGAATTCACTGTGATCGCGCCGCAACCCCGAAATCCACACATCCACAGAGTCGAGCGCACGGTTGTTGGGCTCCACCTTGCGTATATGACAGCAAAACTCCTGCTTGTCTTTGCTGTCAAAAAACAAAAACTCGCCGTGTTGCTTCACCATGCGCTCGAGCTTCTCCGGATCCGGCTGAAATCGCTCAATAGTCAGGCCATAACGCTTCTCGATCTCATCCATCAACGCATACGTCTCGTCGTGCAAACGCAACGTATCGACCGTTACAACGCGCAGTCCCGGAGCAACACGCGACGCCATGTCTATCATCACGCAACCCGTGTTCTGAAAACTCGTGATGATCGCCGCGCGCTCGCCAAAATTCTCGTGCGACCAAGCCAGCAAAGCCTCGGGCTCCATCGCGTTCAAACGATCCAGCAAGGCCAAGTCGTTGCCAAACGCGTGTATGTTTTCGTCTATGTTCGCGTTAACTTGACTCATCCTGTCCCGCGTCATTCCTGATGATGCGCCGTAGGCGCGCCCAATTTGGATTGCAATTCTTCCACGCCGACACGGTGCGACCAGTCGCCAAACCGTTCTCCCTCGCCTCGCTCCGATTTCCACGCCGCCAACAACGCATTGAGCAGTCCGGGAAGCTCTTCCGCCTTCACTTTTTCGTTGAATACCTCGTTCAAGCGCGTACCATTAAAATCCCCACCGGTATACAGCACATACTGATTCGCGCCAAACCCCACTATCCCAATCTCCGCCGTGCGCGGACGCGAACAGTTGTTGGGGCACCCGCTCATCCGAATCATCACATCGGCATCGCCATGACCCGCCTCTTCAACCGCCGCGATTACACCCGGCAAGGCACGCTCCGCCTCCGACATCGCCAGACCGCACAACGGCAACGCTGGACAGGCCATCTCCATACGGCGTATCGCGGTAATCCCCTTGTCCGTCGGGATCCCGTATTCGTCCAACAACCGCTGCACCTCGGCCACATCGTCATCCCGGATGCCGGACAAAATCGCATTGTGGTGAGGCGTCAGGCGAACCTGCGGCCGGAACTTCTCCACTATAGCCCTCAGTCCCGTTCGAAATCGGAAGCCATTTTCAAAATCGCGAATTCGGCCGTTCTCAATCCACACACCCACATAATTCAGACCGGACTGAATCTGCTTGTGCCAGCCCAGATAATCCGGCTGGCTGTCCGGCACTACGTTGCGGGGCGCGTCAAATGTACGGCCTGCATATTCGAAGACTTTCGCCCTGAACGCATCAAGGCCAATGTCGTCCATCAAATACTTCAATCGCGCGTGCTTGCGATCCGCCCGCCCCCCAAAATCGCGCTGTACCTTCACAATCGCTTCGAGAACGGGCAACAACTCTTCGCGGGATACAAAGGCCAGATGCGTGCCCAGCCGGGGATACGTGCCCGCCTTGCGGTGCGTGTACCCCAGGCCACCGCCCGCAAGTATTTCGTAGCCCACAATTCGGCCATGTTCGGTCACCGCAATGATGCCCACATCTTGCGTATACACATCGACGCTGTTGTCAAAATCCGTGGCTAAACCTATCTTGAACTTCCGGGGCAGATACGTCTTGCCGTAGATCGGATCCGGCTCCGCTTCCGCCGGCCCGCGGTCTTTAAACGTCACTGTACCGTCGGAATTGACCGTCACCTTTTCGTCATCGAGCCACAAATCGAAATACGCCCCGGTCGTCGGCATGAAGTACCGGCTGATTTCCTCGGATATTTCGATCAAGTCAGCGCCACAGTCTTTATAGCGAAGGTCGATGTCGGAAACCGCCGCCGCCATCGTATTGCGCACCACATCACCGCAACCGCCAAGCGTCGTAATTTCAGCCAGCTTGTTCAATTCGTGAATGAGCGGCCGCAAATTGCGTTTGACCACCCCATGGAATTGAAAATCCTGGCGGGATGTCACGCGAAGGTCGCCTTGCCCATAGCGATCCGCCAAATCGTCGCAAATCAAGTACTGCTCCGCCGATATCCGCCCCCCCGGAAACTTGGTCCGCAGCATCATCTTGTAGTCTTTGTCCAGCTTGGCCTTCTTGCGCTCGGTACGGGTATCCCGATCGTCCTGCTGGTAGCTCCCGTGATGCTTCATCAACTGCGTCGATTCTTCGCAGAAACTCGGAGACGGATTTTCCAAATCGTCGAGCAAGGTACCCCTAAGGCCACGGCTGGCTGCCTTCATGCCCTCCACTGCGCTAAGCTTCGGTTCCTGAGATTCATCGGGCGTCATGGATCAAAAACTCCTGCAACCCCTGATCTGGGGCCGTCTAAATCGGATCACGATGTTGCCACAGGCAAAAACGGTGCGAATTGTACTCAACAAGGACGTACAATTGCAGCCCGCCTCGCCAGTGAGTTAATGATTACATATCCGATTCATTAAGTCAAATATAACGACAATATACACACCTGTTCCAATATGGACACAATTATGGCCGGTTAAAGTGACGCCTGACTACGGTTCAAAAGACTCATGAATTCAGAACGAGTCGCCGACTCATCCCGAAAACTCCCCAATACGGTCGACGTGGTCATTACAGAGTTCTGCTTCTCAACCCCCCGCATCATCATGCACATGTGACGGCATTCCATCACCACACCCACACCTTCAGCCCCTGACACGTTCATGATTTCACGCGCGATTTCTTCGGTGAGCCGTTCCTGAATCTGCAGGCGGCGCGCATAGTAATCCACTATGCGTGACAACTTGCTCAACCCCAGTACTTTGTCTCGCGCTATGTATCCAATGTGACACCGGCCGAAGAAAGGCAGTATGTGGTGCTCGCAAAGGCTGTACACCTCGATGTCACGCGAAATGATCATGTTGTTCGCGTGCGCTTCAAACACCGCGCCGTTCACCACGTCTTCCAGTGCCGTGCGGTATCCGGAAGTCAAATAGGCGTACGCTTGCGCAACGCGCATCGGCGTCCGTTGCAGACCTTCGCGTTCGGGATTTTCGCCGATTTCAATCAACAATTCCCGAATTAGCGTTTCTACGCGCTCCAGGTTCATGGCGCCAAGCTTGCTCGCAGGCATGCCGTAAACTCCTTCTCTTCCCTTAATCCGCCCACGTCCATGGCCGACACCAACGCTCGGAGAGGTTCTCCAGTAGTTGGCAAGACGGTGTCTGGAGCCACTTCCAGCAGGGGCACGGCCAAAAATGGGCGTATCCACAAATCAGGATCGGGGATCCGCAAATCGGGCTCCTCCACGATCCAATTATCATACAACACAATATCCAAGTCGATGGTCCTGGCGGCGTCCTTGTCGTCACTCCTCAAACGGCCTAACCTATCCTCTATATTCCGTAACACGTCGTATTTCAGCTGCCTCGGCGGCAGATCGGTGCGTACCGCTACGAGTCCGTTAAGAAACTCCGGCTGTTCCGGACGTCCCAGAGGGGCGGTTCGATAAAAGGTGGAAATCGATGTAATGGCAGTTTCTCTATGGAGCCGCTCCAAAGCGGCGACAATGTGATCTTCCGGCCGAATGTTTGACCCGACCGACACATACGCCAAGGATGTCGCGCACTTAGCGCTTACCATCTCCCCGCTCCCGGCGCACCTGGATGGCAACACTGCGGGCAAATCGCAAGGCGCCCGGCTTGTCCACCGTAATCTCCGCTGCACATACCCGTCCGTCCTCTAGGCAAACGGCCGCAATCCGATCGGCCAGCCGCTCCACTAGATAAAAGCTCGAGTGCTCCACCATGTCTATGATGGCCACTTTCACTTTTTTGTAATCTACTGTGTCCTCAATGGCATCCGTCTCGGCAGCGCGGCTGAGATCGGTCTCCAAGACAACGTTGATAATCACGTCTTGCTTGTTTTCGCGCTCTTCGGGGTTAATCCCTACGATGCACCTGCACTGCAAATCGCGAATGTAAATTCGGCCGGTCGCTCGATCATCCATACATACTGCCTCTCATATGACGCCCGCCATCGACAAATAGGACTTGTCCAGTGACAAACTCGCTCTTTAACAGATACATTCCCGCCTCGATCACATCGTCCAAATGACCGTAGCGGTTCAACGGATTGGATGCCGCCAGGCGGGCCAGATAGGCGTCGTCTTTGCCTTCGGGTGGCAATACGAGGCCAGGCGCAACCGCGTTGACTTGGACCTTCGGGGCATATTCAACCGCCATCATTCGGGTCAACGTAAACAGCATGCGCTTGCTAAGATGGTACGCGGCATGCTGCTTGTCATAATCGGCAATCAGGCAATCCAGTAGATTCAACACCGAACCACCGTGCCCGCAACGATGCAACGCCCGCCCCAACAACAGGGGCGCCATGGCATTGACATCCACGCACCGGTGCAACTCATCGGTTGAAAAAGCGTCCAGCGTGGATTCGGGAAAAATCGATGCATTATTGACCACAATGTCCACGCGGCCCGCTGCGTCGACCGCACGCTGAAACAATGCGTTGACTTCGTCCGCTGTATCCAACGTTGCCTGCAATGCCCACGCTTGCGTGCCGGTCCGCCGAATCGAGTCAAGTAAGCCCTCTGCCTCAGATTGCGACTGCTGAAAATGGATAATAACGTTTGCACCGTCTCGGGCCAGCGCCGACGCGAAAGCCTGTCCAATTCGCTTCGCCCCACCGGTCACCAATGCGGTCATTCCAATGAGACTTCTCACGGAAACAGACCGTCTAACATTGGGTCACCTCGCAGTAAGATTAACGTGCCGGTCAATTCGTTTTGCCAAGCGCAGCATAGACCATTCGAATTACCAGGTCTACCGAGGGCGAAAAAACGGACCGCCGGGGCAGGCCGCTGGCCGCCCCGGCGTCACACTAGTTGAATCCAATCGATTACGGCTTTTCGGCGCCTTCCGCGGCGGGTGCGTCGCCCTCCGCAGGCGCGGCATCGGCCGACTCTTCGGCCGGGGCTTCTTCAGCAGGTACTTCCTCGGCCTTCTCCGGCGCTTGCGCTGCCACTTCCGCGATATCATCCGACGGAACAATCACCGCTATCATATTGTCGGAGAAATTGCTCATGAACGACATGGGACTGCCGCTTCCACCGCTGGAAGACCGCAACACCAATAAACCCACAGGGCCGCCGTCCACCGTAAAAACCGGCGATCCAAGACCCGAAAGGGTCTGTTCGCCGCCCGGGATATACAACGTGCGAGGACGGGTCACCACCGCTTCCACACGGGCCACTCCGGCGCTATACGCACGGAACGCAACCTGGCCCAACCGGTTCAATATGACTATCTGATCGAGCATCTCCGGCTTGCCCGCACCGGAAAGATCCACGAACGCCATGGGCGTCGCCGGTTTTTCCTCGGGCCGGACAAACAATAGGTCCAGATCCTTGTCACGCAAAACGACCTTGCCCGGAATTTCCGTTCCGTCTTCAAGAAGAATTTTCAAGTCGGAGATGACGCTTTTGAACTGCATCTGGCCGCCGCCCATCATATCGCCCATACCGGACATCATGCTCTCGTACATGGCCGTCGGATCCGTTTGAGACAAGGCGGTGACCGTCAACCCGGAGGGGTCCACAACAGTGCCCGTAACCTCGGCCGTGCTCTCTTCGTCCATTGACCCGGAACCCGGCATCGAAAACTGTTGCTTGATGACAATCTTGAGCGTAACGACCGCCGGTTTGTTCTTATCGAGAACGGCACGGCCCGCTTGGGCAATGTCGTCGGCCCAACTGACCGATGCAATCGCGGCCAGTCCGGCAATCAGGACACAAAAACGGGTATGCAGGTGCATTTAATTCTCCTTTGCCACCACGTCCGTAGTGGTCCAGTTGGGTTCCAGTTCCAGGAAGATTGCATAGATGCCACGTAACACTTTCACGGTGATGGCCTTTGGCTGCTTCTCGGCAATGCCTGCCATCAACGTCTCGATCCCTTCCACATTGGCCACCGTCTGGCTGTCAACTTCCAGAATGAGATCGCCCACGTCCAATCCGCCAATGGCCGCCCAGCCGCCCATGGTGACTTCCGTCACCAGCACGCCCGCCTGCTCTTCGCTCCACTTCTCGCCCACCCGATCGAAGAACGTAATATCGCGGCCCTTGAATTCAAAATTCAGGTCTTCGTACTCCTTCATTTCCCGCTGTTCGTCCGGCGAGGCCTTCAATTCCACTGGAACCGCAATCTTTTCTCCTTGCCTTAAAACGTTCAGCTGAGCCGTTGTGCCAATTTCATACTGACGGATTAGCGTTGCCAACTCTTCGTAATCCTCGGGCGCATCGGCCTCCAGCGGAATCCCGTCAACCGCATAGATTAGGTCCCCCACCTGAAGTCCGGCTGCTTCGGCGGTCGTATGTGGATACACTTGCGTGATACGAAAGCCCTTCAATCCATTGTTCCCAATTTGCGTGGCCATGTCTCGCGTAATGACCTGGGTCGCCACCGGGAGCCACGCCTTCTTCACCGCACGGCCGGGATCCGGCAGATCCTTGATACCCACCTTCACCACAGTCACCAGCTTCTGTGTCTTGCGCTCGAATTCTACCAATACCGGCGCCGGAGCCGTCTTGTCCTTGACGAATTCTTCCGTGAAGGCGTCTAATTCCTCGATAGACTTGATCGGCGTTCCATTTACTGCGACGATTACATCTGCGCGCTGCATACTCGGCTTCGCATCCCCCACGGGGCCGCCAGGACGCACCGAAGTTACAAGTGCGCCCTCTGCATTCGCGCGCTTCATCGTTTTTGCCAGCACATACGACAAATTCTGAACCGTGATGCCCCAACGCTTGAACTCGCGCTCTTTGGGCATAACCTTTTCTCGCTCCGCCGGAGTCACCGTCAGCGTCACTTCGTTGCCGTCGCGAAGTACTACGACAGGAACCGCTTTCCCAATCGTCAGATTGGCAACCGTCAAATTGATAATCGGAATTTGCTCTTCAAAACGGGCATTGGTTTCGTGGCCGTCAATGCTGAGCATAATATCGCCGGATTGAAATCCGGCCGCGTCGGCAGGCGATCCTTCTATCGCGCTCTGCACAAGCACACCGCGCCGGTCTTCCACGTGCCGAAGCTGTGGTTGAAGACTCACGCCAATCCACGCGCGCTGAACCGATCCGCGCTCCATCAACTCTTCGGCAACCGATTTCGCCAAATTTCCGGGGATGGCACCGCCCAGACCTATGCTGATTTCATTGATTCCCACTATTTCGCCTGCGAGATTCACCAACGGACCGCCAGAATTTCCGCCGTAGATGTCGGCATCGTGGCCAATCCAACGCACCAGTGAACCCACATCTTCGCCATCCAAAGTAAATCCACCCCAATCCCGGTAAGGCATAACCAGTTCATTGTTGCTGACTATGCCCAGTGTCACGCTCTGCGAAAGGGCCATCGGACTGCCCATCGACATCACCGTATCGCCCACGCGAACCGCATCCGAATCGCCAAATTGGGCGACGGGAAATTTACGGCCATCGGGATTCTCTAGCTTGATAACCGCGATGTCCGTCATCGCATCGGTACCGACCAACTCGCCTTCCACGACTTCCCGATCCGCCATCGTGCAAAAGATGCGCGTTGCATGACCGGCCACGTGATGATTCGTGATGACGTACCCCGCTTCCCGAATAATGGCCCCGCTGCCGCTGGCCTCATACTTGACCTCCCGCCCTTCGCTATACTCGGTCCAAACCACGTGAATGCGAACTAGTGCCGGCTTAACTCGCGCCACCGCCGCATCGACTTGCGCGCGAACGCTGTCCGGCAGCGCGGGGGTAGATTCCTGCGCTTGAACCGGAGATAAAACGATCGCCGAACAAATCATTAAGACCGGGAGGACGAACCGATGTTTCATGGGGTGACTCCAACTTCCTGTGGGGTTTTCAAGACAACAAGCATATCCGTCAAATGCCGCGCGGAGCAAACCGGATTCGCGCGCTTGCGTGAGGTCGCGAGTAGACCAGCCGGTCTAGAGGCAAATTGTTCCGCCAAATCCGCCCGTAGCATCGGGAAAGCACCGAATTATCACTGACCAATAGCACAGTGTCAAGCACAGACCGCGCGAGCACAACAATTGAGCCTCACCAGAGGGATGACCAAACCGGGAACAATAAACCTGGGTTTTGAGTCCTTTTCGTGGCCCCGCTACAATGCGTGCGGCAAATCATCGCGCTGACCAGCCGGTTTTCAAGTCGGATGTGAACAAGGAGAAGTGCTGCATGCTCGATCCCGTTTTGAAAAACCCGTGGGTACGGGCCGTCGGCGTCCTGCTTGCCCTGGGACTGCTGGTGTTTCTGGTCTACATCCTGCGCCCCGTGCTCATCCCACTCTTCTTGGCATTCCTCGTTGCATATGTGCTGGACCCGGTGGTCGATCAATTTGAAGCCCGCAAAATCTCGCGTGGCAAAGCCATCGCCGTGCTCGGCGCACTGGGTGCCGTTGTTTTCGTTACCTTTCCTTTCATCCTGGGAGCAAGCGTGTTCAACCAGGCTACCACCATGATAAATACCGCGCGAGGCCACCAGACGCAACCTGTCAGCGCGTATTGCAGAAATTGCGCGCAATACACCCCCGCGGCAGATGCCACTTATCTCGAAGACGGTACAATCGAATGCCCGAATTGCCACAAACCCATTTTCGAAGTCATCGTGGAATGCAATAAGTGTGGACAGACCAATCCCACCGCGCTGTACGAAGTCAACGACAAAGGCGATAAAATCTCCACGATCGCGGAAGACGGTACCATCGCATGCAAGGATTGCGGCAATCGGGTGCCTGTAAAACGATCAAGAGGATGGCTCGACGCCATCGCAGATCGTTTGCCCCTCGACGATTTTGTCCACGCCATGGGATGGGTGGACGCGGAAGGCAATGTCATCCGCGCGGAGCCCTTCTACATCCCCAAAGTTACTGAAGAAAGTGCCGCGCTGACCCTGACAGATGCAGCCCAGGCGCCTGGAGGAGAAACGGGCGTGCCAGCAATACCACCACCTGCCATTCCGGGCGCGGCACCCGCGCCAAATCCAGATGGGGTGGCCAGCGTTCCGGCCGATAAATCGGACCAAACAGGTGAACTCGCATCTACCCCCGAAGTGGCGCCCTTGCCCGAGGAAACGCCTGAAATCGATGCGTTGGCCGTAATTGCTGAAAAAACAGCCGAAGCCATTCGAAACAATGCCTTGCAGTTTTTTCAGTCCAACGCGCGCGCCCTCGCCAGCGCGGGTCAGCAGGCGGGCCTGACGGTTACCGGATTCATAGCCTACCTTGGCAATTCGTTGATGCAGACAATACTTTTTATTGCGAACTTTGCGCTCTTCGCATTTGTGGCGGGATACCTGCTCAAAGACTTTGATCGCATTGTGGCTGCTACAAGAGATCTGCTCCCGCGCAAACACGCAACGAAAGTGGCCGACATCGCAAGCCAGATCGACGATCAACTGCGCAGCTTCCTGCGTGGGCAGATGACCGTCGCGCTGTGCTTGGGTGCCATGTACTTCCTGGGATTCTTCTTGTCCGGTGTGCCTTTTGCATTCCTGATCGCGTTGTTTGGAATTGTCGCGAGTTTTATCCCGTTTGTCGGTGTCACCATGGTCGCGATCATTGCGCTCGTGCTCACGCTGATGACGCATCAATTGGATTGGCATCTGGCCGGGGTTTTGATTACGGTTGGGCTTGCCCAGTTTCTGGAAGGAAATGTACTCACACCGAAGATAGTCGGCGACAAGGTGGGCCTAAACCCCGTGTGGGTTATACTGGCCGTGATGGTGTTCGGGAATTTTCTGGGCTTTCTGGGCTTGCTTCTGGCTGTGCCTATCGCAGCGTCGCTCAAGGTACTTGTGGTGGAAGCCGTCAAATACTACAAAACATCGCCCGTTTTCGCGGGGGTGGGCTCGGATGATTCATCATCCGGTGATTCCACCTGACCGCGGCTCCACTGAATCACATTGCGCACAATGGAATTCGCCACGCCAAACAAACAGTAACTCGCGGCCAATGGAAATAACACAATGGACGGGTGATGCCGGCTAGCCTGGTCAAACACGGCAATAGCCACTGCGACGAATGCCAGAAAACGAAAACCGCTGCGCGGCGCAAGCACCATGGACTTCATCTTATCCTTTGGATACGGCACCGTACTGACCATCAGATACGCAAGCCCCAGAGTAATTGGACTGAGAATCCAAAAGGCAACCTGAATCCCAAAGTATTGGGTAAACAATACAAACGAGGCGATTGTAATGCCGGCCGCGGGACTGGGCAACCCAATAAAATTCTCACGCATTTCCGCTTGAAATACGTTGAACCGGGCAAGACGCAACGCCGCGCAAATCCCATAAATGATCGCCATTACCGATCCGGTCTGCGATACCATGCTCTGCTCTTCCGGGATGTACGTGACGTACACCAGGATCGCCGGGGCAACACCGAAGGACACGACGTCACACAGACTGTCAAACTGCTTTCCAAACTCGGATACGCTCTTGGTCAGCCGGGCCACCAGACCATCCAACACGTCGAAAATGAGCGCGGCAAATATCAGATACGCTGCCTTCTCCAGCTTCCCCTCGAATGCCGCGATGATGGAAGCAATGCCGCAATACAGGTTGAGTGATGTGATTACACTGGCCAACACATTAATGGGTCTGCGCCGGTGCTGCCGCCTGCGTGCATTTCGCTTCAGGGGGTTGCGCCGCATTGCGTTTCGCTTAATTCTGGCCATGGCACTCATGTCACTGTTCCCGAAGATACGCCACAATGCTGGACCCGCCTCGAACCTTTTCCCGAAGCGTGACATGGATGTCCGCTCCGGCTGGCAGGTACAACTCTGTTCGCGATCCAAATTTTATCATGCCTAACCGCGCGCCTTTTGGCAAATGGTCGCCTGGCTTGACGATACACACGATCCTGCGTGCCACCGCACCGGAGATTTGGCGCACGGTCATGGACCCCCGGCTCGTTTGCAGATGGACCGCATTGGACTCGTTGATCTGACTGGTTTCCGGCTTCATGGCGTTCTTGAACTGGCCCGGCTTGTACTGCACTCGGGTCACCTCCCCGTCGAAGGGGATTCGGTTCACATGAACGTTGAACACGTTGAGAAATATGGAGATACGGACGCACGGCCCTTCGTAATGATCGTGATTATCGAAATTCTCAATGGCCACCACCAGCCCGTCCGCAGGACTCACTACCGCCGCCGGATCCAGCGATATGGCACGATGCGGGTCGCGGAAGAAGTTGAGCGTGAACACCCCCGCACCCAGCAAGACCACGCCCAAGGCAACCCAAATAGCGCCCCACGCGAACCCCAATCCGATCATTGCCGCGCCCGCGGCCAGAAGTGGAAGATAATACGGAAGGCCCACTTTCCAGGCCCGGAACGATTCGGTCACAACAAATTCCTTTCCTGCATACTCACGTACCGGCCATCGCCAAAGACGATATGATCCAACACCCGCACCCCGAGTAAATTCCCGCTCTCTACCAGTTGCTTGGTAAGCTTTATATCAGTCCGGCTGGGTTCGGGGTCGCCGCTGGGGTGGTTGTGACAGAAGATCACCGCGGACGCGCCTTCGCGAACGGCCTGCTTGAACACGTCGCGCGGCAGCGCCACGGTGGAGTCGAGTCCGCCTTTCGAGGCCACCACGGTCTTCAAGACTTCGTTCTTTGTATTGAGAAGTACGACGTGGAATTCTTCGGTCTCGCACTCTTTGAACCGGAGCATAAGTAATTTCGATACGTCTTCGGCGGTGGTGATTTTGGGCCGGGTGCGTTCGGTGAATTCCGCCAGGCGCCTGCCCAACTCCAGAGCGGCCTTGATCTCGATGGCTTTGACACGCCCCAATCCCTTGACTTTCTGGAGTTCATCTACGGACGCACGGGCGATGGCGCGCAATCCCCCGAACTCGCGAATCAGGTTTTCCGCGAGGGCTACCGCCCCAAAGTCCTTGGTCCCGGTTCGAAAAAGCACCGCAAGTAATTCGGCGTCACGTAGAGCTTCCGGGCCAAGCCGCTCCAAACGTTCCCGGGGCCGTTCTTCCGGCGGCATTTCCCGGACCGCCGTTGAGTATTCCCTCCGGGCATTCACTCAGGCCAGCATCCCTGCACAATGCGATCGATTCCCGCCAAATCCTTTCGGACGGCCAAGTTTACGAATCCGCGGGCCCGCATCATTTCGGTTACGCGGTTGGCCTGTCCCATCCCCACTTCCATGGCCAAAAGTCCGCCGGGCCGTATAAATTTGGGTGCGGAAAGTACGATACGCCAGATCACGTCCAGTCCGTCCGCACCGGCAAACAACGCCCGGGGGTCTTCGTGCATGCGGATCACCTGCGACAACTGAGCCCAAGCGGCGTCTTCGACGTAGGGTGGATTGGACATGATCACATCAAACCGGCGATGCTCGCTGGGTACAGCCGTGTACAGATCGCCTTGCCGGACTTGAATGCGATCGCCCAATCCATGGCGTTCGGCGTTCTCCCGGGCAAGACGTACGGCGATTGGGCTGATGTCCGTGGCTACGACCTCGATGGCTGTCGCATGCCTAGCGACAGCGCACGCCACACATCCGGTTCCCGTACATAGATCCAAAGCGGACAACGGACGAGCACCCACGAACGAGACAACGGCCTCAACCAGATGCTCGGTTTCCGGCCTGGGAACCAGTAACGGGGGCTGAATACGGAACTCCATGGCGAAGAATTCCCACGATTCGAGGATGTAGGCGATGGGTTCGTGGCGAAGCCTTCGTTGAATGTACCCATCGAAAACCGGGACATGGACCTCTTCGTGTTGCCGGGTGAGGAGTTGCGTCCGCGTCCAGCCCAAGGCGTGGGCCAGCAGCAGTTCGGCATCGAAACGGGGCGTTTCCGTAACTGGTGTAAGGGTGGCCGTGGCTTCATGCAGATGCTGGGCAAGCGTGCTCATACGTGTCTGCTCCCGCCGCAAATGTTGCAAGGACCCTTGTGCTTCCGCGTGTACTCTTTGCACGATGGACAACTTGTGATTTGATTTCGTATACGGTCAGCGCGCGAACATTCTGCCATTGCTTCCGACATGACGTCGCATGGGCGGTCTCTGGATTCCTCGTGAAGGCGGAGATGCAGTCCAAAGCCGTGACCCACACAATGCGCTCCCACGCTATCCGAATCACAAATGAGGCGCGGCGGCGCCTGACGATTCCCCATTTCTGTTGCGCACCCACGAAGCGTTGTGTATTTCGTCCAAGCAGGGAAAGCAGGCGGCACCGTTCTTGCCGTGTTGATAGTATAGTAAAAATTCGTGCAGGACGGAAGGGGTAACGCGCAAAAGTTATCCACAGCCAAACTAGATGGTTGCCGCCATACGTTCGGCGCGATCGGCCGATACCAGAGCGTCAATTATTTCCTGCAAGTCGCCTTCCAAAACCAACTCCAGTTGGTGAATGGTCAGGTTGATGCGATGATCGGTTACCCGATTCTGCGGAAAGTTGTAGGTTCGAATTCGCTCGCTGCGATCTCCTGAACCCACCTGACTCTTGCGATCGGCGGAGCGTTCGGCATCGTCTTCGGCCTGTTTGGCGGCCAGCAAGCGGGCTCTCAAAACGACAAGTGCTTTCGCTTTGTTCTTATGCTGGGACTTTTCATCCTGACAGGTCACAACAAGACCGGTGGGTTTGTGCGTTACACGAACGGCGGAGTCGGTTGTGTTTACGCTTTGTCCACCCGGCCCGGAGGAACGGTACACGTCGATCTGGAGTTCGTTGGGATCGATGTCGAGTTCGACTTGTTCCGCTTCGGGCAACACGGCTACGGTCACGGCAGACGTGTGAATGCGCCCTTGCGCTTCGGTGGCCGGCACACGTTGCACACGATGCACGCCGCCTTCAAACTTCAATTGGCTGTATACGTTGTCGCCGGCGATTTTGAAGGAGACTTCCTTGTAGCCGCCGATGCCGGTCGGACTGGAGGTGAGGATCTCAACCTTCCACCCCTTGGTTTCCGCGAAGCGCGAATACATGCGGAATAAATCGGACACGAACAACGCCGCTTCTTCGCCGCCGGTGCCAGCGCGAATTTCCATAATGGTGTTCTTGGCGTCGTTGGGATCTTTGGGGAGGAGCAGGATTTTGACTTCCTGTTCCAGGGCTTCCATGGTCTCGCGGCTTTCGTGCTTTTCCACTTCGGCCATGGCCCGAAGTTCGGCGTCGCTCTCATCGCGCAGAATCTCTTCCGCGCCTTTGAGCTGTTCTTCCACGCGCCGGTAGCGCCGGAAACACTCTACCGCACCCGCCAATTCGTGTTGTGACTTGGCTAAGGTGCGGTACCGTTCCGGGTTGGAGGCGACCTCCTGGGTGGCCATCTCCGCGGCGATGCGCTCGTACTCGCGCTCAACGGCGAGGAGTTTGTCGTAGACCACCCGTTCCATGGTTCGCCGGCTTAGTTGGCGCTTTTCTTCCCGTATTTACGGTTGAAGCGATCCACACGGCCTTCGCTGTCCACGAATTTCTGCTTGCCCGTGAAGAACGGGTGGCAGTTCGAGCAGATTTCCACGTTGATGGCCGGTTTGGTTGACCGGGTCTCGAAAGTGTTGCCGCAGGCACACGTTACGCGCGCCACTTTGTACTCGGGATGAATTCCCTTTCTCACGATACCTCTCCTACCTCCCACTTTGGGGAGAACACTGGCAGTGACAGCAAATACCCGCCGAGGGGTCATTGGGGTTAACCGAAGGAGTGTAGCATACGGATGTTGTGACAATCAACGCGCAGTTGGGTCCTGGTACGTCTTCTCCGGGGCTTCGGCAGACGCTACATGGCGTTTTGGTATCACTATATAGTCCAAGGTGTTGCACTGTTTTACATTGCGGATTGAAACAAGGGGTTTTAATTGATTTTCTTTTTTTGCGAATGCGCAAACACAGAGGTCACATCTACCGCACACGACATGGACGGAGTTCGCCACATTCCCGCCTGTGTTTTATTTCTTGGGCGATGACCAAGCCCACCGGTAGCGGCGCGCGACGGCTAATGCCGCGCACACTGCTCCGCCCACCGTGGCGCTTGACGCCAAGCCGGGACTGTTGGGGTGCAGGGCGGCCGCTGAGTCTGGATCGGCCTTGGCGACGGCTCGGCGCGGATAGCCGTAGGCGGCATCGCTGAGTTGGGCGCCGCCGACATCCGCCTGGACCCAGTAAAAGTAATCGTCGCGGGGATTGACGGTCCCTTGCGGGGTGCCGCTGCCGCTCGACCCACAGCCTCCGCTCTGCTTCCAGTGGTTGAACTCGGGTTCCATGGAGAAGCCCCCTAGTGGCAAACCGGGATCGAATTGTTTCGCGCGGGGCCGGGGGTTGTCGTCCACCAGAAAATCGGTGCTGACCGTGGCGATCTGCACGGCCTGGGTAAGATTGTTGTCGTCGGCGCGGAACACGCGGTAATGCGAGACGTTGGCCTGCTTAATCCACTGCACGCGCACGCTATCCTGCAAGAGTCCCTGTGACGCGGTCACGTTTTCGGGCTTTGCCAATTGCGAGCGCTCGTAGGTGCCGGTCTGAGTGGTGCCCTGCGTGGTCAAAACAATGGGAATGGGATGAGGTTTGTTCCAATCCCTCACGTCATTGAAGCGAATCGTGAAATTGCCAATCTTGGCGGTGGCGGATTGTCCGCTGGTAAGCCACACTTCGCCGCCGCCCGGATCGACGTAGGTCCAGCGGGCGCCCTGGGCATTGGCGCCGGCCGGCTGGATGTAGACGGTAATGGTGCCCTCGCCCGTGACCTGCCCCAATGCGCGACCGGCGGCAAACATTGTCATCATGAAAATGACAATCCTGCCAGCCGACACACGACACGGGTGCGCTGCCATGATACCGCCTCCTGACCGGATACTATTGTCCGTCAGATCCGGGCAGACAAGCAATACCCAAGAATGGAGGAAAGTGCATGTCTCGAATAAGCAACTGTACCAGAATTGTATCTATACAATCCCCTCGAATCTACTTCTCTGTCACGGCAATCTCGCCCCAGTAGGCCGCTTCGCAGAACCACCCCGTGGGTTGGTTGAACAGTTCGACTTTCACGGTCTTGCCGGCATGGGGCGTAAGGTCTATGGAATGTTGCATCCAACCGTCTTGCACGGTATCCGCACCGACGGCAGTGTCGAGCACGGTCTCGCCGTCTATTTTCGCGACGAGTTGCCAGTCGCCGCCGTCGTGGTGACTGACTGCGAGGTTTAGTGCGGTTGTTTTTCCCGCCTCGATGGCGACTTCGCGAGCCAGAACACAGGGTGTTTCCCCGTCGTCGGGATGGGTAACGAGCACGTTGGATCGGCCTCGATACGACGCCCGGATGCCGGGATCCATTTCGAGCCCGCAATTGTCGACCGTCCACCCCTTCGCGAACAGTTCAATGACCTGGCTCATGTCGGGGCGGCCATCGGACAGATTCTTGGACAGAATATGCTCGTTCATTTCCGCGTCGCTGTAGCGGCTGTTGGCGATGGGGCCGGGCATCCAGCTTTGCTCCAAGGCGGAAGGTCGGGGCGCTTCGCGGCGGATGTGAAAGACCTCCTCCCCGTTGGCGTCTTTCTCGATGCGGCCGCCGCCGCGCACGACAGCGTCCCGCGCAAGGGTTTCGCACACGCCAATCAATTTCGCGAACGAGTAGCTGGTATGCGTAAACACCATGTCGCGGTTCAGCGCGGAAGTGAATTTCTCAGGCACGTCTTCCAAAGGCATCGTAGCGAAGAGAATGCCCGCCGCGCTGGAGGGGTTGCAGTCGGAATCCTGGCCGCATCGCATGGAAATCTCAATGGTCTTGTCCAGGTCGCGGCCGCCGTAGAGCAGGCCCATCACAATGTAGGCACCGTTGATCTTCGCGTCGATGTTGAAGTTCTTCCTCTTGTCGCCGCAGGACGCTTTCCGGTAGTCCGGATTTTCGTTGTATTTTGCTTCAATCTTTCCCCAGGTGGCTTCCCAATTCGCCGGGTCCGCCTTCCACCAGGCCAGCACGTCGCGCACGCATTCCGCGTATTGGCTGCCCTCGGGAATCGCCGCCAACCCCGCACGCACCAAGGCCTCGGGCTCGCGTTCAAAGAATGCGGCGGAATACATCGCGCCCACGAATTGTCCACCGTACATGCCGTCGCCGTAGTTCATCACCCGGCCGAACACTTCGCCCAAAACAATGGGCACGTTGGGCATGCCTGGCGCAATCAGTCCGGAGTAATCAGCCTCGATCTGATAATCGATGTCGTCGGCGTGCTCATTGAATTGAGGATGGCCGGAATCCGGCGGCGCGATGCCTTGCCGCAAGTTTCTGCGCCCAGCCGAGTTTGCGTGCCACAAAGGATACCCGCTGACGGCAAAATCGATGCCCGCTTCCTTCAAGGTCACATCCCAGCCGTAAGTCTCCAGCGACTTCAGAAACGTCATTTCAACGTAGAGATCATCCTGCCAGAACTGGTTGATGATCGTGGGTTCCCACGGGATGACCGCTTCCGGCGGCACGAGAGTTCCGTTGTATTGGAATTCGGTCGGCGCGCCCCAACCCACGCCGGCCATCTGTCCTATCCAACCCGCCGTCATGCGGCTGACATACTCCTTGACCGGCAGCGTGGCATACTCGTCCTGCGCGTAGGCGCCGAAGCAACTCAGAATCAATCCGATGGCGATTACCTGTCTCATGACTACCTCGATACGTGGCTCCATGGCCCCGTTGTTGATGCGGTCAGAGTACCATATCAAGCGCTTCGAATGCGGTCATGCGACAACGGGATAGGCTGTCGGCTCGATGCTCCCGCAAATTCAGTGGGGTTCTTGCAACCCATGCGCCCGTGCCACGGCGCACCAGTGCGGACGAATGGATTTAAATCCGCTGCTGCACGCGCCGTCGGTGCGAAGGGCGGGATTGGGCAGTACGACTCCGTCGTACACGTCAAGCATGTAGCCGGGCAGTTCGATGCAGCCGTCCACCCACGCTTCAATGACGTATGCCAGCGCCTCGCGATTCAGGCCGTCGTCGTAAATGTAACCGATCTCCTGAATGCCGTTGCCGCCGAGGCTTTCGAGAAGCGCGTCCAGCGCGGCGGAATCGTCCGCGTAAGCGGGATCTTGCCGGTATTGCGCAAGCCTTTCGATGAAGAGTTCTCGCGAAAGCACGTCGGAATAGTCGCACTGGTGAATGTATTCGTGAAAAACAAGCAAGTCAACCCAGGGAAGGCGCGGTTCGTCGGCCGCGAAAGGCACGAGCACTTGCCTTTCATTGCCGTAACCGAACAGCGCGCTGAGAAAGCGGGAACCCCAATCGTCGCCGACGGACAATGCGTATCCGTCGATGTCGCCTTGGTACATCGGCACATCGCCAACAAGTCCGATGGCTTCGGCGGAGAAGTAGTCCGGAAGAATCGCGTCACGAAGATCGTTCAACAAAATCTTCTGCAGCACGCAGCCGCCGGCAACCGCCAAAATACCCGCGGCCAAGACTATGGCGCGCCCTCTCGACATGCCCTGCTCCCCTTCTCCCACGCTTCCGCCCGGTGTGCCCGGACCGGATTATGGCACAATGCGCCTGGTTGAACGTACAGCGGAGACCGTTCGCTGTCACAAGCACAAGCAGGGGTTAATTATGCAAAAGCAGACGATCTTCATCACCGGCGGCAATGCGGGCATCGGTTTGGGAACCGCCTTGCGCTTCGCACGCGAGGGCATGAACGTGGCCATTGCCGGCCGCAGGGCGGATGTGAATGCGCAAGCGCGCAGGCAAATCGAGGAGGCCGGAGCGGCGTGCCTCGATTTCGCCGGCGACGTCACGGACGAGGCGTTCATGCGCAATGCCGTTGCCACCACGGCTGAATCCTTCGGCGGCTTGCACTACGCCTTCAACAACGCCGGCGTTGAACAAGTCTCCACACCCCTTCCCGATCAAACCGTGGACGACTACCGCCGAATCATGGATGTGAACGTCATGGGCGTATGGCTCGCCATGCGCGAAGAAATTCCCTTCATTCTGAAATCCGGGGGCGGGTGTGTTGTGAACACGTCCTCCGTGGCCGGCGTGATTGGAGTGGCTCGCGTGCCGGTGTACATTGCCAGCAAGCATGCCGTGATCGGCCTCACGAAATCGGTCGCGTTGGAGTATGCAAAAAAAGGCGTTCGCGTGAATGCCGTGTGTCCCGGTTCGGTCTATACCGATCTGTACGATCGATTCACGGGCGGCGATCCGGAACGCATGAAGGCCATTGAGGGAATGATACCGATGAAGCGCGCGGGCACTCCCGACGAAGTGGCGTCCGCTGTCTATTGGCTCTGTACCGAAGCCACATGGACGACCGGCCAGGCGTTGGTCATGGACGGCGGTTTTACCGTCCCTTGAAACGCGCCCTATGATGAGGCCGCGCTCGGCGACCCATCACGATTAGCCGGGTTCACGCGGGATTCCTTCGACGAGTATGGAATGCCGGCCCCGGCTGGTTAGCGCGCGATCGAGCACTTCCAGTTCATCGCCTTCGATGATGGTGTAGGGGAATTCCTTGACGCCCTTGTCGTCGAGCACGCCGATGACGTGTTTTTCAAAATCGCGCTTGCTGGCGGCGACGACCTGGCAACCGAGCGATACGTTCGGTTGCAGCGGCGTACTGCTGTCGATTTCGCGCTTGGAATAGGCGGAATGGACATTTGCCCCCAGGATTTGGTGCGTTCCTTCGAGCCCTTCGCGCGTGCCCTCGGCTGCGTTGCCCTTGAGCCGGTACGCGGGGTCTTTACCTCGGTGCAATCCGCGCACGTAGATGACCTGCATGGCACTCAGGCGTCCAACGCCCTGTTTGTTGCTGCTGGATTCCGTGGTCATCCGGTATTCATAGACTTCGGTAGGCGCGTCGGCCGCTCTCACAAACACGTACATGGTGTCATCGTAGGTCTTGTTGCTGTTGGTCTGAAGTCCTTTAATCAAATCCAGCCCGCGCACGGCAATGGCGTTGGCCACAGTCTCTCCCGCCTGGGGAGCGCGCCATTCGCCACCTTTGAGGGAGACCACCAGCTTTGCCTCCGCGGCCAGCGCCTCGGCATCGGCCCCTGTGTAAATGCGCCAGAAGTTTTTTTCTTCTTCCGGATCCACCGCGACCGGCAGTGCATCGTACAGTGCAAGGGTAAGACCGTCGGTTTGAAGGACAGAGAAGGCGCGTTCGTTGTATTCCGGTATATTAAGAGCGCGCAGGGGACGCGCCAATGCGCTGAAGGGAACAAGCACGTTGTTGCCGTCTCTGTCGACGGCCTCCAACTCGACCGGCTCGGGTGCCAATGAAGGAATGGAGCCGAATTCGCGGATGATTTCGGATTGAATCCGTTCCAGGATCCGGTCCTGAATCAATTGAATCAACTCGGCCGCGCGCCCTTGCCGATCGACATGGCGCTTTTTGCCTGTATCTTCGTCCTTGCCGGATGCACTGTCTCGCAGTTCTTGTTCGAGCAGCGCCTTTAGCTCATCGATCAAGGGGTATTGCGGTGCCGGCGCCTGCGCGTGCACGGCCAAGACGAACAGGCACAATACACCCGTGCCGATCAGGGTGCGATGGCTCATGGTACTGACACTCCATTCCCTGTACTTTAGGCAGCCGGGCGGCTTATTTCATGCCCCCTTACAGTATACACCGGATTACGGCTCGGCCAGCGCTTCGCGCCATCCATCCGCGAGAATGCCTTGGTTTTCGATGACGATGCGGCGGCGGTCCTGGCCGGCATGTTCCAATCCAATATCCACTCGTCGTGGAGGCAACAACCCCTCGGCGCGTTCCGCCCATTCCACGGCGACGATTCGGCCGGATTCGAACAGTTCCACGCAACCCAGGTCCGCAATTTCGTCGAGGCTGCCGAGGCGGTATAGATCCATATGCACCATGGCATCGCCGTATTCGTTGATAAGGGTGAAAGTCGGGCTGTGAATTGGTTTGCCGCCGGTCAATTGCGCCGCCAGACCGCGCACAAGGCACGTCTTTCCGGACGCCAAATCACCGCGCAACGCGATGACGCCGCCTCCGGGCATCAACGCGGCCAGCAGGCCTCCGATGCGTTCGGTCTCGCCGGCGGACCCGGTTTCGAGGACTAGCGTGTCGCCGGACATGGCGTATTGATAGCCTCTTGGAAAAGGTCAATGTACGCCTGGGAAGACCGCGCCCAGGAAAAGTCCGCGCACATGGCCGCGGCGCGGATCTTGTTGTAGGTGTCACGGTCTTCCCTGAACAGGGCAAGTGCGCGCGCCACCGCTCCTTCAAATGCGCGCGGCGTGGCAGCTCCGAACACGATGCCGGTGGCTTTACCGGTGGCTACATTGGTTTTGGATGCGTCGGTGACCGTGTTGGCCAATCCGCCCGTTCTCCGCACGATGGGAACGGAACCGTAGGCCATGGCATAGAGTTGGCTGAGACCGCAGGGTTCGACCCGCGAAGGCATCAAATAAAAATCCGTGCCGGCATAAATCTGGTGCGCGAGCGATTCGTCGTAGCCAATGGTCACGGACATCTTTTCCGGGTGCGCCGCGGAAAGCTCGGCCAGTGACTGTTCGTACGCAGGATCGCCCGAACCAAGAATGACGATTTGGATATTCCGCGCAAGTAAATTGCCAAGTTCGCCCAACAACAGATCGACACCCTTCAGATACACCAGGCGGCTAACAATGCCGAATACCGGCACGTCGACTTCGGGCAGGCCGAGGCGTCGCTGCAAGGCGGATTTGGCCTTGGCTTTGCCATCCATATCGTCCGCATTGAAATGGTGATCGAGATACGCGTCCGTCGCGGGATTCCATACGGCATAGTCCACGCCGTTAATGATGCCCTGTAGGTCGTCGCGTCGGGAGCGCAGCACGCCGTCCATGCCGTGGCCGGCTTCCGGCTGGAGTATTTCCTTGGCATACCTTGGGCTTACCGTGTTGACTTTGGTGGAGCACAGTATGCCGCCTTTCATCAGGTTGACATCGCCGTAGAATTCGAGCCGGTCCATGGAGAAATACTCCCAGCTCAAGCCGGTCTTGGCGAATCCTTCCGCTCCGTATCGGCCCTGGTAGGCCAGGTTGTGAATGGTAAATACGGAAGGCATTCCCCCCCAAAACGGATCCTCCGGGTAGAAGGCCTCCAAATAAACCGGTACCAGACCGGTATGCCAATCGTGACAACTCACGACGTCGGGTCGCCAGCCCAGGGCTGCGATTCCCTGCAAGGCGGCCGCGCAAAAGTAGCTGAAACGCTCCAGGTTGTCTCCGTACTCGCTTCCGCCTTCGCCATACGGCTGCGGCCGGTTGAAGTAGCCTTGATGCTCGATCAGATAGACGGGTATGTCTGTACCGGGCAACGTTGTTTCTCGAAAAGCGCCGCGCACGGTACGTCCGTTAAGGCGTGCGTCTATGGTATTAGTCTGAGTGCCTTGCCATTTGTTTGGAATACTTCCGTAGGCGGGCATAACGATGCGAATATCGTGACCTTTGGACTTCAGAGCGATCGGAAGGGCATTGCCCACATCCGCCAAACCGCCCGTTTTCATGAACGGGACAATTTCGGCGGAGACATACAGAATCTTCAAGGACTTTTCAGACATTCATCACTCCAAGACAACCCGGAACGGTTCGGTTTCCATCACGGGATGTATGCGAACCCCCGGGCATTCACGCTTCAAGTATATTGCGATTGCCTCGGCAATCCATTTCTCCGTGGCACAGTGCCCGGCATCCATGACGGTCAGACCTCGAGCCGACGCCGCCAGCGCATCGTGATACCCGACGTCGCCGGTTATGAGGACGTCGATATCCGTGGGAACTTGTTCAATCTGGCTTCCGCCGGATCCGCCAAAGACGGCTACTGTACGCACTTTCTTACGCGCCGATCCAGCGACTCGAACATGGTTTGTTTTTAGCGCCTTGCAGACCTGCCGGGCGAATACCTCCAATGGCAAGGCCTTGTGCAACACGCCACACAGCCCGGCACTCACGGACTCATCGGCATTCTCCAGGGGGATCATGTCAAACGCGGGTTCCTCGTAGGGATGGGCCGACATCAGGGCAAGCAGAACCGGCGTTTGACGCGCCTTGGGGAGTATGACCTCCAGCCGCCGTTCGGGTTCCTCGTTTACTTCCAGCTTCTTCCCCGAAAACGGGTTTGTGCGGTGGCCCGGTAGAAACGTGCCCGTGCCGGGCGCGCTGAATGAACATTGTGTATAGTCGCCAATGATGCCCGCGCCGGCCTCGCACACGGCCCGGCGGACAGTGTGGAGGTGCGCTTCCGGGACGAAGGTTACGAGTTTAAGCATGGTGGCATGGGGAACGCCGAAAAGTGGCCTGGGGTTGGTCAACCCGATTCGTTGAGCGAGCAGCGAATTGACGCCGCCGTGCACCACATCCAGGTTGGTGTGCGCGGAGAAACAGTGAACTCCTGTTGAAGCCAACTCGATACACAATTGCGTGTGGGAATCGCGGAGATCCAATCGTTTGAACGGTTCCCAAATAACAGGGTGATGCGAGACAATCACGTTGGCTTTTCGTTTCCGTGCGACTTTTGCCACCTCCGACGTCACGCTGAGGCAGGTGATAACTGCAGACACCTTGGCGTCGGGGCTGCCGATGTTCAAGCCTGCCTTGTCCCAGGGATAGGCGTATCCGGGCGGGGCCCAACGGTTCATGGCCGCGCAAATCTCTTTGACTGTCATGCAGCCCGCTCCATGGACAACGCGGCATAGCCGACGACGCGCGAATAATCTCCGGAGGCGTTGGCGCTGGTTCTGTAATCGAGCAACTGCCAGGTTTCCGCGCCTCGTTCCAGCGCGTAGTTCATGGCGGCCACGACAGCGGCGGCACCGCACATCGCGCAAGTGCCTTCATCGATCCCTCCGGCGAACGAACGCCAATCGCCAGCGAGAACGGATCGCACCGAGCGAAGATCAATTTCATTTGCCTGCTCGTTGGTCAAATAGTGTGACAAATCGGTCGAGGTCACAAGCAAATCGCCTGGCCCCGCTAACGCGGCGAGACGACGTCCTGCTTCGGCATGCCATGAAGACACCGGTGAACCAAACAACACCGGCACGATTGGAACAAACCCGATGGCCTCTGCAATGAACGGCAGATGCACCTCCAATCCGTGTTCACGAAGATGCGGTTCCGGACCCACAGAATCCAACGCCTCGGCCACCGTGACGGCAAAGTCTTCGTCCACGGGGAACCCCCCGATAGGGGTTTCGAAGATGCCTTCCGTAAATACGGAGGACGTGTCAAAGGCGTGACGATGCGAACACCCCAACAGAATGACCCGCACCGGACGTTTGCCACGCACGCGAGCGTAAGCATATCCAGCTGTGGGACCGGAGTAGATGTACCCGGCATGAGGGGCCACAAGGGCATCCACCTGTTCCGGGGCAGCGGCGATATGAGCGTCAGCCATATAGGATTCAACCAATTTGTGCAGCTTGGCAGGGTCGTCGGGATAGAATTGCCCTGCGACGGCCGCATGTCGAATCGTGCGCGTGGCCACACCCACCTCCCGCCTCCTGGAGGCTTCCTGACCGAATTGTACCAATTTGCAAAAAATGTGGTCAATTCGCGTTGGATTTACAAGCGGATGGGTGGAAACTTTCGGAAGTGGCCGTTTGCCCGGATTCGGCGCTTCATTTCTTCGATTCCCTGAATGGCGGGAATGGTGCGGTGCAGGTGGTCAACTATCATGAGTTGGCGGTCGGATTCTTTGGGGATGGAGAGCAATTGGACTTTCTGCTCCAAGGTCAATCCGACCTCTTGGGCGATTTGAAAAGACAGATTGGGCACGTCAAACCGTTCGCGGACGCGGCCGGTTTTGAGGAGTTTGTGAAACGATTCGTACTGTTTTGCGATTTCTTCGATGGTAATAGGAAAGACATTCTCGTCGTTGGCGATACGTTGAACGGTGCCTCCTGGATACGGCTTTTCCGGCATTTGCCGCTGGAACTCGAGCAACTGAAAGGCGCCGACCCCTTCGGTCAGGATATCCATGCGCCCGTCTTCGTAGGTGTGTGAAATTTCTTCAAGGCGCATTTCCGTGCCGTACTCAGCCACCCTGCCTTCGAGAAATGCGGGAATGCCAAAGGTGATGTGAAGTTCCCGGCATTCTTGAATCAGTTGCCGATAGCGTGGCTCGAAAATATGGAGCTTGAGCTTTTCACCTGGGAAGACAACTATCTGTAAGGGAAATAGCGGTAATGCGTTAACCATATTTTTCGTGTAGACCTTTTGTTCAGGGGCCGGGGGTACCGGGCGACAACTCTTCCTATGTATTATAGCAACGATTCCGGGCAGGTCTGGCATTTGTGCATGTTGCGAACTTGAGCATGGCTTGCGGTTTCTAAGCGAGGAAATGGGAGGATGCACGTATGCGAAAATGCCGGAGATTTGCCCTGATTTCTATTGTGTTGTTATTTGGCGTAAGCCGGGATTCGCGGGCCGTGGAGCCGGTGCGAGGGGCGCGCTTGCATCCGCACCGGCCGATCACGGTGGCAGCCAGCACCGAGGGCCGGTTTGGCGAAGGTATGTCCTGGTGGTTAAGCGTCAACTCGGCGGGGCAAGCCGAATTGACCATCGAAGGCTATCCAGAACGGCAGAGACGGCGATTCGAGGTCACTCAGGAGCACCTTGACGCGTTACATGCGATGGTGGAAAAGGAAGCGTTTTTTGAACTGGCGCGCGATCAGGGCGAAGTGGTTTTTGATGGGAGTACGCAGACCGTAACGATAGTGATTGGGGACAAGGCAAATACCGTGCACATCCGCTACCTGATGAATTGGGTGCAATCGGATCATGAGAAATTAAGCGAACCGGCGAGGGCTTTACGCGTGTTCATGTTGATCCGCGGCTGGTTTGACGACGAGAATGCGGTCGACCTGAGTAAATATGATCAAATGGTTTTGGACGCCGTTGAGAAATAGGGAATGTGAGGCAGGAGAGTACCTTGGGAACGAGTATGAAACTGTATTCATGGAATGTAAACGGGTTGAGGGCGGCAGCGCGCTACGGATTTCTTACCTGGCTTGAAGAGGAAAAGCCGGATGTGTTGTGTCTTCAGGAAATCAAGGCGCAGCCTTCGGACTTGACCGCTGATATTCTGGCTCCAAAAGGATACAGCAGCGTGTTTCATCCCGCCAAGAAGAAGGGGTATAGCGGAACCGCGACCTATTTCAAGAAGAAACACGAACCAATTGGCGTGCGAACCATGGGCATGTCTGAGTTCGATGATGAAGGCCGGGTTCAGGTGGTTGAATTCAAGGAATTTGTGGTCATCAACGCCTACTGGCCAAACAGCCAGCCGGAACGAGCCCGGCTCGCGTACAAATTGGATTTTGTGAAGGGGATGTCGGACCTCTGCAAGCGGCTGGTGAAATCCGGCAAGCATGTTGTCACGTGCGGCGACTACAACATAGCCCACCAGGAGATCGATCTGGCCCGGCCCAAGGACAATCGCGATAGTCCCGGATTCTATCCTGAGGAATGTGAAGCGATGAACGGTTTTTTGGCCTCTGGTTTTGTGGATACGTTTCGCCATTTCTGCAAGGATCCCGGACACTATACGTGGTGGACGTACCGGGCTGGAGCAAGGCAGCGGAATATTGGCTGGCGCATCGACTACCATTGTGTCAATCGCGAGTTCGTGGAGCGAGTCAAATCATCGCATATACACGCGCATGTGATGGGATCGGATCATTGTCCCGTTTCCATTGCCGTACGCTGAGGAATCTTCTGCATTGCGATCGCAAGTTACGACAAAGAAGGGCGACGACGGTACCACGCAGACGCTGGGCGGCGAACGGGTTTCGAAATGCCACCCTATCATCGCATGTACGGGATGCGTGGACGAACTGCGCGCGCAGACGGCATTGTTCCGGTTGCATTGGAAGACCTCGGGGCTTGCGGACCCGGACGATATTTCCGGTTTTCTTTTGTGGCTGCTGCACACCTATTTCGTGATTGGCGCGGCGTGTAGCGATCCCAAGAACGACAAGCCTGACTGGCATGTCCGCGAATTCGGGCCCGAATTTCTTGACCGAATCGAAGCCATGCAGTTGCGCCTCGAGTCGCAGGTGACTCTCCCCCGCCAATTTATTGTAAGCGCTTCCAATCCATTGGCGGCGGAAATGGACGTACTCACGACGGCATCACGCCGTTTGGAGCGCGCCATTGTTCAATTGAAGGATAGCGAACCCACTTTTGAAGCCAAGCACCTGCTCGCGTTCATCAACCGGCTGAGCGACACATTTTATATGATGGCCCGCTTCCTTGACGGAGGTCAGTTCCACACCGTGGACTATGGCGTTCTTAATCCCGAGTGATCGTGCTCGTCGTGCCAATGGTGATGCTTCGGGTGAAAGCCGATGTCATGTTGCTCTTTCAGGTACTTGTGAATCATGGATCGGCAGTACGCGTCGGCCTTTATGCGCTTCTCTTCGTCAATTGGCACATCTTTTGCGCAGGCGATGACGTGGACGGCGGGGCGATCCAAATGGTGGCCGCAATGGCTGGGGCACGCGCCGCGCACGGTATGGTCGCAACGGCATTGAATGGCACCCACAAATCCGATGTCTTCCAGGGTGCCGTACACGACGGTGGCGGCCACAAACTTGCGGCAGAATCGATCCAGGGTGTGAATGACATCGTAGTGGGGAACGACGATTCTACGGTATAACCCGTCTTTGGGATACCAGGTAACTTCGAGGCAGCCTTCGTGAACGGCTTCGTTCACCCCCATGACCAAGTAGCTGATGGCTCGTGGCACTTCCCGAAAAAGTCCGTTCATGGTGTGTCCCCCTTCACGATTTCCGGACTATTAAACCGGGGAACGTTGTAACCGAGCAGGAGCTATGCCCCCGGCTTCCCATGACGTCTATAGATTTGCATTATACACGAGGAATTGGATTTCAAGTGGACTAATTAAGTGGACGCCATTCGGAAGCAGACGATCAGGTTTTATCAACAACCGGGTTATGGCGCGAGGTGGCCTCTAACACCCCCATTCCTGCGACAAACAGGCCAATTGCAGACATCAGCAACCATGTTGGCAGAGGATTACCGGTCTCGTCTGCGTGTATTACGGCGTTCGTGAGCCATTTGGGGACATAGGCGTATTCGGAAGCGATACTGCGCTCCAAGAGGATGGCGGTCGAATTCAGCAACAAGTGCACGAGCATGCTGACCCAGATTGAGCGCGAGCGCCAGACCAGGTAAGTGAGCAACATGCCGCTGGCAGCCGTAAGCATCACGCGATACACGGACAAATGGGCCACGCCAAACAGAATGCCCACGGCGATTACGCAAATCCACATGGGAAAGCGCCGCCTGAATGCGGAGAGAATTGCCCCGCGAAACAGCAGTTCTTCACAAATGGCCGGAGAAACCGCTGTTGCAAACAGCAGAAGTACCAGTGGCGCGCCCTGGATATCCAGCATGTCGCGCATGGCTTCGGCAAATTCTTCGGGCACGGTGAAGATACGTTGCTGTAAGAATCCGAGTTGCAATTGAATGATGAGCCATCCGGCGGCAATCAGCACGCCTGCCAAGAGCGCGAAAGGCGATGGCATCCGCAGGTGCAACGACGCTTTCAAATCGACGCGCATATACCAGAGGATGAGCACGGTGGGCGCAAGGAACAGCAGCCACTGCGTCATGGCGACTCCGTACAGGGCGTAGCGCGACTGCACGACAGTTCCCACGTAAAAGAGCAACAAACCGCAAATTGTAAACAGCAGAAAGGCCGTGCTCAGGGTCGGATAAGAGCGGGGCGGTATTTCGGAACGCCGCATGGAGAAATGAATGCCGTGTTCTTCGGAAAGTATCAGCTCCTCGTTCCGGAAGATGGCATTGGCGAGCAACAGTGCGATGAGCGCGTATCCCGTCGTGCTCATTAGAACAATGAATATCTGTTGGCCGGTTGCTTCCGAAGTAAGCAGACTTTTGAACAACAGCGCGGTATTGGTGATAGGCACCATTTGGGTCCAGGTGGATAGTTCCGTGCCGGGCAACGCAGCAAAAGCAGCAGGAAAGATGAGTAACGCGAAGAAGGGCGTGACAAACGTCTGCGCTTCGCGAAAGCTTCGCGCAAATACGGCCAGCGACATCATCATGGCGGAGATGAAGAATGCTAGAGGAAGCATCACAAGTAGAATGAGCAGCACGTTGCTGAAGGGCAGTTGAATTTGCCAATCGCCCAGGCTGTCCTTCAGTTGGGACAGTTGGAAGGAGAGCGTGAGCATCATGCTGCCGAGATTGAGCAGACCGGTCACCATGGCGAGGCAGAAGACAGCGAGGAATTTGCCTGCCACGATATCCAGGGTAGTGACTGGTGTGGACAGCAACGTTTCCAGCGTGCCGCGTTCTTTCTCTCCCGCGGTGAGGTCAATTGCGGGATAGAAAGCGCCAATGCCCAGCATCAGAATCATCACCAGTGGAATGATAGTTCCCAAGAGCGCGCCCGTGGCTTTGGTGCTGGACGCGATATTGGTCTTCTGGATTGAGATGGGTTGCACAAACTCTTCATTGAGGCCAATGTTTTCCAGGCGGCGGGCCAGAATTTTTCCGTTGCCCGACTCCAGCCCGCGTTCAATACGCCGGGCTGCTTCGGCCGAGGCGGCTTCCGTGGCATCGTACAGGATGCGTATGGCGGCGGTCTGATCGAGCAGCATCTGCGTATCGAATCCTTCTTCCACCGCCACAATCGCATCTATTTTCCCGTCTTTCAGGTCCGCTTCCGGATTGCTGCTGTTGTTCATAGAGAGGAGCGGTTCTTCGACGAGAAGGGCGAAGATTGCCTCCGGGTTTTCCGCCTGGATTACATACGTGGATGGCGTTGTAGCGATCTGATCGCGTTCCATGAGCAGCGCTTGCGAGCCGAAGATGAAGAGCGATGGATAGAGCACGATAGGAATGAAGATCATGGCCACGATTGTGCGTCGATCGCGGATCATGTCGAGCAATTCTTTTCGGAAGATTGTGTCGACGAGAAAAACGTTCATGCAGTGGCGGCGCTCATTTGTTCCACGCGGGCTAGGAAAGCATCCTGCAAATTGTTGGTTCCCGTTTCCTGATACAGACTCTCCTTCGACCCGATGGACAGAATTTCACCCTGGTAAATGAGCCCGACGCGGTCGCATAGCATTTCGGCCTCGGTCATATAGTGTGTTGAAAAAATGATCGTATGGCCGCGAGCACGTGCCCCTTGAATGAACTGAAGAATTGTGCGGCTGGTAACGATATCCAGCCCCAGCGTGGGCTCATCCAGTATCAGCACCTGTGGATCGTGCAGGATAACCCGCGCAATAGATACGCGCTGCGCCTGGCCCGTGGACAGGGTGTCGCACCTGCGGTCCCGGAACGTGCCCATATCCAAGAGGTCGATAAGTTCCTGGGATCGTTTCTCGATGTCGTTGGATGCCATGCCATAGAGCCGTCCGAAATACCGCATGAGTTCGCGGGGAGTCAGGCGGCCGTACAGCTTTGTGTTTCCGGAGAGGAACCCAAGACGGCGGCGTGCTTCCTGGGGTTGTTGGTCGGTTCGCACATCCCCTATCCAACAGTGTCCGCTGGTGGGGGGCATGATTGTACCGAGCATGCGGAGTAATGTTGTCTTTCCTGCGCCGTTGGGCCCCAAGAGTCCGAAGATCTCGCCGGGATCGACCGTAAAGCTGGCCCCTCGCACAGCCTCCACTATTCGCCCCCGCGAGCCGCGAAATACCTTTTTAAGGGATTCGGCGCGTATCATAGTGGTCCATTTATTCCCCAACGCTTGAATTGCGGGTCAACATCGCAACGCAGAACGGATGCAAGCGTGTCACTTTGGAAGGGATAGTGTCAAGAGAAGTGCTTGTCAGTATGTGATTTGGAAACTCTGTATGCGATGGTTGAAGGCATCCACCACATAGAGACGGCCGGATGGGTCGAAGGCCAGCATGTGCGGGGCGATGAATTGACTGGGGCCTGTGCCCTGCTTTTCAATGATGCCGCCCAAGTAGTCTCCTTCCTGCGAGAAGCACTGAATTCGGCCCGAGACCGCAGTGACCCACAACCGTTGCTGATTGTCAAAGGCTAGAGCCACAGGGCCTTGCAGCGTCGTCTTAACGTCGTCGCCGAATCCGGTAAAGACGCCTCCGAAATGGCCGGGTGTATCTTCGTTATCTCCCCATGCAGCGAGAAACTGACCGTTGCACGAGAATTTCTGGATGCGCCCATTGGATCCTTCCGTGGTCCAGACGTTTCCTGTGTTGTCAACAGCCACGAATTGCGGCCCGCTTGTTCTTGAATTGGCGGCCCCAGCGCCGCCGAACTCACCCGGAGCGCTGCCGTGACGGCCCCACTTAAACAGGAAGGCGCCCGTCTTGTCGAAGACCTGTATACGGTGATTGGTTTGGTCAGCAATATAAATTCGCCCATCGTTTCCAATGGCGATCCCGCCTGGACAGTCGAATTCTCCGTCTCCCTTGCCTCGGGATCCGAATTGAAACTTGAGGTCACCGCCCGGGCTGTATACGGACACAAAATCGCCTGAGCCGGCCTTGTCTTTCTCGCGAATTGACGCGGCAAAATGCGTGACATACACCATTCCTTCGGGGTCGAGCGTCAGGGCGCCGGGATTGGGAAGGGTTTTGAATTCAGATTGGTAGGTTCCGTCCGCGGCGAATGTTTGGATGCGATCGTTGTAATAGTCAGTGACCAGGATTTCGCCGGCACTATTTATTGCAATGCCGATGGGAAAGTTGAACTGACCGGATTGATCCCCTTTTGATCCCCATTCCCGATCAAACTGGACGTTGCATTTAGTATTTACAGTCTGTCCGGCAAAGGCATGCGCGCACAGCGCTACGCAGACAGCGGCGCCGCCTTTGCGCAAAACGCACTTCAGGAGAGAAGAGCCCATGTGCCGTCCAACCTTTGCGAGGTAATCAGTATGGAGCAGAAACCGGGAAAAGTATAGTGGCGTTGGCAAAGGGCGATTGTATTGGCAGGGGGCATGGGGGTACATTCATTCCCGGAGCCGGACCGGGAAGAACGGGGAGTGCGTTATGGGAAAGAAGAGTGCGGAACGGAAAGTGCGCTCGGTAGGCATATTGACCTCGGGCGGCGACTGCCCGGGTCTTAATGCGGTAATTCGAGCCGTTGGCAAGGCACTCATGCAGGACGGCGTGGAGGTATTCGGTTTTCTCGAAGGGTTTAAAGGTCTAATCGAAAACCGTTACGTGCGGCTTACCGATGTCGACCTGAGCGGCCTTTTGATGCAGGGGGGCACGATCCTTCGCACGAGCCGGGTAAAACCGTACAAGGTGCCCGGTGCGGAGGGGTCGTATCGCGACATGACAGGCGCCGCCATTCAGACATATCAACGGCTGAATCTGGATTGCCTGGTTTGCCTGGGAGGCGGCGGCACGCAAAAGAACGCTTATCATCTCATGAAAGAAGGCGGGGTCAATGTGGTAACCGCGCCGAAGACCATCGACAACGATGTGTGGGGCACAGACATTTGTTTCGGCTTTGACACGGCGATGAGCACAGCGGCCGAGGCAATGGATCGATTGCACACGACTGCGTCAAGTCACCATCGCGTGATGGTTTGCGACGTCATGGGGCACAATTCCGGCTGGCTGGCGTTGTATGCGGGCGTGGCGAGCGGCGCGGATGTAATCCTAATTCCAGAGATACCCTATTCCATGGACGTTATCGCCCAGTATCTGCTGGATCGGATGCGCGAGGGCAAGCACTTCAGTATAGTGGCGGTTGCGGAGGGTGCCGTTTCTGGTGAGGAGGCAAAAAAGAAGGCGACCGCTTCAAAGATCGTGGAAGACCCAACCAAAAAAAAGAAAAAGAAAGACAAAAAAGACAAAACCCAACACACCAAAGAACCGGTGAGCGCCATTCTGGCTGAGCATCTTGAACGTGTTACAGGTCTTGAAACTCGAATTACCTCGGTAGGGTACCTTCAGCGCGGTGGCGTGCCCACGCCAACCGATCGTTGGTTGTGTACGGCATTTGGCGTGAAGGCCGCGGAACTGGTCATTAAACGGGAATTCGGGATGATGGTATCTAAACAAGGCGAGTCGATCACCGGCGTTGACTTGAAGGATATCGTGGGCAAGAAACGGCTGGTACCGGTGGACCACCCGGTGCTGTTAGCCGCGCGCGCCGTAGGCACGTGCATGGGCGACACCTACGAGGAATAGGCCATGCCCTGTTTATTGATACTCATTTCGCTCATCGTGCCCCGCTTGACCCTTGTTGGCATGTGGTTGACCGGCTATTCGGCCCGTGCATTTGAATCGCACCTTTGGCCCCTCGCGGGTTTTTTATTGATGCCATATACGACGTGTGCCTATGCCGTCGGCATGAATGAGAATGATGGTTTCAAGGGGTGGAGTCTGGCGTTGCTGATTGTCGGGGTTCTTTTCGATTTATCCAACCATGGCGGTACGGAGCGCGTGCGGCGTACCCGATACAAAGTGGTCTACCGGTAATTCGATTTTCAGGGAGCAGAACGACGTGAGTGTTCCTGTGGCATTGGTAACGGGCGCGGGCCGTGGAATAGGGCGAGGCGTCGCCCTTGAGCTTGCGAGGCACGGTTTCGATATTGTGGGGTGCGCGACCAAAGCCGACCCCACAAACCTGGAATCGGGGTTGTTTGAAGTGAAGCCACTTGTGGAATCCATGGGGCGATCTTTCCACCCGGTTGCAGGCGACATTTCGCAGCGCGCGGATCACGCGGCGATGATTCAAAGTGCCATTGGCCGGTTCGGTGGGATCGACGTGCTCGTTAACAATGCGGGTGTGGCGCCTCTTGTAAGGGCGGACATCCTAGATACGGGAGAAGAAAGCTACGACCGGGTAATGGGAATTAATCTGAGAGGGCCGTTCTTCTTCACGCAGGCCGTGGCAAAACAGATGATTCATCAGCGTTTGGATGGACGCCCGCATGCGAACAGTATCGTATTCATCACCAGCATCTCCTCGCACACGGCAAGTCCTAACCGGGTGGAGTACTGCATCAGCAAAGCCGGACTTAGTATGGCGGCACAGACGTTTGCCGTGCGGTTAGCGGAATTCGGCATCAATGTATACGACGTGCGACCTGGGGTCACCGCGACCGATATGACCGCGGCCGTGCAGGAGAAATACGACAAGCTGATTGCCGAAGGTCTTCTCCTGCAGCCGCGCTGGGGAACGCCTGAAGATGTGGGGCGCGCATGCGCGGCGTTGGCCTCGGGATACTTTGCGTATTCGACGGGGTCGGTCATCGAAGTTGGCGGCGGATTCAGCGTTCACCGGCTATAAGGGCAGCGACGAGTCCAATTGCAGGGACATCTTGTACCGGTCAAAAGCGACGCCATTACGGATGACTGTTTCTTCTTCATCCACCGTAAAGCCAAATCGTCCGAAGAGCTCATGACTGAACTTACTTGCTTCCGTATACAACCGAGGCATGCGGTTGAATCGCGCATACTCCATAACGGCCTCCAACAGTTTCGACCCGACGCCCATGCGCGTGCAGTCGCCGTGGACGTACAACGAAACGACATGCCCATCGGAGGCAATACCGGAAAACCCGGCAATCCTTCCGTCGAGTTCGGCGACTATCGTATAACAGCCGAAAACGAAATCATGAAATGCGGCGTGGTCTTTGGAATACATTGCCCAAGCTTCGATTTGATCGGAGGAATACCTGTCGGGACCCAATTTCCGAACTGTGTGGCCGTACACATGCGAGAGCGCGTCGTAGTCCTGTTCCGTGACAGGTCGAATAGCAATTTGCGCCATTTACAGATATCCAATGGACTCAAGGGCCTTTTGGGCCTCGGGAGACAGTGGCTGTGAAGTGCCCGGAACCAGAGGCAGCCCCATGCCATTTCGCTTGTCGTCTGCGCGGCGGCGCTTCTCATCGATAATGACTGCGGCAGCGGCTGACTTCTCATGCTGATCGTTACTCACGTCGATCTTCTCTCCGGGATCGGCCGCGCGATCAAATAACTTCTTCTGTCCATCCACAAAGGTGAGCACATATTTCATTCCATCAAACACGAGCGATTCTCCGTCGAAGTAATAGAGTAGGCCTGTGGAATAGATGGGCGCCAGCGGTGTAGGCCCCTCTTCCCAAAGTGGGCGTAGCGACGCGGCGTCGAACTCGGACGGATCGGTGCCAAGTGCCGCGATGTCAGCAATGGTGGCCGCAATGGCCATGGTCGTAACCGGATGTACTATTGTTTTTGCGGTTGATTTTCCGGGAAGCTTGACCAGAAGAGGCACGTGCAACAATTCATTGTATAACGTATGGCCATGTTCGAAGCCGCTGTGCTCCCAAAACTCCTCGCCGTGATCGCTGGTCATGATGATTAATGCATCGTCGTATATACCTTGGCTCTTGAGGTGGTCAATGAAACGCCCGAGTTCTTGATCCACGTAGCGCACCTCGGCGTTGTACAGCTCGCGAATCCACTGCTGTTCCTTCGACGTGGGCACATAGATGCCCATACGAATCCGGTGGAGATCGTCGATGCTAAGCACGTCCTTCGTCAAGCTGTCTGCCGGGGGTTGGCCGTTCACAAATTGTGCCGGTGGGTGGTATGGCAGATGCGGGTCGAATATATGGAGCCACAGGAACGTGGGAACATCTTTGAATCCGGCCGTTCGCTCGATGGCCACGTCGACAAGGCTGGTTGTCGAGAACTCGCCGGTACCCTGCCTGCTCAGGCTGGATCGCAACAGCCATCCCCATGAACCGCCTCCGGAGGAATCGGAAAACCATTCGTAGCGGGCAATGCCCTGTTGGATGTTGGAATGCAGTCCCAGTACGGGATTCTTCCCGACTGCTGCCGTGTTGTACCCTGCATCGCGCATTCGTTCCGCAATGAGGGTGAGTTCGTTGGGCACCGTGCTGAAGCGTTTTATCGTGTGATGAACCAGGGGGGATACTCCCGAAAACAGGGAGGTGATCGCGGGTAGCGTCCATGGGGCCGGCGAAATTGCATCGGTAAACACCACCGAATCCGCGGCCAGCGCATCCATGTGAGGCGTTTGAACTGCACTTGATCCCGTATATGAGGGAACATCGCCGCGAAGTGTATCCACCACGATTAAGAAGACATGTTTGGGACCGGGGGTCTCTCCCTGTATTGGAGGGGAGTGCGGCACATAACCGTAGTGGATTGCGAGGGGGGCAAACACAAGCCCTGCCCATCCGGCGAGGAAAGCAATTCGGTCAATCTTGATGGCTGCGCAAATTGCAGCCGCGACAACGGACATGCCGAGTGCGGCCGCCAGCATTTGCGTGTGCAGCGCGAACGAAATATCAAACGCTTCGTACATTCCCGCGGCCCAATTCCAGGCCGTCAACCAGTTGGCAGACGTGGCGGCCAGCGCCATTGCGGCACGCAACCAACGTCCATTGCGTGTAGTCTCGCTTAGCCGGGCCGCACCCAAAGCAGCCAATGCACCGCACGCAACCGCAAAGGGGATTCCCACGCAAAGCCGCATGACCGGGCGGCCAACTTCTTCCACAAGGTGACGCGGTTCGGCTATTGCAAGAAAGACAATGCCTGAAGCGCACACGCCAAGGGCAAGCGCCCACCCATCGGGCTTGCGTCCGGCCAGTCGCAGAATCGTGCCTGTGAGCAGAATCAATCCGGTTACAGCTATGGACGTTGCGGCCATGCTTTGCAGGATGGCGATAGGGTCCACAAACGACTCACGGTCTCGCAGGTAGGCAATAAGTATATCCAATCCCGCAAGTGTAACGGCCGCCCATGCTGCCGTTCCTAAAACTGCCAGACGGCCCCCTTGCGGGCGAGATTCGTATATGTGCATTCATTCCTCGCGTGAGACAAACGATGGGCTCGATGAAGAGCGTTCAACCGGGCATTGCCACAGCAGCTTGACCTGTCATGGAGCATAGCGATCCGCGTGAGGGGATATCAATCGGAGGCGCCGGTATTCACGCAACGAACCGGCATCACGTTGACTTTGTACGGGACGCTCCGTAAGATCATGGGTTTTCGCGCACAGGTGGCAATGGTCGCGAATGCGAGAGTATTTCACCAGGGCAACGGGGTGCCGGGTTGACCCGCAATTCCACAAAGGGTTCCGATGTATTTTCAGGATGTGCTGCAGACACTGAATCGATTCTGGTCCGAAAAGGGCTGCATGTTGTGGCAACCGTACCACACGGAAGTTGGCGCAGGAACGTCCAATCCGGCCACCTTTCTTCGCGTGTTGGGACCGGAGCCCTGGTGGGTGTCCTACATGGAACCCAGCATGCGCCCCGCGGACGGACGGTATGCGGAAAACCCGAACCGGATGCAGCATTACTTTCAGTATCAGGTTATTCTCAAGCCATCGCCTCCGAACGTTCAGGAGCTGTTTCTGCAATCCATGGAGGCGCTTGGGCTCGATCTTACGATGCACGATTTCCGGTTTGTTGAGGACAACTGGCAAAGCCCATCGCTGGGCGCGTGGGGCTTGGGTTGGGAATCCTGGCTGGACGGCATGGAGGTATTGCAGTTTACGTATTTTCAGGAATGTGGCGGGGTGAAACTCGACGTACGGGCCTGCGAACTTACGTATGGCGTGGAGCGCATCTGCATGTACTTGCAGGGCGTGGAAAGCGTCTACGATTTGAAGTGGGCTCCGGGGGGCGTCACCTACGGGGATATTTACAAGCCTTCGGAGATTGAGTTCTGCAAGTATAACTTTGAATCCGCCGACACCGGGAAACTGCTTACGGTATTTGACATCTGGGAAAACGAAGGGCTCCGGCTTATCGGCGAGGGGCTCGTGTTGCCTGCTTACGATCACTGTCTCCGGTTATCCCATCTGTTCAATGTACTGGACGCGCGCGGCGCGTTTTCGGTCACAGAGCGCGGACGATTTCTGCTCCGGTGCCGAACCCTTAGCGAACAGTGCGCCAAGGCATTTGCCGCACAACGATCCGATCTGGGCTATCCGCTGTTGAAGTATCCCCTCCCCTGTTCGCTGGAGTCGCAACGCCCGGATTATGGAAAAACGCAGTACCGCGATCGGGACACTCTGTTGCTTGAGATTGGCGTCGAAGAGTTGCCGCACAAAGACATTACCGCCGTGCGCGAGCAGGCGCTGCCACTATTCAAGAAGCTGTTCGAACAGAAGGGCATTGAGCACGGTGATATCCGGCTACTGGTGAGCCCGCGTCGAATTGCATTTCTGGTGGATTCGGTTCCTGCACGGCAGCCGGATATTGAAAAAGAAGCTCGGGGTCCGAAGAAGGCCCAAGCCGTAACCGCGCAAGGTGAGTGGACCATCGCGGCGCAGAAATTTGCCGAAGGCCAGGGCGGAACCGTTGCCGACATCTATTTTGCCACACAAGGGAGCGATGAATATTGCTTTGTGAAAGTCTCGCAGAAGGGAAAAGCGCTGCCGGATCTGTTGGCTACGGTGGTAGATGACTTCCTGAAGCAGATCCGTTTTGATAAGACCATGGGTTGGGAAGATTCTACCGTTTCGTTCTCGCGGCCGGTGCGTTGGATTGTCGCGCTGCATGGCGAAAACGTGGTGCCTGTGTCTTGGCAAATGGCACAGGAATCACCGCTGGGCGGCGAACGAGTCCTGCATTCAGGCCGCGTCACGTACGGTCATCGACGCTTGGGCAGCCGTCAGGCGGAGGTTGCGTCGGCGAACGCCTATGTCGAGACTCTGCGCGAAGGCTTTGTGTTGGTGGATCGAGAAGAGCGCATGGAACAGTTGCGCAGCCGGGTTTTGGCGCTTGCCAATTCCGAAGGCCTAACCGCTGATGACGATACGTCCTTGTACGAGGAAATCTGTGACTTGGGCGAGTGGCCGGAACCGATCCTCGGCGAAATCCCTCATGAGGCGCTGGAGTTGCCGGAATCAATCATCATCACGCCGATGAAGGTGCATCAGCGCTACATACCGCTTCGCAAACCGGATGGCACACTCAGTCCACTCTTTATTTGTGTAGCGAACGGCGAACACAGCGACGCGGGCCGCCATGTGATCAAGTCCGGCAATGAGCGAGTGCTCAACGCGCGGCTGCGCGATGCCAAATACTTCTGGGACACAGATACCAAGAAGCCGCTGCGGGAATTTGCCGCCGGTCTTGGCAATTTGCTGTTCCATCAGAAACTGGGCACGGTGGCCGACAAAATCGCGCGTCTGAAGCGGCTGTATGAGCACGTCAGCGCCATGTTGCCCAAAGTCGAAGGGTGGGCCTTCTCAGAAACACTCGACCTTATGAAAGCCGACCTGACTACGCAGATGGTGTTTGAATTCGACTCGCTCGAGGGCGAGGTCGGCATGTTGTATGCGCGGAAGGAAGGACTTCCGGACGATATTGCGGCGGCCATCTTCGAACACCGGTTACCCCGATTCGCAGGCGATAGTCTTCCCTCAGGACCATTGGGATTTGCGGCCGGATTGCTGGACCGTGTAGATACACTGGCCGGATATTTTGGCATTGGCATCCGCCCCAAAGGATCCAGCGACCCCTTTGGGCTTCGCCGGAACGCGCTATCGCTTATCGCGCTGTGCAGGGGCGCCGAGCGCGTGATCGACCTTGAAGTGTTTTTCAAGGCGGCCTTGGCGAATTACGGCGGCGTTGCGGACCAAAGCGACGACACGCTGAGGGCCATCCTCGAATTCATTGCCGATCGCCAGACCGTAGCCTTGCGTGACGAAGGCAGGCCCTATGATTTGGTACAGGCCGCCGTAGCCGCGCATGGCCGCCGCCCGATATTGGCTGTCCAGTGTGCGGACGCGCTTTCCGCACTGCCCGCAGACGCGTTGCAGGAATTGGCCGAGCAGGCCAAACGCATGCAGCGAATTGTCAAGGAACCGGCGGAATCGGTTAACAAGTCAATGTTGGACAAATCCGAAGCAGGGTTGTACGCGTTGTTGACGAAAGACGTCCCTGCAGTGGCTGCCCTTATGGAGAAGCAGGATTTTGCGAAAGCCGTTCAAACCGTACTCGCGTGGACGCCGGCAATCGCGGCCTATTTTGTGGATGTCATGGTCAATGACAAGGATGTCGCCATCCGTCAAAACCGTCACGCGCTAATCAAGGGCGTGTTCGACGGGTTATCCGCAGTAGCCGATTTCACGCGTATCGAAAAGCGAAAATGACGGGTGCGGCCCGCATGAACATCGATTACGACAGGGTTTCCGAGTCGTACGACGTTCATCGCACAGGCGCCGGACCTTATCTGGATGTCTTGGTGGAAATTGCGGCGGCGTCGGGTTCCCAAGTGGTCCTGGAAGCCGGCGCAGGCACCGGGTCGGTTGCAGCCGCGTTCGAGCGCCGTCATCCTTGCCGTATGCTGGCTCTGGATCGGTCGAAGGGCATGTGCCGCCGGAATCGAGTAAAGCATCCACACTTGCCGATTGTCATTGCCGATGCATGTACCCTTCCAATGCGCGATGCAAGTGTGGACATGATATACAGTGTATTCATGCTACATCATCTCAGCGATTTGACGCCTTTTTTTTCGGAGTGTACTCGCGTGTTGCGGCGAGGCGCGCTGGCGGTAGTCACAAGCCCCTACTCGTTTCTCGAATCACACCCCATGAATCATTACTTTCCAAGTTTTGCGCGGGTTGACAAGGCCCGCTTTCAGTCCGAGGAGTCTGTCCATGCCGCTTTTTCGGCCGCCGGGTTTCAAAGACTGAAAGGCATCATAGTCAAATCCGAACCCTGTCCGATTGATAAGGCTTACGTGAATAAAGTAGCGGACAAGTTCATTTCGACCTATGCGTTACTACCGGCAGGGGAGTTTGAACGTGGACTTGCCGATCTTCGCCGCGACGTGGAAGCGCGCGGTTGTCTGGAACCACTTTTGGAATGGGAGGCTCTTGTCGTTTGGGGCGTACGGCCGTGAAAGACCGGTCGTACAAGAAACGCAAGCGCATCCGGAACAAACGGTGGGATGAATCGACGACGGACACGGTCACACGGGAATCGCGTTCAAAGCGCGAAGATTCCGACGATACCTTGCCGGATATCGACATCGACGCAATATTCACTGCCTGCGAAACCAACGCGCTTGTGATTTCGCCATATGGATTGCTTGCATTTGTCGAACGCAACGGCGAAGAACAACTTTGCCGAGTAGATGATCGCCTGACCGACGGCAGGCGATCCATCCTTGCTCCGGGCGACCTCGTTTGCGTCGTGGAGCGGGGCGACGAATCGTTTGTCGAGGCTGTCAGGACACGCACGAGTAAGATTAGCCGTCCTTACGGGAGCGGGGGACGTGAAAAGACCTTGGCGGCCAACATTGACACGGCCGTGATCGTGGCCGCAGCCGCCGAGCCGGCATTCCGGCCGGGCTTGGTCGATCGATACTTAATTGCCTCGGCAATAGGGGGTGTCCAGCCGGTATTGTGTGTGAACAAAATGGATCTCGTGGATATAGAACCGCCGGAAGTCGGGATCTACCGGGAATTGGGCATTGAAGTTGTAAATACCTGCTGCAAGTCAGGAATGGGACTCGACACGCTTCGAACTACACTCTTCGGCAAGACCGTTGTGTTGACGGGTCACAGTGGAGTCGGAAAATCCTCGTTGTTAAATGCACTTGATCCCGCGCTGGAAATCGAGACCCAGGATGTCAGCCGTCATACTCAAAAAGGCCGTCACACGACCACTTCTTCCCGGTTGTATTCTCTCAATTCCACGACACGCATTATCGATACGCCCGGCATTCGGCAAATGGGTTTGTGGAACGTGGAGCCGGAACAGGTGAATCGCTACTTCCACGAAATTGCGGAGGCGGGCGTAGCCTGCAAATTCCGCGACTGTACCCACACGCATGAACCTGCATGCGCGGTCAGAGAGGCGGTGGCATCCGGAGCCGTGACAGACGCCCGATACCGATCATACCTTCGCATTCGCGAAAGCCTGATGAAGGACGATTCCAATCGCACGGGCACAATCGACTCTCAATTTCGCATGCCGGGGCCGAGGTCGACCGGGGCGTAATTGTCCGTGAATACCTGACCAGACCGTGGCGCGAGTTGCACTTCCGAGGTCTGCCGTACCCGCGATTCGAACGCGGGCGGCAACGCCAATCCTTCCGCCCGGATCCGTTCCGTCAGCCGCGCCAATTCCTCCGCCTTCAGCGGGTGCTTCACCCACGGTCCCTGCGGCCAGGCTTTGGCCGGACTGGTGCTTGGCGTCAATTTGACCGCAACGAATACGGTGTTCGCGCTGCTCTTGGCCTTAAAGGCGTAGACGTGGGGAAACACCTGCTCCAGCGTGATCATCATGCCGCGCACGATGTCGTCGTTGATACCGCCGAACGATCCCATCACGTTGTACACGAGGCAACCGCCGTTCCGAATCCGGTCGCGCGCCAGTTCGAAGAATTCGCGCGTGGCGAGGTGGTAAGGCAAGTAGGCTCCCTTGGGGCCTGATCCGTATGCGTCCATGATGATCGCGCCGTATTCCTGCCGGCTGCGTTGGAGAAACACGCGCCCGTCCAGCGTGGCGATTTGGAGCTTTGGATCCTCGGGCATCATGAAATAGGTCTTCGCCACTTCAACCACCACGGGATCTATTTCCACCGCCGTCAGTTTCGCCGAGGGATGGTCCCGGAGGAAGACCTTTGGACCGGTGGCGCCACCCAGCCCAACGAAGAGCACGTTGTCAATCGTAGGATCGAAAACAAACGGCAAATGGAAATACTCGGTGTATTCAAACCCGCCGGAAGTGGGTTCGTTCACATTCATAATACTTTGCGGATCTTCGTCGAAGTACAGGGTCCGTGTGCTCGCTGTATCCGCGACTAGAATATGATGGTACGCGCTGTACCGTTCGTAAATGACATCGGCCTGTGCGGCGGACACAAACGCCATTGCGGCCAAGACCGCGGCCGTTCGCCGTTTCAACGCACCGGTCAGCCAGGCCGACACCATGATGAGGCCTCCGAATACGACCAGCGCCACGCTGGTACCGAAGATAGCCGTGCGCACGTCCATCTTCGGAATTAGCGCATAGACCGTTAGAAGCACGCCCGCGATACTTCCCACCGTAGACAAAGCTGCCACCCAGCCCGTCGTTTTACCCGCGTGATTCACATCGCGGATGTAAAGCCGCACGGCCTGCGGCATCACCGTCCCCAATCCGAGAAACAGGAAAAAGGACGATATCCACGCTACAAACAATGGCTCCCACCAGCGAACCGCCGTTTCCGAGGCAACGGCATGGGAAGCCCATTCAATGAAGCGTTCCATCGGGAAACCCCAAAGTCCCGCCCATACCAAGACACCGCCCAGAATATGCCACGAGCGGAACCGGTCGGCCATCCATCCGCCGAGCGCGTACCCCAGCGCGAGGGCCGCCAGGACGACGGCAATCTCGGCCGCCCACGTCTCCAACGCGCTGCCAAAGAAGCGCTGCAATATCCGGACGGCCAGAAACTCGTATACCATCACCGCCGCACCCGAAAAAAGCACGATCACGCCCACCAAGGCGCCCGATCCAAAACGTGCGGCCCGTGAACCGGCGGCCTGTTCTGGCGTACCCGCCTCCACGCGCACGTGAGGTTCGGTCCGGACTGGGGTGGCATAGGTGTTGCTCATAGTGTGTCCTGATCTGGTGACGGCCGCCTATTGCTGAAAGACCTATTTGACCATCCGACAGGCTACGGGTGCAAGGCCACTGCAGAATGGCGGAGCCGAGTGTGGTGGGGCGCTCACCCGGATTCCGGGGTGATTCATTGCCGAGACCGATGTGGCCTCGCTGCTTAATGGCTTTTTACTGTTAGCTTTCCGCGCGTGGGACGCGGTTGAGCGCGAAGCCGATGAGTTCACAGGTGTCGGGGCCGGTGTATCGCGCGCCGGTTTTGCCGGAGTAGTAAAGCGACAACACGACGCCGCGCACGCCCATGTTGAGGAGGCGGAGCGTGGACCCGAGCGGCCCGGGCCAATTGTCCGCGCGGTGCATGCACCAGACGACGCCGCGCAAACCGAAGGTTGGCACGAAGGAAAGCACGCCGAGAACGGTATTCAGGCTGGCGGCGTCTTCCGGCGGCGCATAGGCGAGCACGTCGTCAACGTGTTCAACGCAACCCACTTCTGAGAAGGAGGGCAAACGCCCTTCGCGAGGCAGAATAATGTCACCCAGGCGTTCGAGACCCCGAATCGCCTTTTCATCGAGAAACTGCGATACACCCACAACGCTACCCCTCGTATTCCCCGATTCCCCTTTTCCCAAGATACCCGTATTATGCAGCCAATGCCGCCTCGCTTTTCAAGATTTTCGTGAGCCTGTGCGCGAGCGCCATGCAGGTCAACGCCGGGTTGATTCCGGGCGCGTTCGGATAGGTGCTCGTGTCGGCAACGAACACGTCCGGAAGGTCGTGCACTTGGAACGCCTCATTGACCACCGAGGTCCTCGGGTCGATTCCAATCGGACAACCGCCCATCAGGTGCAGGCAGAAGCATAGGGGCGAGACGTACACGCGGCGTGCATTCAAGGATTCGTAGATTTCCCGGACCAAGGCGAGGCCGTCGTCCCGGCGGCGCTTGTCTTGGTCAGTCAATGGTTTACGAATGGAGAGGCGGCCTTTCGAATCCACCCGCATCTCCCCCGCCGCTTCGTCGCGCACGGCCACTTCGAGACAAGCATAGTGCCGGTAGCGTGCCATGAACTGCTGAATCGGCGCGCCGTACCCTTGATAGAGCATGGCGACCGATGCAGGAGGCGCGTACACGTTTTCCAGCTTATAGCCGCGCTTGCGGAGACCGGAATCCGATGATTTGACGGACTGGAATGCCCCTTTGTGCGCGTCCACGGGTTCGTCAAACTCGGCAAAAGTCATGAACTGGGGATGCGCGCTGAACCCGGTACCAAGGGCGGGCAGCTTTTCCTTCAATCCGGACCGCAACAGGATTTGCGTGGTGCCGAACGAACCGGCAGCGAGTATGCAGCGGCGTCCTTCGTAGGTTTCCGGCTTGCCGCTGGTGTGAGCGTGTACCTTCACTCCGCCGGAAACGGAAGCAATGTGGCTCACGTGGCAATCGGGCACGACCTTAAGCCCCGCGGCTTGGGCTTTTCCGACGTAAGCGACAAGCGTGCTTTGTTTCGAATCGCGATGGCAACCGCCAAGACATCCGATGCAATCGTTGCCCTCATCGAGCGCGCAATTGCTCTGCCCCCGCCGTAGCGGAGCCGATTGGATGCCCTGCTTTTCCAGCCCTTCGAGAAACAAACGGGCGTTCCGGTTGCGATGCCTTTCGGGAATAACCTGGAGTGAAAGCGCTTCCTCGGCGGCCGCGTAGTACGGGTCCATGCCTTCCGGCGTGAAGTAGGAAATTCCGGAATCGCTTTTCCAGTCCGCCAGCGCCACGTCATCGAACCGATCCAGCAGGCATTGGTTGATGATGGATCCCCCGCCCACGCATTTGCCCCGCAGGAATCCCATGGTGCAACGGTCGTCGAACTCGATGCCCCCGCCCCAGAAAAGCTGTGCGGAGGAGTCGGCGTCGTTGCGGGGAAAGGTATCGGCGGTGTAGTGGCGGCCGGCTTCCAGGAGCAGGCAATGCGCGCCGGCCTCTTGTAGAGTATGCGCCAACACGCCGCCCGAGGATCCCGAACCGACGATAAGGAAATCGTATTTCATGTAATTATAGCCAAAATGCGGGCTAGAGCTTGCTGTTCTTCACGACTTTCTGAAGCTTCATCGCGATAGCCAGCGTTTTCAACAGCCAGACCGGGCTGCCCCCGTAAACCGCGTCGATCATCTTGGAAAACAGATCATACTTCTCACGCGTATACGGAAACCAGTGCATTTCGATCTGTTTGCCGGTGTCGAACATGACCGATTTGATGTTGCTGAAGGATTGCAGGCCGTACGGGCCCTTGTAGCGGCCGAATCCGCTTTCCTTGGTGCCGCCGAACGGCAACGCGGAGTTGCCCTGCGTGGCCAGCACGTTGTTGATGGAGACGTTGCCGGTGACGATTTTGCGCGCCACGCGTTCGGCCCGGGTCATGTCGCTGGTCCACACGCTGGCACTCAGGCCATACGGCGTGTCGTTGGCCAGCCGAATGGCCTCGTCTTCGGTCGCAAACTTCTGCACCGTTACCACCGGGCCAAAGGTTTCGTCCGAGATGATTTTCATCTTCTCATCGACATTGACCACCAACGTTGGCGGGAATGCCTGCGAATCCGCTTTGCGGCTGCCGCCCACCATCACCTCGGCCCCTTTAGCCTGAGCGTCCGCGATTTGCTCTTCAATCTTTTCGATCTGGAACGGCGTGGTCATGTAGCCCACATCGAGATTGCAGTGATCGTGATCGTGGGGACCGTGCGCCGCGTGCTTCAGGCTTTCCATCTTCTGCTTCATCGCGGCAATAAACGGAGTGTAAATGCGCTCGTGCACGAGGATGCGTTCGACCGAGGTGCAGGTCTGCCCCGCGTTCATCATGGCGCCCCACGTCGCGCCGATGGCGGTGCGGTCGATATCGACGTCGTCGAACACAACCATGGGATCCTTGCCGCCCAATTCCAACTCCAAAGGAATGAGGTATTGGGCCGCCTGGGCCATGATTTCCTTGCCGGCGCGAGTGCTGCCTGTAAATAGAATCTTGGCCGGGCGTTGATCGATGAGCTTGCGGCCGGTTTCCTTGCCGCCATAGACCACCTGTATCGCGTCTTTTATGAAGCCGCTCTCCGCGATGATCTTCTCGACCAAGCCGCGCAGGGGTGTCCATTCCGAAGGTTTGAACACGATGGAATTGCCCGCGACAAATGCCGTGATCACCGGCAGCATGGCCAGGTTCAACGGGTAGTTCCACGGCGCAATCACCAGTACCGGTCCCATCGGTTCAAAGTAGATCTTGGATTTCTTGGGCCACAGAATTATTGGGGTCGGCACGGTCTGTGGAGAAAGCATCTTCTCCGCGTTCTTCTCGTAATAGTCGATGATGTCGAGCACGGTGAAGATTTCGGAGACCAGCGCATCGAACCGCGCCTTACCGGTCTCTTCGACCAGGGCCGAAACCAGTTCTTCCTTGTGTTCAAGGAAATACCGCTTGATCTTGGCCACTTCCGCGAGGCGCTCAGGAATCGACATCGCGCGGATCTTCTCGTACGCCGCCTGGGAGCGGGAAAACACGGACCGAATGTCATCCTGCGAGGGTTCTTCCAACGCGTACAGCAGTTTGCCGGTACCCGGATTGTGCTTGGGGATGACGCCCGTTTCGGAGGCGTGCACATTCGGATTGTCGGTGGCTATGGCCGTGTTGCTCATTGGGGTGCACCTTTCCCTCGGTCCGTTTCGCCGTACACGAAATGGACCGCACTTTCCGGCGGGCGCCCGCATCCTGCCCACCGTAACCCTTGTAACCGCCGCATCATGGAACTGCCATGCAGAGTACCGCTTGCAACCCTGTGACTATAACAGAGAAGCGCAAATGGCACAAGACGAAGGGGTCCCGTACGAAATCACGAGGGAAGCATGATCATGGACGATTTACAAAACCCAATCGCTCACGGCGGCAGTATTAGATCAACCGGTACCCACCGGTCCCGGTACCAGCGCAGAAAGGCCGATTTGCGCTTCTCCGCGTCAATTACCTCCATGGTCGCCTTCTCTGGATCGAATTCGATGGATTCAACTGCGAACAATTTCTCGTCAATCGGCATGTCGGTGGTAACGTCCAGCATCGTCATGGTCAGACTGTAGCCCTCGTCGATTCGGGTTCCGCGCTTTGGGAACCAACGGCCGTTGGGAAGTTGTTGCAGTTCGATTTCTATGCTGCCATCCTGCACGCCTTCCGTGTTCCAGTGCCGCATCCTGGTAACGAGGTAATCCTTGTCGGGGTCCAGTTCGTACACGCAGCGGTCCACATGACTGCCTTTCCGCGCAGGATTTATTTTTTCAATGATGAAAATGGAACCATCGCTGTCCGGGAGTTTTTCAAGGGACCACTGCAAAACTTCGCGATGCAGGAAGAGCGACTCCTTTAACAATCGTGACGATCCTGCTGTAAATCCGAAGCGGCGTGGATCTTGTGACCAATCCGGTGATTCTGCAGGCAGGCCATTCTTGGATTTGGACTGCGTCTTGTCGTGCATGAACACAGTAATGTGATTGGGCATGTGCATCGCCGCGAGATAGTCATCGTTTGACACCGATACTCGCTTCTTGCTGGTCGATCCCGCATACCCGGGATGGGATCGATCGGATGTATACTCGGTGCGGAACCGATCACCATCGCGTATCCACAACGCCGTGCATCGCGTGACTCTCGGGCGCCGTGGATACTTGTCCGGATACCGCAATGCCCACGGATCGACGGCTTCCGTGAGTTCGTACTCCCCTTTAACGGTAAACGATTTCAGGCTGAGATACGTCTGCTCGTTACGATCGGCAATGATCTCCAATTCTTTCATCACCGCGGGGTCGGTCTGGGCGTAAGCGGAAGCAACGAGGCCAAGGCCAAATAGCAGCCCCGTATGAACAAACCTGGTTCGAATGGGCAAGGCGTAGGAATGAATCATGGGGAAAAACCGTCCTGCTATTGGCGGACCCACTGGCCTTCGCGTAAGACCATCCAAGTAACTGTCCGGCCATCCGCTTCAATTTGTTTAAGCCGGATCGCGCTCTTATCGACGTCAAAGCTTTCGAGGCCAAACAACCGGTCATCAATGTCCTGGTTCACAGATGCTTCATGAATGTTTAAGTGGGCAGTGTATTCGGGTGTTTTCCGAAAGCACTTTTTTGGAAACCACGCGCCATTGTCCAGGCGCTGGGGCTCTACGTCCATCTGAAATCTCAGTTGTCCCGAGGAATTCCACTGGCGGTATTCCGTGATTAAGTAGTCCTTGTCCGGATCCAGCAGATAGTGGCCCTTGTCTCCCCTTACCCCCTCATTCTCGGGATAGGAATACCCGATTTTATGAATGCGGCCGTCGCCGTCCTCGAGCGTTTCCAAGGTAAACCGTGCACCGTTTGCCCGCATGGCCTGAAAGTAGTCGACGAGCGATTCATTGAATGCGGAATTGAAGCCGTAGTCGCGAGGATCGTCCTCCCATCCATTCGTGGCACGTTCTTTCACATAGGGTGTCATGGCATGAATGCCCGAATGGGTATTTAACTCAATGAGATCCGGCAAGCCGTCCACAAGATTGGCGAAATACCCGTCATTGAGTACCGCAATCGAACGGCTTTCTTTCACATACTGGGCCGAGGCCACTTCCCTGCGAATCCTCTGTTCAAATCTATACCTTGCTCCTTCACGCATCCAGGAGCATTCACACGTTGAGACCAAGTTGCCAGGTGGAACAGGCGAATTGAACGGCAACGGAGCTGGATCGATATATTGTTCGTACACCCGCGTACCCGTAGCGCTGAAGGATCGAATGCGATCGTACGATGCCCGGTTGTGCAGGGCAATGACCTTGATTTCCTCGTATATTTCGGCGTCGGTTTGGGCGTGTGCAATAGAGGACCCAACCAAACACACCCAAGGTATTAAAACGGCTGAAGCTGCTTTCGCACCCATGCGCATACAAGACGTCCTTCGTTTGCCCACATAGACGCCACGGAAAACAAAACCGCCCAAAAAAAAACCTCATTGAATCCGGGAGAGACCACTTCCCTATTTCCCTTATACGCCCGAAAGGCGATACTGTCAACGTCACTTTGCCAATACGAGGTGCGATGGCCCGCTCACACGATTCGACCGCCCCATAACTTGTCTAAAGTGAGTTGGCCTTACTCCAAGGTGAAATCCACGGTAGTGACGGCATCCCCGGCGACCTCGGCTTGCCGGGTGTGTTGCGCGGGCGGTTCGCCGGGCTGTGCGGGCGGAAGCTGGACGGTCACGTCGTAGAGACCGGCGGGCAACGCGTTGACGGTGTACGCACCGTCGTTGTTGGTGAACGCGGAGGCGGATTCGACGCCGCCCTGACTGATCGCGATGCGCAGTGGCGACGCGGGCTGGCCGCCGCGCGTGACGGTTCCCTGAATCGTGCCCAACGCCGCCAACACGATGCGGACGTCCTGAGCCACGTTCGCGCGCGGTGTGACGGACGCGGTCCCCGCGCCGGACCGCGCGTGATACGCGCTCACCGCGAGCGGCTTGTCCACCTCAACGCCTTTGAGTTCGAAGCGACCATCCCCCCCGCTCTTCGCCGATGCGAGATCGGGGCGCGATTCGACCCGCTCCGGCAGCGCCCCTTTGTATACGCTTGCGCCGGACACAGGTTGCCCCGCCGCGTTGACCACGATGCCCGTCACAACCGCATCGCCCGGCTTGAGCGTGATCGTAATCTCCGTGGGCGCGCCGTTTTCGACGTGTATCATGTCAAGCCGTTCGGAAAGATATCCATCGGCTTGTACTTCAACCATATAGCCGCCGGGACTAAGAGGCATTTCGAATCGACCTTCAGGATGGTTTACGGATGTAAATTGCGAAGCCGGGAGCGGCAAATTAGAGCCGGGACGATTCTCGGCTATGGCCGCAATTTGAAAGCGAGGCAATGGTTGGCGGCCGGTGTCGGTTACCTGCACGCGCAGGTAACCGGAGTACGACTCAAGCACGAGTTCAATGCCCTGCACACCGGCTTCGGTTTCCACGGGCAAGCCTTGAAAACCAGGCGCTCGTGGCCATAGGCTGTATTTGCCCGGTTCGAGGTTTCGCAACCGAAACGAACCATCCTGCAATGTACCGACGCTGTTGACTCGGAACATCCGATTGCCATCCATTTTGGAGCCTTCGACATATGCTTTGAGTGGCGCGCCTTCCTCATCAACCACCCTGCCGGTAATCTCCAGAAGGTCATCCGAATCATACACAAGCCGCAAACCCTCCACATGTTGATTTGGAACAACTTGAATAGTGGATGTGGGCTTGCTTAGGCCGCCAATTGGAGTCACATTCATCGTATACATTCCGGGTGCAATACTCGCAATCAGAAATCGGCCTTCTGCATCGGTCTGTGCCGAGTTTCGCATGGAAAGCAACGGCGATTTCTCGTCTATCGCCAATACCCGCGCCAGCAAGGGGTTGCCTTGCTTCGAGACCACCAATCCGGCTATCAAGCTGTTGCGCGACGTTTCCAAGACAACCCTGATGTCTTGCACTCCTTCCGCTGGCACATAGATCGGTCCAATTTCGCCACTCATGGCAACGTCTGTCGACGCCGAAATCGTGATTTCCTGGTCGGCGCGCAGACCGCTAAAGACGAAGCGGCCCTGGCTATCAGAGACTGTCTGCTTAGAGGGCGAACGGCCTAGAATCGCACCCCGCATTACAAGGTTCGCATCGGCAACAGGGCGGTCCTCCGTATCCAAGACCAAACCTTCAGCAGTGATTCCCCGGTCCAATATGATCTCAACGCCTTCAATAGACTCACCCAGGGCTACTTGCACATTCACGGCAGAATCGGCGGTAAATCCGGACGCATACCCTGGAGTGGCAGTTGCAACCTGCAGGCGGTATGAACCCGGCGCAAGGCCTTGGATCTGAAACGCTCCGTTCGAATCCGTTATCGTACTTCGCTTCGGTCCCGTGCCCTGCATTCTGGATTCGGTTAATGATGGCAAAGTGCCAACGCCCGGAGTGGCAGACACCTGTACACTTCCGATTCCCTCATGGGTCGCCGCATCCACGACCCGCCCGGTAATGGAACCTCCCGGCGACACAAACAAGGTGATTGGTGGTGTGGATACACCGACAGTCACTTCTTGTGGGCCGTCCACGAGTACATACCGATCATGCGCAATATCGATTGAATGGCTCCCACTTGAGAGTGCGGGAAACTCGAAACGTCCGTCTTGTGCAGACGACGCGAATAAGGGCAGAGCGTCTACTCCGTCCAGAACGGCGGTTACTGTCACGCCAGCCAGTGGCCCTTTGGTAGCCGCTTCCTAAACAATGCCTCCCAAAGGGAAGCCTGCCTGCAAAACCAACTCAACATTCTCCGAGCCGACTTGAATATCAGCCGTGGACAACGGCGCGAATCCATCTGCGATTACACGAAGTTTCCATGTGTTCGGCGACAGGCCACTGACTCGAAACGCACCGTTCACATCTGTCAACGTAGCAAGCAGTTCCTGTTCGAATGGCTTTACAGATGGACCATCATGTGAAATGGGGAAAACTCTTGCTCCTTGCACGGGACCTCCTTTATATGAGTTCACGTGACCTGTAATTGATTTACCCGGACTAAGAACAAAAATTACGTTTTCTGAAGGATCCCAAGCGGTAAGCCGCGCGAGATTCATACCAATAAAGTTTTGTTTGCTTGCCGAAACGCTGTATGTACCCAATGGAAGATTGTCAAAAGCGAAACATCCGTCAGCGTCAGACTGGCAATCGAAAAAAGACTGTTCTTCATCCCCAAACATTCGGCTGCTCTCGTGCCGATAGGCGATCAGAGCCATGCCCGCTCCATATGAGCCATCAATAAAGTAAACCCTTCCTGCTATTAAACCGGGATAGAGACTATTCTCTGCCTCCCGATCATCTTGGGAAAGGCGCACAGGCGTGAACTGTGGTACAATCCGGGACTCGGCTACGCGCGGGCGGCTAAATAACTTTGTCGGACTCTCACTTTGTTTAAAAACGACAAATCCGGCAATGCCTGAAATTCCAAGTAGAACAACAATGAATACGAGTCGCGACTTTAGGTCTTTCATAGCCGGAGAAATCTCGACAATACACTCTCTTTCACAATGGATTAAGCCCTGTCGGCCTATAAAGTCCGTACACCTCAATAGGGATATTCACATCATACCCACCCGCTGAGCCAATTACGGCAAGGGCTGCTTTGTAAACATTACTATTGGGAGTAGACTCTGGGACGATTGTCAAACTCAAGGTCAGTTGCGCAGAGTTTTTCCTATCCAAGTCAAAACCAATCTTGGGCCCTGAAATTTGTTCCACACGCAGAGCATCCAACTCAAAGGCATAAGGTGGCGTTATCCGGAGTTCTTTTAAAAGTCGATCATCGCGCAAGACTCCCAATACAACTTTGCTCTCACTTACTATGATCGGAGTTTCCACGAAACCTGCAATTCTAATCTGCCGTTCTGGTAGATCCGTGTCACTTGTTAGAATCCGAATTGTTTCGCTAAACCGACCGAAAGGTATAGAATCTTTTAAGCGGACGCGAATCTCTGTGCCTCCAGAAACTTTTAAGCTTTTCACGTCAAAGAATTGGTGATTAAATATTGTTCCAGATACATTTAGTTGATTGTTTGAAGTGTCCGGCAACAAGAAAACATACTCATCGCGGCCATTACGCAACACAAGCCCAATGTCCCGAAATTCCAAATCAACTGATTCTATGTATCCTGTAATATAAAAAACCGCTGTACTTCCGTCCTCAAAAGATAGCATTGTGGACTCAGCTAGACGTCCCCTTTTTGCTTCCGTCTTAATAACAACACGAATTGCAGCATCTTGTCCAGGTCCAATGGTTTCCTTTTCGATGCTCCCAACCGTGCATCCACATGAGTTAGCTATATGTGAAACCCGCAATGGCCGGGATGAAACATTCCGAAACGTGAATGTATGAGTAACTTCACTACCAGCCGTTCGAATACCAAAATCGAAAGATTGAGACCATGAATCGACTTTGCCTTCGACCGAGCACGCAACAATTAAAATTGCCAGCAATTGCACAAGTTGCCGCACGTAATTGGCTCCCTTGGAAACATATTGCTGCCATGGCTTAAGAGACTCCAAAGGACGATCTCGGCACAGACAACTAAAAATTCTGCGTGCGCACCTGCCGCCTTCAATCACAAGGATTCACACCAAATATTTCCGTATTGGAATAGTAATTTACTGGTGTCGTGGAGCTATTCCATGCACAGGTTTTTTTGCTTGGATCAGTTGGGCATTCAGTCGTAGTTTGAAAACAACCCCTTACGGAGTAACAGAGAGCCGGCTCACCGATCTCCAGCCACGTTTCGAATCCGCCAGCTGCGTTATCATAGTGGAAAAGGTATCCCATTCCGCCTGTGAGCGCAGGCCGCACTGCAGAATGCCAGGTTCGCCGCACGCAAGGCAATCTAATTCCATAAACTCGCAACCGTGCAATTCGTCGCATGGATCTGTACCAGCGCTCATTGTCGCGAGCAGGCAAGTCCCAACCAGTCCCGCTACCATAATGCATTTGGTTACCATACAATTTCCTTTCCGGGCAACACGCTGTGTTGTTAAGAGTCGACCACGCCAATATTGTGCTTGCACACATTGTGTTGGCACTAAGGTTGGCCCACTAGTTCCTCAGGTACCCATTGATCGTCCACCAACTTGTACTGTCCTACTTTTCTCAAATTCTTGTCTAATCGTTTTAGCGATGCCAATCTCGGGTCAAGAACCCAAGAATCTATTGAGAACAGATTGTCGTCGATATCGATATTCACGGACGCATCAAGAACTTCGTATTTCACGGCCATGCCACCGAAGTTACTTTCGGCCCGCTTTGGAAACCACAACTTTGCCGCCTCAATCCACTGCAATTCTACGGTTAGACTGTAAGCCAAGTCTCCATTTTCGTCGTAGTGTTCCACCTTGGTAATCAGGAAATCCCTAGCGGGATCGACCCAGAATACGTTTCGCATTGGCGCCTTCTTCTTTATTTTGGGATTCTCCTTTGAAATCCGATAGATCGTCTCGTTTCCCGTGACCTCTTGGTCTATGGACCACACTAGAACATCAACATGTCTTGACAGCATATCGATCAAAAAATTCTGCCAGCCGTCCGTAAAGCCAAATCCTCGGGGATCGCCAATCCAGTTGAACTCTACTCGCTTTTTCACCTGCTCGGACATTGCATTTATTGAGTCGATTTCTACTTGCATCACACTATTTGGGGTTTTTCCGGCTATATATGCGTAGTATTCATTGGCCAAAATATAGGATGGCCGCGAGACATCCGAAGTATTGGTGCCCTCAATTGTGTCGGTGGTAACATAGTCAAGCCGGTGCTTGCCATTCTCCCAAAACCAAGAACCTTCCGTAACAGATCTCTTTGTGCCCTTTGGAAGAGAATTTGGAATTGGCATCGTCGCGGGATCAAAGTAAGCCGTATTTGTAAGTTTCGCTTTTACCGCAAAGGATCTGATGCGATCGTACGATGCCTTGTTGTGTGCCGCGATGACTTGGAGTTCCTCCATCACCTTCGGGTCGGTTTGCGCGTGAGAAGGGCACAAAGAAGTTGAAACGAGAACGGTTATCGCAAAGGCGCTGAAACCGTACGGGCAATGCCTGTATTGAAACCGCATACAAGACGTCCTCCGTTCACACAATAGAGACGCCACGGAAAACAGAACCGCCAAAAGAAAATTCGCGTTGATCCGGGAGAAACCACTTCCCGATTTCCCTTATACGCCCGATCCTGCAATCTGTCAACAGGTATTTTACTGCACTAGAGTCGGGGGGGGGTGAATTAT
>BTWA01000034.1:0-64584 GCA_045863295.1 Candidatus Hydrogenedentota bacterium
CCGTCACTCCTGTATGTATCGAATGAAGCCGAAAAACTGGTAGGCCGGACCGCAGCCACGGCGTTCATTGAACGCAATGTAGATCGGGAGGTGGTCCTCAAACAGGTTGACCTGGGCATCAGTATTGAAGGGTATGTCGGGTCCGAGCCCGACAAATCCGAGTCCTACCGGCCGAGGGAAGATATCACTCCCATTCCCGAGGCGGTCCGGGCCAAAGCGCTGGTCGAAGTCAACTCACCGGGTCGGCTGTTTCAGTCGTTGAAAAGTTACCTTCGCTACCCCGATTTCAAAGGGACCGAAGTTTTCGGCGAGATTTACCAAATCGAAGAGCTCATTGCGGTTATCCTCCGCCGGTTAAAAGACATCATCGACCGCGAAGCGGGCGAACCCATTGAGCGCGCGGTTTTTGGGAGGCCGGTTCATTTTTCTTTGAGAGATGGAGAAGACGACCTCGCCGAGAACCGGCTGCGCACCGCGGCAGGGCTGGCCGGGTTCAAAGAAGTAACGTTCTTCTACGAACCGGTGGCCGCCTGCGTCGAGTACGCTATTCGCACGGACCGCCAGCAACGGCTGATGGTGGTGGATATTGGCGGCGGCACGTGTGACGTCTGCATCATGGAGTTTGGGGGTTCGCATCGGGCGGCGGAACGGCTTTCCGAAAGCCGCATTCTGGGGGTAGCGGGTGTCCCGATCGCCGGCGACGCCATCGACAAGGAAGTGATCCGCCAAAAGTTGTTCCCTTGTTTCGGCAGCCGCTCCCGCTTTGGCCCTTCGAATTTGCCTATGCCGCAGTACGTGTACAATGCCATATTGGACTGGCAGAACTTGTATAAACTTAATACGGAAGAAACCATCAACTGGTTGCTCGCGACCGAGGCCTGTTCCAATCAGCCTGAGGCCATACGCGCGTTGCGCTGTCTTATTCAACGCAACTACGGCTACCCAGTGGTTCGCAAAGTTGAGCAGGCAAAGAAGCTGTTGTCGGACGCGCAGGAAGCCACGGTGGAAATCCGGCACGATGACATCCGAATTCTCGAGCGCTTGCAGCGGAGCGAGTTCACTCACATTATCGAGCCGGTACTCGATGATATGTATGCAAGCATTGACGAGGCGGAACGCGTTGCCGGAGTCACCTCTGCCAGTATCGATTTCGTACTTACCACGGGAGGAACCAGCCTTATCCCCGCGATTCGCAACCATCTGATTGAGCGTTACGGAGAAGACCGCATGCAACACCGCGACACGTTTACCAGCGTGGCCAGCGGATTGGCAGTAGTCGCGCAGTACGCTTGATTGTCCACCATCCTGTTTCGGATGCGTTATTGGCGGGGTCTCATTTTTATATGGCTGCTTCGGGCTGGATGCCGGCGTGCACCACGCAATTCCTGCCGCGGCGTTTGGCGAGATAGAGGGATTTATCGGCAAATGCGACAAGGGTTGCCCGGTTGCTGATCTCGCGATCCAAGGTCGCCACGCCAATACTGACGGTCACCGGCCGTTCACACCATGGTTCGTTTTCGATCGCTTTCCGAAGGCGCTCGCACACAATTTGTGCCGCCAATTCATCCGTATTGGGAAGAATTACGGCAAATTCCTCACCGCCGTACCTTGCCGCAAAGTCACCCATCCGGCATGTCTGACGAAGCACTTGCCCAACCGTCATCAACACCAAATCGCCCGCCGGGTGGCCGTAGTTGTCGTTGTATTCCTTGAAGTGATCGATGTCGAGCAATGCGAGCGAAATGGAGTTGCCATAGCGGGTCGATCGGATAAATTCTTCTTCCAGCCGCAAATCAAAGGCACGCCGGTTCATAAGCCGGGTCAGTCCATCAGTGAGCGATTCCGCCTGCAGTCGGGCGTTGGCTTCTTCCAGCTTGCGCTGATATAGCTCCAGTTGCAGAGCGTATTGCTCTCGCACGTTGGATTCTTTCTCCAAACTGGCAATAGCCTTGCGTAATTCCAATTGCGCCATAACCTGACGCGAAAGCGCCCGAAGTGTTTCCTCATCTTCTGCACTCAACTCCCGCGGCACTAAATCAACGACGCACAACGTTCCCAGCGCCGCTCCGCCGGATGTTACGAGCGGCACGCCCGCATAAAACCGCACACGCGGGTTGGTCGTCACGAGCGGATTGTCGGCGAAACGCGCGTCGGTCAATGCGTCAGGCACGACGAAGACGTTTTCGGGATCGAGAATCGCATGTGCGCAAAAAGCGATGTCCCGCGGTGTGCCGGTCATATCGGTTCCAATTTTGGATTTGAACCATTGCCGGTCTTCATCAACGAGGCTAATCATTCCAATCGGTGTGTCCGTGATACGGGCCGCGATCAGGACAATATCGTCGTAGGCCTGTTCCGGCAGCGTGTCCATTACATTGTAGTCGCGCAATGCTTGGAGTCGTTCTGCTTCGTTTTCAGGAATGCGTGGCTTCATGCGATAAAGCCCTCTTGGCAACGTTGTTACCGGTAACCCGAAACCGGTATGGCAATAACGCCGGGTCAATTGGCGGCGGCATCGCGTTTGCCGTCTACGTTCGGCCAACCCAAGTCGATACTGAACCTTTGGTTCAGTTTAACATAGGGTACGAAGCGCGCCAAGAGGTTTCCACGTTCTCTGTGCGGTAAATGCCCCAGTCAAACCGAGGCCGACGCTGTCTACCTACGCACCTCGACGACCAGGAAAGGGTTCAGGAAAGTGCCGTGTAGAGAGGCCGGCATGTTTTCTATGTATCCTGTTATCAATGTCTTAGCCAACTTGACCAGGGGGAGAGATCCGGTTCGCTTGAAGGCAAAGCAGTTCTTCATCGAAAGCGGACAAATTTCCTGGGCGCCATTCTCAATGACAAACGCCCTGCGCAGTTCGCCCAGTGAAAACAGGTGGTAGGTCCCGAACGTTTTGTGGAGGGTCATGCCGTATTTGTCAAAGAACCATCGCCGAAAACGCATGGCCCCTTGGGGGGTAGCGGCATCGGTAGGTTCATGATGGATGTCAATGGGAAAGCGCTTGTTCGGGCAGGTGATAAGAATTCGCCCACCCGGACGGGTGACCCGCAGCAATTCCTTGGCAAAGGCGAGGCGCGTTTGCCAGTAATTGGGCTCCAGCGTGTAGTGGCCCACTTTGGTGCCGATGTGTTCGATGACGCCAAGGGTGTACAACGCATCAAAATAGCCATCGGGGAAAGGCATGGCTGCGCCGTCGCCACAGAGGAAATGAGCGGGGTCATTTTGTATAGACTGCCAGAACTTGGCGAGACAAGGGATATCCAGCCCGTATGCGTCGTAACCGTCGGCCAGTGCCATGCGTATGCCCATCCCGAGGCCGCTGCCTACTTCAAGCACGCGTTTTGCCCCTTCGCGGTCAATCCAGGGCCGGAGAAACTCGCGGTAATAGCGTTCCCATGAGGCCTGCTGCTCATCGGCGTAGGCCTCGGACGTGGTTTCCATGTCGTAGAAAACGTCATTAAGCGTAAAGTCGAAGTAACCGAACGGATTGGGTTTGAATGTCCGATGCGCGAAATCGCTCACCAGGGCGCCGTTGTCCGCCCGTAAGGGTTGGTGTGTTTGCGGACAAGCCAGAATCGATGCCAGACGTTCGGCAAGATCGCTCATGGGTGGCCTTTGGAGTTACTAAGCCTGCGGTGTAAGTGTAGAATATGCAAGGAACAGGGGACGGGTAAAGCGGCGTTGCACAACCGGACTTACAACCCATTTATGTTTAGAATGCTTGCTACTTTGGCAAGCCTCTTGTCCAACGTCCACAGTGAAGTATGTGCCAGTCTGGCTGAAGCGAGCAAATGTACGTCAATCCAACCAACGCCATGTTTCCAAAGGGCGTTCGATTCCAGAAGGACAAGCGCCTCTTCGTGCATTGCAACAGGCACAGAAGGCAAAGCGTTCAATCGGTGAAGTACTTCGATTCGGTTTTTCAGTGACCCGCAAGCCAGTTCGCCAGTTACCATTGGATGGATGCAAATCCCGTTTTCCAGCAGATGCGACTGCAGCGTTGGATTCCCAAAACGAAAATGGTCGATCCATATGGACGTGTCAGCCAGAATCAAGGAGCGGTTCCGGGCCGCCGCCTTGGAATGGGCCGCAATTGTGGCTCGGTTCCGCCTAACTCAGCCAGCCTTCGCGCACTTTCCTTTGAAATCAGAGACTCCAGACCCATTCGAACCAAAGCGGTTTTTTCTGTTATCCCGGTAAGAGCGGCGGCCTGATCGAGGAGGCGGTCGTCAATGTTGAGGGTAGTTCTCATATGCATAATGATGCACCAATTATACATACGAGTCAAGAACGAAGTGTCTACGTGAACGGGGATACTGAGAACTTCATTGTATTCTATGCCTTGAACTGCTTAGTATTTGAGTAGGTGATGATTTGAATTACCGGTTTCAGGAATAGGGAGCATAAGTTGGCCGCTCAAATAAGCAGAGAAATGCAAGATGCGCTTCTCAGGCTGTCGCAAGCGATCACAGTTTCACACGGTCTCGACGAATCCATCCAAGCCGAAGTGTACGGTCACTTGGAAGACAAACTGGCGGCTTGTCTGGCAAGCCAACCAACACCGTCGAACGAGGAAGAATTACTCAACGAAGTTCGAAGACATTTCGGGGATCCTGCGGCTCTTTCACAGCTGCTGCGCCGGGTACATGCCGTCGATTACTCGGCCAGTCTTGCACGGAGAATTTCCGCGGGCATTGCCGCTATTCTCGTGCTGAATGCCGTGTGGTGTTTTGTGGCGCTGGCGGGGTCCATCCTCTTCGCCATTGGAACTTTCAGGAACTTTGTATTCATCAAGCCTTTAGTTCTCGGCTGCGTGTTACTGGGCATGTCTATGGGCTTGGTTCTGTTGTTTCGCCATTGGCAGGAGCAACTGACGACACGCAAGCTCCCTTGGTTTGTCCGGTGGAACGTTTTCCAAATTGCAGCCCTGCTCGTGCTTCTTGTGATCGTGGTCAAACTGATTCCCACGCGCATTCTAGGGGATTGGGGCATTATTGAAATGACCGAAATCACTTTCTGGACTCGCACAATAAAACCGGTCAACATGGTATTAGTGCCTTGCGCCTTTGCGCTGCAATGTGCGGCATTGATTTGGTGGTGCGATCCGAAGATTCAGAATGTGAACCACGCACTAATCGGGATAGCTGCATGGATTTTTCTTGGACTGACACTTGCCATGATACCTTCCGCCGAGTATCTCATAACCCGCGATCCTGAAGCGTTAGCATCGTCGCAGTCGCTGGGAGTTGGACACTATTTGTTAGTCCGCGGGCCAAGTTTTCCTTTGTATATCGGTACTTCCGCGCACTTCCACAATCCACTTTATTTTCTCGGACTCAATTTAATCTATTTCCTGGTGCCCATACTTCCAGCCTTCGCCGTGTATGCCTTGTTGAGTCTGTTTGAACGCCGCTTATTCGCGCATGCAGGCTAGCGCGCATCAATCGGAGTCACGGGCCGTTCCTTGGGTCCGGTGTAGATGCTCAAGGGCCGGTAGATCTTATTGCCGTCGAGTTGCTCAATGATATGGGCGCTCCAGCCGGTGACACGGGCAGCGACGAAGAGAGGCGTGTAGAGATCAACCGGCAGGCCGAGAATGTAGTAGGTGAGACCGCACGGATAGTCGACGTTTGGATAGATCTTCTTGTCGTTGACCATCGGTTCTTTGATAGCGTCGTAGATCGCCATCCATTTCTGTTGGCCCTTTTGTTCGGCGAGCTTGCGGAGCTCCCGCTCGAGAATGACGGCACGGTGGTCGCCGTGTTTGTATACTCGATGGCCGAAGCCCATCACCAACTCTTTTCGCGCGAGTGCGTCCTTGATCCAGGCGGCAGCCTCCTCGGCCGAACTGAATCGCGCCAGCATCTCCATGGCCGCTTCATTGGCGCCGCCGTGCAATGGTCCTTTCAACGCCCCGATGCCTCCGACCACGGCGGAAACCATGTCCGAAAGTGTCGAAGTAATTACACGGCAGGTAAAGGTGCTCGCATTGAAATCGTGTTCCGCGTACAAGACGAGCGAGAGATCCAGGAGGCGGGCGGCCAATTCAGTGGGCGCTTCGCCGTGCGATTGGAACAAGATCTCGGCGGCATGGGAAAGGCCCCCTTTGGGCGGCACGGGTTCTAGTCCCTGTTTGAGCCGGTATCGTGCGGCGATTATCGATCCGATCTGCGCCGTGAGCCACAGCGCACGTTCGCGATTGGCGTCGATATCAGACCCCGATACCGGGCAAAAATGACCGGCGTACGACACTGAACTACGGAGCACGTCCATCATGGACACGTCGTTGGGAATGGCGCGCATGGCCTCCACGACGCGGATGTTCAGCACACGATACTCGTCCAGCGTGTTCTTCACACGTTCCAGTGCAGCCGTATCGGGCAAATCCCCGAACAACAGGAGGTGGGCCACCTCTTCAAAGCAACACGTTTCCGCCAGATCGGCGATGGGATAGCCGCGATACAACAACTTGCCTTGATCTACGCACCCTATGGACGTTTCGCCGGCGATCACGCCGGCCAGCCCGGGACTGTAGGTTTGCTCTGTCATGATGCGGCTCCTTGTTCGGACACATCCGGCCACTCAAGATCGCCGGATCATTCACTTCCCAGTTTGACGGTCAGAAATGAGGCCATGTCCAGCCATGGCGCGGCTTTGTTTGTCTCGATGTCAGGATAGTCTTCGCGAAACTTGACCACGCATTCCACGTTCAGCGATTTCATTCTCGAGCGCATCACCTCGCCAAACTTCGGGTGGTGAATGTGTTGCTCTCCGGTTGAATTGATCGGCAAAGGCGTGTTTGCCTGCGGGTAAAACAACAACAGTGGCGGGTCGTCGGCGCTGATGTGAGTCAACGCAGAGGAGTCTTCAAACAACGGAATGCACTGGGGGTTGTTTAAGTCCTCTTCGGAGGCCATTCCGAAGAAGGTAACCAAAGCGCTGTGCACGCGGTTGGTATTGAACATGGATTGTATGAAACGGGGATCGTACGAGGTTTGCGCCGCGAATACGGCGACGCACTTCAAGCGTGTCGATTCGCGCGCAATCGGATCGTCGCTTTTGGAATCAGCCAGATCATCGTGAAATGCCAGCCACTGGGAAATGCCGGATCCCGCGGATCCGCCAGTTGCACCCACCCGGGACGGATCGACATTGTAGTCCTTCGCATGGTACCGGATGAATTGAAGTGCGCGCGCGCAATCGAGCATCTGGGCTGGATATATGGCGGTGTCCGTTAACCGGTAATTCACTGCAGCCACCGTGATACCGTTGGCGAGCAAGGTTTTCAACAGGGCAGGGTTGATGCTGCGCTTGTCGCCGCCGCGAAATCCGCCACCGTGATAGTGGATAACAAGCGGCGTGGGCTTTTCGCTCTTAGCCAGCCATATGTCGAAGACGTTGCGCTCGTGTGGGCCATAGGAAACATTTGGATAATCGGGTTCCGGGATTTGCGGTCGTTCTCGTTCTTGTCGTACGGTGTCTCGATCGCCTTCGGGTTGCGCCATCGCAGGCACGTTTGCCGCCGCGAGCAGGATCAGTAGCAGAAAAAACCGGCCTGTCATTTTAGATTCCTTCGTCCAAATCCCGATTCACACGCTTCCTTCGTAATTCAGCAGGCTGTACAATTCTTGGCGGGTCTGCATCCGGTTCAACATGCCGGATTGCGTTCCTTTTCCCTTGATCTCATGCAAGGCTTCTTCCATCGCTTTCATCGCCACGCGCTGTAGTGTCACCGGAAAGATGACGAGGCTGTAGCCCATGTCGGAAAACTCGTTGACATGAATGTACGGTGTTTTTCCAAACTCGGTCATATTTGCGAGGAGTATAGTGTCCACGTCGTCCGCAAACCGCGCGAATTCCTGTTCGTCTTTAAGCGCCTCCGGGAAGATCCCGTCCGCGCCCGCTTCCAGGTACTTGTGGGCCCGGGCGACGGCGTCGTCGTAGCCGTGCACCCCTCGCGCGTCAGTGCGGGCCAATAGAAGAAAGTCCTCGCTGGTCTTTGCCTCGGCGGCGGCGGCAATCTTCTCGCAGAACTCCCCGGCATCCACGATACGTTTGCCTTCCAGGTGACCGCATCGTTTTGGAAACTCCTGGTCTTCCAGGTGGACGCCGCTGACTCCGGCCGCTTCCAGTACCCGTAGGGTCCGAGCGGCATTCTCCGGCCCGCCGTATCCGGTATCGGCGTCGGCAATGATGGGAAGGCTGCAGGCGCTGGCTATGTGAGTGCAATGGTCGCGGGACTCGGTCAGCGTCATCAGACCCGTATCCGGGACGCCCCCAACGCTGTTGGCCAAGACCGCGCCGGATATGTACGCCGCTTCGAAACCGACTCTCTCGATCAACCTGGCGCTCAGGGCGTTAATGGCCCCCGGCAACACCACAGTATGGCCGGCAATGAGATCGCGAAGCCGCGCAGACCGATCCGCAGACGATGGAAACGTTTCGTCCATACCCAGTTGTGTCCTTCCACACCCACCCATGAGCTTGGCACTGCCGCCAATCCCGAGTCAAGGCGTCAGAATCGGCCGCACTTAACGAAATGCCGACTAGCGTGGATAGTACAACAAATGGCACAAAGAAACGCTGTGGATACCGAACCGCCCTTTCCGTGCATACGTAGCGGCCGTTCCCTGCAGGCGGCCAGTTTTTCTGCACCAGCAGACATTGGATTGACTCATTGGCAAGTCGGAGACTTCCGGCGTAGAACGGGTATGCTTGGCCGGTAGAAAGATGGACTCTGAGGCAACTAATCGCACCTCGGAAGTCCTAGGCTTGCCCCGGATGTATCACGTATTCAGGTGCGCAGGCACATAGTCATTCGCGTGGATACGCCACGGCCATAACGGTCAGAGACTTGCGCCAATATCACGAACGGCCTTATTCACGATCTCTGAAATTGCGCTGCTCATCGCAGCCGGCGCATCCGCCACGTCATTGCCCGTCAGATCTTTGGTGGCAACGAGCGTATCCTGCCAGATGAGTTCCTTTTCGATCGCCTTGCGCAATTCGAGCCGGACTTCGCAAAGCGCCTTCCACGGCTCCTCGTCGCGCAGAATGTCGAACCGCCTCACCTCGCCACTTAAAATCAAATTGGGACGAGTTTGGTCCAAGGAGTAGCCGACGTCTGAAAACCGGCCAGACGCCGTCAATGCGTCCATGAGCGCGCGCGTAACAACTTCCCTTGGGGGTTCCGCCCATTCCGCATAGGGAAATGTCCCAACCTCGAAATCGGACGTGCGATACACAATTGGTTGGTTGTACGGCTGCGCCGCTATCAACAGTCGCACGGCCAGGCTCTGGCCTGTCGAAACCCCAGGCTCGACCGTAGGCTGCGGCGCCAACGCATAGCGCGCCGTTGGCACATAGCTGCGCGTCAGGCAACCGGTTGACAGCACGGCAACCGCGATTGTAATAAACAGAAATCGGTTCATTTCGAATTTTTTCCCTGTCGCTCTCATTGACCACCGCTCCGCGCATCGGCACGTCCGCGCAGGACCGACGAAGGGTCGTTCTTCAGATAATCCGCGAGTTCGCGCACCGCAAGCAAAGTCTCATTGAACACCCGAATGGATTCGATCAACGTGTGCTCCACGTTGTCTGTACCGTATACGATTGTCTGCATCGACTTATCGAGATTCTCAGTTGTTTTGCTCAATTGTTCGGCAAGTTTCTCGTAAGGCTCACGCCACTTTGCCTCCACCTCGTTCAGCTCAAGCGTATCGATCTTCTTGCGAACGTCGGCTATGGCAAGATTGGTCGTTTCCACCATTTCCTGCGTGGATTTTGCGAGTTCATTGAAACTGTCCGTACTCTTGGTGAGGCTTCCCTTCACTTCGGAGACGGTTGTCTCTATTTCCGCGACCAACTCGGACCCTTGCTTTACGAACGCGTGAACGTCCTCGAGCATGACGGCGAGTTCTCCTTCCTCCAGGCCAACCATGCCGCTCTTAACCTGATCGATGATGTCCTGCAAGCTCTTGACAATCGGGCCGATCTGGTTGCTGATAGACGTAATGACCGATGTTTCGGTGGGTATGACGGCACCGGGCTGCAACGGCCGCCCGTTCGGATCGCCTCCATAGAGACCCACACACATGGCTCCCGTTGCAAGGCTGTATATTTCCAGCTTTCCGGTAACGCCTTCTTTCAATTCCACCTTCCGGGGGTCAATCAACAGGGTCACTTGAGCGTTGTTCGTCTTCGGGTCGACGTAAATATCACTTACCTTTCCCACCGGTACACCCAGATATTGCACCAGCCCGTCGACCCCCAGTCCCAGCACCGAATCCTGAAAATACACCGTATACTCGTTGTAGTTTACGGTGCGGTATCCCTGAATCACGGCCATGAGAATGACGAACAAACCGGTGGTTACCGTTAAGAAGAGCCCGACTTTTATTTTCTGCGATCGTGTAGCCACACTCGCTCCTTATCCCAGATTTCGCTGGGCGATGTATTCGTCGGGGCGGCGATCGAAAAACTGCCGTACCCGCTCTTGGTGAGATGCTTCCGCCTCGGCCAAGGTGCCTTTGAAAACGGCTTCGCCCTTGTCCAGCATAAGGATGCTGTCCGCAATCTTTCGGATGGAATCCAATTCGTGCGTAACGATGATAAATGTCAGCCCGAGCAGATGCCGCAGCTTTAGTATGAGATCGTCGAGTCCCGCCGCCATAATCGGATCGAGCCCGGCGGAAGGCTCGTCAAAATACACGACGGGGGGATCCACCGCGATGGCGCGCGCCAATCCAGCACGCTTGCGCATGCCACCCGAAAGTTCGCTCGGCAACAGGTGTTCCGCGGCGGTAAGGCCGACCAGGCTGAGCTTCAGGCGAACCAATGGGGGAATAAGTTTTTCATCCACTTGGCGGTATTCGCGCAACGGCATGGCGACGTTTTGTCCAACCGTCATGGAGTTAAACAGCGCGCCGGATTGAAACGCAATGCCAATCGACCGCTGCAGTGCCGACAGCCGGTCCTCATCCATGCTTGCAATGTTTTCACCGTGATACTGGATGTGTCCGGAGGTAGGCTTCAAAAGCCCGGTCATGTGCTTGAGCAATGTGGTCTTACCGCATCCGCTACCGCCGATAATAACAAAGATCTCGCCCGGCATGACATCAAACGAGACGTCGGCCAGCACCTGCGTCTCTCCGTAATGAGTAACCAATCTTTTCACTTGTACAATTGGATCCGGCATGTGTTAATCCAGCACGTAGTAAAAGATTGCCGCGAACAACATGTCGATCATGATGATGAAGAAGATGTCCATTACGACCGCACGGGTGGTCATCAGACCCACGCCGCGCGATCCGCCTTCGACGCGGAAACCGTTATGGCAACCGACCAGCACGATGACCTGGGCAAAGATAAAACTCTTTAGAAGCCCCTGAAAAATGTCCGACGGCTCGGCGGCGCTGATGGTTTCCTTCAACCAGATCTCGGCGCTGAAGCCCAACACGACTGTGCCCCAGACCAGCCCGCCCAGCACGCCGGCAATCATGCCAAGGCCGGTGAGCAGCGGCAACACCACCATCATCGCCAACAATTTGGGCGCGACCAGGAACTGCGGCACGTTCAAACCCATGCCGCGTAGCGCATCGATTTCCTCCTGCACTTTCATGGTCGAGATTTCGGCCGCGATGGCCGCGCCTGTTCGCGCAGACACCACCACGCCGGTCATCACCGCCGCAAGTTCACGAGCAAATCCTATCATGACCAGCCAGGACACCCAGATGTCCAGCCCCACGGTGCGCAACTGTGCGGCGGACAGCATGGCGATGATGAGCCCCAGGAGGAAATTCATGACGCTGTTGATCGTCAGAGCCCGCACACCCATTTCATAGACTTCATCGATGAACAGACCCCAGCGAAACCCGCGCCCCTCGAACGGCGCCATCATGGTCCAGTATGTGGCATCGACTAACAAATTAATCGCCTGCTTTATCTCGGCGTAGACGCGAATGCCCAAATCGCCCACTTGCTCCACGAAACTTTCCGTCTTCACTTTCGGAGGGGGCGAAGCCTTCAGGCCGGGTTCGATCAGATCCAGGAATTCGGCGGGCTGACCGTGTTGTCCTTCCCACCGCAGGCTCGCCCCTCGGGTGGCGGCCATTTCGCTGATTCGCATGAGCCAGGCGCCGCCGCGCGCATCCATGTGGTTCGCGCCGCTAAAGTCAACGAGGATCTCCTCGCCCCGGGAAGGGCGGGTACGAAGAAATTGCTCCAGCAGGTCTTCACCGGACTCTTGGTTCAATTCCTGCGGGCAAATCAGTCGGTGCTCGGTCATTCGGTCGCGCTCGCGAGAATTTCAAATTCGTCTTCTGACAGAACGGAGACGCCAAGATCCTGCGCTTTCTTCAATTTTGACCCCGCGTTTTCGCCAGCCACCAGATAATCCGTCTTCTTACTGATACTGGAAGTTGGGGTTCCACCCAGTGCGCGGATGCGATCATGGATGCCGTCGCGGCTGTACTTCTGCAGCGTGCCGGTCACGACGAACGTTTTTCCTTCCAGGGGTTTGGGCCCGGTGTGCCGTTCCAGGCGTTCCTCCATCGTCAATCCGTGGAGGCGCAGGGCCTCGATCAATGCATGGTTCTCGTGATTTGCCAAAAAGTCGTGGATACTCGTTGCGACAACCTCACCAATTTCATGAATGTCGCTAAGTTCCGGAATGGTTGCACCCATCAGACGTTCCATCGATCCGAAATGTGCGGCAACAACTTCGGCGGTGCGGCTGCCAACATGTCGTATACCCAGGCCATTTAACAGCCGGCTTAAGGGCTGTCGCTTGCTGTCCGCAATGCCTTGAATCAGATTGCCGGCCGATTTCGCGCCCATACGGTCCAGACCCGCGAGCACGTCGGCCGTGAGGCTGTATAGATCCGCCGGGCTCTTGACCAGATTCTTTTCGACCAACTGGTCTATTACTGCCGGTCCGAGACCTTCCATATCCATAGCGCCGCGACTCGCAAAATAGCGGAGTCTTTCCTTGATTTGAGCCGGGCACTGGAGGTTGAGACAGCGCAAATATACACCGTCAGGATCTTTACGCACTTCGCCGTTACATACAGGGCACGCCCTTGGCGTTGGGAACGGAGCCGATTTTGGGTCACGATCTTCGGGCACGTACCGAAGGACCTGGGGGATGATTTCGCCCGCTTTTTGAATTTCGATGGTGTCGCCAACACGGATGTCTTTGCGGCTTAACTCGTCAAAATTGTGCAGCGAAGCCCGTTTCACAATCGTGCCTGCCAATGGCACCGGTTCCATTTCCGCCACCGGCGTAAGCGTACCGGTCTTGCCGACCTGCACGGAAATTCCCAGCAATCTCGTGCGTGCCAACTGAGCAGGATATTTGTACGCAATCATGAAGCGCGGCGATTTGGAGGTGAAGCCCAGCCGCGCACGATGCGCGCGGGAATCCACTTTGACCACCAGTCCATCGATTTCATAATCGAGTTTGTGCCTCTTCTCCGCCCATTGGTCGCAGAATGCCACCACTTCGTTGATATCGTTGCAAGGCTTGCTGTGGGGATTCGTCGGCAATCCGAAGGATTTAAGTGCTCTAATCGTCTCCACATGCGACTCGGGGGCGTCGCCGTCGATAACAGCAACATCGTACGCAAAAATATCGAGTCTACGTTGCGAGACGGCCTTGGGGTCCAGCAATTTCAACGTGCCGGCCGTTGTGTTTCGGGGATTGGCGTAGGGGGGATCCCCGGCTTCTTCCCGCAATTTGTTTATGCGCTCGAGTTCCTGCCGCGTCATAAATACTTCACCGCGCACCTCCATGGAACCCGGAGGAGCACCCTTCAGCTTTAACGGCACAGACTTGATGGTTCGCACATTCGCAGTGACATCATCGCCTTGATCACCGTCGCCCCGGGTGGCGGCACGCACAAGTACACCCTGGTCGTACCGCAACGAAATTGCGACCCCGTCGATCTTTAGTTCCGCCACGTAATACGGGATGTCACCGGCGGTTAGGCCGCGCTTCACACGCTCGTCGAAGGCGCGCAATTCCTGGTAATTGTATGTGTTGTCAATGGACAACATCGGCACGGCGTGCCGGACTGTCTCAAATCCTTCCAGCGGCCGCCCACCAACCCGTTGCGTCGGCGAGTCGGGCGTGAGCAATTCCGGATATTCGGACTCGATTTGCTGCAGTTCTTTGACAAGTTGGTCGAATTCCGGGTCCGATATTTCGGGCTGCGCCTGTTCGAAATACAGGCGATTGTGCCGCTCTATCTCGGATTTCAGGAATTCGCAACGGCTGCGGGCGGTCTTGGGGATTTTTGGGCTATCGGTCATGACGGCGGTATTCTACCGCGAGCGCGGGCAAAACAGAAAACAAAGCAGCGATTTGGGCCGCGTCAAGCCCCTGGATCCAGCCGATCCACCAACACCCTAAGTTCTGCCAACATCGGATGAGTCCAGTTTTCGCCCAACGCCGCCACAATTTCCCGGTAATACCAAATGGAACCGTCCCGGCCCCCTCGAAACCGGTCCCATACAACCGGCCCCGCCGATTCCAAATCCCGGAGAATCGTCCCCACATTGTGAAGTTTGTCCGCGGCTACGATTCGTTTGACGGCGTCCTGGGCGGTCCGGATTCGATGGATGAACTGCTCCTTGCGCTCTCGCCAAGGGGGTTTGGGCGATCCGTACGCGTCGCTGCACAGTTCTACATATCGGGCGACAGTTTCGCCAAACAGGGTGTGAATTTCAGAAAGGGTGTTCCGGCCATCGCCGTCTTCAACGGCATCATGCAGCAGCGCGGCGATAACCTCGTCCTCGTCGCCACCGTGCTCGCCTACCAACGCCGCCACAGCCATGGGATGCGTGATGTAGGGCACGCCGGACCCTTTTCGAATGTGTTGGCCGTGAATCCTGTGCGAATAACGAAACGCCAGATCGATTCGTTCGGAATACCCCACGGTCCCGCCCGTTTACTGCCCGGAAAAGCTGCGATGCTTCGGTTTGACCACTTTGGAAGCCGGCATTGAGAATAGCCGCTCCACGCGCTCTGTCAGTTCCGCGAGTCCGAACGGCTTCTTGAGGTAGTCGTCAAACCCGTAGTCGGTCAGTTTCGAAGCCTCGTCATCGTCGAGATAGCCGGAAATGGCCAATATGCGCGTCGTCTTGGTTTCGGGCCGCGATTTCACACGTTCGCACACCATCCGGCCATCCATGTCGCTGAGATGGATGTCCAGGATAACGACGTGCGGATTGTGTTCCACGACCTGCGCTCCTGCGTCGAATCCTGTCGAGGCGACCAGCACCTTATATTCGCTTTTGCGCGAAAGGGCCGCAGGGATTACGTCAAGGTAATATGGGTCGTCGTCGACCACCAACACCCGTCTTTCGCCTTCTTCCAAGCGCTCAAGCGGTATGCCGTGCTTCAGCATGAACTGACGCAGACTTTCGTAGGGAATGCGTCTATCGCCGCCGGGTCCCAGCCGGTACCCTTCGATTTGACCGAGATCAAACCACCGGGACACCGTATCCGGCGACACGCCGCAAATGGCTGCAACTTCCCCGCTTGTGAATACTTTGTTTTTTAAATCCGACATCACGCGCATCCCAAGTGCGCCGCCCACCGACCATCGGCGCCCCCCATAAGCACAACCTCTACAATATACACTAGAAAAGTGGGGGAAGCATAGTCAAATCGTGGCGGTTCCCGGACGGCGAAATTTGTCCGGCCGGGGTGCTCCGGAATCCTGCACCCAATGGAGACTCGGCCAGGAGTAGGTCTGAATGGCACGGCATCAACTGCGTCACCGCGCTCAGGCCGTATGTTTTCGGGCCAGACGGCCGGACTCCAAACGGTCGATGATAACCGCCCCGGCCATATCACCCAACACATTCGTGGACGTGCGAAACATATCCAGAAAATGATCCACGGCATAAATGATGACCACGTAGTGGATGGGCAGCCCCACCGCCGTTGCCACAATGGCCATGGTGATAAGGCCCGCACTGGGAACGGCCGCCGCGCCGACCGAAGCCAACACGGCGGTAACGAATATAACCAGGGTTTGAACCGGCCCCATCGTAATGGGCACATCCTCCAGACCGCCATACATCTGGATGAGGAAAATCACCGCTACCCCCTCGTACAGCGCGGTGCCGTCCATATTGATGGTAGCGCCAACCGGGAGACTGAAGTCGGCTACCTTCTCCGATACGCCCAACTTCTTTTTTACGGAATGAATGGTGACTGGCAGTGTCGCCGCGGAAGAGGTTGTCGTAAACGCGATAATCCACGCGTTCCAAATGCCTTTGACAAACCGGATCGGATTCATGCGGCCTACTAATGCCACCAACGTAAGCAAAACACCCACGTGCACTGCGATGCCGCCTATGACCACGCCGCAATACCACCCCAGCGAGATAAGTGAATCCACGCCAAAGGTTGCAACCATCGAGGCGATCAGGCATGCAATGGCCAATGGCGCCAGACGCATGATCCACAGGGTGATGATCATCATGATCTCACTCATGGAAGTAAAGAACGCGGCAACCGGTTTCGCCTTGTCGCCAAGCACGATGCAAGCTACGCCCGTAAGAATCGCGAAGGCAATAATGCCCAGCGAATTGGGCGGGTTCTGCGAAATCGCGTGGAACGGATTCGACAAGATCGGGCGAATGATGTCCTCCAGAACCATCTGCCCGGGCGTCCGGTCTTTCGCATGCGCCATGCGCTCATATCCACTCCGGAAATCCGTGGACTGAACGGCCAGCCCGTCGCGTTCGGCCATGTAGGCCTTGAACGAGGCCTTGAATTGTGGCGAATTTGGATCGCCACCGTGAGCGAGCGTGAATTCCTCGCGGTATTGCGCGATGATGCGTTCGCGATCCGCCCGCACCGACTGCGACGCTTCCTTGGCGCCCGGTTGTACAAAGAGGACCGCCGCAATGCCAATTCCCACGGCAATGGCCGTGGTGGAAAAGTAGTAGGCAAACGTCTTAAAACCTATGCTGCCCAAGTCTGACGCGGCGGGCAGGCTGCTGATACCGGCGATAACGGTAGAGAAAATCAACGGTGCGATGATCATCTTCAAACCGCCGATGAACAATTCCTTGCCGAACAAGTTCAACCACCAGACCAGGGTTTGAAAAGAGTTGGATTCCGGATCGATCGCATAATGCACGACGAGCCCCACGCCCAATCCAATGAACATGCCGGCAAAGATCATGCTGTGAAGAGACAGCCGCGGCATGGGATACCTCAGGGGTTGCCTGCAATGGGTTCTTGCGCCGTGATCGACCGGTGCAGTCTAGCGCAGCATTGCGTCCGATGCAACCGCAAGATGATTATCCGTTGTCCTCGTCCAAGGTATTGGCGGGAGCCTCGACAACATGCACCGGGGGCGGCATTGGCGGAACATGCGCCTCCGGCTTGAACGGCAAATCCATTTGTTGGTGCCGGATGAATTTGTACCGCTTCAACAGTCGCAGCGTCTGAAGTGTCTGCGAACCCACGTACATTCCCTGGGATTCCACCTTGTTCAGCAGATCCTGCAACAACACAGGGAACTCCAGCACGTGGCCGATGCCCGACCGCCGCAACAATTCGGCGGATCGATCGCGCAGGTCCATGGATAAAGGCAACTCGGAAACCACCAGCACTGTAACAAACGGCAGGCCTTTGAAGAGTTCGCGGGCTAGCGCGAGCGATTCAGGCGCCACAAATTGCGAAAGCACTGGATTCGCTTCAATAACGGAGGGATAAAACCGATCGCCATGCCACGCACGCACTTCGATGACGGCCCGATCGATTGCAGGAATGTCTTCGGCGCGCAACACAAAAGGAAGCTCACGCGGCACGGGAAGCGCGGTGTTCTCGACAAAGAGCTGGCCGGTCGATTCGGCGAATTGAAAGCGCGAATCCTGTTGCCAGTTGGTCAGCACGCGGAATACGTTCAATTCAAAGCATTCGCGCACCAATTGAAGATTCACATCGGCCATCACCCAACCTTCGTTCGCGACATCGATCCGGCGCGATTTATTCCTCCGGACTCCCAAGCCCGGCCAGCGCCTGACCAATCTTGTGTTCGGGATTGCGCTTCAAGAGTCTTTCGCCAAATTCCTTCGCTCGATCATGGCTGCCCAGGCGCTGATAGCATAATCCCTGTTTCGCCAAAAGATCATCCCCGGTGAATTGTTCGCCAAACGCAGTGTAGATTTTGTCCGCGTGCTGTCGGTCTAGCCGATCTTCCGCGGCCCGATAGCATTCGAGCGCACTGGAATACTTCTCCCTGACAAACAACACCTCGCCCCGGAAGTAGTGCCCTTCCGGTTGCTCGGGATTCAATTCAATGGATTTTTCTATCAATTTGTCCGCGCGTTCGAGCGCCAACTCGCCAATATCGGGCCAGCCGCTGAGACGCGCGGCGCGACCCAGTAGAAAAAGCGCACTGAAATTTGAACCGCCCCGATCCACCACATGCTGCGCGTTCGTCATGGCGGCCTGCCAATTGCCTTCATCGAAGCAGGCCTGTGCCAATCCCAGCATGCCCCTCGCACTGCCCGGGTCAGTGCTGATGATTTGTTCGAATTGCCGACGGGCTTCGGCGGTGCGCCCGAGGTTCAACAATGCGTATCCAAGATCCAGTCGCGCCAGCGTCTGGCCCGGCCGTTTGCCAACCACATGCATCAGGATGTCCACCGCTTTGGCGCCGTCACCGATACGCATGTAGCACTTGCCGAGTTGGTGATACGCAGCCGCGTTTGAAGAGTCCAGTTTCACTGCTTTTTCAAAACACCGGATCGCCGAAACAAAATCCCCCTTCATGCTGGCCGTAAGGCCGTCGTCGTAATAGCTTTCCGAATTCTCACCGCCGAATGCCATGCCATGCCCTCGCATAATTTCGGACTAGCCGCGCACCGCTTCCAACGCTTGCCGTGCCTGCTCCTCAGTCACATCCAAACGGTGAATGACGCGCCCCATACCCTCCGGCACGATGAATTTCATCGTGCCATGGCGCACTTTCTTGTCGCGGCGCATTGCTTCCACGACCTCATTCACAGGCAGTTCAGGCCACGCGATTGGCAGACCGTACTGTTCCATGCAACGGTTTTGGCGTGTCACGAAGGCCTCGTCAACGAGGCCGAGATTCTTTCCAAGTTCGGCCGCCGCATGCATGCCCAGCGCAATGGCTTCCCCGTGCAAGAAAACCGAGTACTTCGTAACCGCTTCAATACCGTGTCCAAAAGTGTGGCCGTAGTTGAGGTTTGCCCGAACTCCGTTCTCACGCTCGTCCGCCGCCACAATCGCGCCTTTGATTGCACACGAGCGTTTGATGGGATAGATCAGTGACGGCAGGTCGATGCGGCCAATCGCCTCGTGGCTCGCTTCCATATAGTCGAACAGAGCGGCATCGGCGATCACGCCGTGTTTGATCACCTCCGCCAGCCCGGCCCTGAATTCTCTGTTGGGCAGCGAAGAAAGCAGCGTAAGGTCGATGATGACGGCGCTAGGCTGGTGAAACGCGCCAATCATGTTCTTCGCCAGCGGATGGTTCACGCCGGTTTTGCCGCCGACGCTCGAATCCACCTGCGCCACGATGGTTGTCGGAATTTGTACAAACCGGACCCCGCGCATGTACGACGCCGCAGCATACCCTACCACGTCACCCACTACGCCGCCGCCCAAGGCAATCACCACACTGGACCGATCCAGGCCCGCCTCAATGAAAGCCCCGGTGAATTCCTCCACCCGGGCAATACGTTTGTGCTCCTCGCCGGCGGGCATCGAACAAATGGCGGGCCGCAAACCAGCCTCCGCCACAATACCGGCGACCTTGTCCGCATAGAGCGGAGCGACATTCGTGTCGCTACAAATCGCCGCGACGCCCCGCGCACCCAGGTTTTGAAGCGTCTCCGGCAACACCGACAAGGCACCTGCGCCGATGTGTATCGGATACGATCGATCACCCAGTGCGACCGTCAGCGTTTCTATTATCGTTGCGTTATCCCGACTCATGTCTCAATCCATCCGATTCCACTATCGCATCATCACGACTTCAATTTCACGGCTTTGCCGGTCTGCGCGGACTTTTCCGCGGCCAATATGATATCCAACGATTTTGCGCCTTCCGCCCCTGTGCAAAATGGCTTCTCCATCCCCATCGCCGCGCGCGCAAAATTGCCGCTCACGTCCAAACCCCAGGTGTCTGGGTAGTCATTCAACGGCGCCGGCATATCGAAGACGATTTCACATTCAGGATTTACCAAACGCGCCACCAGCGGCTTTGCCTCCTGAACCGACACGTGCAGTGTCCCGTTTGCACAATGCAGAATCATATAATTCGCGCCGATGCCCTTGACCGTCCAGGAGGCGCACAGCGTGCCGACTGTGCCATCGGTAAACGTAAGGCAAGACACGAAGTTATCCTCCACCGAGGCGCCTTTCTTTTCCAGGCAGGCGGTGAACGCCGAAATCTGCGCCACTTCCTTGCCTGTGATGTACCGGATCAAATCTGCCTTATGCACCCCAAGATCCGCCATCGCGCCAAACCGGGCCTTGTCCTTTTGAAAAAACCACTTGCCCGTCGGACTCCAGTTCTCGGGGCCTTCGTGGCCAAACATCGCCGTCACATGGAGAATTTTGCCGAGAATGCCACTCTCCACCACTTCGCGCGCCTTCCGGTGGGGCGCAAACCGGCGCTGGCTCTGATTCACCATCAGCAGGCGCTTGGCCTTCTTTGCGGCAGCGACCATGGCTTGCGCTTCCGCGGCGGAGGTGGCCATGGGTTTTTCGACCATCACGTGCAAGCCGGCTTTCAATGCGGCGATAGCAACCGGCGCGTGAAACACGTTGGGGAGCGTGACCGTCACCCCGTCCAGAGTGCTGTCCGCAAACATCGTGTTGTAATCGGTGTATACGCGTGCATTCGGGGCAAACCGGGCTGCCAGCGCTTCCGCCTTCGATTTGTCCACATCGCAAAACGCCACCAATTCAGCGTCCGGACACACCGCATAATCCGGTATGTGCAGCCGTTCCGAGATGGCCCCGCACCCCACTATCCCCGCGCGAAACCGTTTCGCCATGCCAAAGTCTCCCCGAAATTGAGATTTCCAGACCCGCAAACCGGCATTGTACGGACTGATTCCGTGCATGAGCAACTGTGTTGTGAAGACTACGGTCCGGTATCGTCCTCTTGGCCCGGCAATCCCGTTTTTGCTAAGCTACGGGGTCTGTTCGAGGAGATTGCAGACTTGTGTTTACCCCGGAACAACTCACCCGATATGATCGCAATCTGCGTATACCCGGCATTGGCGAGGCCGGCCAAGCGCGGCTTGCGCAGGCGTCGGTCGCGGTAGTGGGCTTGGGTGGCCTCGGCAGTCCGGTAGCCTTGTATCTTGCCGCGGCCGGGGTCGGAACGCTCGGTCTAATCGACTCGGACGCCGTGGAAATGAGCAATTTGCAGCGGCAGGTCTTGCACACGACCGACCGGATTGGTGTTTCCAAAGTGGATTCGGCCGTCGAAACCCTTGTTCGCCTCAATCCCGAGATCAGACTTGTGCCGCTCCCGGTGCGGATGAATCATTCCAACGCCGCGGAATTGCTGACGTCGTTTGACGCGGTAGTGGAGGCCACCGACAACTTCGAAGCGAAATTCCTGATCAACGACACGTGTTTAGTTCTGAGGAAACCCTTTGCCACGGCAGGCATCCTGGCCCTGTCCGGCCAGGCCCTGTTTTGTGTGCCGGGACAAACGCCGTGTCTTCGCTGTGCGGTGCCTGAAGTGCCCCAAGGAGTGCCCACCACCGCCCAGTTGGGTGTGCTGGGAGCCGTGCCCGGCCTGCTTGGGAGCCTTGAAGCACTCGACAGCATTCGGTATCTGGCCGGGTTGTGGGCACCCGAGGAAGACGGTTCCGGTTGGATTCACAGCGTGCAGTCAGACGCCCCGGGCGGTGTCCGGCTCAAGACCATGCGCATAAACCGGCGGGCTCACTGCCGGTGTGCCGCGCTATGGCCCGAATAAGATGGAAATCATGCAAGCAAGTGCCGATACCCACACCAACCCAGCAGATGTCTTGGTCATAGCCGGACGCGTCTTTCGATCCCGTCTCATGGTGGGCACCGGGAAGTTTCCTTCGACCGCCTCGCTAAAGGCAACGCTGGACGGGTGTGACGCGGAAATCGTGACCGTGGCGTTGCGCCGTGCCGATCTGTCCAACCCCAATGCGGACAGCATCCTCTCGGCCATTGATCCGCAGAGGCACCTGCTTTTGCCCAACACGTCCGGCGCGCGATCGGCGGAGGAAGCGGTTCGCCTCGCAAGACTTGCGCGCGCTGCCGGGTGTGAACCCTGGGTAAAGCTCGAACTGACTCCCGAACCCCGGTATTTGCTGCCCGATCCGATCGAAACCCTTCGTGCGGCGGAAATGCTTGTGAAGGAAGGGTTTGTCGTGTTGCCCTACATACAGGCAGACCCAATTCTGGCCAAGCGGCTGGAAGAAGCCGGCACGGCAACGGTGATGCCGTTGGGTGCGCCCATTGGCAGCAACAAGGGATTGAAGACGCGCGAAATGATTCGCATCATTATCGAACAGGCGAACGTGCCTGTCGTGGTGGATGCCGGGCTCGGTGCGCCGTCGCACGCCGCCGAGGCCATGGAAATGGGCGCCGATGCGGTACTGGTCAACACGGCGCTGGCCGACGCCAGCGACCACTATGCCATGGGCCGCGCGTTCGCGTTGGCGACGGAAGCCGGCAGGCTTGCCTATCTGTCAGGGCTTGGCCCGGTTCGCGAAGTGGCCGAGGCTTCTTCGCCACTGACCGGCTTTTTGGATACACTGTGATTGCATTACCTCAGGACGCGTGCCACATCCGCTTAAATTCGTAAAGTCATTGAATTATGTCCTTTCAAACCGAGCTGAATGCCTGGCCCGAAGACCGAGTCCGTGCGCTGATAGAAGGCGCAACCGCGGACGATGTCGACCGCGCCCTTTGCCGCGACGATCGGTCGCCGCGCGATCTCGCCGCACTCCTGTCGCGTCAGGCCGCGCCACGGCTCGAATCCATGGCACAAGAAGCGAACAGGCTCACCCGGTGGCATTTTGGCCGGACCATTGGTCTTTATGCTCCCCTGTATATTTCCAATGTCTGCGGTGCGGACTGCACCTACTGTGGCTACGCCGTACGATCCGGCAACCGCGAAAAGCGACGCACGCTGACCGCGGAAGAGATTCACAGCGAATGCGAAGCGCTGGCATCACACGGGTTTCAGAGCGTGCTTCTGCTGACAGGCGAGGCAAGACGTGCCGTGCCCGTCGCTTACATCGCGGACGCCGTAGCCATCGCACACACCTACTTCCCCTCGGTCTCGGTGGAGATTTACTCACTTGACGAGCAAGACTACCGCGTTCTTGTGGATCGCGGTCTTGAAGGCGTCACGCTCTACATGGAAACGTACCATCGCGATACTTACGCCAAGGTGCACCTCATCGGAGAAAAGACAGACTACGGGTTCCGCCTGGATGCCATCGAACGGGCGGGACGCGCAGGCGCCCGCCGGCTGAGCGTCGGATCGCTTTTGGGCCTGTACGATTGGCGAGTCGACGCATTTTGGACCCTGATGCACGCACGGCATGTGCAGCGCGCATGTTGGCAGAGCGCCGTGTCACTGTCGTTTCCCCGGCTCATCCACACCCCCGCACGGTTCCAAGGGGATACCCTGATCCGCGATCGCGAACTGGTTCAGCTCATGCTCGCGGCCCGGTTGTTCGTGCCCGAAGCGGGATTCAATCTATCTACGCGCGAACGTCCCGAATTTCGCGATAAGCTCATTCCTCTTGGTGTCACCATGATGAGCGCAGGATCCTCCACGCGACCCGGCGGTTATTCGCTCTATGGCGAAGAGACGTTGGAACAGTTTGAGATTGAAGATACCCGTGCGCCGCGCGAAGTCGCCGAAGTCATTCGCGCATCCGGCTACGATCCGGTGTGGAAAGACTTTGATCGCGGCTTCAACAACGAAATACATGTGACATCGCATCGCTTCCACGAAGCTCCGCCAAATTAGAATGAACCTCATACTTTCGCGAAGCGTGACAGGTCCTCTGGTTACTTCGTTGACAGGCAGACGAATTGTACCTATAACAAGTGGAATGGATGCGCCAGGATTCTGGATCTACTTCAGGAACTACAGCTATGAAAATTATGCTTAACGGAAGCACCAAAGAAATTGCCGGCGATGTGTCGGTCAACGCCCTTCTGGCATCGCTCAATTTTCAACCCGAAGGCACGGTGGTCGAACGCAATGGAGATATCGTCGATCGCGCTTCCTATGGCGATACTCTCTTGGCGGAAGGCGACACGATTGAACTCGTGCGATTCGTCGGCGGCGGATGACGACGCACGCTGAGCGAATGGTTCGATTCGACCATGCCGATCTCTACGTCGTCATTACCGAATCCTTTTGCGGTGGCCGATCGGCCCTTGACGTTCTCGACGCGGTGCTGGACGCCGGTGTCACACTGATTCAGTTGCGGGAAAAGGACTGGGACGATTGCCGCTTGTACCGGCACGCGTGCCAATTCCGGGAACGAACAGCGCGTGTTGGCGCGCTTCTGATAATCGACGACCGAATAGACATGGCACTGGCCGCCGAAGCCGACGGTGTACATCTGGGACAGACGGATTTGCCGATCGAAGCGGCCCGCGGAATTGCTCCCGATCTGATCATAGGAGCTTCCACCCACAACCTTGACGAGGCACTTGCCGCGCAGGCGGCCGGTGCGAGTTACCTGAACATAGGACCCATCTTCGCCACGCAAACCAAGACCGGCCTCGGATCGGCAGTGGGTCCCGACATGATCACGGCGATAGCCCCCAGACTCCGCGTGCCTTTCACCGTCATGGGCGGTATCAAGGAACACAACATCCACGAGGTTATTACGCGGGGCGCCCGCCGTGCCGCCGTCGTCACGGCCGTGACCCAGGACCGCGACCCCGGATCCGCGGCGAGACGGCTGAGAGAGGCGTTTTCCAAACCTCGCTGCTGACAGGGAAAAGCGCGTCGCCGCCCCGTCTTATTCGGCCAACGGTGGAATCCCGGCCCGGTTATTTCATAGAGTGAGTGCCGTGTGTTGGCCTAAAGAATCAACGGACAGGGAGCCGACGGAACATGAACACAGATTCAACACGGCGGACGTTTCTCAAAACTGCGGGAGCAAGCGCAATGGCGGCAGGCATTACAGCGATCGGAGGCAATTCCGCCCACGCGGCGAGAACATACGGCATTTCACTGGCGGGGTGGTCGCTGCATCGCACCATCGGGGAAGGAGAAGGCAAAACACCAATGCTCGATATGCCGCGGCTGGCCCGCGAGGAGTTCGGTATCGAAGCAATCGAATTGGTGAACAAAATGCTGCCGCCCAACGAAAAACCGTTTGACGAAATGATGCCATACCTCGAACAATTGAAAAAGAATGCGGCCGATCACAACGTGAAGATTTTGCTCATCATGGTGGACGGCGAAGGCGATATTGGCCACCTGGAAGAGGCCAAACGGGAAGAAGCCGTTACCCGGCATCAGAAATGGGTGGACGCCGCCGCTTTCTTTGGCGGCCATTCCATTCGCATGAACTGGAAAGGCGAAGCCAACGGATGGGAGAAAGATCCGAAAGTGGTGGATGCCCTCGTCGAACGCTCTGCGCCGTACTTCCACAAACTCTGCGACTACGCAGACGGCAAAGGCATCAACGTCATCATCGAAAACCACGGCGGTCCATCGTCCAATGTGCCGGCCATGGAGAAGCTCATGGCCGCTGTGAAGCATCCCCGCTTCGGCACACTGCCGGACTACGGCAACTTTCCGGCCGGCACCGACATCTACGATTCCATCGACCGGCTCATGCCGTTTGCCAAAGCCGTCAGTGCCAAGTGCTACGATTTCGACGACACTACCGGCTTGGAAACGAAGCTCGATTTCGCGAAACTCACCGAAATTGTAGTGGACAAACACAAGTACAGCGGCTACATCGGCATCGAGTTTGAAGGCGATCGTTTGAGCGAGTTCGAGGGAATTAAGCGGGCAAAAGCGCTGATGGACAAATTGAAAGCATAAACCGGCCCCATGCAGATTAAAAGGCGCTCTCTTTCCCCACGGATAGAGAGCGCCTTTCTTTTGGGAAGCAATACAATCAAACCGTAGTCTTCATATGCACGCTCTTTAGCCGTGTGAGTTGATGGAAACCATACTTTGACAGACTGCATCCGCGGCCGGTGTCCTTCACGCCCGTCCAGGCAAGGGCCGGATCGCAATAATCCGCGCGGTTCATGAAGACTGTTCCCGTCTCGATATGTTGCGCGAGGCGCAACACCCGCTCCTCGTCGCTCGTCCACACCGACGCCGTCAGCCCATACCTGCTGTCGTTCATGAAACGCACGGCCTCGTCGTCGCCATGTACCGGAGTAATGCCAATGACCGGGCCAAAGCTTTCATCCTGCATGAGTGCGCTTTCCTGAGGGGCGTCCGCGACTACCACTGGCGCAGCGAACCATCCAGAGCCGCTGATCCGGAAATCCTTGGCGCTCACCACCGCGCGGCCACCCCTGCGCACGGCGTCTTCCACTTGCCCCAGCAAGAACGCAGGCGCACCCTTGGAAGCCATCGGTCCGAGGTTGGTTGCGTCATCCAGCGGATTACCCATCACGTACTGCTTCGTCAATGCCGCAAATGCGTCGACAAACCGATCGTAGATGCTGTGATGAACGTACACTCGTTCAATCGCGCAACACGACTGGCCCGCGTTGAAAAACGCTCCATCCACGCACTCAGCCACCGCGTAGTCAAAATTCGCATCCGCGCAAACGTACGCAGGGTCCTTGCCTCCCAACTCCAGTCCCACCCCGACAAACCGGCCCGACGCCCCGCGTACAATTTCGTGCCCTCCAGTGGTCGATCCAGTGAACGAGACATAATCCACGCCGGAATGCTTCACGAACGCGTCGGTCACGGCGTGATCGCAAATCACATGCTGGATCAAATCTTTTGGCGCACCTGCTTTGGCAAACGCATCCACAAAGGCTTCGCCGCACAGAGGCGTCTTGCTCGAATGCTTAAGAATTACGGCATTGCCCGAAAGGATTGCGGGCACCACGACATTCACCGCAATCAACAACGGATAGTTCCACGCGGCAATGTCGAACACCACACCCAAGGGTTCGTGCCTGATGCACCGCCGGAACGGCGATTCCGACGGAATCCACTCGTCCGACAGCGTCTCCTCGGCAATCGAGATCATATACGTGGCCCGCTCCACAAGCCGGTTGATCTCGCCCAACGCATGCTTATTAGGCTTGCCCATCTGGCGCGAAATGTCCGCAGCCACGCCGTCTGCCATCCCTTTGAATACTTCCACGAATGCGCTGCACAGCGCCTTGCGCGAGGCCATATCCGTCCAACGCCATCCCTCGAACGCGGCCCGCGCACGGCCCACTACGGCATCCACTTCGCCCGAAGCCAGCATCGGCCACTCCCCTACAATGGACTCGTCAAACGGATTGATCACGGTAAGTTTACGGCTACTCACGGCAGGTTTCCTTTAAGCATGGTAAATAAGGCACGGAGGCGTTTCCCCCGCCGCCAACAGATCCGGGGAAATTGTACTAGACCGTGACTGAGTTGCGAAACAAAAAAGTCGGGCAGTCATCGAATCCCAGCGGTACACGCTGGAATCAGTCTTTTTCCTGATACGACCGCCTCAGATTGGTGGGAAGGATATCCATTGCCTCGCGGTATTTGGTGACCGTGCGCCGCGCGATGTTGATGCCCTGCGCTTTCAGCATGTCCGCGATGCGCTGATCGCTGAGAGGCTTGGTCTTGTCTTCTTCCTCGATAATCTTCTTAATCAGCGACTGCACGCTCTTGGCCGATTGCTCGCCGCCCGCATCCTTCTTCAACCCCGGCGAGAAAAAGTACTTCATCTCGAACAGACCCTGCGGCGTCTGCATGTATTTGCCGCGCGTCGTGCGGCTCACGGTGGCCTCGTGAACGCCGACCACATCGGCGATCTCCTGCAACGTCAACGGCTTGATGAACTCGATGCCCCTGTCGAAGAAATCCTTCTGGACATCCACAATGGCCGAGGCAATCCGTAGAATCGTCTGTTGCCGCTGCTGGATATTGCGTATCAGCCAGCGCGCCGATTCTACCTTGTCCCGCAAGTACCGCTTCTCGTCCTTCTTCACGCGGCCGTTCTTCATCAGGTCGCGGTATTCGCTGTTGATCCGCAGTTCCGGATTCGATTCGTCGCTTAAATACACGACATAGTCATCGTCAATCTTCTCGACCACTACGTCCGGTGTCACGTATTGCGGGGGGTCAGTCGAATACTCCAGACCGGGCCAAGGGTTCAATTTCGAAAGCTGCCCTGTCAATTCTTCCACACGTTCCGGCGTGATCCCCATCGCCTTGGCAATTTTCGGGATCTGCCGGTGTTCGAGTGCCTCGAGGTGTTCCGTTACCAGCGTTTTCAATTGCGGGTCGCCATTGCATTCGGCGTCAATCTGCAACAAAAGGCTTTCCACCACATCCCGCGCGCCCACGCCCGTCGGCTCAAAACGCTGAACCAGCCTGAGCACCTGTTCGGCGTCGGCGACTGAGACGCCGGCCTCCCCTGCAATAGACTCCAGCGATCCAGTGAAATAACCCCTGTGATCAATTTCCCCGAGGATGAGTTCCCCAATCCGGTAGATCTTCTCGTCCGGCGCCGCCAGGCGTAGTTGGGTCATCAAATGAGATCCGAACGATTCTTCTTTTGTGATGGAATTCTGGTAGTACTCGCGGCGGCTGTCCAGATCGGCGTTCCGGGAGAGGTCCCGGCCTTCCTTCTGCCGTTCCAAAAGGTGGTCGACAAATGTGTCGAAGCTGTAATCCGTGCTATAAGGGTCGTAGTCGTCCGAGGCTTTTCCGTCGGAGGGAGCCGGTTTCTCGACAACCGGCTCCTTGACCAATTGTTCCAATACCGGATTCGTTTCGAGTTCCAGTTGGACATATTGGTCGAGCTCGATGCTCGAAAGCTGCAAAATATGGATGGCCTGCTGCATTTTTTGAGTCAGCATTAGCCGTTGCTGCTGGGTTTGCGCCAGCCTATGTTCCATATGCATCATGTCAGAGTGGACCCTACTAGCAAGTCATATGCCATTATACGCCCAAGGGGCGTGGAAGTCAATTGATCGTTTTCGATCTCAGTGCTATAATTCACTATGCCTCAAGCAGTTATATCCTTTCAAGGGGGTGCAGGGTGCTTCGGTTCGCCTTATTGGGTAGTGGAAGCAGCGGCAACGCTATCTGGATCGCCACGCCCAGCTCCAAGATATTGATTGACAACGGCTTAAGCTATAAGCAGCTCGACCTCCGGCTTAGAGCCCTTGGGGAATCCCTCGACGGATTGAAAGCCATCTTTATCACCCACGAACATTCCGATCACGTCATGGGACTGGGCATTCTGTCTCGAAAACATGACGTACCCATCTATATGACGCGGGAAACCCACGAGTGCCTGCCTCCGTCCATTGGGCCGCTACGCCGGGTCGAGTACTTCGAGGCCGGCGATCCGGTCGCAATCAATGGCCTTCAAGTAGACAGTTTTAGCATTTCCCACGATGCCGCCGACCCGGTGAGCTATGCCGTTCGCCACGACGGGATAAAACTGGGGCTGGCATGCGACCTTGGATATCCATCAGACCTCGTGCTCCGCCAACTCAGCGGGTCCCATGCCCTTGTTATCGAATCCAATTACTGCCCCACAATGTTGCACACCGGCTCCTATCCCCGCATGGTGCAACAGCGCATTCGTGGCAAGCAGGGGCACCTGTCCAACGCTGACATGTGCCATATGCTCGCGAAGTTGCAGCACGAAGCGCTCAAATTGGTGGTGCTGGTGCACATCAGCGAGGAGAACAACCGCTACGAGTTGGCCCACGCCATGGCGCGCGATGCCCTGCGCAAGAACCCTGTCGAGGTCGTCGTGGCCCGGCATAACGAGCCAACCCGGTTGTTTGAGATCGCGTGATGGATCCGCTCGCCTTCTTTCGCGAGAAAGCAGTGCGAAACCTGATTGACCGTGCCTCTGAGGCAGCCTCCACACCCGTCAGCATCCACTTTCGTGATCTCGACGAAGAAGGGGTTCGAATCCTCGGAACCGGCCAATGCGAGGCCTGCCGGTATGTATCCTCCATCAATGGCGGCCGTGCCGCGTGCCGTGCCTCGCGCGACCAAGCCTCCAGCGAGGCATTGCGAACTCGCCACCCCGTTACCTTTTTGTGCCATATGGGGTTTGCCTGCGTGGTAGCCCCCGCGCTACCCGAGGCCGATATGGCCTTCACCCTTACCTTTGGACCCTACTGTCCGGCGGAGGCGCCCGAACTGCTTGAACAGGATGCACTTGCAGGTCTGCGTTCACTTCGCTTGGGGCACGACGAATTTCCGGTCAAGCTGACCGATATCGCCGTTTTGCGAGCGCCCGCGGTACCCACCGTGGCCCAGTGGACCATGGAAGCCTTGGCATCGGCCTGGAGCGATCGGCGAGACACACCGGCGCCCGGCCCTTCCCCGGAAACCAATGTTCCTCCCGCGCCACGCAGACGCGCCCGTCCGCGCCAGGCGCTCGTGGATCAGGCATTGCCAGGCTCTACCATTGCGGCGGCGTTGGCTTCCGGCAATCAGCCCCTGGCCACCCGAACCATGCGCTCCGTGCTCGCGGAATCCATCGCAGGCACAAAAGCAGGCGTAGGCGTTGTTCGCGGGCGAACCTTGGCCCTTGCCGGATCGATAATCGAATCCCTCGAAACCGCCAAACAGCCCTGTCTCGGGGTTTGGGACGCGTATCCCGCATTTGCCGAGGCGGTCCGCGAGGCGCAAACGGGATCAGAATGCCTCCGCGCGTTGTTAACTCTATTCGGCCCCATTTTGCGGATTCAGCGGGCCGCCAAAGCAGGAGATGACCTGTTGGGCATTTTGAACCAGTTAATTGCGGATCGCCTGCCCGACGACTTGACGTTGGAAGAAGTAGCTGAACGATTGAACCGGCACCCGACGGCCATCACACACCAGTTGCAGCGCAAGTATGGCATGTCGTATTCGCAGTATATTGGCCGGCTGCGCCTGGAACAGGCCAAGGAATTGCTCCGGCGTACGCGCCTGTCCGTAGGCGATGTGGGCCGGCGTGTCGGCATTGACGATCAGAGCAACTTCAGCAAATTGTTCCGGAAATTTGAAGGGCAGTCGCCCCAGGCGTACCGGCAGCAATTCAGGAAGAAGTCATGAGTTTCATGGACAAAGTCAAAGCATGGTGGACCCGGCTGCGCGCCCCCGGCGAGTTTCTTTGCGACAGTTGTAAGTACGACTATCCATCGGCGTGCCGTCGCCCGGAACGTCCGAACGCCACTCAGTGCCCGGATTACAAGCGGCGTTAACCCGCATTTTGCACCACGCTTAAATCATGCGTGGAAGACTGAAGTACGGTCTCTGCGGAAGACTGAAGTACAGTCTCCGTGGTGTAAAATGCTCACACAGAATTCCTTAAGCTTGAAACGCTTAGGATATTTCACGTGCACACTGTAAGTGCGCCAGTTTTGGTAACAGGCCGGTTGAATTGTTGTTACACAGCTAATTGGACAAAGCCGTGAAATATCCGGGTTAATGGCGGACCTCTCCGCTATTTGTCCACTGCAGGCGCAATACGGTATCGTTAGAGCGCGGGTAACCGCTCGGGAAGGAACGGGCGTTGCGTGGGTAAAGTGATTTATACCAGAGAATTGCCCAGCACCATGGAAGCCGTGGGCGACACGCTGAAAGACGCGCTGGAGGCTTTGCGCCGACACGACTGGATCGCGCCGGATCAGGAATTCTATGCGCGCCTGTGCCTCGAAGAGGCCCTGGTCAATGCCGTCACTCATGGCAATTGCAGCGACGCATGCCGCACGATTCATCTGGATATGCGCGAGGACGACACCGGCGAGTATTGCGTCATCCGCGTACGCGATGAAGGGTGCGGTTTTACGCCCGATGAGATCCAGTTACCCGAAATCAATCAACCTAACGGCCGCGGCATTTGCCTCATCCGGTATTGCATGTCCGAAGTGAAGTTTGACGAAAAGGACCACTGCCTGATCATGAAGATGCGCCGCAAAGGCCTTTGCCAAGGAGACAAAGTACATGGATAAACCGCAACCGATCGTCGAGTTTTCCGAACGGGGTGTGATAACGATCGGCGATATTCAAGCGGCCAGCGTGCTGGACGCGTTGAACGTGGACCAGTTCGGCAAGGAGGTCCTTGCCCATGTCCATGCGAATCCCGGTATCAACTTGCTGCTGAATTTCGAAAAAGTGGAATACTTGTCCAGCGCCGTGCTCACGGAATTGATTCGAATCAATCAGGCATGTACGGAAACGGGCGGCCACGTCCGGTTGTGCGCATTAAACAGTAACGTGAAGAAAGTCTTTGAGATCACCAATCTCGACAAGTTTTTCGTCGTGTACGACGAGGCCGAAGGGGCCGTAAAGCGTTTTGCCCGGTCGCTCGCCATCGAAGCCGACGAACAGTCCTGGACGGACATCACAAAGGACATGTAAACCCGGCGGCGCGGACGTTTCGCGCACCGTTTGTTTGGGGATGTTCCCACGCGACAGGCGCAGTGCCTTACATTCTGCCGGGCCGCCTCCGGATTTGGATCTCGACCGGCAGCGAAGGATGGGCTACTCGTCCGCGCCAATTCGAACCCTACTGCAAAACCATATGGCAAGACTCCGTTTCCAAACCCGGCTGAGCCTGGCCATGGGCCTGCTCATCGTCATTTCGGTTGCCCTGCTCACGGGGCTCAACCTGTGGGCCGTCTTGTCTTCGCTCGGCGAACAATACATGAAGACCGGTGCGACCATCACCAAACTGGCCACGCGCAATATCCAGTACGGCGTTACCGTACCCGAAAAGGTCATGGATCGCGTGGGCGAACAAATGGTCGTAAGCGCCCTGCTCGTATCTGAGTTGGTGGCCATTGCCGAAAACCGCGCCGGCATGTCCCATGAGGAAATCACCGCCACCCTCGGCCGAGTCAAGGAACATGCCATCACCGTTCGCGGCTATCCCCTGATCGACGACTTCTGGGTCACCGACGAAGAAGGCCGGATTTACATTGGCGCTGGCGAGGAAATCGACTTCCGCTTTACTCCAGATCCCGCACGCAACCCCCAGGCGTATGTCTTCTATCCGTTGCTGCAAGGCCTGCAAGATACGGTTATTCAGGACTTTCAGGAACGCGACAAAGACGGCAGGCGATTCAAATACGTGGGAGTCCGCGGCGTGGACAAGCCCCGAATTGTCCAGGCTGGCGTCGGAGAGCAGCTTGTGCGGGGCGTGCAGGACGAATTCGCAGTGCAGGGAATCCTCAATCAGTTCATGGCCGAAATCGATGTTTCCCGCATGATTGTCGTGGACGAAACCGCCCAGGTGATTGCCGCGGCCGAGAAGCCCGGGGCAACGTTGGACCCGGCCATGCGCCGCACCATCATTGCGTTTTGCCAACGATTTCTCGAACGCGACGGGCCGGAACCGATCGATGCCATGATGGTCGGCACCGATTTCGGTGTCGTGTCCAGACTCACACCAGACGGATCGTCCAAAGCGATGGCGCTCTTCATTCAACATCGCACCGACGACGGTGCGCGTCTGATCAACCGCACCATTCGTTACGTGGCGGGCGTGGGCATCGGCACAATCCTGGTCGCCGTCATTATGATTATGTTTATGAGCAGGGGCCTGTCCAAGCCCATCAATCAGCTAGTAAACGGCGCTATCGAAATCGGAAAAGGCAACCTCGACTACCGGGTCAAACTCGATTCAAAGGATGAGATCGAAACGCTGGCACGCGCCTTCAACAGCATGAGCGTGTCGCTGCAACGCCACATGCGCGATCTGAAAGAAGAAACCCAACTGCGCGAACGTCTGGAAAGCGAACTGCGCATTGCCTCCGAACTCCAACGCGCGCTTCTGCCCGCCGAGCCGCCCCGGTTTCCGAACCTTGGCATTGCCGCATGGACCCAACCTGCCCGTGAAGTCGGGGGCGATTTCTACGATTTCATCCCAATGGGACCGCATCGGATGGGCATCGCGATCGGCGACGCCACCGGAAAAGGGTTGCCCGCCGCGCTTCTGCTCACGGAGTGTTGGAGCGTATTTCGCGCACTTGCCAAGGAAACAGACTCTCCCGCCGAATTGCTGGTGCGCACCAATCGCGCGCTATGCGAGCGTGTAGATGAAACTGGCCGCTTTGTCACGGTGTTTTTCATGATTGTGGACACGCAGGCCGGCGAAATCCGCTACGCCCAGGGTGGACACAATCCTCCCGTCATGATTCAGCGCGTGACAGGCCAACGCCTGTGGCTGAAGAGTCAGAAAGGCCTTCCGCTCGGCATCGACCGGCGCTGCATCTTCGAGGAAACGCGCGTACCCTTCTCCGCGCACGACACCATCATCCTCTACAGCGATGGCATTACGGAAGCGCGGGGATTGGACGGTGCCCTGTATGGGGATCAGCGTTTGCTGCAGACGGCACTCGACGGAGAAGGCGATTCGTTGGAAGGATTCCTGATCCGGTTGCGCTCAGACATCGAACAACATGTCAACGGCGCGGATCAATCCGACGACATGACACTCGTGGTCGTGCGCTACGAACCGGAAGACGTAAAGGCAGTCGATCCCGGGCTGGAACCCGTCTGATTTCCGTTCCTCGCAAGAAGGACAACAAGCATCAAGCAATTGCCGTAAGGTGTAAAGCCTTCGCGCAGGTGGCGCCTCCGGTTCTGCAGGCGACGGCAATGGCGAGTACCGAAGGCATACGTTGCCTCGGAATCCGGTTCACCCTGCCGTATCCACACTTACATCAAACCGTCTGAACGCCCACGCGACGCCCGGAACAACTGCGCAGGCGAGAGCCGCAAAGGTCACCCATGCGCCGGCTATTCCAGCCGCCTGGCTGTGCGAAATGCCCAGCACAACCGCCCATACGCCCGCTGCGGGAAGCGCCGAGACGAATATGAATGCCATTTTCGCCATCACCAACATCATCTGCTTGCCGAACAACTGGAAATCACCAGGACTGAACGCCGCCACCCGCGATGGAAACAGCAGGAACATGAAGTTTTCCAGGCCAAACAGAACTAGATTCAGCGGAAGCGTAAACGGAACGATGACCAACAACATCGGGCTGAATCCCGCCGCCGTCATTGCCACGATGACAACGGTCTGTAACACAGTCGCCAGCATCACAGGCACCAGTACTTGCCCCATCGCCACGGCCGCAGGCCGGAGGGGCAGCGCTTTCAGCCAGTCCATCTGATCGAGATCCGTGCGGAAATCGTACCGGATCATCATGCTCAGCATCATCGTGACCCAGAAAAGTATTCCCCCCACAAACATGGTCATCCGCATGGGATCGGAAGACACGTGACCATCTTGCATCACCAGCACCGGAACCGAACCGGCCGTGCCCATCAGCACCAGCATGAACATCAAACTCCGCGCATTGCGGTAGGCATTGGTGCACTGCCGCCACATCACCGGACCCGCTCCCAACAACCACGGCAACGACGGCACGCTCCGGGTTGCCGTCGCGCGAGCCGACTGCGCCATGCCGCTTCGCCGTGCACGCTCCATTTGGTTCGTCACCTTCTGGCTTACGTTGACCGCCGTCTCCCGGTACTCCGCGTCCAAGAACAGAATGAACGCCGCCAAGACCCCGTTAATGCCCAGCGTGACGCCAAACCACAAGCCGAACTCGCCCCATGTCGCCGAGGCTATCGCGCGGCCAAACGGCTGCAGCGGCAGCAGCAGATACTTCAACACAGCCGACGCCTGAACACCGTCCAGCACGGAGGTAAACCCGCCCGCGCGCCGCATGGAAAGTACCTGGCCAAGGCCGATCGCCAGAACAATGAGAAACAACGTCACCAACCGCTTGCGAAATGCCGTATAAGCCCGTTCGTTGACCGTCTGGCCCAGCAACAGCGCCGACATCGTAAAAAGCTGAACGAAGAGCAACGACGAGAACAGACCTACATACGCCTTTCCCCAAGACCCCGTGTACCTCGCGATGAATACGGAAAACACGAGCGCACCCATCGCCGTGCTGAGCAAAATACCCAACAACTTGTACGTCAACAGTTGCCGCCGCGTAAATGGGCCCGGAAATAAAAACTCTACTTCACCCGGGCTGAAGTAGATAGCCTTGTCACCGGCCGACGTGCCCACATACAGCACCGACATCGTGATCATGAACAACGACGTCATCGCAATAATCCGCGCAGGATCGGCGGGCTGTGTATTGAACGACATCACCAGACTTGGCAGAAGCCATGTGGAAAACATGAACAAACCAAAGCCGAAAAACAACGCGCCTTTGACGGTGCGCACGCCCCGAAACATGCGCCGGCCCATGGCGCGCCACCGAAGCCGGTTCAAATAGATGAGTGCGGGAGGCACGAATTCAATTCCTCAAGGTTTCCGCGCTTCTTGGTGCAGATCAGGCACTGTTTCGCCGCCCCCTTCCGTCACGCGGAAGAAAATCTCCTCCAGCGACGTGGACGCGTCTCCCTCGGCGAAAGTAGCCCTCACGTCTTCGATACGTCCGAAAAAGAGCGATTGGCCGCGATGCAGGATGAGCAGATGCGTACACACGTCCTCGACCAGTTCCAGCAAGTGAGAGCTCACAATGACCGCGGCCCCGTCGCGCGCGCGTTGTTCTACTGAATCTTTCATCGTGCGGATACCGCGCGGATCAAGGCCGGTATGCGGTTCGTCAAACATAATCAGTTTCGGATCGTGTAGATACGCGCAGCATATCGCTACTTTCTGCCGCATCCCGCGCGAAAGCTCGTGCGCCAGTGTGTTCCGCTTCTCAAGAAGCTCGAACTGGCCCAGCAGCGTCTCCGCCTTTCTTTGCCAATCCGCCACATGATAAGCCTTAGCGATAAACTGCAGATGTTCGAAAACAGTCAATGTCTCAAACAGCTTCGGATCATCCGGCACATAGGCGAGTTGCTGCTTGGCGTGAATGGAGTCTTTTACGATGTCGTGGCCCGCGACCTTGAGCGTTCCCTGGGTCGGAGGGATGATGCCGGCGATGCTGCGTAATGTCGAGGTCTTGCCCGCCCCGTTGGGGCCAAGCAATCCCATGATCGCACCCGGCTCGATTGAAAACGACAAATCTTTCACGGCCAGCGTGCCGCGGTAGGCTTTTTGAAATCCAGTAACTTCCAGCACGGCCCAACCTCTTTTCGGTTCGCGCAACAAAGTGAGAACCCGCATTTCCGGCCGCGCGCAACGCGGCAGGAAATGCGGGCAGGATTCTTCCCGGCGGATGCAGGCAACCGCCCGTTATTCTGTCGCGTCGGCCTTGCTTTTGGCGCTGCGAGCGGCCTGGTTCTTCTGCGCGGCCGCTTCGCGTTCCGCCGCAGACCGTTCCCGCCGCTTCACGCGGGCCGCCTTGCCCGCGCGCTCGCGCAGGTAATACAGCTTCGCGCGCCGCACTTTGCCTTCGCGCGTCACTTCCACTTTTTCCACCCGCGGCGAATGCAGGGGGAACACACGCTCCACGCCTTCGTTGAACGCGACCCGGCGCACCGTGAACTTGCCCGCGGGGCCTTCGCCGCCTGTGCGCGAAATCACCACGCCTTCAAACACCTGGATGCGCTCTTTTTCGCCTTCCACAATGCGGAAATGCACGCGCACCGTGTCGCCCACGGCAAATTGAGGCACTTGATCGGGGGTCTTGCACTCCCCGCGCGAAAACTTTTCCAACAGGTTCACGGTTCACTCTCCTCTTGTCCGCACGCATGCGAATCGCGTGCGTGACCAGCTTGTATCGTTGCCCCGAAGGGGCTCTCGTTTCAGTGCGGTTCTTCCCGCTTAATTTCTTCAACCAGCGCGGCATCCGCCTCGCTAAGATTTGCCAACAAATCCGGCCGCCGCGCGCGTGTAACGCGCAACGCCTCTTTGCGCCGCCAACGAGCTATCGCCGCATGGTTGCCTTGCCGGATCACCTCCGGCACCGCCATGCCACGGAATTCCGGCGGACGTGTGTACTGCGGCGCGCCCAGCAGGCCACCGTAAAACGAATCCGTCTCCACCGATTCCCAATCGCCAATCACCCCCGGCAACATCCGGCTTACCGCCTCTATGATGACCAGCGCCGGCAATTCGCCGCCACTCAACACGTAGTCGCCGATGGACAACTCGTCGGTCACAAGACCCTGGCTCACGCGTTCGTCCACGCCTTCATACCGGCCGCAAATCAGAACCATATCCGGTCCTGCGGCCAGTTCGCGCGCAACGGTCTGCTCAAAACGTCTGCCCCGGGGCGACAACAAGATCACGCGCTCCAGCGTATTCTTCCCGCGAAGGCTCTCCACCGCCGCGAACAACGGCTCGCACATCATCACCATGCCAGGACCGCCACCGTACGGCGCATCGTCCACCGTGCGGTGCTTGTCCGTGGCAAATTCGCGCGGATTGGTTACCTCCACGGACAACGCGCCATTTTCGATCGCCTTTCCCAGCAGGCTCACCCTCAATGGGGCCTCAAAAAACTCGGGGAACAGGCTGACCACGTCAATCCGCATCGTCAACGCCTTCTTCCACGGCAAACCCGGCAATGTCTCGCACAAACACCTTCGACGATTCCGCGTCGACAGCGTCGACCACTTCGTTCACCAGCGGCAAAAGAAACGGCCGTCCATGCTCTGATTCAACTTGTATCGCCGCGTTGTACGCGGTCTCGTAAACGTCCGTTATCTCTCCGAGATCCAGCCCGTCCACGCCCACTACCCGAAAGCCGATAAGCTCGCTCGCCTTGATTGGCGTGGTGTCCGTTTCCAGCAGGGAATCCTCGCTGGCCAGCACCGCGGCATGCCGCATCCGGCCTATCAGATCCCGGGGCACCCCCGGTGTCAACTGCACGATCGCTTCCTGGAGGTGAAACCGCACCCCCTGCACACGGCAGGGAACGGGCTCCTCGTTCGCAATGGCCACAAACACCATGCCAGCCGTTTCGATCCACGCACGGTATGGGCCTTCCAGATTCACGCGCAGTTCGCGACGGACCGCATGGACCGACCGCACCACGCCGACGCGTTTCATGGCGGTCATCCCGCGCGCCCGCGTTATTCGACGATCTTCAGGTCGGCCCGAATGTTGGCCTTCGCCGCTGCCGAACTCAACAGCGTGCGGATTGCCTTGGCTGTCCGGCCTTCCTTGCCGATCACTTTGCCCATGTCCTCGGGATGCACGCGCAACTCAAGCACACGCCCTTCGTCGCTGTCGATCTCCCGGACCTGAACGTCTTCGGGATGATCCACCAGCTTCTTGGCGATCAGCTCGATCATTTCCTTGCCCTCAGCCATGAAACGGCCTTACTCCGCCGCCGCGGCGGGCGCTTCCACCGGCGCGAATTCTTCCGGCTTCTTGCCTTCGGCGTACGCCGTTAACACACCCTGCTGCGAAAGCACCGTGCGCGCCGTGTCGCTTACTTGCGCGCCCTTGTACAACCACGCAAGAGCTTTTTGCTTGTCCACTTCGATTTGCGGCTGGGGCTTCGCGCACGGGTGGTACACACCCAATTCGTCGATTACCCGGCCGCGCGTGCGCTGACGCGAATCCATTACCACCATGCGGTAGTACGGGGTGTGCGTCCGGCCGCCACGCTTCATACGAATCACTGTTGCCATGGGTTCCTCTTTCGTTCCTTAACGCAAACGTTGCGATACCTGTGCGAACTAAAAGCCGGGGAGCCGCATCGGCATGCGCCGTTTGCCGCCTTTGCCCCCGCCCTTCATCATCTGCTTCATCATTTTCTTCATCTTCTCAAATTCCTTGAGAAGCTGATTCACTTCCTGCACGCTCGTCCCACTGCCGTCGGCAATCCGCAACCGGCGGCTGCCGTTGATGATCTGAGGGTTCCGGCGCTCCTTCGGCGTCATGGAATAGATGATCGCCTCCAAGTGCTTGAACTCATCCCCGCTCAACTGCAAATCCTGGCCGCCCATCATCTTGGACATGCCCGGAATCTTCTTCACCAAGTCGCCCAGGTTCCCGATCTTTTTAACCTGCTGCATCTGCTGCAGGAAATCCTCGAGATCCCAACTCGCCTTCTTCATCTTCTTTTGGAAGTCGATGGCCTTGTCACGGTCCACCACTTCCTGGGCCTTCTCTACCAGGGAGACAATGTCGCCCATGCCCAAAATCTGATCCGCCATACGGCCAGGGTGGAACGCCTCCAAGGCGTCCAGCTTCTCGCCCGTGCCCACAAATTTGATGGGCTTCCCGGTTACATTGATCAGACTGATCGCCGCGCCGCCCCGGGCGTCGCCATCCATCTGCGTAAGCACAACGCCCGTAAGGGGTAATGCGTCATTAAACTGCTTCGCGGAATTCACCGCGTCCTGGCCCGTCATGGCATTCGCCACAAACAGGATCTCGTGCGGCTTCATCTGGTTGTAGATGCGCCGCACTTCTTCCATCATCTGCTGATCCACGTGCAAGCGGCCCGCTGTGTCGAGAATGATGATGTCGCATCCCCGCATCTGGGCCTCGCCCCGCGCCATCAGGCAGATATCCACCGGGTCGGCCTTCTCGCCGAGGCTGAAAAACTCCGCGCCCGCCGTCTTGGCTACCACTTCCAGCTGCTTGATCGCCGCCGGACGGTACACGTCCGCACCCACCAAGAGCGGGTGCCGGCCCCGTTTCTTCAGCATCATCGCCAGCTTGCCGGCGCTCGTCGTCTTACCCTGGCCCTGCAAACCCACCATCATAATGATGGTAGGCGGCGTCTCCGCCAGCATGAGTGGCGCGTTTCCGCCGCCCATCAACTTCACCAGTTCGTCATGCACAATCTTGACGACTTGCTGGCCCGGCTGAATGCTCTCCAGAACCTCCTGGCCCAGGGCGCGCTCTTGCACGTCCGCCACGAACTGCTTGACAACCTTGTAGTTAACGTCGGCTTCCAGCAGCGCCAGGCGGATTTCCTCGAGCGCCTCCTTCATGTTGCTTTCGGTCAGTTTTCCCTGGCCGCGAAGGTTCTTGAAGGCCCGATCGAGCTTCTTTGTCAGCGATTCAAACATGATTCAACCCGTCGAATAGGCACAATTCGCCCGTTTGGACAGACGGGAGAATATAGCACACAAAGCCGCGTCGTTCAACCAATTCGACCGGATTGGCTTGACCACAAGGCGGCTAATTTGTACCCCACGAAACGGTTTCCTGAAAAGCCAGGCTTTATTCAATTTATTGTATTGAAATAGCCCCGCTGCGGTATTGTGCTCCAAGTGGCTGTACCGGGTGGGTAGATGACTTTCTTGCCGTTTCGAATTCGTAGGAAATCACCCCGCAGTAGATTTGGGGGCGGCCCGGACACCAACTCACAGGGATGTGCCAGGCACCGGGGAGAATGCTCTCGCAAGGTGGCGTTGCAGCATTCTCGAAAACTGGGAGATTTCCTCCATGATTGACACGCGATTGGCCAAGGTTGGTCTAGCCCTCGCAGCGCTTATGCCGGCATTCGGATGCATCCAGGGTCCCGTAACGTTGGAACCGGGCACAGATGCGTTCGTCACCCAATCCGCCGATGCCAAACTGATCTTCCTGGACTTTTCCTCCCTGGATTTTTCAGCCGATCCCATTCCCGCCGGGTTCTTCGGCACCGGGTCGGACCCATTTTCCGGGGTCATCCCCCTGCAAAGTCTGCCAATAAACGATGCCAACGGTTGCGACGATGCAGACGGCATCGCAGACACGCTCATTCGGCGAAATGAACCGGCCGACCTGCCCAATTTCGGCGCATCTTCCACGGTGGATATCGAGTTAGTGGGCCTGTCGCTGCAAAGCATTGCACCAATTGTCGTCAATTATAACGGCGGAACGGCCACTGAGATGTGGAATGTAGTACTGAATCCGATACCCAGCCAACCGTCCACCGGATCGATGGTCATTAACCGCGACCGGGGCAACGGCGGAACTTTCAGCGGCGAAATAGATGCCAATCTGGTCGTTACGTTCACGCGCACTACCGATCAAGCGCAGTGCGTCAAAGACATCTTTCCTAATCTGGTAATCCAGAGAGGCGAATGGACCTACGGTCCTATCATCAGCGGGAGCGAAAAGCCCACATCCTGCTCCGGTGACTTTGGAGCGGGATTGGTACAATTGCCGTTCATCAGCACGTTGTTCAAACGGACCACGGTGATGAAAAGCGATGGATTAACCATTCTCATCAGCCCGCAGATTATCATCCAGGACAATTGACGATTCCTGATGTTTGCGACGAGCATCCGGGCGATATAATGGCAGCATGCAATTGCGTGCCGCCATTATTTGCTGCTTTCCCGCAACTCTACTCTTTGCAGCCTGCAATTCCGGCCCAATTGCCGTAGGACCCGTCGAACAAGCGGTCTACGTTTGGCAACGCGCGTGGACGCCGGAAGTGGTCAAAGGTATCCAGAATGCAACGGAGTCTGCTGAGACGTTCATGGTGTTGGCGGCCGAAATCCAATTCGCCGGCGGCAAGCCTGAAGTGTTCTATCCGGCTGTTGAATGGAAGACCCTTGAATCCTCAGGGAAATCAATAGTACTGGTCATTCGCGCGCATGAGTTGCCCGGCATACTTTCTAATGAAGGCCGACGTGACCTGTGCGAAACGCTTACGCCGGTTGCGAACCAACTGGCAGAATCCGCCCTGGACAATGGCACAGTTATTGGCGGAATACAGATCGACTATGACTGCGCCACGGCAAACCTCGCACATTATCATTCTTTGATCAACAACCTGCGCAAGGACCTGCCCAATGTCCCGATGTCCATCACCGCGTTGCCCACCTGGCTTGGACAGCCTGGGTTTGAAGATCTTGTCGACGGACTGGACGAATTCGTGCTGCAAGTGCACTCGCTCGAAACACCGAAAACGATCGACGACAAGGCAACGCTGTGCGATCCCGCCCGCGTTCCGGGCTGGGTGGACCGCGCGGCACAATACGGCAAGCCGTTCTACGTGGCACTACCCACCTACGGCCATGAACTCATCTACGACAGCGTAACCGGCCTATTCGCAGGACTCCGCGCGGAAGGCCGCGAAGATCGGCTTGCCAGCGCGACTGTGCGCGAACTCATGGCCGACCCCGCCGACATTGCGGCCATCGCAAGTTCCCTCAAATCGAATCCGCCGCCGCATATGCGCGGCATCGTCTGGTTTCGGCTCCCTGTCGAAGGCGACCGTCTCAACTGGACCTGGCCGTTGCTCGAACGCGTGATGAAAGGCGAAGTACCCGAACCCAACCTCGTCGCGGAAGCGCGTTCGCCCGAACCCGGACTATTCGAAATCTGGATTCGCAACGAAGGTGTGGTGCGCTCTATGGAACCTGTTTACGTTGCCGTGGATTGGATCCACAGTGGACCCATGGCCCACGACATCCTCGCGGGGTATTCAAGCGATGCCAGAACCGGATCTTCCAAGTGCACACTTTCCGGGCCGTGCCCACGGCCAGGCGAAGAAGTCATGGCGGCTTGGTTCAGGTTGGGCGGTTGGGAAGGGGACAACCGTTCCCGGTTCAACGTAGGAAAGGCAGTCATTCAGCCATGAAAACGGCACTTGCATTTCTCACCGCCTTGATCGTCGTGTCTGCGGCCGCGGTCGCATGTTCCCACAACTACATCTCTTATCTTTTCACTGGCGGTGACTACTATGCAAAACTCATGCTGCCGACCCTTTTCTCCATCGAGTGCAACGTTATTCTGGGAAAACCACTTGTCGTCGACTCCAACAACGATTCCAATCGAGTCTGGACCGAGGCCGAGCTTCGCGCATTATACGAGCGGCCCTCGGATCCGTACGACATTACACTTCAGGCCGAAATCGCGGACTTGGCGGAACTGCTGAAAGATCAACCCAATGCCGAGGCCGTCCTTGCGGATCACAACCTCGTGCGCACCGCGATAACCGGACATTTCAAAGAGTGGAAGAGACTGTATGCCGACGTGCTCGATAACCCCTATCGATCGGTTAACGAACTTGCACCACCTGAACCCATGGATATCACGCCGTTCGAAGATCGGCTCGCAACGCTGCCCCCGGAATTCGACCACTACTTGCGTGGCGCCGCCGCGTACCACGGCCAGCAATGGGATAAGGCCATTGAACAATTCAGCGCGATACTGGCGTTGCCGGAAGATCAACGCGTCTACCGCAGCACGTGGGCAGCGTTCATGTTGGGCAAAACGTGGACAAGGAAGGATGCCTCCAGGGCCGGACCGTATTTTGAGCAAACACAATCGCTCGCGAAAGAGGGCTTCCGTGACTCACTTGGACTGGCCGAAGCCAGCCCAGGCTGGCACGCGCGCGCCGAAATGGAGGCGGGCAATTACGTGGAAGCCATTAAGCGATACGCCGCTCTGACTCAGAACCCCAGCGTAAACATCGGCCGTGTATGCGAACGAGCCCTCTCGCAGGATGAGGTCGACCCAAGGTTGGTCGAGGATGCAACCACGCGAAAGCTGATCTCGGCATGGCTCACAGCTCATAAGGGAGCCAACGCCGACCGATGGCTTGCAGCCGTGGAAGCCGCTCTTCCGGATGGAACCGTCGAAGAAGCTGACTATTTGGCCATGATTAGCTACAACAAAGGCGATTTTGACGCCGCGCGGCGGTGGCTCAATCACTGCCCTCCTGATAAGCCTTATGCCAAATGGATACGCGCCAAGCTGCTCCTGCACGACGGCAAGTTTGACGAAGCCGCGCAATGGCTTGAGCAAACCGCCGCCCTCATGGAAGACGACAGCCGGTGGCAGTCGGACATCCCCAGCGACGGCGAACTCACGGTCTACGGTGCAACGCGAGCCAAGGATTTTGCACGTGCCGATCTTGGCTATGTTTACACCCGAATGGGCAACTACGCCGGCGCCGCCAAAGCGTTCATCGAAGCGCATGACCATATCGATGCCGTCCGTGTGACCGAATCCGTAATGACCACGGAAGAACTGCAAGAATTCGTGGATTCATATCAGGCTCCAAAAGTGAGTTCGCCTGACGATGAGGGCCGAGGATTTGCATTTGGTTCGTGGGGTTCATTTTCAGGCGTCGATCTCAAATCCATCCTTGCCCGGCGCTACGCCCGCGCGGGCGAATGGAACAAAGCCGCACAGCTGTATCCCGAAGAGATGAACTCCAATGCGGACGCCTATGGACAATGGAGTTTATCGCCGCACCATGTCTTATCGGAAATGCATACATGGGCGAATACGGGTATCGACCCATCCCAATCCGGCCGGGTTCGAGCGGAAGCCTGGTTCAATTTCGCAAAGACCATCCGCGAGAAGGGACCCGCCATTTTTTGTCCCAACTTGATCCCCGAGAATTGGGAATCCTCCAAAGACGTTGAAGGGTTTCAACCGGACTACGACGACCGCATCCGAAACCACATGGCCGAATATCCCCGAATGAATTATTTCGTCTGGTTCGCCGCGGACCACATGTGGAAATCGGCTGAACTGTGTCCAAACAACGACCTCCTGTGCGCGGAAGCCCTCTTCACAGGCGGAACCTACATCAAGTACAAAGATCCGCAGGCCGCCGACAAGTTCTACAAGGCCCTCGTCAGACGCAACCCCAATCTCCGGATTGCCATCCAGGCCGATGGACTTCGTTGGTTTCCCGAGGAATTTACCGACGAAGTGGTCTATCAACCATTGCCGAGGCAATGGTATGGGAGAAGGCGGAACCTGGCGATTGGGGGAGGGCTCTTGTCCCTGCTGCTGGTTGTCATGGGCGCGGCACGGTGGTATGCCACGAAGAAGAGGATCACGGTGAATGGAAAACCGGGTGCCGGACCCGCTTAAACCGTTTCAACACAGCTAACTCCGCACACTCATCCCTTCATAGAAACCCCCGGCCAAAAAACGGTATTATGTCCCCTCGACTTACCTGCGGTGGGGATCGCGGGTAAACAGTCCTTTTCTGAACCGATACACAATGGAACCTGCATCCGAATCCATGCGGATACTACATACAGCCGATATCCACCTCGATGCCTGCTTTGTCGCGCCTGCCATGCCCTCAGGCTATGGAAATAGGCGACGGCAAGCGCTACGCGACGTTTTTCAGGGCATGGTTCGCCGGGCGGCGTCATGGCCCGCCGACGTGCTGATCATTGCCGGCGATTTGTTCGAACACTCCCGCATAACCCGAGATACCATCGCCTTCCTGCAAGACCAATTCGCGGCCATCCCTCATGTGACGGTCTGCGTCGCGCCAGGAAACCACGATCCCTTCGTGCCCGGTTCCCCCTATATGACTGAGCGTTGGCCAAGCCACGTGCATATCTTCTCCCAAGCCCGATGGAGTGCGGTGGAACACAATCGCGAACCATTGACCATTCACGGATTCGCCTTTGACGGGCCGGATATCTCTACTAATCCGTTCGGAAAGTTAGAGTTGCCGGCAGACGGGCGTATTCATGTCGCCATTGCGCACGGATCAGAAATCGGCAATCTGCCCAAAGGCAAGACCGCATACGCCCCATTCAAAGCGGCCGAGGCAGTCCCGCCCGGGCTGGCATACCTTGCTCTTGGCCACTATCATGGATTCAAGGAAATCACCGGGCCATTTGCCACGCGCGTGGCCTATTCCGGATCCCCGGAAGGCCACGGATTCGGCGAACCCGGCCTCCACTATCACTTGGAAGTGGAGATAGGCCCGGGTGGACAGGTCGACGTGAAACCGGTGCGATCCTGCAAAGCGGTATACGAATCGCGCGCGATCGACTGTTCCAACCACACCACTCTCCAACAGGTGGTGGATGCGATTCGGGCTCTATCCCACGAAGCCGGTGCGGATCGAATTGCGCGCATTGCGATTACTGGATCCGTTGTGCCCGAGTTGCAGGCGGAACTGCACACACTGCGCGACATCCTGGAACCCGACTACGCCTTTCTGGAATTGACGGACCAATCGGAGTTGCAGGAAGACTACGATATCCTCGCCGAGGAACGCACCAGTTTCGGGGCCTTCATCGCGCGTACCAACGCCGAAATCCGCGACACCACCGACCCGGACCGTTTGGCCATGCTAAAACGGGCGCGCGAGATCGGGTGTGCCGCTTACCGTAACACGCCCCTGCCCATCCAGGGCGGCGAGGGGGAGTGACCGGTGCAATTATCCAAACTATTCATCGACGGCTATGGCCGGTTCTGTGGGCGCGAAATTGAATTGCAGCCTGGACTTCAGGTCATCGTCGGACCGAATGAACAAGGCAAAACCACACTTCGCCATTTTATAACCGACATGCTCTACGGCCAGAAGCGTTCCGCCACGCAGCGCCTGTACGATGAGGCCAACGAACTGCGCCGTCCTTGGAACGATCCCGACACGTATGGCGGTCGCCTCACCTACCGCCTGGACGAAGGACGAGAAATCGAAGTACAACGCAACTTCGAGCGCAGAAACGAATCGGTCTATATCTACGACCTGACTCACGCCCGCGATATCACCCGCGAATTCGAGGTGTTGCGTAATCGCGAACCGCTCTTTGCGGAAAAGCATCTCGGTATTTCCAAAGCCGTGTTCGTCAATACCGCAACCATCGGCCATGCCAGCCTCGATCAACTGGGCGACGACGAAGCCTTGGGTCAGATACGGGAAAAAATTCTGTCCCTCGCGGATTCGGGCGACGAAACCGGCTCGTCGGAATCGGCCATCCGCTATCTGGAGGCGCGCATCGGAGTAATTGGCAAGCCCGTGGCCAATTCCAGGCGGCCACTTCCCCTGTCCCGGGCACGCCTCGCGCAAGTCGAAGAAGAATACCGGCTGGCGCTGGCGATACAACGGGAAGTACAACAGGTGGAGAACCGGCGTCTCGCCGTAATCGCCGAACTGAATCAACTGCGGGAACGGCGTGATGCGCTCGACTTGGAGTTGCATTCCCTCGATCATGCGGAACGCGTGAAACGCCTGGAAGACGCCGAGGCGCTTTCCAAGCGTATTCACGACGCCACGCAAAAGTGCTTTTCACTGAGCCGGGTGCGAGAGTTCCCCGTGGACAATGGCCCCGAGGTGCAACGCACGGCGAATGTGGTGGCCACCGCCCGCGCCCAAGTTGAACGCACCCGGAATGAAATCGCGCAATTGGAACAGCGGTTTCACGAGGAAGAAGATCGCCTGGGGGCAAACGGTTCGCCTACCTTGGCGGAAATTCCCGAGGATTCCGAACAGCGCCTTGCGGAACTGGAAACAAGCATCGCGCGTATCAAGGAACGATTGGAAACCCTGGAGCAGAGCCGGGCGGCCACCAGTGATCGTCTGGCCCAAGCCCAGGAAGAACTCGATAGCCTGCCCGACTTCAGCCAGATCGCGGCCGATCCCGTGGAGTGGCTGCAACAAACGGCCAGCGGCTTTCACCTCGCGGTGCAACAGCGCGAAGCGGAAAAGCGCCGGCTCGCAGAAATGAAGCGGGAACTGGAAATGATTGAAGGCGACATCGCCCAGCCCACGATCATCTTTTCCGCATTCGAGGATTTCTCCGCGCAGGCCAGGGACTACGAAATCCAATCCCGTGTCTGGGAAGAGAAATCCAAGGAATACCGTAACCGGATCGAGGAATACCAGACCCATGCCGAGGAATTGAACGAGCATACGCCCGGGTACATGTGGGGCTCAATCTTCATGTCCGTCCTCACCATCGGGTTGGTGCTCGGCGCCATCTTCCTCGAACTTCAACTCATGTTTATCTCTGCGTCCATATCGGCCGTAGCGGCTGCGGGCGCATTTCTGGCCTGGGTATACAGCCAGCGGCGCGTTCAAAAGGAAATGGCGCGCGCCGAATTCGCGCAAGACGAGTTGCACGAGATGGAAGAAGAGTTCTCCGAGCAGCGTGACAAGATGGACAGTGCCGTGCGCATGGCAGGCTACGAATCGGTCCGGGAACTCGAAGCGTTGTACGACCGGTATGTCAAACTCGCCGCGGACCGCGACGGCCTTTCCATGAAAGTCGAAGCGCAAGAAGCCCTGGTGCGCCGCGAAGATGACTTTACCGCACGGCAACTGGCCCGCATCCAGGAGCAATTCCAACAGGTGGGCGCCGAAGTGCACCACGAGCAGGACGTGCAGGCCGCAGCCACGCGGGCCATCGCGCGCTACCAGGAATACCGTGACGCTAAACGGCGCGTGATGGAGAACCGCAGCCGGCCCACCCAGCTGGATCAGGAATTGGAGGCGCTGCGCGAGGAATTCGAAGCGCTCAGACAGGAAGATATCGACCTGTCCCTGGGGGTGCGCAAGCTAATGCGCGATTCCGGATTCCGCGACGAAAAAAACCATGCCAGTGCGCTCAGCGCTTTGCGTGCCTATCGCATCCGCACGGCGAATGTGCGCGAAAAAGTGGGCCGCGTAAACGCCCTGAGCGAACAAATGGAATCCACCCGCGCGCGATTGCTCGCCGAAGAAGAAGATTTGTTGGCACAGGAAAAGAAGTTGCAGGCCGTCCTCAAGGAGGCCGGCGCCACGTCGATTGACCACTACCACAAATTGGCGCAGGATGCCAAAGTCTATCGCGAAAGTTGGGACGAACGCGTCCGCAGCGAAGAAAAACTGGAAGCCTTGCTGCGAGGTGAGTCGCTGGAGGCTTTGCGCCTGTCGGTTGAAGAGGCGCCCCAGGCCGTAGTACCGTCCGGCCGAGCGTCAGCGGAGATCAAGAATGAGTGGGCCGAGATTTCCGATCGCATGGAGGCGCTGGCCAAGGAAGAACATGCACTCCACATCGAACTCGCCCAGCGCAACGCCGGCGCCCGCTCCCTGAACGAACTCGAGGAAGACCGCGCGAATCTGGCCGAACGGCTCGCCGCGTTGCAGCGCGAGTTTGACGCCGCCGTCCATGCGGCAGCCCTTATTGAGGATATTGCCCGAAATAGACATGCACGCATTGCCCCCCGCTTGGCGAGTCTGGCAAGCGACTATCTGTCCGCCATCACGGGCGGCGCTTATGGCGAACTCCTGTTGAACAGGGACCTGGTCATTTCCGTACGCATTCCCCAAACCGAACGTCTGGCGGAAGATCCGGAGCGGTCACTCTCGAAAGGAACTGTTGACCAAATCTACCTTGCGCTTCGGCTCGCGCTCGTCCATTGCATCGGAGAGGGGGGGGAGACCATTCCCCTTCTACTTGACGACCCCTTCGCAAATTACGACGACAATCGCCTGGCGACCGCTCTTGGCCTGCTAAAGACCGTAGCGGAATCGAACCAGGTCCTCCTGTTTACCTGCCGCCAGGACGTAAGCAGGGCCGCCCATGGGCTTCAAGTGCCGGTTATCGAACTGTAACGGGGTATTCGGATCGGAATCACTGGAAAATCCAAGGTCCTTCTGGTAGCATAACCCCGGGGTTTCCTGTTACCAACAGCCCCGTCGCACAGTCAAACCGGATTGTGAAAGGTGCCTTTCCCGGAAAGCGATACAGTTACGATCCCGTAACGAATGGTTCGCTCACTTGTAGGTAATGTCGGTAATCTGAATGTCGCCCTCAGGAGAGATTTTGTGTCAATCGGGTTCTTACAACCACAGATGGGCCATCCCGGCACGGAGACGGTCGTGAAGAAACAGCCCGTGTTTTCCGTCATCATCCCTGCCTATGATGAGGAAAAATTTCTTCCCAAATGCCTGGGCGCCATACAGAAAGCCATCGACCGTCTGGGCGAAGAGGTCGAAGTCATTGTCGTCGATAACAATAGCCGGGATCGCACGCCGGAAGTCGCCCGGGAATTCGGCGCCAACGTCATTCACATCGCCAAGAAGAATCTCTCCCATATCCGTAATCAGGGCGCCAAGCACGCTTTGGGCAAAAATCTGGTTTTTATTGATGCGGACAGCGTTATGTCCGACAATATGCTTATTGAAATCCGCAAGGCCCTGGAAACCGGCAAGTACGTCGGCGGTGGCATTGCCAACTGCATGACGGATCGGGTTTCGTTCGGCATCATCGCCAGCATGGCGCTAATGGCGCCACTGTGGCTGCGCGACCGCACAGCCATGGTTGTGTTCTACACGACCCGCGAGAATTTCGAATCCATCGGCGGATTCAACGAAGACCTGCACACGATGGAAGATTGCGATTTCGGCCGCCGCCTGAAGCGCAAAGGCAAGGAAATCGGCAAGAAGTACAAAAACATGTTCTCGGCCAAAGTCATCACATCGGCAAGGAAATTCGATGAATACGGTGACTGGTACCTGCTGACCCGTCCCCTGACGGTGTTGAAGTTTGCCAAGAATGACCCCGTGGCGGCCTATGAGTTCTGGTACCGCCCGCGCCGCTAAACCGGCCATTTCCCCCTGAATCCCCCGTTTATACATATCCCGTGATTCCTTCCAGTTCGCCCGGTTTTCGAACTGAGATATGCGAACTGTACCAATACAACGCGCGGACGTACTCGAAAGGGAACGTCCGCGCGGCATTTTTTTGAAGCCCGGGACTGGACATTCCGCCGTATCCACCCGTTACACTGGGACATGGAAAATACACACGTGATTCGAATAGGGAATCGCGCCATCGGGCCTGGCCACCCTGTATACATCATCGCCGAGTTGTCCGCGAACCATTTGGGCGATTTCGCCAGGGCCGAGCACCTTGTGCGCACTGCAAAAGCCGTCGGCGCCGATGCCATCAAACTGCAAACCTATACGCCCGAAGGCATGACCCTCGATTGCAGCGCACCCCCCTTTCAAATTGAGGGCGGCACCGCGTGGGACGGAAAGACCGAATTCGAGGTGTACCGCGAAGCAGCCACTCCGTGGGAATGGCACGCCCCACTGCGCGGCCTGGCACTGGATCTTGGACTCGAATTCTTTTCCACGGCCTATGACACGGCCGCCGTGGAGGCACTGGAATCACTGGGTGTACCGGCCTACAAAATCGCGTCGTTTGAGTTGGTTGACCTTCCGCTGATCCGGAGAATCGCCGAAACAGGCAAGCCCGTTATCTTGTCCACAGGCATGGCCACGTTGGACGAGATTGACGATGCTGTAGATACGTTTGAAGAGGCAGGGGGAGATCAATTGGCCTTGCTGCACTGCATCAGTGCCTATCCCGCGCCGCCAGACGAGATGAACCTGCGCACCATACCCGACCTTGCACAGCGCTACGAAGTGCCGACCGGCCTCAGCGATCACACGCTAGGGTCCGTGGCAGCTACCGCCGCGGTTGCACTGGGAGCTTGTATTATTGAAAAGCATCTCACCCTTTCCCGGTCGGACGGCGGTCCAGACGCGTCGTTTTCCGCGGAGCCCCCGGATTTCCGAGCGTTAGTGGAATCAATCCGGACAACTGAGCAGGCCCTTGGCTTCGCGCACTACGGCCCGACCCAGTCTGAACAGGCCTTGGTAAAGTACAGACGATCGCTGTTTGTTTCACGAGATATGCTTGCTGGTGAACCATTTACAACAGAAAATGTACGAGTGATCCGTCCCGGTCATGGCCTTCCACCTAAGGACTTGCAGGTAGTGTTGAGAAGTCGCGCAAAGAAAGATGTTTCTCTAGGCACCCCTTTGTCCTGGGATCTTGTCGAACGAGATGATTCGTGATTGTATTTTATCAATGAGATCTTCATTTAATTTAAATTGCTGGAGTGCTGCATGCCAAGAATACGGTGAAGTCACCAATCCCTCCATGTCACACCTCGTTTTGAATGCAAAGTGCCCAATAGTTCAATTATTATGAATTGCTTTTCAAATTTATGTATTTATGGTATGATGCCAGCCTCGACAAATTGGCCCGAGTAATCACTAACTGGAAAGGTCTAAGAGGACAATGAGATAACGTTAATCTTGCCATGTATTGAATTCGTGCGGTAAATACGGAATTAGTTGCCAGAAGATGACTGCAAAACTAGTTGAAATTAAATAGAGACTTAATATTATGAAAATCGAGCCTTCCGATCTCTGGATTCAGTCGCTTACTGAAGAGGAACGGCAGTTCCTGAAACGGTTTCTGCTGGCTTCCGGCTCACTGAAATCCTTGGCCGAGGACTACGGCGTTTCCTATCCAACGTTGCGTTCCCGCCTCGATCGGCTGATCGCAAAGGTAAAACATCTGGATACTCCGGGAGATGTCGACCCGTTTGGCCGACTGCTTGAAGTGCTTATTGCGGAGGGAGTACTGCTTGCGACCACGGCCCGGACGCTGGAACAGGCGCATAAGCGCTCGCTGATGGAAACGCGCTCGCCAGACCGGCTATGACGGGTTTGCGCTAACCAGCACCCGCGCAAAGCCCTCGCTAATGGAAAATGCCCGTTGGTATCTGGGCTCTACGACAAAGCGGCCCTTCTCGTCGATGTACCCCCACTCGCCGTTGGTTCTAACGGCGGCCCTCCCATCGACAAAGGGACGCACCCGCTCGAATCGGGCCGGAATGACGATACGGCCAGAGTCGTCGGCAAATCCCCAGAAATCGCCGGTTTGCACCGGCATCAGTGCGGCCGAAATCACAGGACCTTCCTCAGGGCTGGCGGCATCGCCCAGGTATGCGCCTTTCGTGTCTATGTAGACCCAGCGATCGTTTCTCCACACCGTGGCTTTGCCATTGCGGAAAGGGGCCGCGCGCCGGAACTGCGGTTCGATAACCACTTTGCCCTGCAAATCGATGTAGCCGTACTGCCGGCCTTCCCGCATGACCGCCATACCCTCACTGAAGGGCAAGGCCTGGTCAAAACGGGGTTGAATTGCCCAGTTCCCCTTGCGGTCGATGTATCCGTATTCACTGCCTTCAGAGGCGGGCGCCATGCCCTCTGAAAAAGTCCCCGCACGCAGAAAACGGGGTTGCACAACGAATGCGCCGGTGGGTTCGATATAGCCGATAGAACCGTTTATGGAGACCGCCGCAAGTCCTTCACAAAATGGGCCTGCGTCGTCAAAACCAGGCGGAATTACCAGAGCACCACTCGGCTTGATGTAACCGTATTGACCGTTGACCTTGACCGCCGCAAGGCCTTCCTTGAAATCGAACGCGAATTCAAAATTGGCCGGAATCACCTCATGGCCGTCGCGGTCGATGAATCCAAATCTCGGGCTGTGGTTCTGTTTTTCCTGCAGGCTCTTCCATTCCCCGTTGTTGACAATCGTGACGCCACCCAAACCCACCAGCGCTGCCACGATGGCGGAAAAGAAGAAAGAACCAAGTTTGGCCATGGACTGTCCTCCCGATTCACCGGAGCGTGCTTAGACCGTGGCATCCACACGAAGGCAGACGCCCAATCCGCACTGCACGCCGCTGGACAATTCGCATTACCTATCAGGCAATACGTAAACGGCACATTCTCTGTTCACTATCCTAACATATCGCATGCGCGCCGGATATGGGGTGGCGCGCGATGGGATGAGTTCCGGTCATGGCATCGGGGTACGGCCTACAGGCCGAAGGGTCATTTAGGTCACGAGCGGGTCACTTTTCTCCTGGAGCAGGGAGGGCCGGGGGTTTGGGGGGAGTGGCGATGTAGTGGACTTCACGGCCTTCTTCGTCCCAAGCGTGGCGGATGGCTTCAGGTCCGTATTTGCGTTCAAGGCTGCGCACGAGAAAGTGAGCCCATGCAGCTTCCTGATAGTGCTGCATGAACACGGCGTTTATCGCGGCGCCGCCGATCGCGCCGACAAGCGGTACACCCATGACGGCAACCTTTTCTGAGACCGTAACGCTGAAGCGGGAGGCGACGCCTTGGGTGAACCTTACGAGCGCGGGGGCCGTGAGGTTGGTAGCCTGTTGCGTGGCGAGGTAGCGGGCGGCCTCGTTGGTCGCCTTTGCAAGCGCCGCCCGCACGGCGAAGTACGATGATTCGGCGGCATCGTCCTTTTGGGTGACGCCGCCAAGAGCAAAAACCTGAACGCAGTTCAGCACGGTTTCCGGTTGCGACAAGTCCTCGCCGAAAGAGCGTGCGATGTCGGCGATGGATCGAAACATAACGGTGGTGGAAAGCGGGAGTTCCATGGCGAGGCCGGGAAGACCCCAGAATCCGCCAACGCCGCCGGAGACGACGACCATGCGTTTGTGCATTTTCGATTTGGGCGGGTGAAATTGCTTGCGGTTGTCGAGCGTGGCGATGGCGATTTCCATGCACTTCATAAGTGCACCGCGCACCAGCGTGTTAATCCTTCCGGAAACGGTTTTGGGGAGCGTGTCCACGGCCTTTTCGAGCGGTACGCCAACAATGTTGAGCAGACGGATCATCAATCGGGGGTGTTCAAGGATCCGCTTTGCGCGGCCGAGGTCCTTGCGATCTTTTGTGTTCACTTCGCTACTCCTTGCGGCGCCGATCGTTTGGCGCGCTCTACGGCACTCGTTATACTCTGCTTGACACACATTGCGCCACCCAGGAGACAATCAGTCGTATGCCCATCGATCCATTGACCCAGTTGTGCGGCATTGTGACCGTATTGAACACGCCGTTTCTCGACGATGATTCCATCGATGTGAAAGGACTTGCGGCGAATGTGAATCATGCCATTGAAGCGGGCGTGGCGGGTTTCCTTGTTCCCGCCAAAGCGGGTGAGGTGGAAAAACTCTCCGAAACCGAGCGTGCGCTGGTGGTGGAGACGGTAGCCAGCACCTGTGCGGGGCGCGTACCCATCGTGGGTGGCGCATGGGCGGCGACCGGGGAAGAACGCCAACGGATAGTGCGTTCGCTCATGAGGTCAGGCTGTGCGGGAGTGCTGTTGAACATCCCGTACGAGAACGACGACCAATACCGGCGAGACGTGATGGAAATTGCCGCGTTGGATCCCGGGTTTATCATGCTGCAAGATTGGGACTTCGGCGGCTACGGCCTGCCTTTGCCGCTGATCGTGTCCTTGTTTGAGACCGTACCTTCGTTTCGCTGTCTCAAAATCGAAGTGGTGCCTGCGGGCGCGAAGTACTCCGAAACGATCGCGGCCACAGGCGGACGGTTGCACGTATCCGGCGGGTGGGCAGTATCGCAGATGATCGAAGGGCTGGATCGGGGCGTTCATGCGTTTATGCCGACAGGAATGCATTGGATATACACGACGATATACCGCTTGTTCGCTTCAGGCGACCGCACAGGGGCTCAGGCATTGTTCAACCGGCTGTTGCCAGTATTGGCGTTCTCGAATCAACACCTCGATATTTCCGTACACTTCTTCAAGCGGCTTTTGCACGCGCAGGGAACGTTTGCCACGAGCCGCGTGCGCGAACCGGTAGCGAAGTTCGATGCGTTTCACGAGAAGAGCGCGCGCGAATGCATTGAACTGGTTCAAACGATGGAAGCGGAAATCCGAGGCGCTACGATGGCATTGAATCTGTAAGGGCCCGCAGTGCCTTGTCGGCCCTGTCGAATTCGCGCTGAATTCCGGCAAGAAGGATGTCCACATCGCGCCATGCGCCGGCTTCCAATGCAGCTTCCATTTCCACGGCAAGATCGCGCAGCGGTGCCGCGCCAATATTTGCGGACGATCCCTTTAACGCGTGGGCTTTCTTCTTGCCGGTCTCGCGATCGTTTTCCGCAAGCGATCGGATGAGGCCGTCAATGGATGATCGTGCATCGCGACGGTAGGCGTCGGCCAACTCCAAGGCAAACGCCACGTCGCCTTCCGTTATATCATGGAACTGGCACGCCTTGATCGCTTCGCGCTCCCCGTTGGTCATGCCGCTATACCATGCCCATCGCGGTGAGCAGATAACGTATCAACGTCGAATCGACAATGGATTCCACGGGCGCGCGCTCGTCGCGAAAGACAATGCCACCCTCGTCACCGGGAATGAAATTCTGCGCCGCGGCGGCAAGTGCGTCGACGAGGACAGACGACGTGTCTTCCGGGAGGGCCGCAATGTTCGCAACCAGGTTTTCCTGCGACGTTTCTTGCACTGTGGCGACAAGTATGTTGTTCATTGACCACGGCACGTTAAATACGTGAACGCTTGGGTACACGGTACGCATCGTCGCCGCGATAGCCTCGACGAGGCGGCGGTCGTTCGGCAACGCCACTACGTTGAGCGATACAACGCCATCGTCGGACAATTTCGATCGAATCTCTTCAAAAAACTCCGCCGTGGTAAGGTGCCACGGAATGTAAGGCACTTTGTAGGCATCGAGCACCACCACATCGTACGGTCCAGATTGACGGTTCAATTCGTAGCGCCCGTCGCCGATGATTACGTTCAGGTTGGGTTCATTCATGTCGAAGTAGCGGCGGCCCGCGTCGACGATCTCCGGATCCAGCTCGATGCCGTCGATTTGAGCGGGATGAAAAAAGCGATCGTACAAGTGGGAGATGGTACCCGCAGCCAGTCCCACTACGGCAACACGCCTCACTTCAGGGAAGGTACCCGTCGGAGTACGCATGAACGGCGCGACCAGCAGCGCCGTGTAGACGCCCTGCGGTTGGGAATCGGCATCTTCGCAGTGCAGCGAATGAAACCCCGCGCCCTCATTCAGGTACAGATAGGTGCAATTGTCTTTCCGGATGATTTCAATGTAGTTGTATGCCGACTCCTTTTCAAAGATCTGTCCCGGCGAATTCTTTAAACTTCCGAAGGCCCACGCATACGATGGGGGTGCAAGCAGGAGAGGCAACAACAGCACGGCATAGGCTTTTCGAGGGCGCGACTGCAATGCGCCCACAATGCCCACGCATAGAAGCAGTCCGCCGAAAATCAACGCACTCAGCCGCGAGCCGGCCATGGGTATGACAAACAACACGGGGACATAGGCACCCAGTATGCTGCCCCAGGTAGAGACTGCGTAAATGCGGCCGCTGATGCGCCCCGCCTCAGCCACGTCGCGCACTGCCAGTCGAATCGCAAATGGCGAAAGGCAACCAAGCAACGTAACTGGAATGGCAAGCGCAAAAAGGACCCCCACGAGACACCCCGCGATTGCCCCCACGTTCATCTGAGCCATCGCGGCGGCGCCCGTCTTTAGAAGGGCGCTCGTAAGCAAGAGAAAGAACACGCTGGAAAACCCCGCCAATGCGACGAGCACGTAAAACCGGCTGGCATCGGGATTCTTGTCCGCGATCCGGCCGCCCAGAAAATAGCCCAGCGTGAGAAACGCCAAGACCACCCCAATAACGTTAGCCCAAACGAGATTGGATGTCCCGTATACAGTCTGAAGCATACGGCTGGCCGTGAATTCCACGGCCAATGTAGTCAAACCGCCCATGAACACAGTGAAATACAAGTAGCGGCGCGACGCCATTCAGAGCTTCCTTTTCCGGTGCCGGTTTGTCCAACGAACCCGCGCTGGCGGACGGTGTCCAATGTACCGAGGAACGAGTTACGACAAGCCAAGGATATCAGATGAAGGATTCCTTTTTGCATTAATCGCAGTACTGGCATACGATGATTGTTTCAACCCATCGCGAAATGCCGCTGATGAACAGGACCCAAAAAGGAGGGGTGAGCCATGAAGCAATTGTCGTTGTGGGCCGTGATGTTGCTGTTGGTAATTGGGGTCACCGCGTGTGGTGGAGAAAAGCCAGCCGAACCCGCGTCGCCGGACGGTGGCGGGGCGACCCTTGATCCTTCGTTGGCCGAACCCGGAGCCGCCGGGGGAGAAGGACCAACCCCCGAGGAGTTGGCCGCCCAAGAAGAGGCCACACGGGCTGAGCGCAGAGGCGAAGCTGCACCAGAACAGGCGCCGGCGGAGCCCGCTGCTCCCGAAGCCATGGCCCCTGAAGCCGCGGCACCGGCGGCCATGGAAGTGACCGCCACGATCACCGCCAAGTTTGTTGCGGCAGGAGATGGCCACGCGCTGGAAGTAATTGAGGCCAAAGGTGCGGATGGCAACCCGATTCCGGAATGGGCAGGCGTGACGCTGGCATTTGCCTCGCCGGAAGCCAGCCAGGGCCTTGCAGCCAATCATGACTTGATGGGCAAGACGTTGACCGTGACCGGCAAGGTGAATGCGGACGCAAAAACGATCGTGGTGGAAAGCCACGCCGAAGTGGCGGCCGCGCCCGAAGCTGGCCCAGTTGCCGTAGACCCCAATGCGGTGACCATACCTACGGAGACCGACGCGGCGGGAAGCGAAAGCGGACGGCGCCGTTAGCGCAGGACCGACACCACGGCCGTTCTTGGGGTTTGCATACGGGTGAACGTGGCGTTTTTTGACATGAATCGGGCTGTTTTGTAGTATATCGGGCATACACGCGAGGCAATCGCGCCCGCAGAACACCCCAACAAAACCCCAACAAAGGGAGAGGCTTGCGATGAAGAAGTTGAGCATTTGGGCACTGGCGGCGGCTTTGGCCATTGGCATCAGTGCCTGTACCCCAAAAACGGATACCACCACCGATTCGGCAGCCCCTGCGGACAGCACGGCCCCGGCCGATACAGCCGCTCCGGCAGATGCCGCTCCGGCCGATACGGCTCCCGCCGAAACCCCGGCTCCGGCTGCGGCGGCCACGAAAGCCACCATCACGGCGAAAGTCGTGACCGCGGGCGACGGCTATGCGCTTGAAGTCGTGGATGCGAAGGGTGAAGACGGCGCGGCGATTGCCGATTGGGCCGGTGTGACCCTGACATTTGCCACGCCGGAAGACAGCAAGGGCATCGCAACCACAGCGGATTTGGCGGACAAGACGATTTCAGTGGTCGGCACCGTTGATGCCGCCGCCAAGACCATTGTCGTTGAAACGTACGAAGTGGCAGCCACGGATGCAGCCGGCGGCGCGGTGCAGATTAATGCCGACGAGTTCGCGGGATTTGATTTCTCGGCCAGCGGCAGCGCGAGCGGCAAGCGGTAATCGCGCGGTAAACGGACCCATTCACGGTGTTGCCCCCGGCTTCGGCCGGGGGCTTTTTTATTGGTACTTGTCAAATCAGTTCGGTGCCAGAGGACCGTTCAAATCCGCCTCGTATTCCGGATCAATCCAGGCAATATCCTTAAGCGCATCGTACAGGGGGTCGAAGTCTTCGCCTCCATATCCGAGATGCAGGTGTCTGCGCCAACCCTCGGCAAAGGCGAATCGCCCGGACATACGGCCCACTTTCCGGGACATGTCATCCATCGTCGTGAGGTAACTGTCCAGTCCCTGGCTTACGTCGAGCCATTCCTTTTGGCTTTTGTGACACGCCAACGCATTGCGCTTCACGTCACGCACACTTTCCACATTGACATACAACCCCGCCCGTAACACGCGGCGCAAGGGATCGCGAAGGCCCCAGGGTAATGCGTGGTAAACGGCCATTTCCCCCACAACCGGCTGCACCGGGGGCTCGGTGATGAAATTGCGCATACCCCTGCAGAACGCGGCCGTCGCGGCAAGGCGCGCGGCATTCGTATGGTCCTCCATGTAATCCTGCGGCGACTGCAAAAGCAGAATGGAAGGATTGACCTCGCGCATCACGGCGCCCACGCGGCGGACGGTCGCCACATCGTACATGAGCCCCAAATCGTCCACGACCGGATCGTGAAAGTGCGCGCCAAACACCGAGGCCGCCTGCCAGCTTTCGGCGGTTCGCTGGCCGATGATGGCCTCACGCGTGGCCTTGTCGGTGCCCATCGAACCGTTGCACAGGTTCATGTAATGCAATTCGCATCCGGCACGGCCCAGGAGTGCGAACGTGCCTCCCATCATCAATTCAATATCATCGGGATGAGCCGCTACGGCAAAGACAACAGGGCTGGACATCGGTGCGTTACTTCCCCCTTCAATGCTGAAGAAATATGTGAACCTGGAGACGATACCCGTTTGCCGCCTGACGGCGCAACGCAGGCAATCGTGCATTCCGCGGATGCGCTCCGTAAGATATCGCCATGCCGGGTGAAGCCGCCGATAAACCGCGCGTTCTGATACTGCACAATTTCCTGTCGCCGTATCGCGTGCCACTTTTCAACGCCCTTTCCGAACTCGTCGAATTGGACGTGTGGTTTCTGGCTGACGTGAAGACCATTCGCGAATGGCCTTCGGAATATCCGGACGCGGCGTTCCGGCACGCCGTTCTGCCCAATAGAACACTGGGCTTTGGAAGCCGGTACGACGCAATCATCCTGAACCACACGTTGCCCTGGGCACTCGCGGCCCGCCGTTTCGATGCCATCATCGTATGCGGGTGGGCAGCCCCGGCCATGGTCTATGCAGGGCTGCACGCGTGGACGACGGGCACGCCGTTTATTGTATGGAGCGGCAGTACCCCAGGCGAGCCGAGTCCGGTGCGAACGGTTTCGCTGCCGATGGTGAAAGGGTTCGTGCGGCTGGCGCAATCGTGGATCGCGTACGGCACACGCGCGCGGGACTATCTTGTCGAATTGGGGGCAGAAAAAGAGAAGACGTACTGCGCGTACAACACGGTCGAGACGGAATGGTTTGCAAAAGAATCCGCCGAATCAACCGAGGCTGCCCAGACTATTCGCAATACGCTTGGACTGGGCGAAAAGCCGCTCGTGCTCTATTGCGGTAACCTGCTCGATCTCAAGGGCGTGCCCGACTTGATTCAGGCGTTTGGCGCGGCCGCTTCCGCGATTCCCGATGTGCATCTGGTTCTGGCGGGGAGCGGAGAGGGACAAAGCCGCTACCAGACGATGTGCGTCGACCTGGGAATTGAATCGCGCGTTCACTTCGTCGGATTCATTGACCGCAGGCGGCTGCCCGCGTACTACGCGATGGCGGATGTGTTGGTAGTGCCGTCGCGTCGCGAAGTGTGGGGTCTCGTGATTAACGAAGCACTGGCATGCGGTGTGCCCGTCATTGCCTCCGACGCGGCGGGCGCGACGGCCGACCTGATTGAGGATCATGTCAATGGCCTCATTGTACCCAGCCGGAATCCGGACGCGATCGCCAAGGCTTTGCGCGTCTATTTCACCGAGGCGGAAGTGCGCGACCGGTTGAAAGCGGCGGCACGCACATCCGTGGCGCCGTTTACGATCGCGCGCGCTGCGCAGGCCTTTGCGGATGCCGTCGCGGCCGCGCGGAGTTCCGCATGAATTACACACGGCAGTATGTGTCTCATGCCGCGTCAACCGTGGCCACCGCCATCGTGACCGGGGCTCTGTTCTATGTGCTGCGAATCGTGCTTGCGCACTATCTTACTTTCGATCAGTACGGCTTGTTCTACGCGGTGTTTTCGTTCGCGGCTGTGTTCCAGCCGTTGTTGTCGTTTGGATTCGATCCGGGTTTGACGCCGTTCGTAACACGCTACCGCGAACTGCATCAGCCGTCGCGGATTCGCAACCTGTTGTTCAGCGCGCTCATTCCGCAATTGGCCGTTGCCGCTATATTCGTGGCGCTTATTTATGCCGTCGCGCCTGTGCTATCAGCCAAGTATTTCGGCAATACCCAGGCCGTGTCTCTGTTACATTGGATGGCGGTGCATGCGGCCGTGCTGGTGTTCTTCAAAGCCGGTCACCAACTACTCAACGGCCTTCAATCCGTTGGCGCGCGTAATCTCTCCGAATGCGTTCGCGTGGTGGCGTGTCTAGGCGTGGCCGGGGCACTGGTGCGCTCCGGGCAGGGCGCATCCGCCGCCGCGTTGGCGTATGTTGCCGGGGCGGCCGCAGGCGTGTTGGCGCAGGGCGTGGCTGCGGCGGTTTTGCATCCGCGCATCGTGTTTGCCCGGCCGCGGTGGGAGTCGAGCCTGGTCGGAGAAGCGTTTCAAAGCGGCAAGTATTTGAGCTGGGCCTTTAGCGGATTGCTGTTGTTCTCCCACCTTGACACGTTGTTGTTGACCGCATTGTTGCGCGACTTGAACGAAGTGGCTGCATATCAAATCGCCGTTCCCACGTGGATGATTGTCCAGAGCTTGCTGATCGCCGCGAGCCTCAGTTTTATGCCAATGGCAAAGACCCTGTGGCTGCGAGGCGAGCACGCCCGCCTGGCCAACGGGCTGACCACAATCTATCATGTGGCTGTTATTGTGCTGCTTCCCGGCGGCATGATCCTGGGATCTTTTTCCGACGTTCTTATCGGAATGTTGTTTCGGCGCGATACCGGATCCGCGCCGCTGGCGTTCTATGTGCTGTCCGTGGGGGCATTGCCCTTCTTCGCGGCCTATTTCAATTTGCATGTGCTCGCGGGAATCGGACGCGAAAAGGCCGCTGCCGTCGCAGTGACGTTGGGGCTGTTGGTCAACGTGCTGTTGAACCTTGCGCTGGTGCCGGAGTTCGGTGTGCGCGGAGCGGCCGCGGGCACCGTGATGGGCTATGCAGTCGCGGCGTGGATTGGATACGCGGCCGTCATGCGTAACATGTCAGCCCGGCTGTCCAGCAACTTGATGGCGGCGTCGCTGGTCGTCACGCTGATCGTGGATATGTCATGCCGTTGGGTTCGGCAATCGCATTGGTTCGAAATGCATCCGGCGGCCACGGCGGCGGCGGCTGGCGCCGTGTTGCTGGTGGCGAGTCTGACTGTGTTGGACAGAATATCCGGCGGCACACTGGTAAGTACATGTCGCCAACTGCGAAGTAAAACCGGGTAACTCTCATTGGAAAAGGGGCATCACCGTCCATGCGCGCAATCAAGGTACTGGGCATCGTACTGCTTGTAGTCGTCTCGACACCCATGCTGCTCATTGCGGCCGCGGGCCTGACGAATGGGCGAACAGGTGTGCCCACGCAATTCCAGGGTAGCGCAATGCTCGCGAATCCGCCGAGTGCGTGGACGGAGGCCAGCACCGTCAAGGTGGTGACGTACAACGTTCACGATCTCAAGGTGGTCAGCGATCACCGGCCGGAGCGAATGGCGGCTATTGCTGAATGGCTGGTGGGGCTCGATCCCGATATCGTCGGGTTTCAGGAAGCCTTTATCGAGAGTGACCGCGCAATTCTGGAAGGCGGGCTTATCAAAAGCAGACTAAAGCATTTTCAGTACTATCCAAGTGGCACCGTCGGCAGCGGATTATTCGTGGCGAGCGCTTATCCGATTCGCGAAACATGGTTCTGCCGCTACACGGCCAGCAACCCCTGGTACCGCTTGGATGAAGGCGACTGGTGGGCGGGCAAAGGCGTGGCGCTGGCGCGCATCGAGACGCCGGGGGGACTGCTGGACTTCTTCAACACGCACGCGCAAGCGGGCTACGGAAATCCGGCGTATAAGCTTGTTCGGGAGCAGCAGATGGCAGATCTGGCGGCATTCGTGACAGGCTCGCGTGTGGATACCGTGCCCGCTCTGCTTGTCGGCGATATGAACTGCCGTATCGGCGACAAGGATTTCACAATCGCGGAACAAGGCGCCGGACTGGTTCGCTTGATGACCATGGACTCGCACATCGATCATGTGTTCGGTGTGAAGGATGCGCGCTACGCATTCGAAGTCTTGGACACGGTGAAGATAGAAGGGGAGATCGACGTGGAAGGCGGCAAATCCGAGCTAAGCGATCATCCCGGTTACATGTCCACGATTCGCATCACCCCCGTTGCGCCGTGACGATTCCTAGCCTGCATTTTGCACCACGCTTAAAGTGTGCGTGGAAGACTGCAGTACAGTCTCCGAGGAAGACTGAAGTACAGTCTCCGAGGAAGACTGAAGTACAGTCTCCGAGGTGCAAAATGCTCACACAGAATTCCTTAAGCTTGAAACGCTGAGGATATTTCAC
>BTWA01000035.1:0-31032 GCA_045863295.1 Candidatus Hydrogenedentota bacterium
CGAACACGATGGGACAAATGACCATTCGCGGCAGCATTGTAAGCCCGGATCTCGGCATTCTCGCGCCGGGCCGCGACGACACCACGTCACGAACGGCGTTGCAGTTCTTCTATGACCGGCGCGTAAACGACTTCTTCCGCATTGAGGATACGTCCCGCGTAACGCTGGCGCGGCGTGTGTTCCTGAACCATTGACCGATTTTGGATTGAGGTACTGATGAACCGGTTTATACCCTCCTGTGCGTTGCTTTGCATATTTTGGGCAACGCAGGCATCCCACGGGGATACCGTCACGTTCCCCGACGGGTCTACCATGGACGGCGTCGTTAGGGAAATCAACGAGAATTGCATCGAATTCGACATCGGCGAAACCCAGTTCATTCTGCAGCGGACGGAAATCGCCTCGTTCGAAAAGAACGAAAAGCGAACCGCCCCCGGAAAAACCCAATTGCCCATGGTGGAAGCCGCCGAACAGGAAATAACACAAACCACCGGCTTGACCCAGGAGCAACGAGACGAGGTCCTCGCGCTGATCCTGGCAATATGGAACGCGGAAGATCCCGCTGAACGCACCCAACTGGAATCGCGCTTGATCGAACTTAGCCGTCGGCTGGATGTCGTCAAGTTTATCCAGGCGTCGTACGAGCCGGCCCAGATCCGAAACAAGATGCCCCTGCTGAACGCTCTCGCGCTCATCCGGCCCTCATCCGCGCTGGAGCCGTTGCGTCTGGCCATGGTGAGCGGACATCCGGAATTCCGCGGCTTCGCACTGAGGCTATACGCGAGAACGTTGAAGGCCACCAACGGCGTGAACAAAGACTCGGTCCGTGACGTGGCGCGCGGCCTGGTGGACCACAATACCGACGTGCAACTCGCCGCGGCCTTTGCTTTGGTGGAGTGCGGAACAAAGGAAACTACACCCGTGCTCGTGGCCGCGCTCAAGAATGTCGACCCGCGCGTACAGAACGCGTCCAACCAGGCGTTGGGGCGTATTTGGCAAATAGACCCCGATCAAATTACGGAAGACCGGGCCACACACTGGGAAGCGTTCTGGAAATCCAACGCTCCAAGTGTTTCCGATTCAATCGATCCCGAATCGCTGGCGCCGCTTGTGGACAAGGACGCGCCTGTCGAAGATACCCACCACTAGCCCCAATTGCCCATTCCTCGCGTCATTTGCTACACTTTGCCGCATTCTGGGCAATATGCAGTTCCGATATCCCCCCGATCGGGTCATTCGCGTAAGGAAATCGTATGTCTGACGATCGCTTGATTATTGGCCTTCCAGCAGGATCGCTGGCCGATCCGACCCGCGGGGGAAGCCTTATCCAATTGCTCGAAAACGCCGGCTTTCCCACCAAGGGATACGACAAGGGCGGACCAAGTACATTCCCGCTAACAAGCTTTCTCATGGGCTGGGACGGACGCCCGCAAGAATGGGGCGCGCAACTGGCCCTCGGCGAAGTCGACATCGCCATCGGCGGCGACGATTGGATGCGCGAGCGAACACTGGAGTTCCAATACGAGTACGACCGCGAGATCGACCTCGTCAAGGTGTTGCCGCTCGGCAGGGGCAACGTGCGCATTGTCATCATCGGCCGCGAAGAAGACGCCGCGAAACCATGCGACGAATGGCTGTCCCAACTGCTGGCGCACAAGCCGCTCGTTACGATGGTGTCGGAGTTACCGTATCTGGCCGTGGATTGGTTCGACAAGAAAATCGCCGCGCTGGGGTTCAAGGAATCTCACGGCGAATACTCCGTCCAAAAATTCAAGACACCCGCACGCATTGAATCGGGTTTGGTCGTGTATGAAACCTGGGGCAAAACCGAGGCAAAAGTGAAGAACGGCTCCGTGGACTTTGGCGTCGAAATCACTCAATCCGGTTCCGCCATCGCGAACTACGGTCTCAAGATCCTCGAAACAATCATGGATTCAGAAGCGGGGATTTGGGCCAATCCAAAGCTCAAGCAAAATCCCGCCAAGTACGATCTGGCCCGTATGTTCATGCTGAATCTCTATGGGTCCATCTTCGCCGAAGACAAGGTACTTCTGCTGTTTAACGCCCGCAAAGAGTTTGTGCCCGCACTGAAGGAATACTTGGCCAACAACCGCCTGTTCGGCGACGAGCCTACGATGAACGAAGGAATCAATTTCACCGAGTTCAGCGTGAAGCTGGATTGCCTGAACAAAACCCTGCCTCTGGCCAAAGCCCGCTTCGAACTCGCAAAGCTTGGCGCGACTCACCTCGAGACTATTCCCCTCGAATCGTCCATTCCAGGCCTGGACGTCATCGATTTTTGATGCGGTGCACGGGTTACCGCCGCGATTGAATGACCACGCATCCGGCTATTATGTCGTGCAGGGCCTGTTTGCGCGCGGTGAATGGTTGCATTAAGTATCCCGCGCAGCAGACAAGGCTTGAAATTATCTTGGAAAAGTGGCGCACTGTGGCGCGTCCAAATGAAATGGGATTGCCATCGACATCGGTCACAAATATGCCTACAAGCCTCTTTCCATACGTCGCCGAATAGCTACCCGACTCTTGCAGCGCAAAGTAGAGCCAATAAATTACAATCGGAATGAAGTTGAGCAACAGTACCGCACCATTCACTTGCGGCAAGCCATCAGGACCCGGAGCCGCACTCCCGCCCATGAACGAAGCAATCACGGCAATCGGAATCTGTACTGCAGTGAGTATGATACCATCCACGAACGCCGCCACAAATCTTGTAAAGAAGCCCGCGTAGTTCATGGAAACCGCTTTGCGGCCAAAGCCGAACTCCTCGCGAAACGCGCCAGCGTCACCGTAATCCCCGTGACGGTGCTCAGACTGGCCGATTGGCGCTTCAACGGCTCGCGTCGGCGCTGGCTGCGGTACCGGAATTTCCGCCGCCCGCAGAAAACGCTCCGCCATCACACTCGCCGGCCGCCAATCCTCCATCCCAGGCGTCCACACCAGGTCATCAGGCAACACCTGCCCCGATTCATACAGCGACTTCAATTCGCTCGCGGGCACCGGCCCCATGGACTGGCCACCCGTTGCGTAGTACCACTGCTTGTCTGTGTGCGAGGAACCGCCTGGCATGCGTCTTCTCCCCTATCGACTGGTCGCCCCTTAACCTCACCCCACGTGGTTCACCGGCTAGATGCTACCGCATTTTTCGTATTTTCACAATCGCAAATATGGGCCACCCCGCAACGCCGCGTCCCTACCCAATCGGGCCAACACGGCGCAGACCCACAGGAAATGGCGGGGCCAGTTGGCACTTCCCGCACATTGTTTGCACGCCGCTTCGGATTTTTGCTATCTTATTTAGCCGTCTGCGGTCTGTTGGGCGTGTACTGCCGGTTTCGGATGCCATGGGGTAACCGGTCCAACGCGCGCCTTCAAACGTCGAATCGTGCAGCGCGGGCAAGCAACGAAATTCTCCCGAAGTTGGGATATGGCTATAAGGAAGTGCGCCGGTGGTGGAACGGACATTTGTGATGATCAAGCCCGATGCACTGGGGCGCCGGCTATGCGGTGAAATTATTCGCCGCTACGAAGCCAGGGGGTTGAAACTGGTCGGCATGAAACTGCAAATCGTTTCCCCTGAACTGGCTGCAAAGCATTATGCCGAACATCAGGGCAAACCGTTCTACAACGACCTGGTCGCCTTTATCACGTCCATGCCCACCATTCAAATGGTGTGGGAAGGCGAGAATGCCGTGGCGGCCGTGCGAAAGATGAACGGCGCCACCAACAGCCAGAACGCCGATGTCGGTACGATTCGTGGCGATCTTGGACTGACCGTGCAAAACAATCTGGTTCACGCGTCGGATTCGGTAGAGACCGCAACGCGCGAAATCGCCATCTATTTTGAAAACTCGGAATTGTGGAACTATCAGATGCCCGACGATCGCTGGCTGATCAACTAGCCAACTCGTTTCGGCACCTCGGGCAACAGCAACTCGGACGTAAGACAGGAGACCGGTTATGGCAGGCGGACGTAAAGTGCGGCGGGCGAAGATTGCGAAACATAAGCGCAAGAAGCGGCGTCGCGCGAATCGCCACAAGAACAAGAAGTAAGCCTGATTGGTCTCTTCGGTCGTGATGGAACAGAACTCGGCCCCGGACCACGGGGCCGAGTTCTTTATGAGAGTACGGCCGACAGGGAATCTCCCCTATCCGGCCACCCCTGAATTCGGAGGGTCGCACCATGGCAGATGACAGCCCCAAGATTATTATCGACGAAGGCTGGAAGGCGCAGGTTCAACGGGAAAAAGAGGAAGCCGCCCGCAAATTGGCGGCCGACGTCAAACCCGAAACTCAAGCCGAAACCAAACCATTGGAAGACGAAGAAGCGCCGCTGGAACCATCCAGTTTTCTGGGTCTCGTCCAAAGCATTGCCACGCAAGGACTGCTCATGTTGGGGCTGATCGCGGCCCCGGAGTCCAAGCAGGTCATGGTGGACATCACAGGCGCGAAATATATCATCGACACGCTGATTATGTTGCGGCAAAAAACCCAGGGAAACCTCTCGGCCGAAGAAAGCGCGCAACTCGCCGAAATCATCGCCGAGTTGCAACACGCCTACGTCGTGCGGGCTCAACAGGTGCAGGAACACGCGTTGCGTCAGGCGGGCGTCGACCCCACGAATCTGAAGGGCGGATTGTAAGCGGACCTGCGCATGGCTCGCGGGTAGTTGGGGCGCGCAGGTGCGCCGTTCACGGAAGGAGTTGAATCATGCCAGGGTATGTCATCGTCGGCATGCAATGGGGCGATGAGGGCAAGGGAAAGGTCGTGGATTACCTCACCTCCCACGCTGATATGGTCGTACGCCATCAAGGCGGAAACAACGCCGGTCACACGGTTGTCGTGAACGGCAAACAGACCGTCCTGCATCTCATCCCGAGTGGCATACTGCACGAAGGCACCGAATGCGTGATCGGCAATGGCACCGTCCTCGATCCCAAAGTCGTCATTGAAGAATTGACCCGGCTCGATGAGGCCGGCTGCAAATATCACAACCGCCTCCACATTTCCTGCGCGGCCCATGTGATCATGCCCTACCACAAGCTATTCGACAAAGCCCAGGAAACCTTTCGAGGCGCAAATAAAATCGGCACCACCGGACGCGGCATCGGACCGGCCTACGCCGATAAAGCCGACCGGTTTGGCGTTCGCTTCAGCGAATTTGCCGATACCAATTTGTTCGCGGCAAAACTGAAAAACATCCTCGCGTTCAAGAACAAGATCCTTGTGGAAAGTTTCGGCGAGGCCCCGCTGGATTTTGACGCCATTCTCAACGAATATTCGGCCTACGCCGATCGCCTGCGGCCGTTCGTGGCCGACACGGTCAGCATCGTGCACGACGCCCTGCAATCCGGAAAGCGCATCGTATTCGAAGGCGCGCAGGGCACCATGCTCGACATCGACCACGGCACTTTCCCCTTCGTCACCAGCAGCACCACCTTGTCCGGAGGCGTGTGTTCGGGTTCCGGCGTCGGGCCGCAGGCCGTCAACGGCGTGATCGGCATCGTGAAGGCGTATTCTACTCGCGTGGGTGAAGGCCCCTTCCCCACCGAATTGCTGGAGGAGACCGGCGAACGGCTGCGCAAGGAAGGCAATGAATTCGGCGCGACCACGGGTCGCCCCCGGCGCTGCGGATGGATCGACTGCGTACAGTTGCGGCGGGCCGTGCAACTAAACGGTACCACCGCCATCGTGCTGACCAAGCCCGACGTGCTTGGGATACTCGATTCCATCCAGATTTGTACCGCATACGATATCGATGGGACAAAAACTGACCGTTTTCCAGCCACACTCGAAACACTCCGCAAGGCGAAACCAGTCTTCGAGACTATGCCGGGATGGAAATCCGACATCTCCAGTTGCCGCACATGGGATGAATTACCGGTCAACGCGCGCGATTACTTCAAGCGCCTCGAACACCTGATCGGCGTACCCATAACGCTGATCAGCGTGGGACCGGGCCGCGAACAGACCATCCACTGCAGGGATCCCTTTGCATAAGGATCTCGCGATGATCGTACGTTTCACAACGAGGACGCTAACTGGCGTCCTCGTTATGTTTCTCGCACAGGGCTGCATAGGGGCCGACCGTCCACTGCCGCCCGAGGAAGCGCTCCAAAAAGCCCAGGCCCGAATTGATCGCCTCCTCGCGGAAAACCCTGCTGGCCCGGTGCCGTTGCCGTTCCATGAACCTTCGGACGCGCAACACCCTCTACAGTTCTGGTATTTCACCCATCCACTTTACGCACATGTCGACCGGGCCATTCGCGAAACCAATCCGCCGCTGAACATCGACACGCTGCATATCGGCGATTGGACAAATGCGGTGCAGAAATTGACCGTAAGCCTCGCGGCAAGCACTCCCCCCGACCTGGCGCTCGTCGATCGGGGCCTGCTCGCACCTCTCGTGTACGCGGGGCGCGTCCAACCGCTGGACGATGTCCTCCCCAGGGAATTCCTGGACACCTTTGTGGAAGGCATTCTGAACGACTATCGAGTTGAGGGAAAGCTGTACGCATTACCCGCCGATGGATTTGTTTCGATGTTTGTGGTGGACTCCGCCCAGACCGAATCGATCCCGGAAACGTGGGAGGAACTTCAATCCCTGGCCCTGTCCGTCAAGTCGAAATACAAGAACCCGCCTATTGGCTATCTCCCATTTCTCGAATCACTGTGGTCCGCCGGAGGACACGTTGTCCAAGACAACCGGCCTACCATCGACTCCCAAGCCGGACTGGAAACGCTCACCTATTTCAACGGATTAGTCGCTGCCGAGTTGACCACCCCGGTTGCGCTCGAAAATCCGGCATGGTCGGCAGTGGCCTGCGTTAATGGCGAGATTGCGATGACATCCGTTTCGTCCGCCGAATGGTCCAGTCTCCGGAAGGCCCGCCCCACCCTGATACCCACCGGCATCCCGGGTAAGGACGGACCCATAGGCCGTCGTGGCGCGACCGCACTCGTGCTTCTTCGCCCCGCGGCCGGTGAACGAAAGGAATTCGTGCGACGTCTCTGTGAACTGGTGTGCAACGCCGACTTCCAATCGCACGAGGGAAATCTGCCGCTCCGGCAGAGTGCCGAGGCTGTCGGATTCTTCGCCTCGCATTCACTGCGGGCTTGCCGCGCCACGCCTCTGATACCCATGTGGAACGCGGTAGAGTCTGAGGTTTCGAGTTGGGTATCTCGAGTCTATAGACGATCTTCCGGCGGGCAATGACACCAACACGGTAATTACTTGTCACAACACCAATCGATTGACGAAAGATGCAGCACAAAAAGAGTTTGCGCTTCACTCTTGTGCGCCCCATCCCTAAAATGCTGACACCGGCTCGGCCAAGCCGTAGTCAAAGTAGGAAAGCATATCTTGCGGGAGAGGACCATGGAAGTGCGGGTGAGAAGGCTCTTTTTGTGTGTAGTCGCCGTTGCGAGTCTTTTCGCGTTCCGCAGCGATGCTGCCGGTGTGGACCAGATGACGGACGAGGAGATCGCCCAAGCAGAGGCTGAGGAAAACGCCCGCTCGCTCGAATCCCCCTCACCAGACCAAGTCCCTGAACCGGAACCGGCGGCCGAACCCACCCCCGAACCCGATCCCATGCCGGTGACACCATCGGAACCCGCCGCTGATACAGTTGATCCGGCCCCGGCAGACGGCGAAGTCGCAGACTCTCCTGCATCGGAACCGGAAACATCCCTCGCCTCGGACGACGTCTCGGCGGAGAGCATGTTGCAGGAAATTGCCGAGTTCATCGATCCCAGCCCCGTGGCCGCCGTGGAACCCGGCCTGTCGGAAGTAGAGCGTTCAGCCGAGGAGCGATTGAAGAACGGTGCGGCTCCATCCGGCAACGTCGGCCAAGTGCGCACGGAATGGGGCACAATCGACCTGAATCAAGTCAGCTTGGAACAGTTGTACGACTCCCTGGACACGCAAACCGCCACCGAAGAAATGCGGATCACGCTCGAGAACGTCGTCTTCCTCGCGTTGGACCAAAACCAGGACATCCAAATCGCGGAATACGGTCCATTGAAAGTAGACGGCGACATACTCGCCGCCAAGGGCGAATTCGATCCCAAGTTGGTGATCGGCTCGAACTATTCGGAAGTGGAAAGCGCGGCCTCTTCGCAAACCCAGAACTTCCTGGGCGGCAGCCTCGGCGGCGGTGCCGGCGGCTTGGGCTCCCTCCTCGGCGGATTGGGCAACATCACGAGTGCCTTGGGGCTGGATAGCGTGCTCGGACTCGGTGGAGGCGGCGCCCTGGTTATCGAGAATCACACGCTGAACATGGAAGCCAAGCTCCAAGGCAAGATACCAACAGGCACTCAGTATGAACTCAAACTGACCATGACGCGCGATGAATCAACCTTCAACAATTTCGAACCAGAATTCAACGGCGGCGGCACCATCACCATTACACAGCCGTTGTTGAAAGGCGCGGGATTCAATAACAACCTCTTTCGGGTCCGAAGCGCAAAAAATAACCGCGTCAGTTCGGAGTACCGGCTGCGCCAACAGGTTGAAGCCACCGTCTCCGACGTTATGCGCGCATACTGGGATCTGGTCAGCGCACAGGAACAATACAACGTCCGCAAACAATCGCTGGACAACGCAAAGCGGTTGCGCGAAAGCAACGAACGGCGATTGGAACTGGGGCAGAGCGCGGCCCTGGAAGTAATTCAAGCCAAAGCGAGCGAGGCGACTCGCTTGAGCGACGTGATTGCGGCGCGCAATCAGGTCATGTCGGCGGAAGACCGGTTGAAAGTGCTCCTCGATATGCGGGAAGAGGAACGGTTCAGCAGCGCCCGCCTCGTCCCCGTGGATCGACCCTCTCCCGATGAACTCAATCTCGACGTGCCCGTGATCGAACAAAAGGCATTGGCGAGCCGTGTCGAAATCTTGTCCGGCGAACTGGACATTGAAACGGCTGAATTGGACGTGCTGCGAACGCGGAACGAACTCCTGCCGCAATTGGACTTTCAAGTGAGCTACTACCGGGGCGCGCGAGAACCCCGGTGGCAAGACGTGTATGACGGACTCACCGAACGAAAAGACACCACGTGGACCGTGGGAATTCAGGGTACGATCCCAATTCCCAACCGGACCGCCCGCGGCACGTACTACAAATCGCAAGTCTCCAAGCGTGAGTACGAACAGCGATTGGAAAAGACCAGACTGGATATCGTGAACAGCGTGCGTAACGCCGTGCGCAGCGCGGCAACCGCTCGCGTGCAATTGGAATCCAACCGGCAGGCGCGCGCGTTGCAGGAAACAAACGTGGAAGCCGAAGAGAAAAAGCAAAAGCTCGGCATTAGCGATAGCTTCCAGGTATTGCGCATTCAAGAAGATTTGGCGAATGCTCAGGTGTCCGAAGTGCTCTCCATGATCGATCTGGAAAAAGCGCTGATCGACATCGCCCTGGCCGAAGGAACGCTCCTGGAAAACTACGGGATTACGCTCGAAGCCCCTGAAAAAGAAGTCCCAATCAGCTTCGTCCGAAGTATTACGCCGCTCGTGAAAAAATAGCCGTCCTGACTACGCCTCGTCCGGCGTCTTGGACATCGCGGACCGCAACGCCCGCGTCAGTTCCTTCGCCGTATACGGCTTCTGCACAAATCCCGTAATCCGATCATCGCTAATATGGTGCGAAACGTCGGATTGATCGTATCCCGACGACAACACGACGGGCAAATTCGGGTTCAATTCCCGCATGGCACGAAACGTATCCACTCCGTTGAGTCTCGGCATGGTCAAGTCAATGACCGCACACGATATTTCGCCCATGTGCTCTTTCAGAGTGCTCAACGCCTGCTCGCCGTCTTCCGCGAGAATAACATTGAACCCCATGGAGTAAAGCAGCCGGCTTCCAACATCCCGTACAATGAGTTCATCGTCCACAAACAGAATCGTGCCGCTCGCGACGTAGTCCACCGGCCGAGACTCCGCTTCCACCCGGGGAACTTCCGAATCCGCGCATGGAAAAGCAACCGTGAATCGAGTGCCCTCGCCTTCACGGGAATCGATGCGCACCGCCCCATGATGTCCCCGTACTATCCCTTGCACGGCGGATAGCCCAAGCCCGCGCCCCGTAAATTTCGTCGTGTAAAACGGCTCGAAAATCCGCCGCTGGGTCTCTTCGCTCATGCCGCAACCGCTGTCTTCCACCGTCAACAGAACATACGTGCCCGACGGCAAATCAACCCCAAACCGGTTGTGCAATTCCCCGTGAGTGATCGGTGAGCGTTCGGTCCGTATGACAATTTCGCCATCCGATGCACCAATAGCCTCCGCCGCGTTTCCGGCAAGATTCATGATCACTTGCCGGATCTGGGTCGCATCGCCCTCCATCGACGCCGGCGCTTCCGACAGTTCGAAACGGATCCGGATGCCTTTGCCTAACGTCATCTTGATCAATTCGATCATGTCGGTTATCACCGCATTCAGATCGAACACTTCGATGACAAACTTTCCCCGTCCGGAATAGGCCAACAGTTGCTTGCAAAGATCCGCCGCCCGGCGAGCCGCTTTGTGCGCATCTTTCAGCAATCGCATGATCCCGCTGTTCGGCGGAATCTCGTCAAGCGCCAACTCCAGGTTTCCGAGAATGCCAACCAAAAGATTGTTGAAATCATGGGCCACACCACCCGCCAGGACACCCAGGCTTTCCAGCTTTTGCGCATGCAACATCTGAAACTGCAACACGCGACGGTCTTCCTCAGCGCGCTTCAAATCGGTCACGTCGAGAATCGTTCCCAACATCCGGACCGGTTGCCCCCGATCATCGCGTTTCACTTCGGCTTGCTCTTTGACATACCGCACCTCGCCATCGGGCCGGACTATCCGGTGCTCAATGTTGTAAGGATCACCAGCAAGCGCATTGTCAAGATGGTCCCCAAGCAACTTGCGCTCATCGACCGGAATCGCATGCCAAAACGCATCGCGAGGCGAAGAAACAGTCTCCGGAACTTGCCCAAAAATCTGAAATACCTCATCGGACCAATAGAGCCTGTCCGACACGATATCCCAATCCCAAAACCCCATATGTGCGATGCGTTGCGCTTCCGCAAGCCGGTGCTGGCTTTCGATAAGTTGCTCTTCCACGCGCTTCCGATCGGTGATATCCAGCGCAATGCCCACCGTGCCCACCACGTTCCCGCTGTCATCACGAAGCGGATCCACGCTGGCCAAAAAATGCATCCCGTTCCACTCAGCCTCATACATGCTGGATTCGCCGGACAACGCCACACGGTGCGACGCGATCACATCGGCCGCGTTCGGCGTGCCCTCGACAATCTCAAGCACGGTGATCGGAGACCCGGCTACCCGCTCCATGACTTCCGGCACACTGCCGTAGATCTGCCTTATGTTGAGCTCCCCATCCGTCGCCCAAAGCACAAACCGCGCCTGGCGAAACATGCGCTGCAGATTCGACTCGCTTTCAAGCCGCGCCCGATCCACGATTCGCAGGCGATTCACCATGCGATACAGCAACTCGCACGAGGCGCCCATGCAAAGACTCAATGTGATTATTGTTGTGGCCGCCTCCGGGAAATTCGGGGATACGCGGTACACCACGCACAGACTCGTCATCGTGAGTCCTGCCAGCATCACCAGGTACATCGGACGCGAACCGGCGGTGGCCGCCCAAAGTACCGGCACGAGCAAAAAGATCTGCGCTTGATCGGGAAGATTGAAGGTGGCCAGGAAAATGCCCGAAACGAAGGTCACCCCAAGATAGACGACCGTAATGACGATGGATCGCCGATAGTCGATCGCCTGTTGCATGCTGAGCCAAGGCCTCCCCTGTGACAAGCATTGAATGGTTGCTTGCGCCTATGGAGCGGGATTCACGCCGGGCCAGGGCGACGCAAAAAAACTATACCGGCGCAACAGGCCAGACCTCGAAGATCATAACACGTTTCCGCCAGTACCGGTATACCCGCATTTCGCGCGGGTTCCAATAAAAAAACGGCAGCCTTCGAACCGAAGGCTGCCGCTGTGAATTCGACCAATCAATCCCGGCGGGTTTACAACGCCCAGGCCTTGTCCTCTTCTTCCACAACCTTGTCCTGCCGCTGAATGTAAAACGTCGGATCGTCAATCTTGGACACGTTCGTGATGGGCGTCGCCTCTTCCGTGCCAAACAAATCCGCATAGTCGCCATGGAACCCGTCGCAAATCGTGCGCGCCGCACACTCGCTGCACGCCGAGTGAAACCGGTAACCGCAGTCAAAATTCGCCCGGTTCTGCGCCTCTTCCCGGTACAACGTTTCCCGGCCCCGAACCGCCTGCTCGATGCGGGCAAACACATGCTGGCCGCCAAACACAAAGCGCGCCATCGTCGGATTCTCCGCCGCCCAATCCCGCACCTTGTGCGCATTGTGCATGATCTGGCGATCACGCACTCCCAGGCGAAACGCCGGCACCAACCCGCCGTCCTTCATCCGTTGCGGCTGCAAACCGGTCCACATCCAACTCTGATAATCCCACTCATGATGGTCATAAGGCAGTTGTTGGAAATTGTAAAAATTCTTCCGGTGCCGCTCTTCCGCCATGCACAACGGCAAATACCGCACATTGCATTCAATGTTCGCCTCTTCCAGCATGTCCATCGCTTCCGTCAAGAACGGCTTGATATCCGAATACTTCGCAACGTTGTCATGCGTGCGGATACCCGTCTCCTGATCCTCAAACGGATTGAACGCAAGATAATTCACCGCATTCGCCCCGTAATGAATCGCCTTCTTCGCAATCTCCGGAATGATCGGCACCACCGGCTTCGACATCGTGCAATTAAACCGGAACGGAATCTCCAGTTCGACCATGTTCTCGATCGCCTGAATGATCTTCTCGTACGAGCCCTTGCGGCACACCACCTCGTCGTGAATCTCGCCGATGCCGTGCAAACTCACCAGGAAATCCCGGATGCCTGCATCCTTGAATTCCTTCAACTTGTCGATCTTCGCCAACACAAGCCCGTTCGTGATCAACGTCGGGTGAAGTCCAATGTTGCGGCAATGCGTGATGAGATCCAAAATACCCGGATAAATCGTCGGCTCCCCGCCTTGAATGTCGATCGAAGTGCACCCGTAGAAGTTGCGCAATATCGTGCACATCTCCTTCGACTTCTCAATCGACATGAAAGGATGCTCCACATGGTGCGCATCCTCGATCCGGTTCAAGAAATAACAAAAATAACAGCGCAGGTTGCACGTCTGACCCAACCACATCACCGCACGCTTCGTGATCGTGCGCTTCTGGGTCTTGTCAAACCGCTTGCCGTTCTTCGTTCCGTTGGACCGCGGGTACTCCGACCCATCCCGGTGCTCAACGTGGGCGATTTCCGTGGACATGAATGCCTCTCCCCTGACTGCCCCGTATATTGGGTAATGATACGCGTAATGATACCACTGAACACGACGCCATGTGACAGCGGACCGGATGATACACAATGCAACCGGACACCAGAATGCCTGTAAAGACCCCGAAAGTCAAGAAATACAGACCTTCTAACCCGTTCATTCCCGGCCACTTACTCCGCCAACCCCGACACCCGAAATAACAATACCGCCCCAACCCCGAATTCCCGGCCCACAACAAACCCGCCAAGTCCACGCCACCTCAGCCCCCTCCAGCCCAGACCCAAAGACCAAAAGCACCCGCCCATTCCAAATTCTTAATTCCCCATTCCCCGTTCTCCCATCACCGTCCCGCATTGTCTTTTTTGTCCTTTTCGTCCCTTCTGTCCTTCACACCCACAATCATTTCCCCAGACCAAGCTCCGCTTCCCTCACCCCACGGTTCGTCACGGTCTCCCCGCGCTGCGCAGATCGCTTCCGCTCATCAACACAAGTACGAATACCGCGCAAATCAATTATATACCCTTGTTTCAATCCGCTAAGGAAATGCAACGAAATCCCCATAAAATATGGAAGGCGATCAGGACACGTGCCCCGCGTAGGTCCCTTGCGTCTCTGCCAGCGGTTTCGAGGCGATCCGGTAGCTCGGCAGCGTGCGCCAACCACTCAAGGCGTGACGCGAATCTCGCCGGCAAAGTAGAGGTGTTGGCCGGGTGCGAAGCGGATGGTTCCACGATCCGGAGGACGCAACGCCTGAAGCACGCGGCCGCGTTGCGCCGATCCGGTGTTCAGCACGGTCATGCGGATCGGAATGGCCCGATCCAGGCTGACCAATGCCACGGAGGGCAGTCCCGGGCCGGCGGCAAGGCACGTTTGGCCCGGCCGGTAGTCGCGGTTGTGGTGACGCCATTCCTCGTCGCCGGGACCAAAGTCGGGAAAAGTCCCGGATTCCCAATCGGTTGACCAGGTCTGGTAATCCGGAACGAGCACGAGCGAGGCATGGTATTCCTGGACATCGAACGGCTCGCGCACGTCAAGCAGGATTCGCCATGCGATGCCGTCCTTGGCCGGCGCCAGTTCCCAGATCTGGCTGAAACCGAACCGCCGCGACTTGCCGGTAATACGCATCCGGTTCCCCTCCCAGAGGGGCGTTTCCCAGAGCAGGTTCTGACTGTTGGCCCACAGGCCGTTGATCAACATCGAGGTATAGCCATGCGGAAACCGGGACAATTCGCGGCCACGGGCGAGGAGATGAATCTCCCCCCCGCGAAACGCGGCCTTGGCCTCCCCTTGGACCACGGCCGAGGGGATTCCCCCCGTGCCCTGCGCGTATTCGTTTGCGATGGCTTCGGCTTCGGTGTTGGAACGTTCCAGATCGACGGTCAACGTCATCAGCGGATGCACGCCGGGCGTGTTCAAGGAATGCCCCGCCGGGATCGGACCGCCCGCCTGAAGGACTCGGCACCCGGTGACGAAGTCCGTGTTCGCCCATTGCAACCGCAGATACGGCGAATCGGTCTGCATGGTGAGAACGGCCGTGCGCAAATCGGGATCCTCGCTGAATGCGGCCACGTCGCGTACGATGGGGTCGGGACTTGTCACGGGAAGATACGCCCGATCCTGGGGCTGCAACTCGGGAAACTCGCCCTGCTGCCCGCCGTACATCCAGCGGGTGTAGGCGAGCGGAAAAAACAAGTTCACTTCAACTGCCTCCAGCGATACCGGCGCCGTCACTTCCAGCGCAAGCGACCAAACCAGCTTTCCACCGGCATACGAGGCCTTCCACCGGTGGACAAGTGGCAGCCGCGGCATGGTCCCCTGAGCCGCGCACCCGGAGTCCGTGCGCTCGCCGATCTCCCACTGCGCGGCCGTGGACGGATGCCAGTGGCCCATGCTCTGCACGTGTACCTGAAACCCGGCGGGTGCGCTCACTTCGCGTTGGTGATGAAACAGGGACACGCGCCCGTGACTGAGAATGGCTTCCGCGTCTCCGTCCGCAATCCGGTGAATGCCCCGATCGCGGCCGACCTGCCGAAGGTAAAAATCAATGGTGTCCTGCGGCGTCCTGCGGGATACCAACGTGCCTTTCTGAAGGAGAATGACGCGATTGCACAACGCCTGCACTATCCCCAGATCGTGCGAGACAAACACGATGGTCTTGCCCTGTTGCTGCAATTCCGTGATGCGCGCCCGGCACCGCTGCTGAAATTCTTCGTCTCCCACCGCCAGCACTTCGTCCACAAGAAATATGTCGGGGTTGGTATGCACCGCTACGGCAAAGCCCAACCGGACATACATGCCACTGGAATAGGTCTCGACCGGTTGATCGATGAATTCCTCAATGCCGGAAAACTCAATGATGAGCGGCATCACGGCATCGATCTGCGGCCGGCGCATGCCCAACAATTGCGCGTTGAGATAGACATTCTCGCGGCCCGTCAGCAACGGGTGAAATCCCGCGCCGAGTTCGAGCAGCGATGCCACCTTGCCGTACACGCGCACCGCGCCCCCGGAGGGCACGGTCACGCCCGCGATGATTTTGAGCAACGTGCTTTTGCCGGAACCATTCGCCCCGATGATGCCGACCGACTCGCCCGGCTCAATGGAAAAAGACACGTCCTTCAACGCCGCGAAACGGCCGTGCCGTTTGCCGCGAACCCAATCGCTCAAACCGCCTTTTCCCAGCATAACCCGGCGGCCGCGCAACGTGCTGAATTCCTTGGTGACCCGATCAAGTTCGATGATGGCCATCAGACAAAATCCGAAAAGACAGGGGCGGTTCTACGGAAAACGGCGACGCCGGCTAGAATCACGAAGCCCGACACCAGCATCGGCCAGATCAACTGCGACAGGACGGGCGGCTGATGGTAAATCAATGCATCGCGGTACGCACCGATGAGTCCAACCATCGGATTGGCCTGATAGGCCACGGCAAAAAGCGGATGCGTTCCCTCGCGCAATACCACTTCGGGCGAGTAGAAAACAGGCGACGCGTAAAACCCAAGCATAAGCCCCACGTCCAGCATGTAGGCAATATCCCGGTAAATTACGTTCAACGCGGAAAGCAGAAAAGCGCACCCCACCACGAACGCGCCATGAATGGCAAAAATGAAGGGCACCCACAGAAAAGTCCAAGACAACGATTGCCCCATGGCAAAATAGATGACGAAAAACACCGCCAAGCCAATCACGCCATTGACGAACGCCTGACCAATGGCGGCCAACGGAATCGTCTCCCTGGGAAAGAAGACCTTCTTCACCAGTTCCTGGTTTTCGATGAAGCACTGCGCCGCCCGCGTCAGGCTGGTGGTCGTGAATTGCCACGGCACCAACGCGGCAAGCAGGAAAAGGGCGAAGGGAACGGCCAACCCTTCGGCCCCCGGCCGGAGGCTCCCTTCAAACGATCGAAACACAAACGTCAATATCAGCATCATGAGCAAGGGCTGCAAAACCGCCCACAGAATCCCCATGATCGTATGCCGGTACCGGGCGCGCAGGTCTTTCAAGATCAATTCCAGGAGCAAATATCGCCCCCGAATAAGGCTGCGAATCACCCCCGATACTTCGCGCTGATTCAGATTGGTGTAAACGACCCGGTCCATGGGGCGGCATGGTATCACCGGGGGGAGGGGTTATCAATGATTTGAGCGTCACCGTTCCACGCGATGGCATGATTTCGTGGACCTATGGACCTGAACTTCCCTATGCGTGACGTGCCCAAAATTTTTACACGGTTTGTACAGATAGCAGACAGGCTCCTTCAAGCATCGGTTACGCTTAACGACCGTAAAAAGGGCGCTAAGTCGGGAGTGCCTGACTGTTTAGAGGGATAGCCGCCAAAGGGCCTCAACTATGGTACGCGCCTTGCTCTCTTTCAGCTTGGCTGACCCGACAAACAAGGAGAACCCGATTCATGAGCTTGCCGGATTTCAACTACGCCACCGTGGAGTTTATCAATACATGGAAATACGACGAGGACTATCCCGGGTCGGAGGGGTCCATGGCCATCGTGAGGTTACACTCCAATACAACGAAAGACGTGCTCGTCGCGCTCTTCGCCGCCAGTGAACGTCATCAGAGTGCGTTCGAAAACCTGTTCGCCACCAAGGCAAAGTTCCAATTTACTGTGAGCCCGCAGGAAAGAAGCCTGGATCAAATGGCCGACTATGTACGAAAACGGTTCGTGCGCGACGAACCGGATACCTGCGGCGCAAAACTTATTGACGGTTTTATCGCACGGGCAATTTATTATCCGGTCTGTCCCTGACGGTACGCGCTTTCCGCAGCACGTTGGGTGGTCCGATTCAAAAGGCTACTTCAGGCTGTCTTTTGCCGCGGCCAGGACTTCCTCCGGGGCAAGGCGCATTTTGTAGTCGGCTTCCGAGTGCTGGAACTTGATGACGCCTTCTTTGTCGACGACTAAGACTGTCGGCACAGGAACCTGCCATTCGGTATCACTCAAATCGAGCTTGTAGCCTTTGTATTTTTCAATGGTTTCCGGATCCATCTGGAAGACCACCCCGAACTGTTTGGAAGCGGCCAAGCCTTCGTCGGAAAGCAGGGTGTAGTTGACCTTGTGTTTTTCCGCAATGGCCTTGTCTTCTTCCGTGGTATCCGGGCTGATGGCGAGAATCTGAACGCCGAGATCTACCAGATCGGGTTCGATCTTGTTAAGCGCCGCAAGGTGTTTGGTGCAGAAGGGGCACCAGCCGCCGCGAAAGAACACGATGACCGCGGGCTTTTCCTTCACCATGTCGCGCAATTTGGCCGTCGCGCCGTCTACCGTCTTAACGGCCACATCGGGAATCGTGGCTCCGACGCCCAAAGGCTTTGCTTCCTCGGCGGTCGCGGCAACTTTGCCGGCCGTTGTTTCATCGGCCGCAACGGCTTGGAATGCGGCGAGCGCCAACAACGCCGCCAAGGTCAGTTGGGCGATACGCACCATGGGAAAATCTCCTGATTGTTGTTGTTGATTGGATATCCTTCGAACGCGCCATCCTGAGAGTCTATTCCAATTGGGTACCGGATCGTGTGCCGGTTGAAGTTGAGACATCGAAGTGAGCCGGTCCAAATCTATTTCTCGTCCAACTCGGCCTCGGATATGGATATGCTGGTGATGCCGGCGGTGCGGCTGTTGTCCATGACCCGGGCCAAGGAATCCAGCGGGGCGTCGGGATGCACGGAAAGGAGTATTCCGTCGGGGAAATTCGTTTTTTCCGACCGGAGTTTCTCCACAACGGCACCCGATTCTATTCGCTCGCCGTCAATGACCAGTGCACCATCCTGCGCCACCTCGACCAGCAGGGTCTTGGTTTCGGCATCGGATTCGCTGGTGCCTTCCGCGGATTCGAGCATGGTGGGCAGGCCCGTGTAGTTCAGCAGCGGCGCAACCACCATCATGATGATGAGCAGCACAAGAAAGATGTCGGTCAAGGGGGTGATGTTGATTTCCGCGATGACTCGTTTTGATCCTGCCATTTCGCGCGCCTTTCCTTGCGCCTATTGAACAGCCGCGGGCTGCGGGATTTCGGGAAGCGTGACTGTTGTGGCGCCCGGCGCGGCTTCCTTGCCCTCACCCGCCACGAACATCATTTCAAAACCGGCGATCTCGGCTTCCCGCATGATTCTCAATACGCCGCTGCTCTTGGTCGACTTATCTCCGCGAATGACAATCTTCTTTTCCTTGACCGTATTGACTTTCTCGGCCAGTTTCGCGGCCAGCGCATCGTCCGGTACGGGCTGCCCTTCGATATACATGACGCCGCTTTTGTCGACGTCGACCATCAGCCATTCATTGCTGAGCGCATCGGCTTTGGTGACTTGCGGCGTGGCAATATCGCGTTTGTAATTCGAGAGCGCGGGCGCGGCCACCATCACCATCACGAGCAACACCAAGAAGACGTCCGTAAGCGGCGTGATATTGATTTCGGCAATGGTCTTCCGGGATTTTCCGAAGCGGTAGGCCATCTCAGATCTGCCTTTCCTCGTCGGCCCAGATGCGGCCCGAGCGGCGCGAAAGGTTGGGCTGCGGGCCGGGGCCTGCGCTGAGACACGCGAGTTTGATGAGTTCAAAATCCTTGGCCAATTCGCCCGCCAGAGTGTAGAGGTAATTGTTTACGGACACGGCATAAATGGCCACGGCCAAGCCAAAGGCCGTTGCAATGAGCGCCGACCCGATACCCGCCATGATCTTGTTGGTATCGCCCCCGCTGCTCATGTTCGCCATATCGCCAAACGTAAGCAGAATGCGGACAACTGTGCCAAAGAGACCCAAGTAGGGACTGATGGTGGCAATCGTGCCCATCATCGTAAGGCCGCGTTCCAACTGACGCGATGCAAGAGACGAAGACACTTCGAACAACTGTTCGAACCGATCAGGCCGTTGTTCCAGCGACCGTACTGCCATGGACGCGACCCTGGGCAAAAGTCCTTTGTGCCTTTCGGCGAAATCCTTTGCTTGAGGCAACCCTTTTTGCAGTTCGTCTTGAAACGTCAGGATGAATTCTTCCGATCCGGCACGGTGACGCCGAAAATACCAGATGCGTTCCAACGTGATGGCTACCGCGACCACGGAACAAATCAAGATGGGCACGAGTACCGGCCAATCGTGCATTATGGTGAACTTAATCAGATCCATCGACGGACATTCTCCTCAAGCACTGACATCGCAGGGCAACTTCAGCGGGTGTTCGAAGCAGGCAACGCCCGGAGGCGGGTTCAATTTGAACCCCATCTGTACGGTGCATGGATTCGGCACCCACAAGGGGTGCGGTTGTGACAGGGAATTAGACGCGATAGCGGTGCCTCGAATCAAGCAATTTCGGGCTTTGGCGGCTATTCTCCCGTCCAGCTCCTTAACCAATCGCATTATCCCTGACGAAGGTAACCGGTTGCGCAATCCGATACTGAGTCGGCACCTTAGGGTGTGGAATTGGCGGAGTGACCCCTAATCTTCATCAATAAGAAATGCCAGCAAATCGCGAAGCTCCTGCTTTGAAATATTGGCTTCCAACTGCTCTGGCATCAGCGAAAGGCTCGCAGTTGTGATGGAATGGATGTCGGAACGCTTTACCGTCACGTTGACGCCCAGAGCCTGCCGAATAGTAACCGCCGTGTCCGTCGACGCGCTCATAACGCCGGAATACATCTCCCCCGTTTCGGTTTCCACCACCACTTGCTCGTACCCTGCGGTCACTTCGCGGTTGGGGTCGATAATGTGCAGCAGAATGGTCTCTGCGGGTTTGAGCCGCACGTCCGACAAGTCGGGTCCCACTTCGTAACCCATGCCCTGGAATTTGTGACATTGAGCGCACACATTCAGGTATACGAGTCTTCCGGGTTTGGTACTTCCTTCCATGGTCAAAATGGACTTGTAGTCATTGAACACCGACTCCCGAGATACCGCCTGCAATGTGCCAAACAAAACATCCGCCCGTTTTTGGATCGCGGGGTCCGTGTGTTTCAGAAGGGCTTGGCGCGAGGTTGGTGGCACCATGTTGGGTTGCACCACACCCGCTTCGATGGCGTCGAGCAGCGCGGGCACGCGATCGCCGCGAGAGAGTACGGCATTCAACGCTGCCGTACGGACCGGCGGTGCACAGGCGGCCCACGTATCGGGATTGAGCAAGGACGGGGCCACCCTCACGTCGGCTATGGCCGACAGCGCCTGGACCGCGGCAATCGAAATCTCCTGGTCTGTGCCGGCGCCCAGCAGCGACACGATCCTTTCTCCTGCCGTGTCGAAGCCGGCGTAACCCAGAAGATGCAGGGCTGCAATTCGGTCTTTTGCGGCGGCTTTTGTATCGACGGCGATATCCAGACATTTTTGAATCAACAAATCAAAGATGGGGTCACTCGCGGCGGCCGCGATGCGAGCCAGCGGGTAAGGCGCTTCTGGATACGATTCGTTTTGTGCAGCCCCTTCGGCGGCGCCGGATGCGCCTGCCACGACGGTGCCAAGGGAGAAGCCGCGCGCAGGATCGGTGACTTGTCTTAGGGTGGTCACGGCAACCGGCGGCATTTCCGCTTCCGCAATCATGCGCGCCAGAGGCTGCAACAAGGCGGCAAGGCCTTCGCTGTCTGGCGGGTTTGCGGCTAAAAGGTGGCTTGCCATTGCCGCCAGATTTCCATGCGCCGCGCCGAGAACGGCGAGACGTGTCCATTCGTTGCCGATGTCGCGGAGAACAATGGACGCGAGCCGTTGCGCATCCTCCGCGTCATTCACTCTTCCCAGCGCGATGGCACACCGAAAGCGGACCGCCGCGTCGTCGTCATTTGCCAGTTTCCGGATGCTTTCGACCACGGCGCCGGATATCCGATCCGTTTCGGTCGCGATCTGCACCGCATGGTCCCGCACGCGCGGATCGGTGTCGTTCAATGCAACAAGGATGTCGTCTTCACTGATCGCACCAAAACCCTGGAGCAGTCGCAGGGCATGCAATCGTGCCAGCGGCATTGTGGCTTCAAGCGCCAATGCCCGGACAACATCGGTTTTCGACGGGTCATTGGATTCGAGAAGAAGCCGGTGGGCCGTTTCGCGTTTCCAGCTGTTTTGCGACGCCAGTGCGGCGGCAAGTCCTGCCGTTGTCCGATCGCCGTTTGCCTGATTGGCCAATGCCTTTGCCGCAACCGGGGCGGTCTTGGCGGAAATCCGGTAGATTCGGCCACGGTCGTTGCCGACGAAAAAGTCGATTTTGGCGGCGGCTTCCTTGGGCAGGTAGGTCGGATGCTCGATGGTGAAGCGATACATGTCGCAGATGTACAACGCGCCGTCGGGTCCGTTGGCCGTGAAGACCGGCCGGAACCAATTGTCCTTGCTGGCGAGGAATTCCTTTTTATCTTGCGCCCGCCGGGCGACAAAAGTTGGTCCGTCCGGGGTCAGGACATCGCGGTGAACCAGATTGCCGGTGGGATCGCAGGTAAACGAATTGCCTTTGTATTCGGCCGGCAACGCATCGCCCCGGTACACGCAAATGCCGCAGGCCGCCGTGAACGTGCCGATGTGCGAATAGGCCGTGGTCACATTGTCGCTTATCGGATAGATTCGCGCGGCCTCGCCGTGTTCCGGAATGTCGGCCACGGTATTCATCGGTCCCAACAGGGGGTTGCGCGCGAGCCACCGGGGATCCATAACCGAGTGTTGAATGTGTTTTCGATTGCTGCACACGAACCGGTTTCCGTGGTCATCAAAGGTCTGTCCAAACTGCGCCTGGCCTGCGACGCTTTCCATGGAGCCGTTGAACGGGTTATAGCGAAGGTCAGCCCCCCCCATCTCGACCACGGCTTGATCCGGAAACTGACGGGAGGTCACTTTGCCGCCGCTTAATCCGTTGGTCAGATAAATCCAGTTGTCCAGACCGAGCGTGGGGTGGCTTACGCGCAATTGGGTCGAACCGCCGAGGGCAAACCCGGTGAGAACTACGTCGCGCACGTCCGCTCGATTGTCTCCGTCGGTGTCCTTAAGGTAGATGAGGTCAGGCGCGCAAGTGACGAGCCATCCATCCCGCCAGGGCATGAGTCCATTGGGGAAGTCGAATCCTTCCGCAAAGACGGTGCGCGTTTCGAATTGTCCATCCGCGTCGGCGTCCGTAAGCAGGACGACGCGCCCCAATGGCGGATCGGTTTGGGTCGGGTATCCGTTGTCTTCAACAACAAACAGCCGGCCCTGATGGTCGAACGCCAAGGCGACTGGATCCACCACAGCCGGTTCGCAGGCGATCAATTCAATGCGCAGACTGTCGTCAATCTGAAAGGTGTCCAACGTATTTTCCGGCAGGACCGGTTCGATCTGTTGTGCTTGGGCGAGCCCGCCTAACGCAAGGCAGATTAGAAAAGGGCGCATGGATAGAGGCACTCCGTGGATGCTTGCGATGGGCCATAGTACATGGACGACCGGTCAAGATGCCAAGAGCGGGGCCGTATAACGGCGGTGTGGAGGCGGGTCGGTCAGGCCGCGCCTTTGGCGAGCAAGACTACCTGGAACGTCCGAAAGATGATGCGAAAGTCTTCCAGGATATTCCAATTGTCGATGTAGGCCAGATCGAGTTCGACCCACTCTTCAAAATTGAGGTCGCTGCGGCCGCTTACTTGCTGCAGTCCGGTCAGGCCGGGCCGCACGCTCAAGCGACGGCGTTGATCCCATGTGTATTTCGCGACTTCCTTCGGCACTGGAGGGCGTGGACCGACGAGGCTCATGTCACCCACGAAGACGTTCCAGAACTGGGGTAATTCGTCCATGCTGAATTTGCGCATCCAACGCCCCATGCGGGTCATCCGCGGGTCGCGCTTCATTTTGAAGACCGGTCCATCCGCTTCGTTCAGGGCGGCCAGTGATTCCTTCAATTCCTCCGCATTAATCACCATGGATCGGAACTTGATCATCTTGAATCTGCGCTGATTCAGTCCGACGCGTTCTTGATAAAAGAACACGGGGCCTTTGGAATCCAGCTTCAGGAGTATAGCTAAAACCGGAAACAGCCACGACGCCACGAGCACGAGAAATACACTGGACACCACCAGATCGACCGCTCGTTTGATCATTAATTGCATCGACGCTTCGGGGATGGTCGAAAGAGACAGTATGGGAATATCTTCCATCTGTCTGACCCGGCTGGTTGCAACGCGCACAGGAAAGAGGTCCGCGATCATGCGCACGGGTACCCCCACCCCCTCGCATAAATGGGCCATGCTCAGTATTTCCTGGTAGAACCGCCGCACGGGAAGTCCGATAAACACTTCGTCGACGACCTGGTTGGACAGGATGTTTTCCAACTCCGACGTGGAGCCCAACAGGGCCAAATTGAGGCCTTCCATATCTTTGAGCCGTCGAGGTTCGTCTTCGAGAATTCCGACAAATTGATATCCGTATCCGCCGTGGCGCTGGATCACTTCCACCAAATGGCGCGAGCGCGGGTTGGCGCCGACAATAAGAATCTGGCGGAAATTGTAGCCGCGCCGCCGGATGGCGTACAGGGCCATTCGCAACCCAACGCGAAAAGCGATAAGCAGGAGCACATTGCCTATGCCGAAATAAAGGAGGAATTGGCGGTCGGCAGCGGTGAATTCCCTTCGGCCGATAAAGAATGTGACCAGACCGGTAATGGCCAAGGCTATTACGGCGGCACGGGCAATGTGGCCTATCTGGTGTAGCAGACCGATGCCCCGCTGAGAACTGAAAAGGCGCTGGTCCAGTGCCGACATGCACCAGACCAAGATGTACACGGCGAGATAGAATCGGTAGGAGACGAATTGTTCGAACAAGCCGACGCTACCGTCGGCGGGCAACGTCAGATAGGCGGCAAGAATGCACGAGGCCGCGATGCAGGTGCTGTCCAGCACCGCCATCACGTACGTAAATGAACTGGCGTGTCGCTTCAGAAAACCCACGAACTAATCCACGGTCCATTCCTTTTGCCCGCTCCGGGCGGGACGCATTGTATCTTCGTCAGTCCGGGCTGGACGGGTGTGGCGAGCGAGCTACGTCGCTCGGCGCAACTGGAATGGGTAAGGTCCCTGATTGGGTCCGTGCTCGCATGGAGCTATCGGCCCAATCTCGCTGCGAAGCTTATATCGATTTTCAACTAAGTGTCAAGAAATTGGCGTTCCTGAACCCACTGGGGTAAAAAGGGGGCATCACTTCGGAGAAAACTCCGGGGCACCCCGTATTGTTCCTTGCTTCAAAATAGCGATGCTTACCTCAAATGGGTCACAGGGTACTGCCTGAACCGGGGAGTAACGCGCCTTGCATTTTGCTTGGCAACCTCTTGAACAACAAGGGCGTAGGTTGCTAAACTTGGGGATCGCTGCCCGAGACAAACTTGCGGCATGTCTCTTGCTTTCGCTGCAGTGGGATGGAGCATGCCTGAATTGGACCGGGCAGAATCCAAGCAACATCCGGCGGACTCAACGAACTCTTTCTCGAGCGGTACGATTGCGTCCGGTCTTCGTTTTCGAAGTAAGGGGAAGGATGTATAAATGGTTTTCGGATCAACACTTGGGTGTCAATCGCAGAGGGGAACAGACCGATGATTAGAGCGGAAAACCTCACGATGCATTACGGCCCTGTGGTGGCATTGAACGATGTTTCGTTCGAGGTCAAGCAGGGCGAAGTGGTGGGGTTGCTGGGCCCGAACGGTGCGGGCAAATCCACCACCATGAAGATACTGACCACTTACCTGCATCCTACCCGGGGCAAGGCCGTGGTCAACGACGTGGACGTGCTGAAGGAGCCGTTGAAAGCGCGCAAATCAATCGGTTACCTACCGGAAATGCTTCCACTGTATATGGACATGGAAGTGCGGGGGTACCTGAAGTTTGTGGCGCAGGCCCGGGGGCTCTCGGGTGCGCGGTTACGCGAACGCATGGACATCGTGGTGGAAGAATGCGGCCTGAAACCGATGTTCCGCAAGGTTATTCGCGAATTGTCCAAGGGGTTCAAGCAGCGCACGGCGCTGGCGCAAGCGCTAATTCACGATCCGGACATCATTATTCTGGACGAGCCGACTTCGGGTCTTGACCCGCACCAGATAGTTGAGATTCGGCAGTTGATCAAGGGGTTGGCCGAAGGCAAAACCGTAATGCTCTCGACCCACATTTTGCAGGAAGTTGAGGCGACGGCGGATCGCATCATCATTATCAGCAACGGTCGCATTGCCGGCACGGGCACGATTGAACAACTTCGAGAGCAAGCCAACCAGCATGAACGCACGCGTATCAGTGTACGAGGCGACAAGGCCGAAATTCAGCGGCTCCTTTCGGGCATCAGCGGAGCGCAGCGCGCGGAGTTCCTCTCCGAAAAGGGCGGATTCGTTTCCTTCCTCCTGCATGCCAAGATGGGGACGGAACTGTGGCGTGAGTTGGGCGCGCTGGCGAAAGCCCGGAACTGGGAATTGCGCGAACTTACAGAGCGGCCGTTGACGCTGGAAGAGACGTTTTTGAAGTTGACCGAGAAGACCGGTGAAGCTCGGGGGAGTCTTGCATCATGAGAAACATCCTGACGATTGTCCGGCGCGATTTGGGCCAGTATTTCACTTCGCCGGTCGGATACATTTTCATCATCGTGTTCCTTCTGATCTCGGTCGGCCTGTACATGACATCGTTCTTTGTGTTTCCGGTGGCGGACATGCGGCAGTTCTTCGGCAACCTGCCGGTGATTCTGTGCATATTTGTGCCAGCGGTCACGATGCGCGTATGGGCCGAAGAGCGCAAAGAGAACACCTGGGAGATGTTGCTTACATTTCCCATGAAAGCCAGTCAACTTGTGTTGGGCAAGTTTTTCGCGACGTTACTCTTTTTTGCGATCACGCTTGCGGCGACCTTCACCGTGCCGTTGATGCTTGTGGTGCTGGGCAATCCGGACAACGGGGCGCTTCTAACTGGTTACTTCGGGACTCTGCTGTTGGGCAGTTTCTTTCTTTCGTTGGGGATATTCTGTTCGGGATTCTGCAAGGACCAAATCGTCGCTTTCGTGTTGACGCTTTTGGGTTGCTTTCTGCTGTTTCTCGTGGGCACGAATTTCATAGCGGGATTAATCGACGGGTATGTGCCGGGCCTGGGATCGACCCTTTCGGAGCTTCTGGGCGTATTGAACCGGTATACGACCTTTACTCGCGGCGTGGTGGAAGTAGGCGACGTGGTGTTCTTTGTGGCGTGGACCGCGATTCTGCTGGGCTTGAACATCATGTTCATCGATGGACGCAACCGGCCTGGCGGCAAGACGCTGTTTGCAACCGCGGTAGCGCTTTGTTTTGCCATTGGCCTTGCGTTTAATTGGCTGGCCAGCGATCAGAGCCTCGGCCGGTTTGATCTGACGGAGGACAAAGTGTTCACCGTTTCGCCGGCGACCAAGAACATTCTCGATGGGCTCGACGCGCCGGTGCAGGTGAAACTGTACATTACACCGGCGAGCAAGATGCCGACCGAGTTGAAGCAATTGGAGCAGGACATCACGGATAAGCTGGATGAACTTCGTATGGCTTCGGGTGGCAAGCTCCAATACAGCGCGGTGTACCTCGAAGCAGCCAACATCGTGGGCACGGATCTGGCACAACCCGGTGACACGGAAAAGGCAGAAGAGCCGGATGAGAAAAAGGCAATAGAAGAACGCATGCTCGACAAAGGCGTGACGCCGTTCTCGGTTCAAGTATTGGCGGACGATCAGTTTTCGCAGAGCTTGATTTATTCAAGCATCGGCATCGGGTACAAGGACAAGAAAGAAGAGATCATTCCTCAGGTGGAGCCGAACTCCATCCCTGAATTGGAATACCGGGTCATTAACACGGTGTACAAAATCTCTCGCGAGACGGCGCCGAAGATTGTGTTGGTTGCCCCAAAGGAGACTTACAATATCGATCCGCAATTGCGGCAGATGTTGATGCAAATGGGCCAGGATGTACCGCAGGAGCAAGATCCGTATAGTTTGCTGCAGCGTTTGCTGGAAGCGGAAAAGTATACGGTGGAGCGCGTGGCGCTGACGAAAGAAGAGCCGCTTCCGGCGGAATTCGACACGCTGGTAGTGGTGAATCCGCGTTCGCTGAATGAGCGTCAGAAGTGGGAATTGAACCGCGCGTTGGCCTCCGGCAAGAACGTCGTGCTGGCTGTGCAGCATTATGAGTGGCAGTACCAGGCCACGCGAAGCGGCATCAATCTGGTCAAGAACGATCAGACGCCGATGGTCAACGATTGGCTAACCAAATATGGGCTCGGCGTTGACGAGAAGATATTGATGGATGTGAATCACGTGTCGTTGACGATTGGATCCCAGATGGATCAGTTGTTTGGCGGCTCGCAGCGGATCAACCTGCCTATACAGATTCTGGTGAACACCGGATCGATGGCGAAAGATGAAGCCATCACGAGCCGCTTGTCCTCCATTTTCTACCTGTGGGGCACGGCCCTATCAGTCAAGGAAGACGAGCTGAAGAAGTACAATCTTGCGTACAAGCCCTTGATCTGGACCAGCGAACGGGCGTGGACGGCCGATGCCGCGGGCCCGATTTCCCAATCCACGTTTGATGAGCCGGCGAGTGGCCAGCAGTATCCGCTGGTGGCGTTGGTATCGGGTACGTTCCCGGATGTGTACAAAGACGGGCCGCGTCCTGCCTGGCCGGAAACGCCGCAACAGCCGGGCATGCCGCCAATGCCTCCCTCGCCCGAGGAGGAGGGGCCGGCCCCCGCATTGACACCGAAACCGGGCAAGCTGATTCTGATGGGCTGTGCGCAAACGTTTCGGGACAACTTCATTCAGCAGGGTAACGCGGATCTGTTCTTGAACAGCGTGGACGCCTTGACACTGGGGAACGACATTGTGAACGTGCGCGGGAAGAAACCGTTGGATCGATCAATCGACCGGCCCACGGACACGCAGCGCCGCACGTGGCAAGTGGTGAACTATGCGGCCGTCAGCCTTCTGCTGGCGATAGTAGGCATTGTGGTAGCGGTTGCGCGTCGTCAGGCCCGCAACGCCTATACGATGTCGTATGCGTCAAAAGTGTCCAACTAGGTTGAGGCTACTTAGCGGCGGTTACGCCGGTAAGCGGAGAGGATAGATGAACGGGAAAAGCATAGCGGTATTGGCGGTCATTTTGGTCGCACTGGTTGGATTAATCGTGTTGAAGCAACGCGGCAATGAGCCGCCTTCCATCGTGGACCAGGTCAAACTGAGTACGCTGGTACCTGAAGGCTTGACGAAGTCCGATATCGTGAAAGTTGAACTGGCCAACGGCGGCAAGTCGGATGTCAAACTCGTCATTGAGCGTGACGCGGCGGATCCCAATGTATGGCGGTTACCGAGTCATTTCAACGCGCCGGCGGATACGACCAAGGTGGAAGGATTCATGGAATCCATCGCGGCGTTAAAAGGCGAAACCCGTGCGACGGTGACCAGCGACAGCGAACTGTCCGCTTATAATCTGGAAGAGGCCAAGTCGTTTCATGTGACCGTGTACAAGAAAGATGCAGCTGAGCCCGTCGCGACCTTGTTGGTGGGCAAGGCACCGGCCTTCAATCAAGTGTTCATGCGTCAGAGCGGCGGTAAAGACGTTTATGTGGTGGACAAGAACCTGCGATCGGATGCAGGCATCGTCGGTGAAGAAGCGGACACCGAACCGCAGGCGTCCACGTGGATCAATAAACAGTTCGCGAAGGTCGAGCGTGAGAAGGTGTCTGGTATAACGATTCAGACGCCGGACCGGACACTGGCCTTTGAGCGTAAGGAAAAACCAAAGGCCGAGACGCCACCCGCCGAAGGCGAGACGGCTCCCGCGACGCCGCCCGCGGATGCGAAACCTGAGTATGAGTGGGTGCAAAGCCAGGGGTCTATTCAAACGGCATTCAAGCAGGCCGGCATCGAGAATTTGTTGTCCGCGGTGAGCGGCACGTCTCAAGCGACGGATGTAGTCGATCCGGGCAAGAAAGCGGAATGGGGCCTGGAACCGCCGGCGTTCGTGCTTACGTTGAACATCGACGGTCAGGAGCAGCCGGTCGTCATTGAGGGCGGTCGCCCGAACCCCGCGGAAGACGCCTACGTCAAGCTGGCTTCCGACGAGGCCGTTTACAAGATGTCCCGGTTCACGTTTGATCGGTTCTTTCCGAAAGGCACGGATTTCTACGATCTCCCGGGGCTTGGCACCGACACGGCGAGCGTCAATCGCGTTGTGACTACGTCGCCGGACGGCGGATATGAAGTGACCAAGGCCGGCGAGTCGTGGTCCGTTGTTCAGCCGGTTGCTCCGCTGAACGCGCAGACGGCGACACTGTCCTCGATTGGTCAGGCCGCGGGCGCCTTGAAGCCTGTAGACTATGCGGATTCATTTGATGGCAAGGGGCTGGATGCTCCATCGCATGTCGTCACTGTGCAGGACGCGAGTGGCGAGCACCGGCTGGAGATCGGCGACGAGGCCAAGGGTGTTGAGGGGCGATATGCCCGGTTCCCAGGTGCGGCGATGCCGCTCATCATTGGCAAGTCGGATTTTGACAAGCTCTTTGTGCCACGAAAGGATTTGTACGAGCGCAAGTTGTTCGATGTGATGGAAGACGACATCCAGTCGGTACGTGTCGATCGGACGGAAGACGCATTTACGGCGGCACGAACCGACGCGGGTTGGAGCATTAACGGCGGCGGCGCAAACAACGACGCCGTGGACGGCTGGATTGCCTCGTTGGCTTCTTTTCAGGTCAGCGATATTCGGTTTGGCGAGGCAGCATTGCCCGCCCCTGCTGTCGCGACCGTTACGATTCTGAAGTCGGACGGCCAAATGCATGTACTTCAAATTGGCCCGGAACAAGACGGCAAGTTCAGCGTTCTTGTGGAAGGTCAAGCGCAGTTGTTCGCGGCGGACTCGCTGGATGTCAATGAGATCCTGACTGCGAGCAAGCCTTTGCTGCCATCTGAAGCGGCGGCTCCTAGCACAACCGAGACGCCGGCGAGTGAAACCGCTGTTCCGATTCCGGTGGAAGGAACTGGTGCGGAATCAACGCAGATTTCGATCGAGACGCCCGCTTCAGCGACCCCAATGCTGACGTTGCCAAATCCTGCGGCGCCGGTCGAATTAACCATTCCTGCGGCACCTGCTCCAGCAGATGCGGCACCTGCTCCAGCAGATGCGGCGGCGGCTCCAGCAGATGCGGCGGCGGCTCCAGCAGATGCGGCGGCGGCTCCAGCAGATG